>NZ_JBHXWQ010000003.1:0-909956 GCF_042671725.1 Nocardia sp. NPDC127606 | reverse complement strand
GACGTTGGTGGCGTGGGTTTTGATCTTGTCCGGGGAGATGCTGAGTTCCCCGCCTGCACTGGTCATATTTACTGCCCCGCCCCTCGTGTGATGCCGCCCCAGGACGGCGAGCACACTCCGCCCGCGACCTGCGGTGTCGAACCTGATCAAACAGGTCACAACCACCGGAAGTACCGGTACGTCAGACCCGCGGCACGCGGTGCCAATGGCCGAGCGTAGCGGATACGAGAGGGTTGGTACGTGCGGTGAAATCGATGGAACCGGAAGGGGCTTCGGTGCGTCTAAGGGTGTGAAGGAGTGCCATCTCAGTGGCCGATTGAGTGTTGATGCGGTGGGGCGGTGAGGATCAGTGTTCGACCTCGTGACTCGCCACCGTCGGGCGTCGCCGTGGGTTGTTGTCGAAGGTTGGCAGCACTCTCGCGCGGCGGAACTCGGTGGAGTTGCGGAGGTTTCATGGGGCGGGGGCTGTGAGACGAATTGGGTGGGGTGGTGTCGTAGGCTGTGCGGAACGACGGGGTGGCCGGGTGCGGGGAGCATTCGGGGCGGCCGTGGGGTTGGTGCGGGCTCGTCACGATGGTGTGGCTCGGTGAGCTGGGAAGACGGAGGATGCTCGTGCGACAACGGTTTGCGGTGGTGACCACTGTGTTGTGTGGGGCGCTGGCTATGGCGGGGTGTTCCACCACCGAGAGTGGGAATGCGCAGCCGAGTGCGACTACCGACCAGGCTGCAGCTACCGCAGCCTTGTGGGATCCGTGCAGCCAGATTCCTGACTCGACTCTGACCAGCTTGGGGCTGGATGTGGCGTCGGAGCGATCTGGCATCCTCGGCGCCGAAGAGCCCGGCTGGAAGATCTGTCGCTGGGATGACGCGAACTACCCGTCCGGATTCGGGATCGGTGCGTACTCCACAATCCACACACTCGACGAAATGCGCGCCAAGCCGACGAACATCGAGTTCAAGGACGTCGTGATCGCCGGCCGCAGCGGTGTGCAGTTTCGGCAGAGCCACTACAAAGCGAATGAAGATTGCTCGATCGCCTTTTCAACGGCTACCGGCCTAGCACAGCTGGATCTACTCACCACCGGCGTGAAAGAGAAGGCAGTGCCGCCGTGCGAACGGCTACAGCCGATCGCGGAAGCGATTGTTCCACTCTTTCCTAAATGAAAACGTTCGAATACAAGGGGGTGTCGTGGCTTCGGAAGATGAGAAGTCCCGCTGGCAGTATCTGAACGAGGAAGCGAAGGCCGGGCGCCTTTACCTCGATCCTTCGGTCGCAACGAGTTGCCGTGATGCGAGCAACAAGCAGATCGACCTCTTCAACCAGTTGAAGAACGACTTACAGTCCGTTGCAACGGTTTCCGGCCTCGGCCGGTTCCCAGCCGCTGACGAATTGGCGAAGATGCTCGGCATGAAAGCTGTTGGCGGCGAACGTGATTTCAACACGGCCTTTCAAGAGCACATCGATGTACTCACCCTGATCCGCGACACCATCGAGATCTCGGTGAACAAGTACCAAGACCAGCAAGTAGCCCAAGCGCAAGCGCTGACTTCACAGGGCGCCAACCTTCCCAGTGGTGGTTAAGAATGTCATTCTTGGACAATGTCGTCGGCAGGGCAGTCGTCAACTCCATTCCGGGAGGTAGCACATACCTCTCGTTGAAGGATTACGCCGACGGCAGCAAGCCGACCCGCTCGACGGACGAGAGCCCCGACGCGCATATCGCACGGAATCGGTTGGCGGAGTTGAAAACCGATTTCGACGGCGCCTATCAGAAACCGCAGGTCGTCTCGTACGACGAACCGAGTCAGATGTCGGACCTGTACGAGCGGGTCTCCGCGATGTCGATGACCGATGTCAACACGCTGCACACCCGCTGGGAAACCCTGCGTAACAAGCTCGAACAGGGTTTCAAGACCTACGACGCCGAAATCGGGAAAGCGATCGGGGAGAAGTGGACCGGTAACGCTGGTGCCAGTGCCGGTGCGGGCATCAAGGACTACGTCGAGAAGTCGGGGAACCTGCTGTCGTCGGCGCAGATGATGGCCGAGAAGGTGAAGGTGGTCGAGTCGGCCATGCAGATCGCCAAGGATCGGGTCCAGCCGCACGAAGGCTCCACGCTCAGCGGGATCGCGAGCTACATCCCCGGACCCACCTGGAAGATGGACAGCCACAACGCCGATACCGCGAAATCCGAAGGGGCGGAGGTGGTCAAGGGCATCTACTACGAGGCGATCAAGATCGCGGACACCGACGTTCCACTCGTCCCCCAGCCGTACAACCCCTTGGACACCGGCTCGAAGCCTGGCGACGACGACGGCAGCAAGGGCGACACCGAGGGCACTAAGCCGACCACGCAACAGCCCACCACACAGCAACCCACCACCGAACAGCCCACGACCGAACAGCCGACCACCGAGACGCCGACGACGGAGGACCCGTCCGACGACGACACCGGGGACGACACCACACCGTCGAGCACGGAGCCCGCGGCGACGACACCGCAGTCCACCATGCCGACCACGCCGACAGGCACCACTCCCGCGTCGACGACGACCCCGATGGGGACCGGTGGCTCGCCGGGTGGAGGTTCTCCCGGTGCGGGGACACCTGGTTCCGGCGTTCCAGGAGCTGCCGTTCCGGGCACACCGGGTGGCGCAGCTGCGGGGAAGGGCGGTGCCGGTGCGGGAGGCGCTGGTTCCGGCGGTGCGGGCCGCGGGATGTCGGGCATGGGCGGTATGGGTGCCGGTGGCGGGAAGGGCGGGAAGGGCGATGACGAGAAGGAATCCGGAACGAAGGACTATCTGATCAATCAGGAAAACGGTGAAGAACTCACGGGGCTCAGCGAGGATCAGCGAGCCAAGACGGTGCCGCCGGTGATCGGCGCATGAGCCAGGGACAGTGGCAGTTCAGTGCGCTCGGGTTCACGGTGCTGTGGCGCGCGGCGGATCGCGATGTGCTCCCCTATCCCCTGCAGACGCAGGCGGACGCGGTGACCGTGGACGACTACGACCGGCTGTGGCAGGACGAGGCCCAGCGGATTCTGCCGATGTTCGACCACTCGCTGGACGCGGCGCTGCAGATTCTGCTCGAGCCGGAAGCGCGATTCGAGCTCGCCGGGTATGGCGACGGGGAGAAATTGCGGTCGTTCGCGGCGGTGCGGGGGCAGCAGGCGGTGCTGGTGGAACAGCAGCGGGTGCCGCTCGACCACGAGGGTGGTGACATCCGGATGAGCATGCTCGAGATCGAACAGCTGCCCGACAAGCTGCTTGCCCGGCTGCCGAAGACAGGGGCGGCAGGCGGGGATGTGTTCTCGGTGAACAGCAACGACTTCGACGAGGAAGCGCCCTACGATCCGTGGGCTGCCGACCGGCGCACGCCGCAGCAGAAGGCGGATGACTTCTTCGGTCGAGCCCGGTCGACGCTGGTCTACGTGGCGGGCTATCCGGGCGCCGCGACGGACAACCGGCCACGACCCGGACAGGGCTTCCACGTGATGGATTTCCCGGATGGGCGCTACCTGGTCACCGAACGAGGCTCTGTGATCGAGGCGCGACCGGGTGATACCGGCGATGCCCGAGGGTCGTTGGTGCGGTTGATGAAATCGGCCATCGCGATCTATCGCGAGGACAACGAACCCGCCTACCGATAGACATGCATCGACCCCTGCCACGAGTTGCGGCAGGGGTCGATGCTGTTACTGGGCCGGGGTTCGGTGCGCCTGTTCGACGAATTGGTTGGTGTAGGTGGCTTCGAGGTCGATGCGGTCCCGGACGGGGGCCACGTTGCGCGAGTATTGGCCCAGGATGCGGAGGACGTTCTGGGCGCCTTCGGGTTTCATCAGGCCGTCGCCGTTGAACATGCCGATCGAGTCGCGGATGGATTTCGCGTACAGGGCGGGGTCGCTGCCGGCGTATTGGGACGGCATCTTCGCCGCGATCTCGTCGGGGTTGTGGGTGTCGATCCATCGCAGGGTCTGGACGAAGGCGTTGGCCATCTTCTGGACGATCTCCGGGTGGGCGGAGACGGTGTCGCACTTCATGTACAGCGATGAGGCGGGGTACAGGCCGCCGAGTGCGGCGCGGGTGCCTTCCTCGTTGCGCATGTCGGTGAGGATCTTCGCGTCGCCGGACTGGACCATTTTCGCCACGGTGGGGTCGGTGGTCATGCCCGCGTCGATGCCGTCGTGGTTCATGCCCGCGATGAAGGTCTGTCCCGCACCGACTTTCACCCGGGTGTAGTCGGAGGTGCTCAGCCCCTCCTGGCCGGCCAGCGCCTGGGTGAGGAAGTCGGTCGACGAGCCGAGCGAGGTGACGCCGAGGTTGCGGCCGCGGAAGTCGGCGGGCGAGCGGATGGTGTCGGCGTCGGCGGTGGAGACCAGCTCCACTTCGCCTGGCACGTCGGCGAATTGGACGACGGTTCGCAGGCACTGATCCTTGGCCTGCAGGTCGATGGTGTGGTCGTAGAAGCCGACCACGGCCTGGACGTCGCCGGTGAGCAGCGCGGTTTCGGCGCTGGCGCCGGACTGTTCACCGAGCAGTTTCACGTCGATGTCGTTGGCCTCGAACGCACCGAGCTGCTGGGCGAGCATCGCGGGCAGGTAGATCACCTTCTCCAGACCGCCGACCATGATGGTGATCTGGGGCCTGCCGTCGGCCATCGGGATCGATCGCGAATCGCGGCAGCCGGTGGCCAGCAGCAGCGAACTGATCGCGAGCAGGGCCAGGGCGAAGGGTTTGCGGTATCTCATCGTCTACACCCCGTGACCCGATTGTGCCTGCGAGGGGCGCCATTTCAGTAGGTGTCCTTCCGCGAAGCCGATCAGCGATTCCGCGATCAGGGCGACAACGGTGATGATGATCATGCCCGCGTAGATGCCTGCCGCGTCGAAGGTGCCCTGGGCGTTGGAGATCAGCAGGCCCAAACCTTTACTGGCACCGGCATATTCACCGACAACCGCGCCGATCAGGGCGAACCCGAAGGCGGTGTGCAGGCTGGACAGGATCCATGTCGTGGCGCTGGGCAGCACGATGGAGCCGAGGATCTGGCGTTTACTCGCACCGAGGATGCGGGCGTTGTTGATGACATTGCCGTCGACTTCCCTGGCGCCGGTGAAGGCGTTGAAGAACACGGCGAAGAACACCAGCACCACCACGGTCGCGACCTTGGAACTCAGGCCGAGGCCGAACCAGATGATGAACAGCGAGGCCAGCACGATGCGGGGAACGGCGTTGAGCGCCTTGATGAACGGGGCGAGCACGTCGGCCCAGTAGCGGCTGCGGCCGAGCAAGGTGCCGAGGACGACGCCGGCGACGGTGCCGATCACGAAACCGAGCACGGCTTCCTGCACGGTGGTGAAGATCTGCAGCCAGATCGACCCGAACTGCGTTCCCTCGGTGAACCATTCGACCAGCCGATCCCAGATCAGGGAGGGCTTGGAGTAGAAGAACGGGTCGATCCAGACGCTGGCGACCAGCTCCCACGAACCCAGCCACAGCGCGATCAGCGCGGCCCGCAGACCCCACACCCGCAGCTTGGACTTGCGGTTCTTCGCCTTGACCCTGGCGAGGATCTGCTCCTCGGATTCGGCTTCGACCTCCGGTGCGGTGGCCGCTGTTTTGGTCATCGTCTCAAGCGACACGGGTCGCTCCCTTCGTGCGAGCCGCCTCGACCTGATCGCGCAGCGTTTCCCAGATTTCCCTGTAGAGGTCGCGGAATTCCTCGGTGAGGCGCACCTCTTCGACATTGCGCGGCCGTTCGAGGGTGACGCGGAAGTCACCGCAGACGGTCGCGGGGCTCGCGGTCATCACCACGACCCGGTCGGCCAGGGCGATGGCCTCCTCGAGGTCGTGGGTCACGAAGATCACCGCGGCGTCGGTGCCCGCCCACACGCGCAGCAGTTCGTCCTGCATGAGCTGGCGGGTCTGCACGTCGAGCGCGCTGAACGGCTCGTCCATGAGCATGATCTCGGGTTCGTTCACCAGGGTCTGGGCCAGTGCGACGCGCTTGCGCATGCCGCCGGAGAGCTGGTGCGGGTAGTAATCCTCGAACCCGGCCAGCCCGACGATGCGCACCCACTCGGCGGCCTTCGCCTTCGCCTGCGCCTTCGACACGCCGCGGAAGCGCGGGCCGAGCGCGACATTGTCGAGCACGCTGCGCCACGGCAGCACGGCATCCTGCTGGAACATGTAGCCGATGCCGTCGGGGATGCCGTCGACATCCTTGCCGCGCACCAGCGTGCGCCCCGCCGAGGTGGGCTCGAGGCCCGACACCAGCGAGAGGGTGGTGGACTTACCACAGCCGGTCGGGCCGACCACCGCGACGAATTCGCCGGGGGCGACGGTGAAGTCGATGTTCTTCACCGCGGTGTGGATGCCACCGTCGGTTCCGGGAAAGCGCTTCGTCGCGCCCCGGAGTTCGATGAGTGGATTGCTCATTGCTGCTCCTGTGTCCGGCGCCGCTGGGTGTGATGTGCGGCCGCTATCGCAAGGTAAGTGTTGTGGGTCACAGGGCGCGCGCTTGTGCGCACAACCAGCGCAAGCGGCGATACGGACGTTGTGCGCATTGTGCTCACGCCCATCGGGGGTGCCTACACTGAGCCGGTGAGGCTGTTCCCCCGTGGTGTCCGGCTGCGGACGCAGATCGTGTTGCTGCAGGTCGCGCTGGTGGCGTTGATCCTGGGGCTGGCCTTCGGGGTGTTCGCCTATCTGAGCGATCAGCGACTGTCGGCCGAGTACGGGCAGCGGGCGTTGGCCATCGCGCGCACAGTCGCCAGTGATCCGGTGGTGCGCGAGGAGGTCGCCCGGTACGCGGCGCTGGAGCCGGGGCCGTTGCTCCGCGCGGAGCTCGCGAGTGGGGAACTGGAGCGGACGGCCGAGGCGGCGCGGCTACGGACCGGGGCACTGTTCGTGGTGATCACCGATGACGCGGGGTTGCGGTTGGCGCATCCCGACCCGGCGCGGCTGGGTCAGCGGGTGAGCACGGATCCCTCGCAGGCACTGGCAGGGCGCGAGGTGGTGATTCGCGAGCACGGCACACTCGGCGACTCGGTACGGGCGAAAGTGCCGGTGCGCGAGCCCGGTTCGGATCGGGTGGTGGGCGAGGTGAGTGTCGGGATCTCCACCGAGGCGGTGAGCGATCAGCTGGTGAGCGATCTGCGCCGGGCCGCCGTCCTGGTGCTGGGCGCACTGTTCGCGGGGATCGCGGGGTCGGTGTTGCTGGCGCGGCGGTGGCACGGGTTGACCCTGGGCCTGCAGCCCGCCGAGCTGGCCGAATTGGTGCGCGAACAGGATGTGGTGCTGCACGGGATCGGAGTGGGGGTGGTCGCGGTCGATGCCGGGTGGCGAACGACGGTGATCAATGACGAGGCGCGCGCCCTGCTCGGAATCGACGGGGAGAGTGGACGTTCGGTGGATTCGATCGGGCTCACGCCGCGTGTGCTCGAGGCGTTTCGCAGCGCCGACGGACAGCCGGTGCAGGCAGCGGTCGGTGATCGGATCGTCGTGGTCACCGCCAGGACGGTCACCCGTGAGGGGCGTGCGCTGGGGGCGGTGCTCGATGTGCGCGATCGGACCGATGTGGAGTCGCTGACCCGGCAGCTGGACGCGGTGCGGTCGATGAGCACGGTGTTGCGGGCGCAGCGGCACGAGTTCGCCAATCGATTGCACCTGCTCAGCGGGTTGCTGCACGGCGATCGGCCCAGCGAGGCCGCGCGATACATCGACGAGCTGCTCGGGTCGGGGCCGCTCGGAGCCGCGATGCCGGGAATCGATGCGGTGCGCGATCCGTATCTGCAAGCGTTTCTCGCCGCCAAGGCCGCTCATGCCAGGGAGAACGGGGTGTCGTTGCGACTGGGGCCGAGCACCTGGGTGGACGCGAATCTTGTTGCGCCGGTGGATGTGACGACAGTGCTGGGCAATCTGCTCGACAATGCCATCGATGCCGTGCGCGTCGTCGACCCCACCGCCACGGGGTCGGGCGTGAACGCCGAGTTCGACGCACGCGTCTGCGATGATTCCGCGACGAACGGGCCCGGCGCGCAGGCCGGTGCACTCGTCGAGGTCGAGCTGGTCCAGGAGGGATCCACGCTGCACATCACCGTCGCCGACAGCGGTCCGGGAATCGGACCGGAACTGGTGGATTCGCTGTTCGCCGACGGGGTTTCGACGAAACACGGTGGCGGGGTGCCCGGAGGTCGCGGGGTGGGGTTGGCGTTGTCGCGGCAGGTCGCTCGGGCGGCCGGTGGCGATGTGTGGCTGGCCTCGGCCGGCGCCGCCGGTGGACAACTGAGCGGGGCGGAGTTCATCGCGCGCCTACCCGGTGTGCTCAGCGAGGGAGAAGTGTCGTGAACCGGCCCGATTTCACCGTGCTCGTGGTCGATGACGACTTCCGGGTGGCGAACATGCATGCCGGAATCGTCGGCGCGCTACCCGGATTCGCCGTCGGCGCGGTCGTCAACACCGTAGCCGCCGCCCGTCAGGCACTCGCCACGATCGCCATCGATCTCGCCTTGGTCGACGTCTATCTGCCGGACGGTTCGGGCATCGACCTGGTGCGCGAATTGCACTGCGACGCGATGATGCTCACCGCTGCCACCGAATCGACCACGGTCCGCGCCGCCTCGACGGCGGGAGCGCTGGCGTATCTGGTGAAACCGTTCGATCACACCGTCCTCGCCGCCCGCCTGGCCGGCTACGCCCGTTACCGCAGAATCCTCGCCGCCCCCGAGGTGAGCGCACGCGATGTCGACGCGGCACTCGAAGCGCTGCGTCCCGTCCCGGCCACCCCGGACCGGGGATCCGCCACCGCCTCCCCCACCAGGGAACTCGTACTCCGAGCGGTGCACGGGGCCACCGCCCCGATGTCGGCGGGCGAGGTCGCCACCGCCATCGGAATCTCGCGGGCCACGGCCCAGCGCTATCTCGCCGCCCTCGTCACCACCGGCGATCTACGCATGCAACTCCGCTACGGCACCACCGGCCGACCCGAACAGGAATACTCCCCTCTCCGCCGCACGCCCTGAGCGAGGCGACCCGCGCCGACGCCGAGAACCCGCTCGTGCCGAGAGGTCCGGCGGCACAAAATCAGTCGACCCGACGGTTGCTCGACCACTAGCGTTGATCCTCGCCGTCACACCGCCGTCGAAAGGTCATGCCGTGCTCGAAGCCGAAGCGATCGCCGCCAACCGCGCGAATTGGGACGACCGGGCCGACGTGCACGCGCGTTCGCGGATGTACGACGTCGACGCCTTTCTGGCCGACCCGGACGACATTTCCTCGGTGGTGCGCAACGATCTCGCCGTCCTGGCGCCGCACCTACCGGAATCCGGAATCCGGGGGCGATCCCTGCTGCATCTGCAGTGTCACATCGGGACGGACACCGTGTCCTGGGCGCGGCTGGGCGCGATCGAGGTCCACGGACTGGATCTGTCGCCGAACTCGCTGCGGCACGCCGCGCGGATCGCCGCGGCCGACGGTCGCGAGATCACCTGGGTCGAAGGAGACGCGCGATTCGCCTCGGCACTGCTCGACCGGCGCTTCGATACCATCGTGACCAGTGCGGGAACCATCGTCTGGCTGCCGGAGCTCACCGCGTGGGCAAGGTCGATCCATGACCTGCTCGAACCGGGCGGGGTGTTCGTGATCCGCGACGACCATCCGATTCTGGGTGCGATGCAGTTCCAACCGTGGGAGATCGACGACGACTATCTCGGCGGTGGCGGTGCTCGCAGCTACTCGGACTCGGGTACCTACACCGAGGAATCCGAGGGACAGATCGCGCACACCACCAATCACGAGTGGCGCCACGACCTGGGCGAGATCGTCGGCGCGCTGCTCGGAGCCGGGCTCGTCATCGAGGCGTTGACGGAGCTGCCCACCATGGACTGGCCCGCGTTCGCCGATCTCGTGCCCTGCGAGCAGGGGTGGACGTTGCCCGACGGCGCACCGCGCATCCCGTTGAATTTCGCCGTCGTCGCCCGGCGGCCCGGCCACTAGGCACTGTCTCCATCAGGTGGCGGATGCCCGCGGGGCCGCCGCCGAGGTTCATGCCCTCGAACGGGCCGACAGTGGCCCAGCGCAGTCCGAGCGCCTTATCCGGCTCTGATCAGCGTGATTGCAGCCAGCCGCCGATCCGCTGGGCGATGGCGTCGGGGGTGAGGCCGAGTTCTTCGAGGATCTCGTTGCGGGAGGCGTGGTCCAGGAATTGCTGGGGCACACCGAGATCGCGGGTGGGTACGTCCAGGCCCGCGTCGCGCAGGCGGGCGGAGACGGTGGAGCCGATGCCGCCGTGCAGGCCGCCGTCTTCGACGGTGACCACAAGGCGGTAGTTCTCCGCGAGCTTGACCAAGGTGTCCGACACCGGGATGACCCAGCGCGGATCGACGACGGTGACCGAAATGCCTTGGGGTTCCAGCAGTTCGGCGACCTTCATCGCGGTCTCGGCGAAGGGGCCCACGGCGACGATCAGGACGTCACCGTGCTGGGACTGCGCGGAACCCGCACCGGGCACGGCCAGTCGCAGCACATCCAGTCCGTCGAGCCGTTCCACGGCCGTGATGTCCTCGGCGACACTGCCTTTCGGGAACCGCAGCACGGTCGGACCGTCGGAGACGGCGAGCGCTTCGGCCAGTTCCTCCCGCAGCGTGGCGCCGTCGCGCGGGGCGGCGACGCGGATGCCGGGGATGATGCCCAGCAGCGAGAAGTCCCACATCCCGTTGTGGCTGGCGCCGTCGGGGCCGGTGACGCCCGCGCGATCCAGCACGACCGTGACGGGCTGCTTCAGCAGTGCCACGTCCATCAGGAGCTGGTCGAACGCGCGGTTGAGGAAGGTGGCGTAGATGGCCACCACCGGGTGCATGCCACCCAGCGCCAGACCGGCGGCCGAGGCCATGCCGTGCTGTTCGGCGATGCCGACGTCGAACATGCGCTCGGGGAAGCGTTCACCGAACGCGGCCAGGCCGGTGGGGCCCGGCATGGCCGCGGTGATGGCGACGATGTCGTCCCGGCGCGCACCGTGTTCGATGAGCTCCTCGGAGAACACCGCGGTCCAGCCCTTGGCCTTCTTGCCCGCCAGCGGGCGGCCGGTGAGCGGGTCGATCGGGTCGCAGGCGTGCATCTGGTCGGCGATGTGGTTCTCGGCGTGCTCGTAACCGTTGCCCTTGCGGGTGACCACGTGCACGACGACCGGACCACCGAAGTCCTTGGCGCGCCGCATCGCCGCCTCGAGCGCGACGAGATCGTGGCCGTCGACCGGGCCGACGTACTTCATGCCCAGATCGGAGAACAGTTCCTGCGGGCTCACCGCGTCCTTGATCCCGGCCTTGAGCGCGTGGACCATCGAATACGCCGAATCACCCACGGCGGGAATACTTTTCAAAATACGTTTCCCGGCGTCGAGCGCATGCTCGTAGGCAGGCTGGGTACGCAGGGCGGTCAGGCGGTCGGCGAGTCCGCCGATCGTGGGGGCATAGGAACGACCGTTGTCGTTGACCACCACCACCACCGGGCGATCGGGCGCACCCGCGATGTTGTTGAGCGCCTCCCAGCACATACCGCCGGTGAGCGCGCCGTCCCCGACGATCGCGACCGGGGTGCGGTCCTGATCGGTGAGCGCGAACGCCTTCGCGAGGCCGTCGACGTAGGACAGCGCCGCAGACGCGTGCGAGGACTCGACCCAGTCGTGTTCGCTCTCGGCGCGACTCGGGTAGCCCGACAGACCGTCGCGGCTGCGCAGCGAGTCGAAGCGATCCTTGCGACCGGTGAGGATCTTGTGCACGTAGGCCTGGTGGCCGGTGTCGAAGATCAACGGATCGGCCGGCGAATCGAAGATCCGGTGTAAGGCGATGGTCAGCTCGACCACCCCGAGATTGGGGCCGAGATGGCCTCCGGTGGCGGCGACCTTCTGCACCAGGAACTCGCGGATCTCGTCCGCCAGCTCCCGCAGCTGCGGCACGCTCAGCCGGCGCAGATCTTCGGGTGAATCCACCCGCGACAGCACTCCCACCTGAACTCGCTCCCTCCGGACTACATTGTGATCAGCCCAGTGTATTTGCCCGCGTGACGGGCACAGGCTCGCGGGCCCTTCCCAGCACGGGCACGGCGAGGTCTACGGTCGCGACGACGATACCGCCGCAGGCCCGGTGAACAGGACACGCGGGCGGAAATCGGGTTCGACCAAGGCTTACCTCACCGCGTTCTGGGCTGTGAGGACAATCTCCTCCGCGCGTCCAGGACCGGCCCACCGACGCTGCGACCTACAGTGACGCTGTGACTCGACCGCACGGCGCGACGCGCACGATCGACCCGGGTGTGGTGGCAGGCATGCTCGACGAGGTCTACGCGGTCTGCCGCGACGACACCTCCGGCGCACCCGCCGACTACATCCCCGAGCTCGCCGCCGTCGCACCGGATGCGTTCGGACTGTGCCTGGCGACCGCCGACGGACTCGTCTATCAGGTCGGCGATACCGACATCGGGTTCACCATCCAGTCCATCTCCAAGCCGTTCACCTACGCGCTGGCGCTGGCCGATCGCGGACTCGACGCGGTGGCCGAGCACATCGACGTGGAGCCGTCAGGCGAGCCGTTCAACGAGATCAGCCTCGAACCCGACACCCAGCGCCCGAGCAACCCGATGATCAACTCCGGGGCCATCACCGCGGCCTCGCTGATCGACGGCCGCGACGCCGCCGACAAGTTCGAGCGGGTCCGTCGCTGCTACTCCCGCTTCGCCGGGCGCGAGTTGACGATGAACGAGGCGGTCTACGAATCCGAAGCCCGCACGGGGTACCGCAATCGGGCGATCGGGTACATGTTGCGCTCGGTCGGCATCATCGACGTCGATCCGGACGACGTGGTCGACCGGTACTTCCGGCAGTGCTCGATCGAGATCACCTGCGCCGATCTGGCGGTGATGGCGGCGACGCTCGCCGACAACGGGGTCAATCCGAAGACACACGAACGGGCGCTGTCGACCTCGCTCACCGAACGGGTGCTCAGCGTGATGACCACCTGCGGCATGTACAACGCCGCCGGTGACTGGGTGACCACGGTCGGGCTGCCCGCCAAGAGCGGGGTCGGCGGCGGGATCATCGCCGTGCTGCCCGGTCAGCTCGGGATCTCGGTGTATTCACCGAGGCTGGACGGGCAGGGCAACAGTGTGCGCGGGGTCTCGGCGTGCCGGGAGCTGTCGCGGCGGCTCGAACTGCACTTCTGTCACGTGACCCGATCGGCGCGCACCGCGATCCGCGCCGACTACTCGGTCGCGCAGCTGCCGTCGCGACTGCGCCGCACCCCCGAGGAGGCCGAGGTGCTGGCCGCCCATGGTGACCGTGCGCGGGTCTACGAGCTGCACGGCGACCTGTTGTTCGCCGGTGCCGAGCGGGCGGTGCGCGCGATCGAGGGCAACGCCGACGAGCTCGACGCGCTGGTGATCGACCTGCGCCGGGTCGGCGAGGTGAGCCAGGTGGCCCGCGGGATGGTCGAGCAGTTGCAGGCCGAGCTGGTGCGCCGGGGCAGCCGGGTGGCGCTGGTCGATCCCGACGCCAAGCTCGGTCACGAGGTGTCGAGTCTGGATCCCGACGATCCGCGCGGGCGGGTGTTCGTCGATCGCGACACCGCGACCGAATGGTGTGAGGACATCGTGCTCGACCGGCATCGGCCGCCGGGAACGCGCGCCGCCACGTCGATCGACCTCGACGAGCATCCGCTGCTGGTGGGGCTCGCGGCCGCCGACCGGGACCGGCTGTGCGCGGATTTCGTCGCCCGCACCTTCGCCCGCGGCGAGGTGATCGCCGAGCGCGGCGAGCCACGGTCCGGGCTGTATCTGATTCTCGCCGGGCGGGTGCGGGCCACCTTCGCGGGCACCGACGGGCGGGTGCACCGGTTGGTGACGTTGTCGTCGGGGATGTCGTTCGGCGAGATCCCGATGTTGACCGGCGAGAAGTTCGTCAACGACATCGTCGCCGAGACCGGGCTGCGGGTGGCGGTGATGAGTGCGGCCGTGTTCGACGAGCTCGCCGAGCAGCACCCGCAACTGAAACTCGCCCTGCTGCAACGGCTCGCGGCCGGGGCGTACGCGCAGATGGAAGCCACCGTCCGCACCATCTCGGGCAACGCCGAGAACTACTGACCGTCCGGCGGAACTCGGTCCGGGCGCGAGACGTTGAGCAGCACAGCAGCCTTCGACCGACAGGAGTACGCGGTGAGCAAGAAGTCCTGGCAGGCGAGCACGACCACCTTCGGGCGCGGCGTGGTGCGCGCGGTCCCCGATCTGATCCGGTTGACGTTGTCGGTGGAATCGCGAGCCGACACCGTCGCCGGGGCCTACGGGCGTGCCGGTGACCGGGTGAGCGCGGTCGTCACGGCGCTGCGAACCGCCGGAGTGAGTGACGCGGACATGGCGACCAGTGGCCTGAGCGTGCGCACCGAGACCGTCTACACCGACAACGGGCGCAACGAGATCGCCGGCTACCTGGCCTCCACCGGCCTCAGTGTGTCGTTGCGCGAAGGCACCGGCACCGACCCCGCCGAAACGGTCGCCGCCGCGGTGAACGCGGGCGGCGACGACGTCCGCCTCGGCGGCCTCACCCGAGGCATCGCCGACCCGGCCCCCCTGCTCGAGCAAGCCCGCGACGCGGCCTACGACGACGCGAAGGCGAAAGCCGAGCAGTACGCGACCCGCGCCGGAGTGAGCCTGGGCGCCGTCCTCCAGATCACCGAGGACACTTCACCCCCGACCTCGCGCGCCTACGACATCAGCGCGGAGATGGACTCCTCCCCCATGCTGATGGCCCGAGCCAGCTCCCCCGTTCCCGTGGTCCCCGGCGAAACCGAAGTCGGAGCGTGCGTCCGCGTGACCTGGGCCCTCGACTAGCGCGATCCGGCAGCCGGTCTACTCGGCTGCGCGAGCAGCGCTTCGACGGCGCGTTCGGCGCTCTGGACGGCGCTTTCCATCGTGGCGCACCAGTCCGTGCGGGTCCAGTCGCCGGCCAGCATCAGGTTCGGGACCGAGGTGCGCTGGTCGGGGCGCAGGTTGTCGGTGCCGAGAACCTGGGAAAAGGTCGCCTTCGGCATCTTCACCACATGGCCGGTGACGACCTGAGCGTCGGCGGCTTCCGGGTAGTAGCGGCGGAGGAGATCCATTTGCTCGGCGACGATCTCGCTGTTGCTCTTGTGGATCTGCTCGTAGGCGCCGCTGGTGGTCAGGCAGTACAGCCAGGTGCCCTCGGGCGCGCGCTGGTGCATGCGCTGCCGGTCGAAGACCTGATCGATCACTCCGGTGCCGCCGATCAGCGCCTCCATGGCCGACTTGGTCTTCAGCGGCCGGTCCAGGTACAGGTTCGTGCTCACGATCGGAGTGAAGCCCAGTTTGTCCGCGGCAGCGTAGATTTCGGCATGTTCGGGCAGGTCGTCGAGGAGCCCGCCGATGCCGGAGTTCGGGACCGCGCAGATCACCGCGTCGGCCTCGACCACCGAGCCGTCCGCCAGCTGCACCCCGGTCGCCGCACCGTCGACGATGACGATCTTGCGGGCCACCGCCCGGTAGCGCACGTCGACCCCGTGACGTTCGAAGACCTTCTCGGCGCCGGCGACGTAGAGAGTGTCCAGATCCACGGTGGGATAGCCGATCGTCACGCCCGTCCGGGTCCGCATCCCGATCCGGACCCCGGTGGCCAGCACATCGGCGAACACCTTCGCCGACTCCCTGTCCACCGGTTCCGCGGCGATGCCGAGCGCGAGCCAATCCCACAGGGCCTCCCGCGCTTTCGCCGGCATCGCCAGACGCCGGAACCACTCGTCGGTGGTGATGTCGGCGAGGTACGCCGGCTGCCACAGCGCCTGCCGAACCAACGTCAGCGCCGAACGCAGCGCACGCAGCCGCTCCAGCGGTCCCGCGTCGGGATGCGCGCCCATCAGCGTGCGCACGGCTCCGAAACCCTTGGTGTGCAACATGACTGCGCGACCACCGGGCCAGCGCAGACTCCCGGCGCCGGGGAACTCCACGTGCTGCAGCGTGCCCACGCTCTCCAGATACCGCCACAGACTGCGGTACCCGCTGGCCACCACGTGCTGGCCGTTGTCGGCAAGGTCGTCCACCTCGGCAACCCGCATCGCCTGTGTGCGGCCGCCGAGCCGACCTCGCCGCTCCAGCAGAGTCACCTGTTCACCGGCTTCCGCCAGCCACACAGCGGCGGCCAGCCCGGCCAGCCCACCCCCGATGACCACGAACCGGCGTGAGTCGTTCACGTCCACCATTGAGACAATGTAGCGCGAACTCTCTCTTTCTATCGGTGAAATCGTTCGGGACCACCGAACACTCAGCGGTCGAGCAGCGCCACGCATTCGACATGGTGCGTCGCCGGGAACGCGTCGAAGGCCCGCAGCTCCGCCAGGTGGTAACCGGCGTCCAGGTACAACCCCAGATCACGAGCGAAAGCCGCCGGGTCACAACCGATGTGAACAATCCGGCGAGGATCGGCATCGGCGACAGCGGCGACGACATCCTTGCCCGCCCCCGCCCGCGGCGGATCGAGCACCACGACATCCGGCCTACCGGAAGCACTTCGAGCCCATGGCTCGACCCGCTCACTACGCAATTCCAACCAGGGCAGATCCCCCAGCGCCCCCACCCCGTCGACCACGGCCGAACGCGCGGATTCGACACCGGTCACCGCACCGGTCTGCCCCACCTGCTCGGCCAAGCGGGCGGCGAACACACCCACACCGGCGTAGAGATCCCACCCGGAACCGCCGGGAGCGAGCCCCGACCACTCGGCGATCAGATCCGAATAGCATTGCGCCGCACCACGATGCGCCTGCCAGAATCCCGTCGCTGACAGCTCCCAACGCCGCCCCGCCACATACTCGACGACGCGACCCGAGCCCTCGACCACACACTCCTCACGCGGCGCGTTCATCGCCGACTTCCGCGAAGCCGCCCGGTCCCGGATGGCCCCACGCTCATCAGCCACCGGCGGCGACGACTCACGACGACGCCCCGGACGCTGTCCCCGACCGCGGCTCGCGCCACGCGGGGTCTCGGGACGACCGGCGGGACCGGAAGCGGGAGTCTCGGCCAGTTCCACGATATGACGCACACCGTCACCGTCGATCGCGACCACCAGATCGGCCCCCGGCGTCCACAACCGATCCGCGACACCGTCGAGCGCACCGGCGACAGGCTGCGGACAGCGCAGATCCGCGATCACCTCGGTGCTGCGGTAACGGTGTACGCCCGCGTGACCGGCGCCGTCCACGACCAACCGCACCCGCGTGCGCCAACCACCGGTGACCTCACCGGAGTCACCGGCGATCGGCTCGACCGTCACCTCACGCTCGATCTTGGCCAACCGACGCAACTGCTCTTCCACCACCGTGGCCTTGAGCGCGCGCTGCGCCGCGGGCGTCGCGAAGGAGAAGTCGCAGCACCCCGCGCCGCCCGGCCCGGACACCGGACAGGTCGCGGGCACCCGGTCCGGGGACGCCTCGATGATCTCGACCGCGTCGGCCCGGCAGAACGACCCGCCGCGATCCTCGGTCACCCGCGCCCGCACCAGCTCACCGGGCAGTCCGTGTCGCACGAACACGACCCGGCCCTCGTGGCGCCCGACGATGAACCCACCGTGCCCGGGCGCCCCGAGACGCACCTCGAATTCTTGTCCGCTCCAATCACTCACGGCCACACCCACTCTCACCCTCGACCGGCGCGCCGCTCATTCGCGACGTCCTGGTCGTTCGAAACCTCGACGCACCGAACCCGGTGCGTTCACATCGGCTGTCTGCTTGGCCCTGGTGGAGGAACTGAGCTGCCACGGCACGCTCGTCACCATTACACCGGGCTCGAACAGCAACCTGCCCTTCAACCGCAGTGCGGACTGGTTGTGCAGGACCTGCTCCCACCAGTGGCCGACCACGTATTCGGGAATGAAGACGGTGACCACGTCGCGCGGGGCGTCCTTGCGCACCCGCTTGACGTAGTCGAGCACCGGCTTGGTGATCTCGCGATAGGGCGATTCGATCACCTTCAACGGCACGTTGATCTCGCTGTTCTCCCATTCGCGCACCAGCTTGCGGGTGTCGGCGTCGTCGACGTTGACCGTCACCGCCTCCAGGGTGTCCGGGCGGGTGGCGCGCGCGAAGGCCAGCGCACGGCGCGTGGGCAGATGCAGCTTGGACACCAGGACCAGCGAGTGGGTGCGGCTGGGCAGCACGCCGTCCCAGTCGGATTCGTCGAGTTCGCGCGAGACCGAGTCGTAGTGCTTGCGGATGAGCTTCATCACCACGAAGATCGCCACCATCGTGAGGATCGCGATCCAGGCGCCGGCGAAGAACTTGGTGACCAGCACGATCATCAGCACGGCGCCCGTCGCGGTCAGACCGATCGCGTTGATCACCCGGGACCGCTTCATCTGCCTGCGCTGCGCGGGATCGGTCTCGGTGCGCAGCAGGCGCGTCCAGTGCCGCAGCATGCCGGTCTGGCTCAGCACGAACGAGACGAACACACCCACGATGTAGAGCTGGATCAGCTTGGTCACTTCGGCGCCGAAGAACACCACGAACGCGATCGCGGCACCCGACAGGAACAGGATGCCGTTGGAGAACGCGAGCCGGTCGCCGCGGGTGTGCAGCTGACGGGGCAGGTAGCGGTCCTGGGCCAGGATCGAACCGAGTACGGGGAAACCGTTGAACGCGGTGTTGGCGGCCAGCACCAGGATCAGCGCGGTGACGATGGTGATGAAGAAGAAGCCGATCGGGAAGCCGTGGAACACCGCTTCGGCGATCTGCGCGATCAGGGTCTTCTGGTGATAATCGGCGGGTGCGCCGACCAGGTGCGCGGGGTCGTGCGCGTACACGACGCGGATCTTCTGGGCCAGGATGATGATGCCCATCAGCAGCACGATCGCGATGGAACCCAGCAGCAGCAGGGTGGTCGCGGCATTGCGCGACTTGGGTTTACGGAACGCGGGCACACCGTTGCTGATGGCCTCGACGCCGGTGAGCGCCGCACAGCCGGAGGAGAAGGCACGCGCGATCAGGAAGGCGAAGGCCAGGCCGTAGAGGTGCTCGTCTTCGGCGTTGAGCCCGAAACCGGCGGACTCGGCCTGGATGTCGTCGCCGAGCACATAGGTACGGAACAGGCCCCAGGCCAGCATCACGACCATGCCGACGATGAACGCGTAGGTCGGAATCGCGAACGCCGTACCGGATTCGCGCACGCCTCGCAGGTTGATCGCGGTCAGGATCGCGATCGCCACCACCGCGAACAACACCTTGTGGGTGGCCACGAACGGAACGGCGGAACCGATGTTCGACGCCGCCGAGGAGATCGACACCGCGACGGTGAGCACGTAGTCGACCAGCAGCGCGCTGCCGACCGTCAGACCGGCGTTGGGTCCGATGTTCTTGGTCGCGACCTCGTAGTCACCACCGCCCGACGGGTAGGCGTGCACGTTCTGCCGGTAGCTGGCGACGACCACCGCCATCACCAGGGCTACGGCGAGACCGACCCACGGCGCGTACACGTAGGCCGAGATGCCCGCCGCCGACAGCACCAGGAAGATTTCCTCCGGGGCATAGGCCACCGACGACATCGCGTCGGATGCGAAGACCGGAAGAGCGATACGCTTGGGCAACAACGTGTGGCCGAGCGAATCGCTACGGAACGGCCTGCCCAGCAGCACACGCTTGGCTGCCGTCGTCAACTTGGACACCGGGCTGAGCATAGAGGAGTTCACCAGCACCTTCGCGCGCACGTTCATCGGCGTCACGGCGATGTCCGGATTGTTTGCCCCGCGTCGGCGCGGGGAAAATGGGCGATGGGAGCATCCGGCGGGTACGGTCCTTGCCGGACGCCACGGGTAGGCAAGGAACGAGGGTGCACGGTGTACGTAGTGATCATGGGGTGCGGGCGTGTCGGCTCGTCACTGGCGCGTGCGCTGACCCGGGTGGGTCACGAGGTCACGGTCATCGACCGGGATCCCACCGCCTTCCGCCGCCTCGGCGAGGGCTTCACCGGGCAAGAGGTGATCGGCGTCGGCTTCGACCGTGAGGTGCTGACCCGCGCGGGGATCGAGCGCGCCGACGCCTTCGCCGCGGTGAGCTCCGGTGACAACTCCAACATCATCTCGGCGCGAGTGGCCAGAGAGATGTTCGGCGTCGAACGTGTCGTGGCCCGCATCTACGACGCCAAGCGCGCCGAAGTGTACGAACGACTCGGCATCCCGACCATCGCGACCGTGCCGTGGACCACCGATCGGTTCCTGCGCACCCTCATCGGCGACAACTCGACGACCACCTGGCGCGACCCCACCGGCGCGGTCGCGGTGACCCAGCTGACCCTGCACGAGGACTGGTCCGGTCGCACGGTGCGCGATCTGGAACGCGACCTGCAGGTGCGGGTGGCGTTCATCCTGCGCTTCGGCCAGGGCCTGTTGCCCGAATCCAAGACGATCGTCCAGGCCGACGACGTCGTCTACGTCGCGGCCACGTCCGGCACGGTCGGCGAGGCGATCGCCCTGGCCGCCAAGGCCCCACTGAGCGAGGACTGAACACATGAAGGTCGCCATCGCCGGAGCGGGCGCGGTCGGGCGCTCGATCGCCAGGGAACTCCTCCGCGGCGGACACCGCGTGATGCTGCTCGAACGCCAGCTCGACCACATCGATCCCGCCGCCATCCCCGACGCCGTCTGGGTGCACGCCGACGCCTGTGAGCTGTCGCTGCTGGAGAACGCCGATCTCGAGACCTACGAGGTGGTGATCGCGGCCACCGGCGACGACAAGGCGAATCTGGTGCACGCCCTGCTCGCCAAGACCGAGTTCGGGGTGCGCCGGGTGGTGGCGCGGGTCAACGATCCGCGCAACGAATGGCTGTTCAACGAGTCGTGGGGCGTCGACGTGGCGGTGTCGACGCCGCGGCTGCTCGCCTCGCTCGTCGAGGAGGCCGTGTCGGTGGGTGATCTGGTGCGGCTGATGACGCTGCGGCAGGGGCAGGCCAACCTGGTGGAGATCACCCTGCCCGCCGACACCCAGCTGGCAGGCAAGCCGGTGCGGACCCTGAAGATGCCGCGCGATACGGCGCTGGTGACGATCCTGCGCGGTGGCCGGGTGATCGTGCCGCAGCCCGACGATCCGTTCGAGGGTGACGACGAACTGCTGTTCGTCACCTCGGTGGAGGCCGAAGAGGACCTGCGACTCACCCTGGCGACGCACGGCGTGCGGCCGTAAGTTCTTACGCCACTTTCAGTTCCGCGCGCAGCTTGTTGAGCGCGCGGTGCTGCATCACCCGGACCACGCCCGGACTCGTGCCGATGGCCTCGGCGGTCTGGGCCGCGCTCCAGCCGAGCACGATGCGCATGTGCAGCACCTCACGATGATTCGGCGCGAGCACCTTCATCAGTTCGAGAGTGGCGGCGCGGCGTTCGTAGGCCAGCACCCACTCCTCCGGGCCCGCCGAGGTGCTGGCGCTGTCGGGCAGCTCGGCCGTCGGGTAGGCGGTGTGCTTGCCGCGACGGAACGCGTCGGAGACCTTGTTGGCGGCGATGCCGTAGACGAAGGCCAGGAACGACTTGCCCTGATCGCGGTAGCGCGGGATGGCGGCGACGGTGGCGATCAGGATTTCCTGGGTGACATCGTCGGCGGTGACGGTGAGATGCCCCGTGGCCCCCATGCGGGCCGAGCAGTACCGGCGGACCACCGGGTGCACCAGGCGCAGGATCTCGGCCACGGCGTCGCGATCACCGCGGGCGGCCGGGCCGATCAGCGCGTCGAGTTCGGCGCCGATGCGCTTGCTCTCCGACAGCACGGGCGCCGGGGTCTTGGCGGCGCCGCGGCGTGCTGCGGTGGCCGGTCGCTCATTTCGGTGCTCGGTTGCCATCATGGTCGCCGGTCCTCTCACGATCATCGCGTTCTTCCTACGCATTGATCGTGCGACGAACAGCCGGTCGCGACCAGATACCCCAGGGTGGGTACTTCCCCACCTCCGGCGGCGCGCTGCCCACCCTTACGCGGACACGGATTCCGTTCCGGCGCCGGACTTGTCGACCTTCTCGGCGGGCAGATGCCCGGCGCGGCGCACCGCCCACACGGTGACCACCAGGGCGACCGCGGTGAGCGGCCAGCCCATGCCGATACGCGCCACGGCCAGCCAGGTGGTGTGGTCGGTGTCGTAGAGCTGCGACTGCACCAGGTAGCGGGCGCCGAACACGACCACCCAGACCACGGTGGCCAGGTCGTAGAGCTTGCGGATGCGCTTGTCGGTACGCCAGTGGTGACCGTGGCCGTTGAGCGCGCCCCAGATCACCCCGACCAGTGGTCTGCGCAGCAGGATCGACACCGCGAACACGCCCGCGTACACCAGGCTGGTGTAGATGCCGAACAGGAAGAAGCCCTTGGCCTCCCCCACCCGCTGGGCGATGAGCGCGCACAGGCCGACGCCGAGGAAGCCGGAGACGGCGGGCTGGATGGGGCTGCGCTGCACCAGTCGCCAGATCAGGATGGCGGCGGCGACGCCGAGAGCGGCCCAGATGGCCACGGTGAGGCCCGCGAAGGTGTTCACCGGGACGAAGACCAGAACGGGGAGGGTGGAATAGATCAGGCCGCTGAAACCGCCGAGCTGCTCGAGCAAGGTCTGTTCGGCCTTGTCGACCTCGGTGTCGATCTCCGGGTCCACCGTCTCATCGGTGACCACGGGCAACGCCACGGTGGCTTCGGGGTCCGCGGCAGTGCGGTACTCGTCGCTGGAGGGCATACGTCAGCTGTTCCCGCGCAATTCGTAGTAGGGGTTGAAGATCACTTTGCGGCCGTCGCGGTCGCCGACGCGACCACGGACCAGAATGCGCCTGCCCGGTTCGATCCCGGGAATGCGCCTGCGCCCGATCCACACCAGGGTGATGGCGTCGGTGCCGTCGAAGAACTCGGCCTGCACGGTGGCGCCGGCCGCCTTGGGACACGCCTCGACACTGCGGAGTCTGCCCAGAATCGTCGCCTCTTCGCCACGACAGCAATCCTTGGCCCGCCGGGCACCGGACGCCTCGACCGTCTCGGCCAATTCCTCGGCGTCGAGCTGGTCGATATCGGCGGTGAGACGACGACCGAGTCGGCGAAAATATCCCGAGTCCGGACCCGATCCCGACTTGTGTCCGCCCGTGGATGACGACATGTCACGCTTCTCCCGCTAGTTGGCCGTACACCGCCACTGTAGATGGGCAAACGCCCGGCCGCTACGCTCGGTCGGTGTTGCGCACCCCACCCCAGGTCACCGTGGTCGCCCTGCCGGGGACCGGCTCCGACGCCGATTTCGCGGCCCGCGCGTTCGGGCCTGCCGCCCTCGCGTACGGACTCGCCTTCCACGCCGTCGAACCGGACCCGCAGGCCGTGATCGGGAGCTGTACCGCGGCTTTGGACGCTGCCGCGGCGCGCGGTCCGGTCCTGGCCGCGGGCATCTCCCTCGGCGCCGCGATCGCACTCGACTGGGCAGCCGAGCACCGTACCGCGGTAGTCGGTGTCATCACAGCATTACCCGCCTGGACGGGTGCCGAAACCGCCGCGTGCCCAGCCGCATTGAGCGCCGCGGTTACCGCCGAGCAACTGCGAGCAGACGGTCTGGAGGCGGTGATCGAGCGGATGCGCGCCTCGAGTCCGCCGTGGTTGGCCGACGCGCTGACCCAGTCCTGGCGCGGGCAGTGGCCGCACCTGCCCGCCGCGCTGGACGAGGCCGCCGGATACGCGTGGCCGTCGCTGGAGGCCTTGGCGGGCACCGACGTGCCGGTCGCGGTGGTCGGCGCCGGCGACGACCCGGTCCACCCGATCGCCGTCGCCGAGGAATGGGCGGCAACATTGCCGTCGGCCCGACTGCACCGAGTGACACTCACCGAGCTGGGCGCCGACCCCGCGATACTCGGGCATTCCGGGTTCGCGGAGTTGAGCGCGTTACTGCCGACGACGAACAGCCTTGCAGGACAACTGATGTCGCGAGTACACAGGTAACTCGCCGGGCACCCCCGACACCGGAGTTCCCCGAACCGCCGGCCCGGTCACCAGCCGAACGACCTCCCCGCGACCGGCAGAAGTCGCGGAGAGGCGGAGGAGCCCCCGCCTAGTTCAGGCCTAGTTGCTGCATGGCCGAACCGTCCGCGCCTCGACGCGGCTCGTCCGGCAGTTTCGGCGGGAGGGCCGAGGGCGGCGGGGCGGCCGCGGCGGCCGCCTGGGCCTCGAGGGCTTCCTGCTGAGCCTGGACCTGCTGCTGATGGGCGGCAGCCAGCTGTTCGGCCAGTTCCTGGGGGAGAACCACCGGGAGCGGGTCGCGCACGGGCAGGGGGTCGGTACCGCGGCGGACCACGGCGTCGGCCAGGACCGCGCGGGCCGCGGTGATCAGCGGGCTGCGGTCGTCGACGGCACCCTTGGGGCCCGCGGCGACCAGCCGGATCATCCAGCGTGGGCCGTCGACGCCGATGAAGCGCAGATCGGCGCCCTCGGTGATCGCCTTGACCTCGCGGCCCCACGGACCCTTCTCGACGGCCACGCTCGCGCCGTCGCCGCGCAGCGACTCCGCCAGATCCGCGGCGACCGTGCGCCACTGACCCGCCGACTTGGGCGCCGCGTAGGCGGCGACCGTGAGCCTGCCGTGCTCGGTGGCCAGGTGCACCGCCTGCGGGGTGCCGTCGGGGCTCATCTCCACCTGCAACTGCCCGCCCTGGGGCACCGGGATGAGCACCGAGCCGAGGTCGAGGCGGCGCGAGATGGCCTCGTCGGAGACCTCGCTGATGTCGTAGGGGCCCGCGGCGGCATCGGGGGCATGGTCGAAATTGCCGTAGATGCGCTCATCGGTGGGAGCGTCGTCGAAATCGAGGCGGGCGAAGTCGGGGCGCTGGAACTCGTCGGTGTCGTACTCGTCGGAGTCCGCGTCCAAGTCGTAGTCCGCTTCGTCGTACTCGACCTCGTCGTATTCGACGTAGTCGGCGTCGTCCTCGCGCGCGCGCTTCTTCTTACCGAACAGACCCATCACGCCTCCTTGTCGGCCAGGCTGGCATGCCCGCCGCTCGACCCGTACCCGCCGGTGCCACGGGCGGTGTCGTCGAGATCGTCGACCTCGGCGAAGTCGACCAACTCGACCCGCTGCACCAGCAACTGCGCGATGCGGTCGCCGCGACGCAGCTCGATGGCGGTGCGTGGGTCGTGGTTGATCAGGCACACCTTGATCTCACCGCGGTAGCCCGCGTCGACCGTGCCGGGCGTGTTGACCACCGACAGACCGGCCTTCGCCGCCAAGCCGGACCGGGGGTGGATCAAGCCGACCGTGCCCATCGGCAACGCGATCGCGATCCCGGTGCCGACCAGCACCCGCTCGCCCGGTTCGATGATCACATCCTCGGTGGTACAGAGGTCGACGCCCGCGTCACCCGGATGGGCACGCGTCGGCACAGGGATGCCGGGATCGAGCCGCCGCAGCGGAATCGGTGCAAGTGCGTTCACATCGGTCGAGACTACGCGGTCGAGGCCGGACCTTCTCGTCGCAGCCCTGGTGCGGTGACCTAGTGTTGAGGGGTGCCCGACCAGCCCCATTCCCCGACGACCGCGACCACAGACACCGACCACCGCGCGCCGAGCGCGCAGGGTCCGTCGCCCTACTCCGAGCGCCTGTGGGTGCCACTGTGGTGGTGGCCGGTCGGCTTCGCGATCGCGGGCCTGCTCGCGGCCGAGATCCACATGGGCGCGCCGGGGCTGCGGGCCTGGCTGCCGTACGTGTTGCTGGCGCCGGTCCCGGTCTGGATTCTGTTGTGGATGAGCAGGCATCGCCTGGATGTCACCGTGGCGGACGACGGTACGGCGGAGCTGCGCGTCGACCGCGCCCACCTACCGGTGAGCTTCGTCGCGCGCGCCGCGGCCGTCGCGCCGACGGCCAAGAGTGCGGCGCTGGGCCGACAACTCGACCCCGCCGCCTATGTGCAGCACCGGGCTTGGATCGGCCCGATGGCATTGCTGGTGCTGGACGACCCGGACGACCCGACGCCGTACTGGTTGGTCAGTACGCGACGGCCGGACCGGGTCTTGGCCGCGCTCGGACTCCCGAGCGCGGGCTGACCCTTCCTCGCTGATCCCTACGGATCAGTCTGCGTAGCCCATGCGGGTCGATCGACCGCAGGGTGCTGCGCACTGCCTGCTGCTAGAGCGCGCAATCCATGCAGATGAGCTGTCCACCCTTCTCGGTGGCCAGTCGGCTGCGGTGATGCACGAGGAAACAGCTCGAGCAGGTGAACTCGTCCGCCTGCTTCGGGACCACCCGAACGCTGAGTACCTCGTCGGACAAGTCCGCGCCGGGAAGCTCGAACGATTCCGCTGTATCGGATTCGTCGATGTCCACGACGGCGGACTGCGCCTCGTTGCGGCGGGCCTTCAGCTCCTCGAGCGAATCCTCCGACACCTCGTCGGATTCGGTGCGCCGCGGTGCGTCATAGTCGGTTGCCATGTCGTCTTCCCCTCAGTCCTTACTCCGTATATCCCGGATCAGTCGATTGCCGTAACCCCGCAGGGTTCCGGCGTTCGTACCGCCCCGCCGGTGGTGCACCTCACACGTGCACCGGTCGTCTATCAGGTTCGATCGTCCAGCGATCTACTCCGACAGCGTTCGGTAAACGCAGGACATGCCCTTGTTGTTCCCGCGACCGACCACCGTTTCACCGGTAAATATTCGATCTGGGCGGCCAGACAATAGCGGACCAATGGGCGAAAGTCGCAATCAAACCCGCGCCGAGCCGAAACCGACGACGAATCGTCACCTGCCGGGAAACTCGCCGAGACCTCCCGGACTCGCGCACCGCCGCGGGACTCGTAGAGTGAGCGCGTGGTTTCACTGATCACCGAAGGCAGCGCGACAGATCGCGACGGCAAACCCTTTCCGCGGCGGCGGCCCGAGCTCTGGCTCGCGCTCGTCCTCGTGCTGGCTCTGGTGAGCCTGTTCGTCTGGATCACGGCGTTTCGAACCCGTGACGACAGCAACGAACCGATGGCGTGCAACGCGCCGAGCACGCCGACGGCCACCAACGCACCCCAGCCCGCGGCACTGGGTACCCGGGTGGGTCCGACGCGACTCGCGGAGGTCGACCCGGCGGCCCTGTCGGAGTCGCGGGTACGGGTGTTCAACGCCAACGGCAAGAGCGGCCAGGCGGGCAACATCGGCGCGGCACTGGCCGACCTCGGCTTCGCCGGCGCGCCGGGGACACAGGTCGGTAACGATCCGGTCTATGTCAGCGGCGACCTCACCTGCACCGGTCAGATCCGGTTCGGTGTGAACGGCCGACCGGCGGCCGCCTCGGTGCAGTTGATCGCGCCCTGCGCCGAGCTGATCGAGGATCCACGCACCGACGACACCGTCGATCTGGTCCTCGGGCAAGCGTTCGGTGAGTCGCTGCGACCCGGCGCCGACGCCGAGGCGGTGCTCCGGTCGCTCAAGAACCTGGCCCCAGGAGCGAGCTCGTCCTCGATCGACCCGGACCTCCTCGACGCCGCGCGCGAAGTCAAGTGCTGAGCGATCTAGTCCGGTAGGGCCGTCGGCGCGCCGACCCGGTCGAGCAGGTCGGTGAGGTCCCCGGCGATGCCGGGGGCCGCGACGACCGTCAGTTCGCCGGCGGCACCGCCGACGGTGACCGGGGGGACGTGCACGACCGCGCCCGCTTCGGCGGCGATGAGGGCACCCGCGGCCCAGTCCCAGGCGTTGAGACCGTGCTCGTAGTACGCCTCCAGCCTGCCCGAGGCGACATGACACAGGTCCATGGCGGCGGCGCCGAGACGGCGGATGTCGCGGATCCGCGGCAGGATCTCGGTGAGCAGCTGCGCCTGACGGGCACGGCGCGCGCTGCCATAGGCGAAGCCGGTGGCTACCAGGGCCACCGAGAGCGAATCCTCGCTACTGCAGCGCAGTGTCACCCGGGTGCCGTCCGGTCGCACAGCGTGCGATCCAGCGCCCAGTGCGGCGCTGTAGGTGGTGGCTGCGGCGACGTCGACCACGGCGCCCGCCACGGGCTTGCCGTCGACCACCGCGCCCACCGAGACGGCGTAGCCGGGGAGCCCGTAGAGGAAGTTCACGGTGCCGTCGATCGGGTCGACGACCCAGGTGACGGTGCCCGGCGCGGTGGCGCCGACATCGCCACCGCCCTCCTCCCCCAGAATCGCGTCGCCGGGCCTGCGCTCGGCGAGCAGCGCACGGATCAACTGTTCGGATTCGGTGTCGACGATGGTGACCGGATCGGTGACGTGCCCCTTGGTGGTCACGGCGCCCGCCACGGGTCCGTCCTCGGCGAACACTTCGGGCCTACGGGCGCGCACATGCGCGGCGGCGGTCTCGGCAAGCTCGACGGCCAGGCGCCGCAACTGCTCGTAATCGGCGGATGTGGTGGGGGCGGTTACGGTCTCGGGCTCGGTGTATTCGGGCACCCACCCATCGCATCACATGTCGTGGCTCGTCGCGCGAGGGGTGACTACCGCTACTCTTCTCCCTGGTGTCTGCCAGGCACCTCGACCACGTCAGCAAGGGGTTGAACCATGTCCACTCGGGGGCACGCATTCGGTATCGATATCGGCGGCAGCGGGGTGAAGGGCGCCGAGGTCGATCTGGCCACCGGCCTGCTCACCCATGAGCGCATCAAGATCCCGACACCGCAGCCGTCGACGCCCGACGCCGTCGCCGGGGCGGTCGCCGAACTCGTCGCGCAGGCGGGGTGGGAGGGCCCGGTCGGTATCACCATGCCGTGCGTGGTGCTCGACGGCCACGCCAGAACCGCGGCCAACATCGACCAGGCCTGGATCGGCACCGACGCTCGCGCGTTGTTCGCGAAGGCACTGGGCGGGCGCGAGGTCACCGTGCTCAACGACGCCGACGCGGCAGGACTGGCCGAGGACTGCTACGGCACCGCACGCGACCTCCATGGGCTGACGCTGCTGCTCACCTTCGGCACCGGCATCGGCTCCGCGCTGCTCTACAACGGCGTGCTGGTGCCCAACTCCGAGCTCGGCCATCTCAAGATCGAGGGCGTCGACGCCGAGGATCTGGCCGCGGCCTCGGTCAAGGACAACGAGGACCTCACCTACCCGGAGTGGGCGCAGCGGGTGAGTCGCGTGTTGCGTCACATCGAGGATCTGTTCTGGCCGAAGGTGATCGTGGCGGGCGGCGGCATCAGCCGTGATCACGAACAGTGGATTCCGTTGCTCACCAACCGAACTCCCGTGATTCCGGCCGTATTGAAGAACACCGCGGGTATCGTCGGCGCGGCGATGGCCATCGATGCGGGCCTCGCGCCGTAGCCCGGCGCGGCCTGCGACGCAACGCCTGGGTGGCATCGTGCCATGAGTACCCTGGTTGGATCGTTACAATGGAACACGTCCGGCGGTGAGCCGGTGAAACCTTCCGGCCGCGGCCGGTCGCGAGAAGGTCGGTGAACGAGCGCCGACTTCCCCCGGCCGACGCATCGCCGGTGCAACCCGACCGACCGCTCCGCCGGAAAACCACTCTGGCGTGACGCCGCACGAGACCGTCACGAAAGGGCGTACGTGGTAGCCACGAATACCCGTCAGACCGCCGACTCGGCCTCCGACGCCGATGCCGACGACGCCGTAACCCCGGCCAAGAAAGCGCCGGCTAAAAAGGCCGCCGCCAAAAAGGCTCCGGCCAAGAAGGCCGTAGCCAAGAAGGCGCCGGCGAAGAAGGCTGCCGCCAAGAAGGCTCCGGCCAAGAAGACCGCCGCGAAGAAGGCGACCTCGGGCGAGGGTGGTGAGGAGCAGCTCGACGACGAGTCGGTCGAGGTCGACGATCTCGGTGATCTCGAAGTCGCCGAAGACGAACTCGTCGGCGAGGAAGTCGTCGTCGAAGACGTCGCCGAGGACACCGCCGAGGTCGCCGATACCGCGGAGCCGTCCGAGAAGGACAAGGCTTCCGGCGATTTCGTCTGGGACGAGGAGGAGTCCGAAGCGCTGCGTCAAGCACGCAAGGACGCCGAACTCACCGCCTCCGCCGACTCGGTGCGCGCCTACCTCAAGCAGATCGGCAAGGTCGCGCTGCTCAACGCGGAGGAGGAGGTCGAACTCGCCAAGCGAATCGAGGCCGGCCTGTTCGCCGCGGAGAAGATGCGCGAGTTCGCCGAGGCGGGCGAGAAGCTCTCGGTCACCACGCGCCGCGATTTCAACTGGATCGTGCGCGACGGCAACCGGGCCAAGAACCATCTGCTCGAGGCCAACCTGCGACTGGTCGTCTCGCTGGCCAAGCGCTACACCGGTCGCGGCATGGCGTTCCTCGACCTGATCCAGGAAGGCAACCTGGGTCTGATCCGCGCGGTCGAGAAGTTCGACTACACCAAGGGTTACAAGTTCTCGACCTACGCGACGTGGTGGATCCGTCAGGCCATCACCCGCGCCATGGCCGACCAGGCCCGCACCATCCGTATCCCGGTGCACATGGTCGAGGTCATCAACAAGCTCGGCCGCATCCAGCGCGAGCTGCTCCAGGACCTGGGCCGTGAGCCCACGCCGGAGGAGCTCGCCAAGGAAATGGACATCACGCCGGAGAAGGTCCTCGAGATCCAGCAGTACGCGCGGGAGCCGATCTCGCTCGACCAGACCATCGGCGACGAGGGCGACAGCCAGCTCGGTGACTTCATCGAGGATTCCGAGGCGGTCGTCGCGGTCGACGCGGTGAGCTTCACGCTGCTGCAGGATCAGCTGCAGTCGGTGCTGGAGACGCTGTCCGAGCGTGAGGCGGGCGTGGTGCGGTTGCGCTTCGGCCTCACCGACGGTCAGCCGCGCACTCTCGACGAGATCGGTCAGGTCTACGGCGTCACGCGTGAGCGCATCCGCCAGATCGAATCGAAGACGATGAGCAAGCTGCGTCACCCGAGCCGTTCGCAGGTTCTGCGCGACTACCTCGACTAGCGATTCTCGACAACGAGGCCCGCACCACCGATTCGGTGGTGCGGGCCTCGTTCGTTTCGGCCGCTACATTCCCGGCGGTCTGTTTTATCCAGTAAACAGGCGCGGTAATCGTTTCGTGATCAACCACACACTGGTGGATTGCACTGCGGAGGACACGAATTGGCGATCTTCACCGTATCGTCACACCCAGCTTTTCGTTCTACCGCCTCAGGTCTGCGGTATCGGCATTGAGGGTTTTTCGCGCGTGCTCGACATTTATCACTTCAGCTACGGCTGGATCACCCCTGTTCTCGCCTACTTCATGTCCGTCACGGGCTGTCTGCTCGGATTGCAGTGCGCGGCCCGTGGTCGCAACGCCACCGAGGGCAGGGTCGGCTGGCTCATCGGCGCCGCGATCGCGATCGGCGGAACCGGCATCTGGGTCATGCATTTCATCGCCATGCTCGGTTTCACCATCCGAGGCACCGAAATCCGCTACGACATCCCGTTGACGCTGTTCAGCGCGGTCACCGCGATGGTGGTGGTCGGAATCGGGCTGTTCATGGTCAACAAGCCGCAGCCGACCCTGCGCTCGTTGCTCTCCGGTGGCGTCATCACCGGCCTCGGTGTCGGGACCATGCACTACACCGGCATGTACGCGATGAGGTCCAGCGCGACCGTGCGATACGACCCGGCCATCGTGGCCCTGTCGATGGTGATCGCGGTGGTGGCTTCGGTCGTGGCGCTGTGGTTCACGTTGCGCGTCAAGGGTTTTCTCGCCACCGTGGGTGCGGCACTGATCATGGGCGTGGCCGTGTGCGGCATGCATTACACCGGGATGGCCTCGATGCACGCGCACACCGGACATCAGACCGCGCCCGCGGCCGGCGCCGAGGCGATGCAACTGCTGGCGCCGCTGATCGGGGTGAGCAGCATCGTCACCATGCTCGTGTTGATCAGTGTGAGCCTCACCGAGATCGAGAACGAGGAAGCGCTGCCGCGCATGTGGCTCACCTCGCGGCACCGTCCCCAGCCGCGACCGGCCGAACCCGCGCGACCGGTCGCGCGGTACGCGCCGCCCGTACAGCACGAGTACCGCACCGAGGAATTGAGTTACGACGGTGCGGGCGCCTGGCCACGCCGGGTCGTCGACTGATCAGGTCGTCGTGACACCCGAACGGCGCCTGACGAATTCGACCACCGGCTCGACGACCCGGGCCGCGATCGGGCCGAGAATCGCCATCAGCAGCACATAGGCCGAGGCCAACGCGGCCAGCCGTGCGTCGGCCTTGCCGTAGGCGACCGCCAATCCGGCGATGACGATGGAGAATTCGCCGCGCGCCACCAGCGCCGCGCCCGCCCTCGCCCGGCCCATCCGCCGAATTCCCTGCCTGCTCGCCGCCCACCACCCGACCGCGATCTTGGTGCCGGTGGTCACCACCGCCAAGGCGACCGCCCAGGCGAACACCGGCGGGATCGCGGTCGGGTCGATCGACAGACCGAACGCGACGAAGAAGATCGCCGCGAACAGATCACGCAGTGGCTCCAGCAATTTCGCGGCTTCGTGCGCGGTGGACCCCGAGATGGCGATGCCGAGCAGGAACGCGCCCACCGCGGCCGAGACATTGAGTGCCGAGGCCGCCCCGGCCACGAGCAGCGCGGCGCCGAGCAACTGGAGCAGGAACACTTCGCGGTCGGCGCTGTCGAGGACGGCCGAGACCACCCGCCCGAACCGCAGCGCGACCACGAGCACCACCGTGATGGTCGCCAGCGCGACCGCGAGGGAGATCAATCCGCTCAGCAGGCTCAACCCCGCCAGCATCATGGTCAGGATCGGCAGGTACACCGCCATCGCGAGGTCCTCTAGCACCAGGATCGACAGCACCACGGGTGTCTCGCGGTTACCGAGACGGCCCAGATCGTCGAGCACCTTGGCCACGATCCCCGACGACGAGATGTAGGTGACCCCGCCGAGCACGACGGCGCCGAGCACACCCCAGCCCATGATGAGCGCCACCGCGACCCCGGGCAGCGCGTTGGCCACCAGGTCGAGCACTCCGGCCGCCCAGGAGCGCCGCAGACCGGTCATCAGCTCGGGGGCGGTGTACTCGAGCCCGAGCAGCAGAAGCAGCAGCACGACGCCGATCTCGCTCGCCATGTGCCCGAACTCGGTGGCGGCGTCGAGTTCGATGAATCCGCCGCGGCCGAACGCCAGTCCGCCGAGCAGGTACAGCGGAATCGGGGACATCCCGAAGCGGCCCGCCACTCGCCCGCAGATCCCCAGCGCGAACAAGATCACGCCGAGCTCGAGCAGAGCCAAGGCCTGCGAGGTCACGGCGGTCAGCCGTGCGCGAGAATCTTCGCGGCCGCTTCCAGGCCGTCCGGGGTGCCGACGACCACGAGCAGATCACCCTCGGTGAAGGTGAAGTCCGGGCCGGGTGACGGGTGGAGCTGACCGGCGCGCATCACCGCGACGATCGAGGTCTTGGTGCGGGTGCGCATGCCGGTCTCGCCGAGCGTTCGCCCCGCATAGGGTGATTCGTCGACGATGGCGAGCTGGCGGGTGGTGATGCCCGGCAGATCGCGATGGTCGTCGTTGAGTTTGGCGACCAGCTGCGGCGCGCCGAGCAGGTTCGCCAGCACCGACGCCTCGTCGGTGGACAGCGGCACCTGGGCGGCGATGGCGTCCGGGTCGTCGGGTTTGGACACGATCAGGTCGATGTCACCGTCGCGGTGGGCGACCACCCCGACGCGGCGCCCCGACCTGACTTCGAAATCCTTACGCACTCCGATGCCCGGTAGCGCTGTGACGTCGACGTTCACACTGTCAACAGTAACCGCGCCCGGCCCCGATTGTGGTCTACGCCACTCCCTCCCGGCGCGGTGTGCTGAACACGCCGTCGGAGCCGGGCAGATACGGCTGGGCGGCCAGCACCGCGGCGACCGGCAGCGGCGCGTAGAGGTGCGGGAACAGCATCGACGACGGGTCGGTCGGCACGCCCGGTTCCCATTTCACCTCACCGATGAACGCCGTCGGATCCAGCCAGAGCACGACCATGTCGGCGCGCCCGGCAAAGAGTCGATTGGCGGGCAGGTGGACCTGCTCCGGGGTGGACAGGTGCACGAAGCCCGCGTCGGCCAGCGAAGGCGGTCTCCGTTCGCCCGTGCGGCGCGCTTCCTCCCATTCTTGGGAAGAACACAGGTGAACAAGCGTGTGAGTGTCGGATGTCACGGGTAATCTCCGGGTAGACAACAGGTTCGGACGGTCAAGACCCTGTCACAACTCGATCGTGTTCGGCTCGGTTCGGCGCTCGGCTCGTACGTCACGAGCAACACCGCAGCGAGCGACACATCGGCGAGTGTCAGGTTCGAGTGGGAGGTGGCATCAGCGCTTCGCGGGTGATCGGTGGGTGCTCGAAACCGACGACCGGCGGGTGTTCGCTTTCAGCGAAACCGCAGGTCTGTTATCGAAAACACAAGGATTCACTTCCGGGAACAAAGCCTGAACCCCGAACGTCTGACAGAGTAGTCGTACCACTGCTGGGAAGTAGCGGATGCGAGCCGCGTGGAGTGACCACGAGGCCCACACCTAGGCGAACGGCCACGCAGCGCCGGGAGCCGGGACGGAGGAGTCATGCCAGGAACACTGACCAGCACCCCACTGACCGCACTCGATCGTTGCGATCGTTGCGGGGCGGCTGCCCGAGTGCGTGCCGTGCTTCCCGCGGGTGGCGAGTTGCTCTTCTGCCAGCACCACGCGAATGAACACATGGACCGCTTGCGCGAACTCGAAGCCGTGATCAACACGGACGAAGCTCCCGCGATCTGACCACTCCTCGCGTCCGAAACAACAACATCTGACAACAGAAAACCCCCGACAGCGGGCGACCCGGACAGGGCGCCCGCTGTCGCTGTATCCGGGTATCCGGGCTATCGGGCGAGAATGCCGTCGACGAGGGTGGCCACGCCGTAGTCGAACGCGCCGTCCGGGTCGGCGGGTGCCTGGTAGTGCTCGCCGACAGCCGTCCCGACCCGCCCGGCGAGCGGGAATTCGTCGGCGGGCATCACCCGGGCCAGCAAGGGGCCGTTGACCTCCCACCATTGCGCGTCGCTCAGCTGCGCGGCGGCGCCCGCGGCCGCGATGGCGAGACGGGCATTGCCGGTCGCGAAGTCGGTGAGGACCGCGATCGCACGGTCCATGGCCAGATCGCTCAGGCCGACGCCCTCGATCGCGGCCAGCTGATGTTCGTAGCGGCGCATCCGGGCGGGGCCGAGCACCTGGCGCCACGGTGACACCTCGAGCAGCCACGGGTGCTCGATCAGCTCGGCCCTGATCCGGGTGGCGAGAGCGATCATGCGTTCGCGGACCGGCAGGTCGGCCGGGATCGGGGGGTCCGCGGCGGCGACGGCGTCGACCATGAGCACGATCAGGGCGTCCTTGCTGGGGACATAGGTGTAGAGACTCATCGCGCGCAGACCGAGTTGTGTGGCGACCGCGCGGATCGTCAGCTTGTCGATGCCGTCGCGGTCGGCCAGGGTGATGCCCGCCGCCACCACATCGTCGACGGTGAGCCCGGGTTTCGGGCCACGCGCACCCGGTTTCGACGGCAAGGAGTGCCGCCACAGCAATTCGAGAATCCGGGTGGCCTGAGCGTTCGATTCCCCGTCCTGGTCAGCGGGCACGAGCCATCCTCTCCGGCGATTGTTTCGAGCGTTCGGGAACAAACTCAGTACAGTGTACGTTGTTCGGTTGTTCGTGCTGCCCGATCAGAGGAGAACGTTCTGCCCGCCATTCAGGCCACCTACCTTCCCGACCGTCACCTGTTCGCCCTGTGGACGTGGACCGGGCACGACACCGGGCCCGCGCCGACGGGGATCGGCGATCCGGAACAGCTCACCCTCGCGCTGCCCGTCGGTGAGCGCGGCGCGATCGAGCCCGTCGAGGTGGCGACCGCGGTGGTGACACCCGCCGAACTGGCCGATGTCACCCTCGGCGACCTCGCCCCGTCCGCGCGGGCCTGGCGCGCGTCGATGACCGACGAGCGGTCCTTCGCCCTGCCCGCCGCCGCGCACGCCGTCCCCGACGCGGTCGGCACCGCGGTCGTGTCCGCCGAGCGGGCGGCGCGGGTGTTGCGCGAGACGCGGGCGCTCGACGGGGAGCTGGCGGGAGTTCTCGATGCCACGCTGCGGCCGTATCAGGTCCGCGGGGTGGGGTGGTTGCGCGAGACCGTGTCGGCCTACGGCGGGGCCGTGCTGGCCGATGAGATGGGGCTCGGCAAAACGGTGCAGACCATCGGGTTCCTGCAGGGGCGTTGCGACGGTCCGCAGTTGGTGGTGTGTCCGACCTCGCTGGTGGGCAACTGGGTGCACGAGATCGAACGGTTCGCGCCGGGGTTGAAGCCGGTGTCGTGGCGTGGTGGCGCGGTGCCCGCCGGGCCGGGGACGGTCCTCGTGACCGGGTATCCGACCCTCCGGCTGCACGGGGCGGCGCTGACCGGTGAGCAGTGGGCCACCGTGGTGTTCGACGAGGCGCAGGCGCTGAAGAATCCGCGCACCCAGGTGTCGCGGGCGGCGCGCGCGTTGACCGCCGACGCGAAGGTCGCGCTGACCGGAACGCCGGTGGAGAACCACCTCGACGAACTGTTCGCACTGCTCAACCTCACCGTGCCGCGACTGTTCGCGCATCGCACGCAGTTCCGGCGCCGGTTCGTGCGGCCGATCGAGGAGGGCTCGGCCACGGCCGCGGCACGACTCAGGGACGCCGTCGAGCCGGTTGTCCTCGGCCGCAAGAAGCTTCAGGTGGCGGCGTCGCTGCCCGCGAAGATCCACAGCGATCTGCTGTGCGATCTCAGCGCCGAGCAGGAACGGGTGTACGACGCGGTACTCGCCGACGCCCTCGATGAGGGCTTCGGCTCCGGCCTGCAACGACAAGGACGGGTACTGGCCGCGCTCACCCACCTCAAGCAGGTGTGCAACCACCCCGGACTGGTCTCCGGCGACCTGGGCGAACTCGCGGGCCGCTCCGGCAAACTCGACCTGTGCACCGACATCGTGGCCACCAACCTCGACACCGGTGACCCCACGCTGATCTTCACCCAGTACCGCAAGACCGGCGAGTTGCTGGTGCGGCACCTGGCCGAGCAGTTCGGCGTCGAGGCGCCGTTCTTCCACGGCGGGCTCGACGCCACCCAGCGCGGCGACCTCGTCACCCGCTTCCAGGCGCCGGACGGGCCGCCGGTACTGATCCTGAGCCTGCGCGCGGCGGGCACCGGCCTCACCCTCACCCGCGCGGCCGATGTGATCCATTTCGATCGCTGGTGGAATCCGGCGGTGGAGGCGCAGGCCTCGGACCGGGCGCACCGGATCGGGCAGACCCGCACCGTCACCGTCACCACCCTCACCAGCGCCACGACGGTGGAGGAACACATCGCCGCGATGCACACCCGCAAGTCCGCGCTGACGGATCTGTCCGATGCGGCGGGCATCGCCGAACTGGCCCGCCTCGACGACGACGCCCTCGTCGACATCCTGCGCCGGAAGCGAGAGAACTGATGGCCGACAACGAATTCGGTTACACCCAGTGGGGCCGGGACTGGGTGCGCCTGGCCGAACCGCTGCGCCAGACCCGGCCGGAACCACTGCTGCCCCGCGCCCGCAGCATCGCGCGCAACGACGGTGTGCGCGTCGAGATCGAGGGGCGAACGGTGCGCGCGCACCTGCATCGCGGCGGTCAGGCCTCGATCGCGCACGTCGAGGTGGTACCGCTGTCGCGGGCGGCGGTGACCGCGATCGGCCAGACGATCACCGACCCGACCGTCCTCACCGACGAGATGCACCGGGCACTGGTCGACGCGGGTCACTCCCCCGCGCCGACCCTGGTGAGCACCGATTGTTCCTGCTCGGCGCGGACCGCTCGCTGCGTCCACGTGTTCGCGACGCTGTACACGATCGCCCGCGCGGTCGACGAGAATCCGCGCGTCGCACTGGAACTACAGGGCTACTTCGACGCGACCGCCGATTCCGATACCCCCGCACAGGAACCACGCTGGACTCCGCTGCACACCCTCGACCCGGCCCACTTCTTCGACGCCGCGCGGTAGACGGTTCGCGACGAGAGGCTCAGGCGTTGGTGCCGCCGTCGATCGTGAGGATCGCGCCGGTGATCGATCGGCCCGACGGGCCCGCGAGGAAGGCGACCAGATCGGCGACATCGGCCGCGGCGCCGAATCGGCCGAGGGAGTTGAACTCTCGTTGCGTCGCGGCGTGCTCGCTGTCGGCCGGGTTCATGTCGGTATCGGTCGGTCCGGGCTGGACGAGGTTGACGGTGATGCCGCGCGGACCCAGTTCGCGCGCGAGAGCTTTGGTGAACCCGCTGAGGGCCGACTTGCTCAGGTTGTAGAGCGACAGCCCACCGAAGAGCGCGCGGTCGGACAGGTTGGAGCCGATGGAGATGATCCGGCCGCCGTCGCCGAGGTACGGGAGCGCGGCCTGCCCTGCGACGAAGGCGGCTCGGGCGTGGATGTTCAACGCGCGGTCGATCTCGTCGAGCGTGAACTCCGCGTAGGGCTTGGCCGGGAAGATGCCCGCATTGTTCACCAGCACGTCGAGCCCGCCCAGCTCGCGCGCGGTCCGTTCGACGGCGGCGACGACCTGTGCGGCGTCGGCGCTGTCGGCCTTGATCGGTAGCGCGCGCCTGCCCGAAGCCTCGATCTGCGCGGCGACCGTCTTCGCGGCGACCTCGTCGTGCTGGTAGGTGAACGCCACATCGGCGCCGGCGGCGGCCAGCGCGCGGGCGATGGCCGCGCCGATCCCGCGGCTCGCGCCGGTCACCAGGGCCACGGTGTTGCTGCTCGTCATCAGGCCTACTCCAATTTTGTAGTGGTCGATACATAAATAGAGAAGCGCATCCACACCACCGCCGTCAAGAGTTTCGTACCGATCGACACAGAACTAGGTGGACGGGAACGTCCGCCTCCGCGAACGCGGTACATTTACCGATCGGCACAGAAAGGTTTCGCATGGCAGAGCGCGGGCGCCCCCGAGGCTTCGACCGTGAGGTCGCGCTGCGCCGCGCGATGGAGGTGTTCTGGGAGCTCGGCTACGACGGCGCCTCGATGAGCGACCTCACCGCCGCCATGGGCATCAACTCCCCCAGCCTCTACGCCGCCTTCGGCGACAAGGAAGCTCTGTTCCGCGCCGCCGTCGAGCTCTACCGCCGCACCGAGGGCTCCTACACGGCCACGGCGCTGCGCGAGCAACCCACCGCCTACGCCGCGATCGAGGCGATGCTGCGCGACAACATCACCCACTACACCGACCCCGGTCTGCCCAACGGCTGCATGGTGGTCCTCGCCGGCGCGACCTACACCACCCGCAATGCCGCGGTGCGCGAATTCCTGGTCGGAGCCCGTCGCCACACCACGGCCGACATCCGCGCCCGCCTCGATCGTGGCGTCGCCGACGGCGACCTCTCCCCTGACACCGACACGGCGTCGCTGGCGATGCTGTACAGCACTGTGCTCTACGGACTGTCGATCCAAGCCAGAGACGGCGTCAGCCCCGACGAGCTGAACGCCGCCGTCGACAGCGCGCTGTGCACACTGGAAGCCGTGACACGCTGAACGAAACCCTCGATTCGGGCCGACGCGCCGCCAGGGTTCGGTCCCTCAGAGTCGACGCAGGGCGGCGATGCGTTCGCCCAGTTGATCGACACTCGCCAATGCCGTGGGCGGACCACCACATTCACGACGGAGTTCGCCGTGGATCACACCGTGCGGTTTGCCGGTGCGGTGATGGTGCATCGCGACGAGACTGTTGAGTTCGCGGCGCAGCTCGCCGAGCTTGTCCGAGGTGGCGACGCGTTCGGCGACGGCCGCGGGTTGGGGGGCGGACTCCTGCGCGGCGCTGCGGTCAGCGAGCTGACGGGTCTGCCGGTCGCGGAGGAGGGCCCGCATCTGGTCGGCGTCGAGCAGGCCGGGGATGCCGAGGTAATCGGCTTCCTCGTCGCTGCCCGCGATGGTGGCGGTGCCGAACGAGGATCCGTCGTAGATCACCTGGTCGAGTTCGGCGTCCGCGGCGAGGGCGACGAAGGACTTCTCGTCCTCACCGGGTTCGTCCTTGGCCTTGTTCGCGTCCATCAGCAGCTCGTCGTCGAGGCCGTCCTTCTCGCGATGCGGCTTACCGATGACGTGATCGCGCTGCAACTCCAGCTGCGCGGCGAGGTCCAGCAGCACCGGCACCGACGGCAGGAACACGCTCGCGGTCTCACCCGGCTTGCGGGCACGCACGAAACGGCCGATGGCCTGCGCGAAGTACAGCGGCGTCGAGGCGCTGGTGGCGTAGACGCCCACGGCCAGGCGCGGCACGTCGACGCCCTCGGACACCATGCGCACCGCGACCATCCACGGCTGGGTGCCCTTGCCGAACTCGCCGATGCGCTGCGAGGACTGCGGGTCGTCCGAGAGCACCACCGTCGGCCGCTCACCACAGATGTGCTCGAGCAGTTCGGCGTAGTCGCGGGCCCGTTCCTGATCGGTGGCGATCACCAGACCGCCCGCGTCGGGCATGCCGGACGCGCGCAGCTGACGCAGGCGCACGTCCGCCGCGCGCAACACCGCCGAGATCCAGTCACCCGCCGGGTCGAGGGCGGTGCGCCAGGCTCGCGCGGTGTGTTCGGCGCTGAGAGGTTCGCCGAGGCGGGCGGTGTGTTCCTCGCCCGCGCTGTCGCGCCAGTGCGCGTCACCGGAGTAGGCCAGGAACACCACCGGACGCACGACGCCGTCGGCGAGCGCGTCGGCATAGCCGTAGGAGTGATCGGCGCGCGAACGCGGGAAACCGCCCTCGTCGGGCTCGTAGGTGACGAACGGGATCTTCGAATCGTCACTGCGGAACGGGGTTCCGGTCAGCGCTAGTCGGCGTGTCGCGTCGCCGAACGCCTCCTCGGTCGCCTCGCCCCAGGTCTTGGCGTCGCCCGCGTGGTGGATCTCGTCGAGGATCACCAGCGTGCGACGGTTCTCGGTGCGCACCCGGTGTCGTGTCGGGTGGGCGGCGACCTGGGCATAGGTCACCACGACGCCGTGATAGTCGCCGGAGGTCGCCCCGGTGGAGTTGGAGAACCGCGAGTCCAGCTGGATTCCGGTGCGCGCGGCCGCGGCGGACCACTGGTGCTTGAGGTGTTCGGTCGGGGCGACGACGGTGATCTGGTCCACCGTGCGATCGGCCAGCAACTCCGCGGCAACCCGCAGCGCGAAGGTGGTCTTACCGGCGCCGGGCGTCGCGACCGCGAGAAAGTCACGCGGCTTGGTGGCCAGGTACTTCGTCAACGCGCGCCGCTGCCAGGCGCGCAACGAACCCGACGGGGCACCTCCCGCGGCAATCTCGCCCGGTGTCCCCGCTTGCTTCGCCGTAGCGGCGCCACCCGACCCAGTCACGCAGTCGACCCTAGCCGCCCGATGCGGCGTGTCGCCAAACCGACGCGGGGTGGGCGACAGGCATCACAACCGCGCAGGTGGTCACCGGCCATTTACCTGTTACCCACCGACACGATGCCCGGCCCGCACCACACAGACCCCCCACGTGCGGGATGCTTGACACCGAGATGAACAACGACCAGGTCCCGGCTGCCGACGCGGCGCACCCGGCGCAGGCGCTCCCGCCCCGCGACTCGCCCGCGCGCCCTCCGGTCGGCGCGCAGGCCGCTCCGCAACGTCGCAGCGATCACGCGCCGTGGGTGCGCTGGCTGGCCACGGCATGGCGACTGGTGGTCCGGGTCGCGGTGAAGTGCTGGGACAACTCGATTTTCGCCAAGTCCGCGGCGGCGGCGTTCTGGCAGACACTGTCGCTGGCACCGCTGCTGCTCGGCCTCCTCGGCAGCCTCGGCTATGTGGGCGGGTTGTTCGGGCCCGACACCGTGCAGATCGTGGAGAGCAAGATCATCGCGTTCAGCCGTGAGTTCTTCAGCCCGTCGGTGGTCTCGGATCTGATCGAACCGACCGTCGACGACGTGCTCGGCCGAGGGCGCGGCGCGCTGGTGTCGGTGGGTTTCGTGTTGTCGCTGTGGGCCGGATCCTCGGCGATGGCCACCTTCGTCGACGCCATCGTGGAGGCGCACGGACAGCAGGACGCCCGTCATCCGATCTGGCAGCGGATCTTCGCGCTGCTGCTCTACGTGCAGTTCCTGGTGGCCGCGGTGCTCATCCTGCCGGTGATCGCACTGGGTCCGACCAGGATCGGGCGGGTGCTGCCCGGGGCGTGGCGGGAGCCGGGATTGCGGCTGATCGACACGTTCTACTACCCGATCGTCGGGCTGCTGCTGATCGTCGGGCTGACCACGCTCTACAAGCTGGCCCTGCACAAATCCCTGCCGTGGCATCGGCTGTTCGGCGGCGCGCTGGTGGCCGGGGTCTTCTTCATGGCGGCCAGCGACCTGCTGCGCCGGTACCTGTCGTGGATCACCGCCACCGGGGTGAGCTACGGCGCGCTGGCCACCCCGATCGCGTTCCTGCTGTTCACGTACTTTCTCGGCTTCGCGGTGATCCTGGGCGCGGAGTTCAATGCCGCCGTTCAGGAGTTCTGGCCTGCCCGGGCCACCCGGATCGAGCAGGTCAAGGAATGGATCACCAGCCAGGTGCGCGGTGACGACGATGATGATGGCGATGAGCACGACGAAATCGCCGGGGCCTCACCCGAGGCACCGGCGTCACCGACCGAGCACTCGGCTCAGTCGCCGTCCTTGCGCAAGCCCTCGTAGACCTTCTTGCAGTCCGGGCACACGGGCGAGCCGGGCTTGGCCGAACGCGTCACCGGGAAAACCTCGCCACACAGGGCGACGACCATCGTGCCCATCACGGCACTCTCGGCGATCCGGTCCTTCTTCACGTAGTGGAAGAATTTGGGGGTGTCGTCGCTGGTCGTCTCGTCGGTCGTGGTTTCCGGGCGTACCAGAGTGTCTGTACTCACGCCTTCCATGATGCCGCATCCCGACCCCGGGCCGCTGACCAGCCGCGTGTGCGCTCGATGACGCCGAGTGGAAGACTCGGGGTATGCAGTCCTACGGCGATGTCCCAGGCGCCGACGAACCGAAGCCGGACCCGGAAGTGACGATGCCCCCCGAGCCCAAGTCCTCGCGTGGGTTCTTCCGGCCCGCCCCCGCCGAACACGCCGTGCTGATCACCGAGGCCGCGCCCTCGCTCGACGACCAGCATCGCGCCAGGGTGCGCCGCTACACGTTCATCATGGCCTTCCGGATCCCCTGCCTGATCCTGGCCGCGATCGCCTACAGCGCGTTCGAGAACCCGCTGCTCTCGATCCTGATCATCGCCGCCTCGGTGCCGCTGCCGTGGATCGCGGTGCTGATCGCCAACGACCGCCCGCCGCGGACCAAGGACGAACCCAGCCGCTGGGACGGCCGCACGAACCAGATCGCGCTGGAATCCGGACAGCACAAGACGCTGGAATAACTGCTGCCGGTTCGGCTACACGGCTGTTTTCGGTCTGCGGACCAGCATCGACATGACCGCGGCGATCCCGCAGAGCGCTCCCGCCACGTACCAGGCGAGGTCGTAGGTGCCCTGGACGTCGCGGATGAAGCCCGCGCCGGTGGCGGCCACGGCGGCGCCGACCTGGTGGGCGGCGAAGACCCAGCCGAACGCGATAGGGCCGTCGGCGCCGAAGAGTTCGCGGCACAGCAGCACGGTCGGCGGGACGGTCGCGATCCAGTCCAGGCCGTAGAACACGATGAACACCCACATACTCGGTTCGGTGTGCGGGCCGAGCAGCGACGGCAGGATCAGCAGCGAGAGCCCGCGCAGCGAGTAGTAGCCGAGCAGCAGGTAGCGCGGATCCACGCGGTCCGAGAGCCAGCCCGAGGCGATGGTGCCCGCCACATCGAAGATCCCGACCAGTGCGAGCAGTCCGGCCGCGGTGGTCGGCGGCATGCCGTGGTCGTGGGCCGCGGTGACGAAATGAGTGCCGACCAGGCCGTTCGTCGAGGCCCCGCAGATCGCGAAACCACCTGCCAGCAGCCAGAATCCGGGCCGGCGCGCGGCCGAGGCCAGCACCTTCAACGCCCGGTTGGCACCGCCCGCGATGGGAACTCGTGCGCCCGCGTCGGAACCAGCGGGCGCCCCGTACGCGCGCACACCGACATCGCTGGGGTAGTCGCGCACGAACAGCCAGACCAGCGGCACCACCGACAGCGCCACCGCCGCCACGATCAACGAGGGCAGCCGCCAGCCGTGCTCGGTGGCCAACATCGACACCAGCGGCAGGAACACCAGCTGCCCGGTGGCGCCCGCCGCGGTGAGCACTCCGGTGACCAGGCCACGGCTCTGGACGAACCAGCGACCCGTGATGGTCGCGACGAACGGCATGGACATCGACCCGACGCCGACACCCACCAGCAGTCCCCACGTCGCCACCAGCTGCCAAGCCTGGGTCATGAACACCGTCAGCCCGCTGCCCGCGGCGATCAGCACCAGCGCCGAACACACCACCTTGCGGATGCCGAATCGGTCCATCAGCGCGGCGGCGAACGGCGAGATCAGACCGTAGAGCAGCATATTCAGCGAGATGGCGGTGGAGATCGTGGCGTGCGACCAACCGAATTCGGTGTGCAGCGGCTCGATGAGGACGCTGGGGACCGAGCGGAAGGCGGCCGCGCCGAGCAGGGCGACGAAGCCGACGCCCGCCACGATCCACGCGGGATGGAGTCGACGACGTTCGTCGGTGACCGATGCCGGTGCGGACGTGGGGTTGTCGGCCGAGTCGTCGCCGGTGGGCGGCGCAGGGGCACGTAAATCGGTCACTCGGCCAGCGTGCCGGATCGACGCCGGGCGAGCGAGTGGCCGGTGTGACATGTTTCGTCAACATCCTGCCACCGGCGGGGTTGGCCAGACGCGGACGACCGGCTGGCTGCGCACGCAGGGGCCGTGACAGCGCGGCCCCGCGCCGAACCGACAAGGCTGTCGACAGCGGAGCGCGGGCCGCCTACCGTTCGAACAGGACGCCGAGCTGCCCGACAGGACAACCGAATCCGGCCGACGGCTTTACGGGTGCCCTCATATCGGAAGGGAGACAGCATGATTCGCTGGACCTGGGCCTTTCTCGACCGGCCCGTCGATACTTTCGCCGACTGCGCGCGGTTCTGGGCGAAGGTCACCGACTCCACCGTGTCGGAACCGCGCGGCGAACACGATGAGTTCGTCACCCTGCTGCCCGCCACCGGGCCCGCGTGGATCAAGATGCAAGCCGTCCACGACGACGGTGGCATCCACCTCGATCTCGACGTCGACGATCTCCCCGCGGCGGTAGCGACCGCGACCGGGCTCGGCGCCCGTGTCGTCGCCGAGCCAGGTGGCTACACCGTGCTGGAATCGCCTGCCGGACAGACGTTCTGCCTCATTCCGTCCACCGAACCGGCCGGTCTCGGTCCGGCGCCGATCACGGTGTCGACCGCACCCGATGGCACAGTGACCCGCCTCGACCAGATCTGCCTCGACCTGTCCCCCACCGACATCGACGCCGATACCACCTTCTGGCAGGCACTCACCGATTGGACGCACAAGCCCGGCCGCCGCCCGGAGTTCTCGCGCCTGCGCGGGCCCGACCAGCCACTGCACTTTCTGCTCCAACGCCTCGACGAACCCGGCCCCACGGGCGCGCACCCCGATCTGGCCTCGTCGAACATCGCCGCCACCGCGGCCTGGCACGAATCCCTCGGCGCCACCCGAGTCACCGACGCCGAACACTGGATAGTCCTGCGTGACCCCGGAAATGCCTTGTACTGCGTGACATCCAGGGACCCGTACACCGGCTGAACCACCGCGGACAGCGACGTGGCCACCGCGGCTACCGCGATATTCCGGCGAGCCCAGGGTCTGCGCACGCGCCGACACGCAATGGCAGCTGGTCGTTCTCAGCGCTCGCGACCCTGGCAGAGTGGTCGGGTGCCTACGAACCCGACGATGACCGACTCCCTGCTCACCGCGCTGTGCCCGGACCTGCGCACCGCGCTGATCCGGGTCGGGTACGACGCCGACACCCTCATCGAGGCGTTGGGGCCCGATGTGCATGCGGCACTGAGCCGTTCGGAGCCGGTCCCGGTGCGGCGGGCCGCGCGGGCGGCAGGCGACCTCGGCACGCTGGTGCGGTTGCTGCTGCTCGGAGACGTCCTGCCGGAGCGCGACGTCGCGACCGCACTGGCGCCGGTGCGCATCGACGCGGCGGTGGCGGCGGGCCTGCTCACGCGCGACGGTGACCAGGTACGGGCCGCCCTGGATCTGCGGCCGCTCGATGTCGGCGCGGGTACCCGGTGGATCCTGTCCGATCTCGACGATTCGATGCGGCGGCGCACGCTCACCGAGGATCACGTCCTCGGCGTCGGACACGCGTCGCTGTCGTTGCTGCGCGCCACACCCACCGAACCGGTCGGCACCGTGCTGGATCTGGGCACCGGCTGCGGTGTGCAGGCCGTGCACGCGGCGGGGTATGCCGGCCGGGTCACCGCGACCGACGTCAACGCGCGGGCCCTGTGGCTGGCGCAGGCCACGGCCGCACTCAACGAACTCGAGATCGAACTGCTCGAGGGGTCCTGGTTCGAGCCGGTGGCCGGGCGACGCTTCGACCAGGTCGTGGCCAATCCGCCGTTCGTGGTCGGTCCGGCCCGCATCGAGCACACCTATCGCGACTCCGGGCTCGCCCTGGACGGCGCCAGCGAGCTGGTCATCGGGCAGGCGCCCGAGCTACTGGCGCCCGGCGGCACGGCGGCCATGCTGGCCGCCTGGGTGCACGTGGACGGCGAGGACTGGCGCCAACGCGTGTCGAGCTGGTTGCCCGCCCACGGCGTCGACGCGTGGGTCGTGCAGCGCGACGTCGCCGATCCGGGCCTCTACGTCGGCACCTGGCTGCGCGATGCGGGCCTGGACCCGCGTGACCCCGCCGCCCAGGAACAGGCGACGCGGTGGCTCGACGCCTTCGAGGCCGCCGACGTCGAGGGCGTCGGGTTCGGGTTCGTCTATCTGCGCGCGATCGACGGCCCCACCGAACTCCTCGCCGAGGACCTCACCCACGGTTTCGACGACCCGCTCGGCACCGAGGTAGCCGGGTATTTCGCGCGGTCGGCGTGGTTGCGCGCGGTGGCCGCCGACGAGAACCTCGCGTGGGCATCCCGATTCGCGCCGAGCCCGGCGACCGCGTTGGAGCGGGTGTATCTGCCCGGCGAGTTCGGCTGGACCGAGCAGGTGGCCCGGCTTCATCGCGGCGACGGACCACGCTGGCAGCACGAGGTCGACGAGTCGACGGTCGCCCTGGTCGCGGGAATGCGCCCCGACGGGCTGCCGTTGTACGAACTGATCGAACTACTCGCCCTTGCCGACGGAGCAGAGCAGGTCACGCCGGAATTCGCCGCCCAGGCCCTCGGTGTGGTCGCCGGACTCGTCCGCCACGGATTGGTGCGGCCCGTCTGAACCGCCCCGCGGTGGCGGCGAGTTCCGACCACGACGCTCTTCTCAGGAACTTCTCAGCCGTTGGGGTGGGAACCAGCAGCTCAGAGCGGTTTATCGACCGCGGGATCGGGAACTTTCTCTAAGTCGGGTCCGTTGATCGGAGTGAGACACCACCGACAGGAGGCAAGTCATGACAAGCCCCGCCACCACTCGTTTGCGCCCCAGCGAGGCCGATATCGACGCCCAGAGCCCCGCAGCCGATCTGGTACGCGTGTACCTCAACGGAATCGGACGCACGGCACTGCTCACGGCGGCCGACGAGGTCGAATTGGCCAAGCGCATCGAGGCGGGCCTGTATGCCCAGAACCTGCTGTCAACCGGTAAGCGGTTGACAGCGGCTCGCAAGCGTGACCTGGCGATTCTGGTTCGCGAGGGCTCTGCCGCCCGCTCGCACCTGCTCGAGGCCAACCTGCGTCTGGTCGTATCCCTGGCCAAGCGCTACACGGGCCGCGGCATGCCGCTGCTGGACCTGATCCAGGAGGGCAACCTCGGACTGATCCGCGCGATGGAGAAGTTCGACTACGCCAAGGGCTTCAAGTTCTCCACCTACGCCACCTGGTGGATCCGTCAGGCCATCACCCGCGGCATGGCCGATCAGAGCCGCACCATCCGGCTGCCCGTGCACCTGGTCGAACAGGTGAACAAGCTCGCCAGGATCAAGCGTGAACTGCATCAGCAGCTGGGCCGCGAGGCCACCGACGCCGAGCTCGCCAACGAGTCGGGCATCCCGGTGGAGAAGATCGCCGATCTGCTCGATCACAGCCGCGACCCGGTGAGCCTGGACATGCCCGTCGGCAACGACGAGGAGGCTCCCCTCGGCGACTTCATCGAGGACTCCGAGGCCACCTCCGCGGAGAGCGCCGTCATCGCCGGCCTGCTGCACCACGACGTGCGCAGCGTCCTGGCCACCCTCGACGAGCGCGAACAGCAGGTCATCCGCCTGCGCTTCGGTCTCGACGACGGCCAGCCGCGCACCCTGGACCAGATCGGCAAGCTCTTCGGCCTGTCCCGTGAGCGGGTCCGCCAGATCGAGCGCGAGGTCATGTCCAAGCTGCGCAAGGGCGACCGCGCCGACCGCTTGCGCGCCTACGCCAGCTGATCCGAGAACTCGACGGCCCCGCGGGGTCGTCTGCCGAAACGCCGACCGGCGACCGCGCACCCCTCCCCTCCGGGTCGCGAGCCGGTCGGCGTTGTTCGTTCCACCGGACCCACCGGCCATCGTTCAGGCCAGCCGACGGGGGCCGGTGTCGAAGCGGCTCGGTTCCGGACCGATGCGCGCTCGGGCGTAGATGATCTCCGCCGAGGCGGAGGCGGCCAGCACGGGGTCGCAGGAGAGTTCACGCATCTGCGGGATGTCGTCGAACAGGGCCGAAATGCGTTGAGCCAGCTCGGCCAGCGCGGCTTTGTCGACACCCACTCGGCCCGGCCCGTCCGACAACAGTGGCGCCGCGCGTGGTGCGTCGATGAGCGCGGTCGCTTCCTCCTCGGTCAGGGGTAGGGCGCGGTAGGCGCGGTCGCCGAGCAGGTCGATGATCATGCCGGACAGGCCGAATTGGATGACCGACCCGAACGAGGGGTCGTCGGTGACGCGCAGCACGCAGCCGACGCCCTTGGTCGCCATCTGCTGCACGTGCAGCAGCGGATCGCCGCAGATCTCCACCAGGTCGGTGTAGGCCTGCCGAACCGCGTCCGGTCCCCACAGGTCCAGACGCACCCCGATCAGATCCGGTCGGCGCCGCCACAGCTCCCCCGTGGCCTTCGCCGCGACCGGATAACCGAGTTCCTCGGCCGCGGCGACCGCCTGGTCGGCATCGCGGACTGCCCGGAACTCGACCACGTCGATGCCGTAGCACCCGAGTAACCGCACCGCCTCCTCGTCGGTGAGCCACCGCCCGCCCGACTCGGCGAGCCAGCCCTCCACCAGCGCCGCCGCGGCCGCGGTGTCGATTCCGGGCGGGCGCACCACCGGCGAGATCGGCCGATCCCGCCAGCGCGCGTACCGGTCCACCCGGGCCAGCGCACGCGCGGCCCGCTCGGGATCCGGATAGGACGGGATGGACCCACGCGCCGGCGCGCCCGCGGTGGTACGCACCGCCAACTGTCGCGGAATGCCCGATTCCGCGACGAACGTGGTGAGCACCGGCTTGTCCGGCGCCGCCGCGGCGGCCGCCCGCAGTGCATCCCCGAAGCCTTCCATCGGCACCGGAACAGGCGGGGCGACCACGACGATCACCGCGTCGACCTCCTCGCTGCGCAGCGCGGCGAGGACCGCTTCCCGGAAGTCGGCCGGTGTCGCCTCCGGTCCGAGATCCACCGGTCCGTCCACGATCGCAGCACCCACGCTCCGCACGGTCGGCCCGACACCGTCCTCGGAGTGGCTGGTCGGCCCGGCGCTGTCCGCGGTCCGGCCGGTCGCCCCGGCATCAAGGCTCCGGCTACCCCGCCGCGCACCGCGCAATCCCCACGCCGTCCGCCCGGCACGCTCCGCGCCTCGCTCGGCCCGCTCCACCGGAGCGCTGCGCAGGTCCGGCTCCAGCGGCCGCGCGCCCTGCACGCCGCGTTCGGTGGGTCGGGCGCCGGGGCCTCGGTCGACAGCGGTGACGGGCCGGTGCACCCGCAGCCCTTCGCTGCGGGCGGCGTCGATGGCCAGCCAGTTCAGCGCGGCGCTGTTGCCGACCACGGCGACCCGGGGACCCTTCGGCAGTGGCTGACAGGCCAGCAGGGCGGCACAGTCGAACAGTTCGGAGATGGAGTCGACCTGGATGATCCCGGCCTGGCCGAAGAGGTCGCGGACCACGATGCGGTCCATGTCGGCGCCGGCCGCCAGGCGGCCGCTGCTCACCGCCACGATCGGTTTGCCGCGGGCCACCCGGCGTGCCAGCCGGGAGAACTTGCGCGGGTTGCCGAAGCTCTCCAGGTACAGCAGAATCACCTCGGTATCGGCGGCGGTGTCCCAGTACTGGAGCAGGTCGTTGCCCGAGACGTCGGCCCGGTTTCCCGCCGAGACGAACGTCGACAGGCCGAGATTGCGGGCCGCGGCCTCGCCGAGGATCGCCGCGCCGAGCGGGCCGGACTGGCAGAAGAAGCCGATTCGCCCGCGCTGGGGAAGCACCGGGGCCAAGGTGGCGTTGAGGCCGACCGCAGGGTCGGTGTTGGCGATGCCGAGCGCGCTGGGGCCGACCACCCGCATCCCGTGCCCGCGCGCCGCGGCGACCAGGTCGTGTTCGGCGGCCAGCCCGGCCGCCCCGGTCTCGCCGAAGCCCGCGGTCAACACGACCAGACCCTTGACCCCCTTGGCCATGCAGTCGTCGAGGACCGCCCCGATCGCGGCCGGTGGCACCGCCACCACCGCCAGGTCCACCTCGTCGGGGATCTCGCTCACCGTGGCGTAGGCGCGCACGCCACGGACCGAGCGCCGGTGCAGGTTCACCGGGAACACGGGCCCGCTGAAACCGCCTGCCAGCAGATTCGCGAGGACCGCGCCGCCGACCCTGGTCTGTTCCGGTGACGCGCCGATCACCGCGACCGAACCGGGTGCGAGCAGATTGCCGACACTGCGCGCTTCCGAGGCCGCCTCCCGCGAATCCCGCACGGTGCGAAGCGCTTCGGTGGGGTCGATGGCGAATTCGAGGTGTACCTCGGAACCGTCACGACTGCGCTGCAGTTGGTAGCCGGCCTCACGGAAGACCGTGATCATGGCCTCGTTCTCGGCCAGCACCTCGGCGACGAAGGCGATCACCTCGTTCTCGGCGGCGGCACCGGCGAGGTGTTCGAGCAACACCGAGCCGAGCCCACGCCCTTGGTGCTCGTCGGCGACCACGAACGCCACCTCGGCCGCGCGTGGGCCCGGCCGGGCGAGCAGTTCGTAGCGGGCCACGCCGATGATCGACGTGCCGAGGACCGCGACGAGACCGACCCGATCGCGGTAGTCGACGTGGGTGGTGCGGTACATGTCCTTCGGCGAGATCTGCGGGTACGGACCGAAATAGCGCAGGTATCGGGTGCGATCGGACAGGCCGGTGTGAAAGGCCGCGAGCGCGTCGGCATCGGCGGGCACGATCGGGCGCACCCGGACCACGCCACCGTCGGCGGCGAGCACATCGCCGTACCAATGCTGCGGCGGCGCAGGCGGATTCGCGGGCGTGTCGGCGGTGTCGGGTAGCAGCGGCTCAGTCACGAGGATCCTCCGGATCGAGCCCGAGCAGGCCGAAACCGGCCCGCCGAGTGGCCGTGATGGCGGTGTCGACCGCGCGCTGTGCGCGGATCTGGCCCGCGTCGCCGATCTCGGGTGTGCCGCCGGGACCGTCCCAGGCCCGGTAGGCGGTGTCGCCTCCGTCACCCATGGTCGTCGGTGGTTGCACGCGCGGCGCGGATGCTCGGACCTGGTCGATCCAGTCGGCGGGCACCGGCGTTTCGGGGGCCAGAGGCCGGTCGAGTGCCGCGGCGAGCAGGTGGGTCCAGGCGCGCGGCACCACCCGCACCACGCCGTATCCGCCGCCGCCGATGGCCAGCCACCGCCCTTCGGCGTGTTCGTCGGCGAGGTCGCGCATCGCGAGGAAGGCCGCGCGCTGGCCGTCGACGGTGAGTTCCAGGTCGGCCAGCGGATCTTCGCGGTGGGTGTCGACACCGCACTGGCTGATGATGATCTGCGGCCGGAAGGCGGCGACCGCGCCGGGCACCACCGCGTGAAACCCCCTCAGCCACTGCGCATCCCGGGTGCCCGGCAGCAGCGCCAGATTGATCGAGGTACCGTCGGCCGCCCCGACCCCGGTCTCCTCCGGCCAGCCGGTATTGGGCCACAACGTCGCCGGATGCTGGTGTATCGACACCGTGAGCACCCGGGGATCGGCATAGAACGCGCGTTGCACGCCGTCGCCGTGATGGACGTCGACATCGAGGTAGGCGATGCGGTCGAAGCCGTGGTCGAGCAGCCACGAGATGGCGATCGCGGCATCGTTGTAGACGCAGAACCCCGCCGCCGAATCCGGCATGGCGTGGTGCATTCCACCGCCGATGCTCACGGCCCGGCGAGTACGGCCCGCCGCGATCTCCCGGGCGGCGGCGAGAGTGCCGCCGACGATCACCGACGCGGCCTCGTGCATGTGCGGGAACACCGGATTATCGGCGGTTCCGAGCCCGTAGAGGGCATCCTCGGGCGTCGGCGGCCCCTGTCCGGCCCGGCGCACCGCCTCGATGTAGGAGCTGCTGTGGACCCGCATCAGGTCGGCCTGAGTGGCCGCGTCGGGCGCCAATGGCTCGACACCGTCGAGAAGACCTAGGCTTTCGGCCAGCGACATGGTGTATTGCAGGCGCGCCGGCTTCATCGGATGCTCCGGACTCCAGGTGTAGCCGAGGAATCGCTCGGTCCACACGACGGTCCCACTGGTTTCGCTGCGCGGCGACGTGACCATGGTCGCCACGCTAGCCGGAAGCAGCAGCCCCCGTGCGGCGTTGACATGCAGTAGAAATAGGGCCGCTGGTCCGACGGGCGGACCGGCGTTCGCGCGTGGGTAGAATTCGTGCTGACGAAGGGGTATCAGGTGAAGGATCTGGTCGACACCACGGAGATGTATCTCCGTACCATCTACGACCTCGAGGAAGAGGGCGTGGTGCCGTTGCGGGCACGCATCGCCGAACGCCTCGAGCAGAGTGGTCCGACGGTGAGCCAGACGGTCGCGCGGATGGAGCGCGACGGCCTGTTGCTCGTCGCGGGCGACCGCCATCTCGAGCTCACCGACAAGGGCCGTTCCATGGCCGTCTCGGTGATGCGCAAGCACCGGCTCGCCGAGCGGTTGCTGGTCGACATCATCGGTTTGGACTGGGAGAACGTCCACGCCGAGGCGTGTCGCTGGGAGCACGTGATGAGCGAGGAGGTGGAGCGGCGCCTGATCGAGGTGCTCAACCACCCGACCACCTCGCCCTACGGCAACCCCATCCCCGGTCTGGACGAACTCGGCCTCGGCGACGTGCCCGCCGCCGAGGAGAAGCTGATCCGGCTCTCCGATCTGCCCAACGGCGCGCTGCACGCGGTGGTCGTGCGCAGGCTGGCCGAGCACATCCAGACCGACCCGGAGGTCATCGGGCGGTTGCGTGAGGCGGGCGTGGTGCCCGACGCACGCGTTACCGTGGAGACCAAGCCGGGTGCGGTGCTGATCACGGTGCCGGGCCACAACGGTTTCGAACTGTCCGAAGAGATGGCGCATGCCGTCCAGGTGAGGCTGGTCTGATTCGTGAAACTTCTTGTCACCGGCGGCGCCGGCTACGTGGGTGGCGGCTGCGCCGCCGTGCTGCTCGAACAGGGCCACGAGGTGGTCGTAGTCGATGACCTCTCGACCGGTAACGCCGACGGGGTGCCGGCCGGTGCCCGGTTCGTCGACGGCGATATCGCCGTCGCCGCTCCCGATCTGCTGCGTGCCGAATCCTTCGATGGTGTTCTGCATTTCGCGGCGCAGTCGCTGGTCGGCGAGTCGGTGGAGCAGCCGGAGAAGTACTGGCACGGCAACGTCGTGAAGACGCTGACGCTGCTCGAGGCGATCCGCGAGACCGGGACACCCCGCCTGGTGTTCTCCTCCACCGCCGCGGTGTACGGCGAGCCCGAACAGGTCCCGATCACCGAAGCCTCGCCCACTCGCCCCACCAATCCCTATGGTGCGAGCAAGCTGGCCATCGATCACGCCATCACCTCCTACGCGGTGGCGCACGATCTGGCCGCGACCAGCCTGCGCTATTTCAACGTGGCGGGCGCCTATGCCGGGCTCGGCGAGAACCGGGTGGTGGAAACACATCTGATCCCCCTCGTGTTGCAGGTGGCACTGGGTCACCGCAAGGCCATTTCGGTGTACGGCACCGACTGGCCGACACCGGACGGTACGTGTGTGCGTGACTACATCCACATCCGCGACCTGGCGCAGGCGCATCTGCTCGCGCTGTCGTCGTCGCAGCCGGGCACGCACCGGATCTGCAACCTGGGTTCGGGCACGGGTTTTTCGGTGCGCGAAGTGATCTCGGCGTGCGAGCGGGTCACCGGTCTGCCGATCGAGACGATCGACGCGCCGCGCCGCGCCGGCGATCCGGCCGTCCTGATCGCCTCCAGTGACCGCGCGGTCGCCGAACTGGGCTGGCGACCCGAGCACAACGACCTCGACGAGATCGTTTCCGACGCCTGGGATTTCCTGCGTTCCCTCGGCACCAAGGCTCACAGCGCTCACTGACCTGCCTGCCTCACAGGGTGATCGGGCCGATGTCGACGCCGAGATCGGCGGCGATCTGGTGACCACACAGCGCGAGTCTGCGCAGCCGTTCGGGCCGCAGCCCGGTCTGGAGTGAGGTCTCCAGCAGCATCGCCATCGCGTGCTCGGCGTCGGCCTCGACGGCAGCGGCGATCGCGACGCCGGCGAACGGTCCGTCGCCGCGCAGGTATGCGCTGAACCCGAGCAGGGCCGCTGCTTCGGCGCGGTCGGTACCGGGTGTCGCCCTGGCCAGCTGCGCCCACAGCCGCTCGGCGGCCTCGGCGTGATCGCCGACCGCCAGGCCGTATACCGCGTCGCGGATCGGCCGGTCACGCAGGGTCACGGCCAGTCGCGCGAGTTCGCGCGCGGCACGCGGTGCGCCGGACGCGGTGTCGGCGATCTGCCACAGCACCCATTCCAGCGCCCGTCGCTGATAGGCCGTGGCGTTCCCGGCGCGCGTCGCCGCCGCCAGCCCACCCCGGTACCGCGCGTCCGCAGGCCCGAGCTGGGCGCGCACGCGCACGCTCAGCAGTTCGTCGGGAACCATCAGCGCCGTCATCTCCTGGCGCGAACCGCGAATCTGCTTGCCTTCCAGCACATGTGACACCGCGACGATCGAGGACGACGGATCGGCGACCAGGCCGGTCCCGACCAGGCCGAACACGCTGCGGTAGCGTTCGCCCGCCGCGATCGCGGGGACCGACCAGGCGCCGCGGACCGCGATCCCGTCCTCGGCCAGTACCTCGATCAATTCGGCCGCGCGCAGGACTTCCTCGCCGTCGAACTCGGCGCGGTCCTCGACGAAGACGGCGAGCACGCCGGTCGCTTCTTCGCGCAGGCAGATCGATGCCAGGCAGGCGGTGAACTGGTCGAGGAGCCGGATGTCGGTGGCCACGTCGAGGTCGAAGCGCACCACCGCCTCGATCGCCTCGGCCGCGCCGCCCGCCACCTCGTGCAACACGGCGATGACGAGGGACCGTTCGGGGACGAAACCGAGCATCGCGGGCAGGGCGGCGATCAGCTCACCGGGTTCGTCGACCCGCAGCGGCGGACGCGGCAGTCCGCCGGGATAGCGGGGAGTGGATTCGGCGCAGCCGAGTGCGCGGGGAAACGGTCCGGAGCGCTTGACCCGGCGGGTGGGGTTCGTCGAAGGCGTCATGGCTCCACGGTGCCCGCCGGCTCGCGCACACCGGCTGCACCGACCTGGGCTTTCATCCGCCCTGTGCGTAGCGCCGAAGCTGTGGAGCAACCCCGGTCCCGGCCACGCGCCGTGGGCGAACCTGTCACCGCCTGGTGGTAGGCGCTTCAGCTACCGCGTACGGCGGCGGCGGCGGTGGCGAACATCTCGTCCACCGCGGCCGTATCCGGTTGTCCCGCACCGAAAGTCATCGACGTCACCGTGATGCGTACATCGCCGATCTGCCCGATCGAGGTCTGCATCGTCTGGGTCAGCCCCGCACCGCCGACGTCGGGAACCACGGTGCGCCGCAACGCTATCGCATCGTCGGTACCGGCGGGGGTCACCCGGTCGAGCGCGGTCGTGACCGTGGACCCCGCACCCGCCCGCCGAACCTGGATCAGCCCGCACTCGTCGAGCCGATCGCGCAGCGACGACACCGGTTCGGCGCTGCGCGACAACTCGACGGTCAGGGTGGCCCGGCTCGCGTCATCGGTCCCCACCGCCACCGCCGCGGGCTCCCCGCCGGGCTCGGCCTCGACCGGCGTGCATGTCGCCGGGCTGACGGTCGCGCCCGCCCCCACTCCGTCGAGATCGCCCGCGGCGGCCGCCGCCGCCTGCGCGGGCAGCACAACCGCCGGATACCGGGCCGGAAACTGCGATGGCGCGGGCAGTAGCTCGGCCAGCGAACCATCGATCTGCCGCACCGAGACCGCGCTCTCGGCGACCGGCGTCCCGCTGACGCTCTGCGCACACCCGGTGAGCGCGAACGACACGGCCACCAACCCCAGCCACCAGCGGCGCAGGCCCGGATCACCCGCGCGGATCGGTGTCGCCTGCGCCATGTTCACACCGTCCACTGTGCCCCACCGCCCCGATCGGCCCGGTCGCGCCACGCCGGACGGGATGCGCGGCACAGCCCGGTCCCCGCGCCGGGCGGGAATGCGCGCGGTGTCCATGCTGTTGCCTAACAGGACGAGCCGTCCCCGGCCGTGTGTGATGGCACTGCTCGCGTGGGGGACAATGGAGATCCGCTTCCCCACCCCCGCGAGCGATGGTGGACCGCGCAGGAAGGAGAAACGCGATGGATGACCAGTCGCATATGTACGAACTGGAGTTTCCGGCGCCGCAGTTGTCCTCGGACGACGGTGCGGGCCCCGTGCTGGTGCACGGTCTGGAAGGTTTCACCGACGCCGGACACGCCGTGCGTCTGGCGACGACCCATCTGCGCGAGAGCCTCGAATCGGAGCTGGTCGCCTCCTTCGATGTCGACGAGTTGCTCGATTACCGTTCACGCCGCCCGCTGATGACGTTCAAGACCGATCATTTCGCCGACTACGCGGAACCGGAACTGAACCTGTGGGCGCTGCGCGACACCGCGGGCACCCCGTTCCTGCTGCTCTCGGGCCTGGAACCGGACCTGCGCTGGGAGAAGTTCACCACTGCGGTGCGGCTGCTGGCCGAACAGCTCGGCGTGCGGCGCACGATCGGCCTGTCGGCGATCCCGATGGCGATCCCGCACACCCGTCCGCTCGGTGTCACCGCGCATTCCTCGGATCGTTCGCTGATCGGCGAGCACCAGCGCTGGCCTGGCGAGTTGCAGGTGCCGGGCAGCGCGTCGTCGCTGCTCGAGTACCGGATGGCTCAGCACGGCCACGAATCGCTCGGTTTCTCGGTGCACGTGCCGCACTACCTGGCCCAGACCGATTACCCCGAGGCCGCGCAGACGCTGCTGGAGAACTTCGCCGACAACGCGGGCCTGGACCTGCCGCTCTCGGCGCTGGGTGAGGCGGCCGCGCGCGTGCGTGAGCAGGTCGCCGAGCACATCGCGGGCAACGAGGAGGTGGAGACGGTCGTCACAGCGCTGGAACGCCAGTACGACAGTTTCGTCACCGCGCAGGAACGCCAGTCCAGCCTGCTCGCCGCCGACGGGGAACTGCCCAGCGGTGAGGAGCTCGGCGCGGAGTTCGAGCGTTTCCTGGCCGAGCAGGGCGGTTACGACGACACCTCCGGCGACGGTAAGGACTGACCCCCCACACCCACTAGGGTGGTCGGAGTGGATCTGACCGACCTACTGGAAATTCCCGGGACCGACGCCGACGCGCTCTACGAGTCGTTCGCGGCGTGGGCTGCCGAGCAGGGCACAACCCTGTATCCAGCGCAGGACGAGGCGCTGATGGAGTTGGCGTCGGGGTCCAATGTCATTCTGGCGACGCCGACCGGCTCCGGAAAGTCTCTGGTGGCGGTCGGCGCGCACCTGTTCGCCATGGCCAACGGGCAGCGCAGCTACTACACCGCGCCGATCAAGGCGCTGGTCAGCGAAAAGTTCTTCGCGCTGTGTGAGGTGTTCGGCGCGGAGAACGTCGGCATGGTAACCGGTGACGCGGCGGTCAACGCCGACGCCCCGATCATCTGCGCCACGGCGGAGATCCTGGCGAACCTGGCGTTGCGCGAGGGCGCGGCGGCAGAGGTCGGCCAGATTGTGATGGACGAGTTCCATTTCTACGCCGACCCGGACCGTGGCTGGGCGTGGCAGGTGCCGATCATCGAACTTCCGCGCGCCCAATTCCTGCTGATGTCGGCGACATTGGGCGAGGTGGACTTCTTCGCCACCGATCTTCAAGCGCGCACCGGCCGCTCGACCACGGTGGTCGCGGGCACCGAACGTCCTGTGCCGCTGACGTTCTCGTACGTGCGCACCCCTATCACCGAAACCCTCGAAGAGCTGGTGACCACTCACCAGGCGCCGGTCTACGTGGTGCACTTCACCCAGGCCGCCGCACTCGAACGCGCGCAGGCGCTGACGAGCGTGAACTTCGCCTCCCGTGCCGAGAAGGACGCGATCGCCGCCGCCATCGGCGATTTCCGGTTCGCATCGGGCTTCGGTAAAACGCTGTCGCGGCTGATCCGTCACGGCATCGGTGTGCACCACGCGGGCATGCTGCCCAAATATCGCCGCCTGGTGGAGAAGCTCGCTCAGGACGGCCTGCTGAAAGTGGTGTGCGGTACCGACACCCTCGGCGTCGGCATCAACGTCCCGATCCGCACCGTGCTGCTCACCGGTCTCACCAAGTACGACGGTGTGCGCACCCGCAGGCTCAAAGCCCGTGAGTTCCATCAGATCGCCGGGCGCGCGGGTCGCGCGGGCTACGACACCATGGGCACCGTGGTGGTGCAGGCCCCCGAGCACGAGGTCGAGAACACCCGTCTCATCGCCAAGGCGGGCGATGATCCGAAGAAGCAGCGAAAAGTGGTGCGCCGCAAGCCCCCGGAGGGTTTCGTCTCGTGGAGCGAGGAGACCTTCGACCGGCTGATCGCCGCCCCGCCCGAGCCGATGGTGTCGCGCTTCGCGGTGACCAACTCGATGCTGCTCAATGTGATCGCCCGCCCGGGCAACTGCTTCTACGCGATGCGTCACCTGCTCGAGGACAACCACGAGCCGCGTCCCGCGCAACGCAAGCACATCCTGCGAGCCCTGCGCCTGTACCGTTCGCTGCGCGATGCCGGTGTGGTGCAACAACTTTCCGAACCCGACGCGAAGGGCCGAATGGCGCGGCTCACCGTCGACCTGCAACGCGATTTCGCACTGGATCAACCACTGTCGCCGTTCGCGCTGGCCGCGTTCGACCTTCTCGATCGCGAAAGTCCCACCTACACACTCGATGTCGTCTCCCTGATCGAGGCCACCCTCGAGGACCCACGCCAGCTGCTGATGGCCCAGCAGCACAAGGCCCGTGGTGTCGCCGTCAACGAAATGAAGGCCGACGGTATCGAATACGAGGAGCGCATGGAGCTCCTGGAGGACGTCACCTGGCCCAAACCCCTGGCCGAGCTGATCGATCCGATGTTCGAGACCTACCGAGCGGGCCACCCGTGGGTGTCGGAATTCGCGCCGTCACCGAAGTCGGTGGTGCGCGACATGATCGAACGCGCGATGACCTTCGCCGAACTGATCTCGCACTACGAACTGACCCGCTCCGAAGGCGTCGTGCTGCGCTACCTCGCCGATGCCTACCGCGCCCTGCGCCGCACCGTGCCCGACGCCGCCCGCACCGAGGATCTCGACGACCTCACCGAATGGCTCGGCGAGCTGATCCGCCAGGTCGACTCGAGCCTGCTCGACGAGTGGGAACAGCTCACCAACCCCGGCGCCGAGAACGACGCCCAGCAGGTAGCGTTCGGCGCCGAAACGGTGCGCCCGATCACCGCCAACGAACGCGCCTTCCGGATCATGGTGCGCAACGCCATGTTCCGCCGGGTGGAGCTGGCGTCGCGACGCCGCTGGTACGAACTCGACCAACTCGGCACCGGCCCCGACTGGGCCGAGGACTTCGCCCCCTACTTCGACGAGTACGCCACGATCGGCACCGGCCCCGACGCGCGCGGCCCGCAGCTGTTCCAGATCGAGCAGCGGCCCGGTTTCTGGCATGTGCGGCAGGTGATCGACGACCCCGCGGGTGATCACGGCTGGGCGCTCACGGCGATCGTGGATCTCGAGGAATCCGACGCCGCGGGTGAGGTCGTGTTCGACGAGGTCACAGTCACGGCAGGTTGAGTAATACCAATTGCCTATGACGAATATGACGAATGTTTGACGGATTCGTTGTTGGGTAGGCGCCGCTGATAGTCTCTCCCGGCCGCCGACCGAAAGTTCACCTGTGCCCGAATCTCCGTACCTTGTCATCGACCCCGAGCGGGTACGTGCCAACTACCGAACCCTCGACGCCGCCGTCGCTGTCGGCACCCGGATCAGGTACGCGATCAAGGCGGCGCCGGTGGCGGAACTGATCACCCTGCTCGACGACGAGGGCGCCGAGTTCGACGTCGCCAGCATCGGCGAGATCGAGCAGTGCCTCGACCTCGGCGTCGCGCCCGAGCGGCTCTGCTACGGCAACCCGATCAAGAAGAGCGCCCATATCGCGCGCGCCTTCGCCCTCGGCGTGCGCCGCTATGCCTTCGACACCGAGGACGACCTCGACCGCATCGCCGAGCACGCGCCCGGCTCCGAGGTCGAGTGCCGGTTCCTGTCCTCGGCCCCCGAATCACGGACCCCGTTCGGCACGAAGTTCGGGTGCGCGCCCGCCGAAGCTCTGCGGCTGCTGGTGCGCGCCCGGGATCTGGGCCTGAGGGTCGGCGGCCCCTATTTCCACGTCGGTTCCCAGCAGCTCGACCCCGCCGCATGGCGGATCGGCATCGAGCAGGCCGGTGCGATCGTCACGGCGTTGGCGGACAAGGACATTCACGTCACGGCGGTCAATGTGGGCGGCGGTCTGCCGATCTCCTACGTGGACGCCGCCCCCGAACTCGACGCGATCGCGGCCGCCATCACCGGTGCCGCCGCCGAGTTCCTGCCCGCGGCCATCGGCCTGATCGTGGAACCCGGCCGTGCGCTGGTGGGTAACGCGGGCACTGTGCACGCCGAGGTCGTCGGTGTGCGATTCGCGCCGGATGGCCGGCGCTGGGTGTATCTCGACATCGGCCGATACAACGGTATGGCCGAGACCGAGAACGAGTACATCGCTTACCGTTTCGTCACCGATCGCGACGGCGATCCGGTGTCGGAGGCGGTGGTCGCGGGTCCGACCTGCGACGGCGACGATGTACTGTATCAACGCACGAAGGTCCTTCTGCCGACCACGTTGCGAGCCGGTGACCGGATTCAGATCCTGCACACCGGCGCCTATACCGCGAGTTATTCGTCGGTGTCCTTCAATGGTTTTCCGCCCTTGACCGTTCATGTCTCGGGCGCTGAGCGAGAGTGAGTTTGCCCATGACGGCGGAATTCACCGGTTGGCACGTGCTGGCCGAGTTCGGTGGCGTCGACACAACCCTGTGTGACGATCTCGAACGACTCGAATCGGCGTTGCGTGAGTCTCTGATCGCGGCGGGCGTCACCATCTGCGAAGTCGTTCATAAAAAGTTCGATCCGCAGGGGGTGACCGTCCTCGCGCTGTTGTCGGAGTCTCACGCCTCGATTCACACTTATCCGGAGTCCGGCGACATCTTCGTCGACGTCTTCACCTGCGGCAGCATCGGTGCGGGCGCGACGAAAGCAGTCGAACTGCTCCGAGACAAGTTGTCCCCCACCACAGTTCGGATGCAGACGGTCCAGCGTGGCCACGGCGCCGAGAAGATCTACGAACCGGTGGGCGACGGCCTGACCCGGATCTGGGATCTGCACGAGGTGATCGTGGATACGAACACCCCGTTCCAGCACATGGTGATCGCGCGGACCGATCAGGGGATCTCCCTGTTCTCCGACGACGATCGTCAGTCCACCGAGTTCTCCCAGGTCACCTACCACGAGGCCATGATGGTCCCGGCGTTCGTGCTGGCGGAGAAGCTCGATCGGGTGCTGATCATCGGTTCCGGTGAGGGTGTGGCCTCGCAGATGTCGGTGGCGGCCGGGGCGACCCTGGTCGACCACGTCGATATCGATCAGCGCGAAGTGGAGCTGTGCGCCGAGCACCTGCCCTACGGCTACACCACCGCCGAGCTCGCCGCCGCGGTGCGGCACGAGGGCCCGGTCCACGTGCACTACGCCGACGGCTGGGACTTCCTGGCGAACGCGCAGGCGGCGGGTACCCGCTACGACGTGATCGTCATCGATCTGCCCGACGAGCGTGTCGAGGACGCCCAGCACAACCGCCTCTACGAGTCGGAGTTCCTGTCCCGATGTAAGGCACTGCTCGCCCCCGGCGGCGTGCTGTCGGCGCAGGCCGGCTGCGCGACCATGTGGCGCAACGAGACGCTGAAGCGTTCGTGGGGTCGTTTCCACGAGCAGTTCGCCACCGTGGTCCCCTACGGCAGCGACGAGCACGAATGGACCTTCCTGTTCGGCCTGAACGAGAAGATCGACGACCCGGTCCGCGGTATGCGCGACCGTCTCGCCCTGCTCCCCTACCGCGCCGAGACCATCGACGCGCGGGCATTGGAGCGCGGCGCGGTCGAGCCGTACGCCCTGCGCGACCGGTAGGACGACCACAGACAGCGGGCCGCGACGCAGTATGCGTCGCGGCCCGCTGTTGTCGCCTCCGGCGAAAACGGCACCGGTGGGCGCCGCCACTTGGCACCATGCGAGGACCGAGTTTCGACAGAATCGAGTCCGCCCATGAAGCCGACACCCTTGTCCGCGCCCGGCCTGATGCCGGTCCGCAGCCCGTCCGACCACCGACCCCGCCTCGACGCGCTGTCCGCGGCGGGAACCACCGAATTCCGCGGGCTCTTCGCCGGGGCTCCCGACGTGACGGCGGCCGACTTCGCGCGGCTCGACGGCGACGTGACGATGCGTTCGTTCCCCGGGTCCGGCGAGCGACTACTGGGGACGGCGATGGCTCGGCCGTCGTACTTCTGGGTGGCCAAGTCGTTTCGTCACGTGGACGAGGCGGCGGTCGGCCACAATGTCTTCCGCCTGCTCGGCGGCATCCGTGCGTTGAATTTCGTTGCCACGGTCGGTGATTCCGTGATCGACGGACGACCGGCGGTGCTCTTCGACTACGACGATCCTCGCGTGGGCTCCCGCAGACCCGCCCGGCGGATCTACGACGAACTCCGCGAGATCGAACCGGACCTGTGGCTGGGCCCGAGCTACTTCTCGACGCGGGGCAAGCGAATCCCGATGGGCTGGTTCGCACTCGACGCCTCGGTGCCGTTCGACGGACCCGCCTGAGTCGGTGAGCCGGACGGATGTTCCGGCTCACCGATCACTCAGCTCTCGGATCACTCAGCTCTCGGCCGCGCGCTTCGCCCGGTACTCGGCGACGTTCAGCCCGCCCACACCCCAATCTGTCAGCGGCACTTCGTCGATCACCACGAAGGTGTGGTCGGGATCCTTGCCGAGCACATCGAAGAGCAGATCGGTGACGCCCTTGATGAGCTGCGCCTTCTGCTCGGTGGTGACCCCTTCATTGGTGACCTTGATGTTCACGTACGGCATGAGCGTGTCCTTTCGATGGGTGCAGCTCTCACAGGATGACCGGAGGTCGGGGCGCTGCGCACCCGAATCCGTTGTGTAGGAGCTGTTTTCGCTGATTCAGGCTGCTCGGCCGGAAATGAAGCCGCCGTCGACGGGCAGGATGTGGCCGGTGACGAACTCGGCGTCGGCGAGATACAGCACGGCCGCGGTGGTGTCGGCGACCTCGCCGATCCGGTTCAGCAACGCCAGCGCGCCCGACGCGCGCTCGTCACCGTCACCGAAGAGCGGGGTGCGGATGATGCCGGGGGCCACCGCGTTCACCCGGATTCCGGCGGAGGCGAGTTCGGCGGCCAGGCTGGTGGTGAGCGCGTGCACACCGCCCTTGCTGATGAGCGCGGCCGAGGCGGGCAGACCGGCGAGGGCGTGGTCGATCAGAACCGTGCCGATGTTGACGATGCTGCCGCCTTCGCCCTGGGCGAGCAGCTGTCGAACGACGGCCTGGGTGGTGAAGTAGGTCCCCTTGAGGTTGCCGCCGAGGTAGCGATCGAGTTCGGCCTCGGTGACGTCGACGAACGGCGTGGCCCCGAAGACGCCCGCGCTGTTGATCAGCGCGTCGACCCGGCCGAACCGATCGAGCGCGGTGCGCACGTACGCCGAACCCGTTGCGGGCGAGGCGATGTCACCGACCACGGCAGCCACCTGCTCGGGCGCGGCCAGTTCGGCGGCGACCTCGGCGAGCTTGTCCGCGTCGCGCCCGCCGAGAACGACGTTGTCGCCGCGGGCGACGAGAGCACGAGCGACGTCACGCCCGATGCCGCTGGAACCACCGGTCACCACGACCGTCTTCGATGTGGACATGAACTGATCCTTTCGGCAAATATACGACCGGTCGTCTTGGAATGGCGACCGCAAAGGACGACCCGAGGGCCGATGATGGCAGTGAGGTCGACACCGGATCGGCGCCGACGGGAGTTACGGCCGGAAGTAGTCGTCGAGCAGCCGACGCAGACATTTGTCGAGCGGCTCGACGGTGCGGTCGATCTTCATCCGGATCACCGCACCCTCCCAGGATTCGAGGAGCAGATCCGCCAGATCCACGGCGTCGATGTCGGCGCGCACGGTGTCCTGCGCCTGCGCCTCACGCAAGGCGCCGGCGATGCCGTCGCGCCAGACCGCCCAGGCATTCGACAGCGACTTCCGCAGCAGCTCACTACCTTCCAGTTCCCCACCGAGGTTGGCGATCAGGCAGCCGCCGGTGTACTCGGAGGCGACGAAATCGTCGGTCAGGGTGGCGAAGAAGGCGCGGATACCGCTGAGTGGGTCCGGTGCCGCGGCGAACGCGGCGGCGAGATTGCGCCGCACGCACTGCGAGTGGTGCTCGATGACCGCCTGGGCGAAGCTCTCCTTGCTGTCGAAGTAGTTGTAGAACGAACCCTTCGGCACCCCGACCTTGTCGAGTACCTGCTTGATGCCGGTGCCGTGGTAGCCGTTGGACAGCAGGCCGACCGCGCCCTCCTCGATGAGAAGCGCTCTCGTGTCGTCGCTGCGCCGTGGTCGTGCCATGCGGAGAACTATACGACCGGTCGTCTAGGAATGGCAAGGCCGATTTCAGTCGTCGTCGACACCGCGTGCGGCCAGGGCTTCCCCCATCGCGTCGGCGGTCCGCAATGCCCGCACCAGCACAGGCGTGACCAGTGCTGTCGCCGACCACGACACCCCGCGCGCTCGCCGCGCCTCGCCGACATCGTGGACGATCTGCGCCAGCAACGGAACACACCGAATGGCCAGCGCGAGAAGCAGACTCACCCGCTCCGGGTTCACACCGACGCGGCGCAGCGGGCCGAGCGCGCGAGTCAGCGCATCGAGCATGGCGGTGACCCGCGTGGTCACCGTGACCAGGGCCGCGAGGGCCACCGACACGAGCAACACCCCGCACACCACCACGGCTCGCGTCGGCGAGGTGGTGAGCAGCTGGAACACCCCGATGATCGCGGTCATCCACAGCACCGGGCGCACCTGGGCGAAGGCCACCCGCCAGGAGACGCGGGCGAGCGCGAACAAGCCGGCCACCAGCGCCGCGGCGACCAGCACACCCACCGGACCCCGGACGAACACTGTCATCGCCAGGATCGAGACCAGCAACAGCGCCAGCTTCACCCCCGCGGGCATCCGGTGCAGCGGCGAGTCGCCGGGGCAGTACAGGCCGATCATTCGATCAGGCGCCGATACGCGTCGATCGCCGCCGCCGGTGCGCCGTCGAAAACGACGCAACCGTTGTCCAGCACCACGACTCGATCGAACCCGTCGAGCAATCCGAGCTGGTGGGTCACCACGATCACCTGTTGATCGAGGGAGTTCAGTGCCTGCGAGACCCGCCGCGCGTTGCGCAGGTCGAGCAGCGTGGTCGGTTCGTCGGCGACGATCACCTCGGGCTCGCGGATCAGCGCCGAACCGATGGCCAGCAACTGTTTCTGCCCGCCGGAGAGCAGGTGTGCCGGATGGTCGGTGTGCGCGACGAGACCGAAGCGGTCCAGCATTCGCTGCACCCGTGCCGCGATATCGGTCTTGCTCATGCCGCTGCGGCGCAACGAGAACGCGAGGTCCTCGGCAACTGTCGGCATCACGATCTGGGTATCGGGGTCGGTGAACACGAAGCCGACCTTGCGCCGCACCTGCGCGCCCTTGCGGGCGACGTCGAGCCCGTCGACGGTGACGGTGCCGGTGGTCGGCTTCAGCAATCCGTTGAGCATCCGGGCCAGCGTCGATTTGCCCGATCCATTGGCGCCGATGAAGCCGACGCGGCGTTCGGTGATCCGCAGATCGATATCGCGCAGCACGGTCCGGTCACCGAAACGGTGTCCCACCGCGTCGACGACGATCTCGCTCATGACGCGCTGCGATCAGCCACGGATCAGCCCGGGATACGCGCGATGCACACCCTTCGCGACGACCGTGGCGATCACGACCTTGGCCAGGTCACCCGGCACGAAGGCGAAGTTGGTCGACACCGCCGCCCACGGGCTGAGATCGGTGCGCACCAGCAGTCCCGCGGTGCCGAACAGGTAGATGATCACGATGCCGCCGAGTGCGTTGATCAGCAGGCCGAACACGATCGGATACTTCGGCAGGATCATCGCGGTCAACAGCCCGATGACCAGCGTCGCCGGAATCCAGCCGATCAGGTAACCGGCCGTCGGCGAGGCCAGCGCGGTGAGTCCGGTGCGGCCACCGGACAGCAGCGGCAGCCCGATCATCGTCAGCGCGATGAACACCGCCACCGCGGCCGTGCCCTTGCGCGCGCCCAGGATCGCGCCGGTGAGGATCACCCCGAGCGTCTGCAGTGTGATCGGCACTCCACTGAACCCGACGGTGATCGCACCGGGCAGGCCGAGCGCGGCGATCAGGGCCGCGAACACCGCGATCTGCGCCATGTCCCGTGCGGTGAATGCGGTTGCCCACTTCGGGGATTTCTCGACTTCGGGCACGCAGACATCCTTCGCTACAGAATTGAACAACGTTCAAAATAGCAGGCGACCAGGTCGGCGGCGCAACCGGAACGACGCGGTGGAGCCTGGCGCCCTTGGCGGCGCCAGGTGGGCAGCCTCGCCGAGATGAAACCGCGGTTATCGATCCAGTCGCGCGTTGAGAATCCGGGCGATCTCGGCGATCGCACCCGGTTGGGTCATGTCGAGGTGGGTCGCATCGATGTCGAAAGTCGATATCTGCCCGCGGACAACCCGCGCCCATCCCTCGTGGCCCGCGGCATCGGATCGCCTGTCGCGCGTCGCGGTGAAATAGAGCATGTCGCTGTCCAAGACCGCGGGATGCCACGCACCGGCTGCCCGGATCGCCAGGTTGTAGGCATCGGTCAGGCGCTGGATCCGCGCGGCGTCGATACCGAGGCTGCCGCCCAGGTGCCGTTCGATCAGGTCGGCGGCCTCCTCGGCAGTCGCATCGGGGCTGACGAAATCCACGCCCATGACCGGGCCGAGATTGCTGATCAGCTCGCCGGCCGTGACGGCGCGCTGCGTCGACTCGTCGACACCGCCCACCTCGGCGTCCAGCAGCGCCAGCAGCGCAACCTGTTCACCGGCGGCGCGCATCTCGACGGCGATGGCATGGGCGATCGCACCACCCAGTGACCAGCCGAGGAGGTGATAGGGGCCGTGTGGCTGAACCGCGCGAATCTCGTCGAAGTAGCGTGCGGCCATTTCTTCGATCGATGTCGGACCGGGGATCTCGCCGCTGATCTGTGGCGCCTGGATGCCGTAGATCGGTCGACCGTCGGCGAGGTAGCGGTCGAGTGTGCGGTAACACCACGACAGGCCCACGGCCGGGTGGATACAGAACAGTGGGGCTCGCTCGCCACCGGTCCGGATCGGCAGCAGCGCGTCGAAGCCGGCATCGGCCCCGTCGCCGTCGGTACCCGAGCGGATTCTGGATTCGATCCGCTTGGCCAGGTCGGCCGGGCAGGGATCGGACAACATCCAGCTGATCGGAACCTCGTAGTCGAGTTCCTTGCGCAACTCGCTCACCACTTGCACCGACTTGAGCGAGTTGCCACCCAATGCGTAGAAGTCGTCATCGGCGCCCACCCGATCCACGCCGAGTACCGTGCCGAAGGCCCGCGCGACCTCGCCTTCCAGCCACGACGCGGGCTCCCTGAACTCCGCTACCGCGAGCACCGGCTCCGGTAGCCGCAGTCGGTCCAGCTTGCCCGACGACTGGAAGGCCACCGTGTCGAGCACCATCATCGTGGCGGGCACCATGTAGTCGGGCAGTTTGCTCGCCGCGTGCGCCGCAACCGCCGCGGTATCGACCGTGGCGCCCGCGACGGGCACGAGGTAGCCGACGAGGTGCTCCATCACACCGATGGGGCGCACCACAGCGATCGCGCGCGCGATGCTGGGGTGCTCGGCGAGTACGGCCTCGATTTCGCCGAGCTCGATACGCAGGCCGCGCAGCTTCACCTGGAAATCGGTGCGGCCCAGGTAATCCAATTCGCCGTTCCGGCGCCAGCGCACCAAGTCGCCGGTGCGGTACAGGCGCCGACCGTCACCGTAGGGGTCGGGCACGAACCGTTCCGCGGTGAGGCCCGGACGTGCCTGGTAGCCGCGCGCGAGCTGGGTACCCGCCAGGTACAGCTCCCCGGCGACGCCGGGCGGTACCGGATGTAACCGGTCGTCGAGTACGTACGCCCGCGTGTTCCATACCGGTGAGCCGATCGGCATGTTCGCGTTCTCGCCTTCGGTCACCCGATGCGCGGTCGCGCACACGGTGCACTCGGTCGGCCCGTACAGATTGTGCAACTCGACCCCGGGCGCTATCCGCCGTGCCGCGGCTACCACGTCGGGGCCGAACGCCTCACCGCCCACCAGGAGCGTCCGCACCGACTCGAGCGACTCCGCAGGCGCCATGTCCGCGAGTACCGCCAGCATCGACGGCACGAGGGCGGTGAACGTGACCCGCTGGGCGGCGATGATTTCGGCCAGATAGGCCGGGTCGGTATGCCCGTAGGCTTGCGCGATCACCAGCCGCGCGCCCACCGCCAGTGGCGCGAACAACTCCCACACCGACATGTCGAACGTAGCCGGGGACTTCTGCAGCACGACGTCGTTCGGCGTCAGTCCGTAGGTCTCGTTGACCCACCGCACCTGGTTGACCACCGAACAGTGCGATACCGCAACGCCTTTCGGTCGACCGGTCGAACCCGAGGTGAAGATCACGTACGCGACATTGTGCGACCGCAGCGGTGCGAGCCGATCGGCGTCGGTGACCGGTCCATCATCGAATCCGGACAACTCCAGCCCATCGAGGGACGACAGCTCCAGCGCCGGTGCGGCGAGGGACAGCATGTAGGCGATGCGGTCCGCCGGCAGGTCCGGATCAACCGGCACGTACCCGCCGCCGGCGGCGTGCACCGCGTAGATGGCGACGACCTGGTCCAGTGAACGCCGCATCCGCAGCGCCACCAACGACTCCGGACCCACTCCGCGAGAGACCAACCACCGCGCCAACCGATGTACGCGGGACGCGAATTCCGCACAGGTCAACGTCTGTTCTCCGACTGTCACCGCGGGGCGGTCCGGATGCGCCTGCACGGAGCGGGCGAAGACGGAGGCGAGCGTCTCGCCCGGATCGAGGCGGTGATCTGTCGAATTCCACTGCGTCAGAATGGTTTCCCGTTCATCGGCGCCGAGCAGATCCACCTCGCGCACGGGCTGTGTCGCATCGGTCACCAGTTCGCCGAGCAATCGCAGCAGGCGATCGACGATCGCTGTCACCGTCGTCGCGTCGTAGAGGTCGCTCGCGTAGATCACCCCGCCGCTGATGCCGGCCGGGTCACCGGCGGAGTCATAGGAATCCGACATCGTGACCAGCAGATCGAACAGTGCGATGTCGGTGTCGGCCGTCATGGAGGACGCCGAGAGCCCCGGAAGTTCGAACTGGGCCCCGGCGACGTTCTGGAATGCCAGCATCACCTGGAACAGTGGATGGTGGGCGTGCGACCGCACCGGGTTCAGCTCCTGCACCAGCCGCTCGAACGGAACATCGGCGTGCCCGAACGCGGCCAGATCGGTCCCCCGCTGGTGTTCGAGTAGCTGGGTGAACGTCATCCCCGGCGTCAACCGGGTCCGCAACACCAGGGTGTTGACGAACATCCCGACCAGATCGTCGAGTTCGGGTTCGCCGCGTCCCGCGAACGGAGTGCCGATCGCTATGTCGTCCGTATCGGCCAGCCGGGCCAGCGTGGCCGCCAACGCAGCGTGGAAGACCATGAACAGCGTCGTGTTGTGTGCTCGCGCGACCTGCTGCAAGCCCGCATGCAGATCGGCTCCGACGGTGATCGGTACGCTCGCGCCCGCATGGGTCTGCACGGGCGGACGCGGTCGGTCGGTCGGCAGCCCGAGCACAACCGGAAGATTCGCCAATTCGCTCGTCCAGTAGTCGATCTGGGCACGCAGCAGCGACTCCGGATCGTCTTCGGTCCCCAGTACCGTCCGCTGCCAGATCGCGTAGTCGGCGTACTGCACCGGCAACGGCGGCCAACTCGGCGACTCCGTGAGCAGGTGAGCTGTGTACGCGGTCATCATGTCCCGTGCCAGCGGGCCGATCGAGGACCCGTCGCAGGAAATGTGGTGCACCACCACGGCCAGGACCCACTCGTCCGGCCCGAGCTCGAACAACCGAGCCCGCATCGGCGCCTCGACCGTCACATCGAACACCGTCGAGACGAACGCCGACAACGACTCGGCCAGTTCGGGTTCCGCGACCGAGGTCACGGTCATCGGCGCATAGGCGTCGGCGGCGGAAAGGACGACCTGCGACGGCTCGCCCTCGGCGTACGGGTACACGGTCCGCAGTACTTCGTGCCGATTCAGCACATCCTCGATCGCCGCGCGCAGCGCGTCGAGATTCAGCTGTCCGGACAGCCGTAGCACGATCGGAATGCTGTAGGCGGCCGAGCCGGGCTCGAGCCGGTTCAGGAACCACATCCGCTGCTGTGCGTACGACAGCGGAATTCGCTGCGGCCGCGGCTGCGCGGTCAGCGCTACCCGACCGGTGTCGGCCTGCGATTCGGCGCGCGCGGCCAACCTCGCGACCGTCGGCGCTTCGAAGATCATCGACACCGGGATGGTCACGTCGAGCGCGGCGCCGATCCGCGCGGCTACCCGGGTGGCCACCAGGCTGTTGCCACCGAGGTCGAAGAAGTCGTCGTCGGCGCCGACCGGACCGTCGTTGCCGAGGACGTCGGCGAATACGCCTGCCACTATTTCCTCCGCCGGTGACCCCGGGGCCCGGAACCGCTTGGCCTGGACGACGGGTGCGGGCAGGGCCGCGCGGTCGAGCTTTCCATTCGGCGACAGTGGGATCGCGTCGAGGATCATCACCGCGGCGGGCACCAGGTACGACGGCAGCACCTCGACCAACGCCGCACGCAACTGTTCGCCCGAGACGCTCGCCCCGGTTTCGGGCACCGCGTAGGACACCAGCTGTGCCGGACCGGCGCCCGCACGCCACGGCACCGTGACCGCGTAGGCCACCTCCGCCCGCGCGCTCAGCACCGCGTCGATCTCGCCCAGCTCTACCCGGTAACCACGGATCTTCACCTGGAAATCGTTGCGCCCCAAGAACTCCAGATCGCCGGCGGTATTCCAGCGCACCACATCACCTGTCCGGTACATGCGGCATCCCGGTTCCCCGAACGGATGCGCCACGAACCGCGCCGCATCGGTAGCCGCCCTGTTCAGGTACCCGCGCGCCAGTGCCGAGCCCGCCAGATACAACTCGCCGGCCACCCCCACCGGCACCGGCTGCAGCCGGGCATCCAGGACCAGCGCCTGTATCCCCGGCAGCGCGACACCGATCGTCGGCCGATCATCCGAGTGCAGCGCGCCTGTCGACGTGGCGAGCATCGTGGCCTCGGTCGGCCCGTACAGCACGTGGAACTTCCGGGTGCCTGCGACGTCGGTGCCCGCCCATCTGCTCACCAGATCCGCCGAGACCTCCTCACCACCGGACAACACCACCCGCAGGTCATCGAGCCCGGTCGGATCCACCGACGCGAGCGCGGCCGGGGTGATGAAGGCGTGGGTGACCCGCTGCACGCGCAAGAACTCGGCCAGCTCGTCGCCGCCGTAGATCCCCGTCGGCGCCACGATCAACGCACCGGCCCGGCTCGCCGCGATCAGGACCTCCATCACTGCGGCGTCGAACGACGGCGACGCGAAATGCAACACCCTGGACGTGTGCTGGAGCTCGTGGTCGGAGCGCCGCCCCGAGACGAAGTCGGCGATGCCGGAATGTGTGATGGCCACGCCCTTCGGCACACCGGTGGATCCGGAGGTGAAGACCACGTAGGCGACGTCCGAGGCCCGCAGCGGCCGCGTCCGCTCGTCGTCGCCGATCGGGCCGCTCGCCGCCGCGTCGATCTGCGCGGCGACAGCCGGGTCGTCGAGCACGATCCAGTCCACCGAATCGGGCAGCTGGGCACGCACCGACGACACCGTAATCCCCAGCGTCGCACCGGAGTCCGACACCATCTGCTCGATCCGGCCTGCGGGATAGCTCGGATCCACCGGCACGTATGCCGCACCCGACTGCACCACCGCCCACCACGCGACGACGGACTCCGTCGACCGCGCTGCCGCCACCAGCACCGGCGTCTCCGGTCCGGCGCCATGGCGGATCAGCAACCTCGCCAGCCGGCTCGATCGCTCGCCCAGCTGCGCATACGACAGCGTGGCATCTTCCGCGACGACGGCGATACCGTCGCTGTTGGCCCGGACTGCCGAGGTGAACACCTCCGGCAGCAACCCGGACTGCTCCAGCGCCTCCACGGTGTGCACCCCGACCCGCGAGGTGAGCGACGAGCGCTCGTCGGCTTCCAGCCAGTCGATATCCCCGACGGCGACGGCCGGATCATCGGCGACGGCTTCCAGTACCCGCACCAGTCGCCGGACAAGGGCCGCCGCGGTCGCCTCGTCGAACAGATCCCGGGCGTAGGTCATCATTCCCGACATACCCTGCGCCGCCGCGGCATTGCCGGATGAATCGGACAGCACCAGTTGCAGGTCGAACTGGATCGCCCCGGTATCCACATCCGCCCGCGCGACCCGGACCTCGGGCAGCACCACCTCGATCGTCGACACGTTCTGGAATGCCAAGGCCACCTGGAACAACGGATGCCGTGCCGCCGATCGCTCCGGGTTCAGCTCCTCCACGACCCGCTCGAACGGCACGTCCGCGTGCTCGAATGCCAGCAGATCGGTCTCCCGGGTGCGCATCAGCAACTCGGCGAACGGCTCGCCCGGATCGACCCGGGTCCGCAATGCCAGCGTGTTCACGAACATCCCCACCAGATCGTCCAGACCGGGCTCGCCCCGTCCCGCGACCGGGGTGCCGATCACTACGTCATCGCTGTCACTGAGCCGCCCCAATACCGTTGCCAGCGCCGCGTGCATCACCATGAACAGCGACGACCCTCTCGACCGTGCCAGTGCGACCAGCCGCTCGTGCAGCCGCGCACCGATCTCCACCGGTACCCGGCCCGCCGACAGCGATGCGACGGCCGGGCGCGGGCGGTCCGCCGGTAGTTCCAGCCGGTCCGGTGCACCCGCGAGCGTCGAGCGCCAGAATTCCAACTGCTCCGACATCAGCGACGCCGGATCGTCCGCGGCCCCCAGCATCTGTCGTTGCCACCACGCGAAATCCGCGTACTGCACAGCGAGCGGCTCCCACCGCGGTGCCTGCCCGGCCAGTCGCGCGGCATACGCCGCCATCACGTCACGGGCCAGTGGCCCCATCGACTGACCGTCGCCTGCGATGTGATGGACCACGAGCACCAGCAGGAATTCTCCGGTGTCACTGTCGCGCTCGGCGCCCAGCTCGAACAACCCCACTCGTATCGGCACTCGGGCAGTCACATCGAATCCACGCCGCACGAACTCGCCCACCACATCCGGGACCGAATCCACCGGCACTCGCACCGCCCGCACCGGCACCGCGGGCTCGTCGAGAACGACCTGCCGCGGCTCACCGTCGACTTCGGGATATATCGTCCGCAATACTTCGTGGCGCGCGACCAGATCGGCGAGCGCGGCGGCCAGTGCGTCGGTGTCCAGCCGTCCGGACAACCGCAGCATCACCGGAATGTTGTGCACCGCGGAGTCCGGTTCGAACCGGTTCAGGAACCACATCCGCTGCTGTGCCAGCGACAGCGGCACGGAGTCGGAGTGCACTCCCGCCAGCAGAGGCAACCGGCCCCCACCGCTGGCCGCCGCTGCGAGACCGGCCAATCCGCCGACGGTCGGCGCCTCGAAAACCGACCGCACCGGCACTCGCGCGTCCAGGGCAGCGCCGATGCGTGCCACCACCATCGAGGCACTCAGGGAATCGCCGCCCAGCGCGAAGAAGTCGTCGTCGACTCCCACCCGGTCCACGTCGAGCACCTGCTCGAATGTCCGCGCGACCAACTCTTCCAACCCCGGCGACGGCGCCCGGAATTCCCGCGTGACGGCGACCGGCTCCGGCAACCGTTCGCGATCCAGCTTCCCGTTGACGGTCAGCGGCAGCTCGTCCAGCACCACCACCGCCGACGGCACCGTGTACCGGGGTAGCACCTCAGCCAGTGCCGCACGCAACTCCTCGCCCGATAGCTCCGTCCCCGTCGCAGGCACGACATAGGACACCAGCAGCACCGCTCGCCCGCCGTCGCGGCGCGGCACCGTGACCGCGTACGCCACATCGGCCCGCGCATCGAGCACCGCGTCGATCTCTCCCAGCTCGACCCTGGTGCCGTGCACCTTCACCTGGAAATCGTTGCGGCCCAGGAACTCCAGCTCGCCATCGACGCCACGGCGCACCACGTCACCGGTGCGGTACATGCGCTGACCCGGCTCCGCGAACGGGCATGCGACGAACCGGGCCGCGGTCAACCCGGTCCTGGCGGCGTACCCATCGGCCAGGCCGGCGCCGAACAGGTACAGCTCGCCCGCGACACCGTGTGGCACGGGCCGCAACCAGGTATCGAGGACGACGACCGCGACGGGGCCGACCGGCTTGCCGATCGTGATCGCGGCATCGGGCGCCAGAGCATCGCTGGCGGTAGCCCAGATAGTGCTTTCGCTGGGCCCATAGAGATTGACCATGATGCGATGCGGGGCCCACCGATCGACCAGTTCCGACCCGACCGGCTCACCGGCTGTTGCCAGCACGCGCAGATCGTCGAGACCGTCGCACGAGACTGTCGCCAGCGCCGAGGGAGTGATCACCGCGTGCGAAATATGTTCGCGCCCGATCAGATCCGCCAGCTCGGGTCCGGCGTAGACATCGGCAGGCGAGACGACCAGTCGCCCGCCCGAGCCGTGCGCCATCAACAACTCGAACACCGAGGCGTCGAAGCTGGGCGAGGCCACCTGCAGTACCACCGACATCGGGTCGACGCCGAGTATCCGCCGCTGCGCGGCGACGATATCGGCCAGGCCGCGATGGCTGACGAGGACGCCCTTGGGCATCCCGGTCGACCCGGAGGTGTAGCTCACGTACACGGTCTGATCCCGCCGAATCGGTCCGCCGCGTTCGGCATCGGTGATCGGCGCAGCCGAAACCGAGTCCACGGCGTCGAGCATCTGCTCCTGGTCGAGGATCAGCCAGTCGATGCCATCGGGAAGGTCCTTCCTGGCGGATGTGTCGGTCAGCCCGAGCACGGTTGTCGAATCCGACAGCAGGAATTCGATCCGCTCCGATGGCAGGGTCGGATCTATCGGCAGGAACGCGGCACCGGTCTTCGCCACGGCCCACAGGGTGACCGTCGCCGCCAGAGATCGTGGAAGCACCGAGGCGACGACCTGTCCCCGCCGGACACCGTGCCGCAGCAGGACCCTGGCCAGACGGACCGATCGCTCGTCCAGCTGCCGGTACGTCATGGCGGTCGCACCGCATCGCACGGCGATCGCGTCGGGTTCCGCGGCTGCGCTCGCGGCGAGGATCCGGTCCAGCGTGTCCGGGATCGCCGGGTCCGCACCCGAAACCGGCCACGACGGCCCCAGTTCCTCCTCGAGCGACAGCTCGCCCAGCCGTATATCGGCGTCGGCGGCGATCCGGCCGAGCAACGCGACGAAACGGTCGAGGATCCGGCGTGCCGACGCGGTGTCGAATGCGCGGTCGTGGAATCGGAGAATGATCCGCAGTCCCTGCGCTTCGCCGTGCTCGGACTGTTTCGGTTCCACGACCAGGCTCAGCGGGTACGGCGTTGCGTCGACACCGCTGAGTTCGTCCACCCGCAGGCCCGCCGAATCGACGAGTCGCTGCAGTGTCGTCCGATCGACGGGGAACGACTGGAAGGTGATGGCGGTGTCGAAGAGTTCGGGCAGGCCGACGCTGCGGTGAATCTCCGGTAGGCCGATGTGGTGATGATCCAGCATGCGGGCGTGCCGCGCCTGAATGCCGGTCAGCAGCTCGCGCACCGTCATGGTGGGTTCGAGCGGGACGCGCACGGGAATCGTGGTCAGGAACATGCCGAGCGTCTGATCGACCAGCGGCAACTCGGGTGGCCGTCCCGACACCGCGGAGCCGAAGATCACATCGGTCTCACCGGTCAGTACGCGCAGATTCAGGGCCCAGGCCGCGGCGACCGCCGTATTGATGGTGACGGCCGCCTCCGCCGCCACTCGACGCAGTTCGCCGAAATGATCTGCGCTCAGCTCGGCCCCGACCTCGGCGGCGGATACCGAACCCGCCGCGCCCACGTCGTGGGACACCCGGGTGGGTGCGTCGACATCCGAAAAGGCTTGTGCCCATGCCGCCTTGGATGCGGCACTGTCCTGGCGCCCCAGCCAGGACAGATAGTCGCGGTAGGAGGGAGCAGGTCCGGCGGAGTCGATATGGTCGGGAGACCCGTAGTAGTCGAGCAGTTCTCGCATCAGCAGCGGCATCGACCAGCCGTCCAGGATCACATGGTGATTCGTGACGAGCAGCCGGAAGGACCCCGCGTCGAGACGGATCAACGTCAAGCGCAGAAGCGGAGCAGCCGACAGGTCGAATCCCGCCGCCGCGTCCGCCGCGGCGATCGATTCCGCATCGGCCGGGGATCGCGCATCGCCACCACCGGCGAGATCGATCTCCCGGAAACCGATCTCGGCATGGTCGAGCACGATCTGGCGCGGCCCGGCCGCGGTCTCCACAAAGGCGGCCCGCAGGATATCGTGCCGGTCGACCACGGCCTGAGCGGCACGGCGCAAGCGCTCGCCGTCGACCTCGCCGGAAAATCCGATCATCGTCTGGACGGTGTAGTCGTCCCCGGCATCCGGGTCGAACGTCGAGTGGAAATGCACGCCGGATTGCATGGGCGACAACGGCCATGCGTCGGACAGGCCGCGGTACTGCTGCTCGAGCCGATCGATGTCGGGTTGTGTGAGCGCGACGAGCGGAGAATCCGAGGCGCGATCCGCTTCCGGAACCGCATCGCCGCCGGCCATCGCGGCCAGGGCGGCAACTGTCTTGCCTTCGAATACATCGCGCGGCGTGAGCGTGAGCCCGGCGGCCCTGGCCAGCGCCACCAGACGCATCGAGACGATACTGTCCCCGCCGAGCGCGAAGAAGTTGCTGTCGGCGGACACGGTGTCGAGATGGAGCACGTCGGCGAAGAGTGTCGCCACGATCTGTTCGGTAGGCGTCGACGGCGCTCTGCCGCCTGTGGCGTGGGAATCGAAGGCCCGCTGCCGCAATGCCTTCCGATCGAGTTTCCCCGTAGGCGTGCGCGGCATCTCCTCGAGCTGCACGATCGCCGCGGGATTCATATAACGCGGTAGCGTGCCCGAGAGATCGTCGCCGAGTGCCGCCACGTCTATCGCGGCGCCCGAGGCGGAGACGAAGTAGGACACCAGAACCGGCTCCTCGGCAGGCCCCTTCACCATGACGGTGGCGACGCTCGCCACATCCGGATGCAGAGCCAGGTGGGAATCGATTTCCCCTGGCTCGATCCGCAGGCCGTGAATCTTGACCTGCTGATCGCCTCGGCCCAGATATTCCAGTGCCAATCCGGCGCGGCCGCGCACCCAGCGCACGGAATCACCGGTGCGGTAGATCCGCTCGCCGCGGGTGGATCGCGGATCCGCGACGAAGCGCGACGCGGTCACGCCGGGTCGATCGACGTACCCGCGGGCAAGTCCGGGCCCACCGATATAGAGTTCGCCCGCGACACCGATCGGCGCCGGTCGCAGCCACCTGTCGAGAACCATCGCCGACGCGCCCCGGATCGGGCCGCCGATCGTCACCGGCTCGCCGGGTTCGAGGGCGTCCGACCCCGTCGCCCAGATCGTGCACTCGGTCGGTCCGTAGTGATTCATCAGCCGACGCCCGTGCCCCCACCGGTTCACGGTGTCCGGCTCGGTCGCCTCGCCGACGACCGCGAGCGATGTCAACGACGGCGTCCGGGACGGATCCATGGTTTTCAGCACCGACGGGGTGATGATCGCGTGCGAAACCTGGTGTGACCGAAGCAATTCCTCGAGGTCGGTCCCGGCGTACACCTCCGGCGGCGCCACGACCAGACAGGCGCCACTGCCGTGCGCCAACAGCAACTCCGACAAGCAGGCGTCGAAACCCGGTGACGCGACCTGCAACACCACCGAATCCGTACCGACGCCGAAGGCGTCGACCTGCGCCGCGACGAGGTCGGCCAGGCCGCGATGGCTGAGGTGGACCGCCTTCGGTCTGCCGGTCGATCCGGACGTATAGATCACATATGCCGCGTTGTCGGGCGACAGTCGATCGGCCCCGGCCGAGATACCGGACGGACGTGGTAGACCCTCGTCGGCGTCGGACGCCGACGCGTCCAGAATCAACCAGTCGACAGTATCCGGAAGGCGCGGTGCCGCATCGCTGGTCGTCACGCCGAGACCGGTCCGCGAGTCGGACAACAACTCCGCGATCCGCGCGGCGGGATTGCCGGGATCCAACGGCAGGAAGGCGGCGCCTGTCTTCGTCACCGCCCAGATCGCGACCACCAGTTCGGCCGAGCGGGGAACGGCCAACGCGACGATCGACTCAGCGCGAGCACCATGGCAGGCCAGCAGATGCGCGAACCTGTCCGCACGTCGCTCCAGCTCACGATAGGTCCACGTGGTGTCACCGCACCGCAGGGCCACGGCATCGGGATACCTGCGCGCGGTCCCCCACAGGATGTCGCGCAGCACGAGCTCCGCGGCGGGCGGCTCGTCGCTGCCGACCGAAAGCAGCTCCGCGCGTTCGGAATCCCAACAGGAGGAGATCGCGGCGACCTTCCGGGCCGGATACCTGACGATCTGCGTGAGCAGAAGCTCGAAGCGCTCGAGCAGCGTGCGGACCTCATCGGAATCGAATCGGTTGGTGGCGAATTTCAGCGTCACCGTATAGGTGCCGGGCTCGTCGGCGGCGCCCGATTGCCGGTCGCGTCTCGGGCGCGGCGGGGACACCTGCAAACTCAGTGGATACGGCGTGGCATCGTGTGCGTCGATCTCGACGAACCGCATGCCGGCGTCGGAGAGATTGCGCGCCAACAGTTCCCGGTCGAGCGGATAGGACTCGAGCACCGTCGCGGTGTCGAACATATCGGTGATGCCGGTGGCCCGTTGCAGCTCCGCCAAGCCGACGTACTGGTGATCCAGCATGGCGGCCTGCTCGGATTGCACGCGGACGAGCAGGTCGCCGACGGTTTCGCCGGGTTCGAGGCGGACTCGGACGGGCAGCGTGTTCACGAGGAGCCCGACCATGCGCTCGACATCGGGAATCTGCGGCGGGCGGTGCGCGATCGTATTGCCGAACACCACGTCCGACCGTCCGGTCAGCGCGGCCAGCAGCAATGCCCACGCCACCTGCAGGGCCGTGTTGGCAGTGACGCCGTGTGAGCGGCCCAGATCGAGCAACGCGGCGGTGGTCGCTGCGTCCAGCTTCAGGTCGACGTCACCGGCGTGCGCGGTGACCGACCGATCCGGCCTGCCGGTGACCCGCGTCGGACTGTCGATTCCGGCGAGCGTCTCGCGCCACGCGGCGGTGGCGGCATCGCGATCCTGAGCCTGCAGCCACTGCAGATACTCCCGGTACGAACGAGGGGGCGCGAGCTCGGCGGTATCGCCGTCGGAGATGTACAACGCGAGCAGCTCGTGGATCAGCAGAGGCATCGACCAGCCGTCGAGCACGAGATGGTGGTTGGTGATCAGCAACTGGAACGTATCGACGCCGGTGCGCACGAGGTGGAACCGCACCAGCGGTGGGCGGGCCGGGTCGAACGGTGCCGCGGCCGCCGTCGCGAGTCGCCGAAGTGCTCGCGCCCGTCGGTCGACATCGCTGAGGTCGGTGATACTCGACTCGTCCCAATCGACCACGGTGTCGCGCAGGACGATCTGCCGTGGCCCGTCGACACTCTCGACGAACGCGGTCCGCAGGCTGTCGTGCCGGTCGATGAGCACCTGCGCGGCCTGCCGCATCCGCGCACCGTCCACCTGCCCGGCGAAGGTCAGCGCCACCTGCACGATGTAGCCATCGTCGTCGTCCCGGTCGTAGACGGTGTGGAACAGCAGCCCGGTCTGCAAGGCGGTCAGCGGCCACACATCGATCATCGACGGGTATTCCCCCAGCCAGTGGTCGACATCGTCCTGCGATACGGCGGCGAGCGGGAAGTCGGAGGGGGTGAAGCCGAATCCGGTGTCGGACCGGACGTGATCGGCAAGTGCCCCCAGGGCGCGAGCCCACAGCCCGGCGAGCTCGTCGACCGCCTCGCTGCCCAGCACCTGCGAGGCGAACTCCCAGGTCACGTCGAGTTCGAGCCCGTCGCGACCTTCCTCGGCGATCGCATTGATATCGAGCACGGCCGGCAGCGCCATCCCCGGATCGCTTGTCGCGGTCAGGGAGGTGAACTCGGTGGTGGGCGCCCAGGGCACCGAACGCTCACCGACGCTCACCCGCCCGAGGTAGTTGAAACTGATCTGGGGTTCGGGCAGGTCCGCGAGCTCGGCACCGCCCTGGGAATCGAGATGACGCAGCATCGGATAGCCGATGCCGTTGCCCGGCACCGCGCGCAACTGCTCCTTCACCTGTTTTATCGCCAGTCCAGCACCCGTGCCGCCGGCCAGCGCGTCATCGAGATCGACACCGTCCCACTCGATCCGGACCGGGAAGCGTGTGGTGAACCAGCCCACGGTGCCGCTGAGATCGGCGCCCGGCACGGCCCGCTCCTCACGGCCGTGTCCCTCCAGCGAGATCAACTCGCCGGCGGTCGACGCCGTGCCGCGCCTGCGCCGCCACTCACCGAGCGCCAGTACCAGGGCCGCGAGCAGCGGATCGTTGGCGCTGCAGTGGAAGCGGTCCGGAACGGCGGTGAGAACCGCCTCGGTGACCGCTGCCGGGATGCGCTGATGGACCCGGCCCGCCGTGGCCACGACGTCACGATCCGGGACCAGACGGCGCGATCCGAGTAGCTGATCACCGGGCGCGAGCACATCTTTCCACCTGTCGAGCTCCGCGGACCGTCTGCTCGGCGCCCGCTCGACCAGGCCGTGCGCCCACCGCCGGAACGAAGTGGTGACCGGGCCGAACTGCGGTTCGTCGCCAGCGGAGATCTGCGACCAGGCCTGCGCGAGATCGGCGAGGATGATGCGCCACGACACCACGTCGACGGCGAGATGGTGAATCACCAGCCACATCAGGTCGGGTCCCGAGCTGTGGCGATCCTGCATCCAGACGGCGTGAACGAGCGCACCCTTGCCCGGGTCCAATCGATCCGCGGCCTGCTGCAGGTGCCGGTCGACTTCGGCGGCATCACGTCGATCGAGCCGAACCTCGACGAGCGCGGCGTCCGGGTCGACCGCGTTCCGCTCGAGGACCTCGACGTACCGATCACCCGCATCGCCGCGCAGTACCGCGCGCAGCATGTCGTGGCGGTCCAGCAGGGATCCCACTGCACGCACGAGCCCCGCTCGATCGACCCCCGTGGGGAGCTGCACGAGCGCGGCCTGCGCGAATCGGCCGTAATGACCCCGATCGAGCATTGCGCACATGATCGGCGACAACGGCATCGGTCCTACGCCGCCTCCGGGCAACTCGTCCAACTCGGGGGTATCGCCGGCTTCCGTCGCCGTGGCCGCCAAGCCCGCCACGGTCTTGTGCACGAACACATCCTGGGTGGAGAAACTCAGGCCATCGGCTTTGGCCCGCGCCACCAGCTGGATCGACAGAATGCTGTCGCCGCCCAGGGCGAAGAAGCTGTCGTCCGCCCCGACGAGAGGCACGCCCAGCACCTCGGTGAACAGCCTTGCGACCGCCTTTTCCCGGGCGGTGGCCGGCGTCCGGCCGACTGGCGCGGTCCCGAATTCCGGCTTCGGTAAAGCGCTGCGATCGAGCTTGCCGAAGGCGTTCACCGGGAGGCTGTCCAACGCGAGGATCACCGCCGGGACCATATGCGGCGGCAGCGAATCACGGGCGAAGCGCTGGAGTTCGAGCGGTTCGATCCGACGGCCACTGACCGGGACCACATAGGACGCCAGCACGGTGGTGCCGATGTTGTTGCGCACCGGCACCGTCACGGCGAGATCCACGTCCTCGTGTGTGGTGAGCGCGGCGTCGATTTCACCCGGTTCGATCCGGTATCCGCGGATCTTGACCTGGAAGTCGCTGCGCCCGGCCAATTCCAGCGTCATTTCGGCGTTGTCGCCGGTCCAGCGGGCGATGTCGCCGGTGCGGTACATCCGCTCGCCGCTGCCGCCGTATGGATCCGCCACGAAGCGGGCGGCGGTTTCGACGAACAGATGGCTGTATCCGCGGGCCAATCCCGGCCCGGCGAGATACAGCTCGCCCGCGGTGCCCTTCGGCACCGGTTGGAGCGTTCGGTCCAGCACCATCGCCGAGACGCCACGAATGGGGCCACCGACCAGGTTGGCGTGGTCGGGTCTGAGCATGGCGCCGACGGCGGTCACGGTGGCCTCGGTGGGACCGTATTCGTTGTACATGGACAACGACGGCGCCCACCGCTCGATGACGTGCGGTGGACAGACGTCGCCGCCGACCACGAGCACTCGCACGTCGGTCGCCGAACGCGGGTCCACGGTTGCCAGCATCGTGGGCGTCAGCGTCAGGTGGGTCACGTGCTCGTCGGCCAGCAGTTGCGTGAGCGGCTCACCGCCGGTCACCTCGGGCGGCACGATCACCAGCGCGGATCCGCTCGCGAAGCAGGTCAGAAACTGTTCCATGGAGGCGTCGAAACTGGGCGAGAGCGCATAGGACACCCGAGAGGTCGTGTCGATTCCGTACGTGGCGGCGCGATCGGCGACCAGATTCGCGAGGCCGGTGTGCGTGACCTGGACGCCTTTCGGCGCTCCGGTGGATCCCGAGGTATAGGTGATATAGGCGATATTGGACGGCCGTAGCGGGCGGATACGGTCGTCGTCGGACATCGGAGCGCTCGCGGCGCCGCCTTCCCCCAGGGTCGCGGGATCATCGAGAACCACAGAACGCACCGCCGGCGGGAGCAGCCCGCGCAAGCCCTCGATCGTGATCGCCACGGCCGCGCCGCTGTCGGCGACCATATGTTCCACACGCTTCCGCGGGTACTCGGGGGCCAACTGGACAACCGCGGCCCCACATTTCGCGACCGCCCACGTCGCCACGACAGATTCGACCGAGCGTCGCAGCATGATCGCCACCGCCGTGTCCGGCCCGCAACCCAGAGCACTCAGGTGCCGGGCCAGCTGGGAGGATCTGGTGTCCAGCTCGCCGTACGTCAGCGTCTGCCCGGCCGAGATGATCGCGCACGCACCAGGATTCCGGCGCGCGCTCTCGGTCAGAATGTCCGGAAGCAGCCGTGTTTCGCCCCCGTTCGGCCCCCGCACCCGCGGCAGCGCCGACCGCTCGTGGACGTCGAGCAGCGACAATCTGCTGACCGGATATCCCGCTCCCTCGGCGAGGAATTCGTGCAGAAACATGCGGAACCGCCGGTGGTGACCAGCGAGCTCGTCCGGGCTGTAGGCATTCGGATTTCCTTGGAAGTCGATATGAGTGCTGTCTTTGCCCGCACCCGGGTAGATATTGACGAACAGGTCGGCGGTAGGGCCTGATGTGAGGACGTTCAGGCGGCCTGTCGTGTTGCCGAGGACAACCTCGTTCTCGATCAGCATCAGGTTCACGGCAGGCCCGAAGGACGCCGCCTCGTCGCGCGCGATCCCCATATCGTGGAATATGTCCTCCTGGCGGTAGCGCTGCCGCCGAAGTGCACTGGTCAACTCACTTTGCACGGCGGCGATCAGTTCACCGACGTTGCGGCCGGCGACCCGCACCCGCAGCGGGACCACGTTCGCCACCATTCCCCCGGACCGGCGCAGCACGGCAGAGTGCCGACCCGAAACCGGCAGGCTCAGCATTACTTCGTCGCTTCCGGTCATCCGCGCGAGATACGCGGCGAACGCCGCGACAATGGTCGGAGCCACGCTCTGACCGTGTTCGAGCGCGACGCTTGTCAGCAGACGCGCGGTGGCGTCGGGCAGCTCTGTGCTGACCAGCGCCGGATGAATGGTGGGCCGGCCGACGCGACCGGCCAGGCTCACTGCGGCCGGCGCGCCTGCCAGGTGTTCCAGCCAGTATTTGCGGTCGTTGTCGAAACGCGTCGAACCCCGGTATGCCAGATCCTGCTCGACGATGACCCCCAGGTCCTGCGCCGCGCACGGTGCCGGTTCCTCGGACTTCACCCAAGCGTTGTACAACTCGGTCATCCGGTGCAGCATCGTTACCGCGGCGAATCCGTCGAGCGCGATGTGGTGCGCGCGCTGGTACCACAGGAAGTGTTCCTCGCCGACCTGGAACACGATGGCCGTCACGAGGTCGTCGTTCAGCACGTCCAGCGGAGCAGAGTAATCCTGAACCATCATCGCGCGCGCGGTCGCGACCGGATCGGCGTGCTGGCGCAAGTCCATGACCGATACCGGACCTCCATGGTCCTCGTCGACGAACTGACGTGGCTCTCCGTCGACCTCGATCAGTCGCGTATGCCCGGATCCGAACTCGCGGCTGGCGGTTCTGCAAGCCTCGGCGAGCAGTTCGGCGTCCAACTCGCCGACGACCTCGACGTATTGGGCCACAGAAATCGGTGACGATTCCGTGAGATGCTGGGCAAACCAGATCCCTTGCTGCGCCGCCGTCAGTGGAAGCATATCGAATGACGGGTTTCCACTGCCGTTGGAGCCGGCGCCGGAACCGTTACCCGAATTCAATTTTCGGGAAGAACGGAATGAGCCGATTTCCCACCGCTTCGACCGGTCATGACTGCCATCGACGCGACTCTTTCGGCCCATTTCGACCTCCCTTGATACCGCTCACTTCAAGAGGTCGATTATATAGCCGTAAAGTTGCCGAAACGGATTTCCGTTACCTTGCAACATGGTCACGAAGACAAGAACGGAGGTTTAGGAAGTCGCAGCCGTGCCGATCGGCACTCCGACCTCGCCGACCTCGTGCTCGACGTTCTGGCCGGTGGGCAATCGCAGCCATTCGCCCATCGTCAGATCGCCTGCGGGCATGGATCAGGTACCGAATTCAGCACGATTCAGAATCGATCCGCAAATCTGGCGCAGACACTTGCTGCACCACCCGGATAGCTATAGCGTGTCGTGGGGGCCACAGGAACACGAAGGAGCAGTTCAGACCGGCATACCAGCAATGATATGGCAAACAGATGCCACAGCCGGCCTGCCTCGGATCCACCAGCCCATGGTCAGCCTTGCAATCTCGAACTACTGCGCGAGCCCGTCCCGAACGCACCAGCACAAAATGGACATAGAACCCAGCGGGAGAAACAGGACTCCCCGACTACAGGCACTACTCGAACACGGGAATGCCAATAGTTAACTATAATGACTTTTCAGGCTAGCCGACGCGGGCTATTCATAGCTGACTATGAGCCTTTAATTTGCGCTGTTAAATCTCGGCCCGTGCCTGTGGTGCAGCGGCGAAAAGTCCATTTTGCGAAAATTGATCTGCAACGATGCAGAATCTCCGACTCGACAGCGAGCTCGCTGTCACACCGGTATTGTCCGAACAGCACGGCAGCACGAGAATCGAATGCCAGATCAGAAAGGGCGTTTGGATCGGATGACCGCCGCGAGATATTCGTAGTCCGCGGCCCGTGCGGATGACCCTCGATAGGCGAGCCCGATCGTGCGGCCGGGAGCGGGGGCCGCGAAGCGCGCGGTGTCCAGCTTCGCGCGCGCGGTCTCGGCGGCCACGGCCATCTCCGGGATGAGCGTCACGCCGAGCCCGCCCGCCACGCACTGCACGACCGTGGTCAGCGAGGCGGCCCGGGTATCACCGACCGTCCCGGGTTGAACGTCGGCCGAGCGGCACAGGTCCAGGGTCTGATCGCGCAGGCAGTGGCCTTCGTCGAGCAGCAGCAGTGGCAGGTCGGCGAGAGCGGGCGCGGCCAGGTCGGTGCGGCCGGCGAGCTCGTGGCCGCGGGGCGTGACCAGCACGAATTCCTCGCCGTAGAGCGGAATCTCGACCAAGCCGTTGGCTTCGGTCGGCAAGGCGAGCACCGCCACGTCCAGCACACCGGTGCGCAACCCGTCGAGCAGCCGGGCGGTCTGGTCCTCCACCACCTGGGGCAGCACCCCGGGCAGTTTGCGGCGTAACTCGGGCAGCAGTTCGGGCAGCACGTAGGGCGCGACGGTCGGAATGATGCCCACGCGCAGCGTGCCGCCGAGGGTGTCGCCGGTCGCCGAGGCGACGAATCGATCGGCGGCTTCCAGCGTCGCCATGGCCTGCGGCAACAGTCGCATCCCGGCGGCGGTCACCAGCACGCGGCGGGTGCTGCGCTCGATCAGTTGGAGCCCGAGTCCGTTTTCCAGTGATGCCAGTGCCTGCGATAACGTGGGTTGACTCACAGTCAAACGCGCTGCGGCGGTGCCGAAATGCCGGTATTCGGCGACGGCCACGAACGCACGCAGCTGCGACAGGGTTGGCTGATAAGTCTGATCACTCACACCTATCAGTGTACGACCAGCAATCGGCTTTACCTTTCAGTAGGCTGACATCAACCACACCACGAATGAGGAGACGAAGCATGGCTCTGCTGACCATCGGCGACCAGTTCCCGGCATACAACCTCAAGGCCGTCATCGGAGGCGACCTCTCCAAGGTCGACGCGCAGCAGCCCGACGATTACTTCACCCAGATCACCAGCGACGACCACGCGGGCAAGTGGCGCATCGTGTTCTTCTGGCCCAAGGACTTCACCTTCGTGTGCCCGACCGAGATCGCCGCGTTCGGCAAGCTGAACGAGGAGTTCGCCGATCGTGACGCGCAGGTGCTCGGCGCCTCCGTCGACAACGAGTTCGTGCACTTCCAGTGGCGCGCCCAGCACGAGGATCTCAAGACCCTCCCCTTCCCGATCCTGTCCGACCTCAAGCGTGAACTGGCCACCGCCGCCGGTGTTCTCAACGCCGACGGCGTCGCCGATCGCGCCACCTTCATCGTCGACCCGAACAACGAGGTGCAGTTCGTCTCGGTGACCGCCGGTTCGGTCGGCCGCAATGTCGACGAGGTGCTGCGCGTGCTCGACGCCCTGCAGTCCGACGAGCTGTGCGCCTGCAACTGGAAGAAGGGCGACCCGACCATCAACGCGGGCGAGTTGCTCACCGCCAGCGTCTGAACCACTTCCCCACCGAAACACCCTGAAGGAGCCCCACTGTCATGAGCATCGAGAACCTGAAGAACTCTCTTCCCGAGTACGCCAAGGACCTCAAGCTCAATCTGTCCTCGCTGGCCCGCACCACGGTGCTCAACGAGCAGCAGCTGTGGGGCACCCTGCTGGCTTCGGCCGCCGCCACGCGCTCGGCCACCACCCTGCGTGAGGTCGCCGAAGAGGCCGCCGACGTGCTCTCGGCCGAGGCGTACGACGCCGCGCTGGGCGCCGCGTCGATCATGGGCATGAACAACGTGTTCTACCGCGGCAAGGCGTTCCTGGACGGCCGCTACGACGATCTGCGCGCGGGTCTGCGGATGAACATCATCGGCAACCCCGGCGTCGACAAGGCCGACTTCGAGCTGTGGTCGTTCGCGGTGTCCTCGATCAACGGCTGCGCGCACTGCCTCGAGGCGCACGAGAAGACACTGCGCGAGGCCGGTGTGTCGCGTGAGGTGATCTTCGAGTCGCTGCGTGCGGCGGCGATCGTCGCCGGCGTCGGCCAGGCGGTGGCGTCCACCGAGGCGCTGGCCGCGGCTGCCGTCTGATTCGTCGGCTTCGCGCCTGCTTTCGAAGCACTGGCGGCCCCCGATCCGGATGCCTGATCGGGGGCCGCTGCCGTGCTGGGAGCGGACATGTCCGGGCGCTCGCGGGTCGGTGGGCCTCGCGCGGCGGCCCGGTAGGCTCGCGATCATGAACGCACATGATGTGCCCGATGCCCCGGACATCCAGGTCGAGGTCGTCCGAGTGTTCACCGATCCGGCCGGAAATCTCGGCAACGCGCTCGGCATCGCCCGCGCGGGCGATGTCGTCGCCCTCGACAAGCAGGAACTGGCGGCACGGCTGGGTTTCAGCGAAACCACGGTCGTCTCCGATCCGGTCGACGGCGTCGCCGACGTCCGCATCTACACCCCGGCCGTCGAGTTGCCCTTCGCCGGGCATCCCACCGTCGGCACCGCGTGGTGGCTGGATGTGCAGCGCACGCCCGTGCACACCTTGCGGGTCCCCGCGGGGACGGTGGCCGTCGACCGGGCCGACGGCCTGACCTGGATCACCGCGCGCGCCGAGTGGGCACCGAAATTCGCCTTCCAGCAACTGGATTCGGTGCAGGAGCTGGCAGCTTTGACGCCGGTCGACTTCACCGCCGGCCAGCATTTCTTCTGGGCCTGGACCGACGAGTCACGTGGCGCGCTGCGCGCCAGGATGTTCGCGCCCGCGATGGGCATCGCCGAGGACGAGGCGACCGGGGCGGCGGCGGTCGCGCTCACCGCGCAGTTGCGCCGCGGGCTGATCATCACCCAGGGGCAGGGCTCGCAGCTCTACACCGAGTGGGACTCCGACGGGTGGGTTCGCCTCGGCGGACGGGTCGCCGAAGACCACGTGGTGGTGCTCTAACTCTCCGGTTGACCGCCGAAGCGGCGCAGCCAAGGCGGTTTGGCCGTCCAGTGGCCGCGTCGCTGTGGCGCGGTGCCCAGGTCGGCGAGGATGCGGGTTTCGAGCGCGCGGGGCGGGGTGTGCTGGTCGTCGGCGGCCAGCAGCGCGAGCACTTCGTGCACACCGCGCACGCGGGTGGCGAACTGCGACAGACTGTTCGGGGTGGTGGCGGCGAGCCTGTTCTCGATGTGGTGGTGTTCGATTTCGGCGACCGCGTCGAGCGCGTAGGCGTCGGCCAGGGACAGGACCGAGCCGGGCGGGCACCAGGACTGCCTGGCCGTCCACCGGGGGATCCGCTGTTCGGCGAGCCGTTCGATGCCCTCGGCCAGCAGCCTCGTCACCATCGGCACCCGCAGGCCCAGTTCACGACCGATGGCGCGGTAGGTGCGGCCGCCGTAATAGGCGAGGACGAAGACCTCGCAGTGGCTGTCGAGCGGGTCGTCGAAGCCGAGCCTGGCCGCGGCCGCCAGCCACGGCATGTCGTCGCCGCCGCGGCGGTCGACGCGCAGGCGCTGGACCGCGAGGCGATGAATCTGGGCCAGTAGCCAGGACTGGTCGGGGGTGAACGCCGGGCTGTCGTGGGTGATCTGGGAAGACGCGCCGAGATGATCCGTCCCGAGACGTTCGGTGTCGATGCCGACCGCGCCCGATCGATCGACGTCGACATAGCCGAAGGCCCGTTGGTCGGTACCGGCACTGTCGGGGCCGGTGACATCGGATGGGTGGTCCGGGTGAGGGCCGGAGGGACCGTGGACTGTGTCCTCGGCGCCCTCGTGGCGTGGGTCCGGATGGTCGGCGCCGAGGCGATCCGGGGCATCGGAACGAGCGCCGAAGTCGGCGTCGGTGCTCGCACGGTCGGGCAGGCGGGAACCGTCGTGGGAGTAGATGACGCCGCGACCGAAGGCGACGTCTATAGGACCGTAGGTATGGGGAGCCAGATCGGATCGCTGTTCGGTCGCGACGAACGCCGAACGCCCCCATGGTGTCCCGAGGTCCGGTCCCGGACGCGACAGCGGAGTCGGCGCGGTGTCGTCCGCGGAGGGGAAATCGGGTTCCCGGCCGGTGTCGTCCTCGTCGACGATCCACTGCGCCGATCTCGCACGTCGATAGCCTTCGCGGACAACGTCTTCGGCGGCGCCGCGACGGTGCAACACGCGCAGGGCAAGCCCGAACGCGGCGGCGCCGGTCGCGCGGTAGAGCGCGCGCATCTCCTCGCGATCGTCGGCGCCTGCCACGATCGGGGGGATCCGCGTACCGCCGCCGCGCGACCCCCGCGGCGGTTGGGGACCGCGCTGCCCACTCATCGTCGAATTCCTGCCCGCACTAAGGCAATTCGCAGCGCGAGCGGTTGTGGATCGGTATTCACCGGCCGATCGCGGCGATCAGCATGAACGCGGTCCCGACATCCATCACCACATGGGGCACCAGCGCCGAGGTCAGCGGGTGGGAACCGGCGGGATGAACGAAGCGGTGCCAGCGTGCCCGGTGACCGGCCGTACCGAGCGCGAGCAGCGCGTCGAGGCCGAACAGCACCGCCAGCACGACGGCGGGCCAGCTCGCCCCACCTGAGCCGTGCACCGCCCCGTGCCCGGCCATCGCGTACAGCATCGCCGCGGCGGCGACGGTGTGATAGCCCAGGGCCAACACACCGTCGGGCGCCGAACCGGCACGCCACCCCACGACGCGTTCGGCGAGCAGGATCGCGAACGCCACGGTGAGGGCCGTGAGCAGCCCGCGCATCGCGTGCGGGTCGGCGGCGGCGGGGAACACCAGCATGGCCAACATCACCAGGCACATGAGCAGGTGCGCGCTGTCGGAGGCGGTATCGATCCGGTGCGCCGAGGGGACTCGCCTGGTCAACCGGGTGGCCACGATCAGCGATGCCAGCACGAACGCGGCGACCACCGGCCACCGCACGAACGCATACTGCTCCACGAAATCGGCCACACCCCACCACTTTCGAGTCGACACCCGCGTCACCATGCTCGCACCCGCGGTGCTGCCCCGGGGCGTTTTTCCGCGGTCAGGACGTCCCTCGTCGAGATACCTCAGGCCGACCCGGATCGATGGGCGTCGACATCGATCTGCAAACTGGACTTATGACCGATAACCCGACTGCTGCGGTCGACCAGCTTCGCGTGGTGGCCGATGATCTCGCCGGCGCGGAAATCCGGACCCTGCTGGCCGCCCACCACGCGGAAATGGCGGACACCACCCCCGCCTGCAGCATGCACGCCCTCGACCTCACCGCCCTGCGCGATCCCGCGGTCACGGTGTGGAGCGCGTGGTCCGGCGACGACCTCGTCGGGTGCGGCGCGCTGAAGGAACTCGACGCCGAGCACGCCGAGATCAAGTCCATGCGCACCGCCGACGGGCACACCGGCCGTGGTGTGGCCGCCGCCGTGCTCGCCCACCTGGTCGCGGTAGGCCGAGAACGCGGGTACCGGCGGCTGAGCCTGGAAACCGGCGCCGAGGACTTCTTCGCCCCGGCCCGCCGCCTCTACCTGCGCCACGGGTTCGCCGAATGCGGCCCGTTCGGCAGCTACTCCATCGACCCGCTGAGCCGATTCTTCACCCTGCGGCTCGATCCTTCCTGATCCCGCGCGACAGCCCCTACCGGGATGTCGGCTCAGCGCAAGCGGAAGACCGGCCCCTTGGGGGCGAACGGTAGACAAGCACCCGCGGGGACGAGGAACGCGTGTTCGCGGCGGATCCGTAACGCGTCGCACTGCCCGTCGGTGATCACCAGAATCGGGCCGTCGGCCGGGAAGTCCTCGGCTCGTTCGAGCAGGCGGATGCCGGGCTGCAGGACCGTGCCGCCTCGCCCGCGGACCCGCACACCGGCGGCGATTTCCTCCACCGGCAGGTAGCCCGCGTCGTAGGCGGCCGCATCGCAGTAGACGACTCTGGCTCGTGGCACGTCTCTGGCCAGCGCGTAGGACGCGATCGCGCCGAGCCCTTTGCCGAGCAGGGTTACGTCCATCGAACCCGACGTATCGAGGACTACCCCGAAGGTCGGTAGCCGCACGTTCTCCTCGGGGCGCACCCACGCCGGTCGCGGGATGTCGGGTGTCGAGGCCTGTCGGCGGGAGGCGCGGGCATAACTGCGCCGCTTGTCGATGGTGGGAACGTGTTCGTCGAACCACTGGGCCAGCTGCGCATCCCACGGCAGCGGTGGCTGGTCGAGTGCGCGGATCGCCTGTTCCAGTGCGGCCGGGACATATCCGCGGCCACTGTCGGTGTGGTAGGCCAACCCCGTCGTCAGCGCGCTGCGGTAGTACTCGTCGAGGTCGACATAGCGGCCCGCGCTGCCGGGATGGGCCAGCGGTTCACCGAGGACATCGCCGAGACCGCGGCCGCGCAGAGTGGCGAGTTTGCGGAGCCTGCGCAGGTCGACGGCGATCCGGTCGTAGATCTCCTCGGCGGAACAGCCTTTCAGCGCCGGGTCGTAGAGCAGTCCTTCGGGCATCTGACCGACGTTCATCTCGACCAGCCAGCCGTTGACCACATAGTCGCAGGCGATATTGAACAGGTAGTGGTCGCGCCAGTCGGCGCGTTCGCCGTGACGGAGTGCGGCATGCAGCATTTCGTGCGCGAGCACGAACCGCCACTGCTGCTCACCGAATCCGATCAGCGGGTTGACATAGATCTCGGCGGCTTCGGCATTCACCGCGGCGATCGAAATATTCCAGCTGCGGGCGAGTTCCGCGTCGGCGACAACGGTCATGCCCGCGGCGAGGGCGCCGAGCAACGGGAACGACGACACGAACCAACCGAGCGCGCTGTCCCACGGGGTGCGGTGGCGCAGTACGCCTTCGGCGGTGCGCTCGCCGCCCGCGGTGGCCAACGCCGCACGGGCGGCGGCCGCGATCCCCCTCGCGAACCGGGCGGGGTTGTCGACCCGTTTCGCGGTCTCGGCCGAGGTGAGCAGGAAGTCGGCGAACCCGGTGCGCGCGAAGGCATCCGGCACTGCCGTATCGCGCCACCGGGCAGCGGCAGCGTGCTCGTCGGCCAACTCGGGCGTCGGCGGGATGTCGGTGGGGCGGGTGCCGATCTTCATCGTCGTCAGGTAGGTGTCGACGGCGGCGCAGCAGGCCGCACGATAGGCCGGATGCGGTGCGCGCACCTCTCGCCGGCCTTCGGGGTCACCCGGATCGAGGCCGGTGATGTTGGCGGACACCGTGTTTCGCGGATCGAGGTGACCGAATCCGGCATGGAGCAAGCAATGCGCGAACACCCATGCCCATTCCTGTGCGGTGGCACGTCGTTTCGGGTGATAGCCCACGTAACTGCCGCTCAGCCGTGCCCACACCGCACGAGGAGTTCGCTCGTCGAGGCGGTACAGCTGGGTGGCCAGCGGCCGCAACGCCGGGTGGGCGCACGCCGCCTTCCAGCCGTCGTCGACCGCCTGCTGCCACGGATCCGCGACCGTGCGCCGCTTGCGTGCGGTAGCCATCTCAGCGCCGCGCGGCCAGGCGCGGCAGATCCCGCGACACCTCGATGAGGAACCACGACGGCAGCACCGGCATCCCGTCGGCATCGGAGGCGATCACCAGTTGCGCGCATTCCACCGAGATCTCGGCGAGTTCCACCAGCAGCGACTTGGCGCGCAGCACGAAGCGCTGCACCGTCGGCGAGGTGTGCGCGCGATCGCCGGGGAGATCCTTGATCAGCCGGGCGCGCATCGTCTCGGACAGGAAGTACAGCAGGTCACGGTCTGCCGGGTCGCGCGGCCACCCGGCGTCACCCTTGATCACCGCGTCCAGGTCGTAGGCGTGGCGAATCGTTTTCACGAAGGCGCGGAAGCCGGAACTGTGGCCGGGGGTGAGCGTGCCCGCGGCGAGGACCTGCAGGGTCGTGTCGTCGATGTCGTCGCCGCAGGAGTGCAGGGCGTCGGAGAGCATGTGCCAGCCGCGCGGCGTGGAGAAAGGTGCCTCGGTCTTGGGCGGCGCCGACCACAGGTGATCGGGGCGCTGGGTGAGGTAGCGGATGATCCAGGGGTGAATGTCGTGGGTGGCGGCCCACTTCAGCCAGTCGTCGACATCGGCGCGCAGGTGCAGGTGCACCATCCGGTTGACCAGTGCCGACGCCATCGGCCGGGCGAGCGCGTTGTCGGTGGCGCGATTGCCCGCACCGATCACCACCGAACCGGCGGGCAGTTCGTAGGTCCCGATCCGGCGGTCCAGGATCAGCGAATAGAACGACTTCTGCACTTCCGGTGCGGCGGCGTTGAGTTCGTCGAGGAACAGGCAGTAGGGCTCCGGACGCGCGATCAGCTCCGGTGGTGCGAAGCGGCTGCGATCGTCGACGATCTGCGGGACACCGATCAGGTCTTCGGGGGCGAGCTGGGTGCCGAGGAGGGTGACGCACTCCAGGCCGAGCGAATCGGCGAAGGTCCGCACGAGCGAGCTCTTCCCGATTCCCGGTGCACCCCACAGGAATACCGGCCGCACCACCGCGACATGCAGCAGCAGTTCCGGTAGTTGGTCCGGTGTCACGGTCACCGATGCTTGCACGCAGGTCCTCCCCCTGTTCGATCAGAACAGGGGCAGGCTAGCCCGCGCGGCTCCGGGCCCGCCAGCGAGTTTCGCCGACGGGCCCGACGTCGATCGACTCCCGAATCAGCCCAGGGCGCGGGCGAATCCGTCGGCGAGTTCAGCGACCTGGGCGTCGGTCATGACGAACGACGGCGAGATCTGCATGGCGCCCCCACCGGCGGCGCGGCCCGAGATGCCGTGTTCACGCAGGGTTTTCACCAGACCGGGGCCCTCGGACGGGTCGGCGAGCTGCACGGCCGCCACTGCGCCGAGTCCGCTGCGGACTTCCGCGACGCGGGGGTGGTCGGCCAACGGCGCCAACGCGGTGTGGAGGGTGGATTCGAGGCGGGCGGCTTCTTCCAAGAGGCCTTCGCGTTCGACGATGGCGAGGTTGGAAAGGGCCGCGGCGGCCGCGCCTGCGTGGCCGCCGTAGGTGTAGCCGTGGCGGAACCAGGTGCCGCCGGCGAAGAAGGGTTCGGCCAGGTGCGGGGCGATGAAGACCGCGCCCATCGGGAGGTAGCCGGAGGTGAGGCCCTTGGCGGTGGTCATCAGGTCGGGTTGCAGGTCGAAGCGGGTGGAGGCGAACCAGGAGCCGCCGATGCGGCCGAAACCGGTGACGACCTCGTCGGCGACGAACAGGATGTCGTGGTCGCGGCAGATCTGGCGGACCTCGGCCAGGTAACCCTCGGGCGGCAGGTACACCCCGCCCGCGCCGATGATCGGTTCGCAGAAGAACGCGGCGATCCGCTCGGCGCCGACCTCTTCGATCAGGGCGAGCAGGGACTTCGCGTCGTGCCATTCGACGGTGCGGGTGTCGTCCACCAGCACGCCGTAGCCCTCCTTGTTCGGCGCCAGTCCGCCGAGGGCGGTGCTCGCGTAATGCATGCCGTGGTAGGCCAGACGTCGCCCGACCAGGATCTTCTTGTCGGTGCGGCCCTGCTCGTGCCAGTAGCGACGGGCCAGCTTCGCCGCGGTCTCCACCGAGTCGGAACCGCCGGAGGTGAAGAAGATCTTGCTGCCCGGAACGGGGGCGATCGACGAGAGTTTCTCGGCGAGTTCCTGGGTGGGCGCCTCGGTGATGTCGCCGAAGTTGGAGTAGTGCGCGATGGTGCGCAGCTGATCGGCGACGGCATCGGCGATCTCGCCGCGACCGTGCCCGACATTGGCGAACCACAGCCCGGCGGTGGCGTCGAGGTACCGCTTGCCCGCGGTGTCGAAGACGTAGGCGCCCTCGCCGCGAGCGACAACGAACGCACCGTCACGATCGACGGCACCCATATCGGCGAATCCATGCCAGAGCGCATTCATGGCTCCACATTTACCCCACTGCGCCGACAGGCGCGCACCGGGCCCGCCGCCGGGTCAGCCTTCGGACTTGCGTTCCCGCCACCGAGCGGGCAGATCTCCCAAGCCGGCCATCGCGACCGCGAGCACGACGAACACCACCAGCAACACCGCCAACCCGATCGTCAGCGACACGTATCCCTGCGTCCGTGGGTCGATGAACGGGTAGGGGTACCAGTCGACGATCGGGCCGCGGATCAGGCTGTAGACGCCGTAGGCGACCGGGAAGATCAGCCACAGGCCGATCAGTTCGAGGGTGGGTCGCAGGCGTTGCGCCATCGCCACGAACAACCAGTCCAGCAGCAGGACGAGCGGCAGGATGCGATGCAGGACATCGTTGATCCACTTGTCGGTGAGCATTACGTCGACGTTGGCCAGCAGAACCGCGTAGACGACCATCGTGATGAGCATGTACAGGGTCACCGCGCCGCGAAATATCTGCCAGCGCGGGCTCTGCGGCGCCACCAGGCCACCGACGAGCAGCACGAGCACGGCCAGGATGTTGGACTCGATGGTGAAGTAGCTCAGATAGTTCGTGAGCGAGAACGTCGCCGTGTCGACGTTTCGCAGCGGGATCCACACCAGGGCGAGGATTCCGAGCAGCCCGAAACCGAGCCGATAGGCCCTGATCCACCACGCCGTTCGCACCGATGCGCTCATGCTGTGTCCCTTCCGCATGGCCGGGCGACCCGCGTGACGACGCGAGGTGCCTGCTGACCGCTCATGCCCGGATCCTCGCACGACCGACCCCCGCTGACCGGGAGTTCGTGTGCGCACGGCCGTCGCGTCGCGCGGTGCCGACCGGACGCGCGGACCGTGACGGCCGGGTGTCGTGGTGTGTCGTTGGTCTCCGCGACGGTGCGAGCGGGCGACGCGGGGGAAAACCGGTGGCGGGCTTCGCTAGGCTGGTAGGCGCAATGACCAGGACAGCTAGCACCGGAACCCGCGCGCTGCGCACCCGCCTGGCGGAGGTCTCGCTGCGCGATGAACATCGGCTCCGGCGCAAGCTCGACCGTGCGCGCCCCGACGATCTACCCGCCGTCGAGGCCGAGATCGCCACCGCCGAGACCCGCGTGGCCAATCGCCGCGCGGCGCTTCCGCAGATCACCTACCCCGAACAACTCCCGGTTTCCGCGCGCCGCGACGACATCGCCGCGGCCATCGCCGCCAACCAGGTCGTGATCGTGGCCGGTGAGACGGGCTCGGGCAAGACCACCCAGATCCCGAAGATCTGTCTCGAACTCGGTCGCGGGATCCGCGGCACCATCGGTCACACCCAGCCGCGCAGGCTCGCCGCCCGCACCGTGGCCGAACGCATCGCCGAGGAACTGGGCACCGAGCTCGGCGACGTGGTCGGCTATACCGTCCGCTTCACCGATCAGGCGTCGGATCGCACGCTGGTCAAACTCATGACCGACGGCATCCTGCTCGCCGAGATCCAGCGCGACCGGATGCTGCGCCGCTACGACACGATCATCATCGACGAGGCCCACGAACGCAGCCTCAATATCGACTTCCTGCTCGGGTATCTGAAGCAGTTGCTGCCGCAGCGGCCCGATCTCAAGGTGATCATCACCTCGGCGACGATCGATCCCGAACTGTTCGCCCGCCATTTCGCCGACGCGCAGGGCACGCCGGCGCCGATCGTCGAAGTGTCGGGCCGGTCGTATCCGGTGGAGTTGCGGTACCGGCCGCTGTCGCTGGAACTGCCCGGATCCGACGACGACGAGGACACCCGGGTCGTCGACCGCGACCCCACCGACGCCATCACCGACGGGGTCGTCGAATTGTTCGCCGAGGGCGACGGTGACGTCCTGGTGTTCCTGTCGGGCGAACGCGAGATCCGCGACACCGCCGACGCTCTGCGCGACCTGAAACTCCCCCGCACCGAGATCGTGCCGCTCTACGCGCGACTGTCGGCTGCCGAGCAGCACAAGGTGTTCGCCCCGCACACCGGTCGCCGGGTGGTGCTGGCCACCAATGTCGCCGAGACCTCGCTGACCGTGCCGGGCATCCGCTACGTCATCGACCCCGGCACCGCCCGCATCTCGCGCTATTCGATGCGCACGAAGGTGCAGCGCCTGCCGATCGAAGAGGTCTCGCAGGCCTCGGCACGGCAGCGATCGGGTCGCTGTGGCCGCGTGGCGGACGGCATCTGCATCCGGCTGTATTCCGAGGACGATTTCGAGGCGCGGCCCGCGTTCACCGAGCCGGAGATCCTGCGTACCAACCTCGCCGCGGTCATCCTGCAGATGACGGCGCTGGGGCTGGGCGATATCGAGAGTTTCCCGTTCGTGGAGGCCCCCGACCGCCGGGCCATCCGCGACGGTATCGCCCTGCTCGAAGAGCTGGGCGCGCTGGCGCACGGCAGCACGAAATCTGTTGACGGCGAGTCTGATTCGGGCAACCATCTCACGCTCACGCCGATCGGGCGGGAGATGGCGCAGCTGCCGGTGGATCCGCGGATGGCGCGCATGCTCGTCGAAGCGCAGCGCAACGGGTGCCTCGACGAGGTGCTGATCATCGTCGCGGCGCTGTCGATCCAGGATGTGCGCGAACGGCCCGTCGAGCACCAGCAGGCGGCCGACACCCAGCACGCGCGTTTCGTCGTCGAGGGCTCGGACTTCCTGGCCTACCTGCGGCTGTGGGATTACCTCACCGAGCAGCGGAAATCGCTGTCGTCCAACCAGTTCCGCCGGATGTGCCGCGACGAGTTCCTGCACTACCTGCGCATCAGGGAGTGGCAGGACCTGCACGGTCAGTTGCGCACCATCGCCCGCGGGATGGGCTGGAACGACGCGGGCGCGAGCCGAGGACCGGCGAACTCCCTCACCACAGCGGACGGTGCCGTCGGCTCCAGGGGCAAAGACTCCAGCCAGGCACGTGGACGGTCTCGACGCGGTGGTGGGGCAGCAACGCGTGGGCAGCACACGGGATCCGCGAAACCCGTGGCCGGGTCGGCGGATTCGGCCGACGACGCCGCGATGCCGTGGCCGAGCGCCCAGATCCACCAGTCACTGCTGGCGGGCATGCTCTCGCATATCGGAGTGCGTGAGGCGGAATCGCGCGAGTTCCTCGGGGCGCGCAATGCGAAGTTCATGATCTTCCCCGGGTCGTCGCTGGCCAAGAAGGCGCCGCGCTGGGTGATGGCGGCCGAACTGGTGGAGACCTCGCGCCTGTGGGGGCGGATCGCGGCGAAGGTGGAGCCGGAGTGGGCCGAACGGCTCGCCGGTGATCTGGTGAAACGTACCTACTCCGAACCGCATTGGTCGGCCAAGCGCGGGTCGGCGCGTGCCTACGAGCGCGCGACGCTGTACGGCGTGCCGTTGGTGACCGGGCGCCCCGTCGACTTCGGGCGCATCGACCCGGAACTGTCGCGCGAGCTGTTCATTCGCCATGCCCTGGTGCAGGGCGAATGGCAAACGCGGCACGGGTTCTTCGCCCGCAATCGCGCCCTCATCGACGATGTGGCCGACCTCGAACATCGGGCACGGCGCCGCGACATCCTCGTCGACGACGAAGTGCTGTTCGAGTTCTACGACAAGCGCATCCCCGCCGACATCGTGTCGGTACGCCATTTCGACAGCTGGTGGCGCAAAACCGAACGCAATGATCCTTCGCTGCTGGACTTCTCGACCGACACCGTGGTCAATGCCGGTGTCGCCAGCCTGGACCCGACCGACTTCCCCGACGCCTGGCGCCAGGGTGAGCTCAGCTTCCCGCTGACCTACCAGTTCGAGCCGGGCCAGGACGACGACGGCGTCACCGCGCGGATACCGGTGGAACAGCTCGCGCACGTGCGGGCGGTCGGCTTCGACTGGCTGGTGCCCGGCATGCGTGAGGAACTGGCCGCCTCGTTCATCAAAACGCTCCCGAAAACACTGCGGCGCGCGGTCGTTCCCGCGCCGGACTTCGCGTCGGCGGCCCTGCGGGGGCTGACTCCGCGGGCCGAACCCCTGCGCACCGGGCTCGCACGGGAACTGTCGCGGCTGGGCGCGGTCACCATCACCACCGACGACCTCTCCCCCACCGCACTGCCCGATCACCTGCGGATGACCTTCGCCGCGGTCGATCAGAGCGGCAAGGTGCTGGCCAAGAACAAGAGCCTGCAACAGCTCAAAGCGGCACTGGCCGATCAGGTTTCGGCCTCGGTCGCGCGGGCGACGGCCGGCGCCGAACGTGCCCCCGCGACGGTGTGGACCTCGGAGTCGCTCGGTTCGGTCGCGCCGACCGTGAGCCGCGAGGTCGCCGGCCAAACCGTGACCGGGTACCCGGCACTCGTGCCCGAGGGCGAGGGCGTCGCGGTACGTGTCCTGAGCTCACCCGGCGAACAGGCGGCCGCGATGCGGGCGGGTGTGCGCACCCTGCTGCTCGCCGCGATCCCCACCTCGACGCGGGCGGTCACCGCCGGACTGCCCGCCCGCGATCGGCTGGCGCTGAGTCAGAACCCCGACGGTTCCCTGGACAAGCTGGTCGAGGACTGCCGGACCGCGGCCGCCGACGAACTGATCGCCAAGGCAGGCGGCCCGGTTCGCTCGCCGGAGGAGTTCGACAAGCTGGTGGCCGCCGTCCGCCCGCAACTGTCCACGGCGGTCGTCGCGCTGATCCGTACCGTCGTGCCCGTGCTGGCCGCCGCCCAGCAGGCGCGTGCCGCGCTGGCCGACACTCTCGAAACCGATATCGCCGACGACGTGCGCCAGCAGCTCGACGACCTCCTGTTCCCCGGCTTCGTCGCCGAATGGGGCCGGGTGCGGCTGCGCGAACTCCCGCGCTACCTCCTCGCGGCGGCTCAGCGCCTGGAATCATTGCCGGGTTCGGCGGTGCGCGACCGGCAGGCCATGGTCGAGGTGGATCGGATGCTCGCCGCCTACGACAAGCTCGTCGGCGCGCTGCCCCCGGCGCGCAAGAACGCGCGCGACGTCACCGAGATCTGGTGGATGATCGAGGAACTCCGCGTCAGCCTGTTCGCCCAGAAGCTGGGTACGCCGTACCCGGTGTCGGCCAAGCGCATCGAGAAGGCGATCAGCTCGATCCGACGCTGAACATCCGGCGCCGGGGGCGTGGATCAGTCGGTCACGGCAACCGCGCGAGCAGCACGCATCTCGGTGATCTCGCGTTCGAAATCGGCTGCGCTGGTGAAGGATCGGTACACCGAGGCGAAGCGCAGGTAGGCCACCTCGTCGAGGTCGCGCAGGGGGCCGAGGATGGCGAGGCCGACCTCGTGGCTGGGCACCTCGGGCGATCCCTTGGCGCGCACCGCGTCTTCGACCTGCTGGGCGAGCAGGTTCAGGGCGTCGTCATCGACTTCACGGCCCTGGCAGGCCCGGCGCACTCCGACGATCACCTTCTCGCGGCTGAACGGCTCGGTCACGCCACTGCGCTTGACCACCGACAGGATCGCGGTCTCGACAGTGGTGAATCGGCGCGCACAGCTCGGGCAGGAACGACGGCGGCGGATCGCGGTGCCCTCCTCGACTTCCCGCGAGTCGACGACGCGCGAGTCGGGGTGTCGGCAATACGGGCAATGCATCCGAGGGTTCCTTCGTCGATGCGCATTTCTATTCCATGGCTCTTGACAGGATACCGGTCAGGATGGCACAACCTGCCACTGCGTGGTCAGGTCCGCGATGATGTCGGGTAACCGGGCGAGCATCCGGCCCCGGTCGAGCTTGACGGTGAACGGTTCGCGATACACCGTCACCGCGTGCGCCGCGTCGGTCGCGAGGTCGAGATGGCGGGGCAGCAGGTCGGCGGTGATGTAGTCCCAGCGGGTCTCGCGGTCGGCCCAGTTGAACGCGGGCAGCGGCGCCCGCAGACCCAGCGGCCGCCCCGCGGCGATCGGCGACCACACCGTGACCGGGGCGTACACGCCGGGAGCACGGGTGCCGGGGACGTCGGGCTTGCCCGCGACCGTGGTGACGTAGGTGAGCACCCGACCCATACCGGCACGACCGCGTGCGGTCACATCCCACTGGTCGGCGACGATCTGGTTCTGTTCCCGATCGGCCATGACCACCAGCGCGTCGCCGCGGCCCGCTTCGGTGCCGCCGTCGATCCCGGTCCAGGCCACCCGCATACCGTCGTCGAGCAGGCCGGCCGCGGACATCTCCTCGATGCCCGCCATCCCGTCGGCGAGATAGGCCTCGTGCATCGGGACCAGGTCGATGAAGATGTGCTTCTGCATGATTATCAGCCGGGTCTGATACCAGGCGAGGTCGTCGGCGGTCAGCCGAGGGCCGAGGGCGGCCAGGCCGCTGATATCGGCCGGGACGCCGGTGAGCAGTTCCGGTGGGGTGGCACGCAGCAGGTCGGCGACAGCGTTTCCGAGTTCGTGGATTCCGCCCACGGACACACCGGCGGCGATGTCACCGATGTCGAAGAAGCCGGCGGCGAAGGACGCGCCCGCGATGCCCGCCATGCCCGCCCAGTAGAGATCGGAGCGGGTGGCGGCGAGGCGGAAGTAGTTCACGTACACCTGGCTGAAGGTGGCGGAATTGGCCGCGACGCCACGCTCGGGCGCCCAGGCTTCGAGGTCGATCGCGGCGTTGTCGGTGGCCACGACGAGCCAGTACTGGTGCAGCAGCGTCGCGTACCGCGTCGGGTCGATGCCGTCGTCGCGCGCCTGGGTCAGTGCGTTCCGCAGGGGTTGCTGCGTCGAGGGCAGCGCCGGGTGCAGCCCACCACCGTATTCGCCCGCACCGTTGAGCGCGGGGAGGTCGAGGTACTCGGTGTAGGCGGGAACCGCGTGCGCGGCGGGTGTCAGTAGGGCACCGAGCACCACACCGAGCAGTAGAGCGATCGTGCAGCGGCGCACCGAGACCTCGCATCCGGTTTCGACCGGGGCCCCCGCCCCGATTCAGGATGCCCGTCACCGTAGCAACGTGTTCTAGTTCCAGGGTGCGATTCGTCGATACCGACGATCTCGCACGATGCCGAAAACCCCTCCGAAAATGTTTCCGCGCAGCGATTCTCGACTCATCGCCCCGGCTCGGGCTGCGCTCCGGACCCGAACTGCGCCTGCTCCGAGATGCCCGGTGTCGTCGAGTCGACGTGGTCGACGAAACTACCCGCGCGCACGTGGGCGAGCCCGAGAAAAGCGACAACGATCAGCGCGGTCACCAGTGCCGTCACGGCGAGCGCGGCGAACCCGGCCTTGGCCTGCTCGACCCGATGCAGTGGGTGGACGCCCTGCGCGCGGCCGGTGCGCACGGGACCGCGGGCATAGAGCGAGAGGTCGCTGTGCGGCGCGCGGTGCCGCGGGCCGCGATCGGCAGGTGGGCGAACGACCTCACGGGGTCGGCGCGCGGGTGCACTGCGCGGCACGGTGGCGAAGGCGAGATCGAGTTCGGCGTCGGTGAGTTCGATCCGCCGCGGGGCGCGGACGATGTCGGCGGGTTCGGCCGCGGGCAGGCCGTTCGCGGGCGGGCTCAACACACCGGAGCGGACGATACTGCGCGCGACGTTCGCGGGCGCGGGCGCGACCCGACGGGGCGCGGCAGGTCCTGCGAGGGGCGCGGTCGAGGACGCTTCGACAACGGGATGCTCGATGTCCGCCGGCCGCGGCATCGCCGGTCGAACCAAGGCGAAAGGTCGTGGGGCGCGGGCGGACCGACGCCGGCGGAGCACGGGCTCCGGGGCGGCGGTGGGGTCGGTGGAACGCAGGGCGCTGGTTGCTGTGCTCATCGGAAGAACCTCCGGGGTGGTGTGCTCCGCTGCTGCGAGAAAGTACTGGTGAGGCGGCAATGCCTCCCGCCGTTCGAACACCTGTGCGACGAACTGATGTTCGATTTCTACCAGATCCCCGGGCCGCTGTCAGCACGAAACGCCCGACATGCTCGAACAGATGTTTGATAGTTCGGCGTGGCACGACTAGCCTCGAGATGGCGAATTCGACAACTGGAAGGGCGGGACACGGTGACCCACACAGACGACACGGGTGACGAAAGCGGCACCGGCACCGTCACATCGGGATCCGGAACGGATCTCACCGTGCGTCAACGCACGGTCCTCGATGTCATCCGCTCCTCGGTGACCGAACGAGGTTACCCGCCCAGCATTCGCGAGATCGGCGACGCGGTCGGCCTCACCTCCACCTCCTCGGTGGCTCATCAGCTGCGCGCCCTCGAACGCAAGGGCTACCTACGTCGCGACCCGAACCGGCCACGCGCAGTGAATGTCCGCGGGCTCGACGAGGCGGTCCGCTCGGTCACCACGCTGCCCCAGCAGACCGACGAGGTCGACCCGAGCCGCCCGACCCCGACCTTCGTCCCGGTCCTCGGCCGGATCGCCGCCGGTGGCCCGATCCTGGCCGAGCAGGCCGTGGAAGATGTGTTCCCGCTGCCGCGCGAACTCGTCGGTGAGGGATCACTGTTTCTGCTCAAGGTCGTCGGCCAGTCGATGGTCGACGCGGCCATCTGCGACGGCGACTTCGTCGTGGTGCGGCAGCAGAATGTCGCCGAGGGTGGCGACATCGTCGCCGCGATGATCGACGGCGAGGCCACCGTGAAGACCTTCAAACGCAGCGGTAAGGACGTGTGGCTGATGCCGCACAACCCGCACTTCGAGCCGATCCCCGGCAACGACGCGCAAATCCTGGGCAAGGTCGTCACCGTCATCCGCAAGGTCTAGCGGCGCGCGGTCGCGGCCATCTCCCAGATCAGCAGCTCGGCGGCGGTCACCGCGGTGACGCGGTGGCCGCCAGTCGCTGTCAGACGGACGGCGTCGCCCTGTTCCAGGGTGCCGTAGCCCTCGTAGTCGGCGGTGCCACGAGCGAGGAAGACGTGACCGTAGGGGGCGTCGGGGACCGTGACGGCCTGACCCGGGTCCAGCCGCGCGACATGGAAGGCGGCATGCCGGTTGCCGATGCCGATCGCCGTCTCGCCGCGATGGCGCGGCATCCCGGAGGCCACCGGCACCAGCGTATTGCGGGCGAGTTCACCCTCGATATCGAGTTCCTGGTAGCTCGGGGCGACGCCCGTCGCGTCCGGCGGGATCCACATCTGCACGACGTGCAGGCGCTCCTTCTCCCGGTAGCCCGCCCCGTTACGCTCCGAATGCAGGATGCCCGCGCCCGCGCTCATCCGCTGCGCGAGGCCGGGACGGATCAGGCCCGAGTGTCCGGTCGAATCCTGGTGCACCACTGTGCCTTCCAGTACCCAGGTGAGAATTTCGGTGTCGCGGTGCTGATGGGTGTCGAAGCCCTCGCCCGGGTCGACGATGTCCTCGTTGTGCACGAGCAGCAGCCCGTGCGCGTAGTCCTCGAGCACGAAGTTGCCGGTGACCGGGAACGACTGGCGCGAGTCGAGCCATTCGTTGCGCCAGCGCCTGCGGTCGGCGCCGGGCACGACCTGGACCTGTTCCCTCACGATCATCGCCACCCTCTCACTATCCGGACCCTAGTCCGCATAACTGGGGTAACGAGATCGGCACCGCGGACATTCCACACCCCCATGAGCGCGTCTGCCTCGCGGCGCCGATCCCGCCGATCAGGCGATTGCGACTACCAGGGCAGCGCGTTGCGCAGGCGGCCGACCAGCGTGCGACCGCCGTCGCGGTCACGCTCGTTGAACAGGAACTGCAGTTCTTCCTCCAGCCCCTTGCGCACCACATCACGCAGATCAGCGGAGGCACCGTCGATGTCGTCGGCTTCCATCCACGGTGTGGGGTCGATCGGCGCGCCCGCCGAGAAATAGAACCGCTCCGGGCGGGGCAGCGGCGTCGGGCCGACGCCCTTGACCAGCGGCGGGCTCAGCTCGGGATTGATCCCGAGCAGGCGGCACGTCCAGCGCAGCGGCGACATCACCGGGTGCTGACCGTCGAAGACGATGTCGTAGGCATCGTCGACGCCGATCATCGCCAGCGGCACGATCGGCACCCCCGCCTGGATCGCCATCCGCGCGAAACCGGTGCGACCCTCCCACTTCAGCTCGTACTTCTCGCCGGTGCGGCGGATCGCCTCGCGGCCACCGCCGGGGAACACCACCACCGCCTCCCCGCGCTCGAGCAGCGCCAGGCAGTTCGAGCGAGTACCGCGGACCGCGCCGAAATGATGCAGGAAATCCCGCACGCCGGGCACCATCAGCACATGCTCGGCCAGACCGCGCACCAGCCTGCCGCGCACGCGCAGAATTTCCGGCATGATCAGCGGTGCGTCGATCCCGCCGAGCAGATTGTGGTTGGCCACGATCAGCACCGGCCCCTCGGCCGGAATGTTGTCCAGACCGTAGAACTTCGGGCTGGTCCACGCCCGCAGCGGCGCGAGCACCGCCTCGAACGCGCGGATGTCCCATTCACTCGGCGCCGGGTTCAGCGGCGCTCCATCCGAGAGAACAGGGTCGCCCACCGCAACCCTGTTCTTCGTCACATTTTCCGTACCTTGATGGTCGTTCGACATAACACCCTCCTGCTGTCGATATTCGACCATAGCGTTCGAAAATCCCCGTGTCGCATCGGCATTTGTCCGCAACCGGCGGGCAAATCAGCGAAAAAGATCAGCTGAGTACCGGTTCCGCGGGACCGGAGTGCGCGTACTCGGACAGGGCGGCGGCCAACGCGTGCGGCACGCGTGCGCGAACCCGGGTACCACCCTCCTCGTGCTCGGCGGTGACGATCCGGCCGTCCGCGTGGATGCGGGCGAGCAGGTCGCCACGGCTGTAGGGCAGCAGCACACTGATGTCGACATCGAGTCCGCCGAGCACCTCCGAGAGCCGCTCACGCAACTCCTCCACGCCCGCGCCGGTCTGCGCGGAGACGAAGGCGGCCTGCGGCAGCATGCCGCGCAACCGGGTGAGCTCGTTCGGGTCGGCGGCGTCGATCTTGTTGACCACCAGCAGTTCCGGCGGCGCCGGCGTGCCCTGCTCCCTGATCACGTCGGTGATCACTTCGCGCACCGCCTTGATCTGTTCGAGCGGCAGCGGGTCGGCGCCGTCGACGACGTGCAGCAGCAGATCGGCGCCGGTGACCTCTTCCAAGGTCGAGCGGAAGGCCTCGACCAGCTGGGTCGGCAGGTGGCGGACGAAGCCGACGGTGTCGGTGAACACCATCTCGCGGCCGTCGTCGAGCGCGGCCCGGCGGGTGGTCGGGTCCAGGGTGGCGAACAGCGCGTCCTGCACGAGCAGGCCCGCGCCGGTGAGCGCGTTCATCAGACTGGACTTGCCCGCGTTGGTGTAGCCGACGATCGCGATCGAGGGCACCCCGCTCTCGGTGCGGCGAGCACGCATGGTGTCGCGGGCGGTTTTCATCTCCCGGATCTCGCGGCGCAATTTGGCCATCCGTTCGCGGATGCGGCGACGATCGGTTTCGATCTTGGTCTCACCAGGACCTCGGGTGCCGACGCCACCGCCGGCGCCGCCCGCGCGGCCACCGGCCTGACGTGACATCGACTCACCCCAGCCACGCAGGCGCGGCAGCATGTACTCCATCTGCGCCAGCGCGACCTGGGCCTTGCCCTCGCGGGAGGTGGCGTGCTGGGCGAAGATGTCGAGGATCAGCGCGGTGCGGTCGATGACCTTCACCTTGACGACCTTCTCCAGCGCGGTGAGCTGCGCGGGCGTGAGTTCACCGTCGCAGATCACCGTGTCGGCGCCGGTGTCGAGAACGACCGTGCGCAGCTCCTCGGCCTTGCCGGAGCCGATGTAGGTGGCCGGGTCGGGCTTGTCGCGGCGCTGGATCAGCGCCTCGAGGACCTCCGAGCCCGCCGTCTCCGCGAGCGCGGCCAGCTCGACCATGCTCGCGTCGGCCTGGGCGACACTGCCGGTGGTCCAGACACCGACCAGCACAACGCGCTCGAGGCGCAGCTGGCGGTATTCGACCTCGGTGATGTCGGTGAGCTCGGTGGACAGCCCGGCGACGCGTCTCAGCGAGGAGCGCTCGTCGAGCTGCATCTCGCCGACGGTTGGATCGGCCGCCCAACCTGGCTGTTTCATGCGGGCCGCGTGGCGGGCCAGCGCATCATCGACGTCACCGCGATCGGCGGCGACGTCGGGATCGGCCGCGGTGGTGTGCTCGGCCGATGTGGATTCTGTGGGTTCTACTGGTTTCGTCATACGTTCTCCATGCTGCCACGTCCGGGTGACAGCGTGCACGCGGTTATCGGTGCTACTGCGCGTCCCACCAGGACTGCGACAGAGTTCCCGAGGCCAGCAGTACCGAGGGACCACGCAACCAGGCACGTCCGGCGGCGATCCCGACACGCACCTGCCCGCCGGGCACACGCACGGTGACCTCGCCGGATTCGGTGCCGACCGACACACCGGCGGCGGTCAGCGCGGCAGCGGCCGCGGCCACGGTCCCGGTGCCACAGGAACGGGTTTCGCCGACGCCGCGTTCGTACACGCGCATGTCGACGGTGTTGTCCGCGTCGAGCGCGGTGAGGATCTCGACGTTCACCCCGTGCGGGAAGAGGTCGGGGTCGAAGCCAGGGGAAACACTCAGGTCGAGCTTGGCGAGCGCGTCGGCGGTCAGACTGTCGTCGACGCAGGCCAGATGCGGATTGCCGACATCGATGCCGATTCCGGCCAGGGCCCAGCCCGCCAGGGTCGCGGTGGACGGGCCGAGTTCGCGGACGACGCCCATGTCCACCGTGACCTCACCGTCGGTCGGACCGGCGGCGTGCACGACGACCGGACGGGCGCCCGCACGGCTGCCGACGACGTATTCGGCGCGCTGTTCGAGCCCGGTGGCATTGAGGTAGTGCGCGAAGACCCGCACTCCGTTGCCGCACATCTCGGCGATCGATCCGTCACCGTTGCGGTAGTCCATGAACCAGTCGTCGGCGCCGACACCCTCTGGCAGCGCTTCCAGCACACCGGCGGCGAGCAACGCGCCGGCCTTCGCCACGCGCAGCACGCCGTCGGCCCCGAGGCCACGCTGCCGGTCGCACAGTGCGGCGACGCGGTCGGCCGTCAGGTCGAGGCGCACCTCGAGGTCGGGCAGCACCACGAAGTCGTTCTGGGTGCCGTGGCCCTTGCTGAATTCGATGTCGGACACGTCCGCCATTCTCCTCTGCGCCGTCGACGGATTCACTACCGGGCGAAGGTACGCCGCTGCCGGGCGATCTCGTAGAGGCTGATCGCCCCCGCCGACGGCGCGCCGAGCGAACTGGCGGTGCCGCCCATCGGGATGGTGACCAGGTCGTCGCACGCGTCGGCCCAGGCCGAGCTCATGCCGGTGGTCTCGTTGCCGACGACCAGGATCGTCGCCTCGGTGAAGTCGTGGTCGTAGATGGTGCCCGGCGCGTGTTCATCGGTGCCGACGATGCGGGTGGGGATGCCGCGCGCCGCCTGGCGGTCACGGAATTCGAGCACCTGACCGGGGCCCGCCGCGCGCAGCACCGGCATGGCGAACAGCGAGCCGGTCGAGGCGCGCACGGCCTGCGGGTCGAACTGATCGGCGCCGTGACCGGTCACGATCACTCCGGACGCACCGAACGCGTCGGCCGAGCGGATCAAGGTGCCCAGGTTGCCGGGCGAGTTCGGGCGATCGAACACGACCACGATCGGGGCATCCTCCCCCGGCTCGCCGGGTGCGTAGTCGGCCAGGTCGAGGTGTCGCGACACCGCCACCGCCACGATCTCCGGCGCGCTCGCCGCCTTCTCCCCCAGTTCGGCCATGAGTTCGGGCACGAGGCCGACCTGCGGCACGTCGGCGGTGTCGAGGATCTCGCGCGCCCAGCTCGACAGCTCAGGGCCACCGAGCCGGTAGAGCATGGTTTCCAGCGGCCAGTCGTTGGCCAGCGCCTGCGTGATCGGGCGCACGCCTTGCACGAGGAACCGGCCGTCACGATGACGTTTGGTCCGGTTGTTGAGGTAGGCCTGCCACACCTGCACCGAGGCGTTGCGGGTACTCACTCGTCGCGTCACTGCGCTGTCCGTCCTATCTGGTCGGTATTCGCTTCGGAGAGCAGGGCCAGCGCGGTCGCGGCGAGCTCGGGATCGGCGCCGTCGACCCAGGAGACCCTGGGGTCACGGCGGAACCACGACCGCTGCCGCCGCACGTAGCGGCGGGTGCCGATCAGGGTGCGTTCGCGGGCGTGGTCGAGGTCGTATTCGTCGTCGAGGTAGGCCAGCACCTGGGCGTAGCCGATCGCGCGGCGGGCGGTCTGGCCCTCGCGCAGGCCCACCTCGAGCAGGGCGCGGACCTCGTCGACCAGACCGTGTTCGAACATCAGGGCGGTGCGGGTCTCGATGCGGGCATCGAGGGCGGCGGTCTCCCGGTCGACGCCGAGAATCGCGGTGTTCCAGCGCGGGGCGCCGATGGTCGGGGCCGACGCGGCGAACGGGCGACCGGTCAGTTCGACCACCTCGAGCGCGCGCACCATGCGTCGGCCGTCGGTGGGCAGAATGGTGGCCGCGGCGACCGGGTCGGCCTGGCGCAGCGCCGCGTGCAGCGCCTGCACCCCGCCCTCCTCCAGCAGCGCTTCCCAGCGGGCGCGGACCTCGGGGTCGGTGGCCGGGAAATCCCACTCGTCGAGCAGCGCCTGCACGTACATCATCGAACCGCCGACGATGACCGCGGTCTTTCCGCGCGCGATGATGTCCTCGACGACGGCACGGGCCGCGCTCTGATAGGCGGCGACGGTCGCGGTCTCGGTGACGTCGAGCACGTCGAGCAGGTGGTGCGGGATGCCGCGTCGCTGGTCGGGCGGCAGTTTCGCGGTGCCGACGTCCATCCCGCGATAGAGCTGCATCGCGTCGATGTTGACGATCTCGCCGCCGAGTTCGGTGGCGAGATCGAGTGCGAGGTCGGATTTCCCGGTGGCGGTGGGTCCGACGACCGCGATCGGTCTGCTGGTCACTCGTCGATTCCTTCCCGTCCACCCGGTTGCCACACGCTCACGTCGTAGCCGACGCCATAGGGTGCGCCCTGGTACAGGGTACGGACCCGCGGATCGGCCGAATCGGCGGCGAACAGACCGCCGAGTACCTGGTAGGCGGCGCGTCCGTCGACGAGCAGCGCCGCGCACAGCTCCGGCTCGAGCGCGGCCAAACCGGCCCGCGAACCCGTGCGCAGCGCGGCGTCGAGGTGGTGCTGAACGGCGGTGGCCCGCTCGTCGAGGTAGCCGGGGGAATCGACCGTCAAGGTCGCGGCGCCGTCCGCGACGACGAGCACCGCGCACGGGTCCTGCGCACTGTCGAGCTCGGCGCGCAGCGCGGCGCCCGCCTCGGCGCACTCGGTGGCCGACGTGCCCGCGGCGAACAGCCGGGCCCGCACCGAGATCCGGGGCGCGACCTGCTCCCGCAACCATCCGGCGACCAGTACCGGAAGCGGAAGCTGAGCGTCTGCTGGACCGGCGCCGTCGCCCGCCGGACCGAGCCCGACGACGACATCGGCACCGAACCCACGGAAGGTCCCCCGGGTCGCCGAACCGTAGGTCATGTCATGGCTGCCGACCCCGACGACGATCCACCGGTCGGCGGTCGCGGCGAGGGCCGCGGCGGCGTCGAGGGCGGCCGCGCGCAGCACCACGGTCGGATCGTCGGGATCGCTGCCCGACACCGGGACTCGCCCACACAGTTCGGGCACCAGCATCGGCGGCGACGGGACCAGGGCCGCTATCGAGAACACGCGGTAACCGTAGCGGCAGCGCGCACCGGGGCCTACATCCGGCGCGGCGCGGGCGCGCGAGGGTCTGCGAGTGTCCGGCGTAGTGATGCCCGCCGAGATTGCTAGTGTTTTCAGGTGCGACTACCCACGTCGTCCGGGACGAAATCCCAGGAAATCCGCTATTCGATCCTCCGGATCGATGGTTTCCGCGGCTCGAACCGGGTTCAATGGGATGTGCTAGGGCGTAACCAGGCAGCCGTGACGCGCGGCAGGGACGGAGAGCAATGACCGACAGCAACGGAACCGCGAAGCCCACCCCAGGTCCGGCCCCGCGACCGTCCGGTACCCCCAAGCCCGGCGGGAATGCTCCGCGTCCGCCGAAACCCCATGCCGTGAAACCGGCGCCGGGCCCCGATCAACCGCACCCGCACGCCGTGATCGTGCCGAGCGCCACCGACCCGAGCAAGTGGGGTCGCGTCGACGAGGACGGCACCGCCTGGGTGCGGACCGCCGACGGCGAACGGGAGGTCGGCTCCTGGCAGGCGGGCGACGTCGCCGAGGGCCTGGCCCACTTCGGCCGCCGCTTCGACGATCTGGCGACCGAGGTCGCGCTGCTCGAGGCCAGGTTGGCCGCGGGCGCCGACGCCCGCAAGACCAAGACCGCCGCGCTGGCACTGGCCGAGACGCTGCCGACGGCGGCCGTCATCGGCGATATCGACGGCCTCGCCGCCCGGCTGCAGGTCATCACCGAACACTCCGAGGAAGCCGCCGCGCACGCCAAGGAGGAGAAGGACCGCGCCCGCCACGAGCACACCGAGCGCAAGGAAGCCCTCGCCGCCGAGGCCGAGCAGATCGCCGCCGAATCCACCCAGTGGAAGGCCGCGGGCGACCGGCTGCGCGAGATCCTCGACGAGTGGAAGTCGATCCGCGGGGTCGACCGCAAGGTCGACGACGCGCTGTGGAAGCGCTATTCCAAGGCTCGTGAGGCGTTCAACCGCCGGCGCGGCGCCCACTTCGCCGATCTCGATCGCGAACGCGCCACCGCCAAGACGCGCAAGGAAGAGCTGTGCGTACGCGCCGAGGAGCTGGCCGACTCCACCGACTGGACCGGCACCGCCGCGGTGTTCCGCGACCTGCTCACCGAGTGGAAGGCCGCGGGCCGGGCACCGCGCGAGGCCGACGAGTCGCTGTGGCGGCGGTTCAAGAGCGCCCAGGACGTGTTCTTCGCCGCCCGCAACGCGGCGGTCAGCGAGCGCGACGCCGAGTTCGATCACAACGCCGCCGCCAAGCTGGAACTGCTGGCCGCCTACGAGCACATCGACCCGGCCAACGGCGTGGACGCCGCGCGCAACGCCCTGCGCGAGCTGCAGGACAAGTGGGACGCCATCGGCAAGGTCCCCCGCGAGCGCATGCAGGAGCTCGAAGCCAAGCTGCGCGCCATCGAGAAGCGGGTCCGTGACGCGGCCGATCAGCAGTGGCGTCGCTCCGATCCCGAGGCCGTCGCGCGGGCCGCGCAGTTCCGTGAGCGGGTAGCCCAGTTCGAGGAGCAGGCCGCCAAAGCCACCGCGGCGGGCAAGAAGCGCGATGCGGAGAAGGCGCTCGAACAGGCACAGCAGTGGCGCGAATGGGCCGAAGCCGCAGAGGGCGCAGTCAGCAATCTCTGAGTGGGACACACAAGAAACCCCCGACCGATCCGGTCGGGGGTCTTCTTGTCTCGCGGGACTATTCGCCGCTGAGGCGCTTGCGGTCGCGATCCTCGGCTTCGCGGGCCGCGTTGCGACGCTGTTCCTCCGCGGCGAGCTGCACGGCGGTGCGACTCCACACGACGCGGACCCAGTGGAAGGTGAGCACCATGATCGCGAGGGTGCCCAGGATGAGACCGATCCCCGGACCCGCGCCCTGGTAATTGCCGAGCCCCGGGGTCTGGCGGTGCCAGATCGAGAGCACCCCGAACACCGAGCCGACGGCCGAGCCCGCGCAGGCGATCCAGGCCAGCACCCAGCGGCGGGTGGTCAGCGCCAGCAGCGAGAAGCCGACACCGAAGACGATGACCAGCCACACGAAGATCCGCGAGGGCAGGCCGATGTGCTCGACGCCGGCGACATCGGTGTCGAGCAGCACGTCGAAGCCGCGCGCCGCGCCCGCGGTCGGTAGCACCAGCGAGATCAGCAGCGCGAAGACCGCGCCCGCCACCACCAGCGCTCGCGCGCCGGGGTCGATCTCACCGGCGATGCGGCGCTCGACCGCGTCGAGCTCACCGCGGAATTGTTCGAAATCCTCGTCGTTGCGCGCCGGGTTCACCGCGTGTCCGCTCCTGTCCACAGGCTGGTCGTTGGCGGGTCCCACTGTGCCATCACCGGACGCACCGTTCGCATCCGACCCACTACGGCCGGTAGTAGATTCGTCGTCGCTCACGACGAGCACCCCGTCGAACAGCCGCTCTCGACCGTCTCGATCACCGGTGCGCCGATCCGGGGCAGCCCGAGGCCGACGCCGATCGGCGCGGTTTTGGGCGTGATGCCGCGTTCGTGCGCGTCACCGGCGGTGGTGCGCCGATGCGATTTCACCGCGCTGTCGGCGATGAGGTGGTGCGGCGCCGCCTCGGTGATGTCGACGGTGACGATGTCGCCCGGCCGGATGCCGGTCACGTCGCCGGGCCGGAAGTGCACCAGCCTGCCGTCGCGGGCACGACCGCTCATCCGCGCGGTCACCGCGTTCTTCTTGCCCGCGCCCTCGGCGACGAGCAGTTCCACCTCGGTGCCGATGAGCGCCTGGTTGTTCTCCCAGGAGACCTGGTCCTGCAAGGCGATCAGCCGTTCGAAGCGTTCCTGCACGACCTGCTTGGGCAGCTGATCGGGCAGGTCGGCGGCCGGGGTGCCGGGACGCTTGGAGTACTGGAAGGTGTAGGCGCTGGTGAAGCGGGCGCGACGGACCACGTCGAGGGTCTCGACGAAGTCCTCCTCGGTCTCGCCGGGGAAGCCCACGATGATGTCGGTGGTGATCGACGCGTGCGGCATCGCGGCGCGCACCTTGTCGATGATGCCGAGGAAACGCTCCTTGCGGTAGGAACGGCGCATCGCTTTCAGCACCCGATCCGAACCCGATTGCAGCGGCATGTGCAGCTGCGGGCAGACGTTCGGGGTGGTCGCCATCGCCTCGATGACGTCGTCGGTGAACTCCGCGGGATGCGGGGAGGTGAACCGCACGCGTTCGAGGCCCTCGATCTGCCCGGTCGCGCGCAGCAGTTGCGCGAAGGCGCCCCGGTCGCGCGGCTGCTCGGGATCGACGAAGTTCACGCCGTAGGAGTTCACGTTCTGACCGAGCAACGTCACTTCCAGCACACCCTGGTCGACCAGTGCCTGCACCTCGGCGAGCACGTCACCGGGACGGCGGTCCACTTCCTTGCCGCGCAGCGAGGGCACGATGCAGAACGTGCAGGTGTTGTTGCAGCCGACCGAGATCGACACCCAGCCCGCGTAGGCCGACTCCCGCTTGGCGGGCAGCGTCGACGGGAACGCCTCGAGCGATTCGAGGATCTCCACCTGGGCTTCTTCGTTGTGGCGGGCACGCTCGAGCAGCACCGGCAGCGAACCGATGTTGTGGGTGCCGAACACCACGTCGACCCACGGCGCCTTGCGCACCACGGTCTCGCGGTCCTTCTGCGCCAGGCAGCCGCCGACGGCGATCTGCATGCCGGGGCGCCCCTGCTTGACGGGGACCAGCTGACCGAGCGTGCCGTAGAGCTTGTTGTCGGCGTTCTCGCGCACCGCGCAGGTGTTGAACACCATCAGATCGGGCGTCTCGCCGGTGGCGGCCTTGATGTAGCCCGCGTCCTCGAGCAGCCCGGACAAGCGTTCGGAGTCGTGCACGTTCATCTGGCAGCCGAATGTACGTACCTCATAGCTGCGTGTAGGCGCGCTCTCAGTCGCGTTCTGAACCGTCGAATCCACCTGCCCAGGGTACGGGCAGCCCGTACTGTGACGCACATCACGTCGGTAATCACGGGATAATACGCAAAGGTAACGGGCAGCCAGCGGGTTACCAGCAGGTGTCGTGTCGGCGTGCCGTCACGGCATGTCTTCGAAAGCCGGGCAATTCTCCAGAATGGACATAAGGTTTCTGACCATGACCGACGACGCCGCACCCGCGACCGGGAACGCCGACGCCGCAGCCACTACCGCTGCTCCGCCGATGATCTCGATGCGCAACGTGGACAAACACTTCGGTGAGCTCCACGTCCTGCGCGATATCCACCTCGAAGTGCCCCGTGGGCAGGTCGTGATCGTCCTGGGCCCGTCGGGTTCGGGGAAATCCACCCTGTGCCGCACCATCAATCGCCTCGAACCGATCGACTCCGGTGACATCGCCATCGACGGCGTCGCACTGCCCGACGAGGGCAAAGCTCTCGCCGCGCTGCGCGCCGAGGTGGGCATGGTGTTCCAGTCGTTCAACCTGTTCGCGCACAAGACCATCCTCGAGAACGTCATGCTGGCGCCGACGAAGGTCCGTGGGAAGAAGAAGGAAGAGGCGCGCAAGCACGCCCTCGCCCTGCTCGAGCGGGTCGGCATCGCCAACCAGGCCGACAAGTACCCGGCCCAGCTCTCGGGCGGCCAGCAGCAGCGCGTGGCGATCGCCCGCTCACTGGCGATGGATCCCAAGGTGATGCTGTTCGACGAGCCGACCTCGGCACTGGACCCCGAGATGGTCAACGAAGTGCTCGACGTGATGGTCGCCCTCGCCAAGGAAGGCATGACCATGCTCGTGGTCACCCACGAGATGGGCTTCGCGCGCCGAGCGGGCGACCGCGTGCTGTTCATGGCCGACGGTGAGATCGTCGAAGACGCCGCGCCCGAAACGTTCTTCACCGCACCGAAATCCGAACGCGCCAGGGACTTCCTCGGCAAAATTCTCAGTCACTGACTCGCAGCACCATTGTCACAAGGAGAAGGAAACCCATGAGGATCAATCGTGCGATGCGCGTCGGAATCGGCGCAGCGGCACTGGTATTGGCAGCCACCGTCACCGCTGCCTGTGGTGGCGGTGACGACAAGTCGGCCCTGGACAACGCCAAGGACGGCAAGCTGACCATCGGCATCAAGTTCGACCAGCCGGGTCTGGGCCTGCGCAATACCGACGGCACCTACAGCGGCTTCGACGTCGACGTCGCCAAGTACGTCGCCGACAAGCTCGGTGTGAAGCCGGAGAACGTCACCTTCAAGGAAGCGCCGTCGGCGCAGCGCGAGACGCTGATCGAGAACGGCCAGGTCGACCTCGTCGTGGCCACCTACTCGATCAACGACAAGCGCAAGGAGAAGGTCGATTTCGGCGGCCCGTACTACATCGCCGGCCAGGACCTGCTCGTCCCCGCCGCCAACACCGACATCACCGGCCCCGACTCCCTCGCGGGCAAGAAGGTCTGCTCGGTGAAGGGCTCCACCCCGGCCCAGAACATCGAGAAGAACTACACCCAGGCGCAGCTGCAGACCTACGACACCTACTCGCTGTGCATCGAGGCGATGCGCAGCGGTGCGATCGACGCGGTCACCACCGACAACGTGATCCTCGCCGGTTACGCCGCGCAGTCGCCGGGCACCTTCAAGCTGGTGAACAAGACCTTCACCACCGAGAAGTACGGCATCGGCCTGAAGAAGGGCGATTCGGAGCTGCGCGGCAAGGTCAACGACGCCATCCAGGCGATGATCGATGACGGTTCGTGGAAGGCCGCGCAGGAGAAGAACTTCGCGGGGACCGGTATCGCGGTGCCCGCACCGCCGACCGTCGACCGCTACTGATCAACCACTGACCATCGGTGGCCCGGGTTTCCCGGGTCACCGATGCGGTGTTGTCCTGCTGGCCTTCACACCGATCGGAGGACGCGCGTCCGTGTTCGACCTGATCTCGAGGTATGACAACCAAATCCTCGATGCGTTCTGGGTAACAATCAAACTCACTTTCTTCTCGGCGATCGGTGCGCTCGTCATCGGTACCGTCGTCGCCGGCATGCGCGTGTCCCCGATCCCGGTCGCGCGCTGGGTCGGCGCGGCGTATGTGGCGGTCTTCCGTAACACTCCGCTCACCCTGATCCTGGTATTCACCTCGCTCGGCCTGTACAGCACTCTCGGGTGGAAACTCGGCAGCGACGAGATCAAAGTCATCAACTATCGCTGGGCGATCATCGGGCTGAGCGTCTACACCGCTGCCTTCGTCTGCGAATCGCTGCGCTCGGGCATCAATACCGTCGCGCTCGGCCAGTCCGAAGCGGGCCGGTCGCTGGGCTTCGGATTCGCCCAGAACCTCCGGTTGATCGTCCTGCCCCAGGCCTTCCGGGCCGTCATCGCACCGCTGGGCAGTGTGCTGATCGCGCTGACCAAGAACTCGACGGTCGCCTCCGTCATCGGTGTCGCCGAAGCCGCGTACCTGATGGGCGCGATGATCGAGAACGAAGCCGCCATTCTCACCATCGGTGCGATCTTCGCGCTCGGCTTCGTCGTCCTCACCCTGCCGACCGGGCTGTTGTTCGGCTGGCTGGCCAAGCGATACGAGGTGGCACGATGAGCGGCGCTTCGGTTCTGTTCGACGCTCCCGGGCCCCGCGCGCGGCTGCGTCACAACCTGTATTCGGTCCTGGTCGTCGTCGTGCTGGTCGGCGGAGGCTGGTGGCTCTACGACGCGTTCGCCGACAAGGGCCAGTTCACCGCGGCCAAGTGGAAGCCGTTCCTCGAGTCCGAGATCTGGGAAACCTATCTCCTGCCCGGTCTCGAAGGCACCCTCACCGCCGCGGTGATCTCGATCATCGGCTCGGTGTTCTTCGGCATGATCTTCGGGATCCTGCGTCTGTCGGACCACGCGTGGCTGCGCTGGGTCGCGGGCACGATCGTCGAGCTCGCCCGAGCGATCCCCGTACTGATCCTGATGATCTTCCTGTTCGCGGTGTTCGGCGACTACGACCTGTTCCCGTCCGATCAGCTCGCGCTGGCCGCGGTGGTCATCGCGCTGATCATCTACAACTCCGCGGTCATCGCCGAGATCGTGCGCGCCGGCATCAAGTCCCTGCCCAAGGGACAAACCGAGGCCGCCGTGGCGCTGGGTCTGCGAAAGAACCAGCTCATGCGGTTGATCCTGCTGCCGCAGGCCATCACCGTGATGCTGCCCGCTCTGGTGTCACAGATGGTCGTCGTCCTCAAGGACACCGCGCTGGGCTACCAGATCACCTATGTGGAGCTGGTGCGGTCCGGTCAGCAAGAAGGCGCGTCGATGCAGAACACGATCCCCGCGCTGATCGTCATCGCGCTGATCATGATCTCGCTCAACATGGCGCTGAGCTTCCTGGCCACCACGCTGGAGAAGCGGTTGCGGTCGCGGAAGAAGGGCGGCGGTGCGGTGCTGGCCGCCGATTCGATTCTCACCGACGCCGCGCCGGGCGTCGACATCACCAAGAAGTAGTCTCGCACCGACGACAGCGGGGCCCGATTAATGGCGGATCGGGCCCCGCTGTCGTTTCCTAGTCCTCGCCGAGGAGACCGAATTCGCGTAGCAGCGGCCCGATCTCGGTGTCGTCGAGCTTCTTCAGCAGTCGATGGCGGACGAAATCCGGTCCGGGCAGGCTCATCTCCTCCCCGTCGCGCAACCGGCTGGTCGCCGCCAGGAGCGACCGGATGTCGTAGGTGGAGCCGAAGACCTCCGGCACGCCCCGCTCGACACCGAGCAGCGTGTAGGCCGCCTCCATGCCGGTGCGCACCGAGTACTCGGTGGTGAAGATGCAGTCGCGGGTGGTCTCGGCGAACTGGCCGATGAAGGCGAAGTTCACCGCGCCCGCGGGCACCACATCGGGGCGGTCACCGGCCTGGCGCGGCATGAAGAACGCGGTGACATACGGCATCATCACCGGGACGCACGTCGCGGCGTCCGCGGCCATCTCCGGGATCTCGGCTTCGGGAACACCCAGGTGGTACAGCCATTCCTGGGTGATCTCCGCGCCCGTGCAGTCCTGCATCGACTTCTTCACGAAATCGCCGGGACGGTCGACGAACAGCGCGTACACCCACACCACGATCTGGTCGGCGGGCTGCTGCTTGAAGTGCGGCTGCCGGTTCACCGTCCAGCTCATCAGCCAGGACGAGTCCTTCGCCGTCACGATGCCGCCGGTGACCACGTTGCCGCTGAACGGGTCTCGCTTGCAGATCTTCTGGATGTAGCGGGGAATGCGTTCGTCGAGGGTGGTGACCGTGGCCGACTCCCATTTGGTCTCCGGGATGTGGCCGCCGAAGACCTCCGGATGGCCGAACGCCGGGTCCTTGGCGGCGATGCGCCGCCACAGATCCCAGGCCGGGGCAGGTCCCTCGTCGAGCTGGGCGGGAGTGTGCTGATCGCCCTCGTTCGAGTTCTCGGTGAGCGAGCCGATGGTGACGAACAGCAGGTCGTCCGCGGTCAGGTCGACCCCGCCCTCGCCCCCCTCGGACACCCAGTGCAGCCGGGTGGCCTGCTTGCGCGGCCCGCTGATGTCGAAGTCGACGTCGGTGACCTCGGTGTCGAACCGGAATCGCACACCCTGGTCGAGCAGCCACCGGTACAGCGGCAGCACCAGCGACTCGTACTGGTTGTACTTGGTGAACTTCAACGCGGAGAAGTCGGGCAGGCCACCGATGTGGTGGATGAACCGGTGCAGGTACAGCTTCATCTCGAGCGCGCTGTGCCATTCCTCGAACGCGAACATGGTGCGCCAGTACAGCCAGAAGTTGCTCGCCAGGAAATCCGGGCCGAACACCTCGTCGATGCGCTTGTTCTCCATCTGCTCACGGGTGGCGAGGAACACCTTCACGATGTCCTTCTGCGCGCGATCGGTGAGGGTGAACAGACCGTCGGTGTGCGCGTCCTGGCCCCGTTTCACGGTGGCCCGCTGCAGGGAGAAGTTCGGGTCGTCCTTGTTGAGCCAGTAGAACTCGTCGAGCACACTGGCGCCCTCGATCTCCATCGACGGCACCGAACGATAGAGGTCCCACAGGCATTCGAAGTGGTTCTCCATCTCGCGCCCGCCGCGGATGACGAAACCCTTCTTCGGTTCCCTGATGCCGTCGAGTGCGCCGCCGGGCAAGGCCAGCCGCTCCAGCACGGTGATCTTGTCGGCCGCCAGCTGCCCGTCCCTGATGAGGAACGCCGCGCCGGAGAGCGAGGCCAGGCCTGCGCCGACGAACCAGGCCGATTTGCCGTCCACCCCTTCGGGTTTGCGCGGCCGGGCGAACGCTTCGTAGTTGCCACTGCTGTAGTACATCCGTCTCCTCTGTCCGATCCGGAAGGGTCGAGCGGGACTATGCGCTGTAGCGGTAGAACCCCTCTCCCGTGGCGGCACCGAGCTTGCCCTGGTCGATGTAGTTCTCCTTGAGCCAGGCCGCGAGCTTCTTGTGGGCGTCGCTGCCGTTGATCAGGATGTTGTACGGAGTGGTCAGGCCGACGATGTCGAGGATCTGGAACGGGCCCATGGGCGCGCCGGTGGCGATGCGCCAGGTCTCGTCGACAGCGGCGGGCTCGGCGTATCCGCCCGCGGCGAGCTCGATTCCGGAATTCAGGAACGGCACCAGCAGCGAGTTGAGGACGTAACCCGCCTTCTCCTTGTGCAATTCGATCGGCACCATGCCGATGGACTTCGCGAACTCGACCACGGCGGCGAACACCGCCGGATCGGTCTGCTCGGTGCCCATCACCTCGGCGGTGTTGAACTTCCAGACGTGGTTGGCGAAGTGCAGCGCCAGGAACCGATCGGCGCGCCCGGTGTAGTCGACGATGTCGCTGGGCAGCAGCGTCGAGGAATTCGTCGCGAACACGGTGCGTTCGGGCGCGAGCGCACCGAGCTTGCCGTACAGGTCGCGCTTGATCTCGAGTACCTCCGGCACCGCCTCGATGATGAGGTCCGCCTCGGCCGCCGCGGTGGCCAGGTCGGTGGTCAGGGTGATGCGCGCCGTGGTCGCCGCAGTGTTGCTCGCGTCGGCGCCTGCCACGTCCTGCTGGTACACCGCGGCGAGTCCATCGAATCGGGTGCGTGCGGCAGTGAGGGCCGCGTCGTCGATGTCGTAGGCGGTGACGTCGAACCCGTGGAAAGCGGTCTGGAAGGCGATCTGGGATCCGAGCACCCCCGTCCCGAGGACTGTCACCTTGCGGAATTCGATGGTCATGCGTCAGCCTCCCAGTCTGGACGCGGGCACCCCCACCGCTGCGCGTCCTGGTTTCCGGTTGTCCTACCGCCGTCCATCATGGCCCGAGAAGCTGAGGCGTTGGTGTGAGCGACCCACGCGTTCCGGACATCTCGGGCAGACGCTGGTAACAGTTCGGCAAACCGGCACGGTGAGTCAGCCCGCGGTGACGAGGCCCTCGGCGACCATCCAGTCACGGGCGACATCGGCGGGTTCGCGGCCCTCGATGTCGACCTGACGGTTGAGTTCGGTGATCACCTCATTGGTGAGACGGGCGGAGATCGGTGCCATCACCTGAACGACCTGGGGGTGCGCGTCGGCGAAGTGACGGTGCATGACCAGCGACGCGTTGTACTTCGGAAAGAAGGCCTTGTCGTCTTCGAGGAGCACCAGTTCGAGGGCGGGGATACGGCCGTCGGTGGCCGCGACCGAGCCGAAACGGCACTGCTTCGCGTCGGCGGTGGCCTGGTAGACGAGCGCGTCCTGGACGATCTGGCGCTGGGCCTTGCCCGGGTCGATCCCGTAGGCGGCGGCCAGACCAGGATAGCCGTCCGGGCGGACGTTGAACTCGGTGCCGACACAGGTGGCCGCCGCGCCTGGATCTTTCGCGAGGAGTTTCGCGTAGTCCGACAGCGTGCGCACGCCGGTCTCCTCGGCGGTGCCCTTGCTCGTGACGAGGGCGTAGGTGTTGTTCATCGGCGCCATCGCCGCCCAGACCATGTTGTGTTCGGCCAGATCGGCGTCGCGGACCGCGTCGAACTGCGCCGCCTCGGTGGGGATCGGCTTCTCCTTGCCGAGGTAGTTGATCCAGCCGGTGCCGGTGTAGTCGTAGGCGATGTCGATCTGGCCGTTCAGTTGCGCGTCGCGCAGGCTGTTGGAGCCTTGGATATTGGTCAGGTCGCGCACATTCGCGCCCGCGGCCGTCAGGGCGAATTCGATCATGTAGCCGAGGATGTTGGCCTCGGTGAAGTCCTTGGAGCCCACTGTGACCGCGACACCGTCGAGTTCTGGCACCGGCTCGATACTGCCCGGTCCCACGGGCAGCGGCACCGATCCGCCCGACTGCAGACCGCAACTCGCGAGCACCAGCACGCTCAGGACCGGGGCCAGTCCGCGCACCAATCCGGTGAATCTCACCGCAACCCCCTCGGACCGAGGAACTGTTCGGCCAGTGCGCCCAGCCAGTCGACGAGCAGTGCCAGCGCGACGGCGAGCACCGCGCCGAGCGTCAGGGTCACGGTGTCGCGCAGTTTGTAGCCGGTGTCGATGAGAATGCCGAGCCCGCCCGCGCTCACCATGAACGACAGGGTGGCGGTGCCGACGGCCAGCACCAACGAGGTCCGCAGGCCGGCCAGGATGTAGGGCACCGCGAGCGGGAACTCGATGCGGCGCAACACCAGTCCCGCCGACATGCCCTGTCCCCGCCCCGCATCGATCAGGGCGGGGTCGACCTCCTGGTAGCCCAGGATCGTATTGCGCAGCACCGGCAGCAGCGAGCAGAACACGATCGGCGCGACACCCACCCAGAACCCGGTGGTGCGGGTGACCAGGTAGCACAGCACGATCAGCCCGATCGCCGGAGCCGATGCCCCGATATTGGCGATACCGACGAAAATCGGTGCCAGACGGCGGAATCGGTGCCTGGTGAGCACGGTCCCGAGCGGCACGGCCAGCACCACGACGATGAGCACGACCGCCGCCGTGATCAGGATGTGCTGCCAGGTCACCTGGGCGACATTGCTCACGCTGATGCTGGCCTGCTGGGTGACGGTGAGATCGCGCCGGAACGCCCAGACCAGCACCCCGACGGTCAGGATCAGCACGATCACCGGCTGGGCGAGCAGGCGGAGGTATTCGGCGCGTCGCTGCGTGGCCGGGGCAGCGGTCGCGGCGGGGGCGTCGACGATCGAACGCGAGGGAGCCGAAACAGTATTCGTCACTGTGGAGCCCTCCGCGCCCGGTGATCGCCCGATGCCGAGGCGGGAGCTCGAACGGCTCCACCTCGAGGCATCGCGGGTTCGAGCAGTGTCGCGCCGCGATGCGGCTCGGCCGTCATGCCGGCGCCGATTCGGTCGCGGCGAGGTGGTTGATGAGGGTGTCGACGGTGACCGTCCCGGCGTAGGTCCCGGTGTTGTCGACGACGACGGCGGAGGCGGTGCGTTCGGTGAGCAGCGCGGCGAGTGCGTCCTGGAGGGTGGCGTCGGCGGGGAGGGTGGTGCCGATCGGGGTGCCGAGGTCGCGCAGCGAATCGGCGTGGGCGAGTTCGTCGGTCGTCACTCGCCGGAGCGGTCGGCGCTGCGCGTCCAGGACGATGCCCCAGGTGCGGTCCGCCTCACGCAGGGCGGCGGTGAAGGCCGTGGGGGTGGTGTCGTCGGTGGCGGTGACGCCCTGGTCCAGGTCGAGGTCGGCGAGGACGGTGAGGCCGAGGCGGTCGATGGTGGCGGTCGCGCCGACGAAGCCGGCGACCGTCTCGTCGGCGGGGGCCGCCAGGATCGCGGCGGGGGTGTCGTATTGCAGGATCCGGGAACGGTCGCCGAGGACGGCGATGCGGTCGCCCAGCTTCACCGCTTCCCCGAAGTCGTGGGTGACGAAGACGATGGTCTTGCCGAGTTCGCTTTGCAACCGGAGTAATTCGTCCTGCAGCAGTCCACGGGTGATCGGATCTACCGCGCCGAAGGGTTCGTCCATCAGCAGCACGGGCGGGTCGGCGGCCAGTGCCCTGGCGACGCCGACGCGCTGCTGCTGCCCGCCGGAGAGCTGGCGGGGGTAGCGGTTGCGGTAGGTGTCGGGGTCGAGGCCGACGAGGGTGAGCATCTCGTCGGTGCGCTCGGCGGTGCGGCGGCGGTCCCAGCCGAGCAGGCCGGGCACGGTGGCGATGTTCTTGGCGACGGTCATGTGCGGGAACAGTCCGGCCTGCTGGATCGAATAGCCGATGCCGCGGCGCAATTCGTCGGCGTCGATCGCGCCCGCGTCGCGGCCGCCGATGGTGACCGTGCCCGAGGTGGGTTCGATCAGCCGGTTGATCATCCGCATGGTGGTGGTCTTGCCGCAGCCGGACGGGCCGACCAGCACCACGATCTCCCCGGCCGGGATGGTCATGGAGACCTCCTCGACCGCGGGGTCGGGCTGTTCGGGATAGCGTTTGGTGACCCGGTCGAGGACGATCTCGACCCCGGAGACCGCGCAAGCGCCTGCCGCCTTGGTGGTTTCGATGTCAGTCACGAATTCCCCTCGGAATAGTGAGCCGTCCGAGCAGAACCAGGACGCCGTCGAGTGCGAGTGCGAGCACGACGATGAGGACGGTGCCGGTGAGCGCCTGCGGCACCGCGTTCGGGCTGCCGAGGCGGGAGAGTCCGGAGAAGATCACGTTGCCGAGGCCGGGCCCCTTCGCGTAGGCCGCCAGCGCGAGGATGCCCATGATCATCTGGGTGCTGACCCGCATTCCGGTGAGAATGGACGGCCAGGCCAGTGGCAGTTCGATCTTGGTCAGCAGACGCAACCGGTTCATCCCGACACCGCGCGCGGCATCGGTCACGGCCGGATCCACCGACGACAATCCGAGCACCGTATTCCGCAGGATCGGCAACAGCGCGTAGAGCACCAGGGCCACGATCGTCGGCCCGACACCGAGCCCGAGGAACGGAATCAGCAGCCCGAGCAACGCGAACGAGGGCACCGTCAGAATCGCCCCTGCCATCGCGGTAGCGGCGGCTGATCCGAGCGGACTCTGATACACGAGTATTCCGACTGCCACCGCGATCACGGTCGCCAGCACCAGCGACTGCACCACGGCCGACACGTGTAGATAAGAATCGACCAGCAATTGCTCCCGCCGGTTCACCACGAACGACCACAACGCGTCCAGGGTCCACCTCCCCGTCGTTCGGCGGCCGCCTACGGCCCTGCTCCCCGGATTTCCCACCCGAATCAGGGTGAAACATCGACGTTCCCACACCCCACCGCATCACGATGCGACGAATCTTCCTGCGCGAAAACATGTTTCACCAGCGCGATCATCCTACGCGTCACGAACAACCCCCGTGGGAATTCCGTGCTCCCCCGCTGACCACGCCGCTGCCGGCGTGCCGAAGCCTCGAAAATCACTCGGCGTGTACGGCCCGAGTGATCATCTGTCCGCCGCCGCCAGTTCGGCTTTCACCACCGCGAACGCCGTTGCCGAGCTGTAGCCGCGGCGAGCGAGCATGTCGACCAGGCGGCGCGTGGCCTTGGTGCGGTCGAGATCGGCGGGCATAGCACGGAGTTTGCGACGGACCAGGTCGATAGCGGCTTGCTCGTCACCAGGCGTCGGCCTCCGTGAGGTGTAGCCCGAAGAAGTATCCGGGTCCGCTGTGTCGCCGGGGATTTCGCCCGCCGCGATCTCTGATCGATCCCCGCCCCCGGCATCGTTCTCCGAATTCTTCGCACGCGCCGTCCTGACATCGACGGACGGGCGTTCGAAGCCTGCTTCGTCCAGTTCGGCGGTGACGACGGCGAAGGCGGTGGATTGGTCGTAGCCGCGGCGGGCGAGCATGCCGACGAGTCGGCGGACTGCCTTGTCGCGTTCTATCTCCCGGGGAAGGGTGCGCAGTTTTCGCCGGACCAGGTCGGCGGCGCGAGCGTTTTCGGCGTCGTCGGTGACCATCGACAACGCCTCTTCCGCGTCGCTCGGGGCGACGCCCTTCTCGCGCAGCTCGCGTTGGAGGGCCTTCTTGCCCCGGCCGGAGTAGGTGTGTCGTTCGTGGACCCACTGTTCGGCGAACGAGGCGTCGTTGATCAGGCCGATTTCGGTGAACCGCTCGAGAGCGGCCTCGGTCACCTCGACACGGAAGCCCTTCTCGCCGAGGCGTTTCTCCAGTTCCGCGCGGCTGCGAGCACGCACCGAGAGCAATCGCAGGCACACGTCTTTGGCCTGTTCCAGGGTCACATCGGGACGGTCGCCCGGGGCGAGCCGGCGTGTGCCGGCCCGCCTGTCGGGCTCTCCCGGCTGGGATCCGGCCGCCACCGGATCCGCCTGCCGTCCGTCGTCACCACCGACGACGGTCGACAGGGAGACTTCGTCGCGCCGCGCGGACTTGCGTTCGCGTCGTGCGCCGCGGGGTCGTCGCCGACCCTCGCTCCCCCACTCTTCATGATCATCACCAACCCGCGCAGCGGAATGCGGTGGTTTGTCACCATCGGTGAATCCGGTCGGGTGCGCGCGCTGCGGATCGCCCGCACCCGACCGAATCCTCTCCGCGTCCGGATCGGCTCGTGTGTCACGAGCCGACCGGACGAGTCCATCGGCCGTGCCCCTGCCGCGCCCTACCGCGGGCGGTATGACCGGTTCCGGCTCGACCTCGATTCCGAGGCGAGCCAGCTGCCTGCGCATCTGTTCGACCGGGTCGGCCGAATCGCGGTGGCCGCCGGGGCTCGGCGTGGTCATCGACTCAGAAGTCGGCGGGCGCGTCGGCCTCGGCGGTCAGGACGGCGCCGATGCCCAGCTTCTCCTTGATCTTCTTCTCGACCTCGTCGCGCACGTCGGTGTTCTCCAGCAGGAACTTGCGGGCGTTCTCCTTGCCCTGACCCAGCTGGTCGCCTTCGTAGGTGTACCAGGAGCCGGACTTGCGGATGAAGCCGTGCTCGACACCCATGTCGATGAGCGAGCCCTCCTTGGAGATGCCGTGGCCGTAGAGGATGTCGAACTCGGCCTGCTTGAACGGCGGGGCGACCTTGTTCTTGACGACCTTCACGCGGGTACGGTTGCCGACCGCGTCGCTGCCGTCCTTGAGGGTCTCGATGCGGCGCACATCCAGGCGGACCGAGGCGTAGAACTTCAGCGCCTTACCACCGGTGGTGGTCTCCGGGGAGCCGAACATGACGCCGATCTTCTCGCGCAGCTGGTTGATGAAGATGGCGGTGGTGCCGGAGTTGCTGAGCGCACCGGTCATCTTGCGCAGCGCCTGGCTCATGAGGCGGGCCTGCAGGCCGACGTGGCTGTCGCCCATCTCGCCTTCGATTTCCGCGCGCGGCACCAGGGCGGCGACGGAGTCGATGACGAGGATGTCGATGGCGCCGGAGCGCACCAGCATGTCGGCGATCTCCAGGGCCTGCTCACCGGTATCCGGCTGGGAGACCAGCAGCGCGTCGGTGTCGACGCCCAGCTTGCGGGCGTAGTCGGGGTCCAGGGCGTGCTCGGCGTCGATGAAGGCGGCGACACCGCCCGCGGCCTGGGCGTTGGCGACGGCGTGCAGCGCGACGGTGGTCTTACCCGAGGATTCCGGGCCGTAGATCTCCACGACGCGACCGCGCGGCAACCCGCCGATACCGAGCGCGACGTCGAGCGCGATGGAGCCGGTCGGGATGACCGCGATCGGCTGGCGGGTCTCCTCGCCCAGCCGCATGACCGCGCCCTTACCGAAGCTCTTCTCCACCTGCGCCAGTGCCAGTTCCAGCGCTTTGTCGCGATCGTAGGCCTGCGGTGCCATGATGTGTGCCCCTTCTCGAGGTGAGTGTCTCTCTGGTTGGCGCCCACAGTAGAGGCCGGCACCGACAAGTTCTGGCGCCCAGGTTAGTCGAACACCCATTCGAGTCAAGCGACGCGCCCGGCAACACGCGAAGCAGCCGCTCCGACCAGCAATCCGGGAGCGAAACCGGTCGTCAGCGCTGCGGCAGCACCGAGTCGTCACCCTCGGCGCGTGGCCCGAAGATCCGCCGCTGCGACTGTTCGATGCGCACGTCGTTGATGCTGGCCTCACGCCGTGCCATCCGCCCGTCCGGCGCGAACTCCCACTGCTCGTTGCCGTAGCTGCGCCACCACTGCCCCGATGCGTCGTGCCATTCGTACTGGAAGCGCACGGCGATGCGGTTGTCGTGGAAAGCCCACAGATCCTTGCGCAGCGCGTAGCCGTTCTCGGCCGACCATTTGCGGGTCAGGAAGTCGACGATCGCGGCGTGACCGGTGAAGAACTCGTCGCGGTTGCGCCATACCGAATCCTCGGTGTACGCGGCGGCGACGCGTTCGGGATCCCTGGTGTTCCAGGCATTTTCGGCGGCGAGCACCTTCGCGCGCGCGGAGTCGAGATCGAAGGGTGGCAACGGTGGACGCATGGAAGGCCTTTCGGTGTGATCAGGGGTTGTTCGGGGAGAGCTCGGGCGGCCCCCAGCGCACAGCGAGCGCACCGGGCCGTTCGATCGCCTCCTCGACGGTGAAGTCGACGGCGCACTGCGCGCCGGTGGTGAATGCCGTGCTGTCCCAGACTAATTCGGCGCGACCGGTGAGCTGGAGCAGCGCGCCGGTCGACCAGTCGGCGACGAGCAACCCGCAGCGCGGTTGCACGGCGAGGTTGCCCAGCGTCATGAACATCGAGTTGCCGCGATAGTCCGGCCAGCGCAACCGGGTCGGCGAAAGTACCCGCAGGAAACCGGGATTGCCGCCGCGGTGCGAGGCATCGGCGTGCCCGTCGCCGTCAGCGGTGGCGACGAAGAAGGTGTCGGCGGCCTCCACCATCTCGACCGCGACGGGCGTGAGCGCCGTACCGCGCCACACCGCGCCGGGCTCCCCGGCGGCCGACACCTCCCGAATCTGCCTGCGCGAGATGTACTTCGGACAGTTCGCGTAGACCTGCTCGGTGGTGATCCGCATTCCCCCGTCGCGCACAACCGAGGTGCCGTTGACGCGCATCCGCCTGCGGCGCTGCGGCTGCAGGGCGATCAGCCCGACTTCGACGTCACCCGCCAGCGCCACCGAGAGCGGATCAGCCGTCTCGGGCAGTGTGTCGATGTCGATGGTCGCGTCGTCGATCGCGTGCACGAACCCGGCGGGACCGGTGAGCGGACTCGCCCACAGCCGCCCCGCCGGATCGGCGGCGCCGAGCACCACCATCGACTGCTCGGCCAGGAAGGACGCGGCGACCGCCGGAATCCCGGTTCGGATCGAACGCCCGACGCGAGCGGCCGCCTCGGCCTGCCCCATGCGCTGCTGCACGGCCAGCTCTCCGGAGTGAAACATCCTCGCCCTCCCTGCCTACGACGTGAATTGGCGGCGGGTCAGAAGAATCCGCACGTCGGGGCGGGTCCGGCCGGTGCAGGAGCGGTGTCGGCGCCCAGCGGCGCGAACACCTCGAGCCGAATGCCATCGGGATCGGCGAAGAAGATGCCGCCGGAGGACGCCCCCTCACCGTGGGCGACCACCCCATCGTGGAAGAACTCGGCATCGACCGCGCGCAGCGCCGACTCGACGACGCGCACCGTGTCGACATCGTCGACCTGGAACGACAGGTGATGCAGGCCCGGTGTGCTGGTGGAGAATTCGCCGCTGCTCTGCTGCCACAGCGTGAGCACCAGCGCACCGCCCCGACCGAGGAAGGCCCAGCGTCGCTCGCCGTCGGCGCCGGTGCCGAGCTGTTCGAAGCCGAGGCCACGGCGGTAGAAGTCGACGGAACGATCGAGGTCGGCGACGTTGAGTCCGATGTGACCGGTGGTGAGCACGGGTGCGGCGACGGTGGTCATGGGTTCCTCCCGGAATAGCTAACTGTCTATTTATTGTTCAACAGTTAGAACATAGAATGAGCTCACCCACTTCGTCAACCCTTGAAACATTTTTAGACAGTTAGGAGGGTCGTGTTGATAACCTCGGGCATGCGCGATCCCCGTCCGCACACCGGCGAACCCCCTGCTCTCGACCTGCTCAACACCCGGTGGGCCGGCGCCGAACCCGGCGATCTGCTCGCCGATCTCGACGGGCTGCGCACCTGGCTGGAGCTCATCGGGCTCGCCGACCGCGTACCCGCCGACGACCACTCACTCACCGCGCTGCACACCGCACGCGCAGCCGTCCACGACGCCGTCACTCGCGCCGACCACACCGCACTGAACAAGGTCCTCGACCACGGCCGAATCCGGCGCGAGCTGACCGACCAGGGCCCGCGTGACATCCCCGAGGTCGACGACCCGGCGTGGCTACCCGGCTGGCTCGCCGCCGACAACCTGCTGCACTTGATCGCGCAGGCACCACAGCGGATCCGCCAATGCGCCCATCCCGACTGTGTGTTGTTCTTCTATGACACGTCCAAGAACGGCACCCGCCGCTGGCATTCGATGGCGACCTGCGGCAACCGCACCAAGGCCGCGCGCCACTACGCCAAGACCAGCTGAGCAGCGCCTCCTCAGAACAGCTCGTCGAGCAGCCGGTAGTAGTCGAGCTTGGCGCGATCGGGTTCGGTCAGGCCGTAGGCGGCGTAGAACGCCGTGACCGCCGCGACGCCGAAGTCCCCGGCCAGGTCGCGCTCGGCCGGCGCCAGATCGCGATAGCGGTCGCCGGTGCCCATCGTCGCCACATCGATGAGCAGGCCGCCGGTGAGCACATTGCCCGGCGTGAAGTCGCCGTGGGTGACGACCAGATCCTCGGTGGCCGGGCGCCGCTCCCGCAGACGCTCGAGTATCGCGGCAGGTGAGAGGTCGCGATGATCGTCGTCGAAATCGGTGGTGTCGACGAAACCCTCGACCACATGGCGGTGGGCGCGCGCGAGGGCGCCGTCCAGACCAGCTTCGAAGGGGCAGTTCGGCACCGGGAGCTCGTGCAACGACCGCAGGGCGCGGCCCATCTGCGCACCGACTTCGGCCGGATCGGTCTGTCCGGCAAGCGATCCACCCGCGTCGGCGAGAACGAGAACGTCCTCGGCGAACGCGACCACCTCCGGCACCGCGATCCCGTTGTCGCGCAACCAGGTCAGCCGGGCGTGTTCGGCCACCGCCCGCGGACCACGTTTGATCCAGTACTCACCCGACCGCACCAGGTTCCCGTCACAGCCCTCGTGATCGTCGGACCACTCCGGCACCGGCCCGAGCAGTTCCTCGATCACCGGCGGCAGCGGCAGGGCCAGCTCGTCGAGATGGTCGAGGGCCGCGCGGGTGGACTCGATGAGTTCGGAATCACCGTCGGCCACCCGCAGGCGCATGGCCTCGTTGAGCAGCTCGCGCGCCTCCAGCGGACGGTGCTGTTCGGCCAGCGACTTACCCAGGTGGTGGGCGGCGAAGGAGACGAGTTCGGGGTCGAGCGCGCGGCTGGCGTGCAGCGCCCGGCGGTAGAGGATCTCGGCGTGCCCCGGCTCGCCGTGATACCGGTAGACATCGGCCAGGTTGATCCAGACGGTGACCCGGCGCCGCTCGGTGTCGGCCAGCTCGAGGGCCTGATCGAGCCGGTCCAGGGCCTCGTCGTAGCGCCCGAGCAGCATCAGCGCGATGCCGAGCCTGCGCAGGCCGGGAAAATCGTGCGGGTCGGCGAGGGCGACCCTGGCCGCGAGCGTCTCGGCGTCGACCGGGATCATCCGCAGCCGCTCGTCGAACCGATACGGTCGCGTGTCCGAGTTCTGCGCTGTCACGGCCATGGCCTGGTCACCACCGATTCGGGGGTACGTCGAAGTCGGCACACAGCGCCCGCCACACGTCACGTGGGTCGACGCCGTTGTCGATCGCCACCGCCCCCGTGCGCCCCAGCTGGGGTATCACGTGATCGGTCAGCATGGCGTCGGCGCGCGCCACGCCGAACTCGGTGTGCATCAGCTCCTGGAATTCGGTCAATCGCACGTTGCCCAAGATACTCGCGCCGGGCGACCGCCGACAGGGCCCCGCTCAGCCGACCTCCCGGCACCCACGACGGGCCCCCGAGCGGCCTACCCGGACAACGCCCGACGGGTCGCTACCCCTTCGCGGCGTCGTGGCAGATCTGGACCGGGTCCTCGACCTCCGCCAGACCGGCGGCGGCGTGGCGAGCTGCCTCGGCATAGGTGGGATCGTCGAGCACCTGTCGCACCGCGGCGCCGACCGCCTCGGGTGTGAGCGGGCGCACCAGTACCGAACTGCCCTGCCGTACCGCGCGATTGGCGAGCTCCCACTGGTCACCGCCGCCGGGGACAGTCACCACCGGCACGCCCGCGGACAGGGATTTGGCGAGCAGGCCGTGCCCGCCGCCGCCGACGACGACCGCGGCGTGGGTGAGCAGTTCGTCCTGGCGGCCGAGGCCGGCGGTGGCCCACTCCGGCAGGTCGGCCGGCGGGGTGTCCAGGGTCGAGATGGCCGCGCGCACACCGAGTCCGGCCAGGCCGGACAGGACGATGTCGGCCATGTCGGCGACGCCGGTGTGCGCGGTCGACGGCGCCACCATCACCAGCGGGGCAGCGCCGGGGGGCAGCGGGAGCACGGCGTCGGTCGGTTCCCACAGCAGCGGTCCGACGACGTGGGTGTCGGCAGGCCAGTCCGGGCGGTCCATCTCCAGCGCGGGCAGGGTGGCGACCAGGCGCGCGGCGGGACCGGGGTCCTCGGCGGGCAGGCCGATGGTTTCGCGGGCCGCCGAACGCTGGCGGTGCCCGTTGCGGACCGCGCGCGCGGTCATCGTGCGCAGGACACCGTCGCGCATCCGGCCACGCACGCCCTCCCCCGGCGCCAGGCCACTACCGATGGGCGGCAGGGCTTTCGACGGCAGGTACAGCGGGTGCGGTGACAACTCGACCCACGGCAGCCCCAGCCGCTCGGCCGCCATCCCGCCGCCCGCGGTGAGAACGTCGGAGACGACCAGGTCGGGCAGCATCGCGCTCAGTTCGGGCAGGTTCTCGGTGGCGATGTGGGCGGCACGGTCGTGGATCCGGGCGCCCGCGTCGGTGTCGTCGTCGGTGGGGCGCGGCGCGAGACCCCGGAGCTTGCGCACGCTGATCCCCGCCGAGCGTGCCTGATCCAGCCATCTCGGCCCGGTGAACAACACGGGTTCGTCCCCCGCGGCCAGCAATCGCAGACACAACGCGATCGCGGGAAACGCATGCCCTGGATCGGGCCCGGCCACCACGGCTATTCGCATCCGCCCACCCTGCCATACCTCGAGGCGCCGCCCACCTCGGACAACCGAACCACGATTTCTGCGCTACCTTGACCGCCGCGAGAGCGATACGTTCGAGTGACACCGGCAGGAGCGAGCACGTGCGACACCCCAGTATCGACACCGTCGACGACCTGTTCGCGCTGCTGCGGCGGTGCGCCGACGCCTGGGACACCGAGGACCGCACCGGCGACCCGGTCGACATCCTCGATCACGATCGCCAGTGCGCGCAGTTGCTTCGCCGCGACTTCCCCGATGACGAAGAACTCCAGGTCGCGGGTCTGCTGCACGACATCGGCCACGTCCTGTTCCCCGGTGACGACGCGGGCCACGGCCGGCACGGCGCCGAGGCGGTGCGTGCGCTGCTCGGCCCCCGGGTTGCGCGTCTGATCGAACTCCACGTGACCGCGAAACGCTTTCTGGTGGCGACGGATTCAGCACACGCGGCCGGGTTGTCGGCCTCGAGTCGACGCACGCTCATCGCGCAGGGCGGTCCGATGACGCCCGCCGAGACCGATTCGTTCCGCGCGGACCCCGACTTCGCCGCGGCCCTGGCGCTGCGAAGGGCTGACGACGCGGGCAAGGTGGTCGGCCTACGGGTCGCGCCGCTTCAGGACTGGCGCCCGCTTGTCGAGCGCGTCGCGGCCCGACGGCGCTGATGCCGACGACACCCCTTGCCCTTGCACCGCACCATCATCGAGCGTGGGTCGCCGATCAGCCGCCGAAGGTGAACAGTTCGAACCCGACAGCGTGTTCGGCGGGGAACCCTTCCTTGGGACCCGTGGCGAAGCTGACGATCTCGCGCACCTGCTCCTCCACCGGCACCGGGCTCAGTACCTGCAGATAACGCCGATGCGCCGACAACGACGCGCGCGCCTGCTCCAGCTGAGCGCTCACGTCGACGGCGTGGGTGGCCACGGGACCGACGACGGCGGCCCAGCGCGCCGACCACGGTGGTAGATCAGCGATTTCGGGGAAGATCCACTCGTTGCCCGCGTCGGAGATCGCGTCCATCGCCGAACGGCCGACAGCCCGGTGATCGGCACTGTTGACCACTCCGGGCGCCCAGGTGTCGCCGAAGTTGAACAGCACCACCATCTCCGGGCGATGCCTGCGCAGCGCGGCGGCGAGTTCCCTTCGCAGGGGAAGACCTTCCTCGATGCGGCCGTCGGGATGGTCGAGGAATTCGACGGTGTGCACGCCGACCTCACGGGCGCCCGAGATCTCCTCGATCTCCCGCAACGGCGCGGCCTGCGCGGGCGGCATCCCGGCGATCCCCGCCTCGCCGCGCGTGACGAGCAGGTAGCGAATGTCCTTGCCCTGCCCCGTCCATCGCGCGACCGCCGCCGCGGCGCCGTATTCGATGTCGTCGGGGTGCGCCACGATCACCAGACCGCGCTGCCAGTCCTCGGGTACCTGTTCCACCCCGCCATGCTAACCACAGCCGACTAACTGATCGGGGTCTTGTCGCTCCCCGACACCGCCTTGTACAGCAGATACACGCCGGTGCCGATCGCCCCGATCACCAGGATGGGCATCAGCGCCTCGATCAGCGCGCCGAGAATCCAGAACGCGATCACCGCGACCACGACGATGCCGATGACTTTCAAGACCATGACGACTCCTTCACCTCTGCGACCGCCGTCCAGCGATCCGACACCTTCGATCCTCCCACCCGGCGAGCAATAGATCACCAGGTCAGCACCGATATCCGGGTGTAGATCAGGGTTCACCCCGAGATCGCGGGCGCAGCGGTACGACGTTCGGATCACGGTGAATCCGGTGGCGTATCCGTGCCCTCGCGCGCCCGCCATCGGCCGGTTCCCGGGTGCGCAGGTGGCGTAGCACGCCGGACCTGTTCACGGACACCTCGGCGTAATACCGCCGCTCTATAACATTCCTGACGCAGGAAAGGTGGGACAGCCCGTGACAACGGAAACCCTCGAAATACCCGCCCCGGGAATATCAACGGCGGAATCACCGCGGCGCCGCGCACTCACCGCGATTTCCGTTCCCTTGGCACGGACGCTCACCGCGGGAATCGGCATTCTCGCCGTGGCCCTGATCTGGACCGCGATCGAAAGGTGGGGAATTTTCCCGGCGGTATTGTTTCCCGGCCTCGACGAGATCGCCTCGGCCGGCGCCGCGATGTGGCGCGACGGAACCCTGCGCGCGGATTCACTGGCCAGCCTCGACCGGGTGGTCCGGGGTTTCGCGGCGGGTGTGCTGGTCGCGATCCCGGTGGGCGCGCTCACCGCCACCACCAGGGTGGGCCGCTTGGTCGTGCAGCCGGTGCTGCGGTTGTTCGCGCCGGTGCCGACGGTCGCGCTGGTCCCCCTTGCCATTCTGTGGTTCGGGCTCGGCGAAGGCAGTAAACAGTTCGTGATCGCGCTCGGTGTGTTCGTCCCGGTATGGATCAACACCCATTCCGGACTTTCGGCCACACCCGCCGATTTCCTGAAAGTCGCGCGCTGCGCGGGCGCTTCCCGTTGGCGCACGCTGATTCGGGTGGTGCTACCCGAGGCATTTCCCGATATCGTCACCGGATTGCGGGTCGGTACCGCCACCGCATTCGTGTTGATCGTGGTCGCGGAAATGGCGGGTACCACCGAGGGACTGGGTTATCGCATCGCCCAGGCGCAACTGTTCTCGCAAGTCGATCGCATGCTGTTCTGCCTGCTGGTGCTGGGAGTTCTCGGGGTGCTGTGCGATCAGCTGGTGGCGCGGGCAGCGGCCCCGTTCATCGGCTGGGACAAGGAAGAACGATGAGTGCCACCCTGACCGCGCGCGGCGTCACCGTCGGATTCGCCCGCCGTGATACTCCCGTTCTCGACGATCTGTCGCTCACCGTCGCGGCCGGCTCGTGCACCGTGCTCGTCGGGCCGTCCGGCTGCGGCAAATCGACCCTGCTCGACTGCTTCGCCGGCCTGCGCCGACCCGACTCCGGTGTGGTCACCGAGAACGGGGTGCCGATCACCGGACCGGCGCCGCGACGCGGTGTCGTGTTCCAGCGTGACGTGCTGTTCCCCTGGAGCAGCGTGCGCGCCAACCTGGACTTCGTCCTCGGCGCCGCGGGTATGCCGCGGCGGGCACGGCCCGCACGGATCGCGGAACTGCTCGCCGCGGTACACCTGCCCGCCGACGTCGCCACCCGCAGACCGCACGAGCTGTCCGGCGGTATGCGCCAGCGTGTCGGTGTCGCCCGGATGCTCGCCGGCGACCCGGAGGTGATGTTGATGGACGAACCCTTCGCCGCGCTGGACGCCCAAACCCGGTTGCACATGCAGGATCTGGTGACCGAGCTGTGGGCGAGTTCGGGCCGCACGGTGCTGTTCGTGACGCACGACGTGGACGAGGCGATCCGGCTGGCCGACCATTTCGTCGTCCTCGGCGCGGGCACCATCCGGGCCCGATTCGACAACCCGCTACCCCGTCCGCGCCCCGCCGACCGGCTCGCCGAGTTGCCGGGATACAGCGCGCTCCGTCGCCGTCTGCACGCCGAACTACGGGTCGACGCAGACGATCTCCTCTCGCACTGAACCACTTCTGTTCGTACCGAACCACTCTCGGAGGTCACCCATGTCCGGATCACTGCGCAGAGCCTGCGCGGCCCTGCTCGTCGCCGCCACCACCGCGCTGTCACTGGCCGGGTGCGCGGGCGATGCCGCCACCGGAACCGACACGCTCACCGTCGGTTTCGTCGTCGACCCGTCGTGGGCGCAGATCCCCGTCGCCCAGCAGGGCGGCAGCTTCACCCGGCACGGGGTCACCGTGCGGGTGGTGAACTTCTCGACCGGTGTGCAGGCCCTGCAGGCGTTGCAGGGCGGTCAGGTCGACATCACCACCGCCGCCGATGTCCCGACCGCGAGCGCGCTGGCCAAGTCCGGCGATCTGCGGGTGGTGGCCGACGGGTCACGCTGGACGGGGTCGCGGATCGTCGCCCGGCGCGGCATCGAGAGCCTGAACCAGTTGGCGGGCAAGAAGATCGGCACGCCGCTGGGCACCAGTGCCGCCTATTTCGCGGCGAAGGCGCTGGCAGGCGCCGGAGTGGAGGCCGAACTGGTCCAGGTGGCGCCCGCGACGATCACCACCGCGATCGGCAAGGGTGACGTGGACGCCGTCTCGATCTTCCAGCCCTACCAGACCCAGGCCATCGAAGTGCTCGGCGCCGACGCGGTGGAGCTGGACGTCACCACCGACCCCTACCGCCAGCACAGCCTGTACCTGGCGCAGGCCGGCGTCGCCCAGCAGAAGGCCGCGACGTTCCGCAAGTTCTTCGACGCCATCGCCGAGGCGGGCGCCGCGCTCGCCGAGCACGACGCGGCCGCCGTCGCGGCGGTCGCCGACGCGACGAAACTCGCGCCCACCCTGGTCGAGAAGGTGTTGCGCGAGTTCGATTTCACGCTGCAACTGCGCCCGGAGCTGGCAGGCGATCTAGACACGCTCGCCCGGTGGGCACGCTCGAAGAACTATCTCGATCCGGCCGTCCCCGCCGCCGACTACCCGCGCCTGCTCGACGCGAGCGCCCTGCCGCGGTCATGAGCGCCCCCACGCTGTTCGCTCTCGGCGGCACCATCAGCATGCGGCTGGCCGACGGTCTCGCCGTCCCCACCCTCGATGCCGTCAACGTCGCCGGACTACTCGGCGGCGATCCGGTCCTCGACGCCGTCGAGGTGGCCCGGGTCGGCGGCTCCGAAGTGGACTTCGAACACCTCCGTGACCTGCACACCGCCATGACGGCCGCGCAGAACCGTGGCAGCACCGGGCTGATCGTCACCACCGGCACCGACTCCATCGAGGAGGTGGCCGCCTGGCTCACCTACACCGGACCGTGGACGGTGCCCGTGGTGGTGACCGGCTCGATGGAACCCGGCGGCGAACCCGGTTCCGATGCCGCCGCGAATCTGCGGGCCGCTCTCGCCGCCGTCGTCACACCGGTGTCGACCGAACCGGTGGTCGCGTTCGCCGGGGCGATCTGGCTCGGCCGCGGCGTCCAGAAGGTGGCAGGCATCGGCCTCGACGCGTTCGCCACCCCCGGCCGACCAGCCCTCGGTCAGGTGAAAGGCCCCACCGCTCGATCGGCGTCGGCCACGATCGAGAGCGCGGTCGTCACGGCCGAGCAGCCGGCGCCCGCTCCGGCAACGGTGCTGGGGCCGCCGGGCGCTCGCATCGCCCGGGTTCCACTGGTGGGGGCGGCGCTGGGCGCCGACGACATCGCGCTCCGGGCGGTCGCGGTGGACGCCGACGCGGTGGTGATCGCGGGCAACGGGGCCGGGAATCTGCCGCCCGCACTCGCCTCCACAGCGATCGAACTGGCCGCTGCGGGCACCCTCGTCGTGGTCGCCACCCGTGCCGCCGACAGCCGCACCGCCGCGGTCTACGGCTATCGCGGCGGCGGCGGGCGACTCGTCGAGGCGGGCGTCGTGCTCGCCGATCGCATCACCCCGCACCAGGTGCGGGTCTTCCTCACCGTCGCCGTGTCCCGTGGATTGACCGGGAACGCGGTGCGGTCCACCCTCATCCACCATCTGGAGTCGCTGACGTGACCATCGTGCACACCCCCCGCCTGGCCGCCCTGAGCCTCACCGAACTCGTCGAGCTGCTGGTCCCCGCCGGGCAGCCCTGGTGCGAGAACAGTCTCGACGGGCCTGCCCGACCACCCGAGGAGACCAGGGCCGCGCAGGAGATCGCGCCGCTGCTCGCCGAACTGGGCTTCGACACCCGGCTCGTGGGCCGAACCCCGACGCGCGCGAATCTGCTCACCACCAAGGTATTCGGGCCAGGACCCACTCTGCTGCTCAACGATCACCTCGACACCTACCCCTCCGGTCCACCGAGCCGATGGACCAAGTGCGACAACCCCTTCCGCGCGGTGGTCGCGGACGGCCGGGTCTACGCACGTGGTACCTCCGACACCCGGGGCAACCTCGCCACCCTGCTCAGCGCGGTCGCCCGGGTCTGCGCCGAACCGCCCGAGACGGGCACCCTCGTGGTGGCACTGACCGTCGACGAGGAACGCAACGGCGTCGAAGGCGCGCTGTACCTGCTCGACCAGCACGGGCTGCGCGCGGACGCGAGCATCACCGTGGAGCCCACCGCCTGGACCGACGAGTCGGGGACCGGCGTCGCGATCGCCACCCAGCACACCGGGCACGCGCTGATCGACATCGAGGTGCGCGGCCGCTCCAGCCACATCTGGCGACCCGATACCGGAATCAACGCCGCCCACGCGCTGCTCACGGTGCTCGCGGGCCTGAGCGCACTCCCCGAGGGCTGGGGACACAGTGTGGTCGGGCTCGACGCGGGCGAGGCGGGAATGGCGCAGTTCACCCCGCTCACCGCGTCGGCCCGGATCGCCGTCGTCGGGCTCGGGCCCGAGGTGAACCGCGCCGACTTGCTACAGCGGATCGACGACATCGCCCGCGCCCACCCGACGGCGGGCACCGCGGTCCACGTCACCTACGCGCCGGGACCGACCTTCGTTCCCGGCACCGAGCCCCTCGATGTCGACGAACCGATCGTCGCCGCGCTCAGGGCGGGCTATCACGACGCAGGCGGCGGACCAGCCCGCACCTACACCAAACCCGCCTACTGCGACACCATCCGATTCCGGCACGCGGGCATCCCCGCGGTGACCTTCGGCCCGGGCGACGACGGCTGGGCGGTCTACGACGAGAGCATCGGCATCACCACGATGGAGTTCGCCGCCGAAGCGCTCGCCGCCGCCGTCGGCCGGTATCTGCGGCAGCCCGGATGACGCTGGTTATGCTCGGCGCGTGACACACCGGCCCGACCCGATCCGCGCGCACCCCGGGCGGCGGTCGCGCTCGGATCGGGCCAGGCAGGTCGCCGACGTGCTGCGTCAGCAGATCGCCCAGGGTGCCGTCGCGGCCAAGTTGCCCGCCGAGGCAGTCCTGCAGCGCGAATTCAGTGTGTCGCGCAACAGCATTCGCGAGGCGCTCGAAATCCTGCGGCGCGAAGGACTGGTCGACCGGTTGCCCGGCGTCGGCACGGTGGTGCGGCGGCCCAAGCTCGAACACACCATCGCCGCCACCCGGGGTCTGGCCGCCTCGCTGCGGGGGCACGGGACCGTCGTCAACGAAGTCCGCACCGCGGGCCAGGTGCGTCCGCCGACCGCGGTCGCGGCCGCGCTGGGACTCGAGCCGGGCGCGCACGTCTGCTACATCGAACGCCTGCGCCGGGTCGACGGGGAACCGATCTCCCTGGATCTCACCTACCTGCCACTCGACATCGGCACCGCGCTCCTGCAGGCCGATCTGGAAACCGAGGACCTCTTCGCGCTGATCGAGCGCGCGGCCGACGACCGCCTCACCACGGTGTCGATCAACCTCGACGCGGTCAACGCCGACGAACACTGCGCCGCGCTACTCGGCGTGACGCCGGGCAGCGCGCTGCTCGTCCTGCAGCGCGCGACGCGCCTCAGCGACGGTGCACCGGCCTGCCTGGAATTCGTCCGGATGCGCGGTGACCGGATCACCCTGCGCATGTCCGCGCCCGCGACCTGACGGCGCGCGTAGCGCCCGGCTACCGTGATCGGCATGGACTACTTGGCGTTGCTCTGTGCGAAGCTCACCGCCTTCGGTGAGCTCATCACTCCCGACACCGATCTCGCCGCGCCGGTGCCGTCCTGCGGCGACTGGGCGTTCTACGACCTCGTCGACCATGTCGGGCGCGGCAATCTGTGGGTGGTCACCGCGGTGGCCGAGCTGCGCGGAGATTTCGAGGGCGAGCCCGCGCCGCGAGATCTCGCCGCCCTGCGCGAGTGGTACGAGTCGACCGCCGACGCCATGGTGACCTCGCTGTCCGCCGACGAGAACCAGGAGGCCTGGACCTTCACCCGGTCGATGCCGCGCACCGTCGGTTTCTGGCGGCGGCGCCGTGCCCACGAGACGCTGATGCACCTGTGGGACGGTCAGAACGCGCTCGGCAAGGCCGACCCGTTCGACCCCGATCTCGCTGTCGACGGCATCGATGAGGTCTTCGAACTGTTCGCGCCCCGGATGATCCACCGCGGTCTGGCGGTCGAACCCGAGGTAGCGCTGCGGCTGCGGGCCACCGATACCGGCGGCAGCTGGACCTACGGCCCGGGCGAGTCGGTGGCCGAGCTGGCGGGTACCGCATCGGACCTGCTGCTGGCCCTGTGGGCGCGCAAATCCGGCGACGCCCCGGAGTTCGCCTGGGACGGCGACCGCGCGGCGGGTGAGCGAGTGCTGGCCGGACCGCTCGTTCCGTAAGCAAACGACTGACGGCGAACCGGACAAGCGCCCATAATCGGGGCTCACCGCGCGTAGGAGGACTTTCCATGGAACCCATCGTCACGACCACGAGCGGCGCGATCCGCGGCCACACCGAGGCCGGGATCACCCGCTTTCTCGGAGTGCCGTACGCGGCGGCCCCGGTCGGGCCGAAACGTTTCCAGCTGCCCGAACCCGCACCGGCCTGGGACGGCGTGCGGGCGGCCACCCAGATGGGCGCCACCTGCGCACAACCGCCGTACCCCGCCTATGCCGACGCGCTGATCGGCAGCGACGGCATTCCCGGCGACGACTATCTCAACGTGAATGTGTGGACGCCGGATCCGGGCGCCACGGGTCTGCCGGTGCTGGTGTGGATTCACGGCGGCGCGTTCACCCGCGGGTGCAATGCGAAGCCGATCTACGACGGGACCGCGTTCGCCCGCGACGGTGTCGTGATGGTCGGGGTCAACTACCGCCTCGGGGTGTCGGGATTCGCCGAGCTCGAGGGCGCACCGTCGAATCGTGGTCTGCACGACCAGATCTTCGCGCTGCGGTGGGTGCGCGAGAACATCGCCGCGTTCGGTGGCGACCCCGGCAATGTGACGATTTTCGGTGAGTCCGCGGGAGCGATGAGCGTGGCGGCCTTGATCGCCGCGCCCGGCACGGCCGGATTGTTCGGCCGGGCGATCATGCAGAGCGGCAACGGCGCCGTCGCCGCCGATCCGCAGGACGCGCGCAAGGTATCGGCCGCGTTGGCCGCGGAACTCGGAATCTCGCCTACCGCGCGAGATTTCGGCACGTTGGGGCCGACCGAGCTGATCGCCGCGCAGAACGCGGTCGCGCTGGCCCTGATGACCGATCCCGACCCGCAGCGATGGGGTCGATCGGTGATCGCGATGGGCGGCGGCATCATGAGCCTGTTCCCCGTGATAGACGACGAGATCGTCGAAGGTCCGCCCGCCGAGGTGCTGTCCGCCCACCCCGACCGCGCGGTCCCCCTCATCGCGGGCACCACCGCCGACGAGTTCCGCTTCTTCACCGTCCCCGCCGGCCTGGCCGCCGGTATCACCGCCGACGCTCTCCCCTTCCTCCTCGCCCGCTACGGCATCGATCCCGCTGTCGCACAGACATATTCGACCCAACGCCCCGACGCCACCCCGGCCGAGATCTTCAACGCCGTCATGACCGACCTGACCTTCCGCGCGAGCACCTTCGACCTCGCCGCGGCCAACGCCACCACCGCCACCACCCACGTCTACGAATTCGCCTGGCCCACTGACCTTCCCGGCCTCGGCGCCTGCCACGTCCTGGAAATCCCGTTCGTCTTCGACACCATCGACGAGGCCCACACCCTCACCGGCCCCACCCCACCGCAGTCCCTGGCCGATGAGATCCATGCGGCCTGGGTCGCTTTCGCCACCAACGGCACCCCGGGCTGGGCCCCGTTCACCGCCGACGAGAAGAACGTCCGCATCTTCGACACCCCCGAGTCCACCACCGTCACCGATCCCCGTGCCGTCGAACTCGCCGCCCTGCGCCAGGCCTTCACCCCCGTCTGAAGACGACCTCGGCACGCCGGTCCATGACCAGCGTGCCGAGGTGGCTGTCGAATCTCGGGTCGACGGTGAGTGCTAGCGGACGGAATCCGTTCCGCCGGCGAACAAGTCGGGGCCCTTGTCGGCCATTTCGGTGAGCGCCTGGGCCCAGCCGTCGAGGCGGTCGGCGGCTTCGCGCAGGTCGGCGACGATGCCGTTGAACTGGTACGCCAGGACCGAGTCCTCGGGGACCGCGAGGATGCGGGCCGCGGCGGCGACGAGTTGTTCGTATTCGACCACGCCGGTCTCCAGGCGGGTGAGCACACCGACGACGGTGGTTTTCAGTGCCGCGACGGTGTCGGGGTTGGCGCGACCGACGGTGTCGGCGGCCTGTTCCATGGCGACGACGTCGGTGGCGAGCGCGTGCAGGGCGGCCGCGCCGGAGCGGGCCGTCTCGAGCAGGTCGCGCAGTTCGTCTTCGGGCAGGCGGCGGGTGCGCGCGATCTGGGCGCCGAGGTCGTAGAGGGCCCGTTCCGCACGGATCAGGCGCTGGATGGGGGCACGCGCGGCCGAGCGCAGGCCGGGTGATCTGCGGGCGACGAAAGCCGCCTGGGGCAAGGGCTTGTTGCGCAACTCGAGATAGCGGCGGGCGCTGAGCGCGGTACCGGTGACGAAGGCGATGGCGCCACCACCGATCACCACGACCGCCCAGGCGGGCGCGGAGATCACGGCCAAGCCGACCGCGCCGACCGTGGTGATGCCGGACGCGGTACCGAGCTGGAAACTGCGCCTGCGTACCCGGCGCCGACGGCGCAGCTCACGCTCGCGTGGGTCGGCCCAGCGCCGCACCGCGACCAGTGCCTGCTCACCGACCCCGCGCAGGGTCGCGGGCACCGAACCTGCCGTCGCGGCCTGCGCGATCGCTGCCGGATCCACGATCTCGGCACGGTCGCGCCGCATTTTCCCGCTCATCGGTGTCCTTCCCCCGTATGCCGGTCGTCACGCCACACCGTTGATGGCGCGGCCACCGGGCGTTGCCGCCGGTTTCCGCGCCGTCGCCGGATCAGGTACTACTGCTGAGCCGCCTGGCCCTTGTCGATGTTCGGCGCCGGTGCGGCCTGGGGCTGCGCCGGGTTGATCGCCGAGTTGTTGTTGCCGGTGGGCAACGCGTCACCACGCATGGAGGCGCGGATCTGCTCGAGCTTGCTGTGCCCGGCCATCTGGACGCTGGCCTGCTGCACCTCCATCATGCGACCCTGCACCGTGTTCTGCGCCAGCTCGGCCGAACCGAGCGCGTTGGCGTAGCGGCGCTCGATCTTGTCGCGCACGGCGTCCAGGCTGGGCGTGGAGCCCGGCGCGGACAGGGTGGAATCCATCTGCTGCAGCGAGGCCGAGACCTGCTCCTGCATCTTGGCCTGCTCGAGCTGGCTGAGCAGCTTGGTGCGCTCGGCGACCTTCTGCTGCAACATCATCGCGTTCTGCTCGACCGCCTTCTTGGCCTGTGCGGCGGCCTGCAGGGACTGATCGTGCAACACCTTGAGGTCTTCCACCGACTGCTCGGCGGTGACCAGCTGGGCGGCGAACGCCTCGGCGGCGTTGGTGTACTGGATCGCCTTCTCGGTGTCGCCCGCCGCCTGCGCCTGATCGGCCAGGGTGACGGCCTGACGGGCGTTGGCGTTGAGCTTCTCGACCTCGTCGAGCTGGCGGTTCAGCTTCATCTCCAGCTGACGCTGGTTACCGATCACCGACGCCGCCTGCTGCGACAGCGCCTGATGCTGACGCTGCGCCTCCTCGATAGCCTGCTGAATCTGGACCTTCGGATCCGCATGCTCTTCGATCTTGGAGTCGAAGAGGGCCATCATGTACTTCCAGGCCTTCACGAACGGATTAGCCATCGATTGATCCCGCCTCCATCTGTGCGTCGCTCGTGCGACTGGTGGTACGCGACCGTCACGCACCAGATACGTGCTTATCCTTCACCATGCGGCACCGGAACCGGAATGACCGGACCGATCGACGCCTGATGAGAATCTATCCGTTCTCACCAGCGGTGTGCAGCGTCTCGCGCGCCGGGCGCAGGGTTCGCCGCGTCACATTCCCTTCACCAGTACCAGCATCTCGGCCCTCGGGGCCGGGATGACGATGCGGGTGTCTTCGGCGATGCCGATGCGCGCGCCCTGCTCGGCCGCCGCGCTCGCGGAGGCGGAGGCCTCGCCCGCGGCGGGTTCGGGCAGGGTGGCGGGCTCGGCTTCGGCGGGCTCGCGCTCGGCGGCAGGGCCGGTCAGCGCGGGTTCGCGTGGCGCGGAGCCGTCGGCGCCCGCCATCAGGGTGCTCACGTCCCAGAGCACGCGCGAGAGCGGCACGTCGAGTGCCTCGCAGATGCTGGCGAGCAGTTCACTGGAGGCTTCCTTGCGGCCGCGCTCCACTTCCGACAGATAGCCGAGGCTCACGCGCGCCGAGGTCGACACCTCGCGCAGCGTTCGATGCTGGGCGAGACGCGCACGCCGCAGACTGTCCCCGATTGCCTCCCGCAGCAGCGTCATCTCGTTCTCCTCCACCTCGTGTCACCGCCGTAGCGGTGCTCACCTCTTTCTGGCACAACGTCGAGCATGGACCGGTGGTTCCCGAACCGGGCTACTTCACACTGACACAGCGCAGCAACTCCCGCACCGCACTGTGCACTGCACCGAGTCTGATCGTCCACCGGTCACCGTGCAGTTTCAACCGGACCACTTCGCTGTGACGTGGACCGGCCAACCCGAGGTATACCGTGCCGACGGGATGCCCGTCCTGGGAATCGGGTCCGGCGACCCCGGTCAATCCGAGACCCCAGTCCGCGCCACACTGCTCCCGCGCCCCCACGGCCAGCTGTTCGGCGGTCGAGGCGGCGACCGGTCCGTCGGTGCGAAGGAGCTCGTCGTCGACGCGGGCCAGCCGGCTCTTGAGGTCGGTGGCGTAGACGATCAAGCCGCCCCGCAGCACCGTGCTCGCACCGGGAACTCCCGCCACCGTGGCCGCGAGCAGACCCGCGGTGAGCGATTCGGCCGTGGCGACGGTCTGTCCCGCCGCGTTCAGGGCCCTGACCAGTTCGGCGACCGGCGCGCCGTCGACGAGCGGATCGCTCACGAGCGCGACCGTCCACCCGCCAGCCACACCCTGGCCGCCTGCCCCACATAGTCCAGGCCGGTGACCACCGTCAGCGCCACGGCCAGGTACATCAGCCACATGCCCGCGGTGGCGAAGACACCGGACAGCGGCAGCACCAGCAGCGCGATCGCCACCGACTGCACCAGCGTCTTGAGCTTGCCGCCGCGTCCGGCCGGGATCACCCCGCGCCGCACGACCACCAGCCGCAGCAGCGTGATGCCGATTTCGCGGCCGCAGATGACCAGGGTGATCCACCACGGCAGATCGCCGAGTACCGAGAGCCCGATCAGCGCGGCTCCGATCAGCGCCTTGTCCGCGATGGGGTCGGCGAGTTTGCCGAAATCGGTGACCAATCCGTATTTGCGGGCCAGTTGCCCGTCGAAGCGGTCGGTGATCGCGGCCAGGCCGAAGACCGCCGCGGCGATGACCCGCCAGCGGGTGTCGTGCCCGCCCTCGGCGAACAGCGCCAGCACGAACAGCGGCACCAGCACGATGCGCGCGATGGTCAGCACATTGGCGATATTGAGCAGCGGAACCTGCGTCTCCGCCACCCCGTGCATCGGCGTCACCGCACTCGACCCACGATCGATCTCTTCGGGTCGCACGCTCATGCCCTGTCCTCATGGCATGACCGGGCGCCTCGCGTGGCCACTCGAGCTACCGCCTCCAGGCGCTGACCGTTCATGCGCTGCCCTCTCGGCACTCACCGGCACTGCGCCGAAATCCCACGGTTTCGCGAGCTGTTTGCTCGCGCGATCGGTACCACGCGATCCGGTCGTCGAGCCCGGCGCGATGCGAGGAGCGGAACGACAGGATGTGGGGCACATGTTCAGACTATCGGTAACCGGGCCGACTACTGTGCACCCATGACCTCACGGGGACCCTTGAGCGGTTCGACCAGCGACGCGCATACTGTCGCGCCCACTGTGGCGCCTGTTTCCGGCGTGGTCGTCCGACGAGCGCGAACCTCCGATGTCCCCGAGATCAAGCGCCTGGTCGACGAGTACGCGGGCCGCATCCTGCTCGAGAAGAACCTGGTCACCCTGTACGAATCGGTGCAGGAGTTCTGGGTCGCCGAGCTCGACGGACAGGTCGTCGGCTGTGGCGCGTTGCACGTGCTGTGGGCCGATCTGGGCGAAGTACGCACTGTCGCAGTGGATCCCGTCGTGAAGGGCCGCGGAGTCGGCGGCGCGGTGGTCGAGCACCTGGTCACCGTCGCCCGCGAACTGCAATTGCAGCGTGTGTTCGTGCTCACTTTCGAGGTGGACTTCTTCGGCAGGCACGGGTTCGTCGAGATCGACGGCACGCCCGTCACCGCCGAGGTGTACGCGGAGATGTGCCGCTCCTACGACACCGGCGTCGCCGAATTCCTCGACCTCAGCTTCGTCAAGCCGAACACCCTCGGCAATACCCGCATGCTGCTGACCCTGTAGAGAACCCCTCGCGAGAAAGTGATCGACTGTGCCGATCTTCGCTGTCCACTACACCTACTCCGATGCGACGGCGGCCGACCGCGCGACCAACCGACCCGAGCATCGCGGCTGGTTGAACGCGCTCGTCGACGCGGGCACGGTGCTCAGTAGCGGGCCCTACCCCGACGGTTCGGGCGCGCTGCTGCTGTTCCGCATCGAGGACGCGCCCTCGCTGACCGAGCTGCTGACCAACGATCCGTTCGCGAAGCTGGGCCTGATCGACGCCGTCCGTGCGGTCGAGTGGCTGCCGGTGATGGGCGCCTTCGCCGAGTAGCCGACGCCCGGATACAGCACTGCCCGGAAACCCTGCGGTTCCGGGCAGTGCTGTTCGTCGGCTTGTGTCAGGCGTCGGTGCGGCGGGTGCGCAGCAGGCTCGCCACCGTCGCGATGATCAGAATGCCGATGATCACGCTCAGCGAGACCACCGTGGAGATCTCCGGGACGCTCACGTGCTCGCCGCCGTTGATGAACGACAGCGTGTTCTCGTGCAGTGCGTGCAGCACCAGCTTCACGCCGATGAACGCCAGGATCGCGGCCAGACCGTAGGACAGGTACACCAGACGGTCGAGCAGCCCACCGATGAGGAAGTACAGCTGACGCAGGCCCATCAGCGCGAAGGCGTTGGCGGTGAACACCAGGTACGGCTCCTCGGTGAGGCCGTAGATCGCCGGAATCGAATCCAGCGCGAACAGCAGGTCGGCGAAACCGATGGCCAGCAGAGCGAGCAGCAGCGGCGTCACCACGCGTTTGCCATCGATCCGGGTGATGAGCTTGTCGCCGTCGTACTCGTCGGTGGTGGGCAACACCCGCTTGGCCAGCGAGACGATGTAGCTGTCGCGCTTCTGCTCCTGTTCGACCTCGTGCCCGCTCTCGCGCAGCAGGTTGATCGCGGTGTAGATCAGGAACGCGCCGAACAGGTAGAACACCCAGCTGTACGCGCTGATCGCGGCCGCGCCGACCGCGATGAACACACCGCGCATCACCAGCGCCAGCACGATGCCGATCAGCAGCACCTTCTGCTGGTAGATCCGCGGCACGGCGAAGGTGCTCATGATGATGAGGAAGATGAACAGGTTGTCGACCGAGAGCGCTTTCTCGGTGACGAAGCCCGCGTAGTACTCCCCCGAGAACGTGCCGCCCCATTTCCAGGCGACGAACAGGCCGAACAGCAGCGCCAAAGTGATGTAGACGGCCGACCAGATGCCCGATTCCTTGAAGGTGGGCTCGTGCGGGGTGCGCACGTGGGCGTAGAAGTCGAAGACGAACAGGCCGAGGATCACCAGTCCGGTGATCACCCACTCGAGCGTGGTCACCTGCATGTGGTGGTCCGATCGATGAAGTTCATGACGCCCATCATGCCCGAATTGTCCGTTTCAGTCGGCTTTGCGGAACGATTGCCCGCCATGATTTCACACACATCGGCGGCCGACGCACCCGCCGCGCGCACGGAAAAGCGCTTTCGCCCGGTTCGCGAGCGCTGCTACCGTCACCGCATACCCCGACCACAGCCCCGAGAGGAGCGAGCCGTGTACGAATCCACCGCGCAGAACCAGCGCCCCACCGCGATGCACCGGCTCCGCCCCGGTGTCCTGAAGTCGGGTACCCGCCGCCTCGCGCGCGCCCGCTTCATCGCCTGACAGGCGATTCCCGCCCGACCCCGGGCCGTTTCCGACCACGAGCCGTGCCAGGTCCCTCCTCGTTCGTCGCCGCCTGCTTCCGGCACGGTCAGAGCAAACCGGGAACGGCGTTACTCGTCCTCGGACGCACCGGGATCGCCGCCACGGATCGACCACAGCAACCCGTCCAATTCGTCGGGCTTGATGAGCACGTCGCGCGCCTTGGAGCCCTCGCTGGGCCCGACCACGCCCCGCGTTTCCATCAGGTCCATCAACCGGCCCGCCTTGGCGAAGCCGACGCGCAGCTTGCGCTGCAGCATCGAGGTCGAACCGAACTGTGAGGTGACCACCAGCTCCACCGCTTGCAGCAGCACGTCCATGTCGTCGCCGATATCGGGGTCGACGTCCTTGACCTCGCCGGCCTTGGCCGCGGTGACGCCCTCCTGATATTCGGGTTCGGCCTGGGTCTTGCTGAACTCGACGACGGCCTGGATCTCCTCGTCGGAGATGAACGCGCCCTGCAAACGGGTGGGCTTGCCCTGACCCATCGGCAGGAACAGGCCGTCGCCCATGCCGATCAGCTTCTCCGCGCCCGGCTGGTCCAGGATGACGCGCGAGTCGGTGAGCGAGGAGGTGGCGAACGCCAGCCGCGAGGGCACATTGGTCTTGATCAGACCGGTCACCACGTCCACCGAGGGCCGCTGGGTGGCCAGCACCAGGTGGATACCGGCGGCACGCGCCTTCTGGGTGATCCGCACGATCGCGTCCTCGACATCACGCGGTGCGGTCATCATCAGGTCGGCCAGCTCGTCGACGATGGCCAGGATGTACGGGTAGGGCCGGTAGACGCGCTCACTGCCCAGCGGGGCGGTGATCTTGCCCGATCGCACGTTCTTGTTGAAGTCGTCGATGTGGCGGACCTTGTTGGCCTGCATGTCCTGGTAGCGCTGCTCCATCTCCTCGACCAGCCAGGCCAGCGCGGCGGCGGCCTTCTTCGGCTGGGTGATGATGGGCGTGATGAGGTGCGGAATGCCCTCGTACGGCGTGAGCTCCACCATCTTCGGGTCGATCAGGATCATCCTGACCTCCTCGGGGGTGGCCCGGTGCAGCAGCGAGATCAGCATCGAGTTCACGAAACTCGACTTACCCGAACCGGTGGAACCGGCCACCAGCAGGTGCGGCATCTTGGCCAGGTTCGCCGAGACGAACTCGCCCTCGATGTTCTTGCCGAGACCGATCACCAGCGGATGGTGGTCGTTGCGGGTGTGCGGCGACTTCAGGACGTCGGCCAGGCGCACCAATTCGCGGTCGGCATTGGGCACTTCGATGCCCACGGCCGACTTACCGGGGATGGGCGCGAGCAGTCGCACGTTCTCGGTGGCGACGGCGTAGGCGAGGTTGCGGGCCAGCGCGGTGATCTTCTCGACCTTGACGCCGGGGCCGAGCTCCACCTCGTAGCGGGTGACGGTCGGGCCGCGCACGAAGCCGGTGACCGCGGCGTCGATCTTGAACTGCACCAGGACTTCGGTGATCGCCTCGATCATCGATTCGTTGGCCGCGGAACGCTTCTTGGGCGGGTCGCCGTCGAGCAGCAGGGTCAGCGGGGGCAGCGTGTAGTCGCCGTCGACGACGCGATCGGTGACGAACTCCGGTTCCGGTGGCGGCGGCGGGGTCTGGTCGACCGGCTTGACCACCGGCCGCTTACGCGCCGGTTTCGGTGCGGGCGCGGGCGGTTCCTCGATCGGCTTGGCATCGCGCAGCGGCGGTTCGCCCAGCGATTCGGTGACCGCGTCGGAGCCGCCGAACTCGTCGGGCGGGTAGTTGTCGTCGGGGTTGTGGCCACGGCGACGGGTTCGGTTGCGGTGCACCGGGAATCCGTCGGCGTCGTAATTGGCCGGGTCGTAGGGGTCGCTGTCGTCGGCGTATTCGCCGAGGCCGAAGTACTCGCGCAGCTTGGCCGGCACCTCGCGCACCGTGGTGCCGGTGAGCAGCAAGACGCCGAACATCATGGCCAGCAACAGGATCGGCAGCGCGAGCCACGGCGTGAGGCCCTGGCCGAGCGGTCCGCCGATCGCATATCCGAGCGCACCGGCCGCGCTGGCGCGGCCGTCCGCGTCGGTGGGGGAACCCGCGGCCAGATGCCACACGCCCAGGGCGGGAAGCACGACGAGCAGCCCACCGAGGACCAGCCGTGGCCGGATCTCCGGATGTGGTTCGGTGCGCATCAGCACCACCGCGAGCGCGACCAGCAGAATCGGCGCCAGCGCGGCCGCGGAACCGGCGATCGCCCGGACGACGTCTTCGAGGAAACGCCCGACCGGTCCGCCCGCCGAGAGCCACATCGCGGCGGCGATGATCGCGCTCAACGCGATGAGCGCCAAGCCGATGCCGTCGCGCCGGTGCCCGTGGTCCAGATCGCCCGCCCGGCTCAGCGTGCGGGTGGTGGCGCCGACGCCGCGCGCCAGCATGGTCCAGCTACTCCCGATGCCGCGGCTGATCACCGCCAGCGGTGCGGTGTTGGAGGCGCGTTTGACCGGCCTGCGGACGGGCGTGGTGCGCCCACGCGGAGCCGCCGTCGCTCGCGGGGTCGCCGAACGAGACCGCGCCGCCGGCGTCTGCCCCCTGGTCGATCCCGCCCGCGCACGAGAGGTCGTGGTGCTGCGGGACTTACCTGCCATGACCTCAGGCTAGCCGCTCGAACACCTCCGAGACCATCCGCAACACTGGTCCCACCGCGCTCGCCGCGGTGATCCACGGTGGATGCGCAGGTCGCAGCGCCCCGGTCAGCGCGGGGAAATCTCGCGGGGAACCGCGTTTCGCGGACCCGGACTTACGGAATCCTTGTCGATCACCACTGATTCGGGCGTGCGCGGGCTCGCGCGTCTAGCGGTGGCGCCGTAACCCTCGGTACGTTGACAGCGCTCTATCGGGTCGTCGACCCGTGCAGATGAAGGGGACGCTACAAGTGAAGAGAATGCTCACCAGCGCGGCCGTGCTGGGTGCCACCGCAGCCGCAGTGTTCGCGGGGCACATCGCACCGGCCCAGGCGCAGTCGGGCAACTACGGCGCCATCGCGGTGTCGGTCAAACCGGGGGTTTACGGATACGCCACCGACTACGGCAGCTACGCCGATGCCGAGGCCGGTGCCATGTCGGCCTGCCTGCGCGGCGGTGGCGGTGGCGGGTGCGATGTGAAGGTGTCCTACCGCAACGGGTGTGGAGCCATCGCGATCTCGCGCGGGTGGTGGAGCTACGGCTCCGCGTCGACGATCGGCGGCGCGAAACGCGAAGCGCTGAACAACAATCCGGGCAACGCCTACATCAAGCACTGGAACTGCACCAGCGGCTACCAGCTCTAGCCCGACCGTTTCGACCATGATCATGGGAGTTGTAGTGAACAACCGTCCAGTGAAAACCGCTGCCGTTCTCGTCGCGATCGTCGCGGCGCTCGGCCTCAGCGCGTGCAGTTCCGACGTCGACTCGACCAGCACCAGCGCGGCCACCACCACCAGCAAGGGCGGCGCCTTCGAAACGGGCGACGCCAAGTCGGGCAAGGAAGAGGGCGGCGAGCCCGCGGCCACCACGGTGCCCAACCTGCCCAAGCCGACCGCCGCCGAGCTGAACGCCCGGTTGAACAAGGCCCTCGCGGGTCAGCTCACCGGCGACGAGAAGAAGACCTACATCGAGGACGCCGACCAGGATCCGATGCTGGTCGACAAGTTCGTCGAGGCGGCCAAGCAGAACAACGTCAAGGTCGCCATCACCACCGTCGGTGACCCCGCCGACGGCAAGCTCAAGGCGAACGCCGATGTCACCATCGACGGCGCCCCGGTCAAGGATGCCTTCGTCGACTTCGTCGCCGAGGACGATTCCTGGAAGGTGTCGCACGTGTTCGCGTGCAACATCGTGAAGTCGGCGCAGCTCGACTCCGCGGCCTGCCAGGCCTGAGACCCGGCCCGACTATCGGTCCGAACATCGGGTCCGAATATCAAGAAAACCGCTGGGCGACATAGTCGCCCAGCGGTTTTCAGTTGATCTGTTGATCTCTCGATCAGGCGATCAGACGGCGACGACCGTCGGCACGATCATCGGGCGGCGACGGTAGACGTCGGCGACCCAGCGGCCGACCACCCGGCGCACGCCCTGGGCGATGCGGTGGGTGTCGGTGATGCCCTCACCGGCCAGGCGCAGCAGCTCCGCCTCGACCAGTTCGTTCGCGCCGTCGAGCGCGGTGCGGTCGTCGGAGAAGCCGCGCCCGTTGAGCTCGGGCGTGCTCACCGCCTTGCCGGTGGTCGAGTCGATGACGATGGTGATCGAGATGAAACCACCCTCGCCCAGGACCAGGCGGTCCGACAGGGTCGATTCGCCGACGTCACCGACGGACAGGCCGTCGACGTAGACGTGCCCGACCGGCACGCGACCGACGATGGAGGCGATGCCGTCGACCAGGTCGACCACCACGCCGTCCTCGGCCAGCATGACCCGCTCCTCGGGCACGCCGGTCGCCACGGCCAGTGCGGCGTTGGCGCGCAGGTGCCGCCATTCGCCGTGCACGGGCATGGCGTTGGTCGGACGCACCGCGTTGTACAGGTACAGCAACTCACCGGCGGAGGCGTGCCCGGAGACGTGCACCTTCGCGTTCTGCTGGGTGATCACGGTCGCGCCGAGCCGGGCCAGGCCGTTGACCACGGCGAACACCGAGTTCTCGTTGCCGGGGATCAGCGAGGACGCCAGCACCACCAGGTCGTCGGCGCGGATGTTGATCTGGCGGTGCTCGCCGCGCGCCATCCGTGACAGCGCCGAGAGCGGCTCGCCCTGGGAGCCGGTGGAGATCAGCACCAGGCGGTTGCCGGGCAGGTTCGCGGCCTGGTCGAGGGTGACCACGACATTGTCGGGCACCGTGAGGTAGCCGAGGTCCTGCGCGATCTCCATGTTGCGGACCATCGAGCGGCCGACGAAGCAGACCTTGCGGTTGTACTTCTGCGCGACGTCGACGACCTGCTGGATGCGGTGCACGTGGCTGGCGAACGACGCCACGATGACGCGGTTGGTGGCCTTGCCGATCACATTGTCGAGCACGCCGCCGATCTCGCGCTCAGGGGTGACGAAGCCGGGGACCTCGGCGTTGGTGGAGTCGACAAGGAACAGGTCGACACCTTCGTCGCCGAGGCGGGAGAAACCGGCCAGGTCGGTGAGGCGGCCGTCCAGGGGCAGCTGGTCGAGCTTGATGTCGCCGGTGTGCAGGACGACGCCCGCACCGGTGCGGATGGCCACGGCCAGCGCGTCCGGAATCGAGTGGTTGACCGCGAAGTACTCGAGTTCGAACGGGCCGTGCACAGTGGTCTCGCCCTCGGCGACCTCGCGCAGCTTGGGCTGCAAGCGGTGCTCGCGCGCCTTCGCCGCGACCAGCGCGAGGGTGAACTTGGCGCCGATCACCGGGATGTCCTGGCGCAGGCGCAGCAGGAACGGCACGGCACCGATGTGGTCCTCGTGGCCGTGGGTGAGCACGATGGCCTCGACGTCGGCCATCCGGTCCTCGATGGGGCCGAAGTCCGGCAGGATCAGGTCGACGCCGGGCTGCTGGTCCTCGGGGAACAGCACACCGCAGTCGACGATCAGCAGCTTGCCGCCGTATTCGAACACAGTCATGTTGCGGCCGATTTCGCCGATGCCGCCCAGGGCGAACAGGCGAAGGCCGTTCTTCACCAGCTTCGGCGGCGGGCCCAGCTTGTCGTGGGCGGCCTTCTCACGCGGCTCGGCGACCGGCGCCGAACCTCGACCGCGTCCACCGCCCTGCCTGCCACGGCCACCGCCGCGGGACTGCTCGGCGGCGGGCTTGGTCTTGGCCTCGGCCTGCTTGCCCTTGGCTTCGGTGGCCGGCTTGGTCCTCGCGCGCCGCGGCGCGGTCTTCTTCGCGGTCACTTGTTCTTCGGCGACGCCGAGCAGGTCGGTGCCCACTTCGGCGCTACCGGCCAGGTTCGCCTCCGCGGTGATCTCGGCGATCGGTTCGGCGATCGCCGGTTCCTTCGCCACGGGGGCTACCTCGGGCGCAACCACCTTCTTCACCGCGGCCTGCACGGTCTCCACCGGCGTCGGCTCCGGCGCGCCCGCGGCACGCGATGCCGAACGGCGGCGGGGCTTACGGGCTACGGGTTCGGTCATGCCGACACCCCCGCGGCCTGCAGGTCCAGCGCCAGCTCCTCGAGCTGTGCCTGCGTCGGCATCAGCTGGGGCAACCGGGGCTCACCTACGTCGATGCCGAGCAATCGGAGTCCTCCCTTACACATCGCCACACCTCCCAGGCGGGTCATGGCCGCATACAGCGGCAGTAGTGTCGCGTTGATCTCTCGCGCCCTGGCCACGTCACCGGTGGTGTAGGCCTGGTGGATCTCGCGCAGTCGCTCCGGCACGAGGTGTCCGATGACGCTGATGAATCCGACCGCACCGACCGAGAGCCAGGGGAGATTCAGTCCATCGTCACCGGAGTAGAAATCCAGATCGGTGGTCGCGATGAGATCGGCTCCGGAGACGAGATCGCCCTTGGCATCCTTCACCGCGACGATGTTGGGATGCTCGGCAAGGCGCCGGATCGTGTCGATGGCGATAGGCACCACCGACCTCGGTGGAATGTCGTAGAGCGTGACCGGCAGCGCGGTGGCGTCGGCGACCGCGGTGAAATGCGCGATCAGCCCCTCCTGTGTGGGCCGCGAGTAATACGGGGTCACCACGAGCAGACCGTGCGCACCCGCGTTCTCCGCGGCACGCGCCAGTTCGATCGAGTGCGCGGTGTCGTAGGTACCCGCGCCCGCGACCACGGTGGCCCGGTCGCCGACGCCGTCGACGACCGCCCGCAGCAGATCGTGCTTCTCGGTTTCGGTCGTGGTCGGCGATTCGCCGGTGGTACCCGAGATGATCAGCAGGTCGACCCCACGGTCGACCAGGTGTGCCGCCAGTGCGACACCGGCATCGACGTCGAGCTTGCCCGCAGCGCTGAAGGGGGTCACCATCGCGACACCTACCGTGCCGGACGCGCGCAGCTCCGTTGGCGTCGATTCACCGTTCGTCATGGTCAGAAAGGCTACCCGGTCGCCGGATGCGTCTCGACACCCTAGCGCCCGAAGCGGCTGCCGGTGGGTGTTTTTCACCTTGCGTGATGTCACAAATGACGTCACACTGATGTCATGGATCTGAATGCTCATACCGCGCGGTTGCGCGAGGAATTGATCGCCGCCGCCGCGCTCGGCGACGAGAAAACGCAGGCCACCGCCGCCGCCCTCGCCGCCGCGGTGGAGAGTTCGAGCCGCCTGGTGCTGCTGTCGGCGCTGTCGGAACTGGCCGCCGAGATCAGTACCGAGCTCGGTGACCGCACCGTGCACGTTCGCCTGGAAGGCACCGAGGCGAAGGCCGACGTGCGCAAGAACACGGCGCCGGGCGCGGAGGAACCCCAGACTTTCGAGGAAATGACCGGTGACATCAGCCGGGTGACCCTGCGATTGGTCGAACAGCTCAAGTCGCGCGCGGAGGAAGCGGCCCAGCAGAACGGGCAGTCGCTCAACTCCTGGCTCTCCGGTGCCGTCAGTGGCGCGTTGAAGGATCAGATGCGCGGATACGGCGGCAAGGGCTGGTAGGCAGCGTCGGAGATCACAGCAGTGGGGCCAGGTCGCCGCGTTCGCCGATAACGACTTCGTCGAGTTCGAGCCAGTCGGCCATTTCCCGCAGTGCCCCGCGCAAGGCCTGGGCGGTCTCGACGGTCGCGTAGCCGGGTTCGGCGAACGCACCGGGGGCGAGCAGTCGGCCGGTGGCGCGTTCGGCGCGCAGATCCACCCGGCCGACGAGCTTGCCGTCGACCAGCAGCGGGAAGACGTAATAGCCGTGCACCCGTTTGGGTTCGGGGGTGTAGATCTCGATGCGGTAGTGGAAGTCGAAGACCCGCTGGGTGCGCGGCCGGAAGAAGATCAGCGGATCGAACGGGCACAGCAGCGCGGTCCCGGTGATCCGGCGCGGGGTGGCGGCCTCCGGGTGCAGGTAGGCGGGCGCGTCCCAGCCGTCGACGTCGACCGGCAGGAGTTCGCCCGCGTCGACCAGGTCAGCGATCGCCGGGGCGCTCTGGCGCCGGGCCAGGCGGTAGTAGTCGCGCAGGTCGGCCTCGGTGCCGATGCCGAGGGCCCGGCTGGACCGGCGGATCAGCTCGCGCACGGCCTCGTCCTCGCCGATCTCCCGATCGCGCACATCGGCCGGGACGACCCGTTCGGTGAGGTCGTAGTGCCGGGTGAACCCGACCCGGCGGGCGGTGGACAGCTCACCGGCGGCGAAGAGCTGCTCGCAGATCATCTTCGTGTCGCTGAGGTTCCACCAGGTCCCCTTCGGCCGCGGTTTGTCCAGTTCCAGATGGCGTTCGATCTCCCCCGCGCTCGCCGCCCCCACCTCGGTCACGACATCGAGAATGTCCTTGCCCAGCGTGGGATTGCGTTCGACGACTTTGCGCATCCCCGACCAGCGCCCGTGCCGGTACTCCGCCATCCGCCAGCGCATCAGCGGCCAGTCGGCGACCGGGATCAGCGCCGCCTCGTGCGCCCAGTACTCCACCAGTCCCCGTCGCGCCTTCGCGCTGTCGCTCCAGGCGGCGCCGTCGAGCAGGGTGCGGTCGTAGGGGCCGATCCGGCTGAACACCGGCGCGTAGTGCGCGCGGACCACCGCCGATACCGAATCTATTTGCAGCAGACGGGTTCTGGCGACCACATCGAGTACGGCCCGACGCTTCGGGTTGGTCGGCCTTCGCTTGCCGAAGCCCTGCGCGGCCAGCGCCGTTCGACGGGCCTGCGCCGCATTCATCCGCTGCATCCGCTCAGCCTGACACAGGGGTCCGACAGGTTTTCGGCGCTCAGGTGGAGACCCGCACCTCGCCCGCGGTGTCGATCTCGGTCCGTCGATCCCCGCTCGGCGCGGCGGCCAGCACGGTCGCCACCCAGCGTCTGCCGACCGGCAGAACGCGCACGGTCACCGAGCCCGCGCCCGCCATGTCGAGTTCGTCGACCGCGGCCTCGATCACGTGGTGGCGCACCCATTCCGGTACCCCGAGGAAGCCGCCGTCGTCGAGCAGGGTGACCTCGACGCCGCGCGATCGCGCCCCCCGAGCGGCGGCGCTGAGCCGGTCGGTGACCAGCTGCGGCGCCCGAAGACCGTCGCGCAGTTCGGCTTCGAGCAGCCTGCACTGTTCGCGTTCGGTGTCGGTGAGCTCGATTCCGGCGGCGATGCGGGCGAGCAGGGGCCCGGCCACCCGGTCGAGCGCTCCCAGCTGACGATCACGCTCGGCGTTGGCCGCGGCCAGCGCGGCCTCGGTCGCCGCGCGTCGATTGGCCTCGCTGCGCAGTTCGCGCAGCGAACGCTGGGTGGGTCGCACGATCGACATGAACACCGTCACCGCGCCGACGGTGGCGACCGGCGTCAGCGCGCGCACCACGGTTTCGGGGTGCCAACTGGTGAACACCCCCATCGTCACCAGCACCGTCGCGGCGGCCGCCACGCCGAGCCAGGCCGACATGATCCGCCCGCGCAGCACCAGCATCGCCAGCAGATACGACGTCGGATAGGCGGTCCACAGCTGGTGGGCGAACCCCGACGAACTCTCGAGCCACGGCACGGTGAGCGCCATCGCCGCGGGTCCCGCACAGGCCACGAAGATCGTGGCGGGCCACGGCAGCGGGTCCACCGGAAATACCAGCACCACCAGCGCGGCCACGGCCATCAGCACCAGCGCGGCGGCCGCGGCCGCGGGCGGCGCGATATCGAAATTCACCCGCAGGTACATCACGATGGTGGCTTCGAAGATCACCACGAACAGCCACGCCGTGCCGTCGCTGAGGCCGAACAGGTCGCGCATCGCGAACGGCAGATCCCGATCGACCATCAACTACCCCACACCAGAGTCACCACGGTTCCCGCGCCCGGCGCCGATTCCACGAACGCCGCGCCACCGGCGAGCGCGCGCATCCGGCCCAGGATGCTGCCGGCGATCCCCATCCGATCGGCCGACACCCGCGCCGGGTCGAATCCGGCGCCGTCATCGGAGAGCACCACCCGGATCCCGCCGGTCGCGATGGTGACCGACACACCGCGCCGCACCGTCCGACCGGGGACGTCGGCATGGCGCACGCTGTTGCGCACCGCCTCCGAGAGCGCGGCCCCGAGCACCTGCGCGGCCTCGATCGGCAGGCACAGATCGGCCGCGCGCCGCGAGGACACCTGCACCGGGATCTCCGATTCCACCTCGCGCACCGCCTCACGCAGGAATTCGATCGTCGCGGCGGCGTCGAGGTGGTCGATCTCGGGCGCGGTCCGCGACAGCTCGAGCTGTTCGAGGGTGCGCGCGGCCTGGTTGCGCAGCACCGGCGAGGACTGCTGCGCCCGCGAGGCCTCCAGCAGCGTCGAGAGCACCGCGTCGTGGATGAGCGCCGCGAAACGCGCGCCCTCGCGTTCCCTGGCCGAGGTCGCCGCGACCGCCGCCGCCCGGCTGCGCTGCCGGACCGCCTCCCGGTCGACACGTTCGGCGGCGGCACGCGCGTACACCACACACCACAGGAACAGCGCGGCTACGCCGAGCGCCCTGGTGATGTCGCCGAACAACGCCCACATCGAACTATCCGGCACCACAAGGGCATTCGACACACTGGTCGCCACCGCGAGCAGGGCTGCGAACGCGGCCGCACCACGTCGCGGCCACGCCAGACCCGCGGCCAGCACGCCGACAGCGAGCCCTCGATAGGGCCACGAAGCGAACGAACCGATGTGCACCACCGAGTACACCAGCGGCGTCGCCACGGTCGCCGCGAGATAACACACGGCGGCCGCGGCGGCGGTGCGCCGGATCGCGACGGCGGTGCCGCGCGCCGACACGATCGCCAGCACACCGAACATCAGATACGCCGACACCAGATGCAGTTCCGGCCACACCGACTGATTGATCGGCTGCACCAGCACCGCGGGCAGTTCCAGCACCATCACCATCGTGGCGCCGGTCCCGATCACCAGCCCGAGCCTGCGCAGGATCTGTTCGGTCGCCGCGCGCGAGAATTCGACGTCGCCGACCGGTGCGGGCGCCGTCGCGACCGCGAGATCGGTCACGTGCGCTGCTGCCTTTCCGGCACGGGCAGCCATCCGTCCTCGACGGCCCGTTTGTACAGATCGGTCTTGGTCGGCGCGGGTCGGCCCGCGTCGGCGTACTTCTGCCGGATGCGGCCGAGGTAGTCGTTCACGGTCTGTTCCGACAGACCGGTCAGCCGGGCCACCCGCGAGGCCTTCTCCCCCGAGGCGTACAGCATCAGCACTTCCTCCTGACGCGGGCTGAGCCCGACGTCGGAGAGCTTCGGATCACCGTCGATGGCGGCGGCCCAGTCGGTGGTCACCACCTGCTCCCCCGACGCGGCCCGGCGCACCGCCTCGACCACGGTGGCCACGCTCTCGGACTTGCGCAGCACCCCGAGCACGCCCGCTTTGGCGGCGGAGCGGACCAGGAAGGCGTTGTCGGCGCCGGTGAACACCAGCACCTCGATGTCGCGGTCACGCAGCGCGGTGACATTGTCCTCGGGCGTCGAGCCGTCGGGCAGCCGCAGATCGAGGACGACGAGATCGAGATCGGTGGTCTCGGCGAGCAACCCGGCGACGGACTCCGCCACCGCCACCAGTTCCAGATCGGGTTCGGGGCCGAGCATGGCCGCCAGCCCGATCGCCACGGACTCGTGGTCCTCCACCAGTCCGACCCGCCGTACCGTGCGCGTCTGCGCCAACTCGCTCACCCGACCACTCCCCATCTTCGAACACCCACCGCGGCCAGCCCGCAACACGTCGGTCGAGTTCTACCGCATCCCGAGCCCGCGTGTCAGCCCACCAAAATTCGGGGCGGGCCCGCTGTCACGATCAGCTATTCCATCAGACCAGCGGCGATGGTCGCGCCGAGTTCCCAGCATTTCTCCAGATCGGCCTTGCTCGGCGGTCCCGAGACCACGACCGCCTCGGCGGCGCGCTGCCAGCCCAACCCGGTGGTGATCCGCTCCACGCTGCTCTCAGCGCCTTCGGTGCCTTCGTTGCCGTGCAGGTAGAGCCCGTAGGGGCGCCCGACGGTCGAGTCGAGGCACGGGTAGTAGATGGTGTCGAAGGCGTGTTTGAGGGCGCCGCTCATGTAGCCGAGGTTGGCCGGGGTGCCGAGCAGGTAGCCGTCGGCGTCGAGCACGTCGACGGCGGTCACCGCCAACGCGGCCCGGCGCACCACCTCGACCCCCTCGATCTCCGGGTCGCTCGCCCCGGCGAGGACCGCTTCGAACATCGCCTGGGTGTGCGGCGACGGGGTGTGATGGATGATCAGCAACCGGGCCATGGGCTCGCTACTCTCCTGGGTCGCGTTCCAGTTTTTCCAGTGCCACCGCGCGGCGCATGGTGTCGCGGGCGCGGCCCCGGTCGCCGGCGTAGTCGTAGGCACGGGCCAGCCGGTAGGAGGAGCGCCAGTTGTCCGGGTCGGCTTCCCATTCGGTCTTGATCCGGGTGAACAGGGCGTCGGCCGCGTCGCGTTCGATCCGGCCCGAGGGTCGGCGCGGCAGTTGCGAGGTGTCGACCTCGAGGCCTTCCTCGTGGATACGCCGGGCCAGCCGTTGATGCGCGAACGCCGCGCTCAAGGTCGCCCAGAGAATCCAGACACCGACAACGGGCAGCAGCAGCATCCCGATGCCGATCGTGATCCCCGCGAACCCGCCGTCGGCGATGTAGGCGATGGCGAGACCGCCGAGCCGCACGAAGTAGAACAGCAGCGCGATGACCAGGAACACCACGACCGCAACGGTTTTCAGGACCTGCCGATCAGGTCGCTGTGCGTCGGAGTCGCTCACAGATCCAGGAACGGGTCGAGCCCGACGGTCAGACCCGGCCGTCCGGCGATCTCGCGCACCCCGAGCAGCACGCCCGGCGCGAACGAGGACCGGTCGATGGAGTCGTGGCGGATGGTCAGGGTCTCACCCTGGGTGCCGAACAGCACCTCCTGGTGGGCGACGAGCCCGGCCAGGCGCACCGAATGCACTCGCACACCGTCGACGTCGGCGCCGCGGGCGCCCTCGAGTTCGGTGGTGGTGGCGTCGGGGCTGATCCCGACCCCGGCCTCGGCGCGGGCCGCGGCGATCACCGCGGCGGTGCGGTAGGCGGTGCCGGAGGGGGCGTCGGCCTTGTTCGGGTGGTGCAGCTCGATGACCTCGACCGAGTCGAAGAACCGCGCCGCCTGCTCGGCGAAACGCATCGACAGCACGGCGCCGATGGCGAAGTTCGGCGCGATCAGCACCCCCACCTCGGGTCGCTGCGCCAGCTGCCCGCGCACCTCGGCGAGGCGGGCCTCGTCGAAGCCGGTGGTGCCGACGACGGCGTGGATGCCGTTCTCGATCAGGAACTTCAGGTTGCCCATCACCACATCGGGGTGGGTGAAATCGACGACCACCTGGGTGCCCGCCTCGGTGAACGTCTCGAGCGCGTCACCCTTGTCGACCTGCGCCACCAGCTCCAGATCGGGCGCCGCCTCCACCGCCGCGCAGATCGCCTGCCCGACCTTGCCGCGTGCTCCGAGCACTCCGACCCGAATGGTCACCGCATCTCCTCGTCCTCGACTCAGCTTGCTCGTGGCAGCCTATCGAGCAGCCGACGGGGCCGCGGCGCCGACCTCACACCATCGGGCCTGCCGTGGCGTCAGTCGAAGACGATCACCTGTCGTAGCGCGGCGCCCGCCGCGAGGTCGTCCATCGCCTGGTTCACCTGGTCGAGTCCGATGCGGGCCGAGACGAGCCGTTCCAGCGGCAGCTTGCCCTCGCGCCACCGCCGCACGTATTCGGGGATGTCACGGTCGGGGACCGCGGAGCCGAGGTAGCTGCCGATGATGGTGCGGCCCTGCGCCACCAGCGCCAGTGGCGAGATCGTGGCGGTGGCCGTCGGTGCGGGCAGGCCGACCGTCACGGTGACGCCACCGGGTGCTGTCGCGGCGACGGCGGTTTCGAACGCGCGGACATTGCCCGCCGCTTCGATCACCACGTCGGCCTGCACGCCCTGCTCGGCGACCTCGCCCGGCGTGCAGGCCACGGTCGCCCCGAATTCGCGGGCGAGCGCCAGCTTTTCGGGAACTGTGTCGACGGCGATCACCTCACCGAGGCCGAGCGAGACCGCGACGAGCACGGCGGCCATCCCGACGCCGCCGAGCCCGACCACCATGATCCGGTCGCCCGCGCCGGGTTTCGCGGCATTGAGCAGTGCGCCGCCGCCGGTGAGCACCGCGCAGCCGAGCACCGCCGCCACCTCGGGCGGCACGTCGTCGTCGACCGGGACGACCGAGCGCCGGTCCACCACGGCGTGCGTGGCGAAGCCGGAGACACCGAGGTGGTGCTGCACCACCTCGCCGTCGCGGGTGAGCCGTCGCCCGCCGCCGAGCAGCTCGCCCGCGTTGTTGGCCGCACTGCCCGGCCCGCACGGCGTGCGTCCGTTGCTCGCACAGCCCGCGCAGTCGCCGCAGCGCGGCAGGAACGTCATCACGACCCGCTGTCCGGGCGCCACATCGGTGACACCGGCCCCCACCGATTCGACGATGCCCGCGGCTTCGTGGCCGAGCAGCATGGGCACCGGGCGTACCCGATTGCCGTCCACCACAGACAGATCCGAATGGCACAGGCCGGCCGCTTCGATGCGCACCAGCAATTCGCCATGACCCGGTTCGGCCAATTCCAGGTCACACACGGTGATCGGCTGCGAATCGGCGAACGGCGCCGGGTCGGCGATCCGTTCCAGAACGGCTCCACGAATCTTCATGCTCGCGACGCTACCGCGAGCGCCCTTTACAGGTTCCGGGATCTGTCGCTAACCTCGATCTCGGTGATGGTGCTCCTGTCGGCCGCCTCGTACCGTGCCCAGGGTCGGCGCCATCACGAACAAGGAGAAATCCCCTGTCAGTGCAGTTCAATCACACCATTGTCGGATGTCGCGATAATCGGGAGACCGCCGAGTTCTGGGCGGACATCCTCGGGTTGGACGTAGGAAAAGAGTGGGGGCCGTTCATTCCGATCGCCCTCGATGACGGTGCGGCCTTCGATTTCGCCAAGGTCCCGCCGTTCGTTTCCGAGATCCAGCCGCAGCACTACGCGTTCCTGGTCAGCGAGGCCGAGTTCGACGCGGCCTACGCCAAGATCCAGCGCTACAAGCTGGACCATTGGGCCGACCCGCAGCAACACGGGGTCAACGAGATCAATCACAACGACGGTGGTCGCGGTGTCTATTTCCTCGACCCCAACGGCCACTTCCTGGAACTGATCACCGTTCCGTACGGCGGTTGGCCCGAGTGAGTACCCCAGGCCGGTCCCGATTTCCTCGGGACCGGCCTGCGTTCTACGCCGGTTGCGTGGCGGCCCTGGTCCCGCGCAGTCCGAGCAGCGCGGCGCAGACACAGGCCACCGAGACGATCACGATGAACCACGGGAACACCGTCGCGATCCCCCAGGTCGTCGCCGCCCAGCCGGCCGCCAGGGTCGGCAACGCCATCGCCGAATAGGCCAGCAGGTAGTAGGCCGACATGGTCTCCCCGCGGCGATCGTGCGGAACGACTTCGGCCAGGTGCCGCAGCGAGCCGCCGAACCCGAGGCCGAACGTGGCGCCGAGCACCAGGCCCGCGATGATCACGACCGCGGGCTCCTTGGTGGCCAGCGCCGGGATGGTGGCCAGCAGCGACGCGGCCATGCCGAGGTCGCCGATCACCGCGGCGCGCCGCGCCGGGATGCGGGTGGCGAACAGCTGGGCCAGGGCCGCGGACAGCGCGGTGCTCGCGACGACGACGCCGCCGAACACCAGGTTGTGCATGCCGGTCTCCGCCGCGGCCAGCGACGGGTACAGCGACAGCAGCACGCCCAGCACCGACCAGGCGGCCATCACGCCGATCGCGGAGAACCAGAAGTCGGCCCTGATCTCGTGCGGGACAGACGGTTTCGCGATGGTGATGCGCGCCTTCACGCGAGCGGTGTGTGGTTCACGCAGCGCGAGGATGCCCGCCCCCGCGGCGAGGCACACCGCGGCGATCACGACGTACGGCGTGCGCAGCGGCGAGGGCGCGTACTGCGCCAGGACCGCGGTGCCGAGGACCGCCACCGCGATGCCGACGTTGAACGCCACGCCACTGAGCTGCCCGGATCGCGCACCACGCTCGGGCCGCAGATCCAGCAGCGCCGCCGCGCCCGCGACGACGGTGGCGCCGACGGCTGCCCCGTGCAATGCCCTGGCCAGCAACAACATCGGCACCGAATCGGCGAGCAGGAAGACGACCAGCCCGAGGATCATGGTGGCGAAGGCGCCGATCATCACCGGCTTGCGGCCGACCACATCGGAGATCCGGCCGGAGACCAGCACCGCGCCGAGCGCCGCGAAGGCATAGACGGCGAAGACCATGGTCGTGGTCAGCGGGGACAGATGCCACTCGGTCTCGTAGATCCCGTAGAGCGGAGCGGGCGCCCCGGAAACCCCGAGCGCCACCGCGCTCGCGGCCAGGACGAGCCCGTACGCCCAGCGCTGCCCGGCCTCGACCGGCGCCATCGTTGTCGCTGCCACAGCAGCCCCCATCAGCAGAGTTTGATAACCATCGAACGAGGATCAGGCTACGCCGAGTATGATGACTATCAAACCCCCGAGTGAGGTAACTCATGACACAGGCTAAAGATCTGACCCCGGCGCCGACCATACCCGTGGCCGCGCTCGCCACCGTCCTCGGCGCCCTCCACGACCCCGTCCGCCTGGAGATGGTCCGTCGCCTGAGCAACGCGGCCGCCCCTGTCCGCTGCGCGGCGCTCTACGACGCGATCAACAAATCCACCGCGACCCACCACTTCAAGATCCTGCGCGAAGCAGGCCTGATCGAACGCCTCACCATCGACGGCCAGACCTTCCAGCAGCTGCGCACCGACGCCGTCGAGCATGTCCTTCCCGGGCTGCTCCCCTCGATCGTCGACGCCGCCAACCGCGCGGATACGCCCTCGACATGAAGTCAGCGCGACGGAGTGGGTTCCGCGCTACTCGGCAGCGGCCACGACGGCGTGCGCAGCAATCGGCTCGGGATCGTGGGTAACGGGCGAGGCGATGAAGTCGGCGTTGCCGGCGCCTGCACCAACTCGCGCCCGCGCACCTCACCGGTGACGATCTCGCCCCCACCCCACCACACCGCGGCACCCGCCCCGATGAGCAGCGCCGCGGTCACCAGTGCGATCGCCGGCAGTCGGCGGAATCCACCACGCCCACGCCAGACGGCGATCCCGGCTTCGAGGACGACAGTGAAGAACACGGCCCCGAACACGGCAAGTAGCGCACCGAAGACCGCGGGCTGACGCGCCCACCCCCGCGCGAGGGCAGCCACGACCACCAGTGGCGCACCGAACGCCGCGATCACTATGACCTGACCGAAGGCGAAGTCGAACCCGTCGTCCGGGTCGGGGTCGTCACGACCGGGCCGCAACCACGCCGTGTAGAACAGCAGATGCGCGAGCGCCGCGGCGAGCGTCCCGAGCAGCAACAGCAGACTCCCGAGCCGGACGAACTCCACATACTGCGACCGCATCACGACAGCCCCCAGGTCGACCACCAGCCCGGACGCCGCTGCCATGGCGAGCGCGAGCAAGGTCCGCGGCCGCATCGTCCTGGCCCGGAGGTACCCCGCGGGCAGCTGCTCGCGCAGCTTGCGGAACACCCCGAACCAGGCGAACGGAAGTGCCACGAACAACAGTGGCGACAGCACCCGCAGCACCATCGGCGGTGCCCACATCGCCGCCGCGGCATAGCAGCCCGCGAAGCACCACACCCACGCAGCGAGCCGCATCATGGCCCGCCAGTGCACTTCGGCGAGCAGCCGCTTCGCCTGCACATCGGACGGTGACTGCGCGAGCACTCCTCGCAAGATTTCCACCGCGCGCTGTCTGCCGCCGTCGATACCGCCGAACTCGATCCGAGCCTGCATACGCAGCAGATCCACGTGCGTCGGATCGAGGGCCAGACCCGCCGCCACATGCCGCCGGACCGCCTCGAGATCGGTCAACCGCCCGTAGGTCTCGGCCACCGAACAGTGGACATCGGCGTCGTTCGGCGCGAGGGATACGGCCTCGGTCAGCGCCGCCTCGGCGCGGCCCCCGTCCGGATGTGGTCCGTACGCCAGCAACCATGCCAGCACCAACAGCGACGGCGCATCGTGTGGGAGCAGTCGCACGACTGTCTCACCGTGGGCCAGCGCCCGGTCCCATTCCCCCAGCGACGCCGCCGCCATCGCGACCAGCGCGTGGGCGTCCGCCCGCTCCGGATCGACAACGATCGCCTGACCCGCCCACCGCAACGCCTCGTCGGGCCTGTCGAGAGAGAAGGCGATATCCCCCAGCGCGACAAGCACTTCGGGGTCGTCGGGTGCGTGAGCCAGAGCTCCACCGAGGATCTGCCGGGCCTGCTCGATCCGCCCGATCTCCTTGGCCACGCGAGCACGCTCGAGCGCCACCTGTACCGACATGACCGAACCCCTCCCCCTCGGCGTTCACCAACGCCATGACGACCGTGTCGGCCGCATTGCTCAGCGCTCGACGAGCTTTCGCACCGAGGCGGGCAGATCGCGGGTGCGCTGGTACGGGCCCGACACCGCGGCACCGTAAGGACGGGCGAGCAGGGTCCGGGCGATCTCGCTGACCTCGTCGGTGGTGACAGCGTCGATGCGAGCCAGGGTCGCCGAGACGCTGCGGTGGTTGCCGTAGCTGAGTTCGCTGCGGCCGATGCGGTTCATCCGGGAGGCCGAGTCCTCGAGGCCCAGGACCAGTCCGCCGCGCAAAGAGCCCTTGGCCCTGGCGCATTCGGCGTCGGTGACACCGTTGACGGCGACCTCGTCGAGCACGCCGCGTGCCAATGTCGTGACCTGGCTGAGGTTTTCGGGCTGGCAGCCGAGCGAGACCGAGAACGCGCCGGTGTCGGCGAAGGTGTCGACGCTCGAGTACACCGAGTACGCCAGGCCGCGTTCTTCCCGGATGCGCTGGAACAGCCGGGAACTCAGGCCGCCACCGACGATGGTGTTGAGGATCGACAGCGGCCAGCGCTGTTGGCCCTCGTGCCTGCCGAACGCCCGCACGCCGAAGGCGAGGTGGGTCTGTTCACTGTCGCGGTTGATCCTGATCAGGCCGGGTGCGCCCTGCGCGCGGAACTTGCCTTCGCGGCGCGGCGCGGGCTCGGCGGCGGTGTCCAGGTGTGGTCCGAACGCGCGGTGCACCAGTTCCACGACGCGTTCGTGCTCCACGTTGCCCGCCACCGCGACGACCATGCGCTCGGGCCGGTAGCGGCGCTGATGGAAGCCGCGCAGCTGGGCGGCCTGCATGTTCTCGATGGATTCGACGCTGCCGATCACCGGGCGCCCGATGGGGTGGTCGCCGAACATGGCGGTGAGGAAGGAGTCGGCGACCAGGTCTTCGGGGTCGTCGTCGCGCATCGCGATCTCTTCCAGGACCACCTGGCGCTCCACGTCGACGTCGATCGCGCGGCACAGACCGTTGAGCACCACATCGGAGACGAGGTCGACGGCGAGCGGCAGGTCCTCGTCGATGACGTGGGCGTAGTAGCAGGTCTGTTCCTTGGCGGTGAACGCGTTGAGTTCGCCGCCGACCGCGTCCATCGATTGCGCGATGTCGAGGGCGCTGCGGGTCGGGGTCGCCTTGAACAGCAGGTGTTCGAGGAAGTGCGCGGCGCCGGCCACGGTGGGGCCCTCGTCGCGTGAACCGACGCCTACCCACACCCCGATGGAGGCGGAGCGCACGCCGGGCACGTGTTCGGTGACCACGCGAAGGCCGCCGGGGAGCACGGTGCGGCGCACTCCACCGGTGGAGACATCGTCAGCGGATTCGGTATTCGACTCGGTCAACTTCGGCTTCGTCACCCGATCCCACCGGACGGCTGTGCTGGCATGGTTCCTCAACCTCTCGAACGGGAGCTGGCGACGTGCGCGTAATGCCTCATTGTGCAGGCAGCAGGCACGACGGCCGGCTCCGCGATTCTATGCGCCCATCGCCCCCGCCCGCGCATCGGCCCTCGTCGCCGGGTCCTCGCCGGCGAACCCGCGCGCATCGGATCCACTCCCGTCGAGGACGTCCGCGATCCGGGCCAGCGCGGCCTCGCCCGCCATCGCCCAGTGCGTGGCGGGGATGCCGTGCCGGTGGATCGTGCCTTCGACGGCGGTGGCCCAACTCGCCGCGCCGCGCGATCCGCTCGGGTCGTCGACGGTGGCGGCGAAGTAGACGAGATCGCCGTCGAAGCGACGTGGACGGTACTCGTCGACCATCCGCATCGAGGCCGTGGCGGCGTCGATGATGCGGGCGATGCGGGCGCGATCGAGTGCCGCCAACGGTCCGCCGATGCCCGCGGCCGCGGCGGCGAGACCGTCGGTGTCGAACGCGAGATCGTCACCGGCGAGCCCGCCGAGCAGGTCGCCGACGGTGGGCATCGGGGTCTGTTCCGGTCCGTCGCCGAGCCAGCTGTCCATCATGGCCAGCTGCGCCACCTGTGCGCCGTCGGCTTGCAGGCCGGTGGCGACGGCGTGGGCGAGCAGCCCGCCCAGCGACCAGCCGAGCAGGTGGTACGGCCCTTCCGGCTGTACCTCGCGGATGGCGGCGATGTAGCGGCGCGCCCAATCGTCGATGGTGGCGGGCAGCGGTTCGTCGGCGGTGAGGGCAGGCGACTGCAACCCGTAGATCGGGCGCTGCGGGTCGAGGTGGCGGGTCAGTCCGGCGAACGACCAGGACACACCACCGACGGGGTGGATGCAGAACAGTGGTGCGCCGGTGCCGCCCACGCGCAGCGGGAGCAGGACCGCGAACGCGTCGTCGCTCGAATCATCCTCGGCGCGTAGCCGTTCCACGACGACCGCGGGCGTGGGGTCGGTGAAGAACCACGCCACCGGCACCGGGCTGCCCAGCGCTTCGCTCAGTCGAGACGACAGCTGGACCGCGGTCAGGGAGTTGCCGCCGAGGTCGAAGAAGTTGTCGTCCATGCCGATGCGATCCAGTCCGAGTACGCGCGCGAACGCACCTGCCACGAGCTGCTCGGTCTCGGTGATCGGCGCCCGATAGGTCGCTTGGCGAAGTTCCGGGCGCGGCAGTGCGCCGCGGTCGAGTTTGCCGGAGGTGTTGACCGGCAACGCCTCCAGCTCGAGTACCACGGCGGGCACCAGGTAACCGGGTAGTTCCGTGGCCAGCGCCGCCCGCAGCACCGCCGCGTCGAATGCCGAACTACCCTGTGCCACCGCCAGATCGGCCGCACCACCTCGGGCACCGGGACCTGCGCCGGCGGAAGCAGCACCGTCGGACTCCTGGTTGCGCGATGCCACCACGTAGGCGACGAGTCGATCCGCGCCGACCCCGGACACCACGGCGGCCGCGGCCTGCGCCACCCCCGGCTGCCGTTGCAGGGCGGCTTCCACTTCACCGAGTTCGATGCGCTGGCCGTTGAGCTTCACCTGCAGGTCGGCACGCCCGACGTAGTCCAGTGCCGCACTGTCGCTTCCCCGCAGGCGAACGAGGTCGCCGGTGCGATACATCCGTGCGCCGGACGCACCGAACGGGTCCGGCACGAACCGCTCCGCGGTGAGTTCGGCGGCCCCGATGTACCCGTGGGCGAGTTGCGCACCACCGACATACAGCTCACCGGTCACCCCCGGCGGCACCGGACGCATCCTGGCATCGAGCACGTAGAGCCCCGTGTTCCACACCGGCGCACCGATCGGCACCGTGACGACGTCGGCATCGGTCACCCGGTGCGCACTCACCTGCACTGTGGTCTCGGTCGGCCCGTAGAGGTTCACCACCTGCGCACCGGTCAGTGCGCGTACCTGCTGTGCCAGCGCAGCGGGCAATGCCTCGCCACCCGCGAACACCCGCCGTAGCGTCGTACTCGCGACACCGGTGCCCTCAGCGACCGCCTCCTGCACGTGCGCCACGTAGGCGGCGAGCAGTGTCGGGGCGAATTGCACTGTGTCGATGTGATGTTCGGCGATCAGTGCGGCCAGGTAGGCCGGGTCCCCGTGTCCACCGGGCCGGGCGATGACAGTGCGGGCGCCCACCCGCTGCGGCAGCAACAGCTCCCAGATCGAGGCGTCGAAGGTGATCGGCGTCTTGTGCAGCACGCTGTCACCGGCGGCGAATCCGAACCGCTGTGCCAGCCAGTCGAGTTGGTGGACGATCGCGCGATGCGGCACACCGACACCCTTGGGCAGACCGGTCGAGCCGGACGTGAAGATCACGTACGCGGTGTGCTCCGGGAGCAACGGCGCCTCCCGTTCGGCGTCAGCGATCGGTGCTACCGAAAAGCCCGCGAGATCGACGGTGTCCAGCGTGATCACATCGTGCCCCCGCAGCGGAAGGTCCGTGGCGTCGCCGCTGGTGGTGAGCACGCAGACCGGTTGCGCGATCCGCAGGATGCGGGTGATCCGCTCGGCCGGATGGTCCGGATCGATCGGCACGTAGGTGCCACCCGCCGCCAACACGGCGTACACGCCGACCAGCAACTCGGCTGAGCGCCGAACTCCCACCGCCACCGCGTGATCCGGCCCGACACCGTGGTCGATCAGATGGCGCGCCAGCCGGTTCACCCGCGCGGCGAATTCGGCGTAGGTGAGTACGGTGTCACCGTCGATGAGCGCGACGGCGTCCGGCGTCGCGGCGGCGCGGCGATCGAACGCTGTCGGCACAACGCCGACCTCACCGGCCTGCGCGGTGTCATACCAGTTCGCGAGCATCCGGCGGTCACCGTCGGTGAGCAGGTCGATATCGCCGACCGCCCCGTCCGGGTTCGCCGTGACCGCGTCGAGGATCCGCACATAACCGTCGGCGACGCGAGCGGCCGTCTCGGCGTCGAACAGATCGGTGGCGTAGGTCAAGCTCACCGCGCAACCACCGTCGGCGGTGTCGGCGAGGACGAGATCCAGGTCGAACTTGGCGATGGCGGCGTCGGCATCCAGTCCGGTCACGGTGAGGTCGGGCAGGACCACCTCGACCGGGCTCGCGGCCAGGTTCTGGAAGGCCAGCATCACCTGGAACAGCGGGCTGTGCGCGGTCGAGCGGGTCGGGTCGAGCACGTCGACCAGCCGTTCGAACGGCACGTCCGCGTTCTCGAAGGCATCCAGATCCACCCGCCTGATCTCCCGCAGGAGCGCGTTGAACGAGACGGCGGGGTCGACACCGGTGCGCAGCACCAGCGTGTTGACGAACATGCCGACGAGATCGTCGAGGGCCTGCTCACCGCGACCCGCCACCGGGGTGCCGATCGCGATGTCGCCGGTGCCGCTGAGACGCGCGAGCAACGCGGCCAGCGCGGCGTGGGCAACCATGAATTCACTCACGTCGGCGCGACGCGCCAACTGCGCCACCCGCTGCCACACCGACCGCGGCACCACCGTGTCGACACTCGCGCCACGATGCGACGCGGCAGCGGGCCGCGGCCGGTCGGCGGGCAGTTCGAGCGGCCCGGGCAGTCCGGCCAGTTCGGTGCGCCAGAATCGCAGTTGCCGCGCGGCGACCGACTCGGCGTCGTCTTCGCTGCCCAGCACCGCACGCTGCCACAGCGTGTAGTCGGCGTACTGCACGCGCAGCGGCGCCCACTCGGGTTCGGTTCCCGCGCGCCGGGCGAGGTAGGCGGCGGCGGTGTCACGCAGGAGCGGCCCGGCGGAGAACCCGTCGGCGCTGATGTGGTGGATCACCACAACCAGCACGACTTCGTCCGCCGCACAGCGCAAGACGCGCACCCGCACGGGCGGCGCGACGGTGACATCGAATCCGCGCCCGATCTCGGCCGCGACGATCGCCGGTACCGCGATGGGATCCACGGTCTCCACCACCGGCGTCGGCACGAACTCCCACACCGCCTGGTGCCCGATCCCGTCGAGGGCCGGGTAGGCCGTGCGCAGCACCTCGTGCCGGTCGAGCACATCGGTGACCGCGGCCACCAGCGCACCGGCATCGACGTCACCGGTGAGCCGCACCGCGATCGGGATGTTGTACGCGGCGGACTCAGGATCGAGGCGGTTGAGCAGCCACATGCGCTGCTGGGCGGCCGACAGCGGAACCCGTGCCGGTCGCTCAGCGGAGGTCAGCGCGATCCCCGCGCCACTGCCCGCCCTGGCCGCGAGCACGGTGGCCAGGGCGGCCACGGTGCTCGCTTCGAACAGGGTCCGCACGGGCACCCGCGTCGACAATGCCGCGCCGAGGCGGGCGGCGACCCGGGTCGCGATCAGGGAGTTGCCGCCGAGTTCGAAGAAGTCGTCGTCGAGGCCGACCCGCTCGCGCCCGAGCACGTCGCCGAACACCTCGGCCACCGCCCGCTGCGCCGCGCCGACCGGCGCCCGGAACGGCCTGGCCACGAATTCCGGTGCGGGCAGCGCCTTCCGGTCGAGCTTGCCGGAGGTGTTGAGGGGGAACGCGTCGAGCACCACGATCACCGACAGCACCATGTAGGACGGCAGCACCGCGCCCACGCCCGACCGCAGGGCGGCCGGATCCGGTGCGAGGCCCGGCGTCGGCACGACGTAGCCGACGAGCTGGTCGCCGGTCGCACTCGCCGAGACCACCGCGGCGGCCTGACTGACCCCGGCCAGTCCGCCGAGCGCGGTCTCGATCTCGCCGAGTTCGATGCGCTGACCACGGAATTTCACCTGGAAGTCGATGCGCGCCAGATAGACCAGTACACCGTCGCGAGTCCACTTCACCAGGTCGCCGGTGCGATACATGCGCGCGCCCCGGCGACGGTGGTCGCGGCCGTCACCGACGGAACGCGCGGTGTCGGGACCCGAGCCCGCGCCGACGAACGGGTCCGCGACGAATCTGTCCGCGGTGAGGTCGGTGCGGCCGAGGTACCCGCGTGCGAGCTGTTCACCCGCCAGGTACAGCTCACCGGCCACTCCCGGTGCGACCGGGCGCAGCCGTTCGTCGAGCACGTACACACGCGAATTCCATTCGGGCACACCGATGGGCACCGTCTGGCCTGTGGCACCGTCGGCGGGCCACGCCGTCACCGACACGGCGGCCTCGGTCGGCCCGTACAGGTTGTGCACCGCCGCGGGCGATTTCGCACGCAGCGCGCCGACCGTCTCCGGGGTGAGCGCTTCACCGATCGCGAGGACCAGCCGCAGACTGGTCAATTGCTGGGCGTCGGCGTGCGCGGCGAACATGGCCAGCATCGACGGCACGAAGTCGACGACGGTGATCCGCCGCGCGGCGACCAGGTCGGCGAGGTACAGCGGGTCGCGATGACCGTCCGGGGTGGCGAGCACCAGGGTCGCGCCCGCCGCGAGCGGCGCGAAGAAGCCCCAGACCGACAAGTCGAACCCGGCCGCGGACTTCTGCAGGTACACATCGTCGCTGTCGATCCTGTACTGCTCGATCAGCCAGGCGATCTGATTGCGCACTCCGGCATGACTCATCGCCACGCCCTTGGGCCTGCCGGTCGAGCCGGAGGTGAACAGTACATAGGCGAGGTTCGAATCCCGCAGGGGAGCGCGGAGTTCGGACTCCGCGACCGGATGACCCGGGTAGCGGGCGGTGTCGACGTCACCGAGCACGACAACTCTGGTCGGCAGGCCGGTCCCCGAACCACCTGGCGTCGGCCCGTCGAATTCGTCTCCGGCGGTGGTGAGGACCAGGTGTGGCCGCGCGGTGTCCAGGATCTGGGTGACCCGGTCGGCCGGGTGGTCGGGGTCGATCGGCACATAGGCGCCGCCCGCGGTGAGGACCGCGTACATGGCGACGACGAGTTCGGTGGAGCGCCGGATGGCGAGCCCCACCATGGCATCGGGGCCGACACCTTCGTCGATCAGGTACCGGGCAAGTCGGTTGACCCGGGTGTCGAGTTCGGCGTAGGTCAGTGCCGTGTCCTCGAATACGAGCGCGGGCGCTTCGGGGCTCGCCCGAACCTGCGTGCGGAAAGGGGTGAGTAGCGTGGCGGCACTGTCGATCTCGTGGGTGGTGGCATTCCACTCGGTGAGGATGCGGGTGCGCTCGACAGGTTCGAGCACCTCGACGGAATCCAGCGGGGTGCGCGGCGACTCCGCGACAGCGGTGAGCAGGCGTTCCAGCCGTCCGGCGATCGTCACCGCGGTCTCGGTGTCGAACACGTCGTGGGCGTAGGTGAGCACGCCGGTGACGCCCGCGGCCGCACCGTCGACCGCGTACTCGTCGCTGACGATGAGGTGCAGATCGAATTGCGACAGCTCGTTCTCGGTGTCCAGCCCCGACACGGTGATCCCGGGCAGGGCCAGCTCGGCCCGCTCGAAGTTCTGGAACGAGAAGCCGACCTGGAACAGCGGATGCCGGGCGGTGGAGCGGGTCGGATCGAGCACCTCGACGAGACGTTCGAACGGCACCTCGGCATGGGCGTACACGGCGAGGTCGGTCGCGCGCTGGCGAATCAGCAACTGCTGGAACGACTCTCCTGCCCGCAGGCGGGTACGGAAGACCAGCGTGTTCACGAACATGCCGATCAGGTCCTCGAGCGCGGCCTCACCGCGCCCGGCGACCGGGGTGCCGACGGTGATGTCCGCACTACCCGAGAGTCGACCGAGCAGCGCCGCGAACGCGGTGTGCACGACCATGAACAGCGTGGCCCCGGACTCCCTGGCCAGCGCACTGAGCCGGGCGTGGGTGCCCGCGTCCAGGGTCACCGGCACGGTCCCTCCGGAGAGGGTCCGCACCGCCGGACGGGGGCGGTCCAGCGGCAACGCGAGCTCATCGGGAAGGTCGGCCAGTTCGCCGCGCCAGAAGTCGAGCTGGCGGGCGGCCACCGATTCGGGATCGGCTTCGTCGCCGAGCACCGCGCGCTGCCACAGCGCGTAGTCGGCGTACTGCACCGGCAGCGGCGTCCACCGCGGCGCCGCACCGTCGCGTCGCGCGAGGTAGGCGGTCATCAGGTCACGCACCAGCGGCGGTACGGACGAACCGTCGGCGCTGATGTGGTGCACGACCATGGCGAGCACCGCCTCGTCGGCGCTGATCCGATAGAGCACCACCTGCCACGGCACACCCGCCGTGACATCGAAGGTGGTGGCGGCCAACGCCGTCACGGCGTCCACGATCTCCGGCGCGGCAATGTCCTGAACCCGTAGTGCCACCCCGGCTTCGACGGCCGGCAGGATCTGCTGCACCGGACCGTCGGCCGTCTCGGGGTAATAGGTGCGCAGTACTTCGTGTCGGCCGATGAGATCGTCCACCGCGGCGGCGAGCGCGTCGAGATCGAGCACGCCGCCGAGTCGCACCGCGATCGGCACGTTGTAGCCGGCCGAATCCGGATCGAACCGGTTGAGGAACCACATGCGCTGCTGGGCGGGCGAGAGCGGAATCGAAGCCGGCCGCTCCCCCGCCACCAGCGCCAGCCGCGCCGCGCCGCGCTCGGCGTCGAGCGCGGCAGCCAACGCCGCCACCACCGGTGTCTCGAAGATCCGCGCCACGGGCACCTGCCGGTTCAACGCCGCCCCGAGCCGCGCCGCGACCCGGGTCGCGATCAGCGAGTTGCCGCCCAGATCGAAGAAATCGTCCTCGGCACCGACCAGTTCGACGCCGAGCACCTCGGCGACGACCCCGGCCACCAACTGCTCCGACGGCGTCGCAGGCGCACGGAATTCGCGAGCGACCAACTCGGGCGCGGGCAGTGCCCGCCGATCGAGCTTGCCCGAGGAATTGACCGGGAACTCACCGAGGACCACGAACGCGCTCGGCACCATGTAGGCCGGAAGTGCTTGCTGAAGAGCGGCTTTCACCATGTCGAGGTCGAGCTCCGCGGCACCGAGCAGGTAGGCGGTGAGATAGTCGCCCGTGCCGTCGTCGCGGACGGTGACCACCGCTCGTTCGATGGTGTCGAGACCGGTGAGAACTGCCTCGATTTCGCCGAGTTCGATGCGCAGGCCGCGCAGTTTCACCTGGAAGTCGGTGCGGCCCAAATATTCCAGTTCACCCGAGCGAGTGCGGACCACGAGGTCGCCGGTGCGGTACATGCGGTCGCCGGGGGCGCCGAGGGGGTTGGCGACGAAGCGGTCGACGGACAGGTCAGGGCGGGCGAGGTAACCGCGGGCCAATTGGACGCCGGCCAGATACAGCTCACCCGGTGTGCCGACGGGAACGGGACGCAGGCGGGCATCGAGCACGTGCAGGGCGGTGTTGGCGACCGGGGCGCCGATCGGCACCGTGGCCGTGTCGGCGTCGGTGACCTCGTGGAAGCTCACGTCGACCGCGGCCTCGGTGGGTCCGTACAGGTTGTGCACGCCGACACCCGGAACCAGCGCGCGCAGACGCTGGGCATCGGCCGCGGGCAGCGCCTCGCCGGAGGCGAACACCTGCCGCAGCGAAACGCAGTCGGCGGCACGCGGTTCGGCGAGGAACGCCGCCAGCATCGACGGCACGAAGTGCGCGACGCCGACACCCGTGCGGGTGATGACCTCGGCCAGGTAGGCGGGATCGCGGTGCCCGTCGGGCCGCGCGATCACCAGGGTGGCGCCGATCTGCAAGGGCCAGAACAGTTCCCACACCGACACATCGAAGGTGATCGGCGTCTTCTGCAGCACGGCGTCGGCCGCGCCGAGCCGGTAGGCATCCTGCATCCACACCAGGCGATTCACGATCGCGGTATGGGAAACCGCGACACCCTTGGGCTTCCCCGTCGAGCCGGACGTGAACAGCACATACGCCAGGTCCGCTCCACGCAACGGCCGGATCCGGTCGGCATCGGTCACCGGGTCGACAGCGAACCCGGACAGATCGAGCGCGCCGGGCTCGACAATACGAATGCCGGGCTCGGCGCCGGATTCGACCGCATGCGTCCCGGATTCGACCGACCGGCCGCTGGGCTCGACCTGCGCGGCGGGCACAGCGGTGCGAGCGCCGGTTTCGGGGAAATCGGCGGCGGCCAGCACGCACACCGGGGCCGCGGTCGCCAGGACGTCGGCGATCCGGTCGGCCGGGTGGTCCGGATCCAGCGGCAGATAGGCGGCGCCTGCGGCCTGGACCGCGTAGAGGGCGACCAGGAGATCGATGCCGCGCCGCAGCCCGACACCGACGACCGCGCCGGGACCGACCTGCTCGGCGATCAGCCAACGCGCCAGGCGGGCGACACGAATCGCGAACTCGCCATAGGTGATCCGCTGCCCCTCGAACTCGAGGGCGACCGCATCGGGGGTACGCGCGGCCTGCGCGGCGAACATCGAGACCAGCGTCGCCTCGGCGTCGAGCGGGGCGGCGGTGTCGTTCCACGCCGCGAGCTGGGCGGTCTCGGCGGCATCCAGCAGATCGATCTCGCCGACCGCGATGCTGTCATCGGCGACGACCGCGCTCAGCACCCGCACGAACCGCGCACCGAACGACGCCACCGTGTCGGCGTCGAACAAGTCGGTGGCGTAGCGCAGCCACCCGCGCATGCCGGGTTCCCCGGCGGCGCCGACGATCTCGTTGATCGCCAGCGACAGATCGAACTGGGTGGTCGCCGCGTCCAGAGCGAACTCGTCGATCCGCAGCCCGGGCAACTCGAGGACGGTGTCCTCGCGATGCTCGAACGCGAGCATCACCTGCACGATCGGCGAATACGCCGTGGAACGAACCGGATTCAGCTCGTCGACGAGCCGCTCGAACGGCAGGTCCGCGTGGGCGAAGGCGCGCAGATCAGCCGCTCGCACCTCGGCCAGCAGCGCACCGAACCCGGCACCGGCATCGACCGCCGTCCGCAACACGAGGGTGTTGACGAACATGCCGACGAGATCGTCGAGCGCGGCATCGGCTCGCCCGGCGACCGGCGTGCCGACGAGCACATCCGCACCGGCGCCCTGACGTGACAGCAGCACCGCGAACGCCGCGTGCACCACCATGAAGGTGGACACCCCGTGGCGGCGGGCCAGCGCCTCGATCCCCGCCACGACATCGGCGGGCACCTCGAACCCGACGGCCCCACCCGCACCCGTGCGCACGGCGGGCCGGGGCCGATCCGTCGCCAGTTCGAGAACCGGTGCGGTCCCGGCCAATTCGTCACGCCAGTGCGCCGACTGCCGCGCCAGCCGCGACCGCGGGTCGGCCGCATCGCCGAGCACGGCGCGCTGCCACAGGGTGAAGTCCGGATACTGCACCGGCAACGGCTCCCACGCTGGAGCGATCCCGGCAGCGCGCGCGGCATAGGCGGTGATCAGGTCCCGTGCCAGCGGCGTCGTCGACACACCATCGGCGGCGATGTGATGCACGGCGAGCACCAGCACGTGCTCTGTCTCCCGCGAACCCACGCAATTCACGGTCGCGAGACGCGGCGTGGCATCGCCGGACGCTGGTCGGCGGTCCACAGTTTCGACCCGCGGTTCGCGGCGCAGCAGCGCGGCGCGCAGGGGCGACTGAGTGGTCAGGTCGTAACCCTGGCCGATGATCGAGCGCACCACAGCGGCCAGCTCACCCTCGGCGACCTCGCGCACGACGGCAGCGGGCAGCACCGCGTCGGTGGGAAGGACCACCTGGGTCGGGCCGTCGGCGTCTTCGGGGAAAAAGGTGCGCAGTGATTCGTGTCGGTCGAGGACATCCGCCAGCGCCGTCCACAGTGCGCCGGTGTCGAGGTCGCCGGTCAGGCGCAACGCGATCGGCAGGGTGTAAACGGCCGATCTGGGATCGATCCGGTTCAGCAACCACAGGCGAGTCTGCGCCAGCGACAACGGGATTCGATCCGGGCGCGGTCGCACCACGGTCAGCGGCGGCGACTGTTCGCGGCCGGTGCCCGCACGCTCGGCGAGTCCGGCGACGGTCGGGGCGTCGAACACATCGCGCACGTCCAGCGCACTCCCGAGAGCCGCGTTGGCCCGGGCGACCAGACGCATCGCGAGCAGCGAGTTGCCGCCGACGGCGAAGAAGTCGTCGTTGGCGCCGATGCGCGCCACCCCGAGCAGGTCGCCGATCACCCCGGCGAGCGCGGTCTGCGCACCCGGTCGCGGGGCCAGGTATTCGGTGGTGACGGACAGGTCGGCGGCGGGCAGCGCGGCCCGATCGAGTTTGCCCGCCGAGTTGAGCGGCACGGTGTCGAGCACGACCAGGTGGGAGGGCACCATGTACGCGGGCACCTGGCCCGCTACGTGCGCACGCACCGCCACGCTGTCCACCTCGCCCGCGACATACCCGACCAGACACTGCCGACCGGCAGCGTCGGTGGCGGGCAGCACGGTCGCGTGGGTGACGCCGGGTGCGTCGCCGAGCGCGGCCTCGATCTCGCCCAGCTCGATTCGCAGTCCCCGGATCTTCACCTGGAAGTCGTTGCGGCCCAAGTAGACCAGCGCACCGCCGTGATCGCGGCGAACGAGGTCGCCCGTGCGGTACATGCGGGTCCCGTCGGCCCCGAACGGGTCGGCGACGAAGCGGTCGGCGGTCAGGTCGGGCCTGCCGAGGTAGCCGCGGGCCAGCTGGTCACCCGCGAGATACAGCTCACCCGCGACACCGCCGGGCACCGGGTGCAGGCGCTCGTCGAGGACGTAGGCGCGCACGTTCCAGGTCGGCCTGCCGATGGGCAGCTCGGTCTGCTCGACCGGCGCCGTGATCTGCTGGAACGTGCTGGTGATCGCCACTTCGGTGGGGCCGTAGGTGTTGTGCAGCTCGCCGGGGATCGCGGCGAGCACGGTGGCGGCCAGCGGGGCGGGCAGTTCCTCGCCGCCCACGTGCAGCATGCGCAGCCCGCTCAGCGCGTCGCCGAGCCCTTCGGCGAGCATCGCGGCCAGCACCGACGGCACGATCTCCATGATGGTGACGCCCTGCTCACGCACCACTCGCGCCTGATATTCCAGGTCGAGGTGACCGCCCGGGCGCAGCAGCACCAGCGGGGCGCCGAGCAGCGCGGGGGCCAGCAGTTCCCAGAGCGAGACGTCGAAGGTGAGCGGCGCGCGCTGCAGGAAGCGATCGGCCGACGACATGTCGTATTCGCCACGCAGCCAGCAGATCTCGTTGACCACGGCGCGATGCGAGATCAGCACGCCCTTCGGCGTACCGGTGGAGCCGGACGTGAACAGCACATACGCCGGGTGTTCGGGGTGCAGCGGCGCGAGGCGCTCGCCATCGGTGAGCGGGCCGCCCGCGACAGTGTCCTGCGCGGCGTGCTCGAGCTGGGCGACGGTGAGCACCGGCACCCCGGAGCGCGACGCGGCGGCGAAATGCACCGAGGCCGTGGCGGACCGGATGCCGCTGTCCACATGATCGAGGTCACCGGCCGACGCGACGACGACGAGTCGCGGGGTCGCGGTCGCCAGCACATGCCCGATGCGTTCGGCGGGCTGGCCCGCGTCGATCGGCACGTACACGCCACCGGCGGCGAGTACGCCGTGCAGCACCACCAGCAGTTCGATGCTGCGCGGAACAGCCACGGCCACCGGGGTTTCCGGCCCCACACCGCAGTCGATCAGCCTGCGTGCCAACCGGTTGGCCCTGGCAGCGAGCGCGCCATAGGTGATCTCGGCGCCTTCGAAGATCGCCGCCACGGCGTGCGGAGCTCGCGCGGCCGCGGCGTCGAGCAGGTGGGCGGCGAGTGGGGCACCTAGACCCAGTTCCGCGAGGGCGCTGTCGAGCGGCACCACGTCGCCGTGGTGTTGCGCCGGTAGCGTGGTGTCGGCGAGCAGGGCGAGGTCGCCGACCGCGGTGCCGGGGGCGGTGACCGCATCCCGCAGCACCCGATCGAGCATCCCGACCATGGTCGCGACGGTGTCGGCGTCGAAGAGATCGGTGGCGTAGCGCAGTTCGAGGTCGAGGCCGTCGGGCGCACCGTCGGGCGCGAAACGGTCGACGAAGGTGAAGTCCAGATCCACTTCGATCGGCGCATCGGGCAGGGTCAGCCCCGACAGGGTCAGGCCCGGCAATTCGAAGGCGGTCCTGCGCTGGTTCTGCAAGGCCAGGGAGATCTGGTACAGCGGTGAATACCCCTGTGAGCGCGCCGGATTCAGCGCGTCGACGAGGCTCTCGAACGGCACGTCGGCATTGTCGAAGGCATCGAGATCGCCGGCACGGACCTCGTCGAGGAGATCGCTGAAGCGCGCGCCCGCGCGCACCTGCGCGCGCAGCACGAGCGTGTTGACGAACATGCCGACGATGTCGTCGAGTTCGCGATGGCCGCGCCCGGCCACGGGTGTGCCGACGACGATGTCGGCACCGGCCGAGAGCCGCGCGAGCAGCACCGAGAGGCCCGCGTGCAGCACCATGAACGGAGTGGCGCGGTGCGCGCGAGCCAGCTCCTCGATCCCGCGATGCAGGTCGGCGCCGAGGGTGGTGGTGAAGGTGGCGCCCCGGTTGGAGGCGATCAGCGGCCTGCGCCGGTCGGCGGGCAGGGTCAGGACATCGGGCAATCCCGCGAGCCGGTGCGTCCAGTAGTCGAGCTGGCGGGCCAGCGGCGCGTCCGGGTCGTCGGCACTGCCGAGGCCCTCGGTCTGCCACAGCGCGTAGTCGGCGTAGTGCACAGCCAACGCAGGCAGCTGCGGCTGCGCACCCGCCGCGCGGGCGGCGTAGGCGGCCACCAGATCCCGGGTCAGTGGCCCCATCGACCAGCCGTCGGCCGCGATGTGATGCACAACGAGCACCAGCACGTGTTCGGTCGCCGCTACCCGCAGCAGTGCGGCACGCACCGGCACCTCGAGGGTGATATCGAAACCACCGGCGAGGACCGACACCACCGCCGCGGGCACGTCCTCGGCAGCCACGTCGACGACGGCGAGCTCGGGCACGAACGCAGGCCCGACGAGTTGTGTCGCCTGACCGTCGAATTCGGGATAGGTGGTGCGCAGTGTCTCGTGCCGGGCGATCAGATCACCCAGGGCGCCGCGCAACGCGGTCGTATCCAGCTCACCGCTGAGCCGGATCGCGACCGGGATGTGGTACGCGGCGGAGTCCGGATCGAAGCGGTGCAGGAACCACATCCGCTGCTGGGCGGGCGAGAGCGGAATCCGGTGCGGCCGTTGACCCGCCACGGGTCCACGCCTGCTGCCGGTGCCGCGCAGCGCGTCCAGCCGCACCGCGAGTCCGTCGACGGTGCTCGCCTCGAACAGCTCGCGCACCGGCACCCGCGCATCCAGCGCGGCACCGAGCCGGGCCGCCACCTGGGTCGCCAGCAGCGAGTTGCCGCCGAGGGCGAAGAAGTCGTCGCCCGCGCCGACCCGGTCGAGGTCGAGCACCCCGGCGAACGTCGCGGCGACGATCCGCTCGGTGGCGGTGGCGGGCTCGCGGTAGTCGAGCTGCCGCGATTGCGGCACGGGCAGTGCCCGACGATCGAGCTTTCCGGACGCGTTGACGGGCAACTCGTCGAGGAAGACGTAGGCGCCCGGGACCATGTAGGAGGGCAGGGTGGCGCCGATCGCGGCGTCGAGGTCGGCGACCTCGGGACCGTCGGCAGCGCGGACGACGTAGGCGACGAGCTGATCGGGCCTGCCTCCGTCCGAGCGGACCAGGACGGCGACCCGGCTGACGCCGGGAACCGAGGCGATCGCCGCTTCGATCTCGGCGGGCTCGATGCGCAGTCCGCGCAGCTTCACCTGGAAGTCGGTGCGGCCCAGGTAGTGCAGCGCCGGGCCGTCGGAACCGGTGCGCCAGGTGACCAGGTCGCCGGTGCGGTACAGACGTTCGCCGGTGCCGAAGGGGTCGGCGACGAAGCGTTCGGCGGTGAGGTCGGTGCGGCCGTGGTAGCCGTCGGCGAGCTGCGTGCCCGCCACGTACAGCTCACCCGGGACACCGGCCGGGACGGGATGCAGGCGCGAATCCAGCACGTACACACGGGTATCGGCGACCGGTGTGCCGATCGGTACCGTGGCCCCGGGCTCGTCACCGGCCTCGTGTGTGGTGACCTGGATGGCGGTTTCGGTCGGGCCGTACAAGTTGACCACTGTCGCGCCGGTACTCGCGCACACCCGCCGCGCGAGGTCGGTCGTCAGCGCTTCACCACCCGCGAAGACCAGTCGCAGTGACTCTGCCTGCGCGGAAACGGGTTCCGCCATGACGGCCGCGAGCACCGAGGGCACATACTGGACGACGCTCACCCGATGGCGCGCGGTGGCCGCCGCCAAGTACGCCGGATCACGATGCCCGTCGGCGGTGGCGAGCACCAGCCGCGCCCCGACCTGCAACGGCCACAGCAGTTCCCACACCGACGCGTCGAAGGTGAACGGTGTCTTCTGCAGCACCACATCGCCGGCACCGAGCGGGTATTCCCGCTGCAACCACAGCAACTGGTTCACCGCGGCCCGGTGCGGCACGGCCACACCCTTCGGCCTGCCGGTGGAGCCCGACGTGAACAGCACATACGCGAGGTGCTCGGGACGCAGCGGAACCACCCGCTCGTCGTCGGTGATCGGATCGCCGGACACTCCCGACAGGTCGAGCGCGCCGACCTCGAGCACCGACCCGCTGACAGCCACACCACTCCCGGCAACCGTCAGCACGCAGACCGGTGCCGTCTGCGCCAGCACATATGCGGTCCGCTCGGCCGGATGGTCCGGGTCCACCGGCACATACGCCGCCCCGGCCGCGAGCACCGCGTGCACCGCGACCAACTGCTCCACACCACGGCGCATCGCGACCGCGACCAGCGAGCCCGGTCCCGCCCCCAGCCCGATCAGATGACGGGCCAGTCGTGCGACCCGATCACCGAACTCCGCGTACGAAAGCTCCACTGCGGTCGTGGAATCGACGGCGGCACGCACAGACACCTCGGGCACCGCATCCCCGGCGCGGTGTGCGGCGATGGCATCGGCTGCCGCGTGTTCGAGCCGGGAAATACCGCTCGAGGACACCTCGAGGAGTACGCCGTCCGTAGCGCTCGACCCGGCAGTGGGCAATGCATCGAGCGCGCGCGTCGCTGTCGCAGCGGCGGCCGGCGCGGCATCGGCCGCAGTGGGGTCGGCGTCGACGACCACGGCCATCGCGTGGGGCGTTGCGGCAGCTCGGTCAGCGAGAAGCGAGGCGAGAGTCGCGGCGTGATCGGCCTCGGTGGCGGTGTCGTTCCACGTGGTCAGGATTTGGGTCCGCTCGGCGGCGTCGAGGAAGTCGAGGTCGCCGACCGGGCGTGCCGGGTCGGCGAGGACGGCCGTGAGGATGCGGTCCAACCGGGTAGCGAACGCGGCGACGGTGGTGGCGTCGAACAGGTCGGTGGCGTACAGGAAGGCGCCGGAAATACCGGTGGGAGTGCCGTTGTCGTCGCGGTGCTCGGCGAGGGTGAGCTCCAGGTCGAACTTGGCGACACCGGTGGGCAGATCGAAACCGGCGACGGTGAGGCCGGGGAGGGCGAGTTCGCTCGGGGTGTCCTCGTTGAGGGACAGCATCACCTGGAACAGGGGGTTGCGGGCCGTGGAGCGAACCGGATCGAGGACCTCGACCAGGCGCTCGAACGGCACGTCGGCGTGGCCGAAGGCGGCGAGGTCCTTCTCGCGGACCTGGGAGATCAGTTCGGTGAACGGGGTCGCGGGTGCCACCTCCGTGCGCAGAACGAGGGTGTTGACGAACATGCCGACGAGATCATCGAGCGCGCGTTCACCACGCCCCGACACCGGCGTGCCGATCGCGATGTCGGTGGTCGCCGACAGCCGCGCCAGCAGCACCGCGAACACCGCGTGCGCGGCCATGAACACCGTGATGCCCTGTGCGCGAGCGAATTCCGCCAGTGCCCGATGCGTTGCGGCATCGATCTCGACGCCGTGCATCGCACCGCGCCGGGAGGCGACCGCCGGACGGGTCCGGTCGGTGGGCAGTTCCAGCTGCTCGGGCACCCCTGCCAGCGCGTCACGCCAGAACGAGAGCTGCTTCGCCGCCACCGATTCCGGATCGGCCGCATCACCGAGCACCGCGTGCTGCCACACGGCGTAGTCGGCGTACTGCACCTTCAACGGCACCCAACCCGGGGCCGCACCGATGGCGCGCGCGCCGTAGGCGGTGAGCACGTCCCGGATCAACGGCCCGAACGAGAAACCATCGGCGGCGATGTGATGCAACACGATGACCAGCACGTACTCAGCACCGGCGGACCCCGTCGAGTCCGCCGCTGCGGCATGCCCGTAGGTCCCGTCACGCTCACCCGATGCGCGATGCTCCAGCGCGGTGTCCGCGGCGACACGGAGCAGCGTCGCGCGGATCGGAGCATCGACGGTGAGGTCGAAGCCGGTGGAGGCGAAGGTACGCACGGCGTCGGACAGGTCGGCCGCATCCACGATCCGCGGGTGGACCTCGGGCATGAGGCCGGTCGCCGGAAGGATCTCGGCGATGGCGTTGCCGTCCAGTTCCGGGTATCGGGTGCGCAGGACCTCGTGCCGGTCCAGCACGTCGACGATCGCGGCTTGGAGCGCGGCGATGTCGAGCGCACCGGTGAGGCGGACGGCCATCGGGATGTTGTCGGCGGCCGAGCCGGGATCGAAGCGGTTGAGGAACCACATGCGCTGCTGGGCGGGTGAGAGCGGGACGGGATCGGGTCGGGTTCCCGCCACCAGCGCGGGGCCGGTCCCGGTGCCACGCAGACGGTCGGCGGCCGCGGCCAGTGCCAGCACCGTCGTGGTGTCGAAGAGCTGGCGGATGGGGATGCGGATATCGAGGTCGGTCCCGATACGCGCCATCAACCGGGTGGCGAGCAGCGAGTTACCACCGAGGTCGAAGAAGTCGTCGTCACGGCCGACCCGGTCCAGTCCGAGGACTTCGGCGAACGCGGCGGCCACCACCTGCTCGGCCACCGTTTCCGGCGCCCGGTAGGCGGCGGTCTCGAAGACCGGTGCGGGCAGCGCCGCCCGATCGAGCTTGCCGACGGGGGTCAGCGGCACGGCATCGAGAGTGACGACCGCGGCGGGCACCATGTGTGAGGGCAGGTGCGCGGCGGTGTGCGCGATGAGGGTCGCGGCGTCGATCGTGGCACCGGTGACGGGCACGACATAGGAGACCAGCAGGGTGGCGCCCGCGTCGGTGCGGTGGCCGACGGTGACGGCGAAGTCGACCGTGCGATGACGGGCGAGGACCGCGTCGATCTCGCCGAGTTCGATCCGGAAGCCGCGCACCTTCACCTGGAAGTCGTTGCGACCCAGGTACTCCAGATCGAACGATCCTTCGCGCCGCACCCAGCGCACGGTGTCACCGGTGCGGTACATCCGCTCGCCGGGCGCGCCGAAGGGATTGGTGACGAACCGCCCGGCGGTCAGCGCGGGCCTGCGATGGTAGCCGCGCGCCAGCTGCGCACCAGCGATGTACAGCTCGCCGACGACCCCGGCGGGCACCGGCCGCAGCCGCTCGTCGAGCACCAGTTCGGTCGTGCCCTCCACCGGCGCGCCGAGCGTGATCGCCGTTGCCGCACCGAGTGGTTCGCTGATATTGGTGACGATGGTCGTCTCGGTCGGGCCGTAACCGTTGCGGAAGATCAGACCCGGAATCGCGGCGGTCCACCGCGCCACCAGCTCCGGCGGGCACGCCTCGCCACCGACCACCACCATCCGCAGCTCGTCGAGCCCCTCCGGGTGCACCGTCGCCAGCGCCGACGGCGTGATGACCACATGCGTCACCCGCTCGACCCGCAGCAACTCCCCCAGCTCCGCCCCACCGAAGACGCCGGCGGGCGCGATGACCATCGTCGACCCCTCGGTCACGGTCAGCAGCAGCTCGGCCACGGAGATGTCGAACGAAGGCGACGCCACGTGCAGCACACGCGCATCGGCGGAGGCCAGGTACCGCCCGGCCTGTACGGGCAGATACGCCGCGACCGCACCGTGCGGAATCACCACGCCCTTGGGCAGACCGGTGGTGCCGGAGGTGTAGATGACATACGCGGGATCCAACGGATCCACCGCTCGTTCACCGGGCGGGACCACGACCCCGTTGCCGCCGGAGATGACATCCTCGACACGACCCGCACCGCCTGTAGTGGGTTCCGTGCGGTCGAGCACAAGCCAGTTCACCGTTGCCGGCAAGTCCGACCGCACTGCCTCGATCGTGATACCCGCCGCCGCACCGGAATCGGCGAGCATGTGGGCGATGCGGTCGGTGGGGTAGTTCGGGTCGACCGGGAGGAAACCCGCACCGGACTTCACGACGGCCCAGATCGCGGTGATCGAATCCGCGGAACGCGGAATACTCACGGCGACAAGATCACCCGCGCCGACACCGAGATCGGTGAGGCGGGCGGCCAGGCGGGTGGAGGCGGCGTCGAGCTCGCCGTAGGTAAGGGTACGGGCGCCGTCGCGGAGGGCGATCGCGGTGGGATCGGCGGCGGCGCGGGCGAGCACCTGCGGCAGCAGCGGAGCCGGCGTCGACGGGCCGCCGGTGCGGGCGGTCAGGTCGGCGAGTTCGGTGTCGATCAGCAGTGGCAGGTCGGCGACCGGGGTCTGCGGGGCGGCGGCGATCGCGGTGAGCAGGCCGATGAAGCGGGCCACCGTGCGCGTGATGGTCTGTTCCTCGAACAGATCTGTGGCGTAGGAGAATTCGCCGGACAGACCCATGGCCGCGGAATCACGCAGGGTCAGCGAGAGATCGAACTTCTCGATGTCATAGGGCAGGTCCACGGCGGCAGCGCGCAGCCCGGGCAGTTCGAAGGTGGTCGGCGGCAGGTTCTGCAACGACAGAGCCACCTGGAACAGCGGATGGCGACCGGCCGACCGCGTCGGCGCGAGCACCTCGACGAGCCGCTCGAACGGCAGAGTGGTGTGGTCGAAGGCGGCCAGATCCCCGGTGCGGACGCGGCCGAGCAGCTCGGCGAACGGTTCGCCGCCACGCACCTGAGTGCGCAACACCGCGGTATTGACGAACATGCCGATCACGTCGTCGAGTTCGGCGGCGCCGCGCCCGGCGACCGGCGTGCCGATCGCCACATCGGCATTGCCCGACAGGCGAGCGATCAGCACCGACAACGCCGCGTGCAGCACCATGAACAAGGTCGCGCCCTGTTCCGCAGCAACAGCATTCAGCGCCGCGACCACGTCGGCATCGAGCTCGAACGAGACCCGGCGCCCCCGCATCGAGGCGGTGGCGGGGCGGGGCCGATCGGTCGGCAGGCTCGACTCGTCCGGCAGTCCGGCCAGCGAGTCACGCCAGAACGCGATCTCGCGCCCGGCCTGCGAGTCGGCGTCGTCCTCCGCGCCGAGGACAGCACGCTGCCACAGGGTGTAGTCGGCGTACTGCACCGGCAGCGGATTCCACTGCGGCGCGGCATCTTCGGCACGCGCGTAGTAGGCGGTCATCGTGTCACGCACCAGCGGACCGGCCGACCAACCGTCGGCGGCGATGTGATGCACCACCAGCACCAACACGTGATCGCCGTCGACCTCGAACAGGCTCGCGCGCAACGGTGGCGCGGCGGTGACATCGAAACCACCCAGAATCACGGCGGCGAGCGCGCCTGGGAGTTCCTGAGCGCTGATGCTGACCGGATCGAGCACCTTCGCATCGGCGAGCGATTCGAGCGCCTCGGTGACGGGAAGTACGCGCTGCGTGCCCACCCCGTCGACCTCGGGGTACACCGTGCGCAGCACCTCGTGCCGCGCGATCAGATCACCCACCGCCGCCCGCAACGCATCCTGATCCAGCGCACCCGTCAACCGCACCGCGATCGGAATGTTGTAGGCCCCGGTCTCCGGATCGAACCGATTCAGGAACCACATCCGCTGCTGCGCGGGCGAGAGCGGCAACACATCGGGACGCGGGCCCGCGACGAGCGCGGGCCGATCATCGGCCACCCCACCCTCGACCAGCTTCGCGAGTACGGCCACCGTCGGACTGTCGAAGAAGTCCCGAACATCCACCCGCACACCGAAATTCGCCTGCAACCGGCCGATGGCGCGGGTGGCGATCAGCGAGTTGCCGCCGAGGCGGAAGAAGTCGTCGTCCAAGCCGACCACGTCCACCTCGAGCAGCTCGGCGAACAACGCGGCGACAGTACGCTCGGTCGCCGTACGCGGCTCCCGGAATTCGGCGGCGGAGACCCGGAAGTCCGGCTCCGGCAACGCTTTCCGGTCCAGCTTGCCGCTGGCATTGATCGGCATCGCATCCAGCTGCACCAGCAGCGACGGCACCATGTACTCGGGGATCGACGACTTGGCGTGCTCGATGAGTTCGGCCTCGTCGAGCACCGCACCGTCGACGCTCACCACATAGCCGACCAGCGCCTCACCGGCGGCGTGGCGATGCAGCACCACGGCCGCGTTGCCGACGCGAGGATGCGCGGCCAGCACGGCCTCGATCTCCCCCAGCTCGATCCGCAGACCACGCAGCTTCACCTGGAAGTCGGTGCGCCCCAGGTATTCCAGCTCACCGCGCGACTCCCGCACCAGGTCACCGGTGCGATACATGCGTTCACCGGGCGCGCCGTAGGGATTGGCGACGAACCGATCCGCGGTGAGCCCCGGTCGCGCCACGTACCCACGCGCCAGCTGGACACCCGCCAGATACAGCTCGCCGACAACCCCGACGGGTACCTGGTCGAGGTTCTCGTCGAGCACGAGCAGCCCGGTGTCGTCGGCGGGACCACCGATCGGCACCGACACCTCGTCGAGCGCGGTCACCTCGTGCGCGGTGACGTCGACCGCCGCCTCGGTGGGCCCGTACAGGTTGTGCAGCGCCGTCGCCGACAACGCGCGCAGCCGGGCGGCCGTGGCAGCGGGCAGCGCCTCACCGGAGGCGAACACCATCCGCAACGACGACAGATCCACCTCGGGGCCCACGTCACCGACGAACGCGGCCAGCATCGACGGCACGAAGTGCGTCACGGTGACCCGATGCTGCGCGATCAAGGCCGCCAGATACGCGGGATCACCGTGGCGCCCCGGTTCGGCGACAACCAGCCGGGCGCCGATCTGCAAGGGCCAGAACAACTCCCACACCGACACGTCGAAGGTGTAGGGCGTCTTCTGCACCACCACATCGGCCTCGGTCATGGCGTAGCGGCGCTGTCGCCAATCCAGGTTCGCCACGATCGCCCCATGGGTGACCGCCACACCCTTCGGCCGGCCCGTGGAGCCGGACGTGAAGATGACGTAGGCCGTATTGCCGGCCCGCACGCCGGACACCACCTCGCCGGTCGCCGCGTCCCAGTCGATGTCATCGGTGCGCAGCACCGGCGCGCCGTTCAGATCCGGCTCGTCGCCGGCCCGTGTCACGACCACCACCGGCCGCGCCACCTCGAGCACGTAGTGCAACCGGTCCACCGGATGATCGGGGTCCAACGGCACATACGCACCGCCCGCCCGCACGATCGCGTGCACCGCCACGATCAGCTCGACACTGCGCCGCAGCGCCAACCCGACCAGCGTCTCCGGCCCGACGCCCGCCTCGACCAGCCGCGCCGCCAGCACTCGCACCCTGGCATCGAACGCCGCATAGGTCAGCGTGACGTCACCGCACTGCACCGCGACAGCATCCGGCGTCCGCGCCACCTGCGCGGCGAACCGATCGACCAGCGTCGCCGCGGCCGCTACCTCCATCCCCAGCGCCGCCATCGCGTCGCCCGCGAGCGAATCCAGCAGCACACCGAACGTCCCCTCGGCGGCATCGACCACGCCGGGGAACAGCTCGGCGAGCACCACCTGCACGAGCGTGTCCGCGTCCAGCGCCCCACCGGTGAGCTCGGCCATCAGCGTGAGCTGGGCGTCGAGATCGGCGTAGGACACCGCGGCGCCGTCGAACTCGACCGCGATCCGCGCCGGATCCATCGCCGCGACCGTCGCCACCAGCGCTGCCAGCTGTTCTGTTTCCGCGCGCGCCGGAGTGGGGTTGGTCATCGCACACTGCCTTCCATTACCGGCCCCGGGTAACGCCACGCGGCCGCACAAACTCTCGGAACTCCCGGCTAGCGCCGGGGTGGGGTGGATCGGCGCGGGGGCGGCCAACCTCGGGCACCCTGCCCGAAATCCGCCCGCTCACACCGGATTCAGTGCGATCGGCTATGACACGATCGCGGCAATCCGGCTCGCCGCCACGCAACCAGCAATGACTCGGTTATCTCCCGACCTCCATCGTCAACCCCGACACCTGAAACACGCGTCCGAACACGAGGAGAAGCGTATTCGTTTCAATAATAAACCGGACCAGATTCAGTCAAAATCACGGCGGGGGGACTCACTTTTCGGCGCTGAGAACGGTCCAGCGATCCGACCGCGTACGCCGAGACGACAGCGGTCGGCGCGGCGCTCCGAGTGGGCGGCAGCACGGCTGTCGGCACAGATTCGTACTGTGTCCGGCCACACTAGGCGACGCAACGTTGCATCACCGTTGCATCATCGTGATCCAGGTCACGGACATGTCCGAGGCCCGAGAACGACAAAACCCCCGCCGTACAACGGCGGGGGTTTCGACAGTCAGCAGGAGCGACGCCTACTCGGCGTCGGCGGTCTCCTCGACGGCGGCCGGCTCGGCGGCCGCGGCCTCGTCCTCGACCGGGACGAGCGAGATCTTGCCGCGGTTGTCGATATCGGCGATCTCCACGCGCAGCTTGTCGCCGACGTTGACCACGTCTTCGACCTTGGCCACGCGCTTGCCGTTGCCCAGCTTGGAGATGTGCACCAGACCGTCGCGGCCCGGCAGGAGCGACACGAACGCACCGAAGGCGGTGGTCTTGACGACCGTGCCGAGGAAGCGCTCGCCGACCTTGGGCAGCTGCGGGTTGGCGATGGCGTTGATCATGTCGATCGCGGCCTGGGCCGACGGCCCATCGGTCGCACCGACGAACACGGTGCCGTCATCTTCGATGGAGATATTGGCGCCGGTTTCCTCGGTGATCTGGTTGATCATCTTGCCCTTGGGCCCGATGACCTCGCCGATCTTGTCGACCGGGATCTTGATGGCCGTCACGCGCGGGGCGTAGGGGCTCATCTCGTCGGGGTCGGTGATGGCCTCGGCCATCACGTCCAGGATGGTGGTGCGGGCGTCGTGCGCCTGGTTCAGCGCACCGGCCAGCACCTGCGAGGGGATGCCGTCGAGCTTGGTGTCGAGCTGCAGGGCGGTGACGAAGTCACGGGTGCCGGCAACCTTGAAGTCCATGTCGCCGAAGGCATCCTCGGCGCCGAGGATGTCGGTGAGCGCGACGTAGCGGACCTCGTCCTCACCCTTGTCGTTGGTGATGGTGTCGGAGACCAGGCCCATGGCGATACCCGCGACCGGCGCCTTCAGCGGCACACCGGCGTTGAGCAGCGACAGCGTCGAGGCACAGACCGAACCCATCGAGGTGGAGCCGTTGGAGCTCAGCGCCTCCGAGACCTGACGGATGGCGTAGGGGAACTCCTCCTGCGAGGGCAGCACCGGCATCAGCGCACGCTCGGCGAGCGCGCCGTGGCCGATCTCGCGACGCTTCGGCGAACCGACGCGACCGGTCTCGCCGGTGGAGAACGGCGGGAAGTTGTAGTGGTGCATGTAGCGCTTGGAGGTCTCCGGGCCGAGCGAATCGACCTGCTGCGCCATCTTCACCATGTCGAGGGTGGTGACGCCCATGATCTGGGTCTCGCCACGCTCGAACAGCGCCGAACCGTGGGCGCGCGGGATCACGTCGACCTCGGCGGAGAGCTGACGGATGTCCGCCAGGCCACGGCCGTCGATGCGGAAACCGTCGGTGAGGATGCGCTGACGCACCAGCTTCTTGGTGACCGAGCGGAACGCGGCACCCAGTTCCTTCTCACGACCGGTGAAGTCCTCACCCAGACGCGAGAGCACCTCGGCCTTGACCTCATCGATGCGGGCCTCGCGGGCCTGCTTGTCGGCGATGCTCAGCGCCTGGTTCAGCTCGACCTTCGAGGTGCCCTCGACAGCCTCGAACACGTCGGGGCCGTACGGCGGGAAGAGCGGGAACTCCTGGGTCGGCTTGGCAGCCAGCGCGGCCAGGTCCGCCTGCGCGCGGACCAGGCGCGCGATGAACGGCTTGGCGGCTTCCAGACCCTGGGCGACCACGGCCTCGGTCGGCGCCTGCGCACCGTCTTCGATCAGCGCGATGACCTTGTCGGTGGCCTCGGCCTCGACCATCATGATGGCGACGTCGCCGGTGTCGGTGACGCGGCCCGCGACGACCATGTCGAACACGGCGCCTTCGAGCTCCTCGACGGTCGGGAACGCGACCCACTGCTCACCGATGAGAGCGACGCGGACGCCGCCGATCGGGCCGGAGAACGGGATGCCCGAAAGCTGCGTCGACGCCGAAGCGGCGTTGATGGCCACCACGTCGTACAGGTCCTTGGGGTCGAGGCTCAGCACGGTGACGACGACCTGGATCTCGTTGCGCAGACCGTCGATGAAGGTCGGGCGCAGCGGCCGGTCGATCAGGCGGCAGGTCAGGATCGCGTCGGTGGAGGGGCGACCCTCGCGACGGAAGAACGAGCCGGGGATGCGACCCGCGGCGTACATGCGCTCTTCGACGTCGACCGTCAGCGGGAAGAAGTCGAACTGGTCCTTGGGGTACTTGCCGGCGGTGGTCGCCGACAGCAGCATGGTCTCGTCGTCCAGGTAGGCGGCGACGGAGCCGGCGGCCTGCTTGGCCAGACGGCCGGTCTCGAAGCGGATGGTGCGGGTGCCGAAGCTACCGTTGTCGATCAGCGCGACCGACTCGAAAACACCGGGCTCGACCTCGACCGCAGTCGAAGTACGTTCAGTTGTCTGCGTCATATTTTCTTCTCTCGACCTCTCGTCTCGCTGGTCGCGCTGCCGTTTCCATGCGTACTTTTCCCATGGTGGGCGCGAACCCAGCTGTCGTCAGCCGTACCGGACACGGACACGTGGAAACCCTCCTGGCGTCCACGCGCAGCACCCGGCCGTATCCCCTTGGAAGCGGCGACGCGGAGGCGGTCATCGATCGAAGCCCGACGGCGGCGAGAAGAAACGCCTGCCGAAAGGCCACTACCGAAGACCGACGCCACGCGGACGGATGCACACGGCTGTCACATGTTGTAATGCAGCCGGGAACCCGATGGTCCCCGAATACACGAATAGCCAACGAGAAGAAGTGTACTTCTTCCCGTTGGCCAGGTGTCGACCGCCTCGACGAGGAGGCGTGTCCGATTCAGATCAGCGACGCAGACCCAAGCGCTCGATGAGCGAGCGGTAGCGGTTGATGTCGTTGGCCTGCAGGTACTTCGACAGGCGGCGACGACGACCGATCAGGGCCAGCAGGCCGTGACGGGTGTGGTGATCGTGCTTGTGCTGCTTCAGGTGCTCGGTCAGGTCCGAGATCCGCTTCGACAGCAGCGCGATCTGCGCCTCCGGCGAGCCGGTGTCGGTGGGGTGCAGGCCGTACTCGGCGAGAATTGCCGACTTCTGCTCAGTGGTCAGCGCCATGTGGCTCGACTCCTATTTTTCAGTTCCGCGCTCGAAGGTCCGGTTACCCGGGATGGGCGCCACCGCGGACCGCAGCAAACCCGAGGAGCCACTTTACCGGACGCTCGAACGCGCTACCGAATCGGCCTCAGGCGTCGGCGGCGGTGAGGACTTTGCGCGCGGCCTCGACATCTCGGCTCATGGCCTCGACCAGATCGTCGATGGAGTCGAATTTGCGCATCCCGCGCAGTTGTTCGACGAAATCGACACCGACGTGCTGGCCGTAGAGGTCGGCCTCACCGTCGAGGACGAACGCTTCGACGGTCCGTGAGCGGCCCGAGAACGTGGGGTTGGTGCCGACCGAGATCGCGGCCATCGCGCGCTCGCCGGGTGCGGCGTTGCCGATGGTCGGGCCTGCCCCGAGCACGGTGAACCAGCCCGCGTACACCCCGTCGGCCGGGATCGCGGCATGCATCGGCGGGGCGACATTGGCGGTCGGGAAACCGAGCCCGCGACCGCGACCGTCGCCGTGCACGACGACGCCTTCGACGCGATGCGGGCGACCCAGCGCCTCGGCGGCCGCGGCCATATCGCCCGCGTCGACACAGGCCCGGATATAGGTGGAGGAGAAAGTGACGGCGTGTTCGCCGAGCAGAGTCACCCCGTCGACCTCGAAGCCGAACCGCTCGCCCAGTTCGCGCATCGTGTCGACGGTGCCCGCGGCCTTCTTGCCGAAGGTGAAATTGTCACCGACGACGACCTCGGTGACGTGCAGACGTTCGACCAGCAGGTCGTGCACGTATTCGGACGGGGTGAGCTTCATGAATTCCTGGGTGAACGGCATCACGCAGAACACGTCGATCCCGAGCTCCTCGGCCAGCTCCGCGCGGCGGGTCAGCGTGGTCAGCTGTGCGGGATGCGAACCGGGTCGCACCACTTCCATCGGGTGCGGATCGAAGGTCATCAGAACCGAGCGCACGCCACGCTTGCCCGCCGCGGCGACCGCACGGCTGATCAGCTGCGCGTGCCCCCGATGTACCCCGTCGAACACGCCGATCGTGAGAACGCAACGCCCCCAGTCCGCGGGCACGTCGTCGAGACTTCGCCATCTCTGCACAGAGCGAAGCCTACGCAAAGCGGTGCCCGAACAGAATTCCGGTGTGACCGGATCGCCGGTGCGCGGCGTGCCGGTTCGTCGATGTGTCATTCGGGCCAGGGATGCCTAACATTGGTGATGTGCCAGCTAAACGAGATGTCGCGACCCGTAGCGCGCTGACGCAACCCGCCGAGCAGGCCGAACTCGCCGCCACGATCGCGCCCGAACTGTCGGCGGTGGCACAGGATTATCTGAAGGTCATCTGGACCGCCCAGGAGTGGTCGCAGGAGAAGGTCTCGACCAAGTTACTGGCCGAGCGGATCGGCGTGTCGGCCTCGACGGTCTCGGAGGCGGTGCGCAAGCTCACCGATCAGGGATTGGTCGAGCACGCCCGCTACGGCGCGATCACCCTGACCGAACACGGCCGTCGCGCCGCGGTCGCGATGGTGCGCCGCCACCGGCTGATCGAGACCTTCCTGGTGAACGAACTCGGCTACGGCTGGGACGAAGTGCACGACGAGGCCGAGGTACTCGAACACGCCGTCTCCGACCTGCTCATGTCCCGCATCGACGCCAAACTCGGCCACCCCGACCGCGACCCGCACGGCGACCCCATCCCCTCCACCGACGGCGCCGTGCCCACGCCCCCCGCTCGCCAGCTCAGCGACTTCGCCGCCGGCGAATCCGGCCGGGTGGCCCGCATTTCCGACTCCGACCCCGCGATGCTGCGCTATTTCGACTCCGTCGGCATCGCTCTCGACACCACCATCGAAGTAGCCGAACGCCGCGATTTCGCCGGTACCATCGCCGTCCGCATCGCCTCGTCCGAGGCCCCCACCGAGCTGGGAACCCTGGCCGCCGAAGCGATCTGGCTCACCGCTTAGTCCTGGATCAGCAGGCGAAGTAGGGACGGAGTCGGTCCGGAACGCCGTCGGCGACGGCGCTGGACCAGCAGATGTCGTGGGGGAACCTGACGTAGGTGGTCCAGGTTCCCGACGTGCGGGTGATCACGCGCTGGTTGTCGCCGGGGGTATCCCAGCGGATGACACCCCACTGCCCGTCACAGTCGGGAATGGTGGCGACGGGTCCCGGATCGACGCCGAGTTCGGTTTCGATGGTGGATTCGGCGCAGGCGGGAGCGGGTTCGGGCGGGGCGTCCTGGAAGCGCAGCTGACCGGTGGCCGTGCCGCCCGGGGTGATCAGGAACAGCGAGTGCATGCCCTCGGGGACCGGGTTCGTTCCGGCGGGCGCGGTCATCCCGAAGCGGTAGCAACCGATTTCGGTGACGAAGGCCGCCCGGCCCTGCTCGTCGGTGACACCGTCGCGGCGCAGGGTTTCCACCGTCTCACCGACGGGGATGTCGTGGCCCGACGGATCACACGGCTGCTGCAACGACAGGTACACCGGCACACCGGGAACGGGGATCCCGGACAGCGTCACGGTGCGCAGCACCACGGTGCCGGTCGCGACTTCGGGTGGCCTGGCGGTCTTCGCCGGGGCGGTGGACGCACCCACGGAATGCGAGGGGGCGGCGCCCGGACGACCGGCGGGCGTGACAGCGGGAGCAGCGCTGGGCGTGGCGATCGAGATCGGCGCGGTGATCGTGGTGGTCGGACGCGCCGAACTCGATCCCGGCGCCTGCGGATCGCCGCCCGCACAGCCCGCGAGCACTACCGTCGCACCGGCGACGGCACCGATCCAGATCGTCCTGATCGCAGCCATGGTCTGCCCCTCCGACGCGAAAGCTATACATCTTCGCTATCGCCCGTTCCGAGCAGGGTGTTATCCGCCGTCCAGCACCCCTGACGACAGGTGCGGCCGCCGAGGGGCCGTCAACGCGACAGGAAATCCAGCAGTACCCGGAATTCGGGCAGCGAGAGGTAGCCGTCGCCGTCCTGATCGGCGGCCGCGAGCAGGTCGGCGGCCGGTTCGTCGATGCGCCCCGCACCCACGTGCCGGATCAGCGATTCCAGCTCGGCCACCGAGATCCGGCCGTCACCGTTGGTGTCGAAGACCCGGAACGCCGCGTCGGCGTCGGTGACCTCGATCCGCCCCTCGACGACGGCGGCGTCGAATTCGGCACGGGAGACGAGAAAATCACCGTTGGTGTCCGCGGCGGCGACCATCCGCTCGACTGCCTCCTGGTCGACTTCGATTCCCGCCGAACGGATTCCGTCGGCGATGTCGTCCACCGACACCAGTCCGTCACCGTCGCGATCCCACAGTGTGAACGTGTCGACCGACTCTGCACTCATCTCACGATCCCTCTTCCACGGCCGGCCACCGACCGTTTCGGTCACTCTACGGATTCGCCGGAGTGGGTGCGGCGCACAAGGAGTCGGCCAGGCGGTCCGCGAGATCGGCGCTCAGCGGGGCGCGGGTCACCGCGAGCCGGTACCAGAGCACGCCGAAGGCCTGGTCGACCAGCAGGTCCACGTCGCCCGAGTTCGCACCGTCGCGCGCGAGTATGCGGGCGAGCGCGCTGCGGCGGACAGCGACGAACTCGGCGAGCAGGTCGGCGACCTGCCGATCACGTTGGGCGTCGGCCAGAATCGCGCGCAGCATCGTCAATCCGGTGACTCGACATCTGGCAGGCCGGATGATGCCGGGAACGGCGCTGCTGGAAACCACCGGCCGCCGCACCGGACTCGCTCGCCGCACTCCGATCGGCGGCCGCCGGGTGGGTGACTCGTTCTGGATGGTCAGCGACCACGGCACGGCCTCGGCCTACGTCCTCAACATCGAGGCGAAGCCGCGGGTGCGCCTACGGCTGGGCGCCCGCTGGCACGCCGGCACGGCCCACCCGCTCCCCGCCGACGACGCACGGGCGCGACTTCGTGAGCTGCCCCGGTTCAACAGCATGATGGTGCGTGCGCTCGGCACGGATCTGCTCACGATCCGGATAGATCTGGACCCCACCTGAGGAACCCGGATCACCGGCGGCAACTACCACGTTGTAGCGCAGCCCCTTTCGCCGGCAGCGCTCAGCCGGCCTGTCCGTCGAGCACACGCAGCGTGACCGATTCGGACGCCGGTTGCCGGTATTCGGTGAACAGGGCCGCGACGAGCTCGCCCCGGCTGGTGACACCAGTCTTGTCGAAGACGGACTTCACGTGGTCGCGCACGGTGTGGGCGGAGACGAGCAGGTGCCGGGCGATGGCGGCGGTGGACAGTCCCGCCGCGATGAGTTCGGTGACCTCCAGTTCGCGGCGGGTCAGTTCGTAGGCGGCGACGATGAGCGCGGCGACGTCCGACGGGGCCGCGTGTTCGATCACCAGCGCCGTCGTAGTCGGTGCGCCGTTCGCGTCACGCAGACACGAGGCGTGGCAGACGAGCCACTGCCCGGTCGGGGTGCGAATGCGGATGCGAGCGCTGTCGCCGGTGAGCCGCGCACGCCCCGCGGTGCTGAGAATCCAGACAGGCAACGGCAATTCGAGTCCGGCGTCGGTCGTGGTGGACGGGCCAGGTGGCATCAACGCGAGCAGCTCGCGGGCTTCGTCGTTCACCGACAGCAGTGCGCCGTCGGCGCCGAACAGCAGCAGGCCGGGCGCGTGGACGCCGCTCGAACCCGTGGTCGCCGGTCGCGCGAAGCCGCGCAGGCGCCGTGCCATCGGGGCCGAGAGCGCGTGCAGCACCGCCATATCGGCGTCGGCGAAGGCCTGTCTGCCGCGTTCCCGGAACAAGCTCACCTGCCCCCAACTCTGACCGTCCACGCGCAGCACGGCCCGCAGTTCGTCGCCGAATCCGCGGGGTCGCATGAAACTTCGATACAGCGGGCTCAGCGTCGGCCGGTCGCCGGTCACCGCGCGCAGCCCCGCTACCGGCACCTGCGCCACCGCCAGATCGCGGAACAGATTGACGTGCTCGGCGAAAAGCTCCGACTCCCAGTAGGTTCCGCAGCCGCCCTCGTGCAGGTTCTCCACCCGCACCGGCGCGGTCGTCAGCCCGTTGACCGGATCGGTGGCCACCCACACCGCGGCATCGAAGCCAACGGACCGGCGCAGTCGGGTGGAAGTCCGCTCGAACAGCTCGTGCGCATCCGGTGCCGCGACGATCTCCCTGAGCAGGGTGGACAGGGATGGCGTAGCCGGGGCGGTCATGCGCCCATTGTCGTCGCTTTCAATGCTCGGAACCATCCCGCAAACGCGGGATTCCGCAGCGGCACCGGCGCGACCACGCTGATCACGGAGCGTGCACGAAGTCGGGCACGCCATCGAATCAGAGTGCGCGGCAACGCCCTCCGACGACAGGAGTCGATATGCGAATCGGGATCATCGGTGCGGGAGTGGCCGCGGTCGGGTTGCTCGACGCGCTCGCGTGCGCCGACGGGGCACCGGGCACGATCACCGTGTTCGAAGGGTCCGCGGCGCTGTGGCGTGGGCGGGCCTATCAGCGCGATGTGCCCGCGGTGCGAGTGAACGCCCCACCCGCGCTGATGTCCGCGCGAGCGGGCGATCGTGGGCATTTCCAGGACTGGCTCGCACAGCGACCGGATGCGGTGCGCTTCCTCGACCCCGGGTTGGGGCAGCCGATCGTGCCGCGCGCGATGTACGGCGAGTACCTCGAGCAGTCGGCGCGGGCATCGATCGACCGGCTGCGGCGCCACGGATGGCGGGTCGACGTGGTGAACGACCGGGTCACCGGCGTCGCGCAGGAACAGCCGGTGGTCCTGCGCACCGAGGGCGGTGTGACCTATCCGGTGGATCGCGTGGTGCTCTGCGTCGGCAGCGGCCGCCCCCGCGACCAGTACGGACTGACCGGCGCCCCCGGCTACTTCGACGAGCCGTATCCGCTGGCGCGCACGCTCACCGAGGTGGCTCCCGAGGCTCGGGTAGCCGTGATCGGTAGCGGCCTGACCGCCGTCGACATCACGGCGGCGTTGACCGAGAACGGCCATCGAGGTCCGATCACCGTGCTCTCGCGCAGCGGAATCCTGCCGTTCGTCCAGCAACGTCCACGACCGTTGTCGCCGCGCCATCTCACCCCGTCCGCCGCACTGGACCTGGCGGCGGGCGGGGCGGTCGAGTTCACCGAGGTGGTCGCGCTCCTGCGTGCCGAATTGGCGGACCTGGGTGAGGATTTCGACGAGTTCGCCGCCGAGATCCGCGCGACCGGCTCCGAGGACCCGGTGCTTCGCCTGCGCCGCCAGCTCGCCGATGTCGACTCCCCACTGCTGGGCCGACGCCTGCTCACGATGGCGATTCGCACGATGGGCCCGATCCTGTGGCCTGCCCTGACCGCGGCCGACCGGACGATGTTGCGGACCGATCACTACCGCACGATCAGCAGCCTCAGCTCACCGATGGTCCCGCACAACGCGGAAATCCTGCTGCGCCTGCTGGATTCGGGTCAGGTGCGGTTGCGCACCGGACTCACCGCGATCACGGCGGACCACACCGGGTTCACGCTGGCCGGCGAATCCACCGGGACGGCCGACATCGTGATCAATGCCGTCAACCCACCCGCCTATGTCACCCCGCAGGACACCGAGGCGCTGATGACGCACCTGCTCGACAGCGGCACAGCGGAAGTCGCGCCCACCGGTGGTCTCCGCGCCGAACCACGCACCCGCACACTGCACGCCGACACCTGGCACGTCCTCGGCAACCTGGCGGCGGATTCGATGTTCATCGCCACCAACCCGCCCGGCCTCGCCGCGGAAGCGGCACTGCTGGCCGAGCACCTGACCAAGGAATCCGGTCTACCGGAATCCCGGCGCGAGGCACTGCCCGTGAGCAGCTGACCTCTGCCCGGCCACAAGGCGGGCATCGACCGACGAGCTCGTCAGTCGCCGATCCCTCTCGGGCGCACCACCATCACCGAGCCCGCACGTTTGCCGCTCTCCTCGAGGAGTGCGATAGCCCGGCCCCGTGGGTCGATCGCGGCGTAGACGCCCTTGATGCCGACAGGCTCGAGCCAGCGGCCGGTCCGCAGGTCGGTGGCCTGCGATTCGTCGATGTCGCGGAGCGGGAAGGCGGTGCGGACGGCGGCGTCGATATCGAGACTGAGCAGGGGCTGCTCGGTTTCGGCGGCGGTCGCGAGTTGTTCGAGGGTGCGGGCGTGTTCGAGGGTGAAGGGACCGACCCTGGTCCGGCGCAACGCTGTCAGGTGTCCGCCCACACCGAGGGCCGCGCCGAGGTCGCGGGCCAGGGCGCGGATGTAGGTGCCGGAGGTGCATTCGACCGCGACGTCGACATCCACGAATTCACCGTCGGCGACATCGCGCCGGGCCAGGATGTCGAAGCGCGACACCGTGACCGGACGGGCGGCCAGTTGCACCTCTTCGCCGGCGCGCACGCGCGCGTAGGCCCGCTCACCGTCGACCTTGATGGCGCTCACCGTGGCGGGGACCTGCTCGATGTCACCGGTCAGGGCCGCGACACCGGCCGCGATCTCGTCGTCGGTGACGTGCAGCGCGGGTGTGGTCGCGGTGACCTCCCCCTCGGCGTCGTCGGTGTTCGTGGCCTGGCCGAGGCGGATCGTCGCGGTGTAGGCCTTGGTGGTGAGCAGCAGCTGGCCGAGCAGTTTCGTGGCCCGCTCCACCCCGAGCACCAGCACCCCGGTGGCCATCGGGTCGAGGGTGCCCGCGTGGCCGACCTTCTTGGTCTGCAACAGCTTTCGGCTGCGCGCCACGACGTCGTGGCTGGTGAGACCGCTGTCCTTGTCGACGATCACGAGACCGCCGAGCTCGCCCACCCGCGACACTCGCGCCGCCATCAGCCGTGTGCGATCGCGGTCAGGATCAGCCCGTCGGCGATCAACCAGTTGCCGTCGAACTCGGTCAGCGCGGCGCCGCCGTCGTTCGCCAGGCCGGGCACGAGCAGCTTCGTATGAAAAGTGCCCGAGCCCGCATCGTCTGTGCGGGAGTCGATCTCGAAGGTGATGTGCGCGTCCTCGAAACCGAGCCAGCGCAGCGTGAGTGGGAACCAGGCTTTGTAGGTGGCCTCTTTGGCACAGAACAGCAGCCGATCCAGATGCAGGCCCTCGCCGGGCGTGGCGGACAGCCACTCCCGTTCGGCGGGCAGGCTGACCGAATCGAGCACTCCCTCGGGCAGGGTGTCGTGCGGTTCGGCGTCGATACCGACCGAGCGGAAACGCAGCGAATGCGCCATCGCGGCGGCACGGTATCCGTCGCAATGGGTGAGGCTGCCGACGATGCCGCGCGGGAACAGCGGCATGCCGCGTTCGCCCTTGCCGATCGCGACAGGCTGCTCACCGAGCTGTTCGAGGGCCAGGCGAGCACAGTGCCTGGCGCCGATGAAATCCCGGCGACGCTTCTCCACGGACTTGGCGATCAGGTGCTCCTCGGCGGGGTGGGCCGTGAGATCGTCCGGGAACACCAGCAACTCCGCCGAAGCCACACTCCTCGGCAAAATCCTCTCCAGCACTGACTTGTCCGCCTCTCCGCGTATTGTGGCCAGACCTCGACGCTGGTTGGGTCAGCGTTGGCGTCTGGCGGTACCGGGGTGGGCGGGTTTGCTCGTGCCCGGTGAGTTGCCGATGTTCTTACGAAATCAGGCGTGGGGTTCTCGTGCAAATTCGCTGTCAGATGCCTCGCCTGCGCTCGGCCTTCTCGCGCATCTCGGCGGCAGCGGCTTCCATCTCCGGGGTGACCTTGAAGTGGCCGCCCCAGGAGTTCAGGTCGCCTTCGGCGTAGACCGGGTCGGGAAGGATCTGGCGGAGCAGCGGTTCCGGCATGCCTCGGCGTTTCCATTCGCGGGGGTAGCCGAGGGAGACCTCTTCGAAGCGGACACCGTCGTAGTAGGTGGTGCGGGGGATGTGGAGGTGGCCGTAGACCGAGCAGACCACGTTGTAGCTGGTGTGCCAGTCGGCGGTGAGGTCGGTGCCGCACCACAGCGAGAACTCCGGGTAGAACAGGATGTCGGTGGGCTGGCGGACCAGGGGGAAGTGGTTGATCATCACCAGCGGGGTGTCGGTGGGCAGCGCGTCAAGGCGGCGCTGGGTGTACTGGACGCGGGCGTGGCACCAGGCGTCGCGGGTGAGGTACGGATCGGGGGCCAGCAGGAACTCGTCGGTCGCCACGACATTGCGTTCGCGCGCCAGCGCCAAACCCTCCGCCTTGGTCGTGGTGCCCGCCGGTCGCCACGAGTAGTCGTAGAGCAGGAACATCGGCGCCAAGGTGACCCGGCCGCCGTACTTCTCGGCGCCCGGCCCCGTCCACACCGGGAACGGATCCTCGGGGGTGACGACATCGAGGTCACGGCACATCGCGACGAGATAGTCGTAGCGGGCGGCGCCGTGCATCTGCACCGGATCCTTCGGCGTGGTCCACAGCTCGTGGTTACCCGGCACCCAGATCACCTTGGCGAAGCGGCCGCGCAGCAGCTCCAGCGCCCACCGCACCTCGTCGGCCTTCTCCCCCACGTCACCGGCGACGATCAGCCAGTCCTCGGGCGAATCGGGAACGATCTGCTCCACCACAGGCTTGTTGCCCTGATGCCCCACGTGCACATCGCTGACCGCCATCAACTTCGGAATCACCTGTCCACAGTGGCACACCCCGGCCGCGCGGCACCGGCGGGTTCACCCCTGCGCGTCGGCCGCCTCGGCCACCAGCAGCGCGAGCAGCCCAGGAAACCGCGCGTCGAGGTCGGCCCGCCGCAAGACCACGGTGCTGCGATTGCCGTAATTCACCTGCCGGACCAGCCCCGCCTCGCGCAGCACCCGGAAGTGGTGGGTGCGGGTCGCCTTCGTCACCGGGAGGTCGAACGACGAGCAGCTGCGGTCCCCATCGGCGGGATCCAGCGCGAGCAGGGTGATCACGCGACGCCGCAGCGTATCGGCCAGCGCGCCGAGTACCGCTCCCAGCTCGAGTTCCTCGTCCACCCACCACCTCCACATAGGTACGGCTTGCGTCATACCTATCGGCCACCTAGCGTCCTTAGGTACGTAGAACATCGTACCTAAGGAGCATCATGTCGAGCACCTACGCGCTGGTGGGGTTCGCCCACCCGAAACCGGAACGCCGCGACGACCTGCGCGAGCTGCTGCTCTCGTTCGTCGAACCGACCCGCGCCGAAGAGGGCTGCCTCGAATACCACTTCCACGTCGACAGCGACGACCCGTCGGTCTTCGTGTTCTACGAGGTATGGCGCAGCAAAGCCGACCTCGACCGCCACCTCGCCCTGCCGCACATGCAGGACTTCTGGAATTCCCGCCTCGACTTCCTGACCCGCGACCTGGACATCCGCTGGATCGACATGCTCAGCCCCTACCCCCGCTGAGCCGCGCTCCCGGGTCAGGCGCTGAGTAGGCCGTCGACGAACGCCAGCACCCGTTCCTGCGATTCGACGCCGACCTGTTCGTGTCCGCCCGGGTACTGCGCGAACTCGACCTGGGTGCCCGCCGACCGCATCTGCGCGAGCAGCGCGAACGTCAGCGGCAGCGGAACCACGGTGTCGGCCGCGCCGTGGGCGATCAACACCGGCTGGCGATAGCCGACCGTGGGGACCACCATGTAGTCGCGCAGGGCCTCGCCGATGCCGTCGGCGGCCACGGGCTTCGCCAGGAGCGCGCCGATCGACGCGCCGCCGACGGCCCGGTCGAAATCGTCGACACAACTGGTGGCGATCGCGTCGACCACCTCGCGCCCACGCGCGCTGAGCAGACCGTTCACATCCAGGTCGGGCCGGGTGGCGCGAAGCCCGGCGAGCATGCCCGCGAACGGGCCGACGAGCCGGTCCACCACCGGGAGGTTCGGGATGGTGGGGTCGAGCCGGGTCAGGATCTGCTCGTAATTGGATTCCGGCGCCAGCGCCACGGTGCCGCGGAAGTCCAGTTCGGGCGCGTAGTCGTCGGCGAGGTTGCCCGTCCCCAGTGCGGCATGTCCACCCTGCGAACCGCCGACCACGGCCCACGTCGGCGCCAGACTCGGCTCCGCGGCCCGCGCCGCACGAACCAGGTCGATCGTGGCCGTGGCCTCGGTGCGAGTGTGCAGGTAGGGGTGCACGGTGTCGGAGCCGGGCGACAGGCCGAGGTAATCCGGGGCGACCACCGCCCAGCCACGATCGAGGAACGCTTGCAGCAGCGGGCGTTCATGCCGCGCCTTGTCGGTGGTGAGGCCACACCGGGGCCCGAGCCCACTGGTCCCGTGATCCCACGCGACCACCGGGTAACCACCGTCCGGGGCGGGCGAATCCGGGAGCAGCAACAGCCCTGCCGCGTTCGTGATGCCGCGCGTCGCGCCCTCCGTGCGATATTCGACGACGGCCGCCCGCGACCACTCACCCCAGCCCGCGGGCTGCGCGGTGTGGGAAACGAGCTGGCCCGGCGCGACGGGCACCGCCTGCGCCGTCGGCCCCGCACCGATCGCACCGATCAGCACCGATGCCGCGGCCACCGCCACCCGGCCGCCCTGGGCAATCACATCGTGCACGGCCATAGCTCCTCCATCGTCGAATCCCCTTGTCCGCACTTCCGACGGTAGGCGATCGACTGGCCAGAAGCACCGCCGTTCCCGTCACCTCCATCGAATACGCTGCGTCACAGCGGTTTCCGCAGAGCTAGGCGGCGCCCTGCGGGAGTTCGGCGCCCACCTTGGCCCAGCGGCCGGATCGTGCGCGGGCGATGACGGCCAGCAGCCGAGCCAACATGAAGACGACCAAACCGGTCCAGATTCCCGCCACGCCCCAGTCGAAGATCAGCGACAGCCAGATCAACGGCAAGAACCCGGTCAGCGCGGCGACGAGGGTCGCGGTGCGCAGGAAGGCGGCGTCGCCCGCACCGAGCAGGACACCGTCGAGGGCGAACACCGCGCCGGCCACCGGGATCATCGCGACGAAGAACCACCAGATGACGTGGGTGCGTTCGAGGACCTGGGGATCGTCGGTGAACAGCAGTGGTATCGCGGTCACGCCCGCGGCGAAGACGGCGGCGAGGAGCAGGGCGAAGATCTCGGACCACACCGTGACCCGGCGGGCGATCGCCTTGGCACCGTGGGCATTTCCCGCGCCGAGGGCCGCGCCGACCAGGGTCTGGGCGGCGATGGCGAGCGAGTCCAGGGTCAGGGCGAGGAAATTCCAGAGTTGCAGGACCAACTGGTGGGCCGCCACGGACGCGGCGCCGAAACGGGCGGCCACCGCGGCGGCGGAGACGAAGCAGATCTGGAACGACAGACTGCGGACGATGAGGTCGCGCCCGAGAACGAGTTGAGCGCGCATCACCGCGAGGCGCGGTCGCAGCGAAACACGTTCGCGCAGTAGGGCATAGGCGAACAGAACGCCCGAGACCGATTGGCCGACGAGATTCGCCACCGCCGAACCGGCCAGTTCCATCCGCGGTGCGCCGAGCAGTCCGTACACCAGGACCGGACACAGCACCGCCGAGAGCGCCAGGCCCACCACCACGTAGGTCAGTGGCCGTCGCACATCCTGCACACCGCGCATCCACCCGTTGCCCGCCATCGACAGCAGGATCAACGGCACGCCGAACAGCGCGATCCGCACCCAGATCAACGCCTCGTCGGCGATCTCCCCACCGCCGGAGAGCACCGAACACAGTGGCACCGCGAACAATTGGATCACCGCGACGATCACCAGCCCGATCCCGACACCCACCCAGCTGGCCTGCACACCCTCCTCGACAGCACCTGTCCGATCCCCCGCACCGTGTCTCCGGGCCGCACGCGCGGTCGTCCCATAGGACAGGAACGTCAACTGGGTGCTCACCGTCCCGAGGATCACGGCACCGACGGCCAGCCCGGCCAGTGCCAGCGCCCCCAGCCTGCCGACCACCGCGATGTCGAAGAGCAGATACAGCGGCTCGGCGACCAACACACCCAGGGTGGGCACGGCGATGCCGAGAATTCGCCGCGGCCCGACCTGGTCGACCTCATCGCCGGTCACGGCTTCGTCCCTCGGTTCAGCGGACCCCACACCGACCTCCCACCGTCACCACGAACTCATCGGACGCGCCGCCGACCTGCCGATGGTGGCACACGCCACCGACACATCACCCATCACGTGCATCGCCACCAGGGCGATCTCGCCGATCGCCGGGCATGATCATGTTCGCGGTGGTCGTGCACCGACGCCGCCACCCACACCGCCGGTCGCGGACGCACTTACCGATCGGCACGAAATCGCAGGTACGAAGTGTGGACGGCGGGCAGGATGAGTAACAATACTGGTCGTCTGCCCAGCTCGGGTGGACCGATGACATACCGCGGACGCCTGGTTCGCCCGGACAACTCAGGATCGACCATGGTGTTTGTGCAGCGATGGCGGGTGATCACGGCGTTCGCCCTGGTCGGCGCGGCCACCCAGCTGGTATGGCTCACCTACGCGCCGGTGACGACCGTGGCGGCGGAGCACTTCGGTGTGTCCGAGTCCGCGATCGGGTGGCTGGCGAACATGTTCCCGCTGCTCTACGTCGTGCTCGCGGTACCCGCCGGAATCGCGCTGGATCGCTGGTTCCGCCCCAGCCTGATCGCCGGCGCGGTCCTCACCGCGATCGGTGCGGCGCTGCGCCTACTCGACGGCGGTTTCGCGATCGTGCTCATCGGTCAGACCGTCGTCGCCATCGCGCAACCGCTGGTGCTCAATGCCATCACCGGCATCGCGGGGCACTATCTCGACGAGAAGGACCGGCCGACCGGCATCGCGGTGGGCACCGCGAGCACCTTCGCCGGGATGGCCGCCGCGTTCGTGCTCGGCGCGGCGCTGCCCGGGGAAAGCCAGCTCACCACACTCGCCGCGATCGGCACGATCTTCGCCGCCCTGGCCGCGGTCGCACTGACCGTCGAACTGATGCGCGCGGGCACCGGACCTGCCGCGAGCACCTCGACCTCGCTCGTCGCGCTCCGAGCGACCCTCGGCGACCGGTACGTACGCCGGCTCTGCGTCACCGTGTTCTTCCCCTTCGGCACGTTCGTCGCGCTGGCGACCTTCGGCCAGGCACTGCTGGAACCGTCCGGCGTGAGCGCCGACGCGGCCAGCATCGTGCTGCTGGTGAACGTCCTCGCCGGTGTCGTCGGCTGCGCGGTGATCCCGGTCGCGGTCCTGCGCCGCGGCATCGAACTCCCGGCCGTGATGGTCGGCCTCACCGCCAGCGCTGCCGCCTGCCTGCTCGTCGCCCTCGCCCCCGGCCTGGCCACCGGTTTCCTCGCCTTCGTCCTCATCGGCCTGACCCTGCTCCCGGCCCTCCCGATCGTGCTGGCCATGGCCGAACGCCACACCGGCGCCGCGGAAGGCACCGCCGCGGGCCTCATCTGGATGACCGGCAACCTCGGCGGCCTCGTCGTAGCGGGCCTGACCGGCCTCCTCGTAGACCAGCCTGCCCTGGCCTTCACCCTCTGCGCCGCCACCACCATCCTCGGCGTCCCCCTGGCCCTGCGCCTACGTCGCGAGAAGACAGTCGACGCGATCTAGCTCAGCCCAGGGCCGCGATCAGGGCGCGGACCACATCGTCGGCGTTGCCGTAGGTGGTGTAACCGGCGGCGAAGCGGTGCCCGCCGCCGCCGAAAACGCCGGCGACCGCGGCGACATCGACGCCGTCGGTGCGGCCCGGGGCGGAATCGCGCGAGCGCAGGGAGACCGTCCAGCGGTCGTTCTGGCCGCGGGCTTCCTTGAAGACGGCGGCGATGCCCGCTTCGGCGGTGGTGCGGATGACGTCGATGACGCTCTCGACCTCTTCGGGGCCCACGTCGTGGGTGTCGGCGGCGCGCACGAGCGCGTAGACCAGGCCGACACCGGCGGCGGCGGGCACGACCACGGCGGTGGACAGCACCTTCGACAGCATCGGGAGCCAGGCGTAGGGGTGGGTGTCGAGCAGGACGCGGGTGATCTCGGTGCCGTCGATGCCGGTGGCGAGCAGGCGCTCGGCCATGGCGTGGCTGCCGGGACGGGCCCAGCGGAACGAGCCGGTGTCGGTGACCAGGCCCGCGAACAGGCAGTGCGCGATGGGGGCGTCGATCTCCACGCCCCAGGCGTCGAGGAGCCGGGTCACCAGTTCGGTGGTCGAGGCCGCGGATTCGTCGATCAGGTCGACGGTGCCGAAGCCGTCGTTGGCCCGATGATGATCGATCACCAGTGTCATTGTGGCACCGGGTAATCGGTCGGCGAGAGCGCCGAGACGGCTGCGCGCGCCGCAGTCGACGACGATCAGCAGGTCCACCTCGTCCGGCACCTGCGCGGGCGGCACGACCAAGTGCACACCGGGCAGCGTGCGCAACGAAGCGGGCAGCTCGGCGGGCTCGGCGAAGGACACACACACCGGTACCTCGCGCCGGTGCAGCGCCAAGGCCAGCGCCAGCCCGCTCCCGACGGTGTCGGCATCGGGCTGCACGTGGCACAGGATCGTCACCGAGCGCGCCGCCGCCAAGGCGGCGACGGCCGTGCCCAGTTCGGTCCCGTCGCGGACGCTGGTCATCCGGCGTCCACGACGGGCACCGGTCGTCGGCCCGACAAGGCGGTGCCCACCGGGCAGGATGACGCACCCTGCGTGGTCACTCGGGCTACCGCCCGCGGGCGCTGACCGGACATGCCTGCCTACTCGTCTTCGTCGTCGCGATCGGCCTTGTACGGGTCGGCCTCGCCCGCGTGCTTGGCGTTGGCGGCGACCTTGGCCACCTCGTCGTCGATGGCGCGAGCTCTCGCGAGCAACTCTTCCATCTCGCGGGCCACCTCGGGCACCTTATCGAGAGTGAAGGACAGGATCGGGGTGAACTTCACTCCGGTACCCGCGCCCACCTTCGACCGCAACACACCCTTGGCCGCGTCGAGCCCGGCGGCGGCCTCGACGTAGTCGGGCTCGGCGTCGATGGTCTCGCCCATCACCGTGTAATAGACGTTCGCCTCGCGCAGATCCCCGGTCACCTTGGCATCGGTGACGGTGACGAACCGCAGCCGCGGATCCTTGATCTCGTATTCGATCGCGGTGGCCACGATCGCGGAAATCCGCTTGGCGAGCCGGCGTGCCCTGGCTTGATCAACCATGGCGGTACCTCCCTTAGTCTTCGGGTCCGAAGATCCGGCGGCGTACTGCCAGCAACTCTATCTCCGGACGCGCGGCAACGTGCCGCTCACACTTGTCGAGCACCTCGTTCAGGTGTCCCGTTTCCGCACTGACCATGGCCACGCCGAGCAGTGCCCGGCGGTGCAGGTCCTGATCTCCGGCTTCGGCGGCATTCACGCCGAAGCGCTTCTGTAGCTCGGCGAGGATCGGCCGGATCACCGACCGCTTCTCCTTGAGCGAATGCACGTCACCGAGCAGTAGATCGAATTCGAGCGCACCGATGAACAGCGGTGCTCACCTCCTGGTAGATGGGGTTCCCGCAAGACTCCACGCCGCACCCGAAGAATCGGATGCGGCGTGGATCGAGCGGTATTGCGTTGATCAGTCGCGCGGCTTTTCACGAAGCTCGTAAGCCTCGATGATGTCGCCGTCCTTGATGTCGCTGTAGGTGACGGTCATACCGCACTCGAAACCTTCGCGAACCTCAGGAGCGTCGTCCTTCTCCCGCTTGAGCGAGGAGATGGTCATCGTCTCCGCGATCACTCGACCGTCACGGATCAGGCGCGCCTTGGCGTTGCGCTTGACCGAGCCCGAGGTGACCATGCAACCGGCGATGTTGCCGATCTTGGACGAACGGAAGATCGCGCGGATCTCGGCGCGGCCCAGCTCGACCTCTTCGTAGATCGGCTTGAGCATGCCCTTGAGGGCCTTCTCGATCTCGTCGATCGCCTGGTAGATGACCGAGTAGTACCGGATGTCGACGCCTTCGCGGTTGGCCAGCTCAGTGGCCTTGCCCTCCGCGCGGACGTTGAAGCCGATGATGATCGCGTTGGAGGCCGACGCCAGGTTGACGTTGGTCTCGGTGACGCCACCGACACCGCGGTCGATGACGCGCAGACGCACCTCGTCGTCGATCTCGATCCCGAGCAGGGCCTCTTCGAGGGCCTCGACGGTACCGGAGTTGTCGCCCTTGAGGATCAGGTTGAGCTCCGAAGTCTCCTTCAGTGCGGCATCCAGATCTTCCAGGCTGATCCGCTTGCGGCTGCGAGCGGCCAGCGCGTTGCGCTTGCGTGCGTTGCGGCGATCGGCGATCTGACGGGCGATGCGGTCTTCCTCGACCACGATCAGGTTGTCACCGGCGCCGGGCACCGAGGTGAAACCGATGACCTGGACCGGGCGCGACGGGGTCGCCGCGTGGACGTCCTCGCCGTGCTCGTCGACCATGCGACGGACGCGACCGTAGGCGTCGCCCGCCACGATCGAGTCGCCGACGTGCAGCGTGCCGCGCTGGATGAGCACGGTGGCCACGGGGCCACGGCCGCGGTCGAGGTGCGCCTCGATGGCGACACCCTGGGCGTCCATGTCCGGGTTGGCCCGCAGGTCGAGCGAGGCATCCGCGGTCAGCAGCACGGCTTCGAGCAGCTGATCGATGTTGGTGCCCTGCTTGGCCGAGATGTTGACGAACATGGTGTCGCCGCCGTACTCCTCGGTGACCAGGCCGTACTCGGTGAGCTGCTGCTTGATCTTGTCCGGGTTCGCACCCTCTTTGTCGATCTTGTTGATCGCGACGACGATCGGCACATCAGCGGCCTGCGCGTGGTTGATCGCTTCCACCGTCTGCGGCATGACGCCGTCGTCGGCCGCGACAACGAGGATCGCGATATCGGTGGCCTTCGCACCACGAGCACGCATGGCGGTGAACGCCTCGTGACCCGGGGTGTCGATGAAGGTGATCAGACGCTCTTCCTCGTTGAGGTTGGTGAGCACCTGGTAGGCACCGATGTGCTGGGTGATGCCACCGGCCTCGCCCTCAGCGACGTTGGCCTTACGGATCGTGTCGAGCAGTCGGGTCTTACCGTGGTCGACGTGACCCATGACGGTCACGACCGGCGGACGGTGCTCGAGGTCGTCCTCGCCGCCGGCGTCTTCGCCGTAGGTGAGGTCGAACGACTGCAGCAGTTCGCGATCTTCGTCCTCGGGGCTGACCACGTGGACGACGTAGTTCATCTCGCCGCCGAGCAGCTCGAGGGTCTCGTCGTTCACCGACTGGGTCGCGGTGACCATCTCGCCGAGGTTGAACAGTGCCTGCACGAGAGCTGCGGGGTTCGCGTCGATCTTCTCGGCGAAGTCCGACAGCGACGCGCCACGGGCGAGACGGATGATCTCACCGTTGCCGCGGGGCAGACGCACGCCACCGACGGCGGGAGCCTGCATGTTCTCGTACTCGGCGCGCTTCGCCCGCTTCGACTTACGGCCACGACGGACCGCGCCGCCGGGACGACCGAACGCACCGGCTGCGCCACCACGGCCACCGGGACCACCGGGACGACCGCCGCCGCCACCGGGACGACCACGGAAACCACCGGCCGCGGGAGCACCGGCACCGGGAGCGCCGGGGGCACCGCCACCGCCACCGCGGTAGCCGCCACCGCCGCCGCCACCACCGGGACGGCCTGCGCCGCCACCGCCGGGAGCGCCGCCGGGACGACCCGGACGGCCATTGGCCGCGGGGCCGGGACGTGCGGAGCGTGCGGGCATGGCACCGGGGTTCGGACGCGGAGGCATCGAACCCGGGTTGGGACGGGGACCACCGGGACGCGGGGCACCGCCCTGCGCGGCGGCCGGACGCTGGCCCTGACCACCCTGACCGGGGCGGGGACCGCCCTGACCGGGAGCCGGACGCGGGCCACCCTGACCGGGAGCCGGACGGGGACCGCCCTGACCCGGAGTCGGACGCGGGCCACCCTGCGGGGCGGGACGCGGTGCCGGACGCTCACGGTCGGGCGCCGAGCTGAACGGGTTGTTGCCGACGCGCGGAGCCTTGGGCCCCGGCTTCGGGCCGGGACCGGCCGGACGCGGACCGGGTGCGGCAGCACCCGGAGTCGCCTGACCCGGACGGGCCTGACCTGCGGCGGGAGCCTGTGCCGGACGCGGCGCGGCGGGAGCCGGACGCGGGCCGGGCGCGGGGGCGCCTGCGGGCTTGGTGGCCGGAGCCGCCGACTGCGCGGCGGCCGGAGCGGGGCTCGCGGGTGCCGGAGTAGCGGGCTTGGCCTCGACCGGAGCGGCCGGTTCGGGCTTCGGCGCGACCGGCGCGGCAGCGGCTGCTGCCGGGGCGGGAGCGGCCGGAGCCGGACGCGGACCGGGGCGAGGGCCACCGGGGGTGGGCTTGGCAGCCGGACGGGCTGCTGCTGCCGACGACGGGCCGGGACGGGCCGCCGACTTGGCATCGGCCGCCGGAGCGGACTTCGACGCCAGGGATTCGCGCAGACGACGTGCGACGGGTGCTTCCACCGTCGAGGACGCCGACTTCACGAACTCGCCTTGCTCCTTGAGCTTCGCGAGTAGTTCCTTGCTTGTGACACCGAGCTCTTTAGCCAACTCGTGCACGCGGGCCTTGCCTGCCACTGCTCTCCTCACTGAGAGGCCGAGCAGTGACGCCGCCTAGGTAAGGCGGGCCCGCACGACCTCGGGTTATCTCCGACGGACGTTCATCGTTGGTGCTTCACGGTGTGCTCATGAGTGCTCGTGCCTGTTCTCGAGGTACTGCTCCAGGGCTGAGATATCCAGATTTCCGGACACTCGTAGGGCTCTGCCGAATGCTCGGCGCCGCTCTGCGGAACGCAAACAAACTGAAACGGGGTGCAGCCATGCACCCCGTCCGGGCTGTCTGCGCCGCGGATCGGGAACAATCGCGACATCGGTGTTCCGATGCTGCGCCACGATCCGCAACAGGTCGGCAGACGACTCGCGCTGACGGCATCCGATACAGGTGCGAACGGATTGCGCGGGCCGGTCCTGTACCCACTCTACCGGTGACCCGGTCATTACGACGAACCCCTCCCCTCCGGAAGTTACGAACATGTCATCCGCCGGTCGGGATTCGACGTGTTCGGATCAGCTACGGTGCGCTTCCGGCCGGGCGGAGTCGTCCGGTTGCGGAGCCGCGTCGCTGCGGATATCGATGCGCCAGCCCGTCAGACGGGCAGCCAGGCGGGCATTCTGGCCCTCCTTGCCGATGGCGAGGGAGAGCTGGAAGTCCGGCACGATCACGCGTGCGGCCCTGGCGTCGGGATCGACGACGGTGACCGAAACCACCTTCGACGGCGAGAGCGCATTGCCCACGAACGTCGCCGGATCCTCGGCGTAGTCGATGATATCGATCTTCTCGCCCGCCAGTTCGCTCATCACGTTGCGCACGCGCTGACCCATCGGGCCGATGCACGCGCCCTTGGCGTTCACGCCCGGCACGGTGGACTGCACAGCGATCTTGGAGCGGTGTCCCGACTCGCGCGCCACCGCGACGATCTCGACGGAGCCGTCGGCGATCTCGGGCACCTCGAGCGAGAACAGCCGCCGCACCAGGTTCGGGTGGGTGCGCGAGAGCTGGATCTGCGGACCACGCGGGCCACGCGAGACACCGTAGACGTAGCACTTGATCCGGTCGCCGTGCTCGTAGGTCTCCCCCGGCACCTGCTCGGCGGGCGGGATCAGTCCCTCGGCGCCGTTGGCCTCGCTGCCGATGCGTACCACCACGATGCCGCGGGCATTGGCCCTGGCGTCGCGCTGGACCACACCGCCGACGATCTCGCCCTCATGGGTGGCGAAGTCGCCGAAGGACTTCTCGTTCTCGGCGTCGCGTAGCCGCTGCAGCACCACCTGGCGGGCGGTGGTCGCGGCGATGCGGCCGAAACCCTCCGGGGTGTCGTCCCATTCGGAGACGAGGTTGCCGTCGGCGTCGAGTTCGCGCGCCATCACCCGCACCACACCGGTCTTCTGGTTGATGTCGATGCGTGCGTTGGCCTCGTGGCCATCGGTGTGCCGGTAGGCGGTGAGCAGTGCCGACTCGATCGCCGAGATCACGGTCTCGATCGAGATACCTTTGTCGGCGACGATCGCCCGCAAGGCTTCGATTTCAATATTCATTCCGCAACCCCTTCGGTGGGAGTGTCACTGTGTTGTCCTGGTGCGGCGAGGTCGGCGGGTTCTTCGCCCGGTACGGGGCGGCCCGGTGCGATGCCGCCCGCGAGCTCGAGTTCGGCGGCGCCCGGTGCGTTGAACTCGACCTGGACGACAGCCTCGGCGATATCGGCGATCGGAACGTGAACGCGATGCGGCTTCACTTTGCCGCCGATGACGAGCGCGATGGTGGAGGTGCCGGTGGCGTCGTCGGCGAGCGGGCCGACGCGCGCGTCGAAACGGGCCTTGCCCTCGATCCGCTCGGCGCCGTCGGCCAGCTTCACGCGGACCTTGCGGCCCTGTGCGCGCCGCCAATGCCGTTCGGTGGTGAGCGGGCGCTCCACGCCGGGTGTCGTCACTTCGAGCAGATAGGCGGATTCGCCGAAATCGCCTGCGGCATCGAGAATTTCGGACATCTCACGGCTGAGCGCGGCGATGGCGTCCAGGTCGGCGGGGCCGTCGCTGTCGACGGTGACCTTCACTCGAACCGGAGCCAGCTCGCCATTGCCCGCGGCTGCGATCGCGACGCCCTCGAGGTCGAATCCCCGGCGTGCGACGAGCTCAGCGACTAGCTGGCTCACCCTTTCCTCGGTGGGCATCGGCATATGGGCGGCTCCTGGTTCAGTTGTGACGCGATCGGAAATATCTACGCCGAAGGTCTAGCGTAACGCGCTCAGAGAGTGTAAAGGACCAGGCGCTGGGCGCCACGCACCGGTCCGACTCGGCGTGCCCGAGGCGTGTCACCACGCGCGCGAACTCCCCGCGCGAGATCTGGCACGATGGTGTTCGTGCCCCACCGCCATACCGTCCCGCCGAGCGCCGGGCGACCTTCCGGCATGCGTTCCGACCGGCACGAACCCTCCCGGTTACGGGTCGAGCCGGCCGCCGCGCACCTCGCCGGGCCGACGCCGGTTCCCACCGGCGCGACCGCGTCGCCGCCGCCCGCCGTAGTGCCACATCCCACACCGGTGCAGCAGCTTTCGCCGTCCGCGACCGCGCGGGTCGACACCCGTCCGACGTGGCGCCGCCGCACCGTGCTCCGACTCGTCGGCGCGAGCGCGATCGGCCTTCCCGTGGTGGCCACGCTGGCCGCCTGCGCCGAGGACGATACCGTGCACGCGCCGGATCCTCTTGCCGCGCAAGAAGTTATGGCTCGCGCCGACGCCGCGGCCGCGACCGCGGCGATCGCGCTGGCGCCCCAGTCGAATGCCGCGTTGAGCACGATCGCCACCGAGCGCACCGCGCACGCCGACGCTCTTCGCACCGAAATCGACCGGGTGATCGGCGTCTACGGCGACGGCACCACGCCCGTCCATCGCACCGGCGTCTTGACCGTGCCCGGCCCCGGCGGCTCGCCGGTCCCGGCCTCGGAGGTCGAGACCGCGTCCGCGCAGCCGGCCACCGTCGCGCAAGTGCGTGATCAGCTGGTCCGCTCCCAACAGTCCGCCGCCGCCCTGGCCCGCACCGAATCCGGTTATCGCGCAGGACTTCTCGCGTCGATCAGCGCGGCCTGCGCCACCCAGGCAGGAGTCCTGCTGACATGACCGAACAGCGCACGACGTTGCAGAGCGCACTCGATGCCGAGTACGCCGCCGTCTACTCCTACGGCCTGATCGCGGCGTACGCCAATGCCGACCGGTCGCGCCTGGTCGCCGAGTTCAGCGCCGCGCATCGAGCACGTCGCGACAGCACGGCCGAACTGCTCGAAGCGGAGGGCACCGCACCGGACGCTCCCCGCGCCGCCTACACCCCACCCGCCCCGGTCGACGACCCGATTCCCGCGGCGCATCTCGCGGTGAGTGTCGAAACCGATTGTGCGGCAGCGTGGTACGCGGTCGTGGAGAACGCGACCGACGAAGTGGTGCGCGCCACCGCCACGGAAGCGCTCACCGAAGCCGCCGTTCGCCGCGCTCGCTGGCAGACGATTCTGGGATCGGTCCCGGTCACCGTCACCTTCCCGGGACGGGCGTAGCGAACCGAGTCGGCGGTTCCGGGCAGATCGGCGACCTACCCGGAACCGAGGGCCCGACTACGGGCGCATCGCGTACGCGCCGTCGTAGGCCTCGACCTGCTGCCACACCCGGCCGAAGCGCTCGGCGTCGGCAACCGGGCTGCGCAGGGCCCCGATCGCCCAGGCACGCTGGGCCTCGGTGACCGACGGCTTGCCGAGCAGCGCCGCCGCCTGGGTGTTGAAGTCGCGGATCTGGAAGTCGAAGATCTGATCGAGCACATCGCGGTCGAGCCCGGTGAGCTCGGCCTGCTCGAGAATCAGCTGCCCGTAGACCACCGTGGAGAACAGGTGGCCGATGGTCAGCATGAAGTCCAGGTCCTTCTGCTGGTCCGCATCGGGAGCCGCGGTGAGCAGCAGGCTGCGCAGCGCTTGAGCCTGCTCGTAGAACCGGCCGACATTCGGGACCGCGGATGCCTGCTCGTAGGCAGGGGTCCAGTCGGCGAACTGCACCTTGCCCGCGCCGCGCGCCGGACCCTGCTGCCAGAAGAACGGCTGGTCGCCGGGAGCGAGGTCGGTGCCGATCGCCGGGTATTCCTTCGGGTTGAGCAGGTAGTTCGGCATGAACTTCAGGATCTGACCCACGTTCACGTGCACGGTGCCCTCGAGGCGCGGCAGGTGGTTGATGTAGCGCGAGGCCTGCGCGAAGTAGGTGGCCTTCTCGAATCCCTTGGCCGCCAGCACATCCAGCAGCAGGGTCATCGCGACCTCGGCCTCGGAGGTGACCTTGGACTTGGTCATCGGGTTGAACAGCAGGTAGCGGCGGTCCTCGAGCGAGGCGCTGCGGAAGTAGTCGACGGCGCGGTCGCTGAACAGCTTCATCGCGATCAACCGGGCGTAGGCGTCGACGAAATTGCCGCGCACATGGGCGAAGTCGGTGACGGGGTTGCCGTAGAGGATGCGGTTGTTGGCGTGGGTGATGGCCTCGAAGAACGAGTGCTCGACCATGCCGATGCCGCCGTGGCAGAGGTTGAACTTGCCGACGTTGACGGTGTTGAGCGCGGCCGAGAAGGCCTCCGGCCCTTCGTGCAGCAGGTCGGCGGCGGTCACCGGGTAGTTCTCCAGCCGGAAGTGGCTGACATACATCTGGCCGTGGATGACGCTCTCGATCAGGTGGTAGTCGTCGTGGCGGCTGTCGGCGGCGAACCAGATGTAGCCCGCCGGACCCTCGACGTCGGCGCGGCGCGAGAACACCGACACCATCGAGGCGACGTTGCCGTTGCCGATGTAGTACTTCTCGCCGCTCGCCCGGAACAGGATGCCCGCCTCGGCGTCCGCGCTGCCCGGCTCGCTCGGGGTGAGGATCAGGTCGGTGTTGTAGATGTCGGCGCCGTGGTCGCGCTCGGACAGCGCGAACGCCATCACCTGACCGTCGTCGAGGTCGGCGGCGGCCTTGCGCTTGGCGATCTCGTTATCGCTCTGCCAGATCGGGCCGAGGCCGAGGATGGTGACCTGCTCGGCGTACCAGTACGCCAGCCCATAGAACCCGAAGATCTCCGCCAGCGCCGCGTTGCGTGCCGCGTCCCAGCGCTTGTTCGGGTCGCCGTCGGCGTAGGCGGCCGGTGTCAGGAAGGTCGCGAACAGCTTCTCCTTGCCGACGAACTCGAGGAACTCCGAGGTCCACACCGCGTCGCGATCCTCGACCAGCAGCTGCGCCTTGCCCTTGGACTCGAACCACTCGATGGTGGCCTTCAGCAGCCGCCGCGTCTCGGCATCGAAATGCTGGGGGTCGTAGGTGGCCGGGTTGAACAGCAGGCTGGGCGAACTCGTCATACCGTTAACTTATCAGCGCCGCGAACCCGCCACGCCGACCCCGCGGCACCGCTACCAGCACTTTCGCCTACGTAGCCGTAAGTTCTCGCCAGCAGGTTCGCCGAAGCGATGCGCCAGGGCACGACACCGGGCAGGCGGAGCACTGGGCGAACCGGCCCTGCGCACAACAGGCGCGGTCCCCGCGATGAAGCGAAAGATGTTCGCCGCCCTCGGCGCCTGATCCGGGGCGATTACAGCGAGGCCTGGACGGGGTGTTCCCCGACATATCCGGCGCGCCGGAAGCGATCCAGCCCGAGTTCGGTCCCGAGCTCGGCTCGCATCCCAGGGTTGCGCACGTAGAAGATGAACAGGTGGTGAACCCGGGTCGGGTCGGTCTCGAGATCCGTGTGGACGATATCGATGGTTCGGTAGCCGGAGCCGGCATCGCCGGTGACAAGGCTTGTCAGGTTGGTTCCGCTGCCGAACCTGAACGCTTCTCGGCGGCTGCGAGCACCGACCGCCGAGACATCCTGCCAGGCAACCCTGGTCGGGCCCTTGCCGTAATCGATCGCGATGTGCTGTGGGGTGAGCACGATGCCGACATCGCCGACGGCTTTGCGAGGGTGATAGGTACCGAAGCCCAGGAGGAGGGCGAACAACGCGGGTAGCGAGAGGAGGAAGAACAACGCGGCTCCGGTCGACCAGTCGTCGCCCAGAGACGCGATGAATTGCCACAGCCCGGCACCGAGCAGGACAACTCCGAACGCTATCGCCACCAAACTTCCGGTCGAGGAAGGACGCGGCACCGGCAGCACGAGCGCGGAGCCTGCATCAGTGGCACGAAATTCAGCGACCACCGGAGCGGCTCGGGGAATCTCCGACCATCCCCAGCCAGTGAACGCAGCGGCCAGGGGGCCGATCAACACGAGCCCGAGGAGCCCACCCGCAACCGATTCCGGATCTGTCACCATCGTCCAGATCACCCCGAGCACCACCGGCCACAGCACCAACGCACACACGAACGGCAGCACCGTATAGCGATACGCGCCGAACGCCTTTCGTTTCCACTCCGCCGGCAGCGGCAAATCGGACGTACTCCGGTACCTACCCATGCCCTCCCCTACCGCACGCCTGAGCGGACCGGATCTGATTCCTGCCGCTTCGCCCACTGGATTGGACGCGCCGTCGATGCGTTCGGTTCCAACGGATTTCCTCCGATGTCGACGCCTGAGACAACGAATCGCGCTGCCCCGCATCGAGTGGGACAGCGCGATTCGTGAGACGAAGTCAGCCGCGGATCTTGGCGGTGACCGCGCTGACGGCGTCTTCGGCCGGGATCTCCTCGGCTTCGCCGGTGAAGCGGTTGCGCAGTTCGACCTTGCCTTCGGCCCAGCCGCGGCCGATGACCAGGATCCAGGGCATGCCGAGGAGTTCGGCGTCCTTGAACTTCACGCCGGGGGAGGCGGTGCGGTCGTCGAAGAGGACCTCGAGACCTTCGGCGTCCAGGCCGGCGACGACGTGTTCGGCGCCGTCGCGGGCGGCGGCGTCCTTGTTGGCGATGACCACGTGCACGTCGAAGGGGGCGACTTCGGCGGGCCAGCGCAGGCCCTTCTCGTCGTGCTGCTGTTCGGCGATCACCGCGACCATGCGGGAGACGCCGATGCCGTAGGAGCCCATGGTGAGGCGGACCGGCTTGCCGTTCTCGCCGAGCACGTCCACGTCGAAGGCGTCGGTGTACTTGCGGCCGAGCTGGAAGATGTGGCCGATCTCGATGCCGCGGGCGGACACCAGCGGGCCCGCGCCGTCGGGCGAGGGATCGCCGTCGCGGACCTCGGCGGCCTCGATGGTGCCGTCAGGGGTGAAGTCGCGGCCGGCGACCAGGCCGACAACGTGCTTGCCCTTGACGTCGGCGCCGGTGATCCAGGCGGTGCCGTCGACGACGCGGGGGTCGACGAGGTAGCGAACACCGTTGGCGGCCAGACCCTTCGGACCGATGTAGCCCTTCACCAGGAACGGGTTGGCGGCGAAGTCGGCCTCGGTGAGCAGTTCCACCTCGGCGGGTTCGACGGCGGCGCCCAGACGCTTGTCGTCGACCTCGCGGTCACCGGGGACGCCGATGCCGAGGATCTCGGTCTTGCCGTCGGGGTGGCGCAGCTTCACCATCACGTTCTTCAACGTGTCGGCGGCGGTCACCGTGCGGTCGAGGACCTTCGCCTCGTTGGCCCAGTCGACCAGCGTGGCGATGGTGGGAGTGTTCGGGGTGTCGTATTCGACGGCGTCGGCCTGACCCTCGATGGGCAGCGGCGCGGGCGTGGGCGTGACCACGGCTTCCACGTTCGCCGCGTAGCCGGACTCGACGCAGCGCACGTAGGTGTCCTCACCGACGGGGCTGGCGGCGAGGAACTCCTCGGACGCGCTGCCGCCCATGGCGCCGGAGGTGGCGGCCACGATCACGTACTCGACGCCGAGCCGTTCGAAGATCGACTGGTAGGCCTTGCGGTGGGTGGCGTAGCTGTTGGTCAGACCGTCGTCGTCGATGTCGAAGGAGTAGGAGTCCTTCATCACGAACTCGCGGCCGCGCAGGATGCCCGCACGGGGACGTTCCTCGTCGCGGTACTTGGTCTGGATCTGGTAGAGCGTGACCGGCAGATCCTTGTAGGAGTTGTACTCACCCTTGACGGTGAGCGCGAACAGCTCCTCGTGGGTGGGCCCGAGCAGGTAGTCGCCGCCCTTGCGGTCCTTGAGCCGGAACAGGCCGGGCCCGTACTCGGTCCACCGGTTGGTGGTCTCGTAGGGCTCGCGCGGGAGCAGCGCGGGCAGCGAGATCTCCTGGGCGCCGGTGGCGTCCATCTCCTGGCGCACCACGTCCTCGATCTTGCGCAGCGTGCGCAGACCGAGCGGCAGCCACGAGTACACGCCGGGGGCGACCCGACGGACGTAGCCGGCGCGAACGAGCAGTTTGTGGCTGGGCACCTCGGCGTCGGCGGGATCGTCTCGCAGGGTGCGCAGGAACAGGCGGGAGAGGCGGGTGATCACGGATGCACAGGGTAGTCCCTGGTCCGGGCGGGGCAACAGCCGATTACCACCTGGGCGCTCTCCGGCCCCCGGAAACCGGTTCCGACAAAAGAGCGCATATCGGGTTACCCACTACAAATCTATTTCAATCATCAGATAACAACCTGATAACGTAACCACATCTGGCAATTATTGCGTGACTAGATTTTCTCTATAAGTCAATTACGCACTTACAACAGAAAATTGGCGGCGGCGACGCTGCCCTTGCGAGAGGTCACAATGGCTGAGACGAAATCCATGTCGAAGCGCTGTACAGCGGTGTTCACCGGAGCCGCGTTGGTGGCCGCGGCCCTCGCCGGGTGCACCAAGACCGAGACCACCGAGAGCGGTCAGCTCCTGCAGTCGCTGAGGGACAAGGGCACGATCACCGTGGGTTTCGCCGGTGAGGCGCCCTATTCGTTCGAAGAGGGAGGCCAGCTCACCGGTGCCACGGTGGCCCTGCACAAGGAGATCTTCGCCAACCTCGGCATCAAGACCGTCGACGGTGTGCAGACCGAGTTCGGCGCACTGATCCCCGGCCTGCAGGCCGATCGATTCGACGCGGTCAGCGCCGGTATGTCGATCTTGCCGAAACGCTGTGAACAGGCGTCTTTCAGCGAACCGGAATTCATGTACACCACCGCGTTGATGGTGAAACCCGGTAATCCGATGAATTTGACGGATATGCAGTCGATCAAGGCCGGCGGCGCGAAGATGGCCGCGATGACCGGCGCCATCGAATCCGATTACGCCAGCTCGCTGGGCATCGAGGCCACCCAGGTCGGTACCCCGCAGGACGGCATGGACGCGGTCACCTCCGGGCGCGCCGACGTGTTCGCGCTCACCGCGATCTCGCTGAACTGGCTCAAGGCCCACACCCCCAACGCCGCGGTCGACGTGACACCGTCGTTCGTGGCCGTCATCGACGGCAAGCCACAGGTCGGCGCCGGTGGCACCGTGTTCCGCACCACCGATCCCGATCTGCTCGCCGCGTACAACACCGAGCTGGCCAAGATCACCGGCGACAAGGACAAGTACCTGTCGATCGTCGGGAAATTCGGGTTCACCGAGCGCGAGCTGCCCGATCCGAAGTACACGACGGCCAAGCTGTGCAAGGGCGAAATCTGATCCACCCATGAGCAATTTCGACGCGCTACGCGATGCTCTTCCGGCACTGTGGAAGGGCATCGCGGTCACGCTGGAGCTGACCATCGGCGGCGCGCTCCTCGCGTTCGTCCTCGCCCTCGCCCTCGGCATCACCGCCCGCGTGCGCAATCTCGCGGCACGCGGCAGTGCCAGGGTCATGATCGAATTCTTCCGCGGCACCTCACTTCTGGTGCAGATCTTCTGGCTGTTCTATGTGCTGCCGCTGCTCGGCTACAAGCTCGACCCGCTGTTCTGCGGCATCCTGGCGCTCGGCCTCAACTACGGTGCCTACGGCGCCGAGGTGGTGCGTGGTGCGCTCAATGCGGTACCCCGCGCGCAGTTCGAGGCGGCGGTCGCGCTGAACTTCAGTCCGTGGCAGCGGATGCGCAGGGTGCTGTTCCCGCAAGCGTGGGCGCTGATGCTGCCCTCGTTGACCAATCTGCTGGTCCACCTGCTCAAAGGCACCGCCGTGGCGTCCTACATCACCCTGCACGACCTGACCTACGAGATCGGTGACCTGCGCAAGACCACCAGCGACACGCTGTTCTCCTTCGGTGTCGGCCTGGTCATCTACTTCGTCCTCGGCTACGTACTCACCCTGGGCATGAATCTCCTCGAAACCCGCGCCAAGACCAAGCTGGGTCGTGGGGCATCGCTCAAAGAGGTCCTCAGCCTGGCGCCCGACGAGACGAAGGTGGCGCCATGAGAGCGGAATGGAGTTGGGAGCGCGCCCGCGAGGCACTGCCGGTGCTGTGGGACGGCTTCCAGATCACCCTGCTGGCCACGGTGCTCGGCTTCGCGCTGGCCGCGGTGCTCGGGCTGGTGATCGCGATCATCCGTCGCACGATGCCGCGCCCGATCGCCGCGCCGGTGCACGCGGTGAGCGAGTTCGTCCGGCTCACCCCGCTGGTCGTGCAACTGCTGTTCGCCTACACACTGTTCACGCAGTTCTCGGCGTTGCAGATCGGCATCGTGGTGCTGGGCATCCACTATTCGAGCTACCTGGCCGAGGTGTATCGGGCCGGGATCGAAGCCGTGCCGAAAGGACAGTGGGAGGCAGCGCGCGCGCTGTCGTTGCCGCCTACCCGCACCTGGGGTGCGGTGGTGCTGCCGCAGGCGATCCGGGCGAGCCTGCCCGCGCTCGGTACCAACGCCGTCTCGATGTTCAAGGACACACCGTTCCTGTTCGCCATCTCGGTCGTCGAATTGGTGACCGCCGCACAGCAATTCGGGGCACGCAATTTCGCGTACCTGGAGTCGATCACAATGGCCGGGGTGTTCTTCCTCGTCGCCAGCTACCCGACGTCTGTGCTGATCAGAAGACTGGAGAAGCGACTTGCCTACTACTGACGAAATGATCCGATTCGATCAGGTGGTCAAGCGCTTCGGCGACCTCACCGTGCTCGATCACCTCGATTTCAGCGTGCGCCGTGGGGAGAAGGTCACCCTGATCGGGCCGTCGGGCTCGGGAAAGACCACCATTCTGCGGCTGCTGATGACCCTGGAGTCGATCAGCGACGGCGTGATCTGGGTCGACGGTGCACCACTCACCCATACCGAGCGCGGCGGAAAGCTGGTGCCTGCCAAGGAGAAACACCTGCGTGCGGTGCGGACCAAGATCGGCATGGTGTTCCAGCAGTTCAACCTGTTCCCGAACATGACGGTGCTGGAGAACATCACCGAGGCGCCGATCCACGTGCTCGGCAAGTCGAAAGACGAAGCGCGCGAACGTGCCCGCCAGCTGCTCGACGTCGTCGGTCTGTCGGACAAAGCCGACGCGCATCCCTCGCAGCTGTCGGGCGGGCAGCAGCAGCGGGTCGCGATCGCGCGGTGTTGCGCGATGGACCCGAAGGTCATGCTGCTCGACGAGGTGACGTCGGCCTTGGACCCGGAGCTGGTCGGCGACGTCCTCGACGTGCTGCGCACCATCGCCGAGACCACCGACATCACCATGCTGATCGTCACCCACGAGATGCGCTTCGCGCGCGAGGTGTCGGACCGGGTCCTGATGTTCGACTCCGGTCGCATCGTCGAGCAGGGCCCGCCGGAGCAGATCTTCGAAGCACCGACCAATGAGCGGACCCGCAAGTTCCTCGAAGCCGTGCGCTGAACCGCGCGGACAGCGGATCGGGCGGGCCCAGCACGGTCGCTGACCCGGTCCGCCGCGGGGCGGGGCGCGGTGGCGGTTTCGGCGACGATTACCGTTGTCGATCGTGCTGGTGCTGCTGCCTCCTTCCGAAACCAAGTCCGACGGCGGATCGGGCGCGCCGCTTGACCTCGCCGATCTCGCGATGCCGCAGCTCAGCGCGGTTCGCGACAAGTTGATCACCGAGGTCGTCCAGCTGGCGGCCGACCCCGCAGCCTCGGCCACGGTGCTCGGGCTGGGCAAAGGCGCCGACGCGGAGATCGCCCGCAACGCGAGCCTGCGCATGTCGGCGACCCGCCCCGCGCTGGAGCGCTACACCGGCGTCCTCTACGACGCGCTGGACGCGACGTCGTTCACCAAGGTGCAGCGCGCCAAGGCCTTCGCACGCCTGGGGATCGGCTCGGCCCTGTTCGGCGCGGTCCGCGCGTCCGACCCCATCCCCGCCTATCGCCTGTCCGGCGGCACCAAACTCCCAGGGCTGCCGACGCTTTCGGCTGTCTGGCGCGATGTTCTGCCCGACGCCCTCTACGCAGAGGCCGCGGGCGAGCTCGTCATCGACCTACGCTCGGGCACCTATCAGCAACTCGGCCGAGTCCCCGACGCCATCACCGCCAACGTGCTCACCGAGCACCCGGACGGCTCACGGACCGTCGTCAGCCACTTCAACAAACATCACAAGGGCCTGCTCGCCCGCGCGCTGGTCCTCACCCGCGCCGACCCCACCGACATCCGCGCCGTTGCCCGAGTAGCAGCCAAAGCAGGACTGCGCGCCGAAATCGCCTCCCCCACCGAACTGCTGATCATCACTCGGTAACGGGAGCCATCAGCTGGATGAGGTTGCCGCAGGTGTCGTCGAAGACCGCGGTGCTGACCGGACCCATGGGGGCGGGTGCCTGGGTGAAGAAGACGCCGCGGTCGAGGAGGCGGCGGTATTCGGCGTCGAGATCGTCGACGGTGAAGACGATGACGGGGATGCCTTCGGCGCTCAGTGCCGTCTTGTAGGCCTTGGCGGCCGGGTGCTGGTCGGGCTCGAGCAGCAGCTGGATGCCGTCGACGTCGGCGGGCGAGACGAGGGTGAGCCAGTCGTACTCGCCGACGGGAACCTTGTCTTTGACCTGGAAGCCGAGCACGTCGGTGTAGAAGGCCTCGGCCTTGGCCTGGTCGTCGACGAAGACGCTGGTCACTCCGATGCGGATCATGTGTCCTCCTGAGGGATGGGCCATCGCGCCGACACCGCCCGCAGCGGCGTGAAATCGGCGTGATGGAACTTGTATCGGCCTTGCCGGCGAGTGTGGACGAGACCGGCTTCCTCGAGCACGCCCAGATGCTGGGTGATCGCCTGACGGGACGAGCTGATGTCGTGCTTGCTCACGAGGCGGGCGCACAGTTCGAACAGGGTTTGCCCGTCGCGATCGGCCAGTTCGTCGAGGAGCGCGCGTCGTGTCGAATCCGCCAACGCGGTGAAGATATCGGTCACTCGGCGCCCTCCGTCCACGTCCCTTCGAACCATAGGCAAGCATGGACTTGCCTGTCAAGCGCAAGCACCCACTTGCCTGTCACGCGCCGCATCCTGCTCGCCAACTCCGCGCCGCCTCCACCAGCCGCGCGCGGACCAGGTCGACGTGCGGTCGCGACGGCGCGCCGACCCGGCGCGCCAGGAAACCGGTGTTGATCGGCGGGTCGGCGGGATCGAGCAGCGTGACCAGTGTTCCGTCTTCCCGCTCCCGTACGCACAGGTAGTGCGGAAGCACGCTGATCCCCGCCCCCGCCGTGACGGCGGCGAGTACCGCGCGCAGATCGCCGACGATCAGAGCGGGCTCGGTTTCCAGACGGGTCTCGAAGACGTGACGCCAGTAGCGGCGCAGGATCGGCAGATCGGCGGCGTAGCTGACGAGCGGGATGCCGTCCAGTGCGATCGGACCTTCGGCCCGCAGGCGTTCGGTGTCGATGCCGTCGGCGATCGAGGGGGCGGCGACGAGCAGGAATTCCTCGTCGACAAGCGGTTCGGCCAGCACGGTTCGCCCTCGCGGGCGAGTAGTGGCGAACACCAGATCCAGTGCTCCCGAATGCAATCGGGCGAGCAGGTCGTCGGTGATGCCGGTGCTCACGGTGAGCCGTACGCCGTCGGCGACCAGTGGCGCGAGCGCGGGCACGACCTTGGCGGCGAGCATCTCCGCCGGACCGCCGAGGAGCACCGGCGGCTCGGGTGGCGCCGCACGATCGGTCACCGCACCGCTCACGACCGCCTCCAGCTCCTCGAGCGGGCGGCTCACCCGCGCCGCGAGCTCGTGACCGGCGGCGGTCGGCGCCACCCCGCGGGGCAGCCGTTCGAACAGCGGCCTGCCGAGGTGCCGTTCGAGCGCCTGGATCTGTGTGGTCACGGTCGGCTGGGACAGCCCGACCTGGGCGGCGCCCGCGGTGAGCGAGCCGGTACGGAAGACGGCGAGGAATGTCCGCAGCTGCACCAGATCCATCGACCCATCGGCTGACCTATGTCTCATATAGACAATCCTATTGGTCAGGAGATGCCGTCAACCCTAGCGTTGTTCCCATGGCACACATCCTGTTCGTTCTCACCGGCACTGATCATTGGACACTGGCCGACGGCACCGAACATCCCACCGGCTACTGGGCCGAGGAATTCACGGCGCCCTACGCGGCCTTCACCGCCGCGGGCCACACCGTCACAGTGGCGACCCCGGACGGCGTTGTCGCGACCGTCGACCAGGCCAGCCTGGCCCCCGAGGTCAACGGTGGAGCCGACGGTGCGGCGGCGGTCGCCGAAATCCTGTCCGGCGCCGACGCATTGCGGAGTCCGCTCGCCCTCGACAAGGTCGACCTCGCCGACTACGACGCCGTCTTCTACCCCGGCGGTCACGGCCCGATGCAAGACCTCGCCGTCGACCCGGTCTCGGGCGCTCTCCTCGACAACGCCCTTGCCTCCGGCAAACCGCTCGGCATCGTCTGCCACGCCCCCGCCGCGCTGCTCGCCACCGCCGAGTCGGGCGACTCCCCCTTCGCCGGCTACCGCCTCACCGCGTTCAGCAATGCCGAGGAAACCCAGGCGGGCTTCGCCGACAAGGCGAAGTGGCTGCTCCAGGATCGCCTGGTCGCACTCGGTGCCGACTACCGCGAAGGCGACCCGTGGGCCCCACACATCGAGGTGGACCGCAATCTCTACACCGGCCAGAACCCCGCCTCCGCGGGCCCGCTGGCCGCCGAAATGCTCACCGCCCTCTGACGAGAACGGGGCAGCTGGTCCGTCAGCCGATCTCCGCGGTGAGTGCGGCGAGTTCCGCGGCGAGGTTGGCGCGGGCGATCGCCTCGTACCGGTCGTGGGCGAGGTCGGTGCGGAAGAGGCGGGGCTGGTCGGCCAGATTGCGCAGCACCGAGGCGCGCCCGGCCCGGAACAGATCGTCGGGCACGTGGGCGTACTCGGCGCGGATCGCGGTGGTGTAGGCGGCGTATGCCTCGGGGGCGCCACCGAGAACGACGAGGTCGGCATCACAGAGCACCGCGCCGTTCGCATCACCCGGCTGCGGACGGTGCCCCCGGGTCAGCACCACGAGTCGCACCACCTCCTCGACCAATTCCGGTGCGGCACCCAGTGATTCGAGGATGTCGCGACCCAGGTCGGCACTGCGCTCCTCATTGTCGGCCCGGGCGACGGCGTAGATCGCGTCGTGGAAGAACGCCGCGTAGCGCACAGCATCGATATCGGCTGCGGCGTCGGCCAATTCGTCGATGGCCGCGAGCATCACCGCGAGGTGCGTGCCGGTGTGGTAGCGGCGGTGCGGTTCGCTGTAACGCCCCACCACCCCGGCGCCGATCTGTTCGGCCTCGACCCCGGCCAACGCGATCCACCGCTTCATCAGGTTCTGCGACAACGCACTCATACAACAAGTTTCGTCGTCGGTACCGACACTCACAACCCCCCGATCTCTGGCGGTGGCGCCCCGCGAACGGGCCTGCGCGTCCGCTCACCGCCGGGCCCGCATGGTCACCTGGACAGGCGTTGCTCCCCGCCGCCGCGGCATGTCCGAGTCCTCTCGGGTATCGACCATTGTCACCGCCGAGGGCGACGGATACCGTGGGGCGATGGTGTCTTCGGCTCATCTGGTCTCGTTCGCGGGGTTGGCTTTTCTGCTGGTCATCGTGCCGGGGCCCAGTGTTTTGTTCACTATCGGTCGCGCGCTCACCGTGGGACGACGATCGGCGCTGATGACCGTGCTCGGCAATTCGGTCGGGGTGTACGGACAGGTTGTCGCCGTCGCGTTCGGGGTGGGCGCGATCGTGGCGGCGTCGGCGGCGGTGTTCACGGCGATCAAACTCGTCGGCGCCGCCTATCTGGTCTACCTCGGTGTGCAGGCGATTCGGCATCGTGACGCGCTGCGGACGGCGTTTCACGCCGAACAGGGACTGGATCCGCACGGCCCTACTCTCGCGTTCCGGGACGGGCTGATCGTCGGGATCACGAACCCGAAGAACATCGTCTTCCTGGCGGCGCTGCTGCCACAGTTCGTCGACACCACGCGGGCGGTGCCACAACAGATGCTGATTCTCGGGCTCTGCATCCCGGTATTCGGCCTGATCTTCGACTCGCTCTGGGCACTCGTGGCGGGGTCGGCACGGTCCTGGTTCGCACGATCGCCGCGCCGCCTCGCCGCCGTCGGCGGTACCAGCGGACTGGCTATGATCGGGCTCGGCACGTCGCTGGCTCTCACCGGCCGCGAGGACTGAACTACGACCGTCAGGATGTTCGATGAAGAGCTTGCTGCTCGCCGGTGCTGTCGCGCTGATGTTGTCGGCATCCACGCACACCGTGGCGCAGGCCGAGGTGCCCCCGGGTGCCACCTACGTCGCGCTCGGTGATTCCGGCGCAGCCACGACGGGTGCGGTCGATCTCGACCGCACAGCCCCGCTGCGCTGCGTACGTTCCACGTCCAACGCACCGAAGCTGGTCGCCGACAGACTCGGGCTGGCGCTGGACGACCGGACCTGTAGCTCGGCGAAGATCCCCGATCTGTACAGCTCGCAGGGCGCCGGGATCGACCCACAGTTCGACGCGCTCGGTCCCGCCACGCGGATCGTCACCCTGCACATGGGCGCCAACGACGCCGACATGACCGAGTTCATCCTCGGTCACTGTCACGCCGGTGCCCTCAGCGGTGGTTGTGCCGCCGAGGCAGATCCGGAGTGGGACAATAAGATAGACGCGATCGCGCCCGCCTACGCCGCCGCGCTGGCCGACATCACCCGGCGCGCCCCCGAGGCGACCGTCTTCGTCGACGGCTGGCCCACCTACCTCACGAACACCAGCTGCCCGGCCATGCTCGGCCTGCTTCCCGCCGATGCCGCCTACATCCAGTCCAAGTTCGAACGCCTCAACACCGTCGTCGCGCGGGCGGCCGCCGACCACGGCGCCGTGTACATCGATACCGTCGCCGCCTCCCGCGAATTCGGGATGTGCGCCGACCCCGCGGTCCGCTGGTTCGATCCGATTCTCGCCGATCAGACCCTGCTCCCCTATCACCCCACCCTCGCGGGCCACCGGGGCGTCGCGGACCTGATCGTCGCCGCCGTCGAGTCGAGCGGAGTCCTCACCCGCTGACCGGTACGGCCTAGAGCTTCTCGCCGCCCGCGGTGAGGTCGCGCACGAGCAGCGCGGCGTGCAGGGAGGTACGCGATTCACCGTCGTCGAGGTCGACGGCGAGGACGCGTTCGATGCGGGCGAGACGGTCGTAGAGGGTGGGTCGGCTGATCGCGAGCGCCTTGGCGAGCTCGGTCTTGTTGCCCGCCAGGTCGAGGAAGCGGCGTAGCGTGCCGGTGAGGTCGGCGGTGTGGCGGATGTCGTAGCGCAGCAGTGCCCCGAGTTCGGCCTCGGCGAAGCTCTGTACGCCGGGCTCGTCGCGGATCAGCGACAGCAGACCGCGCAGGCGAATATCCGCGCTGCGGAAGAACATTCGATTCGGCGCCGCGGTCATCGACAGGGCCACCTCGGCGACACCCGCGGCATGCGCGAGCCTGCCCGCGGTGTCGAGGAGGGACTCGGCGTCGGCGCCGACGCCGATCACCGCACGACGCACGCCGTCGACCCGGCGGACCTCGGCCAGCACCGCCGAACACACCGTCGCCAACCGACCGTCGACGTCGCCGCCCCGCGTCACCGCGAGGACGACGGTGACCTGCTCCCCATCGGCGCCACCGCGCGTTCGCCGATGTTGCGCCGCACTGAGTGCCGACGCGTCGACCAGACCGAGCGCATGCGTCACCGCTTCGACGATGGCCTCGCTCCGTCGTTGCGCCGCAACCGGATCCGATGCCGACTCCGTATCGATCTCGATCGCCAGCGGCACATAGCGGGCCCGGCGGTGCAGACCGAGGGCGGCCGCGCGGGCCTGTGCATCGCGCTCGTCGGTCACCCGCCCGTCCATCAAATCGGCGATCAGGCCGGTTTGGGCCTGCCGGTGCAGGCCGAAGCGGTCCTTATCGATCATCCGGTGCAGGGTGATGGTTTGCGCGGCGCGTTCGAGGACCATGCCCACCCGCGCGGTACGGGCTCGCTCGGTGCGCAGGATCAGCCTGCCCCAGCGCTGCGTGTGCGGTCCGACGCCGACCACACCGGACCCGTCGGGCAGCATCCGCGACACGGATTCCCAATCATCGAGCAGCGCGGCCGAACTGGTGTGACGAGCGGTAGCCGCCAGCACCCGATGCGACAGGTCTTCCAGCACCACCGACGCGTCGAGCATGCTCGCGGCCGTCTGCACGATTTCGGCCAGCGCGGCGCGGCGCACACTCAGCTCGGTGAAGGTCTCGTGCACGGTGCGCGCGAATTCGAGTTCGGCGTACTGGTCGGCGACGATCGCCCGATGGACGGCTTCGGTGATCTCCACGAAGCGGGTCACCCGGTGCAGCACGATCACCGGTAACCCGAGCTCGGCGGCCGTGGCGGCGACGACGGGACCGAGCTCGCTCACATAGCTGCCCAGTTCCACGACCAGCCCCGCGACGCCGGCGGCGGACAGCGACCGCAGATAGACGATCCGCGCCTGCTCGGGAGCGGCGAGCGCCTGCCCGGTGGTCAGGATCAACTCCGAGCCGACCAGCAGGTCGGCCACTTCGGCCTGGTCGCTGACATGCACCCAGCGCACCGGCCGGTCCAGGTTCGCGGCACAGACGACCTCGGGTTGCCCGGCCTGCATCACCGGCGTCGCGAGCACATCGGCCACCGTCAACAGCACTTACGAATCGTAATACGAATGCCGTGATTGTGTACATATCGTCGGCCCCTCGGGGGCCCGCGATGGACCAGGGTGGAAGCACCACACCACCGGCGAAACGAGGCATTCATGCAGTCCATCGGGCACTGGATCGACGGCAAATCGGTCAGCGGCAGCAGCGAGACCACCGCGCCGGTGACCAATCCCGCCACCGGCGCCGTCACCGGGGAGCTGGCGCTGGCCAATGTGGCCGATACCCGCGCCGCGATCGACGCCGCGACGATGGCCTTCGCCTCCTGGCGTGACGCCTCGCTCACCCGCCGCACCCAGGTGCTGTTCCGCTTCCGCGAACTCCTGTCCGAGCGGAAGACCGAACTTGCCGCGGTGATCACCGCCGAACACGGCAAGGTGGCCGCCGACGCACTCGGCGAGGTGACCCGTGGGCTCGAAGTCGTCGAATTCGCCTGTGGCGTCCCGCATCTGCTCAAGGGCGGCTTCACCGAGAACGCCTCGACCGATGTCGACATCTATTCGATCCGGCAGCCGCTGGGTCCGGTCGCGATCATCGCGCCGTTCAACTTCCCCGCCATGGTGCCGATGTGGTTCTTCCCGCTGGCGATCGGCGCGGGCAACACGGTGGTGCTCAAGCCGAGCGAGAAGGACCCGTCGGCGGCGCTGTGGCTGGCGCGACTGTGGCAGGAGGCGGGTCTGCCCGACGGTGTGTTCAACGTCGTGCAGGGCGACAAGGTCGCCGTCGACGAACTCCTGGACAACCCGGGCATCAAGGCCGTCTCGTTCGTCGGCTCGACCCCGATCGCCAAGTACGTGTACCAGCGCGGCACCGCGGCGGGCAAGCGGGTGCAGGCGCTCGGTGGCGCGAAGAACCACATGGTGGTGCTGCCCGACGCCGATCTGGACCTGGCCGCCGATGCCGCCGTGAACGCAGGTTTCGGGTCGGCGGGTGAGCGGTGCATGGCGATCAGCGTGGTCGTCGCCGTCGGCGGGGTGGCCGACGACCTGGTCACCAAGATCAGTGAACGAGCCGCGAGCATCGTCACCGGTGACGGCGCAGGCGGCGCCGAGATGGGCCCGCTGATCACCCGCGCGCACCGCGACCGGGTGGCCGAGTACATCGACGCGGGCGAGACCTCCGGCGCCCGGGTGGTGCTCGACGGGCGCAACCTCACCGTCGACGGCGCACCGGACGGATTCTGGCTGGGGCCCACGATTCTCGACGAGGTCACCCCCACCATGAGCGTCTACACCGACGAGATCTTCGGCCCGGTGCTGTCGGTCGTGCGGGTCGACACCTACGAGGAGGCGGTCGCGCTGATCAACGCGAACCGCTACGGCAACGGCACCGCCATCTTCACCAACGACGGCGGTGCGGGACGCCGGTTCCAGCACGAGGTGGAGGTAGGCATGGTCGGCATCAACGTCCCGATCCCCGTGCCGATGGCCTATTTCAGCTTCGGCGGCTGGAAGAACTCGCTGTTCGGCGACGCGCACGCGCACGGCACCGACGGCGTGCACTTCTTCACCCGCACCAAAGCGGTCACCACCCGCTGGCTCGACCCCAGCCACGGTGGGCTGGAACTCGGTTTCCCACAGAACAAGTGACTTCAGGAGACTTCGCCATGACGCTTTCCGAAGAGGCCGCCCGCGCCTACGAGCTCGACCGCCGCCACGTCTTCCATTCCTGGTCCGCGCAAGCGACTCTCACGCCGATGGTGCTCACCGCCGCCGAAGGTTGCTATGTGTGGGACGGCGAGGGCAACCGCCTGCTCGACTTCTCCTCGATGATGGTGAACACCAATATCGGCCACCAACATCCGAAGGTCGTCGCCGCGATCCAGGAGCAGGCGGCCACATTGTGCACTGTCGCACCATCGTTCGTCAACGACGCCCGCTCGGAGGCGGCTCGCCTGATCAGCGAACGCACTCCCGGTGACCTCGACACGATCTTCTTCACCAACGGCGGCGCCGACGCCGTCGAGCACGCCGTCCGGATGGCGCGACTGCACACCGGCCGCTACAAGGTGCTCTCGCGCTACCGCTCCTACCACGGCGGCACCGAGACCGCGGTGAACCTCACCGGCGACCCGCGCCGCTGGCCCAACGACCACGGCAACACCGGCACCGTGCATTTCTTCGGCCCGTTCCTGTATCGCTCGGAGTTCCACGCGACCGACGAGGCGCAGGAAACCGAACGCGCGCTGGCGCACCTCGAACGCACCGTCGAGATGGAGGGTCCTGCCACCATCGCCGCGATCGTCCTGGAGTCGGTCCCGGGCACCGCGGGCATCATGGTGCCGACCTCGGAGTACATGCGTGGAGTGCGCGCACTGTGCGACAAGCACGGCATCGTCTTCATCGCCGACGAGGTGATGGCGGGCTTCGGCCGGACCGGAAAGTGGTTCGCCATCGACAATTTCGATGTCGTGCCCGATCTGATCACCTTCGCCAAGGGCGTGAACTCCGGGTATGTCCCGCTCGGCGGCGTGGCGATCAACGCGGCCGTCGCGGCGACCTTCGCCCACCGCCCGTATCCCGGCGGCCTCACCTATTCCGGTCATCCGCTGGCGGCCGCCGCGGCCGTCGCGACGATCAACGCGATGGCCGAGGAGCGCATCGTCGAGAACGCCGCCGACATCGGCGCGAAGGTCATCGGACCCGGCCTTCGTGAACTGGCGCAACGGCATCCGAGCATCGGTGAAGTCCGCGGGCTCGGCGTTTTTTGGGCCGTCGAGCTCGTCCGGAACCGGGCCACCCGCGAGCCGTTGGCCCCCTACGGCGGCACCAGCCCCGCGATGAACGAGCTGGTGGCCGCCTGCCGCGCCGGCGGGATGCTGCCGTTCGTCAATTTCAACCGCCTGCACGTGGTCCCGCCGTGCGTGATCACCGAGGCCGAGGCCAAGGAGGGGCTCGCCATCCTCGACCAAGCCCTCACCGTCGCCGACGCGCACACCGTCTGACCATGTCACGCGGCGGGCCGAAAGCGCCCGCCGCGTGCGTGATCCGTGTCGCTACCCCTTGATCCAGTCGATCGCGATGGCGACGACGGCGGCGTTGAAGAAGAAACTCAGCACGCTGTGGGCGGTGACGCGCCGACGCATCGACCGACGCACCACCTTCACATCCGATACCGCGAACGAGGTGCCGATGGTGAACGAGAAATACACGAACTCCGACAGCTGCGGCACCGGGCACTCCGGGAAACGCAGTCCCCCGTCGGCGAACTGGGCCCGCGCGTAGATCTGCGCGAACGCGGTGTGCAGGAGCAGCCACGACATCAGCACCGTCGCCGCCGCGACGGCGTTGTCGGCATCGCTGTCGCGGGCACCGATCATGATCATCCCGGCCGCCAGCCCGGCGCCACTGGCCACCACCGCGAAAGTGGTGGTGTACCAGCGTGGACCGATCCAGTCGATGGAGTCGTCGGGCAGGTCGCGGCGCAACAGCAGCCAGCCCGTCGCGATGTAGGCGACGGCCAAGACATTCCAGATCAGCAGCAACCAGATCCCGCCGGTTGTCCACGAGAACAGCAGCAACCAGACCACACCGAGGACGGTCAGCCCGAGCTCCAGTACCCACACCAGCGTGCGACTCATGGCCGCAACGTCTACCACGCCACCGCGCGGACAGACCGACACCGCGCCCGGCGGCGGCGTTTCCGCGCTGCGCGGCTGGTCGACGCGCTCCGGCAACGCCTGTCCACCCATCGAATCCTGGCCGGAATTCCCGGGACGGGCAGTGCGTTGTCCAAGTGCGTGACCGATACCGCAGTGCTTTCCGATGAACTGAAGTCGTATCTCGACGAGGAGAAGGTCTACGCGACCGTCGCCACCGTCGGGCCCAACGGGCATCCGCACCTGACCGTGGTCTGGATCAAACGCGAGGGTGACGAGCTGCTGTTCTCCACCACCGTCTCACGACAGCAGGCCAAGAACCTGGTGCGCGACCCGCGGATCACCGTGATGGTGAACCCGCCGGAGCGGCCGTTCCTGTACGCCGAGGTGCGCGGAACCGCCACCACCACACCGGATCCCGAGCGGGCGCTGCCGGACGAGATGTCGCTCAAATACACCGGCAAGCCGTATCGCGAGTTCAACCCGGCCTCGGTGGACGACGCGGAACGCGTCGTCATCCGCGTCACCCCCACCAAGGTCGCCGGACGCTTCTGACCAGCGGGCCCGGCGGAGTCAGCTCCGCTGGGCCTCTTCCTGCGCGTGCTGTGCCTGCACCAGCTGTTGCGGGGTGTAGCGCACGGTCAGCGCGACGAGCGCGGCGACGGCGGCGATGATCGCGCAGATGAACAGCACCAGGGTGTAGCCGCTGTTGAGCGCATCGATCTCGGCGGGCGTCGTGTTCGCGCCGGGGGTATCGCTGCCGCCGAGGGACAGCGTGCGTGACGCCGCGATCGGGCTGAGCAGACCGATGGCGATCGGTGTCGCCAAGCTCATGAACATCTGGCCGACCGCCGAGAGCGGGCCGATGTTCGACGGCGGAACCCCGACCAGCACGCACAGCGGAGCGAGCACGATCGCCATCCCGACGCCGAAGCCGATCACCAGCAGCAGCGCCAACAGCGTCGGCAGGTACTGCACGTGCCGATCCAGCGTCGACCCGAAGAACAGGCCGACGGCGAGCACCACACCCGCGGTGGCGAGCAACCAGCGCGGCGCGATCACCAACGCGGCCTTGGACGCCACGGCACCGCCGACACCGATGCCGATGGTGAACGGGATCGAGGCGACACCGGCCAGCAGCGGGCTGTAGCCGAGCACGTTCTGCAGCAGTTGGGCGACGAAGAACGTCATCGCGCCGAGTACCGCACCGGCCAGGAAGATCAGGATGAAGGTGGCGACCCGGTCGCGGCTGTCGAACAGCGACCACGGCAGCAGCGGATCGGATTGGCGTCGCTCGGCGAAAACGAAGATCACCAGCAGGACGAAACCGCCGATCAGCGAACCGAGGATCAGCGGGCTCGTCCAGCCCATGGCCGGGCCCTCGGTGGCGCCGAACACGATCGTCGCGCAGGCCAGGGTGCCCAGAATCGCGCCCTTGATGTCGAGCGGAGTGCGGTGGTGTTCGGTGTCGGTGAGCTTGTAGATCGCGCCGAGCACGATGAGCGCGCCGATCGGGACGTTGATCAGGAAGATCCAGCGCCACCCGACCTCGGTCAGCGCACCGCCGACGATGAGACCACCGACCGACCCGATGCCTGCCATCGAGCCGACGATCGCGATCGCCTGATTCCTGGCCGGTCCGGGCGCGAAGGTCGTCGCGACCAGTGCGAACGCGGTCGGTGCCGCGACGGCGGCGCCCGCGCCCTGGAAGGCGCGCGAGATCAGCAGCATCGCCTCACCGGTGGCCAGACCACACGCCAGCGAGGCGGCGGTGAACAGGCCGACGCCGTAGATCAGCATGCGTTTGCGGCCGAACGCGTCGCCGAGCCTGCCGCCGAGCAACATCAGCCCGGCGAAGGTCAGGCCGTAGGCGGTCACTGTCCACGCGCTGCCCGAACTGGACAGCCCCATGTCCTGTTGCAGGCGCGGCAGGGCGAAGATCACGACGGTGCCGTCGAGCACCACCATGAACTGCAGACCGCTCAGCACGAGGATGGCCAGGCCGAACGCCCGCTGCTTCACCGGATACTGCATCGTCGCAGCGGGTTTATCGAGCACAGTGAGGCAGTGTAATTGGCGCACCGGCAACGAGTGGGCGCGCCGTCGGTGAAGCTAGTCGAGGCCGAAGCCCGCCGTGGGGCCGATGACGATGATCGCGGGCGGGCGGATGCCCTCTTCCTTGACCCGGTCGGCGACCGTGGCGAGGTCGGCGCGCACCACCCGCTGCGTGCGCAGGGTGCCTTCCTGGATGACCGCGGCCGGGGTATCGCTCGGGCGACCACCGGCGAGCAGGGCCGCGGCGAACTTGTCGATCCGCTCGACCGCCATCATCAGCACGATGGTGCCGCGCAGCTTGGCCAGCGCCGACCAGTCGACGAGCGAATCGGGATGATCGGGGGCGACGTGTCCGCTCACGACCACGAACTCGTGGGTCACACCGCGATGGGTGACGGGGATGCCTGCCGCGCCGGGCACCGAGATCGGGCTCGTGACACCGGGCACCACCGTCACCGGGATGCCCGCCTCGGTGCACGCCTCGAGTTCCTCGTAGCCGCGGCCGAACACGTACGGGTCACCGCCCTTGAGCCGGACCACGAACTTGCCCGCTTTGAAGCCTTCGACGAGCGCGAGGTTGATCGCCTCCTGGGCCATGGACCGGCCGTACGGGATCTTCGCGGCGTCGATCACCTCGACGTGCGGGCCCAGTTCGGCGAGCAGCTCCGGCGGGGCGAGCCGATCGGCGACGACCAGATCGGCCCGCGCGAGGAGCCTGCGACCACGCACGGTGATCAGGTCGGGATCGCCGGGGCCGCCGCCGACCAGCGCGACGCCGGGGGTCACCGGTTCCGAATCATCGGTCACCACACCGGATTGCAGCGCTTCGAGCAGACCGTTACGCACGGCGGCCGAGCGGCGGTGCGCGCCACCGGCGAGCACGCCGAGGGACAGTCCGTCGTAGCGGGCGGTCGCGGGCGTGACCGCGGTGCCGTCGCGCGCGATGTCGGCGCGGACGCAGAAGATGCGTTTGGCGGTGGCTTCGGCGACCACCGCGGCGTTGGTCTCCGGTTCGTCGGTGCAGGCCATCGCGTACCAGGCGCCGTCGAGATCACCGTCGGCGTAGGCGCGCAGTTCGACGGTGAGTTGCCCCGCCGTAGCCATGCCCTCCACCGCCGGGGTGACCGCCCGGCTGATCACGTGCACATCGGCACCCGAGGCCACGAGCAGGCCCAGTCGGCGCTGGGCAACGGTTCCGCCGCCGACCACGACTACTCTGCGTCCACGCAGATCGAGCCCGACCAGGTAGTTCGGGTCGCCTGCGGGCGGGGTCGATGCGGTGTCAGCGGTGTTCGGCACAGTGTCCCAGCCTAGTTCCTGGCTCGGTGCGGCCCGAACGCACCCGCCGACAGACTCGGCGTAGATCGACGATCTGTCCGTCGGTGGACCGGTCTTGACGGACGATCCGTCGGTTGTCCACGGCACGGGACCCGACGAATGTTCAAGAATGGCTACGACCGAAGACAACGCGCCCGCCGCGGACTACACCGATCGCGTGATCGCGGTGGAGCCCGGCGGCAACGAATCCATCCCCGAGTCCGCCCGGCACGGCAGCGCGCGCGGGCTGCTGTGGACGTGGACCTCGCCCAACCTCGAGTTCGCCACGATCTTCATCGGGGTGCTGTCGGTGACCGTCTTCGGCATGAGTTTCTGGCAGGCGGCACTCGGGCTGGCGATCGGTATCGGTCTCGGCGCCGGGGCGCACTACGTGTTGTCCGCGCGGGGGCCGGTGTACGGCGTACCGCAGATGGTGTTGGGCCGTACGGCTTTCGGGTATCGCGGGAATGCGCTGCCCGCCACTTTCATGGCGATCATGTGCGGTGTCGGCTGGTTCGCCACCAACAGCGTGTCGGGTGCGTTCGCGTTGAACACGCTGACCGGTCTGCCGAAGGTTCCGTCGCTGGTGCTGATCGTGGTGTTGCAGACCGGTTTCGCGGTCTTCGGGCACAACCTGGTGCACGCCTTCGAGCGGTTCGTCTTCCCGTTGCTCGCGGTGGTTTTCTTGCTGGTGACCGTGGTGATCGTCAGCAAGGCCGAGCTGTCGGGCGCCGCACCCGAGGGCGGCGTGGGTGGGATCGCCGGATTCCTGCTCACCGTCGGCACCGCCTTCGGCTACGCGGGCGGCTGGAACCCGTACGCGGCGGACTACTCGCGCTACCTGCCGACCGCGGTGTCGAAGGTCGCGACCGGTGGCTACGCGGCGACCGGGCTGTTCGTCTCCTGTCTGTGGTTGTCGGCGCTCGGCGCCGCGTCGGCGACGATCGTGAGCGCGGCGACCGGGAGCCCCACGGATGTTTTCACGGCGAATCTGCCCGGCGCACTGGCGAATCTGACGCTACTGGCCATCACCCTCGGCGCGATCGCGGCGAACGCGCTCAACGTGTACTCGGGTGCGATGGCGTTCGTGACGATCGGGGTGAAGCTGCCGGTGCGCACCCAGCGGGCGCTCGTCTCGGCGGTGTTCGGCGTGGTCGGCTTCCTGGTGGCGTGGTGGGCGCTGCCCGACGCGGCGGCGGGGTATGAAGCGTTCCTGCTGATCGTGGCCTACTGGATCGGGCCGTGGCTCGGTGTCGTGTTCGCCGACCAGTACCTGCGCCGCGGCAGCGACATCCGCCCACTGCTCTACGACCGCGCCTACACCAACCGGGGTGGAGTCGTGGCCTTCGCGACCGGTCTGGTGGTGTCGGTGCTGCTGTTCTCCAACCAGGCGAAGTTCACCGGATACCTGGTGCGCGAGTTCCCGAGCCTGGGCGACATCACCGTTTTCGTCGGATTCGCACTGGCGGGTGGGTTGTACCTGTTTCTCGCCCGGGGACGCGTCAGTTCGAGACCCGGTGCGCGCTGAGCGCCAGCAGCACGGTGGCGGTGAGTTCCGGTGCGGCGGGATCGAAGCCGAGCAGCGCCTTGATCCGGTCCAGACGTTGGTAGAGCGATTGCCTGCCGATGTGGAGGGCGGCGGCGCATCGGGTGGCGCTGCCACCGTGACGCAGGAACGCTTCGAGAGTCTGGGTGAGAGCGCTGTGATGGGCTGTGTCCCAGGCGATCAGCGGGGCCAGGGTCGTCTCGACGAGGCGAGCTCGGTCAGCGGCGGGCAGCGCGTCGACCAGCAGATCACCGGCCAGTGCGCGTCGGGTGGTGACGGGGCCGTTCTGCCCGGCGCGGTCGCGGCGCTGACGGACGGCCAGTCGCAGGGCAGGCCCCGTCGCGACGAGCGCCGCGGACAGACTCGCCGCTGTCGACTCGGCCGGGTCCCCGACCACCAGGGTGACGCCATCGATGCTGTTGGTGGCACACGCTTTTCGCATCAGGTCCGCGATCTCGGCGACGGGATCGGTCGCCGCGGGGTCGGGTGCGAGCACCCCGTACACCGTCGCGTGGACCTCACCGATCACCCCGGGGCGGCCGAGTTCCCTGACCGCGCTGTCGAGCAGCCTGGCGGCGATCCGCGCGTCCGGCGCGTCGACCGCCACCGGGACCAGACGTAGCCCGGCCGTCGCGCCGGCACCGGCCGCGGCCAGCCGCGCGCGCAGATCGGCGGTGCGGATCTGCTTGTCCGCCAGCAGATCCGCGAGCAAGCGGGTGGCCACTCGGCGCGGTCGGCCGGTGGGGTCGGCGGATCGCGCGAGCGCCGGTCCCAGCACGGCGGCGGCCCGGTCGAGGACTTCGCCCAGCGTCGTCGGATCCAGCGGTGAACCGGGACCGGCGGTGAGGGTGCCCCAGAAGCTCTCGCGCACCGTGATCTTCGCGGTAGCTCCGGCGGATTCCACGGCGGCCCAGGCCGATCGATCATCGTCGACCCCGTGCGCGGCGACCAACGCGCCACTGCCCGCGGTCAGCACCACCGGGCAGCCGGTCACCGCGCTGACCTTCGACAGCAGTCGAGCCGGGCCGTGGCCTGCGCCGAGCTCGACCAGCAGCTCGCGGGTCAACCCGTCGACCACGCGCAGCATCCCCACTTCGCGCGAGACGATCACGGTATTGGCCGCGCGGCACAGGTCGATGAACGGCACCACGCTGCGCAGGGCGATCAGCGGCAGCCCGGCCCGCGAGGCCTCCGCGACCATGTCCGGCGGGATGGTGTCGAACGTGCGGCCCAGCTCGACCGCCACCCCGGCGACCTCGCGATCGGCGATCTCACGCAGGTAGTGCCGCCGGGTTCCGGCATCGACGCCTGCCAACCCCAGCCCCGTGGTCAGCAGCAGCTCACCGCCCGAGAGCAGGGGGCTGATCTCGAAGATCTCACTGGAGTGCACCCACCGCACGGCCCGGTCCAGCGACGAACGCCCCGACAGCACCAGCGGGTCGGCCGCCACGAACTGGTCGGCGAGCAGTTGTCGGACGGTGGGCAACATGCGGTCATCCTGTCATCGATCGACCGCACGGGTATGGACGAAATGTACGTTGCCGACCGGGTCGGCAGGCAGGACAGTGGAGTCCATGACCCAGCCGGACGCACTCCTGGACGTGGCCTACGACGAAGCCCTGCGCGGGCTGGCCGAAGGGGGTGTCCCCATCGGCGCGGCCCTGTTCGACGCCGACGGCACCCTGCTCGGGCGCGGCCACAACCGCCGCGTACAGAACGACGATCCGAGCGTGCACGCCGAAACCGACGCCTTCCGCGCCGCGGGCCGCCGCCGCGACTACGGGCCGACGATCATGGTCACCACACTGTCCCCGTGCTGGTATTGCAGCGGCCTGGTCCGCCAGTTCGGGATCGGCACCGTGATCATCGGCGAGGCGCGGACCTTCCACGGCGGCCACGACTGGCTGGCCGAACACGGGGTGAAGGTGATCATGCTCGACGATCCGCGCTGCGTATCGCTGATGACCGACTTCATCGCCGAGCGCCCCGACCTGTGGTTCGAGGACATCGGCGTCGCGCCGACGAAGGAGACACCCGCATGAGCAGCATCGCCTCGGTCGATCTGGCCCGCTGGCGCACCGGCGGCGAGGCGGCCCGCACCGTGGAACGCGAGGTCGACGAAGGGCTGCGCCGGGCCGGCTTCCTCCTGGTGCACGGCCACGGCATCGACCCCGCGTTGCCCGCCGCGGTCCGGGCCGCCGCACGCCGGTTCTTCGCCCTGCCGGAAGAGGTGAAGCAGCGGTACGCGGTGGCCGTCGGCGGTCGTGGCTGGATCGGTCCCGGCCGCGAGGCCAACGGCTACGCCGAGGGCACCGAAACCCCGCCCGATCTGAAGGAGACCTTCGCCGTCGGCGCCGACACCGCGACGGGCGATCCGGCGATCGACCAGATGTGGTTCCTGCCGAATGTGTGGCCCGCCGAGGTCGTGGAGCTGCGCGCCCTGCTGACCGAGTACACCGCCGCCGTGCGCGCACTGTCCGACGAACTGCTCGCCCTGTTCGCCGCGGCCCTCACGCTGCCCGTCAACCCGTTCGCCGACCTGGCCGCACGGCCCACCTGGACCTGCAATATCAACCACTATCCGCCGATGACCGACGTCGGCGAGCCGGAGCCCGGCCAGTTCCGGATCGGTCCGCATACCGACTTCGGCACGGTGACGGTGCTCGATCGAGAGCCCGGAGCAGGTGGGTTGCAGGTGTACACCGAGGCCGACGGGTGGGCCGACGCTCCCTACGATCCGGCCGCGCTGACGGTGAACATCGGTGACCTGCTCGCCTATTGGAGCGGCGAGCGCTGGCCGTCGGGTCGACATCGGGTCCTGCCGCCACAGCCCGACGCCCCCGAGGAGGACCTGGTCTCGCTCATCTACTTCTACGAGCTCGACCACGACGCGGTCGTGACTCCGCTGGCCCCGCCGATCGGGATGGTGGAGCCGGGGCCGCCGGTGGTGTCGGCCGATTTCCTGCGCATCCGGTTGGATGCCATCACCATCGGCTGACGCACCGGGCGCTGAATCATTCGAAGTACGGCTGGTTCTGTACCCAGCGGAAGTCCGTGCTGCGCAACGGGAACCGCTCGAGGTCGAGGCGGTCGAGGGTGACCGTCGCGGGGCGGCCGTCGAGTTCGCCACGCAACGTCAGCTTGTCGGCCGTGGGCTGCTCGACGGTGAAGGTCGCGTAGGGCACCGGCGTGCCGTCCGGGCCGGTGGGTGCGGCGGCGAGGGTCATCGTTTTCGCCGCCGGGTCGGTCGTGGCCAGCACCGGCACGACCGTGTCGTCCATCCGCTGGTAGCCCGCCGAGCCCACGTCGATGACGAGGCGTTGCCAGCGCATCGGATCGGTGGTGAGCGGTGCGATCGGGGCCGCTTCGACGCTGAACTCGCTGACCTCCCAGATGCCGTACAGCTCGGGTTTCGTCGCGCCGCCGCCGTATTCGCGCCAACTCTGCATGCCCGCGTCGACCATGCCCACCGTGATCCACAGTCCGACGACGACTTGCACCACCGCCGCCCATCGGTTCGCGCGCGACGACGAGAACAGCGGCGACTGCACGGCCGGTCCTGAATCACGTTCGAGCACCAGGAAATTCGCCATCCTGCGGGCCTGCGGGGCGAGCAGTACCAGCCCCATCAGCAGCAGGTGCCCGGCCAGCATCTTCACCGGCACGTCGAAAGTGAGGTTGAGCAGGAACACCTGCGCCATGCTGATCACCGCCAGCATCGCGCCCAGCGTCGCGGTGCGCGGCCAGAACAGCAGCAGACCGGCGAGCACTTCGGCTGCACCCAACGCGATCTCGTAGGCGGGTGATGAGCCGACCTGCGTCCAGAGCATCGCCATCGGCGTCAGATCACCGACCCGGGTGAGCAGGGTGACCAGCGCGGGTTCGGGCATCTGCGTGGGGATGAGCTTGGCGAATCCGTAGAACAGCATCTGCCCGCCCACACACAGCCGCAGCGCGGTGAGAAACCAGCTCAGCAGTCGCGGATAGGCGCCCCTGCGCCGGTCCAGCACCGACCACACCACCGTGATCAGCACCGCGACCACCAGCAGCAGGCCGCACTGAATCCAGATCGCGGCCTGGTCGCCGCTGCCGTTCATCGCCAGCTCGGCCTCCACCCCGAACACGTGCTCACCGATCCAGCTACTCACCGGATCGAGTGCCATGATCTGCCAGAGCATGGCCTCCTCGGGCAACCGCAGCGCGAGTATGCCCAGGAAGACAAAGGTGACCTGAGCCATCCACAAACAGAAAAGACCCAGGTAGGCCACACTGAACCGGAAGGCGAGCCGGGTGATCGGATGCCACATCGGTGGCGGTGAGGACGGGCTCGCGATATCGTCGCGCGCACGCTCTATGGTCCCTGTGGTCACCCACGCCTCCTCATCGAGTTCGGTTGTTACCGAAGCTAATCGGAAGATACGGTGGAGCGCGTCGGGGAAAACCCCGATCTTTGCGCTGTCAACCCTGAGTCTCACTCAGCGATGCCGCCCTTACATTCCGGTCGGCCGTCCGGTACTCAGAAGTGACACACGTTACAGTTTTGCTGACAGGGGTACCCCGTAGATGTCCGAAGATCAGGATCCGGCCGCTCAGATGTCGCTCACCGTCAGCGAGCGCGATCTGGACGAGCTCGCCGCAAAGCTGGCGCGCTGGCTGACCGACAAGGTCGGCGCCGACGTGACGGTCAGCAATCTGAACAAACCGTCCAGCGGCGGCATGTCGAGCACCACCATCCTGTTCGATGCCGAATGGGCGGCTGACGGGGGCGCCGAACAGGGGTCCTTCGTCATCCGGATGGCGCCGGAGGACAGCTCGTTCCCGGTGTTCGAGTCCTACGACCTGGCGATGCAGTACCAGGTGATGGCCGGCGTCGCCGCGGCCTCCGAGATCGCCGTGCCGACGCTGCGCTGGCTCGAACTCGACGATTCCGTGTTCGGCTCCCCCTTCATCGTGATGGAGCGGGTCGAGGGCAGGGCGCCGTCGGACAATCCGCCGTACGTGTTCTTCGGCTGGCTGTTCGACGCGACGGTCGCCGAGCGCGAGCTGGTCGCGGATGCGACGGTCGAGGTGATCGCCCAGGTGCACGCCATCGACAAGGTGGCCGAGCGCTTCCCGCTGCTCGATGGTGCGGGCACCGCGCTGCGCAGGCATTTCGAGGCCCAGCGCGCCTGGTACAAGTGGGCACTGACCGACCACGGCGTCGAAGTGCCGCTGATCGAGCGGACTTTCGATTGGCTCGAGGCCAACTGGCCGGCCGATCCCGGTCCCGAAGTGCTGAACTGGGGCGACGCTCGTCCCGGCAATATCCTGTTCGACGGGTTCACCCCGTCGGCCGTGCTGGACTGGGAGATGGCGACGTTCGCGCCACGCGAACTCGATCTGGGCTGGACCATCTTCATCCATCGGTTCTTCCAGGACATCGCCACCCGCTTCGACCAGCCGGGTCTGGTGGACTTCCTGCGCCGCGACGCGGTCGTGGCGAAATACGAAGAATTGACCGGACATTCGGTCCGGAATCTGGACTTCTACATCGTCTACGCCGCGCTGCGGCACGCGATCGTGATGGCCAGGATCAAGTGCCGGATGATCCATTTCGGCGAGGACACCGTGCCCGCCGAACTCGACGACTACGTGATGCACCGTCTCACCCTCGAGGCGTTGCTCGACGGCACCTACGAATGGGACTGACTATGCGCGCGATCATGCCCGTCCCCCTGGACGAATACCCGGTCCATCAGACCCCGCTGTCGCTGGCCAGGGTGGCCACCAGCGACCGGAACTTCTACGACCGCTACTACTTCAACGCCTTCGACCCGGCCGGCGACGCGATGCTGATCACCGGCTTCGGCGTGTACCCGAATCTCGGTGTGGTCGACGCGTTCGCGACGGTGCGCCACGGAGACGCTCAGCGCAGCGTGCGCTTCTCCGACGCGCTGACCTCGCGCGATCTGACCACCGCCGTCGGCGGCTACCGGATCGAGGTGATCGAGCCACTCCAGAAGCTCCGATTGGTCTGCGAGCACGACGATCTCGGTTTCGATCTGACCTGGACCGGCGCGCAGCCGGCCGTGCAGGAGCAGCCGCACCTGATCCTGTCCGGCACCAAGCCGATCATCGAGGCCTCCCGTTTCGCCCAATCGGGTTCGTGGGAGGGCACTCTCGCGGTCGACGGCATCGACTACACAGTCGACCCGGCGGTGTGGACCGGCAGCCGCGACCGATCCTGGGGCATCCGGCCCTCCGGTGAGCCGGAACCCGCAGGCAGGCCGACCGGCATGGACGGCTTCTGGTGGCTGTACGCGCCGCTGCGGTTCCAGGATTTCTCGATCGTGGTGATCGTGCAGGAGGAGCCCGACGGCACCCGCACCCTCAACAACGCGGTGCGGATCTGGAACGACGGCCGCAAGGAACAACTGGGCTGGCCGCGCATGCACTGGACCTACGAGTCCGGCACCCGGCATCCGAAGTCGGTGCGCCTGGACATGACCACCCCCGACGGGAAGCCGCTCGAGGTCGAGATCGAGTCGCGCCCCGGGATCGCCCTGCACGTCGGCTGCGGGTACGGCGCCGACCCCGACTGGACCCACGGCCGCTGGATGGGCGAGAACTGGTCGCTGTCGAGCGCCTACGACCTCACCGACCCCGCGATCAAGGGCCGTACCCCCTACGGCGTGATCGACCACATCGGCTACGCCCGCTGCGGTGATCTCGAAGGCTGGGGCCTGTTCGAACACGCCTCCATGGGCCGCCACGACCCCACGGGTTTCGCCGATTGGTCCTCCGTCGCCCCTTGACGGGACCTCTCGCGCGAGAAGAAAAGGCGCCGCCGCGACAACGAGGTCGCGGCGGCTCCGATTTCTTATGCGGCCGTGGCGAAGTCGGCCAGTAGCGACGGCACGGCGGCGTCGAATCCGGCGACGTCGAGCATGCCCGCGTCGCCTGGATCGGCGATGCTGAAGTTCGTCGCGGTCATGCCGACCACCACGAGCTTGGCCCGCGGGTTCACCTCGCGGCGGTAGCGGGCCAGCGCCTGGTGCGGGTGCACCGAACCCGCCCATGTCTCGTTGTCGGTGTAGATCGAGAACACATCGACCTCGATGCCCTTGTCCAGCGCGTGCAGGATGGGCAGCGAGCAGTCGGTGCCGCCGAACGGCAATCCCGATACCGCCCGCACCGCGTCGTCGAGACGCTGACGCGGCGAGATCGGCAGCGGGGACAGGCCGCGCGCCCCCTGCCACCCCGTACCGCTGGAGGTGAACCCGACGATCTCGTGGCGCGCCTCGGTGCGGGCGGTGACCAGGGCGAGCGCGGCCGAGGCCTCGCGCGCCGAGATCGGCAGTCCCCCGATCCCACTCGTCATCGAGCCCGAGACATCCAGCGCCAGCAGGTGACGAAGGCCGGTCGCCCGCACGGACTCGAAGGCCGCGTAGAACGCGGCGTCGAGGGCGTCGACAACCGGGGCCGACGGCGTCCAGGTACCCGCGCCACGGGCCGACCGCCCGGAAGCGTAGGTGCGCAACGCGATCAGCACCGATACCGGGTGCACCCGAGACTTGCGCAGCCGTGCCGGGTCTGCGAGCTGCGCGCAGATCGCGGCGGTGCGCGGTCCGAGCGGATCGAGCAGGCCGAGACGGGTCAGGCGCGGCAGCTGACGCAGCAGCGCCGTCTGCGGGATACCGTTGTCCAGCAACGCTTCCCACACCGACGCGGTGTTCAGCGCGGCGTCGGGCAGCATCTCCCAGCTGAGCCGGTACTCGCGCACCAACTCCGGCACCTGCGTCACCGGTGCGTCCTGTGCTCGCTGGAATCCGTCGAGCAGTGCCAAACCGTCGAGTTCCGGTGCGCGACCACAGATCCAGTCGAACAGCCTGCGCCGATCGTCGTCGGTGGTCGCCGGGTGCGACAGTCGCAGCAGATCGCGGTTCGACCAGCCCTCACGCTGCCGGTACTTGACCACCTGGAACGCCAGGTCGTCGATCGGCTTGTCCAGGTACCAGTTCGCGACGGCACGCCGCAGTCCGCGACCCCAGCCACGGAACTGCTCGGCGTAGCCGGCGAACAGGAACAGGTGCGTACCGGTGCGCGCGACCAGCGGCAGCGCGGCGAAGGCGGCCCGGCGGCCGTCGACGTCACCGAGCGACGCGGCGGCGGCCAGTGCGAACAGGGCCGGGTTCTGGCGCGGCGCGCGCCCGGAGGTGGAGATCTCGACGATCTCGCGCACCAGATCGGCGGTGTGCTCGGCGGCGTATTCGATGATGAATTCGGCGGTGTCCGCGGTCAAAGCCTTGGCATCGACGTAGAAAGTTCCGGACTCCGTTCCGAGCGTGAGAAAGCGACGCACCCGCGCCTGCGGGGTGATCTCGAAAATGTAGCCGCCCGCATTGTTGACGACCTGCCGGTTATCGGCGGGTACGGTCTGCGGCGTGGCGCGACGAGAAAAGCGCGACAGAATGTTCATTGTTCCCCCTCCGATACGTGTACCGGCGTTGATATTTCGGACCCGGGACCCGACCGGGGCATGTGGTGACGTGATGAGCGGACGGACGTGTTGTTACGGCCGAAGAACGGAAACCGCTTTCCGCCACGGGGTTCGAACCCGCTGGACCCGGAGGTCGTGCCAGATAACCGACCGAATCCGGTCCGTCCTGCTCGTTCACGGTGGACAGTTACTCGGCGGACGTGTGTGCCCTGACCGGTAAGGTGCTCTACCGAGCTGAGCTACCGCCATCTTTCGATGACGGGCAGGATTCGAACCTGCGCCATCCCCATCCAGAGTGGTAACCGATCAGATCCGGTCCGCCTCGCAACTGCTGAAACGAACTTACTGCGCACCGACGATCTTGCCCAGCGAATTAATCTCCGGGCATCGACCATCGCTGCGAAGTCGACGCGGCGGCGACCACGATTCCGTCGACAATCGTTCTGCCGCAGACGAGTTCGCCACTGCCCGCGAGCAATGCCGCGGCTTCCGCGACGCTGGGCGTGCCGACTGCCGCCGTCGCGTGGTCCGAACGGTGCCGCACGTCGACTTCGGCCAGTTGTTCGGCGGTGAATGCCACCACGGTCACACCGAGGGTCGCCGCGGCGGTCAGGACACCGGGTTCGGTCGCACGCCGATCGAGGGTCGCCAAGCAGCGGAGGGTGGTGTCGCCGGCTACCGCCCGCACCGCGCGAACGATCCGTCCCGCATCGGTGCCCGGCCGTAGGCCGATGCCGACGACCAGCGCCGGGCCCGAAGGCGTATCACCGGTCGCCGGTTGCTGCTCACCGTCGGAAGTCGTCGTCATCGTCGCCGTGCGCCGCTGCACGCCATCAGTGGTCGAATCGTCGTGCGGCGGTGACGAATCGGGCGATCGCATCGGGATTTCCCGCTGGATGGGTGTGCAGGTAGGAGGCGTGTACCTGGCGGACCACAGCGCCTTCGGCGACGGAACCCGTTGCGCGCCATCCCCAGGCGGGGTTCTCCGCGCCGGTGTGGACCAGGCGGGTGCGGTGGAATTCGTGGCCGCGCACCCGGGACCCGGCTCGCCACAGCGCCGAGTCGTGCAGCGCGACGGCATCGCGGTAGCCGAGGGTCAGGCGCGGGCCGAACTCGGCGTCGGCGTCGATGACTCCCGCCATCCGATGACCGTCGAGGGAGCGCGTGAGGTAGAGCAGGCCCGCGCACTCGGCGTGGATCGGCAAGCCCCTCGAGGCACCGTCGGCCACGGCGGCGCGGAGGCGCTCGTTGGCGGACAGTTGCCCGGCGTGCTCCTCCGGGAAACCACCGGGAAGGACCAATCCCGCTGTGCCGACGGGGAGTTCGTCGGACAGTGGATCGAACACCACCACCCGGGCACCGGCGGCGACCAGCAGTTCCCGATGCTCGGCATAGCCGAATGTGAAGGCGGGACCGCCCGCCATCGCGATCAAGGGATCTCTGCCCGAGACGACGCCGGACCCCGCGTCCGTTGCGCGCGTGTCGTCCGCGCTGCCGTCGCCCGCGGAACTTGTTCCGTCCGTGGCGTGTTCAGCGGCCGCGGCCAGCTCGACCTGCGGATCCCACGCGGCGCCCGGCACCGACCCGCCGGCCAGCGCGACGATCGCGCGCAGATCCACGTGTGCCGCGACGAGTTCGGTCATGGCGTCGACAGCGGCGGTGGCGGCGGAGCCGTGTTCGACGGCGGGGATGAGGCCGAGATGGCGGGAGGGAACTTCCAGTTCGGCCATGCGGGGCAGCGCGCCGAGAACGGGCAGGCCGACGCGGTCGCAGGCCGCGCGCAGTACTTGTTCGTGGCGTTCGCTGCCGACGCGATTGAGGATCACACCGCCGAGGCGGACCGAGGAGTCGTAGGTGGCGAAACCGTGCAGGAGCGCCGCGAGACTCTGGGAATGACCGCGGGCGTCGACCACCAGGACCACCGGCGCCCCGAGCAGCCCGGCCACCTGCGCGGTGGAACCCTCGGCGATCGGGTCGCTGCGGTTTTCGTCGATCCGGCCGTCGAACAGGCCCATCACGCCTTCGACGATGGCGATATCGCAGCCCTGCGCGCCGTGCCGATACAGCGGCACCACCCGATCATCGCCCACCAGAACGGGATCCAGATTGCGCCCCGGCCGCCCGGCCGCGAGCCCGTGGTAGCCCGGGTCGATGTAGTCGGGTCCTACCTTGAACGGCGCCACCTGATGCCCGGCCCGCCGCAGCGCGCCGATCAGCCCGGTGGCCAGCGTGGTCTTCCCGCTGCCCGACGCCGGGGCTGCGATCACTACGGCGGGAGCACTCACCATTCGATACCGCGTTGGCCCTTACGACCCGCGTCCATCGGGTGCTTGACCTTCGTCATCTCGGTGACGAGGTCGGCGGCCTCGATCAGGGCCGGGGGCGCGTCACGGCCGGTAATGACGACGTGCTGGTTGCCGGGGCGGTGGGTGAGGGTGTCGACGACCTCGTCGATGTCGACCCAGCCCCATTTGAGCGGGTAGGTGAACTCGTCGAGAACGTAGAAGCGGTGCTGTTCGGCGGCGAGGCGGCGCGAGATCTCCTGCCAGCCGGACAGGGCGGCGGCCGCGTGGTCTTCCTCGGTGCCGTGCTTGCGGGTCCAGGACCAGCCTTCGCCCATCTTGTGCCACTCGACCGCGCCACCCGCGCCGGTCTCCTCGTGCAGGGTGCCCAGGGTGCGGAAGGCGGCTTCCTCGCCGACCTTCCACTTCGCGCTCTTCACGAATTGGAAGACCGCCACGTCGAAGCCCTGATTCCAGGCCCGCAACGCCATTCCGAACGCCGCGGTGGACTTGCCCTTGCCCGGCCCGGTGTGCACGGCGAGCACCGGCTGGTTACGCCGCTGCCGAGTGGTCAGACCGTCCTCGGGGACGCTCTCCGGAACACCTTTGGGCACAGAAACTCCTCTTCTCGACGCACGCGATGTGCGCGTTCTGCACGACCTCGCGGTCGATCTCTGTCGCACGCCGGCGCGCTCGAATATCGAAGCCCGCCCCGCAACCAGTACCTCTCGGGCCGGCCACGCGTACCGGTTCGTCACCTTTCTATCAGGGTGCGCCCGGCGCACTCACAGGGCTCGACCCCTACGCCGGACGGCTGGGACCTTTATGCAGCGCGGGCGGGCAGACCGGTCGCCCGGACCACGTCGGCGACTGTCTCGCCGGTGAGTTCGGTCAAGCGCAGGTAGCGGGCGCGCAGGTCACGAGCGAGTTCGGCGGCGAGGCCGAGACGGATCATGCCGCGCTCGCAGTCGATGACCATGGCGGTGTGTCCTTGCGCGGCCAGCAGCCTGGCGGCGGTGCGAGCCCGTGGCAGCGGGTCGGTGCCGCCGGTAGCACGGCCGTCGGTGAGCAGGACCACCATCGGGCGGCGGCGGGGGTCGCGGACGTGTTCACGGGCGATCACCTCGCGAGCCTTCTGCAAGCCCGCGGCGAGTGGCGTCTTACCGCCGGTGCGCATCCCGGCCAGGCGGCGAACGGCGATGTCGACCGACGAGGTGGGAGGCAGGACCAGTTCCGCTTCAGTGCCGCGGACACTGATCACGGCCACCTTGTCGCGGCGCTGATAGGCGTCGCGCAGCAGGGTGACGATGGCGCCGGTCACGGCGGTGAGGCGGTCGCGGGCGGCCATCGAACCGGACGCATCGACGACGAAAACGACCAGATTGCCTTCTCGGCCTTCGCGATACGCGCCGCGCAGGTCTTCTGTTTCCAGAGCGAGCGGGCCGCTGAACCTGCCACGCTCGAACTGCTTCGGTGCGGCCGCGAAGACCGTGCCGAGCAGGTGCAGGCCGGTCGACGGGTCGGCGTCGGGGCGGACAGTCCGGCCGGTCCGGGTCCGGGCGCGCGAACGGCGACCGGGAGCGCCTTCGCCGATACCGGGGACCTCCCAGCGGGGCGCGGGCTTGGCCGCCGAAGTCGGTGTGCCCGAGAGCTTTTCGGGCCCGGGGCGCGCACCGTTGCCTGCGTTGTCCTGACTCGAGCTGTCGGAGCGGTCGCCGTCGGCACCGCCACCGCCCGGTCCGCCGTTGTCGGGACCGCCGTCAGGTCCTCGATCGTCCGGGCCACCGCCGTCGGGGCCACCATCGTCCTCGGGGCCGTCGTCGGGATCAAGGCCATCCGGACCGCTTTCGCGACCGCTGCCCCGCGACCGCTCGTCATCGAGGCCACCGTGGTCGACGGAGTCACCGCCGTCAGCGTCGAGTTCGCCCGCGTCGCGACGACCGTCCCCTTCGTCAGCCGATCCCCGCGGACCGTCGAATTCCTCATCCCCCGAGGCCTTGTCGACCTCAGCGGCCGCGGCGTCCATCGCCTCGTCGAGCTGCTGCTCACTGATCCCGGGCTCGTCGAACGGATCCCGCCGACGACGGTGCGGCAGCGCGAGTTCCGCGGCGATCCGCACATCGTCCTCGGTGACCCGATCCCGTCCGCGCCACGCCGCGTGCGCGGTCGCGGTCCGGGCGACGACGAGGTCGGCGCGCATCCCGTCGACATCGAACGACGCGCACAGCGCCGCGATCCGGCGCAGCTCCGCATTGTCCAGCGCGACTTCGGGCAACCGGTCGCGGGCGGTCAGAATGCGTTCGGCCACCACCTGATCGGCGTCGACATAGCGGGCGGCGAACGCGGCCGGGTCGGCCTCGTAGTCGAGGCGGCGGCGCACCACCGCCATCCGCACGTCGACCTCGCGTGAGGCCGCCACGTCGACGGTGAGCCCGAACCGGTCGAGCAGCTGCGGGCGCAACTCGCCCTCTTCGGGGTTCATCGTGCCGACCAGCACGAACCGCGCCGGGTGCGAGTGCGAGACACCGTCGCGCTCGACGTGCACGCGCCCCATCGCCGCCGCGTCGAGCAGCACGTCCACCAGGTGGTCGTGCAGCAGGTTCACTTCGTCCACGTAGAGCACGCCGTGATGGGCCGCGGCGAGCAGCCCGGGACGAAACGCCTGCTCCCCGTCGCGCAGCACCCGCTCGAGATCGAGTGAGCCGACGACCCGGTCCTCGGTGGCGCCGACCGGCAACTCCACCAGCCGGGCGGGCCTTGCCCCGGTCTCGTCGACCACGGGCGGCAGCAACTGCGCGAGCGCGCGCACCACGGTCGACTTCGCCGTGCCCTTCTCGCCTCGCACCAGCACCCCGCCGATCCCGGGGTGCACGGCCGACAAGATCAACGCCAGCTGCAGCCGCTCCTGCCCCACCACAGCGGAGAACGGGAACCCCGCCTCACCCGCCGCGCGTGCGGCGGTGTGCGGACCAGCGGCGACATCAGCAAAACCAGGCACACCCCAACTGTATGCGCGCGGCATTCCCGGCCCTCACCCCGGGCATCGACGGACGAGGTACCGCCTCAGCCGCGCCGCATCGGCACGTGCATGATCCCGTCGTCGTCGTATTCCGGCCCGTCGACGGCGAAACCGAACTTCGCGTACATGCCGACCAGGTGCGACTGGGCATCCAATCGCACAGTGGCCGTACCGGTTTCGGCCAGCGCGGCCTGCATCAGCCGGGTGGTGTACCCGTGTTTGCGAGCGGACTGCGCGACGCAGACCCGGCCGATGCGATAGCCGGTGGTCCCGTCGACGGACTCGTCGAGCAGGCGCAAGGTGGCGAGCACGGAACCGTCGTCGAGCCACAGATGCCGCGTCGTCGCCAGCAGGTCACGCCCGTCCAGCTCGGGATAGGCGCATTCCTGCTCGACGACGAACACCTCGACCCGCAGCCGCAACAGCCGGTAGAGGGTGGCGGCGTCGAGATCCGCCGCCCACGCCCGTCTCAGTTCGGCGCTCACACCTGCGCGTAGCTCGGGACCTGCTCGTTCGCAGGCGCGGTGTTGCGGTCCAGCTTCAGCGACTTGCTGGTCCAGTCCCACACTTCCTGGAACAGGGCCTGGTTCTCCGACAGCTTCTGGCCGAGGGAGGGGATCATCTGCTGCAGCTGCGGCGTCCAGCCGGTGTACTGCTCCGGGAAGCACCGCTGCATCACGTCGAGCATGGCGGTGACACAGGTCGACGCGCCCGGCGACGCACCGAGCAGACCGGCGATGGAGCCGTCCTCGGCGGAGATGACCGCGGTGCCGAACTCGAGCACGCCACCCACACCCTTGCGGCGGATGACCTGCACGCGCTGACCGGCGGTGATGAGCTCCCAGTCGCGGCCCTGCGCGCGCGGCAGGAACTCCCCGAGCACGCCCACCTTGCCGTTCTGCGACTTGAGCAGCTCTTCGACCAGGTACTTGGTCAGGCCGAGCTCGGTGAGACCGACGCCGACGAGCGAACCGATGTTGTTGGGCTTGATCGACTTGAACAGGTCGGCGTTGGAGCCGTCCTTGAGGAACTTGGGCGTCCAGCCGGCGTAGGGGCCGAACAGCAGGCCCTTCTGGCCGTTGATGACGCGGGTGTCGAGGTGCGGCACCGACATGGGCGGCGCGCCGACGGCGGCCTTGCCGTAGACCTTGGCCTCGTGCGCGGCGATCAGCTCCGGGTTGGTGGAGCGCAGGAACTGGCCGCTGATCGGGAAGCCGCCGAAGCCCTTGGCTTCCTTGATGCCGGCCTTCTGCAGCAGCGGCAGCGCGCCACCACCGGCGCCGACGAAGACGAACTTCGCGTTGATGGTGCGCGACTGGTAGGTGCGCAGGTTGCGGACGGTGACGTTCCACGACCCGTCGGACTGCTTGTCGAGGTCGCGGACCTCGGTGCCGAAGGCGATCTCGCCGCCGGAGTAGCCGATGTAGGCGAGCAGCTGCTTGGTGAGCGCGCCGAAGTCGATATCGGTGCCGCCGTCGGACCAGTTCAGTGCGACCGGGTCGCTGAAGTCGCGGCCCTTGGCCATCAGCGGCAGGCGCGCGGCGAACTCGTCGGGGGTGTCGATGTACTCCATGCCGCGGAACAGCGGGTGCGGCGACAGCGCCTCGTAGCGCTTGCGCAGGTAGTCGACGTTGTCGGCGCCGTGCACGAAGCTCACGTGCGGAATGGGGTTGATGAAGCCCGCGGGGTCGTCCAGCACGCCGGTGTCGACGGCGGAGGCCCAGAACTGGCGCGAGACCTGGAAGCGCTCGTTGATGTCGACGGCCTTGCTCACGTCGACCGAGCCGTCGGCGTTCTGCGGGCTGTAGTTGAGCTCACACAGCGCCGAGTGGCCGGTACCCGCGTTGTTCCACGGGTCGCTGCTCTCCGCGGCGGCGGCGTCGAGCCGCTCGAACACCGAGATCGTCCAGTCCGGCTGTAGCTGCCGCAGCAGCGCGCCCAGCGTGGCACTCATGATGCCTGCGCCGATGAGAACTACATCGGTCTTTTCACTCTTCGCAGCGTTCGGCACGGGTAGATCGACTTCCTTGTCCTTCTCAGCTACCCACCGGCAGGTGAGTTCGCTTGGCGCGGGCGCTTTGGCGGTGTTCATGCGACTCGCGGTGAATCGCCGGGAGGTAGGTTACCCGTCGTTCACCTGATGCCAATTGTGCACCTCAGCTGAGCACAGTTCTGCAACGGACCTCCCGAATGTGATGAAAAGCAAGCCTGCACGTGGCCGCGACCCCGGGATAGATTGAGCAGTGTGACGAAAGAAACCCTCGCCGATCGAACCGACGAGCAGTGGCAACCCGATGTCCTCGGCACCGCCTATCAACAGCGGACCCTCCCGCTCGGTATCGACCCCGACGGTGAGGGCGAGGTGGTGGCCACGCTCGTGCGCTATCTGCCCGATGCCGCCGCACCGGCGGTCGAGCCGACCGTGCTCTACGTGCACGGGTTCACCGACTACTTCTTCCAGGAGCACCTGGCCGAGCACTTCGCGGCGCGAGGGCACCGGTTCTACGCGCTCGACCTGCGCAAATGCGGGCGCTCGCGGCGAGAGGGGCAGAGCGCTCACTACGTGAGCGACCTGGCGCTCTACGACGCCGAGTTGACCGAGTCGCTGCGGATCGCGCGCGAGGAGACCGGCAACGATGTGCTGATCGTCGCGCATTCGACCGGTGGCTTGATCGTGCCGCTGTGGTTGGACCGGCTCGAGGCGGCCGGTGGCAGCGCGGCGGCGGGCGTGGCCGGGGTCGTCCTCAACAGTCCCTGGTTCGACCTGCAGGGACCGTCCTTCTACCGCACCGTCGGCACCCCCGTCATCAACGCGGTGGGCAGGTTCCGCGCCTTCGCCCAGCTGCCCGCCGGCGTCAGCACCGCGTACGGCGACAGCCTGCACACCAGCCGCTCGGGTGAGTGGGATTACAACCTGGACTGGAAGCCGCTCAGCGGCGAACCGGTGCGGCTGGGCTGGCTGCGCGCCATCCGCCAGGGACACGCTCGCCTGCATCAGGGCCTGACCATCGGCGTGCCCGCGCTGATCCTGCGCTCGCGGATCACCAAGTTCGCCCGCGAGCACTCCCCCGCGGTCGACGTGGCCGATGCCGTGCTCGATGTGAAGCAGATCCAGCGCTGGGCGGGTTGCCTGGGCGAGCGCACCTCGATCGTGCCGATCGACGGCGCCCGCCACGACGTGTTCCTGTCCTCGGAAGCCGTGCGCGCCAACGCGTTCCAGGAAACCGACAACTGGCTCGACTGGCTGGCGGCCTACCGCAAGTCCTGATCCGGACAGACGATCACCAGGCTCGCGCGCAAGCATCGCCCTAATGGCGATCCGCGGCAGAGCCTGGTGATCTCGGCCGCGCCTACCAGAGGCTGGTGCGCAGAACGATCTCGGTAGCGAATTCGTGGCCCGCTTCGGTGGCGATGTTGTCGACTTCCAGTGGGACGACCCGGAATTCGCCGTACACGTAGCGGCCGGAGGCGTCGGCGGTGGCGCGGGGCAGGCCCTTGGTGACCAGCATCGTGACGGGCAGTTCCAGCGGCGGACAGGTCGCGTCGGGGACTCGGCCGTCGGCGTCGGGAACGGCCGGGTGCCCGTGGTCGGCGACGACCAGGCTCATGAACCGGCCGAACCGGCCCGCGCACACCCGCCACGCCAGCTCCGCGCCCGACCCACGCCCCGCGACGTTGACGTAGGGCAGTTCGAGCTCGTCGAGAATCGCGCGCACACCCGCCGGATCGAGGCCCTCGACAGACTCCACCACGATGGTCTGCAAGTCGGACTCGTGCAGCCGCGTGCACACCTTGTCGAACACGTCGGCAGGGTCGTCCGCATCGGGAAGCAGCAGCACATTGTGCCGCGAAGAAGGTCCGTCGACCCGCACCGTCCAGGCCTGGTCACCGACCGTGATCTGCCGAGATTTCATGCCGGGTTACGGTACACGTCCAGCCTGAACAACGCGGCCTGTTCCGGCGCGCCCTGCCGATCTCCACACCCCCGTGTACTGGGCATTCACTGCCAGCGATGCCGAAATTGCCAAACCTGTCACAACGCCGACCCCACCGCTGTGAGGAGACCGGCCGCACAGCGGGTGATCCGCTGAAGCACGGGTCACGGCTCCCACACGGCTCGGACGCCTCGCTCCGATGTGCGCTAACCGCGCGCGACCTCGGTCGCCCACCGATAGTCGGCTTTGCCTGCAGGGGTTCGCTTGATCTCGACGACGGTACTCATCGAGCGCGGTACTTTGTATCCCGCCAACGACGTTCGGCAGTGCTGCTGGACTTCGTCGAGCGTCAGGGCAGGCGCGTCCGGGTAGGTGGCGATGACAGCGGCCACCTTCTGCCCCATGCGCTCGTCGGGTACCGGGACGACGAGCGCGTCGGCGATCGACGGGTGGGCGTGCAGCACGGCCTCGACCTCTTCGGCGAACACCTTCTCGCCGCCGGTATTGATGCATTGCGAACCACGCCCGAGGAACACGATGGTGCCGTCGGCTTCGACGCGTCCCATGTCACCCAGGATCGACATCCGCGTGCCGTCGACGCGGGTGCGGAAGGTGCGGGCGGACTTGTCCTCGTCCTTGTAGTAGCCGAGCGGAACATTGCCGACGCGGGCGATGTACCCGATCTGGTCGCTGCCCGGCGCGATGTCGGCGAGGTCCTCGTCGACGAGCAGCATCGTCGATGACGACGGCATGCGCAGGTTGCCCGCCTCGTCGACGGTGAAGGCGCCGTCGTTGCCGGATTCGGAGGCCCCGAAGTTGTCCCGCAGCAACAGATCCGGCTTGACCGCCAGCATCCGTTCGCGCACCCCGACCGACCAGATCGCGCCACCGGAGGTGATCGAGAACAGCGAGCTCAGGTCGATCTGGCCCTGACGGCGTTCCATCTCGTCGACCAGCGGTAGCCCCATGCCATCGCCGACGATGAGGATCACTTGGATTCGCTCCCGCTCGATCGCCTCGACGACGCGTCGCGAGTCGAAGTCGCGCATGAGCACCACGCGGGCGCCGAGCGTGAAGAACGTGAACAGCGAATACAGGGCCGCTCCGTGCATGAGCGGCGCGGCGATCAAGAAGGACAGCTCCGGAAACTCCTTCGCGGCGGCGGCGATCTCGGCGAGGTCGGCGCGTGGGTCGGTGCCGTAGGGATTTCCGCCGGAGAGCGGCTTGCGGAAGAAGTCGTCGTGGCGCCACATCACGCCCTTCGGGTATCCGGTGGTGCCACCGGTGTAGAGCACGTACAGCTCGTCTCCCGTCCGAGGCGCGAACTCCACTGCGGCAGAGTGTGTTTCGGACTCGGCGAAGGAAACCACGGCAACCGATCGAGCGGCCGCGGCGGTGCGCAGCTCGTCGTCGAGCGCACCGATCACGATCACCGTGCGGACCAGCGGGCATGCCGCGAGGAGCTCCGCCAGCGTTCGCTGGTGCTCCGGCAGTTCGACGATGACGGCGGCCGAGTCCGAATTCGTGAAGATGTACTCGAGTTCGGCGGGCGTGTAGCGGTAGTTGACGTTGATCGGCACCGCGCGGATCTTGATCAGGCCGAGGAGTGCATGGACGTGCTCGACGCTGTTCTTGAGGAACAACGAGACATGCTCACCCTCGCCGATGCCCGCCTGCGACAGCATCGCCGCCACCTTGTTCGCCTCGCTGTCGAGCTGGGCGTAGGTGACGTTCTCACCCTCATAGGTCAGCGCGACACGGTCGGGAACGGCCGCAGCCACCGTTTCGAAGACGTCCGCCAGATTGAACTGCACAATCACTCCTCGTAGACCATCGGCATCGACTACACACCGCCGTGAACACGTTCTACTTCTCGGCCGACGCTGACGCAGTCAGACCTTTATGAGCTCGGCCTGGACTCCAGCAATCGGTGCCGCCAATAGTAGAACAGGTTACAAAACAGTGGTGCCGGATCCACGTACTCGCCACAACGGCGCCGCGTGGACGGTGCGGCAGGACGGGCCGTACACCACCGCGTCCGCAGCTGTCGGCGCCAGGATCACCGGGAGGTTCGGATGACCGGGATATCGGCCGGGGCGCCGTCGCGGATCAGGTGTTCCAGCGCCGCGAGGTCGACGTGTTGCTCGACGAGGTCGGCGAGAAGGTCGAGTTGCGCGGATCGGACGGCCGCGACCGAAGTGTCGGGGGCGACGGTGAAGCCGGTGCGCCCGGCTCTGACGGCTACTTCGGTGAGCCAGGTGCGGCGGAACTCGTCGGATTCGAGCAGTCCGTGGACGTGGGTTCCCCAGACCGCTTCTCGCGCACTGCCTTCCGGGTTGCCCTCGACCGTCAGCCAGGAGGGGTCGTCGGTGCGGGTGACCCTGCCGTGGTGGATCTCGTAGCCGTGCAGGGGATCCGGGCCCGCGATGCCGGACACTTGCCGGGCGATCTTCGGGTTCGCGAATTCGATATCGAGATCGAGTAGACCGAGGCCCTCCACCACGCAGGGCCGCGCGGTCACCGATTCGGGGGCATCGGCTCGTCCCACCACCGCTGTGTGCTCGACGCCGTCGACGATACGGGCGCCGAGCATCTGGTAGCCGCCACAGATACCGAGAACGGGGCGCCCAGCGGCGGCGCGGGTTCGCAGAGCGTCGGCTATTCCGTTGGCGCGCAACCAGTTCAGGTCGGAAATCGTCGACTTGCTGCCGGGAACGATCACGAGGTCGGCGGTGGCCAGCTGGTGGGGGCTGTCGGCCCAGCGGACCGAGACGCCGGGTTCGCAGGCGAGAGCCTCGATATCGGTGGAGTTGGAGATTCGCGGGAGGCGGACGGCGGCCACGGTGAGCCAGTCGGTGCCGTGCGGCGGGCCGGGACGGCCCACGGGGGCGCCGGAGATGGTGCCGAGCGAGTCTTCGGCATCGAGCCAGAGGTCGTCGGCGAAGGGGAGGACGCCGAGGGTGGGGCGGCCGGTCAGCGCGACGAGTTGGTCGAGGCCGGGTTGCAGCAGGGACACGTCACCGCGGAACTTGTTGATGAGAAAGCCCGCGATGAGCTGCTGGTCTTCGGGTTCCAGCACGGCGACGGTGCCGAACAGGTGAGCGAGGACGCCACCGCGGTCGATGTCGCCCACCACCAGAACCGGAATATCGGCGGCACGCGCCAACCCCATGTTCGCGAGATCGGTGGCCCGGAGGTTGATTTCGGCCGGGGATCCCGCCCCCTCACAGATCACGACGTCGAATTCGTCACGTAACGAGGCCAATTCGGCCGCGACGACCTCGCGCAGTTCCTGCCTGCGAGTGAAATAGTCACGCGCGCCGACGGTTCCGACAGCGGTGCCGCGAACCACCAGCTGCGAGCGGCGATCGCTACCGGGCTTCAACAGCACCGGGTTGAACCGCACGCTCGGCTCCAGCCCACAGGCTCGCGCTTGCAGAGCCTGCGCGCGCCCGATCTCCCCGCCGTCGAGGGTGACGACCGAGTTGTTCGACATGTTCTGCGCCTTGAACGGCGCCACCCGCACCCCGCGCCGTGCCAGCATCCGGCAGATACCCGCCACCACGACGCTCTTCCCGGCGTCGGAGGTGGTACCCGCGATCAACAGCGCGCCGCGCAGGGGCGCGCTCACGGCAGCGTGAGAATTTCCGCGCCCGTGTCGGTGACCACCAGTGTGTGCTCGAACTGCGCGGTCCACTTGCGGTCCTGGGTGACCACGGTCCAGCCGTCGTCCCAGATGTCGTAGTCGATGCCGCCGAGATTGATCATCGGCTCGATCGTGAAGGTCATGCCGGGCTCGATCACCGACTCGATGTTGGGCTGGTCGTAGTGCAGCACCACCAGGCCGCTGTGGAAGGTGGGGCCGACGCCGTGGCCGGTGAAGTCGCGCACCACGCCGTAGCCGAAGCGGTTGGCGTAGGCCTCGATGACGCGGCCGACCACGTTCAGGGCGCGGCCCGGCTTGACCGCCTTGATGGCCCGGTTGGTGGCCTCTTCGGTGCGCTCGACGAGCAGGCGCACCTCCTCGTCGACATCGCCGGCCAGGAAGGTCTTGTTGGTGTCGCCGTGCACGCCGTGGATGAAGGCGGTGACGTCGATATTGACGATGTCACCGTCTTCGACCACCGTCGAGTCGGGGATGCCGTGGCAGATGACCTCGTTGAGCGAGGTGCAGCAGGATTTGGGAAAACCCTTGTAGCCCAGCGTCGACGGGTAGGCGCCGTGGTCGCACATGTACTCGTGGGCGATCCGGTCGAGCTCGTCGGTGGTGACGCCGGGCACCACGGCCTTGCCCGCCTCTTCGAGTGCGCGCGCCGCGATCTTGCCCGCGATCCGCATTTTCTCGATGGTCTCGGCGGTCTGCACCCAGGGCTCGTTGCCCTCGTTCGCGGTCTTCTTCCAGACGTATTCGGGCCGCTCGATGGAGCGGGGGACTTCCCGGATCGGCGACTGGGTGCCGGGAACTAGTGGCTGGCGGGTGCGCACGGACATAAGGGCAGTGTATCTATGCGCGCAGATCTCCGTGCGTCACAGCCCGTGCACTCGGCGGGCATTCCGCGACGCCGGGGACGGCTGTGCGTCAGGCCACAGGCTCCAGCCGGACGATGATGCCCTTCGACGTCGGCGTGTTGCTGATGTCGGCGACACTGTCGAGCGGAACCAGCACATTGGTCTCCGGGTAGTACGCGGCCGCCGAACCACGGCTGGCCGGATATCCCACGGCGACGAACCTCTCCGCCCTCCGCTCGGTGCCGTCGTGCCAGATGCTCACGATGTCGACCAGGGCACCGTCGGCGATCCCCCGCTCGGCCAGGTCGTCGGGGTTGACCATCACCACCCGTCGGGCGTTGTGGATGCCCCGGTAGCGATCGTTGCCCGCGTACGGAATGGTGTTCCACTGATCGTGGGACCGCAGTGATTGCAGCACAAGGTATCCCGGCGGCGCGTCGATCATGTCGAAGTCGTTGCGGGTGAACTCGGCCTTACCGCTCACGGTGCGGAAGATGCCCTTGTTGACCGGATTGACCAGCAGCATCCCGCCCGGCGCGGTGACCCGTTCGTTGAAGTTCTCGAAGCCGGGCACGACCCGGGAGATACGGTCGCGCACGGTGCTGTAGTCGGCGACGAATTCCTCCCACGGAATCGTGGACTCCGCCCCCAGCGTGCTGCGCGCCAACCGGGAGATGATCGCGATCTCGCTCAGCAACTCGGGCGATGCCGGGTCGAGGCGCCCCCGCGACGTGCGGACCTGGCTCATCGAATCCTCGACCGTGTAGAACTGCTCGCCGGTGGCCTGGATATCGCGATCGCTGCGGCCCAGCGTGGGCAGGATCAGTGCCGTCTCGCCGCAGACCGTGTGGGAGCGGTTGAGTTTGGTGGAGATCTGCACGGTCAGCGAACACTGCCGAAGGGCCGCCTCGGTGACCTCGCTGTCGGGCGTGGCCCGGGCGAAATTGCCTGCGACACCGACGAATACCTTCGCCTTGCCGTCGCGCATGGCGCGGATGGAGCCGACCGCGTCCAGCCCGTGGGCCGCGGGCGGGGTGAAGCCGAACTCGGTGCCGAGCGCGTCCAGGAACGACTGCGGCATCCGCTCCCAGATGCCCATGGTGCGGTCGCCCTGGACATTGCTGTGCCCGCGCACCGGACACACCCCGGCGCCGGGGCGACCGAGGTTGCCGCGCAGCAGCAGGAAGTCGACGATCTCGCGGATCGTGGGCACACCGTGCTTGTGCTGGGTCAATCCCATCGCCCAGCACACGATGACCTTCTTGCTGGCCAGTACCTGCCGGTGCACGGCCTCGATCTCCTCGCGCGTCAGCCCGGTGGCGGTGAGCGCGTGCTCCCAGCTCACTGTCCTGGCGTGCTCGGCGAAGGCATCGAAACCGCTGGTGTGCGCGGCGATGAACGCGTGGTCGAGCACCGTGCCCGGCGCCGCGTCCTCGGCGTCGAGGAGCAGCTTGTTCAGCATCTGGAACAGGGCCAGGTCGCCGCCGGGGCGGATCTTGAGGAAGATATCGGCGATCTCGGTGCCGCGCCCGAGCACGCCGCGCGCCTTCTGCGGGTTCTTGAACCGGATCAGCCCGGCCTCGGGCAGCGGGTTCACCGCCACGATCTTGCCGCCGTTGCGTTTGGTCTCCTCGAGTGCCGACAGCATGCGCGGATGGTTCGTGCCGGGGTTCTGGCCGACGACGAAGATCAGGTCGGCTTCGTAGATGTCCTCGAGGGACACACTGCCTTTGCCGACACCGATGGTCTGCGCCAACGCGGAACCGCTCGACTCGTGGCACAGGTTCGAGCAGTCGGGCAGGTTGTTGGTGCCGTAGGCACGGGCGAACAGTTGCAGCAGGAACGCGGCCTCGTTGTTGAGCCGCCCCGAGGTGTAGAACAGGGCCTCGTCGGGGCTGTCGAGCCCACGGAGTTCGCCGGCCAGCAGGCCGAACGCCTCGTCCCAGCCGATGGGCTCGTAGTGCGTGGCGCCGGGCCGCTTCACCATCGGCTCGGTGAGCCTGCCCTGCTGGTTGAGCCAGTAGTCCGACATGGTGTCGAGCTCGGCGACCGGATGCTCGGCGAAGAACTGCCGGGTGACGCGGCGGGTGGTGGCCTCGTCGTTGATGTGCTTGGCGCCGTTTTCGCAGTACTCGTTGAGGTGGCGGCGCTTGGGCTCGGGCCACGCGCAGCCGGGACAGTCGAAGCCCTTGGTCTGATTGATGTTCAGCAGGGTGAGCACGGTGCGGGCCGGGGAGTTCTGCGAGAGCGAGTACTCGATCGCGTGTGCCACCGCGGGAACGCCGACCGCCCAGGTCTTGGGCGGGGTCACGCTCAGATCATCTTCTGGGTCCTCGATCGAGGTCATGTGTCAGCTTCTCTTCAGTTCTGCGGCACCGCGCGTTCGGCATATCCGACAAAAGGCTTCTCACATTGTCCACCCTTGTCAAAGCGGAAAGCCCGATCACCTGATAGGTGTCGGCTATCGGGCTTTCCGCCACCGTGTGACTCAGTCCGGTGCCGGCTCGAAGACGCTGCTGCCGTAGACGTCCTCGGCGGTGAGCGTGATGAGGTCGGACTTGCCCAGTGGCCGGTCGAGCGCGACCAGCCTGCGGGCCTGCCGCAGCCGGCAGCGTTCGATCGCGTTGCGCACACTGCGCGCGTTGGAGAACCTGGGCTGCTCCATGCGCAGCGTCAGGTACTCGGCGAACGCCTTGTGCGCGTCGTCGTCGAAGGCGAATCCTTCCGACTCCACCATCAGTCCCGCGATCTGGGTCAGTTCCGCATGGTCGTAGTCGGCGAACGTGAGGTGGTGCGGCACCCGGGAACTCAGGCCGGGATTGGCGGCGAAGAAGGTCGCCATCCGATCGGGGTAGCCGGCGAAGATCACCACCAGATCACCGCGCTCGTTCTCCATCTCGGTGAGCAGGATCTCGATGACCTCCTGCCCGTAGTCCCGCTCGTTCTCGGGCCGGAACAGGTAGTAGGCCTCGTCGATGAACAGCACTCCCCCGGCCGCGCGGGCGATCGCCTCCTTGGTCTTGGGCGCGGTATGGCCGATGAACTGGCCGACCAGGTCGTCGCGGGTGACGGTGTGCACGCGCGGCGCCCTGATGTAGTCGAGCGCGTGCAGGATGGCCGCCATCCGCAGCGCGACCGTGGTCTTGCCGGTGCCGGGACCGCCGGTGAAGCTCATGTGCAACGTGGGTCGGGTGGTGGTGAGCCCGAACCGGCGGCGCGCCCGGTCGACCTGGAGCAGCGAGGCGATCTCGCGGACCCGGCGCTTGACCGAGGCCAAGCCGACCAGCTCGGCGTCGAGTGCGGCCAGGGTGTCGCTCACCCTGGCCGCGGCCTCGTCGGCCGAGAGATCGAGCACCTCGTCGTCGCCGAGAATCGCGGGCTCGGCCGCGGCCTCGTCGACCGCCGTGGTCTGCGCCGTGCCGCCTGCCGAGGGCCGGTGGAACCCGAATCCCTTTGGTGTGTCCATCAGTTCACTCGCCCGCGTACCGATCGCCGGACGGACGGGCGGTGGCGTAGGACTTCACCGAGTACCGCTGGGTGCGGTCGGGGCCCTCGACGCGTTCGAGCAGGAAGCCGGGCTCGTGCGCCGGTCGCTGGACGAGGAACGACATCGCGGTGGACTGCCTGCCCAGGGCCGCGTCGTAGGCCAGCAGCCGGATGTAGTGCTGCGGGAAGGTGGCTCGGCAGTCCGCGAGCTGGGCGAGCACGCCGTCGGGTTCGGCCAGGTCGAACATCGGCAGCCCCCACATCTCCCAGTAGACGTTGCGTGGGTGCGGGTCGTCGGTGTACTCCAGCGAGACCGGCCAGCCGTGATCGAGGGCGTACTTCACCTGGGCCGCGATCTCGTCGTCGGTGAGGTCGGGCAGGTAGGAGAAGGTTCCGTAGCGCAGTTTCATCGGGTGCTCCTGGTCAGATCGAGGGCACCGGAGTCGCCACCACATCGGGGGCGTCGGTGCTGGTGTAGTCGAAGGTGATGTCGCCCCAGGTGTCCAGGGCCGCCTGCAGCGGGGTGCAGTGTTTGGCCGCCCTGCGCAGCACGTCGGGTCCTTCGATCAGCAGATCGCGACCTTCGTTGCGCGCCTTGACCACTGCCTCGAGCGCCACCCGGTTGGCCTCGGCGCCCGCGGCGATGCCGTACGGGTGCCCGATGGTGCCGCCGCCGAACTGCAGGATCACGTCGTCGCCGAAAAGGTCGAGGAGCTGGTGCATCTGGCCCGCGTGGATGCCGCCGGAGGCCACCGGCATGACGCCGGGCATCGAGATCCAGTCCTGATCGAAGAAGATGCCGTTGCCGAGATTGCGGGGGACATCGTTGTCGCGCAACGTGTCGTAGAAGCCACGGGTGGTGGCCGGGTCGCCCTCGAGCTTGCCGACGACGGTGCCCGCGTGCACGTGGTCGACACCCATCAGCCGCGACCACTTCGCGATCACCCGGAAGCTCACGCCGTGCGTCTTCTGCCGCGTGTAGGTGGAGTGCCCGGCCCGGTGCAGGTGCAGCAGCAGGCCGTTCTCGCGGGCCCAGTGCGCCATCGACTGGATGGCGGTGTAGCCGATGGTGAGGTCGATCATCACCACCACGCTGCCGAGCTCCTTGGCGAAGTTCGCCCGCCGGTACATCTCCTCCATCGTTCCCGCGGTGACATTGAGGTAATGGCCCTTGATCTCGCCGGTTTCGGCCATCGCCCGGTTCACCCCCTCCATCGCGTAGAGGAAGCGGTCCCGCCAGCGCATGAAGGGCTGGGAGTTGATGTTCTCGTCGTCCTTGGTGAAGTCGAGGCCGCCGCGACAGGCCTCGTAGACCACGCGCCCGTAGTTGCGGGCCGACAGGCCCAGCTTGGGCTTGATGGTGGCGCCCAGCAGCGGGCGGCCGTACTTGTTGAGCATCTCCCGTTCCATGACGATGCCGTGAGCGGGGCCCTGGAAGGTCTTGGTGTAGGCGACGGGGATGCGCATGTCCTCCAGGCGCAGGGCCTTGAGCGGCTTGAAACCGAAGACGTTGCCGATGATCGAGGAGGTCAGGTTCGCGATGGAGCCTTCCTCGAAAAGGTCGATGTCGTAGGCGATGTAGGCGAAGTACTCACCCGGTCTACCGGGAACCTCGTCGACCTGGTACGCCTTGGCCTGGTAGTGGCTGTTGGCGGTGAGCCGGTCGGTCCACACGACAGTCCAGGTGGCGGTGGACGATTCGCCCGCGACGGCCGCCGCGGCCTCGATCGGGTCGACGCCGTCCTGGGGGGTGACCCGGAAGACGGCGAGCACGTCGGTGTCCTTGGGGATGTAATCGGGGTTCCAGTAACCCATCCCGGCGTAGCTCTGTACGCCCGGATCCCAACGCTCTTTGGTCGCCGCGCCGTCGTTGTCGATCGTCGTCATCGCCGTTCCTTTCGGGTCACGCCTATGAAGCACTTTCAGTGTGTGGGCGTAACTGTTCAGCGACAATGGAATGTTTCCTGATCATTGTTAAGACATCATTGAACGATGTTCGCCAGCCCCGACCTGCCCGCGGCCGCCACCTGGGGTCGGCTGCGCACCTTTCTCGCCGTGTACGACACCGGAAGTGTGCGTGCCGCCGCGCAGACGTTGCATGTGACGCCGCCCGCGGTGTCGGCCGCGATCGCCGCGCTCGAAGACGCACTGGGCACAACGCTTTTCGGCAAGTCCGGCCGGGGCATCGTGGCGACCGACTCGGGTGAGATCTTCGCCGGGTACGTGCGCAAGCTGCTCGGGCTGCTCGCGGAGGCGGCCGGGGCGGTGCACGACGCCGATCGCGGGCGGGTGCGGATCGGCGCGGTCGCGACGGCCAGTGAGTACGTGCTGCCCGCGCTGATGGCCACCTTCGCCCGAGCCCATCCGCACGTGGAACTGTCGCTGTCGGTGCTGACGCGTGGCGAGCTGTTCGCCCGCGCCGCCGACCACGTCTTCGATATCGCCATGGCCGGTCGACCGCCGCGGGGCTCCGGGCTGGTCACCGCCGCCCAGCGGGCCAACCGGCTGTTGCTGGTCGGGCGGCCCGGACTGGTCGACGATCCGCTCACCACGCCCTGGCTGCTCACCGGGATCGGCTCCGGCACCCGCGACACCACGCTGTCGTTGCTGAGCCGGTTGCAGGCCGCGCCACCGCTGCTCACCCTCGGCACCTCGGGCGCCGCCGTGGCCGCCGCACGCGAAGGACTCGGAGTCACGCTCGTGCACGAGGAGGCGGCGCGTGAGCAACTCGCCTCGGGGGAACTGGTCTCCTACGGCGTGCCGGGAACACCTCTCGACCGGCCGTGGCACGTCTGCACGACCCAGGAACCGACCTCGGCGACCCGCATGTTCGTGGCGCACCTGTGCGATCCGGACCAGGTGGGCGCGGCCGCATTTCACACCCGGTCTCGCCCGAAGGGGTGAGGACGGCGGCGACGGGGCTCTCTCATGCTGGTCGTCATGACGACACTCCCCGCCACCGCCCTCGCCGACATCGCCCAGCAGCTGACCAGCGGCGGCCGCGGCATTCTCGCCGCCGACGAGTCGATCAAGACCATGTCATCGCGCCTGGAACAGGAAGGGGTTCCCGCGAGCGCGACCGCCCGGCGCGACTACCGCGAACTGCTGCTCACCGCCGACGGCCTGTCGGAACGGATCAGCGGAATCATTCTCTGCGACGAGACCTTCGGCCAGGATCTCGCCGACGGGCGCCCGTTCCCGATCGCGGCGCGCGAACTCGGCATCCTGCCCGGCATCAAGGTCGACACCGGCACCACCGCGCTCCCCGGCCAGGGCGGTGCGCTGATCACCGAGGGCCTCGACGGGCTCGGCGCACGCCTGGCCTCCTACGCGGATCGAGGGGCGGCGTTCGCCAAGTGGCGGGCGGTGTTCGACGTGCACACCATCACCCCCTACTCCGCCGCCGCGAACGGGCACGCGCTGGCCCGCTACGCCGCGCTGTGTCAGCAGCACGGCATCGTCCCCATCGTCGAGCCCGAGGTGCTGTGCACCGGCGACCACGACCTCGCGGCCTCGGCGAAGGCGACACGCCTGGCCCTGAGCGCGGTGTTCACCGAACTCGTCGACGCCGCGGTGGATCTCGGCGGCATCGTGCTCAAGCCCAACTTCGTCACCCCCGGCCTGGACGCCGCGGCCGTCGCGCCCGCCGACGTCGCGGCCGCGACCTTCGCGGTGTTGCGTGAGCTGGTGCCCGCCGAGGTGGCGGGCATCGCGTTCCTGTCCGGTGGGCATCCCACCTCGCGGGTGTGCGCCTTCCTGAGCGAGCTCGCCGCCCTCGACGGGCGGCCGTGGCCTGTGACATTCTCCTTCGGACGCGCGCTCGTGAGCGCGGCCCTGCACACTTGGGGTGGAACGAACTCCGAAGTTCCCGCAGCACATCGTGTTCTGCTCCAGAACTGCCGCAATGCCTCTGCTGCCGCCGAGCACGCCGCGTAGGCGGGTCCGCTCGGCAGCCGTCCTGAGCGCGGCGGCAACGCGCAGCAGCGGCGCTACCCCTCGGGCACCGCTGCTGCGTCCGTTGGCCGATGCCCGCCGCTACTTCAGCGGTAGTTCCACCAGCACGGTGGTTCCGCGTCCCCGCATCGATTCCACGCGCAGCGAGGCTTCGATCAGGGCACAACGTTCCGCGATCGAGCTCAGACCGAAATGCTGTTCGCCGTCGGCGTCGGCACGCTGCGCTCGCTGCGCTGCCGGGTCGAAACCCTCACCGTCGTCGGAACATCCGAAGATGACCGAGTCACCGACCCGGCGCAGGGAAAGCACGATCCGTTGCGCACCAGCGTGTTTCACCGCATTGGCCAGCGCTTCCTGGGCGATCCGGTACAGGGTGGCGGCGGCGTGGTCGGGGATGTCGTCGATGGCGGCGGCGTGATCGACGAGGAATTCGATCGTCGGCGGCCCTTCGCCACTCACCGTGCGTACCAGCGATTCGATCGCGGCGACCAGGCCGAGGTCGTCGAGGACGAGGCTGTGCAGGCCCGAGATCGCCGCCCTGGTCTCGTTGTAGGCGAAATCGGCCAGCTCGCGGGCGCTGACGAGTTCGGCGCGGGCCCTGGCGAGGTCGCGCAGGCTGGCCTCGTCGGTGACGTCGACGTGGGCGACGAGTTCGGAGACGGTGAGGTCGGCGGCGGACAGGTGGAACGACATCGAGGCAAGGGCGGTGGTGACGCCGTCGTGGAGATCGAAAGCGATGCGCCTGCGTTCGGCCTCCTGAGCGGTGATCGCCTGCTCGACCAGGCGGTCTCGCTCGGTGCGCTGCCGGTTGACGGTGCGGAACAGCCGCTGCGCGTGCAACCACAGGCCCAGCACGCCCGCGTACTGTTGTGCGGCGTCGAGGTCGTGCTGCCCGAACGGGTCACGGGGACCGCGGTGCACGGCGAGCACGCCGACCACGTCGCCTTCCAGCCCCGGCAGCGGCAAACACATCCGCGCGACCGTCTGTTGCGGTTCCAGACGTAAAAGCCTGCGGTGCAGGGCGTTACGTGGCGAGTCGTCGTCGAGCAGTACCGGCGTACGGGTGCGGGCAACCAGCCCGGTCACCCCGAATCCGACCTGCAACCGCAACGAGCCCGCCGAGGGATGGGAAGGCCACAGATCGACGATGCTCAGATCCTGGCCGTCGACGGCGTAGAGCAGCACACCGTCGGCGCCGAGCAGTGGCGCCAGCTCCGCCGCGGTGGGCACCGCGCCGCCCGCGAAGCTCACCGGAACAGCCCCTCCCGCAACGCGACCGCGATCGCCCCGCTGCGATCGGACACCCCCAGCTTGCGATACAGCCCGCGAATATGGGTTTTCACGGTGTCCTCGCTGACCACCAGCTTGCTCGCGACCGCACGATTGGAATGGCCGGAGACCAACAGCCCCAACACTTCCGACTCACGCTGGGTCAGGCCGAGGTGCGCGCCGGACCAGAACTGGCCCGCGCTGAGCCGAGCCGCGGCCAGCGCCACCCGACCGGCCAGTGCGGCGTCGACCACCGTCTCGCCTTCACGGACGCGGCACAGCTGGGCGACGAGTTCGCGCCCGTCGACCCGCTTGAGAATGTAGCCCGACGCCCCGACCCGCAGCGCCTGGTACAGGTAGTGCTCGTCGTCGTAGACGGTCAGCAGCACGACCTTGGTCTCGGGATACTGCAGGGTGATCTGGCGGCACAGATCCAAGCCGCTGGCCTTGCCGATACGAACATCGCACAGGACGATATCGGGCCGATGTTCGGCCACCATCCGCAGCGCGGCGGTGTCGGAGGTGGACTGGCCGACGATCACCACGTCGTCGGGAAAGTGTCCGAGCATGGCGTCGAGCCCGTGCAGCACCATTTCGTGATCGTCGACGAGCACAAGCTTCAACGGGGTCGGAGGTAACTCCGGCATGGCTCCACCCTACGGCGAGCGGCAGCGGGGTTACGGGCATTGACGAGATCTCACCCGGGCCCCCACCCCCGAGGGGGAGTGCGGCGGGTACGCCGGTGCGGTCCGATGAACGGACCCGATCAGAAAGGCCGCGCCATGCCGGAGTCCTCAGTTCGTCGGCCGCTCATAGTGCCGTCGGTATTGCCCGCCGATTTCGCCTGCCTCGGTGCGGAAGTGGGTGATCTGTGCGCGGCGGGCGTCGACCGGATCCAATGGGACGTGATGGACGGCGTGTTCGTCCCCAACCTCACCTTCGGCCCCGATGTCATCGCGTCGGCGCGTTCGCACAGCACCGTGGGGTTCGAGGCGCACCTCATGGTGGTGAATCCCGATGCGCTGCTCACCTCGTACATCGACGCGGGTTGCGAGCTGATCATCGTGCACGCCGAAGCCTGTACGCATCTGCATCGCACGCTCGCCAGGATCCGTGATCTGGGTGCGCGCAGCGGTGTCGCGGTGAATCCGCACACCCCCGCCGAGGTCGTCGCGCACGTGCTGGCCGAGACCGATCTGATCCTGGCCATGACCGTGAATCCGGGATTCGGTGGGCAGGCCTACATTCCGGCCGTCGAACCGAAGATCGCGCGGTTGCGCCGGATGATCGACGAGTCCGGGCACTGCATCGAGCTCGAAGTGGACGGCGGGATCACCGGCGACACGATCGGCGGGGCGGCCGCGGCCGGCGCCGATGTGTTCATCTCGGGATCGTGGATGTACAGCTGTCCCGAAGGCAAAGCGGCCGCGGTCAAGCGGCTTCGCGATGCCGCCACCGTTGCGGGACAGGCAGCCTGATGACCGACATCGCGCCATCGACTGTCGTGCCGTCGGTGCAGACCGATCAGCTCGCCGTCGATACCCTGCGGTTCCTCGCGGCCGACATGGTGGAGGCCGCGCAGTCCGGTCACCCAGGCATGCCGATGGGGGCGGCGCCGATGGCGTGGACCCTGTGGAGCCGGCACCTGCGCCATGACCCGGCCGATCCCGAGTGGGCCGACCGGGACCGGTTCGTGCTCTCGGCCGGGCACGGGTCGGCGCTGCTGTACGGGCTGTTGCACCTGTTCGGCTACGACCTGCCCGTCGAGGAACTGTGGCGCTTCCGGCAGCTGGGGTCGCGGACGCCGGGGCATCCCGAGTTCGGCGAGACACCCGGCGTGGAATGCACCACCGGCCCGTTGGGTCAGGGGCTGGCGATGGCGGTGGGAATGGCTCTCGCCGAGCGGATGACCGCCGCCCGGTATCCGGAGGTCACCGGGCACCGCACCTACGCGATCGTCGGCGACGGCTGCCTGATGGAAGGTGTCAGTCACGAAGTCGCCTCGTTCGCCGGGCATTTGAGGCTCGGCGGGTTGATCGTGCTCTGGGACGACAACGAGATCACCATCGACGGCGCGGTCGGGCGCTCGTGTAGTGACGATCAGGCGGCGCGGTCCGCGGCCTATGGGTGGCATACCGAAGTAGTGGCCGACGGGACCGATATCGCGGCGATCGACGCCGCGCTGATCCGGGCGAAGGGCGATCCCCGGCCGAGCTTTCTCGCGGTGCGCACGGTGATCGGTCACGGTGCGCCCGGCGTCGCCGGGACGTCGAAGGCGCACGGCTCGCCGCTGGGTGCCGAACGACTCGCACAGGCCAAAGAGCTGGCGGGATGGACTCTTCCACCGTTCATCGTGCCCGAGCAGGTCGAGGCGACGTGCGCGGTGCTGGCCTCGATCGGCGGTGCGGAACATGCGACCTGGCTCGAGGAGTTCGCGGAATTCGACGCCGTCGCGCCCGAGCGCGCCGCCGAGTTCCGGCGCGCCCGTGCGCGTCTACTGCCTGCGGGATTGCCGGACGCGCTGGAAGCCGTTGCCGCGCAGGCCCCGCGGGCCACCCGGCAGTCCTCGCAGGCGTGTTTGCACGCGGCGCTGTCGGTGATGCCGGAATTGGTGGGCGGGTCGGCCGACCTGGCCGGGTCGACCGGCACCGTGTGTGGCGAGGTGGTCCACCGCGACGACTTCACCGCCGGCGCTGTCGCTTTCGGCATTCGTGAGTTCGGGATGGCGGCGATTCTGAACGGGATGAGCCTGCACGGCGGGTTCCGGGTCTTCGGCAGCACGTTCCTGGTGTTCGCCGACTATCTGCGTCCCGCGCTGCGATTGTCGGCGTTGATGGGGCAGCCGGTGATCTATGTGCTCACCCACGATTCCATCGCGGTCGGCGAGGACGGGCCGACACATCAGCCCGTCGAGCATGTCGAGTCGCTCCGGGTGATCCCGGGGCTGCAAGTGTTGCGACCGGCCGATGATGTGGAGACCGCTCTCGCGTGGGAACTCGCGCTGAGCCGGGTCGACGGACCGACCGCGCTGATCCTGTCCCGCCAGTCGCTCCCTCAGCTCGACACCGCGGAGACCGCTACCCGGCCACGTACGGCGGGCACCGACAGTGCGCCGTCCCCGACAGTCGGCACGGTGGCGGCCAGATCATCCACACCAGCAGGCACCAGTATCGAAATCGTCGCTACCGGTTCGGAAGTCGCACCGGCGGTCGCCGCCGCCGCGCAGCTACGGGCAGACGGGTTCGACGTGCGGGTGGTGTCGGTGATGGATCGTTCGCGCTTCACCCCGGACGCCGCGGCGCACACCATCAGCATCGAGGCGGGAAGCACGGCGGGCTGGGCCGGACTGGTCGACCTGGCGATCGGTATCGACGAGTTCGGGCACAGCGGCCCCGGCGACGAGGTCATGGCCCGGCACGGTTTCACCGTGCGCGCCGTACTCGACCGGATTCGCGAATACCTCGACGGTGCACCGTGACTGCACTGCGGGCAGTGATCTTCGACGTCGACGGCACCCTGGTCGACAGCGAGCGCGACGGTCATCGGGTGGCTTTCAACGCGGCCTTCGCCGAGGCGGGGCTCCCTGATCGCTGGGAGGTCGAGGAGTACGGGACGCTGCTGAAGGTCGCCGGGGGCGCGCACCGGCTGGCGTTCTGGTTCGAACAGCAGGGCAGGCCCGTCGAGGAAGCGCGGGCGCTCGCGCATCGGTTGCACCGCACCAAGACCCGCATCATGCGGCAGATGGCAGCGGACGGGCAGATCCGTGCCCGTCCGGGCGCGCGGGAACTGATCGAACGCCTCCGGTCGCACGGTGTCCGGTTGCACGTGGCGACCACCGGCACCCGCGCGTGGGTCGACCCTTTGCTGAAGCACGCGTTCGGTGAGCCGTTCGACACCGTGACCACCGGAACCGAAGTGCCCGTCTTGAAGCCGAGCCCCGCGGTGTATCTGGATGTACTGATCCAGACCGGGTTGTCCCCCGATCAGGCAGTGGCCGTGGAGGACTCGTCCAACGGTGTGCGGTCGGCGGTGGCCGCGGGGCTGCGGTGCGTGGCCGCCCAGAACGCCTACACGCGCACCGACGACCTCTCGGCGGCGGTGCTCGTCGCCGACGGGCTCGACGACCCGGAGCTGGTGACCTGGTTCGACGACCACCTCGGGTGAGGTGGTCGTCGAATGGGGCTCAGCGGGTGCGGCCGCGACGTTCCATGAGCCGCAACAACATCGGCGTGAAGATCAGCTGCATCGCCAGGTCCATCTTCCCGCCCGGACACACGATCGTGTTCGGGCGGGACATGAACGAGTCGTGCAGCATCGACAGCAGATACGGGAAGTCGATGCCGTGCGGGTCGGCGAACCGGATCACCAGCATCGACTCATCCGGTGTCGGAATGGTACGGGCGACAAAGGGATTCGATGTATCGACCACGGGAACCCGCTGGAAGTTCACGTGGGTGCGGGAGAACTGCGGGCACATGAAGTTCACGTAGTCGTGCATGCGGCGCAGGATCGTCTCGGTCACCGCCTCGGTGGAGTAGCCGCGCTTGTCCTTGTCGCGGTGCAGCTTCTGGGTCCACTCGAGGTTGATCACCGGCACCACCCCGATGAGCAGGTCCGCGTACTGCGCCACGTCGACCTGTTCGTTGGCGACCGCGCCGTGTAGACCCTCGTAGAACAGCAGATCGGTGCCGGAGCGAAGGTCCTCCCACGGTGTGAAGGTGCCGGGTTCCTGGTCGTAGGGCGCGGCTTCCTCCTTGTCGTGCAGGTACTTTCGCACCCGACCCGTACCGGTCTCGCCGTAGCCGCGGAACAGCTTCTCCAGGTCTTCGAACAGGTTCGCCTCCGCACCGAAATGACTGAAGGTGTGGTCACCGTCCGACAGCGCACGCGCCAGCTCCTCCTTCATGCCGGCCCGGTCGAACTTGTGGAAGCTGTCGCCCTCGACGTACGCGGCGTCGATGCCTTCCCTGCGGAAGATCGAATCGAACGTGCGCATCACCGACGTTGTTCCGGCACCGGATGACCCGGTGATGGCGACGACAGGGTGCTTGGCGGACATGAATCTCCTCCTCAGGTGGTGGAACGGTAGAGACCGCGTAGACCGAACAGCGGACTCCACTGGCCGTCGGGCTCCTCGTCCGCGTCGGCGTGGTAACTCACGATGCGCGCTACCTCGTCGCGGGAACCGAAAATGAACGCGATCCGCTGATGCAGTTCGGTGGGGGCGACGTCGAGGATCCGCTCGCGACCGGTCGAGGCGAGGCCGCCGGCCTGCTCGATCAGGAAGGCGATGGGGTTGGCCTCGTAGAGCAGTCGCAATCTGCCCGCCTTGGCCGGGTCCTTCGAGTCGCGCGGGTACAGGAACACCCCGCCCCTGGTCAGGATGCGGTGGGTTTCGACCACCAGCGACGCCACCCAGCGCATGTTGAAGTCCTTCTCGCGCGGGCCCGTCGCGCCCGCCAGGCATTCGTCGATGTAGCGGCGCACGGCCGGTTCCCAGAAGCGGCGGTTGGAACTGTTGACCGCGTACTCCGAGGTGGACTCCGACAGCCGCAGGTTCTGCCCGGTCAGGAAGAACTCGCCCAGTTCGGGGTCGAGGGTGAAGGCGTGCACGCCGGTGCCGACGGTGAGCACGAGTTGCGTCGCGGGGCCGTAGATCGCGTAGCCCGCGGCGACCTGCTCGGTGCCGGGCTGCAAGAAGTCCGCCGTCGTCGCGTCGACGCCGGGGGTCGGGGCGCGCAGAATCGAAAAGATGCTGCCCACAGCGACATTCACGTCGATATTGGACGAACCGTCGAGCGGATCGAAGGCCAGGAGATATTTGCCGCGCGGATAGTCGGGCGGGATCGTATAGGGGTCGTCGAGTTCCTCCGACACCATTCCCGCCAGCTGGCCGCCCCATTCGTTGGCGCGCAGGAACAGGTCGTTGGCGACCACGTCGAGCTTCTGCTGCTGCTCGCCCTGCACGTTCACCACACCGGCGCCGCCGAGGACGCCGGTGAGCGCACCGGAGGCGATGCGTTTGGAGATCGCCTTGCAGGCCAGCGCGACATCGAGGATCAGCGAATTGAGCTCACCGCTGGAACCGGGATGGCGCCTGCGCTCTTCGATGAGGAATCGGGTCAACGTCGTGCGATCGGTCAGCATCCTTCGAGGACACCACCGAACCCCCGGGCGAACATCCACCCGGGGGGTGAATCGCGGGGGTGGTTCCCGGCGATTCGGCGCGTCAGAAGACCGGGACCGCCTGGGCGACCGAGGCGTCCTCGGACGTGTGCCGATTACGCAGCACGGTGACGCCGATGACCAGGGCCGCGGCGAGCAGGCCGGCCGCGACGGTGAACGCCAGCCGGTAACCGCTGGTCAGCGCGGCAGCATCGGACGCTCCGGCCGCCAGTTCGGTGCCGGTCCGTGCGGCGGCGAGGGTGGACAACACCGCGACACCGATCGCCATGCCGACCTGCTGGGTGGTGTTGAACAGCCCCGAGGCCAGGCCCGCGTCGTCGGCGTCGGCGCCCGACATGCCCAGCGCGGTGAGTGCGGGCAGCACCAGTCCGCCGCCGGAGACGGCCACCATCACCGGCAGCACGTCGGTGAGGTAGCCGGCGTCGACCGGGAGCCGCGTCAGCCAGGACATCCCGGCCAGCAACAGGAACAGACCGGCGATGAGCACGGCCCGCTCACCGAAGCGGGTGATCAGGCGGGCAGAGGCGAACAGCGACACCCCGCCGATGGCGACGGCGGCGGGCAGCATGGCCAGACCGGTCTGCAAGGCGTTGTAGCCCAGCACCTTCTGCAGGTAGAGCGCGACGATGATCTGGAAGGCGAACATGGCCGCGAGAGTGAGCATCTGGACCACATTGGCGCCGGAAACCGTGCGGGAGCGAAAGATTCGCAGCGGCAGCAGCGGGTTCGCCGCGGTGGCCTGACGCAGGACGAAGGCCGCGAGCAGTGCGGCCGCGAGCGCGCCGAGCCCGAGAGTGTGTGCCGAGACCCAGCCGTAGCGTTCGACTTCGACGACGGTGTAGATGCCGAGCATCAGCCCGGCGGTGACCAGGGCCGCACCCAGCACATCGGCACCGGCGGACCAGCCGAGGCCGCGATCGGCGGGCAGCGCTTTCATCGCCACCAGCACGGTCAGCACGCCGATCGGCACGTTGATCAGGAAGATCCAGTGCCAGTTCAGCGCGTCGGTGAGCACGCCGCCGAGCACCTGCCCGATCGAGGCGCCCGCGGCGCCCGTGAAGCTGAAAACGCCGATGGCGGTTGCCCGTTGGCGGGGTTCGGTGAAGATCGTCACCAGGATGCCGAGGACCACCGAGGCGGCGATCGCGCTGCCGACGCCCTGCAGGAATCGGGCCCCGACCAGCACGGCGGGGGTGCTCGCCACACCTGCCAGCACGGAGGCGGCGGTGAAGACGACGGTGCCGGTGACGAACATCGTCTTGCGGCCGATCAGGTCGCCGAGGCGTCCCGCCAGCAGGAGCAGACCGCCGAAAGCGATCAGGTAGGCGTTCACGGTCCAGCTCAGACCGGCGGGCGAGAAGCCGAGGTCCTCCTGGATCGCCGGCATCGCGACGGTCACGATACTGCCGTCGAGGATGGTCATCAGCATCGCGGCCGACAGCACCGCGAGGGCGGTGCGCTGGGACTTGGTCATGGGTCATCTCCTGCTGGAAGGAACAAGAGAGACCGTACTAGATAGTTCCGTAATAGACAATCTATAACGGACTATTGCCTCGCGCGACGCGCGGGCGCGGCTTCGACCACAGTCGACAGATGTCCTTCCACCAGGTGATGCAGTGCGCTCAGGAGGGATTCACGCTCCGCCTTCGGCAGCGAACCGAGCGCCCCCTGATGGACCCCGTCAACGATCGCGGTACTGCGCGCGGCGAGTTCCGCACCGGCCGGAGTCACCGAGATGATGCGAGCGCGGCGGTCGGTGCTCGACGGCTTCCGTTCAGCCAGACCCGCCTTCTCCAGCGCGTCGACGGTGACGACCATGGTCGTCTTGTCCATATCACCGAGCTCGGCGAGCTGAGCCTGGGTGCGCTCGGCTTCCAGCGCATGGACCAGCACGCAGTGCATGCGGGCTGTCAGCCCGATTTCGGCCAGCGCCGCTGCCATCTGGGTGCGCAGGACATGACTGGTGCGGTCGAGCAGGAAGGACAGATCGGGTTCGGTGCGCGTCGTCGCCAGGGCGGTCATACCCTCACTATAGTTTTGTCGTAGATAATCCGCATACATCCACAATTCTCGCCGATCTCGCTCAGACCCGAAGGAGCTTCCTATGGACATCGTCGCCCCGGCGGTAGCCGAAGCCGTGCGCGCCGACGAGGTGCGAGCCGCCGGATTCGTCGCGGGCTGCGCCGAACGGATGGCACAGCTGTTCACCGGATCGCGCGGGCCGGACGAGGCGCGTGGCGCCGACCTCGACCTGTTCGTCCGGGCGATGGACGCCCTCTGGACCGACGACACGACGGCGGCCGACTTCGGGGCGTTCGGCGATGCCGTCGAGCGGCTCCCCGAGCTCGCTTCGGACGACGACGATCCCCCCGTCGACTCGTCGGACATCGCGGCGACCCTCGCGGTGATAGCGCTCGTGCACGCGACCCGATACCGGGCGACCGGGGACGCCGAGGAAGCGCTGGCGTGCGGACACGTATGCCTGACGGCGATGGCACTGATCGACCAGAACACCCCGGCGTCTCATCTGCGCGAGGACGAGGACGGGTACCAGTCGCGCGATATCGAGCCGGAGGAGACCGACCCGGCCCGGCGGCGCGCGGCCGCTCGCGAGATCAGCCGCGCGCGGCTGGCCGTGGTGTTTTCGAGTGCGCGGGAATGACATCGGACCGCGGTCCGTTTACTAGGGCACCGCAACCCGAAGAGAGGTTCACATGGAACTGGGGCTCACCACCTTCGCCGAGCTGTACCCGACCGGCGACCGGCCCGCGCCGACCGCCGCCGAGCGGCTGCGCCAGGTGGTCGACGAGGCCGTCGCGACCGAGGCCGCCGGGCTCGATGTGTACGGCGTGGGTGAACATCACCGCCGGGATTTCGCCGCATCCTCCCCCGCTGTGGTCTTGGCTGCCGCGGCCGCACGGACCGAGCGCATCCAGTTGACCAGCGCGGTGACCGTGCTCAGCTCCGATGACCCGGTGCGCGTATACCAGGACTTCGCGACGCTGGACGGGCTGTCGAACGGGCGGGCGGAGTTGATGGCGGGACGCGGGTCGTTCACGGAGTCGTTCCCGCTGTTCGGGTACGACCTGTCCGACTACGACGCGCTCTTCGAAGAGAAGCTGGCGCTGCTGCTGCGAGTGCGCGAGGAGGGACCGGTCACGTGGACGGGCCGATTCCGGGCGCCGCTGCACGACGCGACGGTGTATCCGCGCACCGACGATCGCCCGCTGCCGGTGTGGATCGCGGTCGGCGGCAGTCCCGAATCCGTGATCCGCGCCGGGCTGCTCGGCCTGCCGCTCGCCCTCGCGATCATCGGCGGCCAGCCCGCGCGGTTCAAGCCGCTGGTGGAGCTGTATCACCGGGCACTCACCGAAGGCGGGCACGAGAAGCAACCGGTGGCGGTACACGCGCACGGCTATGTCGCCGACACCGACACGCGAGCCGTCGCCGAGTTCTACGAGCCCTACGCCGGGGCGATGTCGGTCATCGGCCGGGAGCGTGGCTGGGGACCGATGACGCGCGACCAGTTCGACGCGCTGCGCTCGCAGAGCGGTTCGCTGTTCGTCGGCACCCCCGACTACGTGGCCGACAAGATCGCCGAGGTCCGCGACACCCTCGGCCTCGACCGCTTCATGCTGCACACCAGCGTCGGGACGCTGCCGCCCGAGCAGGTGCTGCACAGCATCGAACTGCTGGGCACGAAGGTGGCCCCGCAGGTGCGGTGAGAAAGGTCTATTCGAGTGCCGGGTCGGCACCGGCGGTCCGGGCGGCCCGGCGTTCTCGCCTTCGTCGGCGGTACCGGCTGATTCGGCTGGCGCACAGGTAGACCACCCACAAACCGACGGCCAACAGGACGGCGGCGATCACCGCGGCCAGCACCGGGAAGAACACCGCGAGAGTCAGGACGCCGCCGACCGTGAGGTCCTCGGCGGTGCTCACCGCGATATTGGTGACCGGTTCCGGCGAGGTGTTGATCGCCATCCTGGTGCCCGCTTTGACGATGTGGCTGAGCAAGGCGGTCGTCCCACCCACCGCCGCGGCGAACATCGTGGGCAGGGAATCGTCCTGCCCCGCGATCAACGCCGAGACGACCGCGCCCGACGCGGGCCGCACCACCGTGTGCACCGCGTCCCAGAACGAGTCGAGGTACGGAATCTTGTCCGCGACAGCCTCGATCAGGAACAGCGCCCCGGCGGCCACGAGCACATCGGTGCGCTGCAGCCCCGGCGGCACGTCACCCGCCCACCCGATCCGCCCGAACAACCCCAGCAGAAACACCACCGCGTACGCGTTGATACCGCTGGCCCAGCCCGCGGTGAAGATCAGAGGGAGCACCGACACCCGCTCAGCCTAAGCCCGCCTGCCGACACCGCGCGGCAATGACGTTCGGCGGAAATATCTAGCAGCGCTAGACAAGCTAGCGAGCAACTGCTACCGTTGCTTCATCATCTAGCGCTGCTAGATATCGAGGAAAAGGGAACCCGAAATGCTCATCGTCACCGGCCAGATCATCGCCACCGCCGCCGTTCTCGCCAATGCCGTCGTCTACGGCACCGATGTCTGCGCGGCCGTGATCATGCGGTCGGTGTACCGCAAGCTCGATGACGCGACCGTCACCATCAGCGCGGGTTGGGGTCACTACTACGGCGACCGACGCATGCCGGTTGTCGGCGCGGGTGGTGTGATCACCGCGGTACTCACTCTCCTCATCGCGCTGCTGGCCGGGCAGATCGGCGCCGCGGTGGCCGCGGGGATCGCGGTGGCCGCGCTGCTCACCTGGCTCACCCTCTACGTCCGCATCGCCAAGCCGATCAACGCCAGGCAGACCGCCGCCGCGCAGAGCGGCATCATTCCGGCCGATGCCCGTGCGTTGCAGGACAAGTGGGACAGCATCCTGAAGTACCGGGTCACTCTGCAGTTCGTCGCCATCGCCGGACTGTGCGCCGCGCTGATCCTGTTCTGATATCGAATTCCGAATACGCTTCCACGGCTCATCACCAGCAATCTTCTTCGACGAGTCGAAGCACAGGGAAATCAACTCGTCCGCAAATCATCCGAGTAACGTTTCCGATCACCTGGCGATTTCTCAGACAACATCGATTCAGGAGGTTCGAAATGCTTTCTGTGAAGAGACTCGCCGCGGGTGCGCTCGTTGCCACCGCCACTGCTTCCGCCGTCATCGTCGGTGGCGGCGTGGCCCAGGCCGACGTACCGGTCTGGCAGGCCAACTGTCACGTGTACAACATCTTCAACACCGGCGGAATGGCCAATTGCGAACTGCCGACCTGGCACCAGGTGAAACTCACCTGTGTCGCGTGGCCGGTCCCGTTCGTCTACTGGAAGTACGGCCCCGCGCAGTACGGACAGAACCAGTCGTGGGCCAGCTGCGACTCGCTCAACGCCTTGGTCGGCATCGAGGTCATTCAGGCGTAGGCCACGCACCCTGCAATCGAGCAGCACCCCACTCGCCTCGTTGTTACCGTGGATTCATGGTCAGTGCGGCATCCACCCGGCGACGCGAAGAGCTCCGTGACTTCCTGCGATCGCGGCGGGAGCGGATCGGACCGGGCGAAGCGGGTCTGCCGGTAGCGGGGCGACGGCGAACCCCCGGCCTACGGCGCGAAGAAGTCGCGATGCTGGCCCGGGTGAGATGTCGGTTACACACTCCTCAAATGTCCGATGTGTGAAACACTCCTCTGATCGCCGACTGCTCGCTTGAACGGCGTGGAGGAGACGGTCGCGTATATCAATGGCGGGTACTTCCGTCTGGTGTTAGGCTCATGCGTCCGAGTTAGACGTGGTGCGAAAGATTGGGAGGTGAGTTGATGATCGCGGTGAAGACCGCTGCCCTGTGCAGCGCCCGGACCATCCTCACGTCCCGGGCCCCGGTCTGACGGATTTCCATCGCCGATAGCGGCGCGAGCCGTGTCGGCTCGCAGCCGCAGTAAATCGGCGTTCGAGCCGGGGCCCCCTTTCCCAAGGGTCTCACTATGTATTCATCTTCTCCGTCCTCATCCGATCTATCCGCGCTCGGTTGGGACGACTCGTTCGCTGCGCTGTTCGTAGCGCATGCGTCCGCTGGTCTGGTTCCGGCTCGCGTCGTGCGGGTCGACCGCGGCCGCTGTGACACATTGACCGCATCGGGCGCTGTCCGCGCGGCCAGCGCGGCCGTGGCCTCCCTCGACCCCGCCCATACTGTGTGCACAGGCGACTGGGCAGCGATGCGGCTGGAGCCGGAGCCGGAACTGTTGGCACTGCTGCCACGGCGCAGCGCGATCACCCGGGCCTCGTCGGATCGAACCTCCCACCAGCAGGTCTTGGCGGCCAACGTCGACACCGTCGCCATCGCCGTCTCGCTCGCGGCACCGCTGAACGCGGGCCGGGTCGAGCGGCTACTGGCGCTGGCGTGGGACAGCGGTGCGAAACCGGTCGTCGTACTCACCAAAGCCGACGTCGTCGACGATCTCGACGCAGCTTTGGCCGTTCTCACCTCGCTGGCACCCGGCGTGGACATCGTCACCACCAGCGCCACGACAGGTGCGGGTCTAGATCTTCTGTCGGAGGTGGTGACCGGGACCACGGTCCTGCTCGGCCCGTCGGGCGCGGGAAAGTCCACCCTTGCCAACGCCCTGCTCGGTCGAGAGCATATGGATACCAGCGAAGTTCGGGTCGGCGACGGCAAAGGTCGGCACACCACCGTGCACCGCGAGTTGCTGCCGCTACCCGGCGGTGGGGTGCTCATCGACACTCCGGGCTTGCGAGGTATCGGCTTGCAAGATGCCGCCGACGGGGTGGAGCGGGTCTTCGCCGAGATCGAGGCCTACGCCCGCGACTGCGCCTTCGGTGATTGCGAACATCGCAGTGAACCAGGCTGCGCGGTACAGCAAGCCGTAGTCGCCGGCATGTTGGATGTGAGCAGGCTCGACCGGTACCGCAAGCTGTTACGCGAAAGCGCACGGGCCGCGGACCGCGGAAACAGCCGCGAGTCGAGCAAGCGCAGCAAAACCAAAAAGGTGATCACGCGGGATCTACGCGCGACCTATCGATTCCGCGACCGCCAGCGCGAACGCTGACACCGATTGTGGCAGGCCGCAGCCAGGGTCCTCCCGGCTGCGGCATCTGCGGCAGGCACTTCAGTCACGCAGACCGGCCACTCACCACACCGCCTGACTCACCACACCGAAACGGAGAAAACTGTTTTGAGCACTCAGAATAACTGGACCGCCCGCGCCGAGACCAACGGCGACATAGCCGCGATCCGCAAGATCAACCTCGCCGCATTCGACACCGCCGAGGAGGCCGACCTCGTCGACGCTCTGCGCGCCGATCCGGCGTGGATAGACAGCTTGTCGATCCTCAGCGCAGGACCCGACGGCGAGCCTGTCGGTTACGCATTGCTGACTCGCTGTCACGTCGACGACACCCCGGCGCTATGCCTGGGACCGTGCGCGGTGCTGCCCGAGTACCACAGGACCGGGGCGGGCTCCGCTGCCATCCGTGCCGCGCTCGAGGCCGCTGAGCGGGCGGGCGAGCACTTCGTGATCGTTCTCGGACATCCGACCTACTACCCGCGGTTCGGGTTCACCCGCGCCTCGGAGTACGGCATCCGCCTCAGTATCGATGTCCCCGACGAGGCATTGATGGCACTGAGTCTCGACTCCGAGCGGTTGCCCAGCGGCACCGTCCGCTACGCAGCACCCTTCGGCATCTAACCGAGCAGAAACACTCCGCTCAGCCCTATCCCGTTGTCCTGGGCCGACCTGCAGACATGCAGGTCGGCCCCAGGGGCGGGCCGGTATCCCATGCCTCCGAGAGATTCCCGCATGGCGGGATCCCATTCCAACCCCGTCATCGACGCCCTTTTCGCCCTCCATCACATCATCCGTTCCTTATCGAGCTCGCAAGCATGGCGGCAGCCTCTCCGACACTTGCAATGCCGCCGGCGCGCAGCCTTGATCGCCTGACCGGGTAGGTGGTGGAACTGAGCGAGGAATTCTGACGTGTTCTTTGCGCTGCTCAGGCGACGTGGAGTACGTAGCACGCACGTCTCACCGGGGTCGGGGTGTCTTGGTACACCTGGTTGGAGCAGGGGCGTGACATCACGGTGTCGGGTGAGGTGCTCGATGCGGTGGCGGGGGTGTTGCGGCTGAGTGCGGCGGAGCGGGCGCATCTGTATGTGCTGGCCGGGCTCAATCCGCCGGTGGCGCGGGGGTCCGCGGCGGAGGTGACCGCGGAGATTCGGGCGCTCATCGATGGGTGGGTGCGCGGACCCGCGGTGGTGCGGGATCGATACTGGAACATCTTGGCGTTCAACGTGCTTGCGGGGCGGGTGTTCGGGTGTGACGATGGCGAGCCGCACAATTGCCTGGTCACGTTCTTCACCAGTCCGCGCTATCGCGGGCTGCCCGACCTGTGGGCCGATGCCGCACCGGGTGTGGTCGCCGCCTATCGCGCGGACGCGGCCCTCGTCCCGCGGGACGACGAATTCCAGCGCGTAGCAAGCGAACTCGCTGCCGCCGAGCCGGCGTTCGCCGAACTCTGGGAGCGCCACGATGTCGGTGCGCCGCTGCAAGCCGTGAACGCCCTGCACCACCCGGAAGCCGGGGATCTCTACTTCGACGCCACCACGCTCACTATCGCCGACCATCCCCACTGGTCACTGGTGCTCTACAACCCGAAACCGAATACCGACACCGCCGACCGCCTGGCTGCCCTCCCCCGACTGCGCCTCTCCGAATCCGCGTAGCGATCCATCGCGCGGGTGCGGAGCCGGATCGGCGCGACAGTTGCCGGCCGTCCAGCAGTACCGTCGATCCTGGTGGTGACACACCCCTGATAACCGCGCACTGCCTGCTCGAGCTGCCGCCCGCCAGGCTGAATTCATGACACACAACGGTTCTCGATTCGATGGCAAGACCGCGCTGATCACGGGCGGTAGTAGTGGAATGGGGTTGGCTACCGCGCATCGTCTGATCGCGGAGGGAGCTCGGGTCGTGGTGACGGGCCGGGACAAGAAGCGCCTCGACGCGTCGGTCGCCGAGCTCGGTGGGCAGGCGCACGGAATCGCCGGTGATGCCACCGATCTCGATGATCTCGACAACCTCGCCGCGGCGGTGGCCGACCGCTTCGGGCACCTCGATCTCCTGTTCGCCAACGCGGGCATCGGCTCGTTCCAGACGATCGAGCAGGTCACCGGCGAGCTCTTCGATCAGGTGATCGGCAGCAATCTCAAAGGCGCCTTCTTCACCATTCAGAAGACTCTGCCGCTACTGCCCGACCACGCCTCGATCGTCATCAACGCCTCCTTCGGCCTACACCTCGGTGTCCCGGGCGCTGCCCTCTACTCCGCGAGCAAAGCGGCCGTCCACAACCTGACCCGCGCGCTCGCCGCGGAATTGGCGCCCCGGCGAATCCGGGTGAATGCGGTCAGCCCCGGCTACATCGACACCCCGGCCTTCCGCGCGGAGCTCTCCGAAGCCGCTCAGCAGGGGGTCGCGGCCCTGTCCCCGCGGGTCGCGTGGGCACCGCCGAAGACGTCGCCGCCGCCGTCGCCTTCTTGGCCTCGGCCGACGCCGCCTTCGTCAACGGCCACGACCTGCGCGTGGACGGCGGGCTCACCGCAGTCGGCGCATCGGCGCTGTCGTAGTCCCGCTCAGCGCAGCGCCGCGCGTCCACGTATCCGGCCGAGCACCACCAGCACCACCAGCGTGACCACGACCAGGACCGTGGTTCCGGCCGCGGCGTCGAAGACTTCGCCGCGGTCGGTCTGCGCGAAGATGCTGACGGGCAACGTCTTCCAGGTGGCGGGGTAGACCATGATGGTGGCGCCGAGCTCGCCCATGGAGAGGGCGACCGCCAGGCCCGCTGCCGCGCCGAGAGCGGGTAACAGCAGCGGCAGGGTGATCTGGCAGAGGACGCGAACGGGGCCCGCGCCAAGGGATTCCGCGGCCTGCCGGTAGGCGGGGTCGAGCCGATCGAGCGCGGCGGAGACCGCGCTGAAGGCGTAGGCCAGAACCAGGACCGCGTGGGCGACGATGACGATCCACTTGGTACCGCCGAGGAGCAACGGGCGTTCGTTGAAGGCGATGAGGACGCCGAGACCGACCGCTACCGAAGGGACGGCGACCGGGAGGTGGAAGACGGCGTCGGTGAGACGGCGCAACCAGGTGGGCGCCTCTCGGGAGGCCAGGGCGGCCCAGGTGCCGAGAACGAGGGAGATCGCGCCGGCGAGCAGGGCGGTTTGCAGGCTCACCGAGAGGCTGGCCGCCTGTTCGCCGCTGAGCGCGTTGCCGATATTGGTGAAGCCGAGGTCCGACGGCAGTGGGCCGGTCCAGCTGCCTGCCAGAGCGGCGGCGATCACGGTGGCGATCGGGGCGACGAAGACCACCGCGACCACCAGCCCGAACACGCCGAGTACCAGCGCTTTTCCGCGGGGAGTCCAGACGAGCACGATCATTGCTCCTTCGGGCGGGCGATGAACCGGGCGAACACGAACCGGTAGACGAGGTAGAGCCCCAGCGAGAGCAGCACCTGCACCGAGGCCAGCACCGCCGCACCGGGCAGGTCGAAGGTGACGATGCCCCGGGTGTAGATCAGCGCGGGCAGCGTGATGACGCCCTTGGCGCCGGTGAACAACACGATGCCGAACTCGTTTAGCGTGAGCAGCAGCACCAGCGACCCGCCCGCCGCGAGCGCGGGCCACGCCTCGGGCAGCACGACCTGACGCAGTACCCGCCACGGCGAAGCGCCGAGACTCGCCGCCACATCGAGCTGTTCACGGGGCATCTGCGCGAACGCGGCCAGCACCGGGCGCACCACGAACGGGGTGAAGTAGGTGATCTCGGCCAGGATCACACCGAGCGGGGTCGTCAGAAAGTCGATGACCGGTGTGGTGGCGCCGGTCAATTCGGCGATCAGGGCATTCACCGCGCCCGCCGTCCCGTAGAGGAAGGTGAAGGCGAGGGTGATCAGGAACGAGGGCAACGTCAGGATCGTGTCGATGAGCCTGCCGACCAGACCGGATCCGGGGAACGGCACGAAGGCCAGCACGATCGCCAGGAACGTGCCGAGCACCAGACACCCCGCCGTGGCACACACGGCGATGGAAACGGTGCGCCACAACGCTTCCCGAAACGCTTCGGACCCGAGCACCGATGTCCACACCTCGGTGCCGCGCCCGGTCGGCGTCTGTGTGGACTCGGTGAGCACCCGCAGAATCGGATACCCCGCGATTCCGAGCACCACGAGCACCGGCGGCAAGGTCCACAGGATCGGCAACCACGACCGACGAGGTGCGCGATCTTTCGACGGCGGCGACGCGTCGGGCCGATCGAGAACGACAGCGCTCACGACAGCACCTCGCTGATGCGCTGTTCGCGCACGATCGCCTTCATGACTGATCCTCCGCGGAATCGGAATTGCCGGCCGTAGTGGATGTCTCGCCGATCGCGCGAGGGATGAGCACACCCGCCGGGTCCGGAAGCCTCACCCCGACAACGGCACCGACTTCGGTCGTGAAGTGCCCCGGCACGTCAGCGGAGAGCGTGCCGGGCAGCCCGTCGACGGACAGCTCGACCCGGGTCGTGGCACCACGCCATACCGAGGTCGACACCGTGGCGCGCAAGGCATCCCGCTCGCCGGGTTTGCCGACGGTGATCGTGTGCGGGCGGATACACAGCAGGGCCGCGTCGTCGGGCGCCCACTCCGCCAGTCCCACACCGGGTTGCGGCGCCTGCGCGCGCAAAGTGTTGGTGCCCGCGGTGACCAGGGCGGCGGTGCCGGTGACGTGGTTGACAGTGCAGGGCACCAGGTTCGCGCCGCCGAGGAACCCCGCGGTGAAGTCGGTGGGCGGGCGCTGCCACAGGTTTTCGGCCGTATCGATGTCGACGAGGCGGGAATCGCGCATCACCGCGATCCGATCCGCCAGCGCCAGCGCCTCGGCCTGATCGTGGGTCACGTACAGCATGGCGGTGTCGGGCAACGCTTGTCGCAGCGCCTGCAACTCGCCGAGCATCGAATGACGCAATTGCGCGTCGAGCGCGGCGAGCGGCTCGTCGAGCAGCAGCACGCCGGGCTTGATGGCCAGCGCACGGGCGATCGCCACCCGCTGCTGCTGGCCACCGGACAACTCACGCGGGAGCCGCTGCGCGTAACTGCCCATGCCGACCATGTCGAGCGCCTCGGCGACCCGCGCGGCGATCTCCGCGCGCGGCACCCGATGCGATTTCAGGCCGAACGCCACATTGCTGTGCACGGTCATGTGCGGGAACAACGCGTAGGACTGCACGACGACACCGATCCCGCGCTTGGCGGGCGAGAGATCGGTGACGTCGCGGCCCGCCAGCCGGACCGCGCCCGAGGTGGGCCGGACGAAACCGGCCAGGGCCTTGAGCGCGGTCGACTTGCCCGAACCACTCGGGCCCAGGAGCGCGACGGTCTCACCGACGGCGACGCGCAGGGTGAAATCGGCCAGCGCGACGGCGGCCTTGCGGCCGCGGCCGTAGCTGACCCCGACCCGGTCGAACACGATCGCGGGTTCGGTGGTTGCCGCCACGGACAGGGCGGATTTCATCTGGAGGTCACCGTCGGACATCGTCAACTCCCTTGTGTCACAGCCGCAGTCAGCTGCCGGTTGCCTTCTGGTACGCCGCGACATCGGCGTCCAGCTCGGTCAGCACCTTGTTCCAGTCGACCGGGACCACCTCGACCCCCGTCATGGCGGCGGCCGGACCGCCGTCGGCCGGGGCAGGCACATCGGTGCGGGGCGACACGGCGAACGCCTCGGGGCCCAGCTTCGCCTGCGCGGCCGGGGCCATCAGGAAGCTCATCAGCTTGGTGGCGTCGGCCTTGTGCGGCGCGCCCTTGGCCAGACCCATCATGTACGGGACGGCCACGGTGGAACGCTTGCCCGCGGCGGCCGGGAAGAAGACGTTGAACTTGGAGCCCTTCTCCTTCACCGTGGTCAGGTTCATCTGCACGTCACCGTTGGCGATGAGCAGTTCACCCTTGTCGACCTTGGCCTGCAGCTTGCCGGTCGAGGACGACGGGCCGACATTGTTGGCCTGCAACGCGGCCAGGTAGTCGAGCGCGCCCTGCTTGCCGCGCAGCTGCTGCAGCAGCACCAGCACCGCGGTGCCGTCACCGGCCTGGCCGGGAGTGGAGTACTGCAGCTTGCCCTTGTACTCCGGCTTCAGCAGGTCTTCCCAAGTGAGCGCCGAGGCGTCGACCGCGGGGTTGGCGATGAAGCACAGGAAGTTGTTGGCCAGGGTCACATAGCTGCCCTCGGCGTCCTTGGCCGCGGCGGGAACAGCGGCGGTGTCGATGCCGCTGGGCTGCAGCAGACCCGACTGCTTGGCCTTCTGGATGAACGGCGGCAGCGTGACGACGACGTCGGCCTGCGGGTTGGACTGTTCCTTGTCGACCCGGTTCACGACCTCGCCGGAGCCTGCCTCGACCAGGTTGACCGCGATGCCGGTTTCCTTGGTGAACGCGTCGAACTGGGACTTGTACCAGCCACCGACACCGTCGGCGGAGTACACGGTGACGGTCTTGCCGTCCGCGGATTCGGTACCGGTGCCACCGCAGGCGCCGGTGAACGCGACGGCGGTGACGCCGGCCAGCAGCAGCGCGGCCTTGGACAGGCGGCGCGCGGTGAGGGAAGTACGCACGATGACAGCAACTTTCGTTTCAGATGTCGGGGGAATCGCAGGGGTGGGTGGATCGGAGGGCGACGCCGCGGCGAATACCGCGACGGCAGGTCTTGTGAGCGAGCACCAGCTCTCAGTGCGCGAGCACCAGCGCCGGGAATTCGGCGACCGACGCCACGACATGGGTGGCACCGGCGGCGCGCAGCTGCTCGGCGGTGTGCGTGCCGGTCAGGGTGCCCGCGACGATGCCCGCGCCGGCGGCCAGACCGGTGGCGATATCGCTGGTGGTGTCACCGAGCACGGCGATCCGGTCGACGGCGTCGACGCCGAGGCGCAGCGCGGCGGCCAGCACCATGTCGGGGTACGGGCGGCCGCGTCCGGCGTCGGACGGCGCGAGGGTGAGGTCGACCAGGTCGCCCCAGCCCAGCGCGGCGAGGAGTTTGTCCTGCGTGCTCCGGCTGAATCCGGTGGTCAGCGCGACCCGGACGCCGGCGTCACGCAGTGCGGTGATCGCTTCCACCGCACCGGGAATCGGCGCGATATCGGCCTCGTCGACCAGCGCCTCGTAGGCGGATTCGAAGGCGCGGTTGGCGTGGTGGGCGGCGGCCTCGTCACCGTCGAGCAACGCGCGGAACACCTCGATCTTGGACTGGCCCATGGTGTCGACCACGTAGCGGCGAGCCTGTTCCCGGCGCGGGCCCGCCGGCTCGATCCCGGCGGTGGTGGCGGCACTCTCGAAGGCGCGCAACACCAGTCCGCCGTCGGCGACGGTGGTGCCTGCCATGTCGAGGGCGGCGAGCTGAATCTTGTTGTTCGACACAGTTGTTCCTCACAGTCCGATCTGGTCGGCGGTTTGTTCGCCGATGGCGGGGCCGAGCGTCATACCGCGACCGCCGGGGCCGGTGACGACCCAGACGTTGGTATCGGCTCGCACCCGGGTGACGACGACACCGGGGTCGACGCTCTGGCTGTAGACGCCCGCCCAGCGCCGCACGATCGGCGGCAGCTTGCGGCCGAGCAATTCCTCGGTCACCTCGGTGAGGTGGTCATAGGGCGCTTCGTCGACGTCGAAGGCGAACGGCTCGATGTACTCGTGGGTGTCGCCGATGGTCAGGCCACCGTGCAGGCGCTGCACGCACAGCAGCTGCATCTTGTGCTCGGCGGCGGTCGCGGTCTGCGATTGCTCGGCGGCCAGCGAATCCACCTGCGGGCCCGCGAAACCCGGGTAGTAGCGGAAGCTGTCGCCGTCGGCGATCGCGGTGGTGAGCGGCTCGCCCAGCGGGGCGGTCTGCATCATCTGCAACCGCACGCGGCGCACGGGCAGTTCGCCCGCCAGCTCGCGGGTGAGCCCGGAGTGGGCGGCGCCGGGGCAGTGGATGACGAGGTCGGCCTCGTGGCGGCGACCGTGATCGTCGACGACCACCGCACCGGAACCGGTGTCGAGGACCGCGCGGGCCTCGGTGCCCTCATGAAAGGTGTAGCGACCGGAGGCGGCCATGTGGGCGCGCAGCGCGGGCAGCGCTTGCCGCGACTCCACCGCGGCATCGGTCGAGCAGTGCAGGCCCGCGAGGTATTTGCCGCGCACCGCCGGGTTGATCGCGCGCACCTGGTCGGGGTCGAGCAGGGTGAACCCGCGGGCATCGGCGGAATCGCCGGCCGCCGCGGCCTCGGCGACAGCGAGTTCGGCGGGGGTACGCACCAGCGTGATCGAACCGGCGGGCCGGAAGCCGACGCCTGCGACCCGGCCGCCGATCTCCTCCCACAGCTCGCGCGAACGCAGCGTCAGCGCGAGCTCGTTCGCCGACCGACCCGAGACCCAGACCAGGCCGAAGTTGCGGACCGTCGCGCCGCGGGCTTCGCGTTCGCGTTCGAGGTGGACCACCTCGTGCCCACGGGCTATCGCCGCCCAGGCGTGTGCGGTGCCGAGGATCCCTCCACCGATGATGACCAATCGCATGCCACCGATAGTGGCAAATGGTCTAGACCGATAGGTGTGGGCCGCGAGAACGGCAAGTTAATTTTTGGTATAGACCAATCCGGGTAGGGTGGGCAGCATGGATTCGCCGCAGACGACCCGAGTTCCGAAGGTGTTCCTGGTTCGCACCGAAATCGATCTGCTGCTGGCCGATCTCACCGAGGGCGACCCGGTGCCCTCCGAACGCGACCTCGCCACCCGCTTCGGCGTCGCCCGCGAGACCGTGCGACAGGCACTGCGAGAACTGCTGGTGGAAGGCAGGATTCGCCGTCAGGGCCGCGGCACGGTGATCTCGCGCCCCAAGCTCACGCAGCCACTGTCGCTGCGCTCCTATACCGAGGGCGCGATCAGCCTCGGCCGCACCCCCGGCCGCATCCTGGTCGCCTGGGAAGACGTCGCCGCGGACGCGGCGACGGCCACCGACCTCGAGGTGGAGCCGGGCACCGAGGTGATGCACCTGGAGCGGGTACTGCTCGCCGACGGTGAACGTGTCGGACTGGAGAGCACCTACCTGCCACTGCACCGCTTCGCCGCCCTGCGCGGCAGCTATGACCCCACCACTTCGCTGTACGCCGCGATCCGCGCCACCGGCGTCGAACTCGCCGGTGCGCGCGAACGCATCGAAACCGTCCTCGCCGCCCCGAGAGAGGCGGGTCTACTCGAATGCACCACCGCACTACCGATGTTGCTGCTGCATCGGCGCAGTGTCGATGCCGACGGCGCACCCATCGAACGGGTGCGCTCGCTCTACCGTGGTGACCGCATCGCCTTCGAGGCGAGACTGTCACCGGAGCCGGCGTAGCCCCTTACTGCTCGGGCAGCCGTCGCCGTCCACCGGCCACATCGGTGACCAGATCTGTGTAACCGTCCACAAGCTCGGCAAGGTGGTACCAGTGCTTGTGGGTGTTGTCGCTTCGCGCGCCGTCGATGTCGATCGCCTGATTGGCATCCACCCAGCTACGCGCCATCCGGTCGACGACCGCACCGAGACTTTCGGTGTGCAGCGAGGCGCCGTTGCGATGCAACGGGATCTCCTGGACACACCAGTCGTTGATATCGTCGACGAGTTCACTTCGACGGCAATCGATCTCGGCGATCAATGCCGTGTCACGCACCTGCCCCCGCCGTTCGTGCAGTTCAGCGAGTGCGTGCGCTGACCGCAACAATTCGCGATCTTGAAATCGCCGCCCCTGAAATGCGCACAACAACTGCGGAGCGGTGGGCAGTATCCCCATCACCGGCGCGCTCATCGTACGGCCCCGAATTCACCCGACACCCAAGATTTGTCTACCAACATGATTGGCTCTCGATTCGGTTATCCCGGTCATCTGTTTGGATTGTTCGCAACCAGGCTAACTGGATCATGCTCGCTCAGAAGGCGAAACGCAAGATTGCGTTATCACTCCTGCAGTAAAGCCGCCCTGACAGAACCGGGAGTCACATGCGCAGCGCCGCACGGTCTTCCGGCGTGCCTCGCGGACTCGCCGAACACCATTGCAGACCCTATGCCGCTGTCTTCGCCGAACGCGTGACATGGCGGCCTTGCAGCGCAATAATGCGTTTCATGGCAGGCAAGCGCACGACCCTGACCGTCCGGCTCCGCAGGCTCGCAGCCATGTTGCGCGAGTTGCGCGAAAGCGCCCAGCTGAGCAAGGAAGACGTCAGCGCGCGAACCGGAATCAACGTCACCACGCTGTACCGGATCGAAATGGCGCAGGCGCGCCCACAACGTCGCACTCTCGGTGCCATGCTCGACCTGTATCAGGTCGACGACAAAATGCGCGAGGAAGCACTCAGCCTGCTGACCGACGCGTTGAAACCCGGCATGTCGCGGCCTTACGAAGGCGCGGTGTCGGAGGTGTATGCGAATTACATCAACTTCGAGGCGGAAGCGTTGTCGGCCAGGCAATACCAGACCTCGACGGTGCCCGGCCTGCTGCAGACCTTCGAGTACGCCGCCGCCGTGATCGACACCTCGATGCCACGCCTGGATGCTTCGGTGATGGAGAGCCGGGCGCAGGCGCGCATGGATCGCGCGATCAACCTCACCAAGGACGACCCGCTGGAATTGTGGGTGGTGATGGACGAGGCGGCGATCCGCAGGGTGGTCGGCGGACCCGCCACGATGGCCGGCCAACTCGATCGGCTGCTCGACGAGACCAAGCGCAAGAACGTGATCCTGCAGGTACTTCCGTTCGACGCGGGCGCGCACCCCGGCATGGCGGGCTCGTTCACGCTGCTCGACTTCCGCAATCCCGTCGACCCCGAACTGGTGTACGTGGAGAGTATGTCCGTGCACGACCTGGTCGAGGGGCACTCGGAGATCCGCCGGTTCGGCGTGATCTTCGACCAGCTGCGCGCGATGGCGCTGAGTCCGCGCGATTCGGCGAAGCTGATCACCGAGGCACGGGACGCGATCACCCGGTCCGCGTCCGCTCAGTAGCGGCTGGCACGGCGGAAACCGATCGCGGCCGGTAGAGCGAAGATCGCGATCGCGCCGAGCGACCACGCCAGGGTGGCCAGCAGCGGGCCGCGCACCGGCCCGCCGAGCGAGAGTCCGCGCATGGTGTCGATGGCGTGCGTGAGTGGGTTGTGCTCCACGATCGGGCGCGCCCAACCGGGATAGGCGGCGAGCGGGACGAACCCGGTGCTGAAGAACATCAGCAACGATGAGCCCAGCGAAACAACCTCCACCAGTGCCGCTTTCGCGGTGTACACCGCCAGTGCGGTGACCATCGTCGCGAAGCCGAGCCCGTACAGCACCGGGATGGCGAACAGGGCGATCGCGGCAGGCACACCCTGGGTGAAGCGGAATCCGAGCGCGATGCCGACCGCGAAGATCACCATGGTGCACACCAGGATCCGGACGCCTTCGGCCAGGACGCGCGACAGCAGACCCGAGGCGCGATGGACCGGCAGTACCCAGAATCGGGAGAGCAGTCCCTCGTCGCGCTCGCGGCCCAGGGTGACGGCTCCGGCCAGGGAACCCGACATCACCCCGACCAGTGAGACCATCGGGACCGACCCGTAGAGGGCGTCGGCGCCCGCGAACGACGACACCTGCTTGCCCAGGACTGCATTGAGCATCACCAGCAACAGCGCGGGGAAGAACAGGGCCTGCGTCACGGTCAACGGGTCCCGACCCCAGCGAGTCAGCAGGCGCCGAGTCTGGATCACAGTCTGCGGTAGCAGCATTCGCAGCGACTCGCTGTGCCGCGCGAGGGCGGGCAAGGGCAGAGTTGTCATGCGACCCGCCGGGCGGCATGACGCCAGGACAGACCGCCGCAGACCACCAGGATGCCGAGCGCCCAGGCCAGGCCGGGGCCCAGCGTCGCGAGGTCGACGGTGCCCGCGTCGCCGGTGGAATCGCCCGCCAGCGCGCGCAGACCGTCGACGAACTGGGAGACGGGCTGGTTGCGGGCGAAACCCTGGATCCAGCTGGGAAATTGGCTCGCGGGGGCGAAGCCGGTGGACACCATGCCGAAGATCAACTGCGGCAGGACGAGGATCTGGGTGGTGGCCTCGGGACTGGAGGACAGGCTGCCGAGCAGATCGGCGCCGCAGCACAGCGCCGTCGCGATCAGCAGCGAGAACGCGAGAAAACCGACTGTGTGCCACCAGCTTCCGTAGAAGCGGAAACCGATGACGGCGCCGCAGACGAGCGCGGCGCCGACCGCGATCACCGCGCGATGGGCGGCCACGGTGATCCTGGCCGCGAACGGGACCCACCGTGGCATCGGCAGGGTCGCGAACCGGACGTCGAGGCCGTCGCGGGCATCGGTGGCGGCGCGGAACGCGGCCGCGATGGCGCAGAACGCCACGGCCTGCATGACGATCATCGGCATCAGGAACTGGGCGTAGCTGCTCAGGCCGTGCCCGTAGACGGTCATCACGAGGTTGAGCGGGACGTAGAAGCCGAGGGTGAACACCGCGGGGGCGAGCAGGGCGGTGAAGATCTCACCGGTGCGCCATGCCGGGCGGATCAGCCGTCGCGCGAGTACCCACCACTGGGTGAACGCCACCGCGGGCGCGCGGTCGGTGGCGAGCTCGTCGGCGGTCTGCACGCCACCATCGTGGTCGATGTGCGCTGTGGCGCCGGGGAACCCGGTCAGCATGTCGTGCGCGCGAAGGGCGGGGTGGTCGCGAGGATCCGGGCGATCTCGGAGAGGACCTCGGGTGCGGTGAGTTCGTCCGGGGTGGCATCGAGGACGAAGCCGGTGACCGCACCCTCGACGTAGGGACGCCACCGGCGAACCGTGGCGCCGGGGTCGAGGCGATCGGTGCCGCCGGGCTCCCGGCCCGGGATGCACACGGTGAGGTCGCCGGGAAGCCACGAGGGTCGATGTCCGGACACCATGCGTGCGGCTTTGGCGCTCAGGTCGGCGAGGCGGTCGAGATCGTCGCCGGTGATGTCGATCGTTCCCGCCATGGCGGCGTTGATCGCCGCGGCGGTGTCGTCGGAGGTCGAGGCGGCCGTGCCCTCGACAGCCGCGTCGAGGGCCGGGGTCTCGGCGCCCAGCAGCGAGGCGAGACGGTCGGCCGACAGCGGCGCCGGGGCGGGGGCTTCGGGGTCGGTAGCGAGAACGACGACGCGGACTTGCTCGCCGGCCGCGCGGAGTCGAACCGCGACTTCGTGGGCAGCGAAACCCCCTGCGGACCAACCGAGTAGCTGGTACGGGCCGTGTGGGGAGATGCGGCGAATCTCGGCGAGACAGCGGGTGGCGTAGTCGCGGATCGTGCGCGGATCGGTGCTCGCCTGCAGGCCGTAGATCGGGACGCGAGGATCGATGTGGGCGACCAGGCCCACATAGTTCCAGGCCAGGACCGCTTCCCCGGCCAAACAGAACAGCGGTGCGCCGTCGACAGAGGTGGTGCGCGGGCGGATCGGCAGCACCATCGCCGTCGCCGCGGACTCGGCACGCTCGTCGACGGCCGACTCCGCCGAACAGGAATCGGGCCGACCTGCCGTCCACCCGCAGGCGAACGGCAGGTCGGCCGGATCGTCAACAGTGCTCACAACAAATGATACGTCGCACGAAACCCTCAGCAGCCCAATACTTTCGGGGGCTTCCGCCGCAGACCGACTGCGCATCCGAACTCCTTCGCCGACCCGACCACAGATGGTGTGAGTTCCACTGTCGCGCGGGACGGCCCCGGCCCCAACCATCCCCGGGGCCCGGTCTCGCCCACCCAGGTGTCGGTGAATCCACCCTTGGTGTCAGTACGTGTTCGCGGGAAGGCTGCGCGCACCGGACCACAGATCGTCGATCAGGCGCTCGTAGCTGTCGGCGAGGTCGTCGAGGCGGACCCATTCGGCCTGGGAACAGTGCTTGGCCAGGCGATCGACCAGGCCGCCGAGGGTTTCGCAGTGTTCGTCGGCCGCAGCGTGCGGAACGGGAGCGGCGAGGATCACCCAGCGGTCGATCGCGCGCATCAACTGGGCGCGCCGCCGGTCGATGCGCTCGGACTCGCTCAGTGGGGTGCGCTCGCGCAACTGGTGCAGCAGCGCCAGCTCCCCGGCGGCGTCGAGGATGGGATGGTCATCGTGTGGCAAACCACGGAACGCCGCAAGGAGCACGTCCCGGCCGGGGAGCATCGCCTCTCGGGCCGCGTACCGCATTTCACCGCTCCCCCGCCGAACCGACGACGTCAACGCGCGAAACCTTCATCTGGCACTCCTCCGGCTCGGGCACGGCACCCCGGTGGAGGTGCCATCGCGTGCGGACGGAACACGCCGGGTGGACACGGATCGCATCCACCCGGCAACCATTCCGCCACCACTGTCCCCTACAACGGCCGGTCGGCGGAAGCGAATGGACACCGGACATCCAAATTGTCCGCTTCGCCGCCCCTTGTCCGCCGCGTCCGCAGGCGTGCTACTGCACGCGCAGGCTGCCGAAGAGGCCGTCCTTCTCGTCTTCGGGGCCTGCCGTGAAGTAGAGGGCGTTCGCGTCGCCCAGGCTTTCGCCGTTGCCGAACATCAACGCCCACAGGCCCGCGATCTCGACCGGCTTCGCCTCACCGTCGCGCAGGTAGTCGACGAAGGTACCGGTGGTGTCGTCGTAGGCGAGGACACGGCCGAGGCCACCGAAGTTGCCGATCAGCAGCTTGCCCGACAGCGCGCCGAAGTTCGACGGTGCGATCGCCACACCCCACGGCGCGTTGAGCCTGCCGCCGTCGTCGATGATGCGAACCAGCTTGCCCGCGCCGTCGAACTCGGCGACCTTGCCCCTGTCGGGCTTGCCGTGGGAATCCTTGTCCTGGTCGGCGTCGAGCGAGGCTTCCTCGCCCTTGTCGAAGGCCTTCGGGTCGTCCTCGTCGGGCTGAGTCACGGCGTAGGACACGAACACCCGGCTGCCGAGGGTGGTGACGTTGAACGGCGCGGGATCGCCGGGCCTGGCCTTCTTGCCCTTCTCGGGCGAGGACGCGTCGATCACCTCGCCGGTGGCGAACGGGTTGGCGAAACCGGTGGTCGCCACCGGCTGCCAGAACTTGTCGAAGGTGCGAACCTGCGGATCGGCGCCGAAATCGGCGGCCAGCAGCTTGTCGCCCGAGGGCGCCAGCGCGATTCCGAAGAAGGCCATGCCCTGCGCGGAACCGTCGAACACCTGGTTCGCGCCGCCGTCGCGGCGCACGATCGCGCCGTCGGGGGCCTGCTCGGTCCAAGCCGAGATCTTGCCCGAGTCGGTGGCGAAGATGAAGCGCGAGGAACCGCCGAGCGGGATCGGCATACCGTCCACATCGACCCACTGGTCGCGGACCGCGAACAGATCCGAGGTGATCGGCGCCGGGTTGAACACGACGCCGGTGACCTTGCCGATGCTCTTGTCGGAGGTGTCGGCATCGGCGCCGGGGACGCCGACGAGCTTGAGCTGGTCCTGGGTCAGCTTCTGCAGCTTGGGATCCGAGGACGACTGCACGTCACCGAGGAACTGGAACGACTTGCCGCCCGCACCGACCCAGAAATGCCCACCCGCGCCCTTCGGCCGATCGGCCAGCCCCCAGGCGTTGACCATGCCGGGCAGCGTGAACTGGGCGCGATAGGAGTCCTTGTCGGCGGCCAGGTTGGTCTGGCCGTAGCGGTTGCCGTCCAGCGCGGCCACATCGTCGCTCGAGGGCTCGGTGTTCGAGCACGCCACGGCGAGCAACACTGCCGCGCCGAGTACCGCACCGCGCACCAGCCCGGACCGCACCCGGCGGGCGCCCCTCACATGTCCGTTCACGTTCTTGTCCTTTCGACCTTCCGCCGGACGGCGTTCAGGCGAGGCTGACCTTATCGTGGCTGATGCGGCGGTGTGCCGTGACCGTCGCAGGAACCACAGGGCTACGCTGTCGGCCGTGGTCGAACCTTCCCCCAACATCGCCCCGCACCCCGACATCGCCGCCCTGGCACCACTACTCGGCACCTGGCGCGGTCGCGGTCACGGCGAATACCCGACCATCGATTCCTTCGACTACGTCGAGGAGATCACCTTCGGGCACCTGGGCCGACCGTTCCTCACCTACAAGCAGCGGACCAAGGCCGGCTCCGACGGCAGGCCGCTGCACGCGGAGACCGGCTACCTGCGCAGTCCGGCGCCGGGCCGGGTCGAACTGATACTCGCCCATCCGACCGGAATCACCGAGATCTGCGAGGGCACGATCACCGAAACGGTGGACGGAATTCGTCTGGAATTGAACTCCACGAATATCGGCCTGAGCGAATCGGCAAAGCCGGTTACCGCCGTCGGGCGCTCATTCCATGTCACCGGTGACACCATCGACTACACGCTGCGGATGGCGGCTGTCGGCGAATCTTTGCAGCATCACCTGGCGGCAACTCTACAACGCGGCTGAGTCACGTGGAATTCGGCAAGTTACCCGAACACAACCTTTGATCAGCGCATTTGCCGAATCGAAACCGATAATTCACCTTTTCATCACGGCCCGGTAGCAGTTGTGTTCGAACACGCCCGCACATAGGGCAACAATTGTGTGTCGCTTGCTGCCGTCGCCTGTTGCCGAAGTAACCGCCGTTCTACGGTGGTTCATCAGCTAATCCTCAGACAATCGAACGACCTGCCCCGCGAACACGTCGAAACCCTGAATGAGGGAGACGAACTATGAGGCGTTCTACTTTGATCTTGACCACTGCGGGGATGATCCTCGGCGGCGCGGCCGCCATCGACGTCCTCGACAGCGCGGCCACCGCCGCACCCGAGCCCGTTGTCAGCTACAACGTGCTGCACGACACAGCGTCATCCCACACCGACAGCACATCGCTCGCGGTGGTGCGGGGTCTGCTGGCGACCGAGAACGCCGACTGACCCGACACCATCACGAACCCGTAGGCCCGTGCGACCGGCGCGCTCAGTAGCCGGCGGGTAGTGCGGCGAACATATCCCGGGTGACGGCCACCGCGTTGTCGGAACTGCCACCCTTCACCAGCAGTGTCGCGAACGCGATATCCCCGCGATAGCCGATGAACCACGAGTGCGATCCACCGTCGACCTCGGCCTCGCCGGTCTTGCCGTACACCTCACCCTGATCCCTGATGCGTTCGGCCGTGCCGCCGGTGACCACCATGCGCATCATCGAACGCAGCCCCTCGACCACCTCCGGCGCGATCGCGGGCCGATCGCCGGTGATCTCGGTGGGCCTGCCCGCGATCAGATACGGCACCGGCGCGGCACCGTGGGCGACCGTCGCGGCCATCACCGCCATCCCGAACGGGCTCACCACCACTCGGCCCTGGCCGATGCCGTCTTCGGCGCGCTGGACGAGCCCCTCGGCCTTCGGCACCGACCCGGACACGGTCGGTAGACCTTCGACCTTGTAGTCCTGGCCGACACCGAGGCGCGCCGCGGCCACGGTGAGCGCGTCGGGTTCGAGCTTGCTGGCCAGCCTGGCGAAGGTGGTGTTGCACGAGCGTTCGTAGGCGGTGGCCATCGGCACTTCACCGACGGTGAACATGTTGTAGTTGGGGATGGTGCGTTCGCCGATGACGGTGCTGCTCGGACAGGCCAGCACGGTGTCGGGCGTGGCCAGCCCGGAGGCCATCGCCGCCGACGCCGTGACCGTCTTGAAGATCGAGCCCGGCGGGTACTGACCACTGGTGGCCACCGGACCGTCGCGGTCGGCGAACTTGTTCTGGGCCACCGCGAGGATCGCACCGGTCGACGGGCGCAGCACCACCATCATCGCCTGCTCGGTGCGCAGGTCCACCGCGTGCTGGGCGGAATTCTGCACGAACCGGTCGATGCTCAGCGCGAAGGACGGCGCGGGTTCGGCCGCTTCCTCGTGCAACACATCGAGGTCGGCGCCGTCGGCATTGCGGGTGACCACGCTCCAGCCCGCCTTGCCGTCGACCTCGGCGATCACCGTCTTGCGGACCTGGGTGAGCAGGTCGGGCGCGAATTTGCGGTCGGTGGGCACCATGTCCCACTCCTGGGTGAGGGTCACGCCGGGCAGGCCGATCAGTTCGCCGCCGATGGTCTCGGCCTCGTACTCGTTGAGCAGGATCACGGTGTGCGCGCCGTCGGTCTTGCGCGCCGCGGCGAGGATGGACTGTGGGGTGTAGGCGACGGGGTCGATGCGGCTCAGCGCCGCGGCGAGCGCACCGGCGACCCGGCTGGGGTCGGGGGCGTCGGCCACGGTGAACTTCACCCGCGAGACCTTGCCGGGGACCAGCACATCGCTGCCCGCGGCCTCGTTCACCCTGGCGCGCGGCGCGGGCCGCGTGCGCAACTCCATGCTCTGGGTGTCACCCAGTTTGGGGTGGATGTCGGCGGAGCTCCAGCGGACCAGCCAGCGCCCATCACTGCGGCCCATCTGCAATTCGCCGGAATAGGTCCACTGACGACCCTTCGGCAGGGTCCACTCATAGGTGTAGTCGACCGTCGCGGTGTCACCGTTGACGCGCGCGTCGCCGGTGCGGATCGACAACTTCTCCGCCTGCAACGCCTGCCATGTCGAAGTCAGTGCCGCCGTGGCCTTCTCGGGTGCGGTGGTGAGCGCCGCGGCGGCGGAGAGATCGTGTTCGGCGAAGGCCTCGGCGAAGGCGTCGGCGGCGGGCACCGGCCCCTGGGCACCGGAAGAACAGGCCGTCGCCGCGACAGCGAGGGCGGCCACCGCGCACGTGGTGAGCATCCGTGTCCTCATCGGCACCGATGGTAGCGGCGAAGAGCCCTCCGACCTCGGCGCCACGCGCCAAAGTTTCAGTCCACCAAGACGGTTGCGAAGGTAGCGATCTGACGGAACCCCACCCGGCTGTAGGCGCGGCGGGCGACGCGGTTGTAGTCGTTGACATAGAGGCTCGCCGTACGGCCTGTCGCCACAACAGCATTGGCGACCGAGGCGGTCCCGGCGGTCCCCACACCCGCGCCCCGGAACTCGGGATGCACCCAGACGCCTTGGATCTGGCCGGTGCGTCGCGACAATGCGCCGATCTCGGCCTTGTAGACGACCTCACCGTCCTCGAAACGTGCCCAGGCCCTGCCGGATTCGATGAGACTCTTGATCCGCCGCCGGTAGCCGCGCCCACCGTCGCCCGTGCGCGGGTCGATGCCGACCTCTTCGATGAACATCGCGATCGCGGCGGTCAGGTAGCGGTCGATCTCGTCGGGCCGCACGCGGCGCACTCCCCCGTCGGCGCGCGCGGCGGCGGGCCGGGCCAGCGCCAACAGGGGCTGATCCGCGCGCAGTTCCCTGGCCGGACCCCAGGTCGGGAGCAGCATCTCCCACAGCGGGAGTGCGAGTTCCTGCCTGCCGACCACCGAGGAACACACCCGCGGCCAGCGGCCTGCCCGATCGGCGAAGGCGCGCAACGCCTGCTGGTCACCGCGCAGCGGCACCAGATTGGCGCCGGAGAAACACAGGGAGTCCGCCGGTCCGCCGCGACTCCACAGCTCACCGGCACCGGTCCGGGAGTCGATTCCGAATTCCTGCACCCGGGCCGCGATCATGCACGACGCCACCGGGTCGGCGTCGAGGACGCGCAGCACCTCACCGAGATCTCGCACGGCCACCGGGCGCGCGGGAGCGGTTTTGGACCGTCGCGTCGGCTCCAGCAGACTCCGCACGCCACAAGCCTGCCACGAAAGCACGCCGAGCGGTACGGGTCCGCCGAATCCGACAGATGAGGGTGTGCGGAGTCGGTTCAGCTCACGGAGACAACGGGCTCCGCGCCCGGCTCCGCCTCCATCTGTTCGGCGATGCGCATCGCCTCTTCGATCAGGGTCTCCACGATCAGATGCTCGGGCACGGTCTTGATGACCTCACCCTTGACGAAGATCTGCCCCTTGCCGTTACCGGAGGCGACACCGAGGTCTGCCTCGCGTGCCTCGCCGGGCCCGTTCACGACGCAGCCCATCACCGCGACGCGCAGCGGCACCTCCAGGCCGTCCAGGCCGGCGGCGACCGCGTCGGCCAGGGTGTACACGTCCACCTGGGCGCGGCCACACGACGGGCAGGACACGATCTCGAGCTTGCGCGGGCGCAGGTTCAGCGACTGCAGAATCTGGCCGCCGACCTTGATCTCCTCGGCGGGCGGGGCCGAGAGCGACACGCGGATCGTGTCGCCGATGCCCTCACTGAGCAGCGCGCCGAAGGCCACCGCGGACTTGATCGTGCCCTGGAACGCCGGGCCCGCCTCGGTGACGCCGAGGTGCAGCGGGTAGTCGCTCTGCGCGGCGAGCTGACGGTAGGCCTCGACCATGATCACCGGGTCGTTGTGCTTGACCGAGATCTTGATGTCGCCGAAGCCGTGCTCCTCGAACAGGCTCGCCTCCCACAGCGCCGACTCGACCAGCGCTTCGGGGGTGGCCTTGCCGTACTTCTCCAGCATCCGCTTGTCCAGCGAACCGGCGTTGACGCCGATGCGGATCGGGATGCCCGCGGCGCCCGCGGCCTTGGCGACCTCGCCGACGCGGCCGTCGAATTCCTTGATGTTGCCCGGGTTGACGCGGACCGCGGCGCAGCCCGCGTCGATGGCGGCGAAGATATAGCGCGGCTGGAAGTGGATGTCGGCGATCACCGGGATCTGCGACTTCTTCGCGATCGTGGCGAGCGCGTCGGCGTCTTCCTGACGCGGACAGGCCACCCGCACGATGTCGCAGCCCGAGGCGGTGAGCTCGGCGATCTGCTGCAGCGTGGCGTTGATGTCGTGGGTCTTGGTGGTGGTCATCGACTGCACCGAGATCGGCGAATCGCTACCGACGCCGACATTGCCGACCATCAGCTGGCGGGTCTTGCGCCGGGGTGCGAGAACAGCAGCGGGGGCGGCGGGCATCCCCAATCCGATTGTGCTGGTCACGTTCGGCTGCCTTCTTTCGTACGTTTCGCGGATCGACCTGGGTTGTTGTTGCCGAGCTTAGTCGCGCAAGGTAGCCGGGCGCCCTGTGAGGGGCACGACACCGGTCGTCTCGGTCTCAGGGCAGACGGATCGGGTTGACGATATCGGCGGCCAAGGTCAGCACCATGAACGCACCACCGATCACTACCGCCACATAGGTCACCGGGAGCAGCTTCAGATAATCGACCGGACCGGCAGGGGCCTTGCCGAGCCAGCCGCGGATCGTGTTCCGGATCTTCTCGTAGAGCACCACCGCGATATGCCCGCCGTCCAGCGGCAGAAGGGGCAGCAGGTTGAATGCTCCCAGGAAGAAGTTCAAGCTGGCCAGCACCATAATGAACATGCCCCACAGGCCACGCTCGGCGGTCTCGCCGCCGATGCGGCTGGCGCCGTACACGCTGACCGGCGTCTCCGGGTCGCGCTCGCCGCCGGTGACCGCTTCCCACAGCGCCGACACCTTCTGCGGCATCTTGGCGAGCGACTTCACCGTCTCGACGAAGAAATCACCGGTGAACGAGATGGTGGCCGGGATCGCCGCGATCGGGCCGTACTGCTTCGGCTCGGCGTAGTCGGGGCCGACCCCGACCGCGCTCACCTCACGACTCGCGCCTTCCTTGGGCGAGCGCATGACCCGCTCCGGGGTGACCGGGACCGTCATTGTGGCGCCGCCGCGTTCGATCGTGTAGGTGAACGTGCCGGTCTGCTTCTGGGTTTCGGCCTGGAACTGCGCCCAGGTGCTCACCTCGACACCGTTCACGGCCTTCACCACGTCACCACGCTGCAAACCGGCGCGCTGGGCGGGTCCGTCGCCGGTGCAGGGGGCGAGGGTCTTCTCCGGGGTCTCCTGCGCGACACAGCTCATGGTGCCCAGCGCGGTGGCGGGCGGCTGCTCGAGCTGGGGCAGACCCCAGCCGACCGCGAGGACCATCAACAGGATGAACCCGAGCAGGAAGTTCATGCCGATGCCGCCGAACATCACGACCAGGCGCTTCCAGGTCGACTGGCGATACATCGCCCGGTCGACCTCCTCCGGCTCCAGCTCGTCGAGTGCGGTCATGCCCGCGATGTCGCAGAAGCCGCCCAGCGGCAGCGCCTTGAGCCCGTACTCGGTCTCACCGCGACGGAACGAGAACACCTTCGGCCCGAAGCCGATGAAGTAGCGGCGCACCTTCATGCCGGTGGCCTGCGCGGCCCACATGTGTCCGCACTCGTGCAGCGCGATCGAAATCGTGATACCGAGAGCGAACAGTGCGAACCCCAGCGCGAAAACCATGTGGGCCCTTCTCTTTGGCGGCTGGCGCCGCGTGTTTTCGGCCTCGTAACCCCGAATCCGAGGGGCGATACTGCGCCTGCGGCGTTCCGTCTCGCCCCTCGGATCCGGGGCGGCCGAAAACGTGGTGGTCTCGTTGTGGTCGTCAGGTCAGGACGTTGTTTCACCGTCGATGGTCTTCGCGGCGTACTCCCGTGCCCAGCGGTCGGCCGCGAGGACGTCGTCCAGGGTATCGGGTTCGGCGTGCCAGCGGTCGGCGGCCTCTACCGCGCGGGTGACGGTGCGCACGATGGCGGGGAAGGTGATCTTGCCGTCGAGGAAGGCTTGCACGGCGACCTCGTTGGCGGCGTTGTAGACCGCGGTGACGCTGCCGCCCGCTTCCCCTGCCTGTCGAGCCAGACGGACGGCGGGGAAGACCTCGTGGTCGACCGGCTCGAAGGTCCAGGTGGAGGCGGTGCCGAAATCGCAGGCGGCGGCCGCGCCGGGGATGCGGTCGGGCCAGCCCAGCGCCAGGGCGATGGGGAGTTTCATGTCAGGGGGGCTGGCCTGGGCCAGGGTCGAGCCGTCGGTGAAGGTGACCATCGAGTGGACGATCGACTGGGGGTGGACGGTGACGTCGATGCGGTCGTAGGGCACGCCGAAGAGCAGGTGGGTCTCGATCAGTTCCAGGCCCTTGTTCACCAGCGAGGCCGAGTTCAGGGTGTTCATCGGGCCCATCGACCAGGTCGGGTGGGTCTTGGCCTCCGCGGGGTTCACCGATTCGAGCATCTCGGTGGTCCAGCCGCGGAACGGTCCACCCGACGCGGTGAGCACGAGTCGGTCGACCTCCTGCGCGCGGCCGCCGCGGAGGCACTGGGCCAGCGCCGAGTGTTCGGAGTCGACGGGCACGATCTGGCCGGGTGCGGCCGCGCGCGTCACCAGGGAGCCGCCCGCGACCAAGGATTCCTTGTTCGCCAGCGCCAGGCGGGTGCCCGCGTGCAGGGTGGCCAGGGTGGGTTCCAGACCCAGCGAACCCACCAGGGCATTGAGCACGACATCGGCGTCGGTGCGGCGGACCAGTTCGGTCACGGCATCGGGGCCGCCGAGTTCCAGGTCGAGCGCCTGGGCGGCGGCGGGATCGGCGACGGCGACGTTGCGGGTGCCGGTGGCGGTCATCTGCTCGGCGAGCAGGGCGGGGTTGCCGCCACGTGCCGCCAGGCCGACCACCTCGAAGCGGTCGGGGTTGGCGGCGATCACCTCGAGCGCCTGGGTACCGATCGAACCGGTACTGCCGAGAAGCAGCACCTTCACCCGATCGGTGGAGGGGGAACTGGCGTGCGCGGCACGCGTTGCGGGGTGGGACACGGGCCCATTGTGGCAGGGCTGCTGGCTACGACGGACGGTCGTATGCCACGATATGCTCACTCGCCCAACCAGAACTCGAGCCCTTAGGAGCGATCGTGGCAGCCACGGACCTCGATAAAGCCAGCACCGAGCGTGCCGTCGCCACCAGCGTCGACCCCGCCGAGGTGCCCTCGGCAGCATGGGGCTGGAGCGGTGAGTCGCGCAAGACCTTCCGCATCGCGGGCTGGGTCGTCGTCGTGGCCCTGCTCGGGATGACCATCGGCAACCACCAGGGTCATGTCGAGGACATCTTCCTCGTCGGCCTGGCAGGTGTGATGGCGCTCATCCTGGTCGTCGACTCGCTCACCCGGCGGATGCCGAAGTAGTTCTTCGACGACAAGTACGTCCACGCCTGCGGCAATTACTTTGCGCCGCAGGCGTTTTCGTCTGTCAGCGGCCGCGCCGAGCCGGTTTGCGGCCACGCGCGACCGGCTTCTTCGGCGCCGGTTTCTTGGCCGCGGACTTCTTCGGCGCTGGTTTGCGCGCGGGCACCGCGGCGCGCTGCTCCGGTTCGGCGACGCCGCCGCGCGAGCTGTTGGCCGAGCGGCCACGCACGATGCCGACGAACTCCTCGAGCAGATCGCTGTCGGTCCCAACGGGCCACGCCAGCGCGATCTCGGTGAACTCGGTGTCGCTGATCGGGCGGTAGACCAGGTCGCGGCGGTGATGCAGGCGCGCAATCGACTGCGGCATGATCGCCGCGCCACCCACCGCGGCGACCAGCGCGAGAGTGTCGACGGCCTGATCGAGATCGGCGCCGGCCTGGATCGTCTCGTCGGCCAGATCCGCGGGGCTGATCGACTCGAGCAGGGACAGCGCGTCGTCCTTCTGCACGACCGCGACCGGCGTCTCCTGCCACAGCGCGATCGCGTTGGTCGCGGTTCGGTCGATGGGCAGCCGGACGAAGCACAGGTCGACGCGCCCCTCGCGCAGCACCGACTCCTGCTCGCCCTGCGCGACGCCGACGACCTCGAGCGGGTGGTCGGGTAGCCGCTCGCCCCAGATCCGAGCCCACTTCGACACCGTCACCCCCGGCACGAACCCCACCCGCAGGCTCGCGGGCGCGTCGGGCTTCTGCTCCCGTTCGGCCTGCTCCCGCACCCGGATCAGGTCCCTGGCACGCGCGAGCAGCGCGGTGCCGTTGTCGGTGAGCTGGGTGGGCGAGGCGCCCGGTACGAAGACGCGGGTGCCGAGTTCTTCCTCCAGCTCGATCACGGTGGCGCTCAGCGCCTGCCGTGGGATCCGCAGGGCTTTGGCCGCGCGGGCGAAGTGCAACTCCTCGGCGACGGCGACGAAGCGACGCAACCGGTCGAGGTCGATGGAGTCGGCGGCGGTGACGTCGAAGTCGCTCATTCTGACCAGAATATGGCACCCGCCGATCGGGTCGACGAGCCGATCAGAGGTTGGCCAGCAGCGCGATCACGCCGGCGATCACGATGACGACGACCAACAGGACCGCGTAGGTGCCCAGCGCTGATCCCCAGCCACCGCGTTGCGGCGGCGGATTCGGTATCGGCGCCGGTTGCGGCTGCCAATACTGCGGCGTGGGCGCGTACTGCGGCTGCGGCATCCGCGGAGGCATCGGAGCGGGGTTGTACTGCGGGAGGGGAGTGCCCGTCGAACTCACCGGGCGCATGGGCTGCATGCCGACGAACGGCTGCGCGTGCGACCCCGAGGTCGGCCGGGCGATCGGGCGGGCACCGGTGGTTCCGGTGCGCACCGCCCGCTGCGCGGCGTCGACGAACTCCTCGCACGAGCTGAACCGGTCGGCGGGTCGCTTGGCCAGCGCACGCGCCATCACGGCGTCGAGCACCGGCGGCAGGCCCGCGCGGCGCGGACTGATCGGCGGTGGCGGCGCTTGCAGATGACCGGTGATGACCGCGGCCGGGCTGGTCGATTCGTAGGGTGCGCTGCCGGTCAGCAACGTGTAGAGCGTGCACGCGAGGGAGTACTGGTCGGCGCGGTGATCCAGTGCGGCGCCGGTGAGCTGCTCGGGCGCGGCGTAGGCCAGCGTGGCGGTGAACGATCCGGTCTCGGTGAGATGACCCGAATCGTCGCGCAGACGCGCGATGCCGAAGTCGGTGAGATACACCCGCTCCTGGCTGCTGGAGCGCGCCAGCAGGATGTTGGCGGGCTTGACGTCGCGGTGCAGCACCCCCGCGCGATGCGCGTAGTCGAGCGCGGCGGCGGTCTCACCGATGATCTGCAGCGCCCGGTCCGGCGGCAGGGAATGCGGATCCAGCGAGGAGGCATCGATCCCGTCGATGTACTGCATGCTGATCCACAGCTGATCGCCCTCGACGCCGCGATCGAACACGGTGACGATATTGGGGTGGTCGAGCTGGGCGACCAGGTCGGCTTCCCGCTCGAACCTGGCCCGGATCTCCTTGTCGGAGAACAGCTCCCGATTCAGCAGCTTGAGCGCCGTCCATCGGGGCAGACGCGGGTGCCTGGCCAGATACACCGACCCCATCCCGCCCTGGCCCAGCTGCCGGTCGATCGTGTAGCCGGCGAACACCGTCCCGTCAGAAACCACTCTGACCCCCGAATCTCGCTCTTCGTCCGACGGCCTGGACCCTACCAAACGCCGGCACCCGCGAATCGGTGCAGTACACCGCTGTGTGGCAGGTTCAACCCAGTGGGAAGCGGGCGATGTCGGCGAGGAGAACAGGCATATCGGCCTCGACTGTGGTGAAAGCCGAGCCGCGCTGGAATACCAGCACCCACCGTTCTCGCGCGGAATCGCTGAAGGTGGACACCACGGCGGAGCCACTGTATCCGCCGTTGTAGACCTGTTCGCGATGGTGGTCGGTACGCGACCCCGTCGACGCGTTTCCTTGGTCACCGGTCTCACCACGAAACCGATTCACTGCCTCGACTGCGCCTGCCGCGGTCGCGAAGGCATAGAAGAAATAGTCGGTATCGGCGCTGTCCAGGCTGCCGCACGACCATTTCGCGTCTGCCTGCTGAAACGTCAGCTCCCACAGGAGTTCGTTCCGGATCTTCGTGTTCGCGTACGCCGAACACTCACGACCTTCGAATCCGGGGCCGTCCGCGAATCCGGTCGGCACCATCTGGGGAAAAGCCTGCGACATCGCGGCCAGATCTTTGTGCGCACGCGACCGTTCCAGCGTGTCGGATATCCACGTGCTCTCGTCCTGCCACACCCAGGTGACGGCGCCGCCGATGGTCAGCGTGAAGGTCAGCAACACCGCCACAGCTACCCGGCCGCCCTTTCGTCGCGGCACCGGCGCGCGGTAACCGGAGCTTCGCGGCATCGGCGGCGGCGCGTAGCCCGGATTCGGCTGCGGTGCGGCGAATCGCGGCGCGGGCCCGCCGTCACCGTACGGATCCGGCTGGGGGTACCGGGGCACCGAGCGCGCACCGGCGAACACGGTGGGTTGTGCGCCGGTGCCACTCAGCGCCCGGCGTGCGGCGGCGGCGAATTCGGTGCAGGAGTCGAATCGGTCGGTGGCACGTTTGGCCAGGGCGCGGGCGAGGACCGCGTCCATGGCCGCGGGCAGATCCGGTCGACGGGCACGCAGCGACGGCGGTGGGGACTGGAGGTGTCCCTGGATCACCTGCACCGGGTTGGCCGCCTCGAACGGGGCGACGCCGGTCAGCAGCGCGTACAGGGTGCAGGCCAGGGCGTACTGGTCGGCGCGGTGGTCGAGGTGGGCGCCGGTGAGTTGTTCGGGGGCGGCGTAGGCCAGGGTCGCGGTGAACGAGCCGGTCCGGGTCAGATGGTGGACGTCGTCGCGTGGGCGGGCGATGCCGAAGTCGGTGAGCAGAACGCGTTCTCTGCCGTCGGCGTCGGCGAGCAGGATGTTGGCGGGCTTCACGTCGCGATGCAGGACGCCGTTGCGGTGCGCGTGGTCCAGGGCCGCCGCGGTGCCCTCGATGATGTGCAGGGCACGTTCGGCGGGGACGGGATGCGCGATGGTGGCCGCGTCCACACCGTCGACGAACTGCATGCTGATCCACAGGCGCCCGTCATCGATGCCACGGTCGTAGACCGTGACGATGTTCGGGTGCTCCAGTCGCGCGGCGAGGTCGGCCTCACGCTCGAACCTGGCACGAATCTCGTTGTCGGCGAACAACTCCGGATTCAGAAGTTTCAGCGCGGTCTGGCGCGGGAGGCGCGGATGCCGGGCCAGATACACCGACCCCATCCCGCCACGCCCCAGCTGCCGTTCGATCGCGTACCCGGCGAAGACATCCCCCGTCGCAAGCATGGTCCCCCGTTGTCCCACCGAATCAGTGCACGGCCGTCGCCGGATATCCCCGCCGCCGACCATCACCAACACTAATGGGCGCTAGCACAGGGCACTACACCCCAACTCACTCCTCCACGCGCACACCCATCGATCGCGCCGTGCCCGCGACGATGCGCATCGCCGCCTCCACATCGGTGGTGTTCAAGTCGGGAAGTTTGCGGATGGCGATGCGGCGCAATTGGTCCCGGCTGATCGCCCCGACCGGTTTGTGCCCGGGCTGCGGAGAGCCGGGATGCCCGAGAGCCTTACGGATCAAGGACGCGGTCGGTGGGGTCTTGAGCCGCATCGTCCAGCGTTTGCGGGCGTCGATCGTGATGACGGCGGGAATGATCTCGCCCCGTCGATCCGCGGTGGCGGCGTCGTATCGCCATTTGACCTCGAAGGGCGCGACACCGGTCGGACCGAGCATCTTGCCGAGGATCATCAGCGAGGCATTGCCCGCTTCGAGCTCGAGAGTGACTGTGACAGAGGCTGTTTCGCGCGCCATAGTCAACGATCTCGGACGCACGCGTCGTTCCGGTCCCACGACGATAACGCCTGGGCCGCAACCTGCTCGAGCGGTTCGGTTCGCCTGATCCCGATTCGCCTGTCAGTCTGTGGGCGTGAAACGGGACGTTTCCGCTCGCCTGGAGGTCGCGGTCCATGCCGATTCGGTGCTGCAGTGTCAGATCGCTGTCGCCCGCCAGCCAGGACTCGATCTGATCGAGTCCATGACATGCTCGCTCGACGGCGAGTTCTGCACGCCGCGCGAAGTGGTCGGTCCGCACGGTTCCCGGATCCACGTGCTCGACGTGCGCGCGGGCACCCTGCGGATCGACTATCAGGCGACCGTCCTGGGCACCGCCGTCCTCGCGCCGCCCTCCGACTACGACCTCGCGCTGTACCGGCGGCCGAGCCGCTACGCGGAGTCGGACAAGCTGCTCGGCTTCGCGGCGGCCGAATTCGGTTACGGCATAGCCGATCCCGAGGTGGCCAATCGCGTCTCGTCGTGGATCGGCAGACGGATCACCTACGTCTCCGGCAGTAGCACGCCCATCGACGGCGCGGTGGAAACCCTGCTCTCCGGCACCGGCGTCTGCCGCGACTTCTCGCACCTGATGGTCGCGCTGTTGCGCGCCGTCGGCGTCCCCGCCCGGGTCGCCGCGGTCTATGCGCCGGGCTGCGTGCCGATGGACTTCCACGCCGTCTGCGAGGCCTACATCGACGGCGAGTGGCGCACCTACGACCCGACCGGCCTCGCGCCGCGCTCGAGCCTGGTGCGCATCGCCACCGGCCGCGACGCCTCCGATATCGCCTTCCTGGACAACCACGGCGGCGACATCACCCTGAACTTCATGTCGGTCAACGCCTTCGTAGCGGGCCCACTCCCCTACGACGACTTCATCGCACCGATCAGCATCGTCTGAGCTCGGACATGTCCCCGAGCTCGTCACGGCGGCGAGAGCCCCTAGCCCTCGGCGGCGAGCTGACCACACGCGGCGGCGATCTCCTGGCCGCGGGTGTCACGCACTGTGCACGACACACCCTGGGCGATCACGCGACGCACGAACTCCTTCTCGACCGGCTTGGGGCTGGCATCCCACTCACTGCCCGGTGTCGGGTTGAGCGGGATCAGGTTCACGTGCACGAGCGGACCGAGCGCCTTGTGCAGTTTCTTGCCGAGCAGGTCCGCACGCCACGGCTGGTCGTTGATATCGCGGATCAACGCGTACTCGATCGACACGCGACGCCCGGACTTGTCGGCGTAATACCGTGCGGCATCGAGCACTTCGGCGATCGACCAGCGATTGTTCACCGGCACCAGGGTGTCGCGCAGTTCGTCGTCGGGGGTGTGCAGCGACACCGCGAGGCGCACCGACATGTTCTCGTCGGCCAGCTTGCGGATCGCGGGCGCCAAGCCGACGGTCGACACCGTCACCGACCGCTGCGAGATACCGAGGCCGTCGGGCGCGGGCGACGTGATCCGGCGAACCGCGTTCACCACCCGCTTGTAGTTGGCCAGCGGCTCGCCCATCCCCATGAACACGATGTTGGACAGTCGGCCCGGACCGCCGTGCACCTCGCCGTCACGCAAGGACGCCGCGGCGGCACGCACCTGGTCGACGATCTCCGCGGTCGACAGGTTTCGGGTGAGCCCCGCCTGCCCGGTCGCGCAGAACGGACACGCCATTCCGCACCCGGCCTGACTGGAGATGCACAGCGTGTTGCGGTCGGGGTAGCGCATGAGCACGCTCTCCAGCAGCGTCCCGTCGTGTGCCTTCCACAGCGTTTTGCGGGTATCGCCCTCGTCGCAGGCGATATTGCGCACCACCGACAGCAGCGGCGGGAACAGCGTCTCGCCGACCTTCGCGCGCACATCGGCGGGCAGATCGGTCATCAGCGCCGGATCGGACTGCAGTCGGCCGTAGTACTGACGGGCCAACTGATCGGCCCGGAACTTCGGCAATCCCAGCTCCTGCACCGCGGCCTTGCGTTCGTCCGAATCGAGATCGGCGAGGTGGCGCGGCGGCATGCCGCGGCGCGGGGCATCGAACACGAGGGGCAGGGAGATGGCCATAGTTTCACCATTGTCCCAAACGCGACGTCTGACCCGCCACGCCGGGCGGCGTTATCGAGAAGATGCGTGCGCGAGCCATAGCAGTCGGCCATGATCGAACCATGAGTACACATGCGGAATCCGGTGCGTCACCGGCCGAGCACGACCCGCCGGCGACCGATCCCACCGGCAAGCACAGCAAGCCCGCCGAACCGGCGAAGCCTGCTACCAAACCGGCACCGGCTCCGCGCGACGCCGTGCACGGATCGCGCACCGGCTACACCTGGATCGCGTTGCTGGCCGCGGCCCTGCTCGGCATCGTCTTGTTGATCTTCATCATCCAGAATCTCGACAAGGTCCGGACCAACCTGCTGTTCTGGCACTTCGAACTGCCGCTCGGCGTCACCGTGTTGCTGTCGGTGATCGCGGGGGCGCTGGTGATGGGCCTGGTCGGTGGAGTCCGCATCCTGCAACTGCGGCACGCCGCCAAGAGACCCTGACGATCAGATCAGCGCGCTGAGTACCAGCCAGGAGACGAACGCCGAAGGCAGCATCGAGTCCAGGCGATCCATGATTCCGCCGTGCCCCGGCAGCAGCGTCCCCATGTCCTTGATACCGAGTTCCCGCTTGATCTGCGACTCGATCAGGTCACCGATGGTCGCCACGGCCACCAGGCCGACACCGAGCACCACACCGATCATCGAGTTCGCCTCGAGCAGCAGCGTGACGGTCAGCAGACCGCCGATCACGCTGAACACCAGCGACCCGCAGAACCCCTCCCACGACTTCTTCGGGCTGATCGCGGGCACCATCGGATGCCTGCCGAACAGCACACCGGCGACGTAGCCGCCGACATCGGAGCACACCACCAGGATCATGAAGGTGAGCACCCGTAGATTGCCGTCGGGTTCGAGCAGCAGCAGCGTCGAGAACGCGGCCAGCAACGGGATCCAGCTGAGGGTGAACACGGCGATCGCGGTGTCACGCAGGAAGTTCTTCGGCGCGGTACTGAGGCCGTGATCGAACAGGCGCCACACCATGCACACCAGCGCGGTGGCGGCGAACGCGCCGAGCACCCCGCTCGCCCCCCACGGCCAGCCCAGCCAGAACACCGCCTGACCGCCCACCAGCAGCGGAATCCGCGGTACCAGCACATCGGCTTCGCGCAGCCGCTTGGTGACCTCCCAGGTCGCCACGCCGACACCGATGCCCGCGACCGCGATGAACACCTTCGGGACGAACAACAGGATCGCGATCAACGACAGCCCGAGCGTCAGCCCGACAGCCAGTGCCGCGGGCAGATTGCGCCCGGCCCGTGAGGTCGGGGCGGGCGGCTGCTCGTCCTGCGGCGCGGCCGCGGTCTCCTCGACCTTGTCCGGCATCGGATCCGGTGCCGCCCCGGTGGCGGCGGCGTCTTCGGCCACGATTGTCCCGTCGCTCAACTCGTCGTTCCGTTCATCCCCCGCACGAGCGGGACTGGCGAGATCTGGCGCTCAGACCTCGAGCAGTTCGGCTTCCTTGTGCTTGACCAGCTCGTCGACCTGCGCCACGTACTTGGCGGTGGTCTTGTCGAGCTCCTTCTCGGCGCGCCCGACCTCGTCCTCACCCGCTTCGCCATCCTTCTGGATGCGACCGAGTTCGTCCATCGCCTTGCGGCGGACGTTGCGAATCGAGACCTTGGCGTCCTCGCCCTTGCTCTTGGCCATCTTGACCATCTCGCGGCGACGTTCCTCGGTGAGCTGCGGCACCGAGATGCGCAGGATGTCGCCGTTGTTGGTCGGGTTCACGCCCAGGTCGGAGTTGCGGATGGCGTTCTCGATCAGGCCGAGCGAGCTCTGCTCGTAGGGCTTGATCACGACCATGCGCGGCTCGGGCACGGTGATGCTCGAGACCTGGGTGATCGGGGTGAGCGAGCCGTAGTACTCGATCAGCACACGGGTGAACATGCCCGGGTTGGCGCGACCGGTACGGATGCTGCCCAGGTCGTCTTTCGCCACCGTGACGGCCTTGTCCATCTTCTCTTCGGCATCGAAGAGCGCTTCATCAATCACGACCGAATCCTCCACAGCATCGTCATCGTCATCGTCCGCGGGTGCGGGGTCACGACCGAACCAGGGTGCCGATGGGTTCACCGGCGACCGCGCGGGCAATATTGCCCTTGATCAACAGATTGAACACCAGCATCGGCATCTGGTTGTCCATGCAGAGACTGAACGCGGTGGCATCGGCCACCTTCAGGCCCTTTTCGATCACTTCCTTGTGGGTGATCTCGGTGAACATGCTCGCATTCGGGTCGACGCGCGGATCGGCGTCGAACACACCGTCGACCGCTTTGGCCATCAGCACCACGTCGGCGCCGATTTCCAGCGCGCGCTGGGCGGCGGTGGTGTCGGTGGAGAAGTAGGGCATGCCCATTCCCGCGCCGAAGATCACGACGCGGCCCTTCTCGAGGTGACGCTTGGCGCGCAGCGGCAGGTAGGGCTCGGCGACCTGGCCCATCGTGATGGCGGTCTGCACGCGAGTGTCCACACCCTGCTGCTGAAGGAAATCCTGGAGGGCGAGGCTGTTCATCACGGTGCCGAGCATGCCCATATAGTCGGAGCGCGCCCGCTCCATGCCGCGCTCTTCCAATTCGGCGCCGCGGAAGAAGTTACCGCCGCCGATCACCACGGCCACCTGTACGCCGGTCTCGACGATCTCGGCGATCTGCTCGGCCACGGTCTGCACGACGTCGGGATCGAGGCCGACCCCGCCACCACCGAACATCTCCCCACCCAGCTTGAGCAGCACCCGGTTGTATCCAGGGCGGTCGTTACCCGGGTCGGTCATGGGTGTCGGTCTCCTTCGGCGAGGTCGAGAGCGGGGCGAGCAGGCGGCATCCATCCTGCCCTATCAGGTTGCGGTCACCCGGAAGTGGGGTCGGTCGATCCATGAGGAAAGCCCCTCCGGCGCGGTATCACACCGCGCCGAAGAGGCTATTCGTGAAGTTCAGGCGGATCAGGCCTGGCCGACCTCGAAACGAGCGAAACGCTTCACGTTCACGCCCGCCTCTTCCAGAAGCGCCTTGACGGTCTTCTTGGAGTCGGTGACGGCGGACTGCTCGAGCAGCACGACGTCCTTGAAGAAGCCGTTCACGCGGCCTTCGGTGATCTTCGCCAGCGCGGCTTCGGGCTTGCCCTCTTCGCGCGCGGTCTCCTCGGCGATGCGACGCTCGGCGTCGACGACGTCGGAGGGCACGTCCTCGCGGGTCAGGTACTTGGCCTTGAGCGCGGCGACCTGCATGCCCGCGGCACGCGCGGCGTCGGCAGCGGCGTCGCCGGTGCCTTCGTACTCCACCAGCACGCCGACGGCGGGCGGCAGATCCGAAGCACGCTTGTGCAGGTAGGTGGCGACGGGGCCGTCGAAGGACACGACGCGACGCAGTTCCAGCTTCTCGCCGATCTTGGCCGACAGCGCCTGCACGGCGTCGTCAACGGTGCCGTCGGTCAGCTTGAGCGCCTTGAGGGCGTCCAGGTCGGCCGGCTTGGCCGCGGCGGCCGCGGTCACGATCGCGTCGGCCAACTGCTGGAACTCGGCGTTCTTGGCGACGAAGTCCGTCTCGCAGTTGATCTCGACCATGACGCCGTCCTTGGCGATGACCAGACCCTCGGCGGTCGCACGCTCGGCGCGCTTGCCGACGTCCTTGGCGCCCTTGATGCGCAGCACCTCGACGGCCTTGTCGAAATCGCCGTCGGAGTCGGCCAGCGCGTTCTTGCAGTCCATCATGCCGGAGCCGGTGAGCTCCCGGAGCCGCTTCACATCAGCAGCGGTGTAGTTCGCCATCGGGGGCGAGCCTCCTCGTGTGTGGGGTGCTTGGGTGTTAACACCACCTTGCCGACCGCTTCTGAATTCAGAAGGGCCGGCAAGGTGAACGTAGTGCTACCGGTCAGCTCAGAAGTCGGCCGGGGTGTGCTGTGCCGGGTCGGCCTTGACCTCGGCCTCGGCCTCGGCCGGGGTCTCGGTCGGGGTCTCGACGGCTTCGGCGGCCTCAGCGGCCGGGGTCGCCGAGGACAGGAGCTCCTGCTCCCACTCGGCCAGCGGCTCGCCTGCGCCGGCTTCGGGCTTCGCGTCGCCGGAAGCCTGGCCCGCGCGGGCCTGCACGCCCTCGGCCACCGCGGAAGCGACGACCTTGGTGAGCAGTGCGGCGGAACGGATCGCGTCGTCGTTACCCGGGATCGGGTAGTCGACCAGGTCGGGGTCGCAGTTGGTATCCAGGATCGCGATGACCGGGATGTTCAGCTTGCGCGCCTCGCCGACGGCGATGTGCTCCTTGTTGGTATCGACGATCCAGATGGCCGAGGGAACCTTGGCCATGTCACGGATACCGCCGAGGGTGCGGTCCAGCTTGGTCATCTCACGCGTGAGCATGAGGATTTCCTTCTTGGTGCGACCCTCGAAGCCACCGGTCTGCTCCATCGCCTCGAGTTCTTTGAGGCGCTGCAGGCGCTTGTGCACGGTGGAGAAGTTGGTGAGCATGCCACCCAGCCAACGCTGGTTGACGTAGGGCATTCCGACACGCAGCGCCTCGGAAGCGATCGACTCCTGGGCCTGCTTCTTGGTACCGACGAAGAGGACGGTGCCACCGTGGGCGACAGTCTCCTTGACGAACTCGTAGGCCTTGTCGATGAAGGTCAGCGTCTGCTGCAGGTCGATGATGTAGATGCCGTTGCGGTCGGTGAAGATGAACCGCTTCATCTTCGGGTTCCACCGACGAGTCTGGTGGCCGAAGTGCGCGCCGCTGTCGAGCAGCTGCTTCATAGTTACGACAGGCATAGCCTTCGTATCTCTCTTTCGTTGCCGGTTGTCGCGGTCGATCGGCGATCGACTGCCCTGGCGCCACCGAAACCGCCGGACCCGATTCGAAGAATCCGGGACCAGCCGACGATTTCCCTGTTCATCCGCTGGAGAACTCGCGCTGACATGCCCTCGCGGACCGTCTGCATTGCGAGCGACGACCGGATGGACGAGCACGGGTGGCGCGCGAAGTCGGTCCGTGCTGTGCACACGCAATGGCTGCTGAGCACAAACCGCTTGCTCAGTCTACGCGGAGCAGGGCCAGGTCCGAAATCGCCCCTGGGCAACGACGCCATTTCGCGGATGAAGTACGCGATATCCACATGCGGGAAACTTGTCCACATTCCCGAAATCGTTGTCCCGGTGGGGTTGTCCGGCGCCCAGAGTTGGGGCATGAACACCTTGACACGCACCCTGATCACTACGTTTCCGCTGCTCTGCGCGGCGGGGGTCGCTGCCGCACCGGCCGCGGCACACCCCGAGAGCGGTGCTCCACCCGCAGCTCGACCTTCCACCGCCGAAGTCGCACCGGCGGTCCCCCATCACAGTGGACCATTGTCCATTTGCGCCGGAGGTGGAGCGCGCGGGGCCGTCGTCCTGGCCCACCCACCCGAACGCGTCGGCCAGGTGATTCGCCCCGAGCAGCGTGCGGCCGCGCCCGGCACTGTGCCGAAAGCACCGCCCGTGCCGAACCCCCGGAGCGCGCCGACCTCGACAGGCCGACCGGCGGCGGATGTCGCCGTCGAAATCGTCCTCGGAGCAGCGGTAGCTGTGGAACTCCCGCCGAGGCCGACGCCGGAAGGTGTGCGACGGAGCACCGTGCCTGTCCAGCCGCTGGAGCGCCCGCCCGGTCCTGTCTCGTGCGGCCGGGAATCGACCGTGGTTCCGGTGGTGACCGTGCCTCGACGCGAACTCGTTCCCGCACCGGTCCCGGTTCAGGTGACGATCCACGATCTCGGTTCCGCTCCGGCGCGGCCGCAGGGGATCGATCGAAGTGCGGGGGCTCGGGCGGAGATCGAGATCATGGTGCGAGCGGGCGGCGGAAGCGGATCAGCGGCCGAACTCCCCGCAGTCCTCCGCGAGATGCTGCGCTCGCTGGCCGGGCAGCAGCGTGTGCCGACGCCACGACCTCACCGCTGAGGCCTCGATGTTCGAAAGGTTCCCTGCCGATCGCTCGCGGCCCGACAATATGGCGTGGCCGGGTGGGACCGATCGCGGCCGGCGTCCGCGCAGACCCTCGACAATGCGGCGAGCGGCGCTCCGGACGCGGTCGATTCTCGGGCGGGTGCTGGGTGTCGTCTGCCTGGTGGCGATTGTGCTCAGTGGGGCGGTGCCTGCCGATGCGGCGGAATCGGGCTCGTTCGGTTGGCCGTTGCGTCCGCGCCCGACAGTGGAGCGCGGGTTCGACAAGCCGGAGCGGAATTGGCTGCCGGGGCATCGCGGGGTCGACCTGGCGGGTACCACCGGGCAGACGGTGCTGGCAGCGGGCGACGGCATCGTGGTGTTCGCGGGGGAAGTGGCGGGCAAACCGGTGGTGTCCATCGATCATCCGGGCGGCTTGCGCACCACCTATGAACCGGTGACGGCGAAGGTCGCGGTGGGAAGCCGGGTGGTAAGGGGCACGGCGATCGGCACTCTGGTGGCCGGACACGAGGGGTGTTCGGCCGCCGCCTGCCTGCACTGGGGCGCCCGCCGTGAGTCCGGTGCGCACAACCGGCGCGAGTACGTCGACCCGCTCGGACTCCTGCACGAGGTGCCGGTCCGGCTGAAACCGCTGGAGCCGTGATGTGACGAAACGCTCCGCTACTCCGCCCCCGGGGCAGCCGGTCGCGGACGAGAATCGAGGCGTGTCCGAGAAATCAGCGCCTTTCACCTACCCCGACGTGGGCGCCACCCGCGCCACGATGCCCGACGGATACCACCGGTTCCGGAATCGGCGGCCGATCGGCCACGGCCGCGATCTGTTCGAGCGCGCGGCCGCCCATATTCTCGACTTCGGAATACAGAAGGGCGTTGGCACCTTTCGCAGCGCCGACACCGAAACCGCGCAGCCCGGAACCGAATTGACGGTCGTCCTGCGCATCGGGCCACTGAACATCAGCGCGCCCTGCCGCGTCGTCTACGTCCTCGACGAACCCGACCGCCGAGGTTTCGCGTACGGCACCCTGCCGGGACACCCCGAGGTCGGCGAGGAACTGTTCGCCGTCGAATACGACCCGACCGACGACACCGTCTACGGCCTGATCACCGCCTTCTCCCAGCCGGGCGCCTGGTACGTCCGCCTCGGCGGACCGGTCGCCCGGCTGATCCAGCGCTGGTTCACCCATCGCTACCTGAACACCTTGCCCACCAACGACTGACGTCGCGGCCCGGCCCGCACCGGTACGGCCGTCAGAGCAGGGCGGCCAGCGTGTCGGCTTCGGCACTCACCCGATCGCGGCGGTCGATCGCACCGAGTCGGTCGTATTCGGTTGCCGCGGATCTTCTTTCGTCGATCTCCCGACGGACGATCGCTTCGATCCCGACCTCGGTGAGGTCGCGGCGAACAGCCTCGGCCGCACCGAGTCCGACGGGGCTTTGCTCCATGGCGCCGGCTCGCACGTCACCGGCATCGATGGCCTCCGCGTTGTCGATCGCCGCCAGCGCCGAACGCAACGCCGAGACCGCACCGAGGTCACGGGCCTTCATCGCAGGTTTCAGCGCGGCACGCAGCCGCTCGCGCAGGGAAGTCACGCCCGCCACACTATTTCGGGCTCCAGCGACAAAGCGGCTCGGGCGTATCACCGCGAACACCTCGGTGCCGAGTACGTCGCAGGGCGATCGCGCTACCCATTGAGCAATACGGTGACCACCGCGATGAGGGAGACGGTCGCGACGGCGAGGGTGGTGGTCGCGACGACTCGGTGCGCGGTGCCCGAATGTCCGCGATCGAGTGCACGGCCGCGCGACCAGCCGACTCCGGCCAGGAGTAGGGCGACCGTGGCGGCGGCGAGAGGGATCGGCCATGTCGGCCGACCGTCGACGATCGCCTCGTGCGCGAAGAGCAGCGCGCAGGCGGCCGCTCCGAGCGAGGTGCGCCGCCAGGCCAGGGCGGTGCGCTCCATCGCCAGGGTCGGTGCGGTCATGACAGCACGACCGCTACACAGGCGAGCACGGCGACGATCGCCACACCGGCCGACAACACGGGAACCAGGACCGTTCCGGGCAACGGTCGCCCGGAACGCATCGCGAGATCGACCCGACGCCAGTGCCGGAAGGCGGCGAGCGCGACGGCCAGCGCCATGATCAGGCAGATCATCGAGATGGCACCGGCGAATCCGGCCAGCCGCGTCGGCTGAACGAGGGTATGCACCGCGACGCCGCCGGCGAGCAGACCGATCGCGGTCCTGATCCACGCCAGGAACGTCCGCTCGTTGGCGAGGGTGAACCGATAGTCGACCTCCTCCTCGCCGTCGTCCGATTCGGCCCCGACCTCGGGCAACGTCACGACCACCACCTCCTGTCCCCATCATGCGCTACCCCGGTCCACCCGCTCATGACCCTGACGAGCGCGGCGGTTCTCCGCCCCCCGAGCAACTCCCAGAGCGACGCTGCTCCGGTCGAGAACATCGTCCGAGCCGACTGGAGCGGGACCGGCAGGCGGTGGGTGGGTCAGGCGCGGGGGTGGGCCTGGTCGTGGACTCGTTTGAGGCGTTCTACGGAGACGTGCGTGTAGAGCTGGGTGGTTGCCATGCTGGCGTGGCCGAGGAGTTCCTGGACCACGCGCAGGTCGGCGCCGCCTTCGAGGAGGTGGGTGGCGGCGGTGTGGCGCAGGCCGTGCGGGCCCATGTCGGGAGCGCCGGGGATCGCGGCGATCACGTCGTGGACGACGGCGCGCGCTTGGCGCTGGTCGAGGCGGCGGCCGCGTTGGCCGAGGAGCAGAGCGCGGCCCGAGTTGCTGTTGACCAGCGAGGGCCGACCGGCCCGGAGCCAAGCATCGAGCGCGGTGTCGGCCGGTCCACCGAACGGTACCGAACGCTCCTTGTTGCCCTTGCCGAGCACACGCACCAGACGGCGCTCCCGGTCGATGTCATCGAGATCGAGACCGCACAGCTCGCTGACGCGAATCCCGGTGGCGTACAGCAACTCCACCACCAGGCGATCTCGCAGCGCCATCGGATCCTGCTGTGCCGCACCGGATTCCGCCGCGACCATGGCCTGTTCGGCTTGATTGCGGCCGAGAACCGCGGGCAGCACGCGATGGGCTCTCGGGGCCTGCAGGCGCAGCCCCGGGTCGACACCGAGCCGCCCGGTCTCGGTCAACCACGCGGTGAACGTCCGTGCCGCCGAAGCCCGCCGAGCCAGGGTCGTCCGGGCCGCCCCTGCCGCCGCCAGCTCGGCCAACCACGATCGCAGCAACGGCAGATCCAGCTCCCGCACCGCCGAATCCGCCGACCGCGCGTACAGATGCTCGAGCAACGACCGCACATCCCCCAGATACGCCCGCACCGTATGCGCCGACCGATTCCGGCCCAACCGCAGATGCCGCCCGAACTCGGTGAGCAACGCGGTCAGGTCGTCCGGCAACACATCCATGACCCAACCGTCACCCTTCCCCGTCCCCCACGCAACCCACCACGCCGCCGCCGTCAGCTCGCCCGTCGACTGGACTTCCGAAACCATCCTTCGGAATCGCAGCCGACCAGTTCGGCGAGTTCCAGGCTCGGCAGGACCGCTCGCACCGTGGCCAGGTCCAAGCCGGACTGTTGAGACAGTTCGCGGGGAAGACGCGAGCCGATGGCGGGTAGCGCCGCGTAGATTTCGGCTTCAGCGCCGCGGAGGTGGCCGGCGGGGTCTACTGAGCCACCTGCGCTGACCGGGAGGCGGAGGGGACCCGCTTCGTCGATGATGTCCTCGGCTCGGGTTACCAGCAGTGCCTCGCCCTCTCTGATCATGCGATGACAGCCTGTCGAGGAGGCCGACCCGACCGGCCCCGGTACAGCCATGGCTGGACGGCCCAATCTGCGGGCCCATTTCACGGTGTTGCGAGCGCCGCTGCGCAGCCCTGCCTCGACCACCAGAACGCCGTCCCCGAGAGTCGCGATCAGGCGGTTCCTCGCCAGGAACTGATGTTTCTGCGCCGAGATGCCCGGCGGGTATTCGCTGACGACCAGACCACTTTCGGCGATGGCCGCGAGCAGGCGGTCGTGCTGCGCCGGATAGGGGCGGTCGACGCCGCAGGCGAGGACCGCGACGGTGGTTCCGCCGACGGCGAGGGCCGCCCGGTGCGCCGCCGCGTCGATGCCGAAGGCCGCTCCGGAGACGATCGTCCAGCCCCGGCCTGCCAGGTCGCACGCGATCTCGCTCGCCACCTGCAACCCGTATCCGCTGCTACACCGCGAACCGACCACCGCGACAGCACGTTCGGACGCGGTGTGGAGCGAGAGGGGTCCCCGCGCCCACAGCACCAGCGGGACCGCCGCCTCGCGATCACGCTCGCTGTCGAGTTGATCGAGTCCGAGCATCCGCCAGCCCGGCCATTCCTCGTCGTCGGGAGTGATCACCCGCCCGCCCAGACGAGCCATCGTGTCCAAATCTGCTGCTGCCGAGTCAATCTCACGTCGCATCGCGGTGGGACCACGCAGTGCCGCGGGCAACTCGTGCTCACGGACAGCACGCGCGGCCTCGCACACTCCGACCGAGGCGATCAATGCCGACAGTGGCGCACACGGCCCCTGCACCACCCGCGACAGGTACACCCAGGCGAGTCGTCGTTCGTCCGGATCACCGTCCAGATCCGCCACCTCGCCGACCGCACGCGATGCGCTCATTGCGCGCCCCGCTGCCGGAAGTTCAACGCCGACATCACATCCTGCACGGTGGGCAGCTCCCCTTCGCGCAGATCGCAGACCGTCCAGGCGACCCGGATCGCCCGATCGGCGCCACGGGCCGACATGCGCCCCAGCCGTAAGGCCGTCTCGATCGGCGCGATCGATTCCCGCGGCAACTTGAATCGCTTGCGCAGAATGTGGCCCGGCACTTCGGCATTGGTCGCCCACCCGTCCTCGCTCCACCGCTGCGCCGCGCGGGCTCGTGCCCTGGCCACACGTTCGGCCACCGTGCTGCTGCTCTCGGTCTGTTCGTCGCCGAACGTCGCACCGGCCTGCCCGTGCATCTGGACCCAGATATCGATGCGGTCGAGCAACGGCCCCGACAGTTTTCCCAGGTAGCGGCGTCGTGCCAGTGGCGCGCAGATGCAGTCCACATCGCGTGCCGGAGCGCACGGACAGGGATTGGCCGCCAAGACGAGCTGGAAGCGGGCCGGGTACCGGGCAACGCCGTCGCGCCGGGCGATGCGCACTTCCCCCTCTTCGAGCGGAGTTCGCAGTGCCTCCAGGACTTTGGTGCCGATCTCGGCGCATTCGTCGAGGAACAGGACCCCGCGATGGGCCCGGCTGACCGCGCCGGGCCGGGCCATGCCGGAACCACCGCCGATCATGGCGGTCACCGACGTCGAATGATGCGGCGCGACAAAGGGAGCCAGCGTGAGCAACGGCTGCTCGGCCGACAGCGATCCCGCCATCGAATGGATCGCGGTCACCTCCAGGGACTCCGCTTCCGACAGCGGTGGCAGCAGTCCCGGAAGACGTTGCGCCAACATCGTTTTGCCGATCCCGGGCGGCCCGGTGAGCAGCAGATGGTGTCCGCCCGCCGCAGCGACCTCCAGCGCCCAGCGCGCCTCGTCCTGCCCGACCACATCGCTGAGGTCACCGCACGGGGTCTGCGTCCCCGGCACGAGGCCGTCGGGTTCGAGCAGCGTGCCCTCCCCGCGCAGCCACGCCACCACTGCCCGCAGGCTCGTCGCCCCGAGTACCTCGATCCCCTCGACCAGCCCCGCTTCGGCCACCGCCTGGGCGGGCACGACCACCGTGGGCAGCCCGGCCCGACGGGCCGCGATCACCGCGGGCAGCACTCCACGCACCCGCCGAACCCGACCGTCGAGCGCCAACTCCCCCAGCAGCACCGTCTTCACCAGCCGCTCGCCGGGCACCGCCCCGGAGGCGTCGAGCACGGAAACGGCCAGCGCGAGGTCGTAGACACTGCCCACTTTCGGCAGCGTCGCAGGCGAGAGCGCCAGGATCACCCGGCCGTCCGGCCACTTCTCCCCCGTATTGGCCACCGCCGAACGCACCCGATTGCGCGATTCCTGCAGGGCGGCATCGGGCAGACCGACCAGATTCACCGAGGGCAGACCCTGACCGATATCGGCCTCGATCTCCACCAGCTGCCCGTCTACCCCGGTCACCGCCACCGACAGCGCCCGCCCGAGCGCCATCAGAACGCGCCGGTCAGATGCTCGATGACCGGACCGCGCCCGTGTGGCATCAGCACCGACACGACGTCGAACCGGATCCGCCGCCACGGCCCGTCCTGTTCGGCCAGCCACAGCAGCGCCAGCCGGCGGATCCGCTGCTGCTTGCTGAAGGTGACCGACTCGGCCGGAGTTCCGAACCCCAGCCCCGACCGCGTCTTCACCTCGACGAACGCGGTGATCGACGGGTCCTGGGCGATCAGGTCCAGCTCACCGTATCGACACCGCCAATTGCGGGCGACGATCTCCATCCCCGACTCGCACAGATACTGCGCGGCCAGCTTCTCCCCATACGCGCCGAGCGCCTGTTTGTGTGCCATGAGCGAAAGCATGGCCACAGACGCTCACGTGGCCATCCCCCGCGACCTGGGCAAACAGAAATCCTGTGGATAACCGCGCCCCTGTGGACAACTACTCCGGCAGACGCAGGTCCGGCTTCTCCAGCTCCTCGATGTTCACGTCCTTGAACGTGATCACCCGAACGTGCTTGACGAACCGTGCCGGGCGGTACATATCCCACACCCACGCATCGCTCATCCGCACTTCGAAATACACCTCGCCGTCGGCGTTCTGCGGACGCAGTTCGACAGAATTGGCCAGGTAGAAGCGCCGTTCGGTCTCCACCACGTACGAGAACTGGCCGACGATGTCCTTGTACTCGCGGTACAACGACAGTTCCATCTCGGTTTCGTACTTCTCGAGGTCCTCAGCACTCATCGGGTGGGACGTCCTCCTGCTAGCAGCGCCGCGTTCATTGGAGACATCATCGCGCATGTGCCGCGCGAGTAGCCACTCGGCTACCTCCGGGCACCTCGAGCTCGCGCACATTACGCCAGGAACGGCGGTGTTCTGTGCTCGGTCCGAGCTGCCGTAGGGCGGCGGTGTGCTCGGGCGTGTTGTAGCCCTTGTGCGCGGCGAAACCGTAGCCGGGGAGCTGCGCGTCGAGCTCGACCATCATCCGGTCTCTGGTCACCTTCGCCAGGATGCTCGCGGCCGCGATGCAGGCGGCCGTGCCGTCGCCGCCGATCACCGGCAGGGACGGTGCGGGCAGGCCGGGGACCTTGAATCCGTCGGTCAGGATGTAGCCGGGGGTGCGTTCGAGGCCGACCACGGCTCGGCGCATGCCCTCGATATTGGCGACGTGGATGCCGATCGAGTCGATCTCCCACGCGGGCACCACCACGACGCTCCAGGCCAGCGACAACCGCTGAACCACCGGGAACAGCTCCTCACGAGCCGCCTCCGTGAGTTTCTTGGAGTCGTCGAGCCCGGCGAGCTTGTCGTAGGCCTTGGGCGCCAGCAGGCACGCGGCGACCACCAGCGGGCCCGCGCAGGGTCCGCGCCCCGCCTCGTCGACACCGGCCACCGGCGCGAGGCCACCGCGCACGAGCGCGGCCTCGAGCGTGCGTAATCCCGCCGCCCGGCGCATCACCATCCGCGGCGGCCAGCTGGTCCGATCCTGCCCCACAGTTCGATTGTCCCGTCGCGTCAGTTCGCCTGGGTGTTCCGGGTGCGCGTTCGCCCCGGAACACCCCTCCTCAACGTGTCAGTTCTCTTGCGCGTTCTGGGTCTTCACTGGGCCCAGAACACTCGTCCTCATCGCGTTAGTTCTCTTGCGCATTCTGGGTCTTCACTGGGCCCATCCGGCTCGGCGGCCAGATCTTGAACACCGTTTTGCCGCGGACGTTGTCCACCGGCACGGTGCCCTGCAGATCGTCGCTGACGTGGGCGCGCGAATCAGCCGACTCGTTGCGGTTGTCGCCCATCACCCACAGATTGCCCTCCGGCACCTTCACCGGACCGAACACCCGACCGGCCGGGTACACAGCGTTGGGACGATCGGTGAACCAGGGGTAGTCCTTCTTGATGTACGGCTCGTCGAGCGGTTTGCCGTCCACCATGACGCGTCCCTGTGGATCGCAGCACTGCACGGTCTGCCCGCCGACCGCGATGACACGCTTGACCAGATCGTTCTCGTCCGGCGGGACCAGCCCGAAGTAGGACAGGAAGTTCTGCAGACCGCGCACGACGGTGTTGTCCGAACGCACCGACTTGTAGTGCCCGTTCCACGACGGCGGTCCGACGAAGACCACCACGTCGCCCGGTCCGGGTTCGGAGCCGTAATAGCTGATCTTCTGGACGTAGATGCGATCACCGATCAGCAGCGTGTTCTCCATCGACTGCGAGGGGATCACATACGGCCGACCGACGAAAGTCACCATCAGCGCGGCGATCACAGCCGCGATCACGACGAGTATCGGCAACTCCTGCCAGAACGGGCGCTGCTTCTTGTCGCCGCGCTTTTTTCTGCGCCGCCCACCTTCGTCGCCCGAATCGGACACCGACACCGACTCACTTTCGTCTGCCACGCCGAACAGAGTAGCCCGGCACCCTGACGTGAGTCGGGTACCGGGCTACCTGAAGAAATCTGGTACTGCCAAGTGCTACTGCGAGATCAGCGCTTTTCCTTGATCTTGGCAGCCTTGCCGCGCAGGTCGCGCAGGTAGTACAGCTTGGCGCGACGCACGTCACCGCGGGTCACGACATCGATGTGGTCGATGTTGGGGCTGTGCACGGGGAAGGTGCGCTCGACACCGACGCCGAAGGACACCTTGCGGACCGTGAAGGTCTCGCCGATGCCGCCGCCGTGACGCCGGATCACGACGCCCTTGAAGACCTGGATGCGCTCCTTCGAGCCTTCGATGACCTTCACGTGCACGTTCAGGGTGTCGCCCGGACGGAAGTTGGGGACATCGCTACGCAGCGACTTCTCGTCGACGAAATCAAGGGTGTTCATTTTCCACCTTTTCGGATTCTTTGCGTGAACAGAGGAACCTGGCGGCACTCGCGCGCTCGACCGGTTCATGCTCAGAACAGGAGTGCTCTCGGACATGACTCGTCCAAGGCAACCGGTTCATTGTGCCAGACCGGATCGCCCTGATCGAAATCGGGCCTCACTGCTCGTCGGTCTGGTCGGCTCGACGACGCGGCAGCAGGTGCGGATGCGGCGGCGGCGCTGAGGGCGCCGGGACAACGGTACGCGCCAACTCCGCCTCGGCGGCCGTGCGCGCGTGCTCGACGTCGGGCTTGCCCGCGATGAGGTCCTGGATGAAGATCTTCGCGCGGATGACCGGGCGACGATAGCGCCGCTCCCGCGCGACCGCCCGGTTCATGGTCTTGGGCCGGTGACCGTAGCGCCAGCGCGCCCACGGGGCGCCGGGCCTGCTCAACCGCACCGCGCCGACCAGCAGCAGCGGCGTGAAGAACATGCCGAACAGCCCGGTCCAGATCTTGCCCTTGGCGATCACGATCGCGGCGAGCACCAGATTCACCGTGATCGTGATCGCCACCCCGACCCGCACCCCGACACCGCGCGATGCCCGGAAGTCGTCGTAGTCCAGAAACGTCGCCGGTTGGACACCGAGCAGGAGCAGACCGGTCACCGCGAAGGCGACGAAGACGGCGTCCACCGAGGTTCGGCCCTGCTCGGACCAGTAGACGTCACGGAGATAGAAGATCAGCGCGAATTCGTCGAGTACCAGCGCGGCGCCGATCCCGAAGATCGCGGCCAGCACGCTCGAGGTGACCTGGGTGGAGTCCTCGGCGGTGGCGATCAGCCCGATGCCCGACAGCAGCACGGTGATCACACCGAACACCATGTGGTGGATGTGGGTGTCGCCGGCTTTCACATTGCCCGGCCACCAGCGCACATTGGCCCGGATCATCCGCACACTCACCCGGATCACCACGAAGCCGAGGATGAACCCCAGCAGGAAACAGAGCAGGGGCAGGCGGCCGTGCGCGATCACCTCTTCCTCGAGCCACCGTCGCATGCCGCCCGCCCTGTCTTCGAGTTGCTACCTACTTGTTGCCGAAACCAGCCGCGCGCAGGGCGTCTGCCATCGAACCGGTCGGTGCCCCAGCCTGCTTGCGCTGGTTACCGCCGCCGTTGCTCTGACGCCCCTGTCCCTGGTTGCGGGCAGGTGCCGGACCACGACCGCCTTGCTGTCCACGACCTTGACCCCGCGGCGCACCACCTCCACGATTGTCCCCCTGCGCGGGCTTGCCCGGCTCGTCATCGAGCCGCAGGGTGAGTCCGATCCGCTGGCGGGCGACGTCGACCTCGAGAACCTTCACCTTCACCACGTCACCGGATTTCACCACTTCGCGCGGATCCTTGACGAAGGTGTGCGACAGCGCCGACACGTGCACGAGACCGTCCTGATGGACGCCGACATCGACGAACGCGCCGAACGCGGCCACATTCGTCACGACGCCCTCGAGCACCATCCCTGGCTTCAGGTCGGCGACTTTCTCGATGCCCGCGGCGAATTCGGCGGTCTTGAATTCCGGACGCGGGTCGAGGCCCGGCTTCTCCAGCTCGGCGATGATGTCACTCACGGTGGGCACACCGAACTTCTCGTCGGTGAAGTCGCCGGGCTTCAACGCGCGCAGGGTGCCGGTGTTGCCGATGACCTCGGCCATCTCCCGGCCTGTGTGCTCGAGAATGCGGCGCACCACCGGGTAGGCCTCGGGGTGCACGGCGGAGGTGTCCAGCGGGTCGACACCGCCGCGGATGCGCAGGAAGCCCGCGCACTGTTCGAAAGCCTTCGGCCCCAGGCGCGGAACCTCGAGCAGGGCCTTGCGGCTGTTGAAGGGCCCGTTCTGATCACGGTGGACCACAATGCTTTCCGCCACCGACGAGGAAACACCCGACACGCGCGAGAGCAGCGGCACCGAGGCCGTGTTCACATCGACCCCGACCGCGTTCACCGCGTCTTCGACGACCGCGCCCAGCGAGCGCGCGAGCAGCGTCTCGGACACGTCGTGCTGGTACTGGCCGACGCCGATCGACTTGGGATCGATCTTCACCAGTTCGGCCAGCGGGTCCTGCAGACGCCGGGCGATGGAGACCGCGCCGCGCAGCGACACGTCCATGTCGGGCAATTCGGCCGAGGCGTAGGCCGACGCGGAATACACGGAGGCGCCCGCCTCCGACACCACGATCTTGGTCGGCTTGTTCTCAGGGATCCGCGAGATCAGTTCCACCGCAAGGGCATCGGTTTCGCGCGAGGCGGTGCCGTTGCCGATGGCGATGAGCTCCACGTTGAACCGGGCGACGAGCGCGGCCAGCACCGCGAGGGACTTCTCGGTCTGCCCCTGCGGCTTGTGCGGGTAGATGACCTCGGTCGCGACCGCCTTGCCGGTGGCGTCGACGACGGCGACCTTCACGCCGGTGCGGTAACCGGGGTCGAGGCCCATGGTGGTGCGGGTGCCCGCGGGCGCGGCGAGCAGCAGGTCGCGCAGGTTCGCGGCGAACACGTCGACCGCGTCCTTCTCCGCCGCCTGGCGCAACCGCATCCTGGTGTCGATACCCAGGCTCACGGCGAGCTTGGTGCGCCAGGCCCAGCGAACGGTGTCGAGCAGCCAGGAATCGGCCGGACGGCCCTTGTCGGCGATGCCGAAGGCGACCGCGATGCGGCCCTCGTAGAGGGTGCGCTCGCCGGGTGCCGGTTCGTCGGTGTCGGCTTCGAGATGCAGCGTGAGCATCTCCTCTTTCTCCCCGCGCAGCAGCGCCAGGATCCGGTGCGAGGGCAGCTTGTGGAAGGGCTCGCTGAACTCGAAGTAGTCGGAGAACTTGGCCCCCGCCTCCTCCTTGCCCGCGCGGACCGTCGAGGTGATCCGGCCGCGGTTCCACATCAGCTCACGCAGCTCACCGACCAGGTCGGCGTCTTCGGCGAAGCGTTCGACCAGGATCGAGCGGGCGCCGTCGAGCTGTTCGGCGGTGTAGGCGGCCGGATCGGTGCTCGGGTCGCCGATCAGCGCGTCGGCCACCGGCTCGTGACCGGCTTCGCGCGCGATCTGTGCCTTGGTGCGGCGCTTGGGCTTGTACGGCAGGTAGATGTCTTCCAGGCGCGCCTTGGTCTCGGCGAGCATGAGCTGCGAGTGCAGGGCGGGATCGAGTTTGCCCTGGCCGCGAATGGATTCGATGATCGCGCCGCGGCGCTCGTCGAGCTCACGCAGATACCCGAGCCGTTCCTCGAGCTGGCGCAACTGGGCATCGTCGAGGCCGTCGGTGACCTCCTTGCGGTAGCGCGCGATGAACGGAACCGTGGAACCACCGTCGAGCAGTTCGACGGCGGCGCGGACCTGGGTCTCGCGCACCCCCAGTTCATCGGCGATCCGCCTGCCTACGCTGGCGATGGTGGTCGTGCTGTCGGCGATCTCGGGCGCTGTCGTCACAGCCGCAGAGACTACAGCTCATGACCGACACCTCGCTGGCACCCAGGTCAGCGGATTGCCCGCACCTCGGGTTCGGTGATCGGACGATCCAGCACGGTGTCGGTGCGCTCGCGCAGGAATTTGTCGAACATCGCCGCGACGTAGCCCCGCACGAGCGACGCCATGCGATCCGGGTCGATGGCGCCGATGTAGGTCGACGCGGCGGGCCGCGCGAGGGCGGGCACCAGCGACGGCATATCAGTGAAGTCGTAGTGGGCCGAATCCGCTATGGCCAGATGACGTTTCCAGCCGGTGGCCCGCTGCCAGAACGCGTCGAGGGACGGATTCGCATCACCGACTTCCTCGATCTGATCGCTGGTCAAGACCAGGGTGGGCCGGTCGACGCCCTCGGTCACCGCGCGGCCGAGTGCCTCGTCCACACCGATCTGTCCGTCCATGTCGACGGCCGCGTCGATGCGACGGTCCTCGTGCATGGCCTCGACGGCGGCGTACCCGCCCGACGAATGTCCGACCGCGCCGATCCGGTCCAGGTCGAGCACCCGATCCAGATCGGCGGGTAGGGGGTCGGATTCGGCATCGGGGTTGGCCCCCGCGGTTAGCCCGGCGAGGGAGTCGAGAACGAACCGGAGATCGAGCAGCCGTGCGGCGATGTACTTTTCGCGGATTTCGGTGTCGAAGCCGTTGGGCGCCGGGGCGGGCCGCACGAGCCGTCCGCCGGGGAACTCGACCACGGGACCGGATTCGTAGGTGTGATCGACAGTCACCACCACGTATCCGCGCGAGGCCAGGTCCTCGGCGAGGCCGGTGCCGAGGATGCGCGAGACACCGCCGCCGGGTGTGTACAGCACGACCGGATAGGTGCTCGCGGCCTGTGCCGGCGCCTCCCGGTAGGCGTGGGTCAGCGCGCCGGGGAGCTCGATCCCGAGCTCTTTCTCGAGTCCCGGGATCAGCTCCGTCGACGCGTAATGTGCTCGCGGGTACCGGTGTACCTCGGTCGCCGGATAGAACACCGACACCATCAGTTCCCTGGACCGATCCGGTTGGAACGGGTCCTGACGGGCGGCGTCGACCAGATGCAGCGTCGTGGAACCGACGGGCAGGGCCCCACTGGGGCTGGGGAGAACCCCGACACCGCCCGGTCCCGCGTCGGCGCCACCCGCACTCGTCGCGACCAGCGCGCAGACCGACATCGACACGACCGCTGCCCTACGGAACACAGTCTCCCCCATCATCATTCGCAACCAGGCCACCCACCTGTCGCGAACACGCTAGCAAGAACCAGCAGCGCCCGAGATTCAGCCGAGGATCTCCCTCGCGAGTTCGCGCATCTCGGCCTTGCGGACCTTGCCGGTGACCGTCATCGGGAACTCGTCGACCACGTGCACATAGCGCGGGATCTTGTAGTGGGCGAGGCGACCGGCGCAGAACGTGCGCACAGCGTCGGCGTCGAGGGGCGTCGCGCCCTCGCGCAGCCGGAGCCAGACCATCAGCTCCTCACCGTATTTGGCGTCGGGGACACCGATGACCTGGGCATCGACGATATCGGGGTGGGTGTAGAGGAACTCCTCGATCTCGCGGGGGTAGATGTTCTCGCCGCCGCGGATCACCATGTCCTTGATCCGGCCGGTGACCGCGAGGTAGCCGTCGGCGTCCATGACGCCGATGTCGCCGGTGTGCATCCAGCGGGCGGCGTCGATCGCCTCGGCGGTCTTGTCGGGTTGTTCCCAGTACCCGAGCATCACCGAGTAGCCGCGGGTGCACAGTTCGCCCGGTTCGCCGCGCGCCACGGTGTGCCCGGTCTCCGGGTCGACCACCTTCACCTCGAGGTGCGGGCCGACCCGGCCGACGGTGGCGGTGCGGCGGTCGATGCTGTCGTCACGGCGGGTCTGGGTGGACACCGGCGAGGTCTCGGTCATGCCGTAGCAGATGGCGACCTCGCTCATCCCCAGCTGATCGATCACCCGTTTCATCACCTCGACCGGGCACGGTGAGCCCGCCATGATGCCGGTGCGCAGGCTCGACAGGTCATAGTCGGCGCCGGAGTCGAGTTCGGCCAGCATCGCGATGAACATCGTCGGGACGCCGTAGAGCGAGGTGCAGCGTTCCGCGGCGACGGCGGCCAGCGCCGCGGCCGGATCGAACGACGGCGCCGGGATCACCGCGGCCGCACCGTGGGAGGTGACCGCGAGATTGCCCATCACCATGCCGAAACAGTGGTAGTACGGAACCGGGATGCAGACCCGGTCGGCCTCGGTGTATCCGCACAGCTCGCCGACGAAGAACCCGTTGTTGAGGATGTTGTGGTGACTCAGCGTCGCGCCCTTCGGGAAGCCTGTTGTGCCCGAGGTGTATTGGATGTTGATCGGGTCGTCGGCCGACAGTGTCTCGGCGATCGCGCCCAGCCGTTCGCTGTCCGGCACGGTCTCGGCCACCTGCCGCCACGGCTCGGTGCCGAGGATCAACACCTGTTCCAGGGCCGGACAATTCGGCCGGACCTGCTCGATCATCGCGACGTAGTCCGAGGATTTGAACTCCGATGCGGCGATCAGCGTGCGCACCCCGGCCTGGACGAGAACGTATTCGAGTTCGCTGGTGCGGTAGGCGGGGTTGATATTGACCAGGATGGCGCCGATCTTCGCGGTGGCGTACTGCACGAGAAACCATTCCGCGCAGTTGGGCGCCCAGATACCGACCCGGTCACCGGGTTCGATGCCGTGCGCGGCGAGGCCGGTCGCGACGGCGTCGACGGCGGCACCCACCTCGCGGTAGGTCCAGCGCCGACCCGTCGGGCAGTCGATGAGCGCGTCACGCGTCGGATGGGCCGCGACGGCGCGGTCCAGGTTCGCGCCGATGGTGTCACCGAGCAGCGCGACGTCGGCGGGACCGCAGCTGTAACTGAGTTCGGACATCAGCGGATCTCCTTGCCGCGCAGCAGGAACCGCTGCACTTTGCCACTCGGCGTCTTGGGCAGACTGTCCACGAAGTGGACCTTTCTCGGATAGGCGTGGGCGGCGAACTCGTCCTTGACCAGCTGCTGCAGTTCGACGGCCAGCTCTGCGCCGCCCTCGATGCCGGTGCGTGGCACCACGAAGGCCTCCAGCACCTCGCCGCGCAGCTCGTCGGGCATCCCGACCACAGCGGCCTCGGCGACCTGCTCGTGCATGACCAGCACACTCTCGACCTCGAACGGGCCGATCCGGTAGCCCGCCATGATGATCACGTCGTCGTCGCGGGAGCTGAAGCGGAAACAGCCGTCGGTGTCGCGGGAGCCGACGTCACCGGTCAGATACCAGCGTCCGTCGGCGGTGAACCGGCTCGCGGTGCGCTCCGGATCGTCGAGGTAACCGAGGAACCAGAGCAGCGGGCTGTGGTGGGTGTCGATGGCGACCCGGCCGATCTCACCGGGCGCTGCCTCGGTGTCGGCGTCCTCGGCGAGGACCGCACAGGACCACCCGGGGAGCTGCCTGCCCATCGAACCGGGCGGGACGGCCGTGTCGAGGGCGGGGTGCCACGCGTGGCAGATCACCATGCCGTGCTCGGTCTGGCCGTAGTGGTCCCGCACCGGCACCCCGAGTGTCCGCTGCGACCAGGCCACCACGTCCGGGGTCAACGGCTCGCCCGCCGACGACGCCCGGCGCAGGGCGAAGCCGTCCGGAACCGGGGCGCTGTCGGCGCGCAACGCCCGATAGACGGTCGGCGCGGCGGCGAAGTTGGTGACGCCGAAGCGCTGCAACACGCCCCAGGTGAGTGGCGCCGAGAACCCCGCGTGCAGCAGCAGGCTGCGCACACCGGTGGCCAGCGGGGCCAGGATCGCGTAGTAGAGGCCGTACGCCCAGCCCGGATCGGCCGCGTTCCAGTAGACGTCCTCGGGGCGCACATCCAGGGCGAACTCCTGGTAGGCGTGGAACGACGCCAGCGCGCGCACCGGGATCGGCACGCCCTTGGGGGTGCCGGTGGTGCCGCTGGTGAACAGCTGCACCAGCAGGCCGTCGCCACCGACCGCCACCGGCCGCGCACGCGGGTCGTCGGGTCGGTACCCGTCGAGCAGATCGTCGAAGCGCAGCGCGCCGGGGATGTCGGTGTCGCCGGCGACGATCGTCCGGTAGTCGGCCGGCGCGAGTTTCGGCGCCTGGTCGACATCGGCGACAACGACCTTCGCGCGACTCGCGGTCAGCCGGAACTCGACGGCCGGTGGCGCGAACGCGGTGAACAACGGCACGTGCACCGCGCCGCGGCGCCAGATTCCCAGCAGCGCGACCACGAGCTCGACGGACTTCGCCATCAACGTCGCCACCCGGTCGCCGGGTTCGACGCCGAGTTCGGCCAGCGCGGCGGCGAACCGAGCCGAGCGCTCCCGCAGCTCACCGTAGGTCAGGTCGTAGGCGCGCAGATCGGACTCGATCACCGTGAACGCGATCTGCCCGGCCGGGTGCCGATCGCAGAGCAGATCGGCCGCACAGGCCTCCGGTCGGTCGTAGTGGTCGAGCAGGTCGCGCACCCGCACGTCCAGATCGGTAGTCATCGCAGCTTCTCCTCATCACCCGGGTATCGGCCACCGGGTCTGTCCTAGAATGTGGCATAGCTCACGTGCCCCACTACCCCCGAAAAGGGGTGATCCATGACTTCCCTGTTGCGCCCGCGCGACGGTGACGCGCTGCGCGCCGAGATCCGCTGGGTGGCGGGCCGGGCGAGCGTCCCGGTGGTGTTCGGCGGCGCGGTGGACGAGGACACCCTGCTGCTCACCGAGTTCGCCGGCACCGTCACCACGGGTCTGCGCGGGCTGTCGGTGCTGCGCACCTCCGGGCTCGGCGGGCAGGCCATGCAGTACCGCAGGCCCGCGTCGGTGGCCGACTATCGGGGCTCGTCCGCGATCACCCACCACTACGACGCCGCGGTCGTCGGCGAAGGGTTGCGGTCGGTGATGGCCGTGCCGGTGCTGGTCGCCGACCGACCCCGCGCCGTGCTGTACGCCGCCACTCGCGGCACGGGCCCACTCGGTGACCGCACCGCCGAGGTGATCCTGCAGGCGGGTAGGCGACTGGCCGCGGAGATCGCCGTCCGCGACGAGGTGGACCGGCGGGTCCGGCTGCTCGAGCTCGCGCCGCCGCTGACGACGACCACACCCGCGGCGACCGAGGAGTTGCGCGAGATCCATGCCGAGCTTCGCGCCCTCGCGACCGCCACGGGCGATCTCGCGCTGCGCGACCGGCTTTCCGGGGTGTGCGACCGACTGACCGGGGTGCTGACCGGCGAGTCCATCGGCGACGCGCCGCGGCTGTCGCGGCGGGAACTCGACGTGCTCGCCCAGATCGCCCTCGGCTGTACGAACCAGGAAGCGGCGCTTCGACTCTCGCTCGGCGCCGAGACCGTCAAGAGTTACCTGCGGCAGGCGATGAGCAAGCTGGATGCCGGCACCCGGCACGAGGCGGTGGCGCGGGCACGTCGGCACGGCCTGCTGCCCTGACTGCCACGACCCACGACCCCGTCAACTCCCGCGCCAAATGTGGGATATATCACCGCCATTCGGCCACCGGATCTGCCGCAATGCCCCCGGACCGACCGAGCGGACCGGCAAGGTCTCACACCGTGGGCGCGACACCTCCACGCGAACGTCACCGAGCGCGCACTCGGGCAGCGCCCGATTGCCAAGGGGCGCAGTGCCTGTACTGGGAACATCGGCGCGCAGCCCGTTCGGCCTCGTCGCGTCCGGCCCGACCGCGCCGACGGACGCCGGGGCCGAACCCGTTCCGGATGGAACCAGCAAGCCTCACTATGGACGATCGCACAAAGAACGACCTGGATGGATACCCAAATGTCTTTAGCGCAAAACAATCTCGGTGCCCGTTCGGCCCGGTAGCGTCGCTTCGATGACGGAGCCTTTTCAACTGGCCGGCCTCTCACTGGACTGTGACGACCCCGAGTCCCTCGCCCGCTTCTACCTCGGGCTGCTCGGTGGCCGTGTCCTGTGGAACGACGCGCACAGCGTCGGAATCCGTATCCCGTCGGGACTGACGGTCGCCGCGCAACGCGTCGAGGACTATTTTCCGCCGCAGTGGCCCGGCACGGCCGCGGTGCACCTGGACCTGGCCGCGGACGCCGACCTCGACCTGTGCGAACAGCATGCCCTCGCGATCGGCGCGAAACCCGCGCCGGTACAACCGGATCCGCGCTGGCGGGTACTACTCGACCCCGCCGGGCACCCGTTCTGTATCACCACCCGCGTAATCGCGGGATAGGTCAGGGCAGCAGATCGGGACGGCGCTGCGCCGTGCGTTCCAGTGACTGTTCGTGGCGCCACGCGGCGACCTTGGCGTGGTCGCCCGAGAGCAGGACCGGGGGCACGTCGAGGCCACGCCACGACACCGGCCGGGTGTAGCTGGGACCTTCGAGGAGTCCGTCGGAGAACGAATCCTCCTGGTGGGACTGCTGATTACCGAGCACGCCGGGGATCAGACGCACCACAGCCTCGGTCATCACGAGTACCGCGGCCTCGCCACCGATGAGCACATAGTCGCCGATGCTCACCTCTTCGACGCGGACGCGGCGGGCGGCATCGTCGAACACGCGCTGATCGATGCCCTCGTAGCGCCCGCAGGCGAACACGAGGTGCTTCTCGGTGGCCCAGCGCTGCGCGGTGGCCTGGGTGAACGGCACACCGGCCGGAGTGGGGACGACGAGCAGTGCGTCGTCGGGGCACACCTCGTCCAGGGCATCGCCCCAGACAGTGGGCTTCATGACCATGCCGGGACCGCCCCCGTAGGGCGAGTCGTCGACCGATTTGTGCACGTCATGCGTCCAGTGGCGCAGATCGTGCACGCCGATCGAGATCAAGCCCTTGTCGACGGCCTTGCCGAGCAGCGCGGTACGCAGCGGCTCGAGGTACTCCGGGAAGATCGTGACGACGTCGAGTTGCACGAATTACTCCGGATCGAGCAGGCCCTCGGGCGGCGTGATGACCACCAGTCCATCGGCGAGCGAAACCGTCGGCACGATGGCGGTGACAAAGGGAATGAGAATCTCGCGACCGTCGTCGGCGGCACGCACCGACAGCAGTTCGCCCGCGGCCGAATGCAGCACCTCGGTGACCGTGCCGACAGCGGTGCCGTCGGTGAACTCGACCCGCAGGCCTTCGAGTTCGTGGTCGTAGAAGGCGTCGTCATCCTCCGACGGCGGCAGCGAATCGCTGTCGACGACGAACAACGTGCCACGCAGGGCGTCGGCGGCGGTGCGATCGTCGATCCCGTCGACGAACACCAGAAGCCGGCCCGAGTGCTCTCGGGCCGACTTCACGGTGTAGTCACGGGTCGCCGAGGACTTCGGCATCCTGCCGCGCAATGTCGAGCCCGGCGCGAACCGGACGTCCGGCTCGTCGGTGCGAACATCGACGACGAGTTCACCGCGCACGCCGTGCGACTTGGCGACCCGACCTACGACGAGTTCCATCTAGGCGTCGGTATCGACCACGTCGACCCGGATCCCACGGCCGCCGATGCCGGCGACCAGGGTGCGCAGCGCGGTCGCGGTACGACCACCGCGCCCGATCACCTTGCCCAGGTCTTCAGGATGGACGTGTACCTCGACGGTGCGTCCACGACGTCCGGTGAGCAGCTCGACACGGACGTCGTCAGGGTTGGCGACGATGCCGCGAACCAGATGTTCGACGGCATCGGCAACAACAGCAGTCATTACTCGGCAGCCTCGGTGGCGGCTTCCTCAGCGGCAGCCTCGTCCTTCTTGGCGGCCTTCTTCTTCGGGGTGACGGCCTCGGTGGTGGGCGCGTTGTCGGCGGCGGCGAGCGCGGCGTTGAACAGGTCCAGCTTGGAGGTCTTCTCAGCCTTCACCTTCAGGGTGCCCTCGGTGCCCGGCAGGCCCTTGAACTTCTGCCAGTCGCCGGTGATCTCCAGCAGACGCTGCACCGACTCGGTCGGCTGCGCGCCGACGGACAGCCAGTACGCGACGCGCTCGGCGTCGATCTGGATCAGCGAAGGCTCTTCCTTCGGGTGGTACAGGCCGATGGACTCGATGGCCCGGCCGTCACGACGAGTACGGGCGTCGGCGACGACGACGCGGTACTGCGGGTTGCGGATCTTGCCGAGACGAGTGAGCTTGATCTTGACAGCCATGCTGTTCAGTCTTCTTTCAGTAGTTTGGTCACCACGCGATTCGGCGACCCGCATGGTCTGCGGGTCCGGTTTCGCGCATGTGTGCGTGACCGCCGCGCGGTACGTAACCGGAGACGGGCTGACACCTGTCCAGGAAGGACGAGGGTTCATTCTGCCAGACGACCCGCTGCGGCCGGAAATCGCCTCCGCTATCGCCGCGCAACGTCGATTCAGCGGTGTCCGGTGACCGGATCGGGGGTCTTCACGACCAGGCCACGCAGCACGACCCATTGTGGGTCGGTGAGCGACTGCGGGTGCACGCGGGGGTCGTGCGCGTAGACGACGAAGTCGGCCGGAGCGCCCTCTTCGATACCGGGGCGGCCGAGCCAGGTGCGCGCGTTCCAGGAGGCGGCGCCGAGGGCGTCGTGGGGCGACAGGCCCGCGCCGGTCAGGGCGGTGATCTCGTCGGCGATGCGGCCGTGGCGGATGGAGCCGCCCGCGTCGGTGCCCGCGTAGATCGGGACGCCCGCCTCGTGGGCTTTGCCGACGGTGTCGCGGACGCGGCGGTGCAGGTCGCGCATGTGGGCGGCGTAGACCGGGAACTTCGTGGCGCTGTCGGCGATGCCGGGGAAGGTGTCGATATTGATCAGGGTGGGGACCAGGGCGGTGCCGTTGGCCACCATCAGCTCGATGGTGTCGTCGGTGATGCCCGTGCCGTGTTCGAGGCAGTCGATGCCCGCGTTGATCAGGCCCGGCAGCGCGTCCTCACCGAATACGTGGGCGGTGACCCTTGCCCCGTTCGCGTGGGCGGCGTCGATGGCCTGCTTCAGGATGTCGTCACTCCACAGCGGGCGCAGGTCACCGACGGAGCGGTCGATCCAGTCCCCCACGATCTTCACCCAGCCGTCACCGAAGCGGGCCTGCTCGGCGACGATCTCGGGCAGGTCGCGCTCGTCGTCGAGTTCGATGCCGAGTTCGCGGATGTAGCGCTTGGGGCGGGCGATGTGGCGGCCCGCGCGGATGATCCGCGGCAGCTCGGTGTGCTCGTCGATGAAGCGGGTGTCGATCGGCGAGCCCGCGTCGCGCAGGAGCAGCGCCCCCGCGTCGCGTTCGATCTCGGCCTGCTCGATCGCGCCGTCGTGGGTCTCGTCCCCGCCGCCGTAGCGGATGCCGACATGGCAGTGCGCGTCGACCAGACCGGGCACGATCCAGCCTGTGCTGCACAGGGTTTCGTTGTCACGGACGGGTTCGAACGTGACAGTCCCGTCGACGACCCAGAGGTCACGCTCCCGGTCGTCGGGGAGAACCACACCACGCAGATGCACACGAACCTCCAGTCGTCGGCCTGGGACCGAACCTACCTCGCACGATCGGCCCACGCACCCGCCCCCGCGGGGCCGACCACCGCGGCAGCACCAGGCCGACTCGGCACCCGTCGGGCGAACCGTCAGTCGCCCGACGGATCGCCGTCGAGGAAAACCCGCACCGCGGTGATCCGCGGCCGGTCCGGGGCGAAGTCGACGAAGGCCACACCGCGCGACGCACCGACCCGCACGCTCACACTGACGGTGCGCCCGGCGGCGATCATCTTGTCCCACGCCATGTCTCGCGCGCGCTCGGCGAAGTCCGCGACCGAGACCGGATGCCCGGCGGGCAGCTCGACCACCGTCCGCTCATCGAGCAGCGCTCGCACGCCACCCCCGTCGCCGGACGCGACAGCGGCGAAGAGCCGGCGGACGATGCGCTTGCCGGACCCGCCGACGCCGCGCAGCGCCCGCATCATGCCCATCGCACCGCCCATGCCGAGCTCGCCCACGAGTTGCGGCCCGAGCTTCGCTCCCGCGAGCAGTCCGGACGGGCCGGTGCGCAGCAGTCGCGCGATCATCACCCCCAGCTCCCAGTGCGCGGCGAGCCGGGCGATCCGCCAGCCGCCGTCGGTGTCGACCAGGTCGTAGCGCAGATGCATCGGCACGGTGACGGTGGCGCCCGTCGACATCGTGGTCTCGATGTGCAGGTCACGCACCACCGTGTAGCCGGCGACGATGTCGCGGTCGACGCGGAAGGCGATGGCGTTCGGCGCGATGAAGACGTTGTAGAAGCGCGAGATCGCGTCCGGGCCGATGTGCTCGCGCGAGCCGTACGGGTCGTGCACCGCGGCTCGCTCGGCGAACAGCCCGACCCACGCGGTCTTGTCGTGCGCGGCCACCGCGCGCGGTGACGCGCGCACCGCCGCCAGCAGGTCCTCGGCGGTCCGATCCAACGACATGTAGGTCCTCCATAGTCACGCTTCCCCTGCGCGATCCATGATAGAACGTGTTCTAGTTTTGCGTCGGCGATCGTGCGCGGCGCCTGTTGGACAAGAGGATCTCGATGGACTGGTACACCGGGAACACCACCTACGACACCGTGCTGGCCATCGCCTTCGCCTTCGCCGCGTTCGTGATCGTCGGCGGACTGTTCGCGCAGAGCCCCTACGGCCGCTTCGCGTCGAACAAGGTCGGCTTCAATCTCAACCCCAAGCTGGGCTGGTGGCTGATGGAGCTGCCCGCGACCGTCGTGTTCGCGGTGTTCTATCTCAGCGGCCCCGATCGTTTCGAGCCGGTGCCGCTGGTGCTGGCCGCCATCTGGTTGCTGCACTACGGCAATCGCGGCTGGTTCTTCCCGCTCTCCATCCGGCAGGTGCCGGGTAAGACGAGCAGTTTCAACGTCTCGGTGGTCGCGGCGGGCGTGTTCGTGACGGCCCTGCACGGCTATCTCAACGGCGCGTTCTTCAGCAACGACTACAAGAACCAGTACGGCACCGCCTGGCTCGCCGATCCGCGCTTCCTGATCGGCCTGGTCGTGTACCTGTGCGGATTCGGGCTGCTGGTGCGATCCGAGGCGATCGTGCGCAATCTGCGGGACAAGAACAACCCCGGTGCCGCCGAATACCGCGTCCCGCACGGCGCGGGCTTCCGCTTCGTCAGCAGCCCGGCCTACCTGGGCGAGCTGATCGCCTGGGCCGGTTTCGCCCTGCTCACCTGGTCGCTGGCCGGTGTCGCGATCTTCTTGATCACCGCGGGAAACCTGGTGCCGCGCGCCTTCGCCACCCACCGGTGGTACCGGGAGAAGTTCGCCGACTACCCAGCGAACCGGAAAGCGTTGATCCCCGGCGTGATCTGACACACCGACCACCACCCGCGACCCTTGGGGAGCGGCGGCCACGAAGTGGCCGGTCCGCGGCCGGGTCGCCGGTCAGGCGCCGTTGCGTAGGCGACGAAGGAGCAAGCAACGGTGCCTGACCGGCGGCCCCTCAGGGCCGCGGACACGCGCGCGCCAGCGCGCCGAAAGCTCAGTTCTTGGGGAACTTCAGCTGGGACAGATCGATCCCGTCCAGGCCGGGCGGCAGCTGATCGAGGCCGGGCGGCATGTTCGACAGATCCATGCCCGGCGGCAGGCCCGGCATCCCGGCGGGCATTCCGGGGAACCCGCCGCGCACCTTCGGCGGAGTGGGCCCACGTCCGCCCTTCTTGCCCTTCTTGCCGCCCTTTTTGTTGTTGCCGCGGCGAGCGCCCGGCATGCCCATCTGCCTGCCCATCATCGCCATCATCTTCTTGGCTTCGAAGAACCGGTCGACGAGCTGGTTGACCTCGGACACCTGCACACCGGAACCATTGGCGATGCGCAGGCGGCGCGAGGCGTTGATGATCTTCGGGTTGTCCCGCTCGGCGCGGGTCATGCCGCGGATGATCGCCTGCACCCGGTCGAGCTGCTTGTCGTCGACCGCGGCCAGCGCGTCCTTCATCTGGCCCGCGCCGGGCAGCATGCCGAGCAGGTTGCCGATCGGGCCCATCTTGCGGATGGCCAGCATCTGATCGAGGAAGTCCTCGAGGGTGAGCTCGCCGCTGCCGATCTTGCGCGCGGTCTCCTCGGCCTGCTGGGCGTCGTAGACCTGTTCGGCCTGCTCGATGAGGGTGAGCACATCACCCATGCCGAGGATGCGCGAGGCCATCCGGTCGGGATGGAAGACGTCGAAGTCCTCGAGCTTCTCACCGGTGGAGGCGAACATGATCGGCGCGCCGGTGACGTTGCGCACCGACAGCGCCGCACCACCGCGGGCGTCACCGTCGAGCTTGGTGAGCACGACACCGGTGAACCCGACGCCGTCGCGGAAGGCCTCGGCGGTGCTGACCGCGTCCTGACCGATCATGGCGTCGAGCACGAACAACGTCTCGTCGGGCTGCACGGCATCGCGGATGCCGGCGGCCTGGCGCATCAGCTCGGCGTCGATACCGAGGCGACCGGCGGTATCGACGATGACCACGTCGTACTGCTTGGCCTTGGCCTCTTCGATACCGGCCGCGGCGACGGCGACCGGGTCGGCCGCGGTGATGCCGAGCGGGTTCTCGCCGCCACCGATGGAGGTGCCGCCGTGCGGGGCGAACACGGGCACACCCGCGCGCTCACCGACGACCTGCAGCTGGGTGACCGCGCCGGGACGCTGGAGATCACAGGCCACCAGCAGCGGCTGGTGGCCCTGACCCTTGAGCCATTTGGCCAGCTTGCCCGCGAGTGTGGTCTTACCCGCACCCTGCAGACCGGCCAGCATGATGACCGTCGGCGGGTTCTTGGCGAGGTTGAGGCGACGGGTCTCGCCACCGAGGATCGCGACGAGTTCCTCGTTGACGATCTTGACGACCTGCTGCGCGGGATTGAGCGCGCCGGAGACCTCCGCGCCCTTGGCGCGTTCCTTGACGTTGGTGATGAAACCGCGCACCACGGGCAGCGCGACGTCGGCCTCGAGGAGTGCGAGGCGGATCTCACGCGCGGTGGCGTCGATGTCGGCCGGTGACAGACGCCCCTTACCGCGCAGATCCTGCAGTGCACCGGTAAGCCGGTCGGACAGGGATTCGAACACCGATCGCGCTCCTGATCTGAAAGGGTCTCAGGTCGTCTGACCGAAGCCGGACGTCTCTTGCCCACCCAGGGTAATGGAGGTTATTCGGTATGTTGCACGTGCGGTGGCGCCGTGCGGCGCAACTCGTGGGATTCGATGTCCACCAGGTACACCGCTTCTCTGCCGGTGAGGCCGAGTTCCCGGGACAGCGCCTCGATCCGAAGCCATTCGGAATCGGCACTGTCGGCGTGGTGGGCGGCGGTCGAGGCGATGGTCATCGCGGCCAACGCCTGCGCACCACTGAGGGTGCGACCCGGCAACCACGAAACCACCCACAGGTCACCACCGACGCAACGCGCGATGTGCGCGGTCGCGTCGCTGGTCATCATTGACGCGGAAACGACTTCGATAGCCACGGATCAGCTCCCCTCGTACGAGTGACAGCCGGACCAGGGGAATGTTATAGGTCCCATATCGACTTATCGGGCCGCGAGGACGCTGTGTAGCAACCTGATAGCAATCAGTGAGTAAACCGTGTCCTTGCGGTATCAGTCGGCCTCGGTTGTTTCGGTCGGCGGCGGGGCGGGAGCGGGCCGCGGAACCACGTCGAGGACGGCCTTTTCGATGCGGTCGCGCAGGGCCGGGCTGTCGGTGTCGCCCAGATCGAGGCAGAAGGCGTCGACCACGGCCGAGCCCATCGTGACCACCTTGGCCCATCGGACACTGGCTCCCGTCGCGGCGAACGCACCGGCCAGCCTGCTCAGCAAACCGATCCGGTCGTCGGCGCGCAGCTCGAGGATCACCTGTCCGGGAGTGCTGATCGGTGACCAGATCACGCGGGGCGCGGCGCGCGCGTACCGGCCGGGCCCGGTCCCGACAGCGTCGGTTTCGCGTTTGGCCAGCACCGCGGGCAGGTCGAGCGCGCCGGTGGTGGCCCGGATGAGTTCCTGACGCAGCAGGCCCGCGTCCGGCGGATCGCCGAATTTCGGCATCACCACGAAGGTGTTGATCGCCGAGTCCCCCGCGCTGCCCAGCGAGGCCGAGAGCACCCGCAACGCGTGCAGCGCCAGGACACCGGCGGCATCGGAGAGCAGGCCGGGCTCGTCGGGGGCGATCACCGTCACCACGAAGGTGTGCTTGCCGTCGCCGGGCGCGAGGGTGACGTGCACGCCGCCGGCCGTGGCCTTGTCCAGGAGCTCCGGGTCGATCGGTTCCGGTTGCGGCAGCGGCTCGCCCGCCATGACGAGCCGGCAGCGGCGCACCAGTTCACCGATCAGCGAGGCCTTCCAGTCGCCCCAGACGCCGGGGCCGGTGGCCATCGAGTCGGCCTCTGCCAGCGCGTGCAGCAGTTCGAGCAGGCCGACGTCACCACCGAGCGCGTCGGCGACGTGCTGCACGGTCGCCGGATCGTCGAGGTCGCGCCGGGTCGCGGTGTCGGGCAGGAGCAGGTGGTGGCGCACGATCGCGCTGAGGGTGCGCACATCCGAAGGCCACATGCCGAGCCTGCGGCCGATATGGGTGGCCAGTTCGGCGCCGACGATGCTGTGGTCGCCCTGCCGCCCCTTGCCGATGTCGTGCAGCAGCGCGCCGAGCGCGAGCAGGTCGGGCCGGGCGACCCTGGTGCTCAGGCTGCTCGCGAAGGCGACCGTCTCCATCAGGTGCCGATCGACGGTCCAGGTGTGCATCGCATCGCGCGGCGGCAGATCGCGGACCGCGCCCCATTCGGGAAAGAGTCTGCCCCACAATCCGGTTCGATCGAGCGCCTCGACCGCGTCGATGCTGCCGCGGCCCGCGCCGAGCAACACGAGCAGATCGTTGAGCGCGTCCTTGGGCCACGGTTCGCGCAGTTCGGGCGCGTCCTCGGACAACCGGTTGAGCGTGGTCGCCGACATCGGCAGCCCGGTCTGCGCCGACGCCGCCGCGACGCGCAGGATCAGCCCGGGATCACGCTGCGGGCGGGCATCTCTGGCCAGCACGACCTCGCCGGAGTGCTCGACCACCCCCTCATCGAGTGGTCGGCGCACCGGCATCCGGCGCAGTCTGGCCAGGCCGCGCCGCGGTAACGCGTTGGCGGCCGTGCGCAGACCGACGTCGCACGAATAGCTCACCGTACGCGCCGAATCGGTCAATGTCCGGGCGAGATCGAAGCGGTCGCCGATGCGCAGCGCGGCGCCGATCTCGTCGGCGTCCTGGGCGCGCAGTTGATCGCGGGCCCGGCCCGCGACGCGGTGCAGTTCGGTGCGCACGTCGAGGAGCCTGCGGTGTGCCTGTTTCAGCCCGCCGCCGGGGACCTCGGGGCCCAATCCCGGCATGGCGTCGGTCAATTGGGCGATCGCGAGCGCGTCGAGCAGCTGGATGTCGCGCAGCCCGCCGCGACCGTTCTTGAGATCGGGTTCGGCGCGGTGGGCGATCTCGCCGCTGCGCTGCCAGCGTGCGGTGGTCTGGGCGATCAGATCGTCGAAGCGGGACCGGATGCCGGTGCGCCATTCCCGGCGCACGCCGCCGATGAGCAGATTGCTGAGGTCTTGGTCGCCGACGATGTGGCGCCCCTCCAGCAGGCCGAGTGCGGCGATCATGTCGTCGGCGGCCACCCGCAGCGCCTGGGGCACGGTGCGCACGCTGTGGTCGAGCTTGATGTGGGCGTCCCACAGCGGATACCAGAGTTGATCGGCGACCTCCGAGACCACCTTGGGGTCGACGTCGTCGTGCAGCAGCACGAGGTCGAGATCGGAGTAGGGCAGCATCTCGCGGCGTCCGAGTCCACCCACCGCCACGACCGAGAGGCCGCTGTCGGCGGTGATGCCGAGTTCGTTGCCCTTGCTGGTGAGCCACAGTTCGAACAGGTCGACCAAGGCCTCGCGCAGCGATTCCGGATCGAGCCGCGGATTGCGGGTGCCCGCTCCGTCGAGCAGTTGCGCCCTGGCCTTGACCAGATCCGCCGCTCCGTTGTTCTGAATACCACCGTTCCGCTGTGCCACAGCCCACACCACCATTTCATGCGGGCGGCCCCGCCCCGACCGGATAAGTCTCACCGGTGGGAGCGGGGCCGCCGCTCGATCGATTTATCGTGCGTGCCCTACCGAACTACAGTGCGTCGCTTCCGCGTTCGCCGGTACGGACGCGGATGATGGTGTCCACCGGGGTCACCCACACCTTGCCGTCACCGATCTTGCCGGTGCGCGAGGCTTCGACGATCACCTCGACGACCTTCTCGACCGACGCATCGTCGACGACGACCTCGACTCGGACCTTGGGCACGAAGTCCACCGAATACTCGGCACCGCGGTAAACCTCGGTGTGGCCCTTCTGCCGGCCGTATCCCTGGACTTCGCTGACGGTCATGCCGAGCACGCCTGCCTGTTCCAGCCCGGACTTCACATCTTCGAGCGTGAACGGTTTGACGATTGCCGTAACCAGTTTCATGTTCGTCATGCCTCCTTGACGAGCGTGCGTGCCGTGCCACCCACAGCAGCGAAATCGTATGCGGTTTCCGCGTGCTCGGCTTCGTCGAGGCCCGCAGCCTCGGACTCTTCACTGGCGCGCAGGCCGATCGTGAACTTGATCGCGTACGCGATGATGGCCGTGGCGACCAGCGAGTAGGCGAGAACGGCGAAGGCACCGACAGCCTGCAGCTTCAACTGCTCGACTCCACCACCGTAGAACAGTCCATCGACACCTGCGGGAGCTTCGCTGGTAGCGACGAGTCCGACGATCAGCGTGCCGACCAGACCACCGACGAGGTGGACGCCGACGACGTCGAGCGAGTCGTCGAAGCCGAATCGGAACTTCAGGCCGACGGCCAGGGCGCACAGCGCACCGGAGACGACACCGACAGCCAGGGCGCCGACCACGTTGACCGAGGAACAGGCCGGGGTGATCGCGACCAGACCGGCGACGATGCCCGAGGCAGCGCCGAGCGAGGTCGGGTGACCGTCGCGGATCTTCTCCACGAGCAACCAGGCCATCATGGCGGCGGCGGTGGCGATCGTGGTGGTGAGGAAGGTGGCACCCGCGACACCGTTGGCGCTCAGCGCCGAACCCGCGTTGAAGCCGTACCAGCCGAACCACAGCAGACCGGCGCCGAGCATCACGAACGGCAGGTTGTGCGGGCGGAACGGCGTCTTCGGCCAGCCCTTGCGCTTGCCGAGGATCAGGCAGAGCACCAGACCGGCGGCACCGGCGTTGATGTGGACCGCGGTACCACCGGCGAAGTCGATCGCCTTGAGGTTGTTGGCGATCCAGCCGCCGTTCTCACCGGTGTAGCCGCTGAAGGCGAACACCCAGTGCGCGACGGGGAAGTAGACGACCGTGGCCCAGATTCCGGCAAATACGAGCCACGACCCGAACTTCAAGCGGTCGGCGACCGCGCCCGAGATGAGTGCGACCGTGATGATCGCGAACATGAGTTGGAAGGCGACGAACACCGAGAGCGGGATCGTGCCGAACAGCGGGATGGCGGCCGGGGCCGCGGGGTCGGTAGTCGCTAGATAGTCGCCGCCCAGGACGCCCTTGAGGCCGAAGTACTGGAGCGGGTCACCGACCAGCTTGCCCTTGTCCTCGCCGAACGCCATCGAGAAGCCGTATAGACACCACAGGATGGTGATCAGGCCCATCGCGGAGACGCTCATCATGATCATGTTCAGCACGTTCTTGCCACGGACCATACCGCCGTAGAAGAACGCCAGACCCGGCGTCATCAACAGCACGAGGGCCGCTGACGCCAGCATCCAGGCGGTGTCACCGGCGTCCGGTGCGCCGATCAGTGGAAATGCCACCTTGTGTTCCTCCTCATCTCGGGCCCTGCCGATGACGGCAAAAGGACCTGTACAGAAGGGTCGCCACTCGGTGTTTCATCCGTTGAGCTGTGGTGTTTCACCTGAGTGAACGGATAGCGCTGTTGTGTTGCATCCACGTTTCGCATGATTGGCATGAGCCTGTCAGCTCACGGTGAGGTTGGTACGGATGTGCGATTCGCCGCGAGTTCGCGCGGCGATTCGCCACCCCACCGTCCCCCGGAAACAGTGATGTCAGGCCCGGAAAACAGCGATGCCCGCCCGATCGCTGGATCGGACGGGCATCGACGGGACCGTTACGCGGTGCCCCCGAGCAGCGCGTCGACGAACGCGCCAGGCTCGAACGGCGCCAGGTCGTCGGCGCCCTCGCCGAGGCCGACGAGTTTCACCGGCACACCGAGTTCGTGCTGCACCTGGAACACGATGCCGCCCTTGGCGGTGCCGTCGAGCTTGGTGAGGACCACGCCGGTGATGTCGACGACGTCGGCGAACACCCGCGCCTGCATCAGGCCGTTCTGGCCGACGGTCGCGTCGAGGACCAACAGCACCTCGTCGACCTCACCCTTCTTCTCCACGACCCGCTTCACCTTGCCCAGTTCGTCCATCAGGCCGGTCTTGGTGTGCAGGCGTCCCGCGGTGTCCACCAGAACCGCGTCGACTCCCCGGTCGATACCCGCGGTGACCGCGTCGAAGGCGACGGCGGCGGGGTCGGCGGCCTCTTTACCGCGCACGGTCTCGGCGCCCACCCGTTCGCCCCAGGTCTGCAGCTGATCGGCGGCGGCGGCGCGAAAGGTGTCGGCGGCGCCGAGCAGCACCCGGCGGCCGTCGGCGACGAGCACGCGGGCCAGTTTGCCGGTGGTGGTGGTCTTCCCGGTGCCGTTGACGCCGACGACGAGCAGGATCGCGGGCTTGTCGCCGTGCGGGAGGGCGTGGATGGAACGGTCGAGCTCGGGACGCAGCGCCTCGATGAGCACGTCACGCAGCGCGGCGCGCGCCTGTTCGGGAGTGCGCACGCTGCGCGAGGCCATCTCCTCGCGCAGCCGTTCGACGATCTTGGCGGTGCTCGCGGTGCCGATATCGGCCAGCACCAGGGTGTCTTCGATCTCCTCCCAGGAGTCCTCGTCGAGGTCGCCGCCGCCGAGCAGGCCGAGCAGGCTCTTGCCGACCGCGTTCTGGGAGCGGGCCAGGCGACCGCGCAGGCGGACGAGGCGGCCGGTGGTGGGGTCGATCTCGTCGATCGCCGTGGTGGTGGCGTCGACTCCGGCCGGGGCGGTCTCGGCCGGGGCCGGTGCGGGCTCGGTGGTCGGTGCGGCGGGCGCCTCGGTCGACGCCGCGTCCGCGGGCTCGACTTCGGTGACGGCCGGGTCGGACGGCGCGGTCTTCGCGGGGGCCGTGTCCGCGGGCGCGGAATCGGTGTCCGGCTCGGCCGGTGCGACCGTGTCGAGTGCGGACGCGTCGTCGGGGACGACCACGGTCTCGTCGACGGCGACATCGCCCTCGGGCAGCGGAACGTCGGTGATCGCGCGGCGCGGGGCGTCACGCGGGATCGCGGCGTCGTCGCCGACATGCGGTTGGCCGTCTGTATCGGTGCGTTCAGGGACGGGTTCGGGCTTCGGCACGGTCGCCGTCGAGCCGCCCTGGCTGAAGCTGAATCCACCGGACGCGGTGTAACCACCGGAGCGGTCCGTCAACTCCTTGTCCGGCTCGGGCGGGGCCAGCGAAATCTGGCGTCGCTTGTACAGGACGAAACCCGCGACGAGCGCCACCAACAGGACGGCGGCGATCGCGGCGATCAGGATCCACGCTTGCGAACTCACCCGGCGAGTCTATTCGGGCGGGGAGTTGCCGCACGTCGGCGGCGTCTGCGCGGCGGGTCGGCGGCCTGATCGCGGGCCTGTCGCCGTATGGCGGAAACACTACAGATTCGTTGTCCTGCGGAACTTCTGGCGCTTGCCCCATAGGATCGGCGGAGTGACCGATCGAAACGTGCTTGGGGGGCCGCTGGAAGAGTGCGGCACCGATCCTCTCACGGGCTTCTACCGGGACGGCTGCTGCAGCACCGGTCCGGAGGATCTCGGCAGCCACACCGTGTGCACCGTCGTGACGGCGGAATTCCTGGAGCATCAGGCCTCCATCGGCAACGACCTCAGCACCCCTCGCCCAGAGAACAATTTCCCCGGACTGCAACCGGGCGACCGCTGGTGTGTGGTGGCGGTCCGCTGGTTGCACGCCCACGAGGACGGCGTGGCCGCACCCGTGGTGCTGGCGGCGACCCATGAGAACGCGCTGGAGGTCATCTCCGTGGACATCCTGCGCAAATACGCCGTAGACGTCCCCGACGACGTCAGCGACCTGCTGTAAGGGGTCGCGACCCGTTGCGGAGGCGGTGGGCCTTCTGGCGGCAGGCCGGGGAGCAGTAGCGGGCCGGCCTGCCGGTGGCCGGTCGCCGGACAGGCGCGCCACAGACGGCGCAGGGCGCCGAGGTTTCGTTACCTTCCGCTGTTTCGTTACGGTCGACTGCCGGGTGTTCCGTTACGGGTGACGGATGGGTGCGCAGGGCGTCGAGGATGAGCGCGACGGCCGGTGCGAGTGGGTCCTGCGCGCGTCGATGTCGTTGGATCGCAACGCATCCGGTGAAGATGTCCAGCACGTCGGCGACGACCACGTCGCGCCGGACCGCGCCCTGACGTTGAGCCGAGGCAAGCAGTGCGCCCAGCGCGCGGTGGAAGCGGTTGCCCGCCCCGCGCAGCAGGGCACGGGGCCAGCCGTCGTCGGATTGCACCAGGTCGCACAGGTCCTTGTTGCCGGGCCTTGTCACGATGACGTGGGTGCACACGGCGAAAAAGGCCGTGCCCGGGTCCGGATCGGCGAGATGGTCGGCGGCCAGCGCGGCCAACCGGTCGACGCGCTCCTGCATAACCGCTTCCAGCAGATCGGTTTTCGTGGGGAAGTGCCGGTGGACGGTGCCCGCGCCGACACCGGCGCGGCGGGCCACCTCGGCCAGTGAGACGGTGGCGCCGCGTTCGGCGAGCGCACGCTGAGCGGCAGCCAGGATCAGCGCGCGATTGCGGCGCGCGTCGGATCGGATCGCCGGTTCCACGCCGTGCTCGACCGTCATTTCGTTACGCCTTCCCTGCACCGGACCTGGCCAACCGGGTGCGACCGCCCGTACCGTCCGGAATACGGGTCGACCGACCCGATTGTAGGCACACGATCGATCACGAAACGGAGCTCCTCCGCAATGACGTCAGCACTTCCCGTTCTGATCACCGGCGCGACGGGCAAGCAGGGCGGCGCGACCGCCCACAGATTGCTCACCGAAGGCCACCCGGTTCGCGCGCTGGTGCGCGACCCCGACTCCCCCGCCGCCCGCGCACTGGCCGACGCCGGTGCCGAACTGACGGTCGGCGACTTCGACGACGCGGCGTCCCTGCGGGTGGCGGTGACCGGAACCCGAGCCGTATTTCTCGTTCCCCCAGCCGATTACCGCGTCGAGGGTTGGGGCGAGGACACCGAGGCCCGCCGCGGTGTCGCCATGATCGACGCGGCCCGCGCCGCCGGTGCCGAACAGATCGTGTTCACCGGCGTCGCGACGATGGGCGACGCGAAATCATGGGGTCAGCAGGGCAAACGACAGATCGAAGAGGCCCTCGCCACGTCCGGTCTGCGCTACACGGTGTTGCGCCCTGTGCGGTTCATGGAGAACTACCTCCTGCACGGCTCCCCTGTCGACGGTATCCGCGACGGCGGCGAACACCCGCACCTGTTCCCCGCCGATCGCCCGCTCCAGATGATCGCCGTCGATGACATCGCCGCCTTCGCTGCCCTGGCCTTCGCCGACCCCGAAGGCTGGCATGCCCGCATCCTCGAGCTCGCGGGCGATGCCATCACGCCCGTCGACGCGGCCGCTATCATCGGCGCCGCCATCGGTCGCCCCGTCCACTACCGCGAGGTCACCGAGGAGGAAGCCGACGCGATCGGCCCCCAACTCGGCAACACCTGGCGCCTGATCCGCGACACCGGCGGCTGGCACGCCGACATCCCCGCGTTGCGCGCCCTGCACCCAGAGCTGACCTCCCTGCGGGATTGGCTCGCCCGCGGCGCCACAGCGCGGATCATCGACCGGATCGACTCCGAGGTTCCGGCGACCCGGTTCGGCTGAGAATCCGTCCTGCCGCGCGAGCGCCGACCCGACCTCTCAGGCCGAGGCCGAGACCGGGTCGGGGTCGGTGACCTCGGCTCGGTTCAGCCGCTGGGAGATGACCTGGGTGATGCCGTCGCCGCGCATGCTCACGCCGTAGAGTGCGTCGGCGATCTCCATGGTGGGCTTCTGGTGGGTGATGACGATCAGCTGGCTCTTCTCACGCAGCTGTTCGAACAGGCCGATGAGGCGGCGCAGGTTGGTATCGTCCAGGGCCGCCTCGACCTCGTCCATCACATAGAACGGGGAGGGGCGAGCGCGGAAGATGGCGACCAGCAACGCGACCGCGGTGAGCGACTTCTCGCCACCGGAGAGCAGCGAGAGGCGCTTGACCTTCTTGCCCGGCGGGCGCGCCTCGACCTCGATGCCCGTGGTGAGCATGTCCGACGGGTCGGTGAGCACCAGCCTGCCCTCGCCGCCGGGGAACAGTTTCCCGAAGACGCCGACGAATTCGCGTTCCACATCGGCATAGGCCTCGGTGAACACCTGAAGGATGCGGGCATCGACTTCGGCGACCACGTCGAGAAGGTCCTTACGCGCGTTCTTCACGTCCTCGAGCTGGGTGGCGAGGAAGGTGTAGCGCTCCTCCAAGGCCGCGAACTCTTCCAGCGCAAGGGGATTCACCTTGCCGAGGGTGGTGAGGTCCTTCTCGGCGCGTTTGGCGCGGCGCTCCTGGGTCGGCCGGTCATAGGGCATCGGCTGCGGTGCGCTGACCTGCTCGCCGCGCTCCTTGGCCTCCTCGTACTCGTGCATCTCGAGCGCCGAGGGCGGCAGCGGCACCTCGGGCCCGTACTCGGCGACGAGGTCGGCGAGCGCGATACCGAATTGTTCGGAGATCGTCGTCTCCAGCTGTTCGATGCGCAGTGCCGCTTGGGCTTTGGCGACTTCGTCGCGGTGCACAGCGTCGGTGAGCTGGGCCAGCTGGGTGTTCAGCGCGCGTGCGCGTTCCTTCACCTGTTCCAGCGCGGCCGCGCATTCGCCACGGCGACGGACCAATTCGTCACGCCGTGCCGCGGCGGCGGCCACGACCTGCTCGAGTTCGTTCTTGATCTCGGTACCCGATTCGGCGACGGCCGCAGCGACAGCGGCAGCCTGGCGCCGAGCGGCCTGCGCGCGTTCGGCGCGAGCCCTGGCCTCCCGCTCCCCACGGGCCGCCCTGCGCAGCGAATCCGCTTTGCCGCGAACAGATTCCGCGCGCTCCTCCGAGGTGCGCACCGACAGTCGGGCCTCGACCTCCATGGTCCGGGCCTCGGCGAGCGCGGCGGCGGCTTCCTCGCGGGCATAGCCCGCGGTCTCGGTGCTCGCGGCGCCGTAACTGTCGTCGCTGCCGTCGTGTTCGATCTCGGCATGCCGCAGCCGGTCCTCGAGTTCGGCGAGCGAGGCGAGCGACTTCTCCCGCGCCGCTTCGGCTTCCGCGCGCTGGGTGGCCAGCCGCTCCCCCTCGGTCTGCGCCGCGCGGGCGTTCTGCCCCACCCGGGCGAGCCGGTCGTAGATCGCCAGCAGCGCCTGATCGGATTCGTGCAGCGCCATCAGCGCGTGGCCGGCGGCGTCCTTGCGGTCGGTCTGTTCGGCCAGCGCGCCGGCCAGCGCCGCCTCCAGCTCCTCGGCCCGCCGTTGCGCCGCCTCCAGTTCCGCGGTGGCGGTGTCGATATCGGCCTGGACCTCGAGCTGGCTCGGCATCCGTTCCGAACCGCCGACGATCCAGCCGGCACCGGCCAGATCGCCGTCACGGGTGACCACCCGCAGTTCCGGGCGCAGCGAAACCAGCTCGGTGGCGGTGGCCAGATCATCGACGACCACGACGCCCGCGGTGAGCGCGGCCAGGGCGGGTCGCACCTGGTCGTCGCCGTCGAGTACCTCGGCGAGCCACTGCGCACCGGCGGGCAGATCACCCTGCGCACTCGCGATCGTGCCCTCGGTAGCAAAGACGAATGCCACCCGACCACCGTCACCGCTGCGCAATTCCCGCACCGCCGAGTCGGCGGTGGTCGCGGTATCGGCGGTGATGGCATCGGCGAGCGGACCGAGCAGTGCGGCCACCGCGGCCTCGAACCCGGACTGCACGCGCAACAGGCCCGACAGCCGTCCGCCGAGCCCGCTCACGCCGTGCTCGAGCAGCCAGGCCGCGCCGTCCTTGCGGGCCAGGTTCATGCCGAGCGCTTCGATGCGGGCCCCGAGCCGGGCGACCAGCTTGCTCGCCTCCCGGTCGAGTTCCCGCAGTTCCCGCACGCGCTCGTCGGCCAGTTCCTGGGCGGCGACGGCGTGTTCGTGCTGGGCGTCCAGGCCCTTCTCGCCGGCGTCGAGTTCACCGAGTTCGTCCTGCACCGAGTCGTATTCGACCTGCGCGGTCTCACCACGGTGCCGGGCGTCGGCGATGGCCACGGACAGGCGCGCGATCTCGGCGTCCACGGACTGGGCCCGGGTGCGCAACGTGTCGACCTGACCCGACAGCCGGGCCAGCCCTTCGCGGCGGTCGGCGATCGCGCGCACAGCGGCCAGGTGCGCCTGCTCGGCGGCCTTGGCGGCCTGTTCACGCTCGGCGAGGGCCTCGCGGGCGGCTTCGAGGGTCTCGGTGGCCATCTCGACCGCGTACCGCAGTTCGGCCTCTTCGGCTTCGATCCGGTCGGCCTCGGCTTCGAGCTGGTCCGGGTCGCGTCCGGTGCCCACCGGCGCCTCGGTGTGCAGGTGCCGGGCCCGGTCGCTGGCGATGCGGATGGTGGCGTTGACCCGTTCGGCCAGCGCCGAGAGCTGGAACCAGGTCTGCGCGGCGGCCTCGGCGCTGGGGCTCAGCCGCGACAGCTGGAACTCCTGCTGGGCCAGTGCGGCGTTGGCGGCGTCGAGTTCGGTCTGCACGTTGATCTGCTGTTCGCGGGCGTAGGCCTCTTTGCTGAGCTGGGATTCGAGCTCGCCACGGCGGGTGACCAGGTCGTCGGCGGCCAGTCGCAGCCGGGCGTCACGCAGGTCGGCCTGCACGGTCTGCGCGCGGCGGGCGACCTCGGCCTGACGGCTCAGCGGCTTGAGCTGGCGGCGCAGTTCGGTGGTGAGGTCGGTGAGCCGGGCGAGGTTGGCCTGCATCGCGTCGAGCTTGCGGACCGCCTTCTCCTTGCGCCTGCGGTGCTTGAGCACGCCCGCGGCCTCTTCGACGAACGCGCGCCGATCCTCCGGCCGCGATTCCAGGATCGCCGACAGCCTGCCCTGACCCACGATGACGTGCATCTCGCGCCCGATACCGGAGTCCGACAGCAGTTCCTGCACATCCATCAACCGGCAGCTGCTGCCGTTGATCTCGTACTCGCCCGCGCCGTCGCGGAACATGCGCCGGGTGATCGACACCTCGGCGTAGTCGATGGGCAGCGCGCCGTCGGAGTTGTCGATGGTCAACGTCACCTCGGCACGACCCAGCGGTGCCCGGCCCACGGTCCCGGCGAAGATGACGTCCTGCATCTTCCCGCCCCGCAACGCTTTGGCACCCTGCTCGCCCATCACCCAGGAGAGCGCGTCCACGACATTGGATTTGCCGGACCCGTTCGGCCCGACGACGCAGGTGATGCCCGGTTCGAAGCGCAAAGTGGTCGCAGACGCGAAGGACTTGAAACCCTTCAACGTCAAGCTCTTCAGATGCAAGAGAACTCGTCCGCCTCTCCGCGACTCAGGCCAGACCTAGGTGCGTGCAGGCATCGCACGCGGCCAGCGGTGATGGGGGTGACTCGGGCAGCCGGTTCCCGACGAGTTACCCATGTGCTCGCGAAAGCCTAGCGGACGTAGCGGCAGGTTTGCGGTCAGTGCGGGTTGATGTGCTTCATCTGCTTCTGCAGCTGACGGATATGGGTTGCGGTACCAGGGCTCGCTTCCCAGCCGGTGATCACGCGGAAGACCAGGACCGCGCCCCACGGGCCGATCACCCACATCGGCCAGAAGTAGGTGAGCTCGCCCGCGGTGAGCGAGATCAGACCCCAGATGACCAGCACGATCACGCTGACGCCGAGCCAGCTGCCCGCCTCGATGCGCTGCCAGATCGGAAAGCGCGTCCCGGGCTTGCGTTCGACCGGTGCGGCCGCTTGCTGCTGTTTCGTCAGCTCGGGCAGGTCGGACAGGACGACGGCGAGTTCGTCACGCGTGGTGGTCGCGTAGACCTTGGCCACGCGCAGATCGTATTCGCCCAGGTCGAGCCTGCCGTCGGCCAGATGCGTGCCCAGCTGGGCGACGATCGCGTTGCGTTCGGCGTCGGACGCGCGCGTACCCGGGGTGATATCCATGCCGACGTCCTCTCGGTCACATCCACGGTGGAGTGCTGGTTTCCAGCGTCCACCCTCCACAGTGCGATGTCAACCGCTCACACTCGCTCAGAGGATGGCGAAGGCCACCACGAGACCCAGCGCGAAGTGCGCGGCGGCGACGACGAGGACCTCGGGGGTGTAGGTCTCGGCGTGCAGGGTGCGGCCGATGTCGATGCCGGTGACCTTCTCGATCACCCGCACCGAGATCACCTGCGCGATGATGCCGACCAGGCCGTACACGATCGCCGCGATCAGCCCTTCCGACAGCTTGCCGCTGCCGCCGGTGGCCAGCACCGCGAACACGACGATGAACGCCATGCTGATCATTCCGGCCGCCGAGACGATGAGCGCGTTCGGCTTGCCCGCGACCACCAGGTCGCGCAGCTTGCCCGGCGTGGTCAGGTCGATGGCGAAGAAGCCGATGAGCATCAGCGCGAGGCCGATCAGGCAGTACAGGATGATGGCGCCGACGCCTTCACCGAGCGCACTCCAATAACCCGATTCCAGGGCGAGGGCGGTCATCGTGGTCCTTTCGAACAATGTTGTGAGGTCAGGTGTCAGTCGACGATGCGGTGCGGCACGAACGCGGCACCGTCATCGGTGATCAGGCCGGCGGTCTCCCGGATGCCGAGCCCCGCCGCGGTGTCACCCACGACCCAGGCGCCGAGCACCGGCCGCATTCCGTCGAATTCCGGTAGCGGGTCGAGCAATTGGTAGACGAAACCCTCGGCGCCGTAGACGCCGCCGGTCGCGGTTTCCATGCCGGGGCCGACGATGGTCATGTTCGCGCCCTCGCGGCCGAGCTTGGGTTTGCGAATGTATTCGGTGAGCTCGTGCGGGTCGTCGAGGTAGGCGGGCAGCAGATTGGGATGACCGGGATACATCTCCCACAGGATCGCCAGGATCGCCTTGTTGCTCAGCAACGTGGTCCACAGCGGCTCGACCCACGCGGTCGCGGGCAGGCTGCCGACCACGCGCTTGCCGAAGTCGTCGTCGAGGATCCACTCCCACGGATACAGCTTGAAGATCGCCTCGATCGGCGCCTCGGCCAGATCGACGAACCGGTTCAGCTCGGTGTCGAAACCGACTTCCTCGATCGGCAGCGCGACGGTGTCGAAACCGGCTTCGGCCGCCGTCTCCTGCATGTAGGCGGTGGTGACGTTGTCCTCGCCGGTCGCGTCGGCGCCCGACCAGGTGAAGTGCAGTTCGGTGCCGGGCAGCACGCCGCGCAGTTCGGTCCAGCGCTCCACCAGCTTCTCGTGCAGCGAATTCCATTGGTCGCCACCGGGATGCACCTGCTGGAGCCAGTGCCACTGGATGATCGCGGCCTCGAGCAACGAGGTCGGAGTGTCGGCGTTGTATTCGAGCAGCTTGGCCGGGCGGCGCGCGTCATAGCGCAGATCGAAGCGACCGTACACGTAAGGGTCACTGCGACGCCATGATTCAGCGATCGGGGCCCACGTCCATTCCGGCAGACCGAAATCGGCGAAACGTTCGGTGAGTACCACGTGTTCGACCGCGTGCAGGCACATCGACTGGAGCAGTTCCACATCGGCTTCCAGCGCGAGGATCTCGTCCATCGAGAACTCGTAGTGCACCGACTCGTCCCAGTACGGCCGTGGCTGACCGCTGGCATCGCGCCCCGGCGCACCGTAGACGAGGCCCTGCTTTTCGACGATCTGCTGCCAGTCCCGGCGTGGCGTGCTCTTGGTACGCCGCATCTACGACCCACTCCCGCCGGTCGACTTGCTGCCGAGTCCGCCGCGCTGCACCGTGGTGCCGCTCTTGGTCGTGATCTGGGCATTACGGGGTTTCACCGAGGTGCCGCCCGTCGGTGGCTTGCCGATCGTCGGTGTGCCGCCGTAGTGGTAGCGGTACTGCGGCCATCCCAGAATCAGCAGTCCGGCGCCACCGGAGCCCTCGCTGCGGAAATTGGACTTGCCGTCGCCGCACTTGTCGTCGGGGACAACGACTTCCTGCCCGTTCTGGTCGATCTGCACGCACGAGGCCGTCACCTGGTCGGGTGCGGTGATCGCCCGGTAGGCGAGGTAGCCGCCGCCGACGAGCGCGGCGACGCCCACGATGGCGACACCGCCGATCATCACGCGTTTGCGGTTGCGCCGCTTCTCCTCCGCCGCCGCGGCCGCCGCGCGCTCGGCCTCTTCGGCTTGCCTGCGGGCCTTGTCCCTGGCGCGCGCCTCGCCGACGGTCGGCGGACGCGGCTGGGTGACGCCGGGTTCCTGCCGCGCCATCCGGCCGGGTCGCGACTGGCCGACGGGATGCCCGCCGGCGCCGAAAGCGGGCGGCGTCGACCCTGCGTCGGGTTCGGACGGTGTCGAACTCCCCTCCGGTGCGGACCATCCCGCGCCGGGATCGGGTGGCGTCCACGGGGACCTGCCCGGCTCGCCGTTCGAGGGTTGTTCCGGTCGATCGGGCGGTCCGGGGTTCTGTGTGCTCACCGCTGCCGCCCCCTAGCCCCCGAAGTCACCACTAGCGCTCCTCGAATCCGGTCATGTCGCCCCGCGCGGGCTCCCAGCTTTCCACAACCAGGTCTACCCGCCCAGGAGCACGCCCGGACAGACCATGTGTCGCGTGCCCGATGGCTCGAGAGCTATCGGGCGCTTCGCCGGACCGTAGCAGTTCCAGCAATTTCTCGCCCGCCGTTCGTGACCCTTCGGCGACAACGTGGACGCGACCGTCGCGGTGGTTGCGCGCGTAGCCGACGAGGCCGAGTTCCAGTGCGCGCGACCGCGTCCACCATCGGAAACCCACGCCCTGCACGTAGCCGTGCACCCACGCGCTCAGCCGAACCGGCTCCTCGCTCATGCGTCGATGTTGAAGGTCAACGTCACCTTCGTGCCCGCTTTGAGCGTGCGGCCCACGGTGCACACCTTGTCGACAGCACGCTGCACGGTGACCAGTAGTCGTTCGCGAGCGGCCTCGTCGAGTTCGGACAGATCCAGTTCGAGGACCTCGTCGAGCTGCGGGTAGAGCTCGTTCTCCCGGTCGGCATCGCCGGAGACGCGGATGGTGGCGTCGAACTCGTCGCCGAGGCGACGTGACAACGGCAGGTCCGAACTGAGCCCGGTGCACCCGGCCAGCGCGATCTTGAGCAGCTCACCGGGCGTGAAGGCGCCGGGGACACCCTGGGAGGCGATCAAGACCTCCGCGCCACGGTTACTGCGCCCGGTGTAGGCACGGGTTCCGGTGCGCTCGACCCACAGTTCGGTGGGGGCGTTGGTCACGGGTGCGGTCTGCTCAGCCATGCCTAGATCCTGCCATTCGCTCGAGGACGATCCACGCCTGGGAACGTCACCGCCACTCCCGGCATTCCGGGCACGTGACCGGGCGCACGCTCATTCCTGGAAGCGGTAACCCATCCCCGCCTCGGTGAGCAGATGGCGCGGGTTGGCCGGATCGTCCTCGAGTTTGCGCCGCAACTGCGCGAGGTAGACGCGCAGGTAGTGGGTCTCGGTCGCATAGGCGGGCCCCCACACCTCACGCAGTAATTCCTTGCGCCCCACCAGCTTTCCGCGATTGCGCACCAGCATCTCGAGCATGCCCCACTCGGTGGGCGTCAGGTGCACCGGCACACCCTGCTTGGTGACCTTCTTGGCGACGAGGTCGACGGTGAACGAGTCGGTGACCACCACCGGATCGACGGCGTCGGTCGCGCTGGCCCCGCGCCGAACCGCGGCCCGCAGCCGAGCCAGCAGTTCGTCCATCCCGAACGGTTTGGTGACATAGTCGTCGGCGCCCGCGTCGAGCGCCTCGACCTTGTCGGCCGAATCCGTCCGCGCCGAGAGCACGATCACCGGCGCGGAGGTCCACCCGCGCAACCCGGCCAGCACTTCGATCCCGTCCAGATCCGGCAGGCCCAGATCGAGAATGACGACGTCGGGATGCTTCTCGGCAGCGGCGCGCAGGGCGGCGGCCCCGTTGCCCGCGGTGATCACCTCGTACCCGCGCACCGACAGGTTGATCCGCAGAGCACGCACGATCTGCGGCTCGTCATCGACCACCAGCACCTTGACTGTCCCGCCTCCCCGCGTCTTCGAGCCGGACTCACGCGCGTCGTCACGCAGCGTCGGCGGCCGACTGTCCTGCGCGTCGACTGGTTCGCCCGTCCCCGATGAGTTACCCATGTGCTCACTTTCCTCGGGAGTCGACTTCTGGCACCGCTGCGGGTGTGCCGGACGGTAGGTCGACGAGCATCGTCAGACCACCGCCTGGGGTCGGCTCGGCGTGGACGGTGCCGCTCATCGCTTCGACGAAGCCGCGGACGACTGACAGGCCGAGGCCGACGCCGGTGGTGTTGTCGCGGTCGCCGAGGCGTTGGAAGGGTTCGAACAGTTGCTCCTCGGTGCCCGACGGGACGCCGGGGCCGCTGTCGACGACGGCGATCGACACCCGATCGCCGTCGTGTTCGGCGGTGACCCGTACGGGCGACTCGCTACCCGAATGCCGAAGGGCGTTGTCGATCAGATTGGCCAGCACGCGTTCGAGCAGGCCGCTGTCGGCGAGCACGGAAACCTCACCGACCTCGACCTTCACCCGTTCCATCGCCGCCCGGCGCAGCCCACGGGTGCCCATGCCGACGCTCACCAGCGCGCGATGCGCCGCCTCGTCCATGTACACCTGCCGCAACTGCGGCGTGACGACCCCGACCGCCAGTCGTGAGGAGTCGAGCAGATTGCCGACCAGCGCGGTCAACTGGTCGACGGACTCCTCGATCGCTTCCAGCAGTTCACCGGTGTCCTCGGCCGAGAATTCGATGTCGTCGCTGCGCAGGCTGGACACGGCCGCTTTCGCCCCCGCCAACGGCGTGCGCAGGTCGTGGCTGACCGCCGACAGCAGCGCGCGGCGCAGCCGGTCGGCTTCCAAGAGCGCCGCCGCCGCACTGGCTTCCTCCGCCAGCCTGGCCTGACGCACCAGCCCGACCGCCTGGTTGGCGACGGCGTTGAGCACCGGCCGATCCGAGGAGTCGATCGCCCGCCCGGCCAGCAGCAAGTGGCTCTGCGCGTCACCCGCTTCGATCACGGTCTCGGCTTCGGACGGTCGCGTCGGCGGCTCGGCGCCGACCGCGGCGACGATCTGATCTCCGCACCGCACGCTCACCGCCCGCTGGCCATAGGTTTCGCGAACCTGCTCGAGCAGGTTGGGCAGGTCGGCGCCGTGCAGCACGGATCCGGCGAACATCGTCAGCAGCTCCGCTTCCCGAGATGCCTTGCGCGCCTGCACTGTTCGCTTGGCCGCGACGTCGACCAGCGCCGCCACGGCCACCGCGACGATGAGCAGCACGACCACGGTGACGAAGTTGTCCGGCTCGGCGATGGTGAAGCTGAAGCGCGGGTCGGTGAAGTACCAGTTCAGCAGCAACCCCGAGAGCAACGCCGACAAACCGGCGGGGACGACACCGCCGAACAGCGCGACCGCGACCACCCCGACGAAGAACATCGCGCTGAGCCCGCCCAGCTGCAACCACCCGTCGAGGAACACCCCGCAGATCACGCTCACCAGGACCGGCACGACCACGGCCGCGAGCCACGCGCTGACCGGCCGCCTGGGACGTAGCCACTGCCTGCGCACCCCGCGATTGGCCTCCTCGTGGGTCACCATGTGCACATCGATCTTGCCCGAGCGCTGCACCACGGCCGATCCGATGCCCTCGTCGAGCATCCGCGCCCAGCGCGAGCGTCGCGAGGTGCCGAGCACCAACTGGGTGGCGTTCACCTCGCGCGCGAAATCGAGCAGTGCGGACGGCACGTCGTCGCCGGTCACCGTGTGCAGCGAGGCGCCGAGACCGGCGGCGAGATCGCGTAGCTTGGTCATCCGCTCGGTCGATATCCCGACCAGCCCGTCACCACGCACCACGTGGAGCACGACCAGATCGGCACTGGACTTGGACGCGATCCGCCCGGCCCGGCGCACCACCGTCTCCGACTCGGGACCACCGGTGACCGCGACGACGACGCGTTCGCGCGCCTCCCACAGCTCGGTGATCTTGTGGTCGGCCCGGTACCGGGCCAGCGCCGCGTCCACCTGGTCGGCCAGCCACAGCAGCGCGAGTTCACGCAGCGCGGTGAGATTGCCGGGCCGGAAGTAGTTGCGCAGCGCCGCGTCGACCTTGTCGGCGGCGTAGACATTGCCGTGGGAAAGCCTGCGCCGCAACGCTTCCGGTGTCAGATCGACCAGTTCCACCTGATCGGCGCCGCGCACCACGGCATCGGGCACCGTCTCGCGCTGCTCGATACCGGTGATCTGGGCGACCACATCGTTGAGGCTCTCGAGGTGCTGCACGTTCACCGTGGAGATCACGTCGATACCCGCGGCCAGGAGTTGCTCCACGTCCTGCCAGCGCTTCTCGTGCACGCTGCCCGGCGCGTTCGTATGCGCCAGTTCGTCGACCAGCACCACCGCGGGCTTGCGCGTGAGCACCGCGTCGACATCGAGTTCGGGCAGCTCGGTCCCTCGATAGGAGACCGTCTTGGGCGGAATGCGCTCGATGCCGTCCAGGAGTTCGGCGGTCTTCTTGCGCCCGTGCGTCTCCACGACGGCCGCGACCACATCACGGCCGCGTTCGGACCGCCGATGCGCTTCGCCGAGCATGGCGTAGGTCTTGCCCACGCCCGGCGCCGCACCGAGGTAGATGCGCAGTTGTCCGCGTTTCACCGGTCCATCATCGCGTGCCGACGCGCCGCAACCGGTGGGCGCACCGGCAACACACCGACGCTCACCATCGGCGCGTGCGCGCTGCTGCGCCCACCGAGCACCCGGATCAACAGCAGCGATCCGACGAAACCTCCGATCACCGCAAGGGTCACAACAGACACCGCGATCTCACTTTCCGCGAACTGGGTCCGACAGCGCCCTTCGCCTGCCGGTACACCACTGTCTACCGCGCCGGAATTCACCTGATCTCGATCTTTACGGAGTGTTGACGGCTATCGGCCCCGCTTTGACGGCATCCGCACGCCCCTCGCGCGTCAACATTCCGCAAAGGCGGCGCCGTCGGGCGCTAAGGAGTCGTAAGGAAACCGCGCCGAGCCCGAAATCGGCGTTTCACTCACCTCGGCGCTTCACCTCGGAGCGTCGAGGAGGTTGGAAATGTCTGTCGTGGTGTTCACGGTGCTCACCGTGGCGATCTTCGCGCTACTGGGCTTGATCCAGCGGGGGGTGGAGAAGCTGTGATCGCGAACCTTGTCGGTCTGGTCCTGGCCGTTCTCGTCGCCGTCTTCATGGTCGCGGCGTTGCTCTTCCCCGAGAGGTTCTAGGTGAACACGACAACCGCGGGGATCGCCTTCGTGGCGGCCCTGGTGATCACGCTGGCCCTGGTGCACGTACCGCTCGGCGACTACATGTTCCGGGTGTACAACGCCGACAAGCACTCTCGCGTCGAGCGGCTGATCTACCGCGCCATCGGCGCGAAACCCGAGGTCGAGCAGACCTGGCCGATCTACGCCCGCAGTGTGCTGGCGTTCTCGGCCGTGGGCATCCTGTTCCTGTTCTTCTTCCAGCTGGTCCAGGGCGCGTTGCCGCTGCATCTGAACGATCCCGGCACCGAGATGACCCCGGCGCTGGCGTGGAACACCGCGGTCAGCTTCGTCACCAACACCAACTGGCAGAACTACTCCGGCGAATCCACCCAGGGGCACCTGGTGCAGATGGCCGGTCTGGCGGTGCAGAATTTCGTCTCCGCGGCCGTCGGCATGGCGGTGGCGGTGGCCCTGGTGCGCGGTTTCGCCCGCCGCCACACCGGTGAGCTGGGCAACTTCTGGGTCGACCTGGTGCGCGGCACCCTGCGCATCCTGCTGCCGATCGCGTTCGTCTTCGCGATCGTGCTGGTCGCCGGTGGCGTCATCCAGAACTTCCACCTGCACGATCAGCTCGCGCAGACCGTCGGCGGCGCGCAGCAGACCCTGACCGGTGGTCCGGTCGCGAGCCAGGAGGTCATCAAGGAGCTGGGCACCAACGGTGGCGGGTTCTACAACGCCAACTCCGCGCACCCGTTCGAGAACGCGAGCACGTGGACGAACTTCCTGGAGATCTTCCTGCTCCTGGTGATCGCGTTCTCGTTGCCGCGCACGTTCGGACGGATGGTCGGCAGCACCAAGCAGGGCTACGCGATCGTGGCGGTGATGGGAACGATCGCCCTGACCAGCATCACGCTGACCAACTTCTTCCAGCTGCGAGCCCACGGCACGGTGCCGACCGCGATCGGCGCGTCGATGGAAGGCGTGGAAACCCGTTTCGGCGTAGCCGATTCGGCGACCTTCGCCGGCGCGACCACCCTCACCTCCACCGGCGCGGTGAACTCGTTCCACGATTCCTACACCAGCCTCGGCGGCATGATGACGATGTTCAACATGCAGCTGGGCGAGGTGGCGCCCGGCGGCGTCGGCTCCGGCCTCTACGGCATGCTGATCCTCGCGGTGATCACGGTGTTCGTGGCCGGCCTGATGGTCGGTCGCACGCCCGAGTACCTCGGCAAGAAGATCACCCCGCGCGAAATCAAGCTGGCCGCTTCCTATTTCCTGGTGAGCCCGCTGATCGTGCTGATCGGCACGTCCGTCGCGATGGCACTGCCCGGCCAACGGGCGAGCATGCTCAACAGCGGCCCACACGGACTCTCGGAAGTGCTGTACGCCTTCACCTCCGCGGCCAACAACAACGGTTCCGCCTTCGCCGGTCTCACCGGCAACACCGAGTGGTTCAACACCGCGCTCGGTCTGGCGATGGTGTTCGGGCGGTTCCTGCCGATCATCTTCGTGCTGGCACTGGCCGGATCGCTGGCAAGCCAGGGCACCACTCCCGCGTCGATCGGCACGCTGCCGACGCACCGGCCGCAGTTCGTCGGCATGGTCGTCGGCGTGACGGTGATCCTGGTCGCGCTCACCTTCCTGCCCGCTCTCGCGCTCGGGCCGCTCGCCGAAGGACTCCACTGAAATGACAACTCCCACCATCCAATCCACGGTCGCACCGCGGACCAAGGGCGTACGCAAGGGCGTCCTCGACCCGAAGCTGCTGCTCACCTCACTTCCCGACGCGGTCCGCAAGCTCGACCCACGCACCCTGTGGAAGAACCCGGTCATGCTGATCGTGGAGATCGGCGCGGTGTGGTCGACGATCCTGGCGATCGGCGACCCGACCTTCTTCGCCTGGGCCATCGTCGTCTGGCTGTGGCTCACCGTCGTGTTCGCCAATCTGGCCGAGGCCGTCGCCGAAGGGCGCGGCAAAGCCCAGGCCGACACGCTGCGACAAGCCAAGACCGACACCGTCGCTCGTCGGCTGGCGGACTGGACCCCCGGCGGCCGGATCATCGAAGAGCGCGTCGCCGCGACGGAACTGCGGCGCGGCGACTTCGTGGTCGTGGAGGCCGGTCAGGTCGTCCCCGGTGACGGTGACGTCGTCGAAGGCATCGCGTCCGTCGACGAATCGGCCATCACCGGTGAGTCCGCGCCGGTGATCCGCGAATCCGGCGGCGATCGCTGCGCGGTCACCGGCGGCACCACGGTGCTCTCGGACCGGATCGTCGTCGAGATCACCCAGGAGCCGGGCGCCAGCTTCATCGACAAGATGATCGCACTCGTCGAGGGCGCGAACAGGCAGAAGACACCCAACGAGATCGCGCTCAACATCCTGCTGGCCGCGCTCACGATCATCTTCGTGTTCGCGGTGGCGACCCTGCAACCACTGGCGATCTTCGCCAAGTCGAACAACCCCGGTGTGTCGGATACTTCGGCGCTGGACGCGCACGGCATCACCGGCATCGTGATGGTCTCGCTGCTGGTCTGCCTCATCCCGACCACCATCGGCGCGCTGCTGTCGGCCATCGGCATCGCCGGGATGGACCGTCTCGTGCAGCGCAATGTGCTGGCCATGTCCGGTCGTGCGGTCGAAGCGGCGGGCGATGTGAACACCCTGCTGCTCGACAAGACCGGCACCATCACCCTCGGCAATCGGCAAGCCGCCGAATTCATCCCGGTGCCCGGCGTTCTCGACGACGAACTGGCCGACGCGGCGCAGCTGTCGAGCCTGGCCGACGAAACACCGGAGGGCCGCTCGATCGTCGTGTTCGCCAAGGAGGTGTTCGACAAGCGTGAACGCAGCGCGGGGGAACTGCCGGGCGCGACGTGGGTCGAGTTCACCGCACAGACCCGCATGTCCGGTGTCGACCTCGCCGACGGGCACCAACTGCGCAAGGGCGCGGCCGGCGCTGTCACCGAATGGGTTCGCGCCCAGGGCGGTTCGATTCCGAGCGAGGCGGCCGCGATCGTCGACGGCGTCTCCACCTCCGGTGGCACCCCGCTGATGGTCGGTGAACTCCGCGACGGCACACCACGACTGCTCGGGGTGATCCACCTCAAAGACGTCGTCAAACACGGCATGCGGGAACGCTTCGACGAGATGCGCCGCATGGGCATCCGCACCGTGATGATCACCGGCGACAACCCGTTGACCGCCAAGGCGATCGCCGAGGAGGCGGGCGTGGACGACTTCCTCGCCGAAGCCACGCCGCAGGACAAACTCGCCCTGATCAAGTCCGAACAGGACGGCGGCCGCCTGGTCGCGATGACCGGCGACGGCACCAACGACGCCCCCGCGCTCGCCCAGGCCGACGTGGGCGTGGCCATGAACACCGGCACCTCGGCCGCCAAAGAGGCGGGCAACATGGTCGATCTGGACTCCGACCCGACCAAGTTGATCGAGATCGTGGAGATCGGCAAGCAGTTGCTGATCACCCGCGGCGCGCTCACCACGTTCTCCATCGCCAACGACATCGCCAAGTACTTCGCGATCATTCCCGCGCTGTTCGTGGCACTGTTCCCCGGCCTGGACGCACTCAACATCATGCGCCTGGCCAGCCCGCAGTCGGCGATCCTGTCCGCGGTCATCTTCAACGCGATCGTCATCGTGGCGCTCATCCCGCTGGCGCTGCGCGGTGTGAACTATCGGGCGAGCAATGCCTCGGCGCTGTTGAGCCGCAACCTGACGATCTACGGCCTCGGCGGCATCATCGCGCCGTTCGTCGGAATCAAGCTCATCGACCTCCTCGTCCAACTTCTCCCCGGGATGGCCTGAAATGCGCATGTCGACCTGGATCCGGCAGCACCTGGCCGCGCTACGCGCCCTGCTCGTGCTGACCGTGATCACCGGAATCGTCTATCCCGTCGCCGTTTTCGCGATCGCTCACCTGCCGGGACTCGACGAGAACGCCGAAGGCTCGCTCCTCGAGCGCGACGGAAAGCTGGTGGGCTCCAGCCTGATCGGGCAGTCCTTCACCGATGCCGAGGGCAAGGCGATGACGCAGTATTTCCAGAGCCGCCCCTCGGTCGCAGGCGACGGCTACGACCCGCTGTCCACCGCCGCGAGCAATCTCGGCCCGGAGGACATCGTCGACACCGCCGACCGCACCGGTCTGCTCACCACCGTGTGCGCGCGCTCGAAGGAGGTCGGCGACCGTGAGGGGGTCGACGGGGCCCGACAGTTCTGCACGAAAGACGGTGTGGGCGCGGTGCTCTCGGTGATCGGGCCGCGCGACGCCGACGGCGATGTGTCGCGGCCGGTGCAGGTGGTCAGCGTCAACGAACTCTGCCCCGCGCGACCGTTCCTACCCACGTTCCGCGGTGTCGCGGTGGAGTGCGCGACGGAGGGCGAGGACTACTCCGTCGGCCGGATCATCCCGATCCTCGGTGACGCACCGGCCGAGGCCGCCGTCCCCGCCGACGCGGTCACCGCGAGCGGCAGCGGAGTCGACCCGCACATCTCCCCCGAGTACGCGGCCATCCAGGTCGAGCGGGTCGCGAAGGCGCGCGGCATCACCGCCGCACAGGTGCGCGAACTCCTCGCCGCGCACACCGACGGGCGCACGCTCGGATTCCTCGGCGAGCCACGGGTGAACGTCGTCGAACTCAACCTCGATCTCGACGCCCGCTACCCGTTCGAGGGCTGAAACACAGCAATCGGGGCCGCGACCATCGCTCGTCGCGGCCCCGATTCTGCGGTCTACTCCTCGTCGGTGATCAGAGCCCAGCCCTCGGGCAAGCCCGTCACGGTCACCGCCGAGCCACACACCTCGAGATCCACGGTCACCCCGTCGCCGAGCCGGAACTCCGACATCCGCACGCACCCCCAGGCCGGGGGCACCTGCGGCCGCAACGTCAAGGTCTTGGCCGGCACATCGGGATCGAGCCCGAGGAACGACCGAACCAGCAGCAACGGCGCCGCACTGGCCCAGGCCTGTGGCGAACACGACGTCGGATACGGCACGGGCGCGGCGAATCTCGCACGCGGGAAACCACAGAACAGCTCGGGCAACCGGCCGTCGAACGCCGCGGCGGCATCGAGCAGACCACCCGACAGCTTCGTCGCCAGTTCCACCGCGCCCGGCACATGCTGGTATCGCATCAACCCGGCGACAGCGATCGCCGTGTCGTGCGGCCAGATCGACCCGCAGTGGTAACTCATCGGGTTGTAGGCGCCCATATCGGAAGCCAATGTCCGCAACCCGAAGCCCGAATCCATCTCCGCCCGGGACAGATTCCGGATCAGGATCTCGGCGTGCTCGTCGGTCGCGATGCCCGACCACAGACAGTGCGCCGCATTGCTGGTCAACGCGTCGACCTGCCGTTTGCGGCCGTCCAAGGCCACCGCGTACCACCCGTAATGGGGTAGCCAGAACTGTTCGGCGAACTTGGTCCGCAACTCGTCGGCCCGCTCCCGCATCCGCACGGCCAGCTCCGGGTCGTCGAACTGGTCGGCGAGCTCCGCACGGGCCAGGAACGCCGCGTACACATATCCCTGGACCTCGGCCAGCGCGATCGGGGCCTCGGAGATATGTCCTGCGGCGTCGTTGATTCCGTCGAAACTGTCCTTCCAGCCCTGATTGATCAGGCCGCGATCGGTGGCGCGCACGTACTCGACGAAACCGTCGTCGTCGCGGTCACCGAAATCGGTGATCCAGCTGATCGCGGCGTCGGCCGCGGGCAGCAGGGTGGCGATCGACGCCGGATCCGCGCCCCACCGCAGACATTCGGCGAGCAGCATCACGAAAAGCGGTGTGGCGTCGACGGTTCCGTAATAGATCTGCCCGCCCAGCACCTGCCCGACCGAGGGCCCGCGCCGCATCTCGTGCATGATCCGGCCCGGCTCCTCCTCGACGAGAGGGTCGATCGTCTGGCCCTGCAATTCGGCCAGCTGCTGCAAAGTACCCAGTGCCAGATCGGTTTCCAGCGGCAGCGACATCCACGCCGTGAGCAGCGAGTCCCGGCCGAACAGCGTCATGAACCACGGTGCGCCCGCCGCCACGAAGGGCCGGTTGGTGCCCGAATCGGTGTGGATCTGCAAGGCGCCCAGATCGCTTTCGGTGCGCCGCAGGATCTGGTTGAGCAGCCCCGAATCGGCGGAGATATCGGTGGCGGTGGCTCGCCAGGCCTGGATCTTGCGCACGGGCTCGCTGGCCCGATAACGCTCGCCCGGTGTTCCCGCGGTCTGCGGGCGTTGCGCGGCGCCTGCGGGCTGGGCGGTGATCTCGGTCTGCCAGCGCCCGCCCGCCGGGACCACGACCCGCCAGATCATGGTTCCGGGCAACACCATCGGCTCGACGGTCGAGGTGAGCGCGAGCCCACGCGACAGATCGGCGCGGTCGTGCAGCAGCAGCTCACCGTCGGTGGTGGTCATCTCCGCCCGGCGCCCGTGGGTACGGCCTTCCTTCACCGCGAACAAGTCGACGAAATCGGCGTCGACGTGCAGTTCGAGCACCACCGCTGTCGCCTCGCGGCTCATGTTCTCCAGCGTGATCAGCTCGTGCATGCCCTCGGCGACGAGCCGATCGCGCACCACGAGCAGGGTGCTGTCGGCCCGACCCTGTTGCGGCGGCCTGCGCAGCACGAACCGTGCCGCGAAGGCCTCCGGGCTCAACACCGACAGCGCCTCGGGCCGTTTGCCGTCGATCATCAGCTCCCAGCGCGAAATCACCCGGGCGTCACGGAAGAACAGGCCCTGCGGCTTGCCCGGCTCGATATCGCCGAGCCGGTCGGACAGGCAGAACGTGCCGCCTTCGACAAGGGTGATGTTGCCGCCACCGCCACCGAGCCCCGCGGGTTCCCCCGCGTTGAAGGGGCTCGGCGCCGAGGCGCTGTCGGTGCTCATGCGCGCCCGTTGGCCGCCACCCCGATGGGCATCGGCATCGCATACGCGGTGTCGTACCCGATCGTGGTGCGGGCGAGCAGCTCCCGGTACACCTGCTCGTAGCCGCGGCCGAGGGTGTCGGCGCTGAAGTTGTCGACCACGTGCTTACGGCAGACCGCCGGATCGTAGGTCTGGACTTCGGCGATGGCGGCGGGCAGCTCGGCCGGATCGTCACAGATCCGCCCGGTCACCCCGTCGACCACCACTTCGCTCACCGCACCGCCGCGCAGCGCGACCACCGGTGTTCCGCAGATCATCGCCTCGATCATCACCATGCCGAACGGCTCCTCCCATCGAATGGGGAACAGCAGACACTTAGCTCCGGAGAGCAGCTTACGCTTGGCGGCCGCGTCGGCGAGACCGAACATCTGATCCTGATCGGTCATCCGCGGTCGCACGAACTCCTCGAAGTAGGCCTTCTCCGGCGGCTCACTGCACTTGCCCGCCAGGATCAGCGGCATGCCGACGGCGTGGGCGGCGTCGAGCGCCAGATGCGGGCCCTTGTCGTCGCTGAAACGGCCGAGGAACAGCGCGTAATCCTGCTTCTCGGTCTCGAACGGCCACTGATCGGGGCGCAGCGCGTTGTGGACCCGGCCCGCCCACGGCAGATCGGGCGCCAGCGCGCGCTGACGGTCACTGATCGCGACCAGCGAACACTCCTGGCCCAGTTCCTTGTAATAGCGGTAGCAGTCGTCCTGCACCGGGCCGTGCACGGTGACCACCGTCGGCAACCCGAGATTGGCGTAGGCGGGCGCGTTCAGCGGGCCTGCGAACGTGTGGTCGTGGACCAGGTCGATGCCTTCGGTATCGGCCAGCCGCTCGATGGCGCGGCGCACCCGCAGCGCGTGCACGATCTCCGGGAACGGGTCGCCCAGCCGTTCGGGCTGGATCCGGTCCCACAGTGGGACGAAATTCGCTTCGGTGCCGTCTACGCCCGCACCGAACAGGGTGACGTGATGGCCGCGCTCACACAGTGAGTCGACCAGATCGGCGACTACGGCCTCGACGCCGCCGTAGGCCTTGGGTGGAACGTCGAAATACGGTGGAACAACCATGGCGATCCGCAGTGGACCACCGTGGTGATCGATCGAATAGAGATCGGACGCGGACAAACCGATCGGCGACATTGCCGACGTGTCTGTACTCATGACCTTCCTTCCAGGGACGCAACCTCGCAACACTTGCGCGAACAAGAGATGGCCGCCTCGGCGGAGGTGGAGACGAGAGCTTCACCGCCGTCCATGGGGCATGGTTGGCCTGGCCAGACGCGATGCGCACCGTTTCGGGTGCCCGCCTGAACAGAGGGGCCGTCAAGGAACGTACCCCGCTACCGCAGAGTAAACCAGCGTGTTGCTGGAAATGTTCTATTTCGATTCCCTACCACGGCAGGAGATTACGCGGTCAGAGGTGGTCTACGGCGTACAGATTGCCTGTCCAACTGAATCCAGGCACGGAATATTGCCGAACTCCCGAATAGTGGCCCTGCCCTGACCGTGCATCAGGTAGTCGATGAACTGAGCCGCGAGCGAATCACCGGCCACCTGCTCATGCGTGTCGGCATACTCCACCACCGTGAGCGGATACGTCCGGGCCTTCATGGTGTCCTCCGAGGCGCTGACCCCGTCCAGCGCGACGAGTTTCACCTCATCGCTGACCGCCGAAGTCTCCATGTAGCCCACCGCGCCCGGGGTCCGGGCGACGAACGATGCCACCCCTTCGGTGGTCTTGACCTCGCATTGTTCGCCCCCGGAGGGTCTTCCGGCGCACGGGATGAACGGGAAAACCTTTCGGTTACCTTCGAGCAACCGGTTCTCGAGCGCCGTTCGGGTGCCCGAGCCCGCCTCCCGGTCGATCAGCACCACCGGTTGATCGGGCCCACCGATCTGGTTCCAGTTCTTGATGTTTCCCCGGTACAGATCGCGGACCTGCTGCGTCGTGAGATTCGGCAGCCCGACACCCGGGTGGGTCACGATCGAGAAGGAACTGAGAGCCAATTGATACTCGACCAGCTTGTCGAAGCCGTTGCCCTTGGGACCGTCACTGATCGCGAGCATCCCCTGCGTCGGGCCTGTTTGGACCAGCTTGACGAGCCCGTCGGAGGTTCCCGCGAAGTCGAAGGTGAATTTCGCTCCGGTGCAGGTCTTTGCGTAGTTCTGCGCGGCCGTGCGAATCATCGGCGCCATCGCGGTGGACCCGACCAGCGTGAGATCCCCCTCGGCGCAGTCACGCGGTGGCGGGTCCGGTTGCAGAGCGAGCACCGCTTGCACCGCGATCAACGCGACGAGGAACCCGGACAGCGCCATCAGTTTCTTCGACGGGCCGGAGTGACTCGTGGTCTCGACGACCTTGCCCCGCTTGACGCGCCCGGTCAGCACCGGTTCCGCCGGCTCACCGTCACCGTGCACCCGCTTGAGCACCGCGAGAATCTTGTAGTGCTGGCGCCGTTCGAGCTGCACCTTCGGCAGGTCGATGATGCCGACGAAGTTCTCGCCCTCGCCTCTGGCCCGCTTGCCGATCCCCGATCCGGGGCCGAGATTGTCGGAGAGCGGCCCGTCCAGCTCGGTCACCGCCAGACCGATGACCTCACGGCCGGGGAACGTGACATGAAGTCCAACACGTGGATCGGTTCCACTCATCGTGTAGTCGTCGGGGTCGATGGCGAGCGTGCCGCTGTTCTCGATGCGGACCAGCACGACCGACAGTTTGGACAGGTCCAACTGCGGCCCACCGGCTTCCGGGGTGCTCAGATTGGCCAAGGCGCCGACCAGCGACGCGGTGTCCGTCTCGCCTGTCACCGGCGTATCCATCTGGAAGCGGTACCCCAGTCGACGCCGCCCGACCAGGACGAATTCGCGGACGAACGCCGCCGAGGCCACCACGAGGCCGACCGCGGACAGTATGAGCTCCACCGGAATATCCATCAAATCCCCCACTAAACCAGTTCGATCAGCGAGTTGATGTGTACCAGGCGGGATTCGGCCGATCGGAGATCGAAATCAGTTGTTGGGCAAGACTTCACCCATTCGATTCCGAACACCAGGCGAGCAACTCCTCGACCGGCCAGGTATCGATCACCTTCTCGGCCGTCACCCCGTGCGCCAGCGCCCGCTCGCATCCGTACCCCTGCCAGGCCAGCTGGCCCGGCGCGTGCGCGTCGGTGTCGATGGAGAACAAGCAGTCCATCTCGACAGCCAGCTCGATCAAACGCCCGGGTGGGTCGCGGCGTTCGGGCCGGCTGTTGATCTCGACGGCGGTGCCGTAGCGGCGGCAGGCTTCGAAGACGAGTTCGGCATCGAACGACGACTCCGGGCGGGTGCCGCGGGCCCCTTCCACGAGGCGGCCGGTGCAGTGGCCGAGGATATCGACGTGGGGGTTCGCGACCGCGTAGACCATACGCTTGGTCATGGTGTCGCTGTCGTCGCGCAGGTGCCAGTGCACGCTGGCGACAACGACATCCAGACGTTCGAGCAGATCCGCTCGCTGATCGAGGGTGCCGTCGTCGAGGATGTCGACCTCGATGCCGGTGAGGATGCGAAACGGCGCCATCTGCTCGTTGAGTTCGGCGATCACGTCGAGTTGACGCAGCAGCCGGTCGGCGGACAGGCCGTTGGCGACCTTGAGACGCGGCGAATGGTCTGTCAGCGCACAGTATTCGTGGCCGAGCGCGGCCGCGACGCCCATCATCTCGGCGATCGGACTTCCCCCGTCGGACCAGTCCGAGTGGGTGTGCAGATCACCACGCAGCGCGACGCGCAGCTGCTCGCCCGCGGGCGCGATCGGCTCCGCCTGTGCACGGAGCTCGGCCAGGTAGCCGGGAACCTCACCGGCACAGGCTTGTTCGATGATGGCCGCCGTCTTGGGCCCGATGCCGGCGAGCTCACGCCAACTGTGTTCGCGGGCGCGAGTCGCCACCTCGTCGTCGGCGAGCCGGGCGACGACATCGGCGGCACGGCGGTAAGCCTTCACCCGGTGCGTTTCGGCACGACCGCGTTCGAGCCAGAACCCGACCTCGCGCAGCGCCGCCACCGGACCCGGACTCGCCGCCGATGTCATCGCGACTACTTGATCCGGCCGTACTTGAGGAACGCGACGCCGTCGGCGTACACCCGGCTGGTGATCACCCGGAACTTCTCCGGCGCGGGCAGTTTCGCCCCGCCGCCGAACAGCGGCCTGCCGGTGCCGAGTACCACCGGGTGCAGCTTCAGGAACACCTGGTCGATCTCGGGCAGCAGTGCCTGCGCCAGTTCACCGCCGCCACAGAGCCAGATCCCCAGTCCGTCTTCGCGTTTGAGTTCGCGCACTGCGGCGACCGGATCCTCGGCGATCAGTTCCACCCCGGGCGCCGGCGCTTCGGGCAGCGTCGTGGACACCACGTACTGGCGCAGGTGCTCGTACGGGCTGGCGGTGCCGGTGCGTACCCCGAAGTCGTGGGTCTTGCGGCCCATGATCACGGTGTCGAAGTAGATGTTGCCCGCCGCGATCCCGCGCGCCTCGCGCACCTTGGTGGGCAGGGTTTCCGGGTACTGCGAGATGATCGCGGGCCCGTGATCACCGCCTACCGGGAAGAAGTCCAGCGTTCCGTCCTCGGCGGCGATGAAACCGTCGATTGTCGATGCCACGAAATAGGTCAGCTTGCGCATAACGTCCTCCCTGCACGGACCCGGTCTGTCACGACCTGTCAGAGGAAACGTTAGCGTGCCCGGATCAGCGGCGGCGCGGCTTCCGTTGACACTTCGGACAGGAAAAAGACGACCGATTCATGAACTGTTCCCGTACCAGCAACGTCGCACACCGATCGCACGGCTCGTCCTCGCGCCCGTAAGCGGCCAGTGACCGCGAGAAATAGCCGGATTCGCCGTTCACATTCACGTACAGGGCGTCGAAGGAGGTACCACCGACGGCCAGCGCTTCGGTCATGACGGCGGTAACCCCGTCGAGCAGGGTGCGCACGACCGGGCGGGTGAGTTCGGCGGCGACGCGGGTGCCGTGCAATCCGGCCCGCCACAGTGCTTCGTCGGCGTAGATGTTGCCGATGCCCGAGATCACCGTCTGGTCGAGCAGCACTCGTTTGATCTCGGTGTTCTTGGCGCGGATGGCCGCGACCACGGCTTCGCGGTCGAACAGCGGGTCGAGCGGATCGCGCGCGATATGGGCCACGGAATCGGGTACCACGGTCCCGTTCACCTCGACGAGATCGGCCAGGGCCCAACCGCCGAAGGTGCGCTGATCGACGAAGCGCAATTCGGCGCCGTCACCGAGCACGGCCCGGATGTGCGCGTGTTTCTCGACGGGTGCGTCGGCGGGTTGCACGAGCATCTGACCGCTCATGCCCAGATGTACGACCAGCGCGGTGTCGGGCTCGTCGAAGGTGAGCCAGAGATATTTCCCGCGGCGCTGCGCGGAGTCGATCCGCAACCCGGTGAGCCTGGCCGCCAGATCAGCACCACCCGCGGCGTGCCTGCGCACGGCACGCGGGTGGGTGACGGTGACGGTATCGATCGCGCGACCGACGGCGTGATCGGCGAGACCGCGCCGAACAACCTCGACCTCGGGCAGTTCGGGCACGGATCAGGCTTTGTCTGCGGACTCGGCGGTCAGCGCCTTGTAGGCGGTGCCGGCAGCCTTCTGCTCGGCTTCCTTCTTGGAGCGACCGATGCCGGAACCGTAGGGATGACCGGCGATCACCGTGGTGGCGGTGAACTCCTTGTTGTGGTCCGGTCCGGTGGAGGTGATCTCGTAGGCGGGCACGCCGAGACCGCGCTCCGCGGTGAGCTCCTGCAGGCTGGTCTTCCAATCGAGGCCGGCGCCCATGCGGGGGCCGCGCTCGAGCAGGTCGGCGAACAGCCGCAGCACCACACCGCGCGCGGTTTCGATGCCGTGCTCGAGGTGCACCGCACCGAGCAGCGATTCCATGCCGTCGGCGAGGATGCTCGGCTTGTCGCGACCGCCGGTGAGCTCTTCGCCCTTACCGAGCAGCAGATACTGACCGAGACCGCCGTCGCCGAGACCACGCGCCACCTCGGCGAGCGCGTGCATGTTCACCACGCTGGCGCGCAGTTTCGCGAGTTCACCCTCGGACTTCTCCGGATGCTCGGTATACAGGCGCTCGGTGATGCTGAGGCCGAGTACCGAGTCGCCGAGGAATTCCAGGCGCTCGTTGGTCGGCAAACCGCCGTTCTCGTACGCGTACGACCGGTGCGTCAGCGCTAGGCGCAGAAGCTCCGGTCGTACGTCGACACCGAGGGCGGTGAGCAGGCTGGCGTGATCCGCCGCGCCTACATTGTCTTTACTGGCTGTCACGTTGCTAGGAATGATCTACAACGATCAGACTGCAGAGGTGACCTGGCGGCCCTTGTAGGTGCCGCAGGACGGGCACGCGATGTGCGGGAGGGTCTTCTCACCACACGCGCGGTTCGGGCAGGTGACCAGGGTCGGCGCGGTGGCCTTCCACTGGCTGCGCCGCGACCGGGTGTTGGAACGCGACATCCGACGCTTGGGAACAGCCACGGCTACTTCTCCTCTTGGTTTTCGCTGACTACACCGGCATCAGATGCCGCGGCAGCGGTTTGGTCTTGGTGGTGGAACCCTCAGGCGGGGTCGCCGGTACCGGGCTCGTCAGTGGCAAAATTCGCCAACTTCGCCCAGCGAGGGTCCAGTATCTCATGCCCATGATCAGGACCCGCAATCGCCATCCGCACACCGCACTCGGGGCACAGGCCCGCGCAGTCCGGCGAGCACAGCGGCTGCAGCGGAAGCTCCAGCCCGATGGCGTCGAGGATCACCGGCTCGAGGTCGACGAGGTCGTCTTCCATGCGGTAGACCTCGGCATCCTCGGTCGTCTGCTCGGTGGTGCTGTCCGGATACGCGAACAACTCCGTCAGACGAATCTCCACCTGGTCGTCGAACGGTTCGAGGCAGCGCGAGCACTCCCCGACCGTCGGCCCGGACGCTGTGCCGGTGACCAGCACACCCTCCGAGACCGCCTGCAGTTGCAGATCGAGTTCCACCTCGGCATCGGCCGGAATGGCGATCAGGTCGAGACCCAGCCGCTCGTGGTCGGTGACCGTGCGACGCAACTCCCGCATGGTTCCCGGCCGACGGCCGAGATTGCGGACATCCAGCACAAAGCCCGCCTCCGACACAGGACCACTGGTCTTGCGTGGACGCGCGGACGAACCGGAACCGGCGGACATCACGGACTCACTTACCGTCGAGGGGATAATGGGCAACCACTCCACAGTACGGCAGGACCCCGCCGGAACTCAAAACGCGCGCTGGGCGCCGGGACAGGTCAGCGCCGGTGCTCGGCAGCGTATTCCGGGTATTCGGCGGCCGGTGCGCCGCGCATCTGCTGGCGGCCGCGGGTGATCGAACGCCGGGTGGTGTTGAGCGTCTCTTCCATGGACGCGAGCCTGTTGCCGAAATCGGCCATCTGCTCGTCGACGTAGTCGTCGCATTCGGTGCGCACCCGGTCGGACTCGGCTTGCGCCTCGTCGATCAGACGGGCGGATTCGGCGTGCGCGACCCGAACGACCTCGGTCTGCGCGACGAGGCGGGCCTGCTCGGCCTTGCCGTCGGCGACCGAACGCTCGTAGGAGGCCTTGCCCGCTTCGATGGCCCGGTCGGCGTCGATCTGGGCGCGACCGGTGAGCTCGTCGTACTCGGCATTGCCGTCGGCGACGACCTGATCGGCCTCGGCCTGGGCGGACGTCACCAGGCGGTCGGCGTGGGCGGTGGCCTCGGCGACCATCCGGTCGGCGTGGTCCTTGGCGTCGGCGAGGATGCGATCGGCCTCGGCACGAGCCTTGTCGATCGTGGTGCGCGCCTGCTCGTTGGCCGTGGTGACCGTCGTCTCGGCACCGCTGCGGGCGTCGCCGACGATCTTGTCGCGGTGATCGAGGACGTCCTGGGCGTCGTCGAGTTCACCGGGTAGCGCGTCGCGGACGTCGTCGAGCAGCTCGAGGACATCGCCGCGCGGCACGATGCAACTGCGGGTCGGCGGGATGCCGCGCGCCTCTTCGACGATGGCGACCAGTTCGTCGAGTGCTTCGAATACGCGATACATGCTCACTACCCTCCTGCGGACTCACGGCGAAACCACTACCGCCGACGCCCAGTGTGCCTGTCCCGGGCGGCTGTGCCGAATGTCGGCACGGTGTGTCGCGACAGTGTCCAAGATCGCACAGATATCAAGTGGAGTGCAGCCCTCCACTTCGGTTACCATCAGTGAGCACGACAACGCCGTCCGCCGGGAAGCACCGCAACCTTTTCGCTGTTGTACTCCTCGACGTCTGTTCATTTGGGATCGGAGTCGAACATGACCCTCCTGGAAACTCCTAGGAGTCCGGTGTCGCACGTCGCGGGCATGTTCACTCCCTGGACCGGTCCGTTCCCCGTGGTGACACCGAGTGAAGTCGCACCCGCGCTGCGCCCGCAGTTCGAGGGCGCGCTCACGTACCTGCGCGGCGACCGCGCGCTCCCTCAGCTCTTCCGCTTCGCTCTCGTCGGCGGGTCGAGCAATATCGCCTATGTGCTGCTGTTCTTCGCGATGCACGGCATCGGCCCGCTGATCGCCAATGTGGCCGGATCGGTGGTCAGCACGATCATCGCCAACGAATTCCACCGTCAGCTCACGTTCCACGCCACCGACCGGGTCACCTGGTTCACCGCACAGTGGGAAGGCGGCGGGATCGCGTTGATCGGACTTGCGATCACGACCGCGTGTCTGGCCGGACTGGATTTCTGGGCACCCGGCCTGGGTGACATCACGCAGGCACTGACAGTCCTGGCCATCACCGCCGCGGTCGGCGGCATGCGGTTCCTCGCGTTGCGCGGTTTGTTCCGCCTACCCGCGACTTCCTAGCCCTTACGCTCGGCCAGGCGGTCCAGCAGCCGCTTGTGGACAGCGGGCGGGAGCATGTCGCTCACGTCGCCGCCGTAGGCCGCTACTTCCTTGACCAGCGAGCTGGACAGGAAGCTCAGGGACGGGTTGGTGGCGATGAAGAAGGTGTCCACGCCGGCCAGTTTGTGGTTCATCTGGGCCATCTGGAGCTCGTAGCCGAAGTCGCCCGCGTCGCGCAGGCCCTTGACGATCGCGCTGATGCCCTCCTGCTTGGCGAAGTCCACCGTGAGGCCCTGCCAGGAGGCGACGCGCACGTTCGGCAGGTGCGCGACCGATTCGCGCAGCAGTTCCATGCGCTCCTCGACGGTGAACATGCCCTGCTTCTTGGGGTTCACATTGACGGTGACGATCACCTCGTCGAACTGCGCGGCCGCGCGAGCGAACACGTCGAGGTGACCGTTGGTGACCGGGTCGAAGGAGCCGGGGCACAGTGCTGCAGCCATACCTCAGACGCTAGCACCGAACTCGGCGAGCTCGACTCTGGTCTCCCCGTATTTGCGTGTCTTCAACGCCACATAGCCTGCGGGCCAGGTGATCTCGGGTGACCGGCTCGACCGTTCCACCACCACCAGCGCTTCCGGCGCGAGCCAGCCGTTGTTCGCCAGCGCGGCGAGGTCGGCGATCACGTCCTCGGTGCTCACGTCGTAGGGCGGATCCGAGAACACCACGTCGTAGGCCCTCGGCGCGGTCTGCTTCAGGACCGAGGACACGCTGCCGAGCCGCAGTTCGGCACCGGGCAGACCGAGCTCGGCGATATTGGCGCGCACCACATCGCCCGCCTTGCGATCGGACTCGACGAGCAGCGCCCGCTGCGCCCCGCGCGACAGCGCTTCCAATCCCAGCGCCCCCGAGCCCGCGTACAGGTCGAGGACCAGCGTCCCGTCCAGATCGAGGCGGGCGTCGATCGCGCTGAACAGCGCTTCACGCACCCGATCGGAGGTGGGCCGGGTACCGGCGGGCGGCACTTTCAAGCGCCGCCCGCCCGCCACACCCGCGACGATGCGTGTCATTCCGACTCGCGTGCGACCAGTTCCACCAGCAGGTCGCCGCCCTCGACCTGGGCCACCTTGGTGGTCGCGATCCGGCCCACCACGCCACCGCGCGGCGCGGTGATGGCCGCTTCCATCTTCATCGCCTCGATGGTGCCGACCGTGTCTCCGGCGTGGATCTCGTCGCCCTCGGACACCGCCAGGGTGACCACACCGGCGAACGGTGCCGCGATGTGGCCTGCGTTGTTCTTGTCGGCCTTCTCCGCCGCGGGCACCTCGGAGGCGACGGACCGGTCACGCACCGCGACCGGGCGCAACTGCCCGTTCATGATGCACATCACCGTCCGCATGCCCTTCTCGTCCGGCTCGGAGATCGCCTCGAGGCCGATGAGCAGGGTGACGCCCTTCTCCAGCTGCACACGGTGTTCTTCGCCGCGGCGCAGGCCGTAGAAGAACTGGTTCTCCGACAGCCCGGTGGTGTCGCCGTACTTCTCGCGGTGGGCGTCGAACTCGGCGGTCGGGCCAGGGAACAGCAGCCGGTTCAGCGTGGCGCGACGCTCGGCGGACGAGCCGTCGAGGGCCTTCTGATCCGCCGGGCTCAGCGGGGTCTCGGGCTTGGGCTCGTTGCGCCCGGCCAGGGCCTTGCTGCGGAACGGCTCCGGCCAGCCGCCGGCCGGGGTGCCGAGCTCGCCGCGCAGGAAACCGATCACCGAATCGGGGATGTCGTAGCGGCCCGGATCGGCGGCGAAGTCCTCGATGTCGACACCGGTGCCGACCAGCGCGAGCGCGAGGTCACCGACGACCTTCGACGACGGAGTCACCTTGATCAGGCGACCCAGCAGCCGGTCGGCGGCCGCGTACTTGGCCTCGACCGCTTCGAACCGGTCGCCGAGGCCGAGCGCGATCGCCTGCTGACGCAGGTTCGACAGCTGACCACCCGGGATCTCGTGGGTGTACACACGACCGGTCGGCGCGGGCAGACCCGACTCGAACGGCGCGTAGACCTTGCGCAACGCTTCCCAGTACGGCTCGAGATCGCACACGTTCTGCAGGTTCAGGCCGGTGTCGCGATCGGTGTGCGCGGTGGCGGCCACGATCGCCGACAACGCCGGCTGTGAGGTGGTGCCCGCCATGGCCGCGGACGCGCCGTCGACCGCGTCTGCCCCGGCCTGCCAGGCCGCCAGGTAGGTCGCGAGCTGACCACCGGGGGTGTCGTGGGTGTGCACGTGCACCGGCAGATCGAAGTTACTGCGCAGTGCGGTCACGAGTTTCGCGGCGGCGGGGGCGCGCAGCAGACCGGCCATGTCCTTGATCGCGAGGACGTGCGCGCCCGCGTCGACGATCTGTTCGGCCAGCTTCAGGTAGTAGTCGAGGGTGTAGAGCGACTCGTTCGGGTCGAGCAGGTCACCGGTGTAGCTGAGCGCGACTTCGGCTATCGCGGTACCGGTTTCGCGGACCGCGTCGATCGCGGGGCGCATCTGGTCGACGTTGTTGAGCGCGTCGAAGATGCGGAAGATGTCGATGCCGGTGGTGGCGGCCTCGGACACGAAAGCGCGCGTGACCTGTTCGGGGTAGGGCGTGTAGCCGACGGTGTTGCGACCGCGCAGCAGCATCTGCAAGCAGATGTTCGGCACGGCTTCGCGCAGCGCGGCCAGGCGCTCCCACGGGTCCTCGTGCAGGAACCGCAGTGCCACATCGTAAGTCGCGCCGCCCCAGGCTTCGATCGAGAGCAGTTCGGGGGTCAGCCGCGCGACATGACCCGCCACACCGAGCAGACCGTTGGTGCGGACACGGGTGGCCAGCAGCGACTGGTGTGCGTCACGGAAGGTCGTGTCGGTGACGCCGAGCGCCTTCTGCTCGCGCAGGGCCTTCGCGAAACCCTCCGGTCCGAGGGCGAGCAGACGCTGGCGCGAACCGTCCGGCGGCGGCAGCGTGAGGTCGACAGCGGGCAGCTTGTCGTAGGGGTACACCGTGGTCGGGCGGTCGCCGTTGGGCTTGTTGACGGTGACGTCGGCCAGATAGGTGAGGATCTTGGTGCCGCGGTCGGCCGACCCCCGTGAGGTGAGCAGTTCTGGACGCTCGTCGATGAACGACGTGGTCACCCGCCCGGCCTGGAAATCGGGGTCATCGAGCACCGACAGCAGGAACGGGATGTTGGTCGTCACGCCACGGATACGGAATTCGGCCAGCGCGCGTTGGGCGCGAGCGGCAGCGGCGGGCAGGTCACGACCACGGCAGGTGAGCTTCACCAGCATCGAGTCGAAGTAGGCGCCGATCTCGGCGCCGAGGTTCGCGCCGCCGTCGAGGCGGATGCCCGCGCCACCGGGGGTGCGGTAGGCGGTGATGCGGCCGGTGTCGGGGCGGAAACCGTTGGCCGGGTCCTCCGTCGTGATGCGGCACTGCAGGGCGGCGCCGCGAATCTGCACCGTTTCCTGGCTCAGGCCCAGGTCGGCGAGGGATTCGCCCGCCGCGATGCGCAGCTGCGACTGCACCAGGTCGACGTCGGTGATCTCCTCGGTGACCGTGTGCTCCACCTGGATGCGCGGGTTCATCTCGATGAACACGTGGTTGCCGCGCTCATCCAGGAGGAACTCCACGGTGCCCGCGTTGATGTAGCCGATCTGGCGGGCGAAGGCCACCGCGTCGGCGCAGATGCGCTCGCGCAGTTCGGGTGACAGGTTCGGGGCGGGCGCGAGCTCGATCACCTTCTGGTGGCGACGCTGCAGCGAGCAGTCCCGCTCGAACAGGTGCATGACGTTGCCGTGCTGGTCGGCCAGGATCTGCACCTCGATATGGCGCGGGTTCACCACCGCCTGCTCGAGGAACACCGTCGGATCGCCGAACGCCGACTCCGCTTCGCGCGACGCGGCTTCGATCGACTCGCGCAACTGCTCGGGCGCGGCGACCCGGCGCATGCCACGGCCACCACCACCGGCGACGGCCTTGACGAAGATCGGGTATTCGAGTTCGGCCGAGGCGGTGAGCAATTCGTCGATATCGGCCGAGGGCTCGCTGGACTTCAGTGTCGGCAGCCCGGCCGCTTTCGCCGCCGCGATGGCCGTGGCCTTGTTGCCCGCCATCTCCAGGATCTCGGCGGTGGGGCCGATGAAGGTGATGCCCTCGGCGGCACAGGCCGCGGCGAGGTCGGGGTTCTCCGACAGGAAGCCGTAGCCGGGGTAGATCGCGTCGGCGCCGGCGCTCTTGGCGGCCTCGATGATCGCCTCGATCGACAGGTACGCGCGAACGGGATGTCCCTCTTCGCCGATCTGGTAGGACTCGGCCGCCTTCAGGCGATGCACGGAGTTGCGATCCTCGTACGGGAACACCGCGACCGTTCCGATGCCGAGTTCGTAGGCCGCGCGGAAGGCACGGATAGCGATCTCACCACGATTTGCGACCAAGACTTTCGAGAACATTGGCCTACGGTACCCGGCCACGAGCCGGGGCCGGACACGCAAGGTGGCTTCGCAGCAATCTTCACACCGCACACCTGCCTACCTGCGAAGTTGCGTTCATCGGGCCGTCACATCTCACCGTGCGCAGCGGTGCGTGGTGCGCGCGGACAACGTGGGCGCAACCGCAGGTCACGGGGGTGTTCGGGATGGTGCGGTGTCCCATGGCCCTGCTGAGGGCCTATGCTGGGCAGGCAGCTGGTTCGCGTGCGCGGTGGAAGAGTCGGAGCCCCGACCTCCCGGGTAGGCGTCGAAACCCGGGTGCGGATCATGTTCCGCACCGGGTGAGAGGGAACCCGGTGAGAATCCGGGACTGTCCCGCAGCGGTGAGCAGGAACGACCGCCGTCATCAGCACTGGGCTGCACGCCTGGGAAGCGACGGCCAGTAGGTCGGTCGATCACACGACCGGTGCCCGCGAGTCCGAAGACCTGCCGACTGTGCCGGATACGCCGTATCCGGCGGCCACCGCCTCGTGGATCGGGCGCGCGGACCACCGATGCCGACCTGTCGCAGCTTTCGCGACTCTGTCGGCTGTGTGGCGTGTGCCCGCGAAAAGGCGACGGCTCTCCCTGCACCACACTGGAGAATCTCCGTGACTGTTTCGCATACTCCGTTCACCGCAACGGTTCTCGGCCTACCGCGAGTGGGCCCGAACCGGGAACTCAAGCGCGCCACCGAGTCCTACTGGGCGGGCCGCGCCGACGCCGCGCACCTGCACGCGGTCGGCCGTCAGCTCCGTCGCGCCCAGCTCACCGAACTCGCCGCGGCCGGACTGGATTCGGTGCCGGTGGGCACCTTCTCCTACTACGACCAGATGCTCGACACCGCGGAACTGCTGGGCGCGCTGCCGCCGCGGGTCGCCGGAATCGCCGATCCGCTCGACCGCTATTTCGCGGCCGCGCGTGGCACCGACACGGTCGCTCCGCTGGAGATGACCAAGTGGTTCGACACCAACTACCACTACCTGGTGCCCGAAATCGACGCGGCCACCACCTTTTCCCTGCAGCCGGGCAAGCTGCTGACCGAACTCGACGAGGCGATCGAGCTCGGGGTCCCCGCGCGGCCGGTGGTGATCGGTCCGATCACCTTCTTGAAGCTGGCCAAGGCTGCCGACAACGCCGCGCTGGAGCGGCTGCCCGAGCTGGTGCCGCTGTACCTCGAGCTGCTGGCCCAGCTGGCGGATGCGGGCGCGCGGTGGGTACAGATCGATGAGCCGGTGCTGGTCACCGACCTGACCGAGGCGGAGCTCGCCCTGGTCGGCCAGACCTACAGCGCGTTGTCGGCCGCGCGGAACCGGCCCGCGATCCTGGTCGCGACCTACTTCGGGCACCCCGATGCCGCCCTGGCGGTGCTGGCCGACACCGAAATCGAGGGTGTCGCCCTCGATTTCACCGCGGGCGCCGACGTCGCGGCGTTGCCCGCCCTGTCCCGCAAGCTGGTGGTGGCGGGCGTGGTCGACGGCCGCAATATCTGGCGCGCCGATCTCGACGCGGCGCTCGGCACCCTGGGCACCCTGTTCTGTAGCGCCGGCGCGGTGGCCGTGTCGAGTTCGTGCTCGCTGCTGCACGTGCCGTATTCGCTGACTCCCGAGACCGGGCTGGACGAGCGGCTGCGCTCGTGGCTGGCCTTCGGCGCCGAGAAGGTCGGCGAGGTGCGCGTGCTGGCCACCGCCCTCACCGCGGGCGTCGACGCCGTCGCCGACGAACTGGCCGCGGCCCGCGCCGCCGCCGACTCACGCCGGACCGACCCGCGTCTGCACAACGACCAGGTCCGCAGCCGGTTGGCCGCGCTCGACGAGCACGACCTGACCCGCTCCCCCGCCGACGAGCGCCGCGCCCTCCAGCGCGATCACCTCGACCTGCCGGTGCTGCCGACCACCACCATCGGCTCCTACCCGCAGACCTCGACCATCCGGCTGGCCCGCGCCGCGCTGCGCAAAGGCGAGATCGACAGGTGCGAGTACGTGCGGCGGATGCGGGCCGAGATCGCCGACGTGATCACCCTGCAAGAGAAGCTCGGCCTCGACGTGCTGGTGCACGGCGAACCCGAACGCAACGACATGGTGCAGTACTTCGCCGAACTGCTCGACGGTTTCGCCGTCACCGAGGCGGGCTGGGTGCAGTCCTACGGCACCCGCTGCGTGCGTCCGCCGATCCTGTTCGGCGATGTCACCCGGCCCGAGGCGATGACGCTGTCGTGGATCGGGTACGCCCAGTCGCTGACCACCAAGCCGGTCAAGGGCATGCTCACCGGCCCGGTGACGATCCTGGCCTGGTCGTTCGTCCGCGACGACCAGCCGCTGGGCGACTCGGCCCGCCAGGTCGCGCTCGCCATCCGGGACGAGACCGTCGACCTGGAAGCCCAGGGCGCGCGGATCATCCAGGTCGACGAGCCCGCCCTGCGCGAGCTGCTGCCGCTGCGCGCTGCCGAACAGCCTGCCTACCTGCGGTGGTCGGTGGACTCGTTCCGCCTCGCCACCGCGGGCGTCGCCGACACCACCCAGGTGCACACGCACCTGTGCTACTCGGAGTTCGGCGAGGTCATCTCGGCGATCGCGGGCCTGGACGCCGATGTCACGTCGATCGAGGCGGCGCGTTCGCACATGGAGGTCCTCGACGATCTGAACGCGGCCGGTTTCGCGCTCGGCGTCGGACCGGGGGTCTACGACATCCACTCGCCGCGGGTGCCCTCGGTCGAGGAGATCACGACTTCCCTGTCCGCCGCGCTGAAAGCCGTTCCGGCCGAACGTCTCTGGGTGAATCCGGACTGCGGACTGAAGACCCGCGGACCGGTGGAGGTCGAAGCGTCGCTGCGCAATCTGGTGACGGCCGCCGCGGCACTGCGCTGACCGCTCCGGCCGACTGAGCTGTCCACCGACTCCACAGATCACTGCCCCGGACGGAATTTCCGTCCGGGGCAGTGGTTCGGCGCAGGTCCCGCCGCCGCGGCCACCTCCGCGATCAGTGTGGCCGGATGCTGTGAAGATCGGCGATCGGCCCCGAAACGATGATGCCGAAGCGCTATGGTGAATTCTCCGGCAACCACACAGGGAACGCGTCACTGTCTCGCGGCGATGATTCGGTCACCGCGAGCGAACTTCTTCCTGCCACCGGCGCGGGCTTCGCATGTTACGCACGGGTAGACACAGGTAAAATCCCTTGCAGGACTGGACTTCTCCCGAGGCATTCGCCACTTTGAGCAAACATTGCGAACAGGTCGCGTTAGGATCTGCGACGTGCGGAAGATGTACGCGGGGGCCAGGCTACGAAGGCTGCGCGAAGAACGGCGGATGACCCAGGCAGCGCTCGCGAAGTCGCTGGACCTCTCACCCAGCTATCTCAATCAGCTCGAGCGTGATCAGCGTCCGCTGACCATTCCCGTTCTGCTGAAACTCAACTCGACCTTCGATCTGGACGTGCAGTTCTTCGCCGCCGACTCCGACGCGCGGCTGGTCTCGGACCTGCACGAGGTACTGGTGGAAGCCGCGGGCGGCGGCGACACCGCCCCGATCACCGAGGTCGAGGAACTGGCGACCCGGCTGCCCGAGGTGGCGCGCATCGTCATCGCGATGCACCGGCGGCTGCGCGCGGCGACCGACCAGCTCGACCTGCTGTCCTCGCGCGTCGACACACCGGCGGGCGCGCCGGGCACCCCCATGCCGTACGAGGACGTACGCGATTTCTTCTACGACCACCGCAATCACATCTCGACCCTCGATCACGCCGCCGAGCAGCTGTTCGAGGAATCCGGTCTGAGCATCGGTTCGCTGGATCGTCAGCTGGCCAGGATCGCCGAGGAACGGGCCGGCGTCACGGTGCTGGTACGCGGCGACGGCGCCGACCCGGCCATCCCGAAACGCCACTACGACCCCGACACCCGAACCCTGACGCTGGCCAGACGACTGCGCCCCGGGCAACGCGCCTTCCAGATCGCGACCACTCTCGGCCTGCTGCTCTACGGCCGCGAGATCGACAACGTGCTCGCCGAATCCCGCGCGCTCACCGGCGAATCCCGCACGCTGGCCAGGGTCGGGCTGGCCAACTACTTCGCCGGCGCGCTGATCCTGCCCTACGGCCGGTTCCTACGATCGGCCGAGGAATTGCGCTACGACGTCGACCTGCTCGCGCTGCGGTTCGAGGTCGGTTTCGAGACGGTCTGCCATCGGCTCAGCACCCTGCAGCGGCAGGGTCAGCGCGGTGTGCCGTTCTTCCTGGTACGCACCGACCGGGCGGGCAATATCTCGAAACGCCAGTCCGCCACCGCGTTCCACTTCTCCCGGGTGGGCGGTAGTTGCCCCCTGTGGGTCACCCACGAGGCGTTCGCGCACCCCGGTCGCATCCTCACCCAGATCTCGGAGATGCCCGACGGGCGCCGGTACCTGTGGATCGCCCGCACCACTCCCCCCGCCGCGCAGGGATTCGGGGCGGCGTCGAAGAACTTCGTCATCGGACTCGGCTGCGACATCGAATACGCCGACCGGCTGGTGTATTCCCAGGGGCTGCAGTTGGACGATCCGCAGGTGGCGGTGCCGATCGGAGCCGGGTGCAAGGTGTGCGAGCGTCCGTCGTGCCCGCAGCGCGCGTTCCCGCAGATCGGGCGGCCACTGGCCGTGACCGAACACACCTCCACCGACCTGCCGTACCCGCGCCTACCGCGCTGACACCGCGCGGGTTTCAGGACTTGGCGAGGTATTCGATGCGTTCGCCGTCGACGGCGGCGTGCATCATGCCCGCCAGGCCCGGGTGGTTCACCAGACCCGGGTCCTCGGCGACGACCTGGCGGGCGAGTTCCTGTGCGGCGGTGATCACCTCGAGATCGTCGAGCAGCGAGAGCAGACGCAGCGACCGGGCGGTACCGGACTGCGCCGAGCCGAGGACGTCACCTTCGCGACGCTGCCGCAGGTCGAGCACCGAGAGTTCGAAGCCGTCGGTGGTCGCCGCCACCGCCTCGAGCCGCGCCATCGCCGTCCCGCCCGGCGCGGCATCGGTGACCAGCAGGCACAGGCCCGGATGCTTGCCTCGGCCGATGCGACCGCGCAGCTGGTGCAGCTGACTCACCCCGAACCGGTCGGCGTCGACGATCACCATGACGGTCGCGTTCGGCACGTCGACACCGACCTCGACGACCGTGGTGCAGACCAGCACATCGATGGCGCCGTCGTTGAATTGGCGCATCACGTGGTCTTTTTCATCGGACGGCAGCCTGCCGTGCAGCAGGCCGACATGCACACCGGCGAGTGGACCGGCGCTCAGCGTCTCGTACATCTCGACCGCGGCCGCGGTGGTCGGCCCTTCCTTCTCCGCCTTCTTCCCCTTGGCCGGTGGCGCGTCGGGATCCTCGCCGATGCGCGAGCACACGACATACGCCTGCCTGCCCTGGCCGACCTCTTCGACGATGCGCTCCCACGCGCGATCCACCCAGCCCGGGTGCAGTTTGCGCGGAACAACTTTCGACACGATCGGTGAACGGCCCTTGGGCAGCTGGGTGAGCGTGGAGGTTTCGAGGTCGCCGAGTGTGGTCATCGCGATGGTGCGCGGGATCGGGGTCGCGGTCATCACCAGCAGGTGCGGGCTGATGCCGTCTTTCGCCTTGGCGCGCAACGCGTCACGCTGTTCGACACCGAAGCGGTGTTGTTCGTCGACCACCACGAGGCCGAGGTCGTAGAACTCGACGGCATCCTGGATCAACGCGTGGGTGCCGATGACGATGCCCGCCTCGCCGGTCATCGCGTCCAGCAATGCCGCCTTCTTCGCGGCCGTCGACATCGATCCGGTGAGCAGCACGACCTTCGTCGAGCTCTCCGCGGCACCGAGTTCGCCCGCATTGCCGAGGTCGCCGAGCATGGCCCGCAGTGACCGATAATGCTGGGCGGCAAGGACTTCGGTCGGTGCGAGCAGGGCGCATTGGCGCCCTGAGTCCACCACTTGGAGCATGGCGTTCAGCGCCACGATCGTTTTGCCCGAGCCCACCTCACCCTGGAGCAGGCGGTGCATCGGGCGGGTGCGGGAGAGGTCTTCGGAGATCTCCGCGAGCACCTGCTGCTGGCCTTCGGTGAGCTCGAACGGCAAGCGCTCGCCGAAGGTCGCGGCGATACCGTCGGCCGAGGGCGGGCAGGCGGGGGCGGTGCGGCCCTCCACTTCGTGGCGGCGTTCGGCCAGCACGAGCTGCAAGGCGAGCGCCTCGTCGAAACGAAGTCTGTCCCTGGCCTTCTCGATATCCAGTTTGTGCTCGGGGAGGTGGATCAGGCGCAACGCTTCCGAGAGCGAGAGCAGTTGACGTTCCTCGCGCAGGTCGGCGGGCAGCGGGTCCTCGATGGGGTCGAGCTGGTCGAGAACCTGGCGGATGCAGGCGAGCAGGTCCCAGCTCTGGACCTTCGCGGTCGCCGGATACACGGGCACGAATTCGCGCTCGAAGAACGAGGCGTCCACTCCGCCCGCACCTTTCGCGCTCTGCGCCAGCCCGCGCAGCGCGCCGCTGCCGCGTACGGAGGTGAGTTCCTCCACGCCGGCTTCGGCCTTGTCGGGCAGGATCAGGTAATCGGGGTGCGAGAGGTTCCAGCGGTCGGGGCGCCACCAGTGCACGGTGCCCGACATCATCGCTCGCACACCCTCTTTCACCAGATAGCGCACCTTGTCACCGTTGAAGAAGGTGGCTTCCAGCGGACGCTGGGCGCCGGTGTCGAGCTGCACCTTCAACAGGGAGCCGCGCCGGTTCTTCATCGGGCGAAGTTCGGTTTTGGTGATGCGGCCGATGACGGTGATGTGCGCACCCTCCTCCGGCTCCTCCTCGGTGAGGGGCTGACCCTGCGTGGCGTAGCGCGCCGGATAGTGGCGCAACAGATCCTCGACGGTGGTCATGTCGAACGCCTCGGTCAACCGGTCGGCCGCCTTGACGCCCAGCACATGGTCGAGCCGGTCACTCAACGTCGCCATCTACTCGACCCCTATCTGCACCAGATCCGCTTGCTGTCCACCGGAATACACGACTACTTCGACGCCGGGGAAACCGGCCGTCACATGATCGGCGAGCACCTGCGCCAGCTCGGGCCCCGCATCGGCGCCCATCAGCAATGTCACCAATTCCCCACCGAGACCGAGCATCCGGTCGAGCAGGATGCGCCCCGCGCCGACCACATCGGGGTCGATCACCACCACATCCTGGCCGACCAGACCGAGTCCGTCGCCGGGAGAACACATTCCGACCATCGTCAGGGCCCGCACCCGTGCCGCCCGCAAGGCACCCCACCGCGTGGTCGCGGCCGCCTCCGACATCGCGAACGCGTCGTCCACCGCGATCCGTCCGCGATCGTGCACCGCCAGCGCCGCGAGGCCCTGCACCATCGACGCGCTCGGCAGCAACAACACATCACGCGACCCGTCACGCGCGGCCACACCGACCGCGACGAGTTCCTGCGCGGGCAGGGCGCCGTTGGGCAGCACGAGCACCTCACGATGCGGCATCCGCCGAATCGCGGTCAGCAGAGTGCTCGTATCGACCTGCCGATCCCCGCGTAACACCACCGCGCCGGCATCTTCGAACAGGCGCGTGGCGGCAGCGCCTGCGACCACCGCCAGGACGCCACGGTCAGCGAGGACATCGTCGGCGGCGGGGTCGCCGACGACGCGGCCGTCTCCGGTGGCGGCTACGACGTCTCGGCCCACGGGACGGGACAGTCGATCGCCGGTACCACTCGCAACCGCCTCACACAGCACGGAGGCGTCGCGGGCGCTGTTGCTGCCCCGCGCGTGCTGCGTGGCGAGCCAGTGGGTGCCGTGCTCGTGGTGGCCGCTGTGGGGCGCGGTCACCGCGAAACTCTCGATCCGAATGCTCGTCACCGTGCCCACCGCGAGCCCGGCCTCGATCGCCGCCCCCGCGTCGCGGCAGTGCACATGGGCGGACCAGGTGCTGTCACCGTCGCCGACCACCACCACCGAATCACCGAGAACGGCGAGCCGATCGCGCAGCCCACCCGCGGCGGTCTCGTCGGTGCCGGAGATCACGTACATGACCTCGAAGTGTGGATCCGCGTCCTGATCACGGTGATCGTGGTCGTCGCGGGTGTCGTATATCCGGCGCTCCCGGCCGTCGGAGACGGCCTCTCCATCGCCCTCGCGCGCCCGTCCGTGATCGATGTCACCGGACCGGCCGGGGAGCGTCGCTCCCTGCTCGTCGCCGTCGTCCGGGCGCCGATGCGGCCCCTGGTCCGCCCGTTCGCCCCGGGTGTACCTGACTCGGGCGGGTGCCTCGCCGCAGACTTCGGTCACGAGGCAGTCGAGCAACACCAGCAGTCCGCGCGCCCCCGCGTCGACGACTCCCGCCGCGCGCAGCACGCCCAACTGGGTGGGAGTCCGGCTCAGCGCACGCGCGGCACCCTCGGCGGCGGACCTGGCCACCTCGTCCAGGCAGGGTTCGGTGACCTCGGCGGCAGCGGCGGCAGCGCGGTCGAGAACCGTCAGGATCGTGCCCTCGACCGGGGCACTCAGTCCCGTGCGGACCAGCACGGCCGAGCGTCGCAATGCCTCCTGCAGCCGCGCACCGGTCAAGGGACCAGCGACAACGGCCTCCGCGATCCCGCGTAGGACCTGCGACAGGATGATGCCCGAGTTTCCGCGCGCACCCGTCGTCGCACCGCGAGCCAGGGCCTGGGCGACGAGGTGGGACGTGACGTCCTCCACGTCGAGCACGGCCCGCTCCGCCGTCGCGACGGCGGCTCGCATCGTGGCGAGGAGATTGGTCCCGGTGTCGGCGTCGGCGATGGGGAACACGTTGAGCGCGTCGATCTCCGCGCGGCGTAGCTCCAGGTCGGTGCGGCAACCGCGGGCCCAGACCAGCAGATCGGGGCCGTCGAGAGACTCCCGCACGTGCGCCACCGCCACCTCGCTCCCCGTTCTGCGTACCCGCGCGCCGAGCACGCACGCCAGGTTAGCGCCAGCTACCGACCGGGGTACGCTGACCTCGGACGGGCCCTCAGCCGGGCTGTGCTCGGCAGGTCGACCGGGATACCCGGTTTGGAACTTCGAGGCCCGGCCCGCTAGTCTTGCAGGGTTGCTTTGTGCGGCCCACGTGGGTCTGCGCTGGCCGACGACAGTCGGCAAGGCATTTGACGACATCAGTTTCCGGTTCAGCGGGCATACGTGCGCCGCTGGCCGCTTATGACATGAAGGAGCTCGCGACATGGCTGCCGTTTGCGACGTCTGCGCCAAGGGCCCCGGTTTCGGGAAGTCGGTCTCGCACTCGCACCGGCGCACCAACCGTCGCTGGAACCCGAACATCCAGACCGTGCGTGCGCAGGTTGCCCCTGGCAACACCCGCCGGATGAACGTGTGCACCTCCTGCCTGAAGGCGGGCAAGGTCGTCCGCGGCTGATTTTCAGCCCGTACATTCTGCCGACAATGCCCCGGCACCCCTCGTGGGTGATCCGGGGCGTTGTCGTACCACGGGCCCGCGCCGCCGGACGAGCTCGCCGTGTCTGACTGGCGGATCGCGCCGCTCACGGCGAACCGGGTCACCGAACTCGCCGCGTGCCACATCGCCAGCTGGCGCGAGGCCTACGACACGCTCGTCCCCGGCCACATCCTCGACGGCTTCGACCTCGCGCGCTCCGCGATCAATTGGGAACGTCGTCGTGCCGCGGGCACCCACCGGTTGCCGGTCGCGCTGGTCGGCGACCGCCTGATCGGTTTCGCGGCCGGGAGGGATCGGCCCGTACCCGGTCGGCCTGCGGACCGGTGCCCGTCCACCGAGGCCGAACTCGAAGCGCTCTACGTCCGCAGCGCCTGGCACGGCACCGGCATCGCCGACGCCCTGATCGACGCGGCCGCCCCCGGATCGCCGTGCACCCTCTGGGTCTTCGCCGACTATCCGCGTGCCCACGCCTTCTACCGCAGGCACGGCTTCACCGACACCGGCGACCGCCGCACCGACCCGTTCACCCTGCTGCCCGAACAATTGTGGCGACGCGAGCCGGGTTAATGTGACGCCATGAGTACCACCGAACCGGTCGCCGCCGCCGAGATCATCGACGGCGTGCTCCAGCTGACCATCGCCACCTCCGCCGCGGGCACCTCGATGGATTTCGATCTGATCAACGCGGGCACCGCGGCCCTGCGCGCCCTCGACCCGTCGGTCGGCGCGATCCTGCTCACCGGCGCGGGCGCGAACTTCTGCGCGGGCGGCAATGTCCGCAACTTCGCCGCGGCCGATGACCGCGGCGCCTACCTGCACACGCTGGCCGACGAACTCCACGAGTTCGTCCGCGCGCTCGCGGCCGCCCCGGTCCCCGTGGTCGCCGCTGTGCAGGGCTGGGCGGCGGGTGCGGGCATGAGCCTGGTCTGCGCCGCCGATATCGCGATCGGTGGGCCCTCGACGAAACTGCGCCCCGCCTACCCCGGCATCGGCCTGTCCCCTGACGGCGGCATGTCCTGGCTGCTCCCCCGCATCGTCGGTCTCGGCCGCGCCAGCGAGATCCTGCTCACCGACGCTGTCCTCGACGCCGACGAAGCCGTCCGCCTGGGCATTCTGAGCCGCACGGTCGCCGACGACGACATCCGCGCCGAAGCCCTCCGTGTGGCGCAGACCTTCGTCAACGGTCCCCGCGCCACCTACTCGGCCATGAAAAAGCTGCTGGCCCAGTCGCCTACAGCGATTCTGGACCAGCAGCTGGACGCCGAACGCGACAGCATCTCGGCCGCCGCGAACAGCGACACCGGCCGCGAAGGCGTCGACGCCTTCGTAGGCAAGCGCAAGCCGAACTACGTCGGCCTCACCTAGAAGCCACCAACTCCGACGTAGAAGTCACCAACTCCCGAGACTGAGCTGACCCACCCGGCGCGACAAACGCCACGCCGGGTGTCAGCCACCACGGGTTTTCGGCCGCCTCGCATCCGAAGGGCGAGACGGAACGCCGAAGGCGCAGTATCGCCCTTCGGATGCGAGGCCCTCAGGGCCGAAAACCCAGCGGCGCCAGCCGCTCTAACATGCAGCGCCGAGGGCGCTGAAAGTGTTCTGCAGGAGGCAGGTCACCTTCGCGTTCACGCCCGAGGAGATGGTCGAGGTGCCGGTGGAGGTCCATTCCTCGCCGACCTGGGTGGTGGCCACCGGGGCGGCCTGCTCGTTGTAGGGCTCGAGCTGCAGGCCTGCGGCGGTGGCCGAGCCCGCGCCCGCGGTGATGGCGGCGGCGACGGCGGCGGTCGCGAGGGCAGCGCGAACGGTGGAGATGTGCATCGGGTTGTGCTCCTTCATCATTCTCTTCTGGTGCGGGCGACGCCCCGGGTCAGGGCAGCCGCCAGTCGACGGGGTCGGCGCCGAGTTCGTCGAGCAGTTCGTTGACCCGCGAGAACGGTCGTGAACCGAAGAACCCGCGCGAGGCGGAAAGCGGTGAGGGGTGCGCCGATTCGACGTAGGGCACCTCGGCGTCGACCAGCGTGGGCTTCAGTGAGCGGGCGTCGTTGCCCCACAGTACGGCCACGAGCGGCTCGTCACGGGCGACCAGCGCCCGGATCGCCTGCTCGGTGACCGCTTCCCAGCCTTTGCCCCGGTGCGAGGCGGGCGCGCCGGGGGTGACGGTGAGTACCCGGTTCAGCAGCAGCACACCCTGATCCGACCAGGGGCTCAGGTCACCACAGGTCGGCGTATCGAAGCCGAGGTCCTTGCTGTATTCGGCGAAGATGTTGGACAGGCTGCGCGGAACCGGCGAAACCTGTGGTGTGACAGAGAAACTCAGCCCCATCGCGTGGCCCGGTGTCGGGTACGGGTCCTGGCCGACGATCAGCACGCGCACCGCGTCGAACGGGCGCTGGAACGCGCGCAGCACGTTCTCCCCTTCGGGAAGATAGCCGCGGCCCGCCGCGTTCTCTTCTCGGAGGAACTCGCCCATTTCGCTGATGCGGTCGGTGACCGGCTCCAGTGCCCGGGCCCAGCCCGGATCGATGATCTCCGACAGTGGTTTGGCACCCATGACCGCACAACCTATCGTTCGTCGTCGGTGGGCGTGGCGTCCGCCCCACGGAACGATTCCCAGCCGATGCCGCCGGTGGGTGCCACGCCGTCGACCGTGACGCCACTGCCTGCGGTTACTACGCCGATCGGCCGCCAGCCCGTGGGGAGCGCCACCTCGGCCGGCCAGGTTCCGGCGAAGGCGTGGTCTTCGCCGCCGGCCAGAATCCATTGCGCGGCATCGGCATCGAGCAATTTCGCCAGTGCCGCCAGTTCGGGGTCGGTCAGTGCCGCGCTGTGCACGTCGATCGCGACGTTCGAGGCGGCGGCGAGATGCCCGAGGTCGGCGAGCAGTCCGTCGGAGACATCGGTGAGGGCGGTCGGGGTGTGGGCGCCGAACGCGTCGATCACCGCCGCGTAAGGCGGCTGCGGAACCCGGTGTGTCGCAAGGGCATAGGTGAACTCGGGATCAGCGAGGTCCGCGTCGCCGGTCAATACGGCCAGGCCTGCGCCGGACCAGCCGAGTTCGCCTGCCACCGCGACGATGTCACCGACCACCGCGCCCGAACGGGTGATCGCGGGCTGTCCACCGAGGTCGCCGAACGCGGTCACCGAGACGACCAGCTGTTCGCTGCGCACCAGATCGCCGCCCGCGATGGAACCCCCGGCGCGGCTCGCCTCGATCCACATCCCGTCGGCGATCCCTTCGACCACCGACACGGGGGTGTCGGCCGGGCAGCCGAGCGCGACCACGAACGCCGTCGGCCGCGCGCCCATCGCCACCACATCGGCGGCGTTCTGGGCGATGGCCTTGCGGCCGATGTCGACGGGCGAGGACCAGTCGAGGCGGAAGTGCCTGCCTTCGACGAGCATGTCGGTGCTCACCACGAACCGCCCATCGGGCGCCGCCACCAGCGCGGCGTCGTCACCGGGGCCGAGTAGCACGTGCGCGGCCTGCTCCCGGCCGGCGTTGATCCGGTCGATCAAGGCGAATTCGCCCAGCTCACGCACCGTCTGCGGACGGCTGTCCTCGCTGATGACCGACCCCTTCCCGCTGTGCTGCTGACCGACGAAATCGCCCCGACGGTACCCTTTCGGAGGCGATCGGGCACCACCGACGGTGCAGGCGAACCCGCGAACGGAAGGACCACACAGCTATGGCGGACTCGACACCGGAGGATCGCGACGAGGCGAGCACCCCCGACGACACCGCCGCTGCCGACGCGAAGTCGTCCGGCGACGAGCCGACGTCGGACGACAAGCCGACATCGGGCGAAGGCGCCGACGCGGATCCCGCCGCCGAGACGGGTCTCGACACAGACGGGGACGCCGACGATTCGGATTCCGACGACCCGGACTCCGACGAGGCCGACCTCGAGTCCCACCACTCCCCCGCGCTCATCGCCACGGCGGTCGCCCTGCCCGTCGTCTTGATCGTCGCCGTCTTGGTCGCCGCTTTCATCGCCCTGCGCGCCCCCGTCGAACGCGAGCCTCTCGCCCTCGGTCCGGTGCCGGCCCCCGCCGCCGACGGTCCCGCCTGTCAAACACTGCTCCCCGCCCTGCCCGCCGAGCTCGGCGACTACACCAAGTCGACCCTCGTCGAACCCGCCCCGCCGGCCACCCGGGCCTGGCAGCTCCCCGACGGCGGCGACCCGATCACGCTGCGCTGCGGCCTGGACCGCCCCCTCGAATTCAACCGCGCGTCCCCGCTGACGGTGATCGACGGCGTGAAGTGGTTCCAGGTCCGCGACGAGGTCGGCAAGACGGGCACCTGGTTCGCCGTCGACCGCGAGACCTATATCGCCCTGACCGTCCCCGACGGCTCCGGCACCAGCGCGGTGCAGACCGTGTCCGACATCATCAACGCGAATCTGCCTGCCCGCGAACCGACTCCGGGCGATCTCTGAGCTAATCGTCTGTCGCCGTAGGACTTTCGTGCACGAATCCGCCGAAAGCCCTGCGGCCGAACAGAATTACCGCAGCCCGGTTCCGCGCGCGAGGGCCGTCTCGATCAGCGTCGACACCAGCGTCGGGTAATCGATGCCGGTGGCCTCCCACATCCGCGGGTACTGCGAGATCGGCGTGAAGCCGGGCATCGTGTTGATCTCGTTGATCACCGGACCGTTCTCGGTGACGAAGAAGTCGACCCGCGCCAGCCCCTGGCAGTCCAGCGCACGGAACGCGCGCACCGACAGCTCCCGGATCTCGTCGGCGACATCGTCGTCGAGCTTGGCGGGCACATCGAATTCGCACACGTCGTCGAGGTATTTGGTGGCGAAGTCGTAGAACTCGGGCGCTGCCGCGTCGGCATCGGGCATCCGGATCTCGGAGACGACACTGCCGCGCACCTCACCGTCGGCGAATTCCAGTACGCCACACTCGACTTCGCGTCCCACAATGCCCGCTTCGATGATCACCTTGGGGTCGTGCGCACGGGCGGCGGCGATGGCCGCGGGGAGATCGGCCCAGTCGGTGATCTTGGTGATGCCGATCGAGGAGCCACCGCGCGCGGGCTTCACGAAGGCCGGCAGGCCGATCCGGGCGCGGTCGGCCTCGGACAGGGTTTCCGTGCCCGGCCGCAGCACAACCTGCACGCCGACGGGCAGCGATTCGGCCGCCAGCAATTTTTTGGTGAACTCTTTGTCCATGCCCGCCGCGCTGGCCAGCACGCCCGCGCCGACGTAGGGAATACCGGCCAGTTCGAGCATGCCCTGCAGCGTGCCGTCCTCACCGAAGGGCCCGTGCAGGATCGGGAACACCACATCGACATTGCCGAGGACGTCGCTCGAGTCGAGGGCGACCAGCGCACCGGAGCGGCCGGGGTCAGCGGCGAGGGTGAGGGCGGTTCCCGAGGCGTCGACCTGTGGTTGCACGCCGTGGCTCAGTGCCAGCTCGCCGATCCCGTCGGCCAGCACCCAGCCGCCGCCCGGGGTGATGCCGATCGGCACCACCTCGTAGCGGGTGGGATCGAGGTTGCGCAGCACACTGCTCGCCGACACACACGAGACGGCGTGCTCGCTGCTGCGCCCGCCGAACACCACAGCCACCCTGATCCGTTCCGTCATGAACGTCACCGTAGTAGGTTCTCGCCGGCAGGGCGCTATCGCCCTTATTCGGGCTTGATCCGCCTGCCGAGCAGGCTGCCGACGGCCTCGCTCACCGATAGCCCCTCGTGGCACACCTTGTGCACCGCGTCGGTGAGCGGCATCTCCACCCCGTGCTCGGCGGCCAGGGCCCGCACCGATGTGCACGACTTCACACCTTCGGCCACCTGCCCATTGGTCGCTTCCTGCGCGGCGCTCATCGTGCCGCCTGCGCCGAGCGCGTACCCGAAGGACCGATTGCGCGACAGCGGCGAGGTACAGGTAGCCACCAGATCGCCGACACCCGCGAGCCCGGCCAGTGTCACCGGTTGCGCGCCCAGCGCCACTCCGAGCCGGATCACCTCGGCGAGCCCGCGCGTGATCAGGCTGGCCGCGGTGTTGTCGCCCAGCCCCATTCCCGACGCGATACCGCAGGCGAGCGCGATGACGTTCTTGCACGCACCGCCGATCTCGCAGCCGATCACATCGGTATTGGTGTACGGCCGGAAATACCCGGTGGCACACGCGCGCTGCGCGACCCCGGCCCGCTCGCTGTCGGTGCAGGCGATCACCGTCGCCGCGGGCTGACGTTCGACGATCTCGTGCGCCAGATTCGGACCCGACAACACCGCGATGCGCCCCGGCTCGGCCCCCGTGACCTCCGCGATCACCTGACTCATCCGCAGCAGCGTGCCGGTCTCGATTCCCTTGGCCAGACTCAACAGCGTGGCGTCGGACCCGACATCGCCCTTCCACAGATCCAGATTCGCCCGCAACGACTGCGACGGCACCGCCAGCACCACCAGATCCGCCCCGTCCAGCGCGACCCGATGGTCATCGGTCGCCCGCACCGGCGGCAACTGCACGCCGGGCAGGTAGAACGGATTGCGGTGCTCGGTATCGAGCGCCTGCGCCACCTCGGGCCGCCTGGCCCAGATCGTCACGTCGGTTCCCGCCTCGGCCAACACCTTCGCGAACGCCGTACCCCACGACCCCGCACCCATAACCGCCGCCCTCGTCATCAGCCCAATATGCCATGCAAGGATCGGAACTATGCACACCGTGCACGCCGTGATGGCGGTCAAACACATCGGCCGGGCCAAGAGCAGGCTGGCGAACGTGCTGAGCACCGAGCAGCGGGCCCAGCTCGTGCTGGCCATGTTCACCGACACCGCCGTGGCCGCCACCTCGGTGCCCGAGTTGTTGTCGCTGACCGTGGTCACTCCCGATCCGCTGGTCGCCGCCCGCGCGCGCGAGCTCGGCGCGCACGTGATCGATGAGCCACCGGCCGGTGCCGATCCGCTCAACACCGCGCTCGCCGCGGGCGCCGCCGACGTACGTGATCGCCACGGACCCACCGCGCTGCTCGCGCTGCAGGCCGACCTGCCCGCCCTTCGCCCGTCCGAGCTGGCCGACGTGCTCGCCGTCGCCGTCAGCGCGCGATCGGTGGTGATCGATCACACGGGTACCGGCACCGCCGCATTGCTGATCCGCGATACCACCGCGCCGCTGTCGCCCCGCTTCGGCGCCGATTCCGCGCGCGCACACCGCGACGACGGCGCGGTGCCGCTGCTCGGGCACTGGCCGGGCCTGCGCTGCGATGTCGACACCCCCGAGGATCTCGACCTGGTCCGCACGCTCGGCGTCGGCGAGTTCACCACATCGACCCTGCGCGCGTTCGGATTCGCATCACACAGAAGTGATCCCGTTCGCACTGTGTGCTAGCTGATCGCCACAATCGGACCGGTCGGGACGAATCGTGCAATGTCGTGATGCGCGGCGCCCGTTCCTCGAGGGATGATTGATCTCGTGAGCGATACGGAAACCATCAAGCAGCTGCCCCCGATTTCCCCGCCACCTGCGGCCGCCCTCGCCTCGGGCGGTGACGCGAGCACGCAGCGGTTGCCCAGAGATCGCTACCTCAACCGCGAGTTGAGCTGGCTCGACTTCAATGCCCGTGTCCTGGCCCTGGCCGAGGACGCCTCGCTGCCGTTGCTGGAGCGGGCCAAGTTCCTTGCGATCTTCGCGTCCAATCTCGACGAGTTCTACATGGTGCGCGTGGCCGGCTTGAAACGCCGTGCCGAGACCGGGCTGTCGGTGCGCTCGGCCGATGGTCGCTCACCGTCGGAACAGCTGGAGATGATCACCGCCCGCGCCCAGGAGCTCGCCGAGCGGCACGCGAAGGTCTTCATCGACGCGGTGAACCCGGCGCTGGCCGCCGAGGGCATCGACATCATCGGCTGGAGCGACCTCGACGACGAGGAGCGCCGACGCCTGTCGAGCTACTTCACCGACCAGGTGTTCCCGGTCCTCACACCGCTCGCCGTCGACCCGGCGCACCCGTTCCCCTACATCTCCGGCCTGAGCCTGAATCTGGCCGTGACCGTGCGCGATACCGGCACCGGCGGTGAGCACTTCGCCCGTGTGAAGGTGCCCGACAACGTCGACCGTTTCGTGCGTGTACGCCGCACCGGCGCGCCGTCGGCGATCGCGGCGTTCCTGCCGATGGAAGACCTCATCGCCGCCCACCTCGACCTGCTGTTCCCCGGTCTGACCGTGGTGGAGACGCATTCGTTCCGGATCACCCGCAACGCCGATTTCGAGGTCGACGAGGACCGCGACGAAGACCTGCTGCAGGCGATGGAGCGCGAACTCGCCCGCCGCCGCTTCGGCAAGCCGGTGCGCCTCGAGGTCTCCGACGACATGACCGAGCACATGCTGGAGCTGCTATTACGTGAGCTGGAGGTCGACCCCGCCGATGTGATCCAGGTGCCGGGCCTGCTCGACCTGTCCTGCCTGTGGCAGGTCTACGGTGTCGACCGACCCGAGCTCAAAGACGCGCCGTATGTCCCGGCCACTCCGGCGGCCTTCGGCGAGCGCGAGACTCCGCGCAACGTCTTCGCCGCGCTGCGCGAGGGCGACGTGCTGGTGCACCACCCCTACGACTCCTTCTCCACCAGCGTGCAGCGGTTCATCGAACAGGCCGCGGCCGACCCGCAGGTGCTGGCGATCAAGCAGACGCTCTACCGCACCTCCGGTGACTCCCCCATCATCAATTCACTGATCGAGGCCGCCGAGGCGGGCAAGCAGGTCGTCGCGCTGGTCGAGATCAAGGCGCGGTTCGACGAGCAGGCCAACATCAAATGGGCGCGTGAGCTGGAACAGGCGGGCGTGCACGTGGTCTACGGCCTGGTCGGTCTCAAGACCCACTGCAAGACCTGCCTGGTGGTGCGTCGCGAGGGTTCGACGATCCGGCGCTACTGCCACATCGGCACCGGCAACTACAACCCGAAGACCGCGCGCCTGTACGAGGACGTCGGGTTGTTCACCGCCGCACCGGAGATCGGCGCCGATCTCACCGACCTGTTCAATTCGCTCACCGGCTACTCCCGCAAGGAGGACTACCGCAATCTGATGGTCGCGCCACTGGGCGTGCGGGCGGGCATCATCGAGCGGATCGATCGCGAGATCGAACTGGCCGGGCAGGGTTCGGCGGCCCGGATCCGGATCAAGGCCAACGCGATCGTCGACGAGCAGATCATCGACGCGCTCTACCGCGCCTCCCAAGCGGGCGTGCCGGTGCAGATCGTGGTGCGCGGCATCTGCGGCCTGCGCGCGGGTGTGCCCGGTCTGAGCGAGAACATCGAGGTGCGTTCGATCCTCGGCCGGTTCCTCGAACATTCCCGGCTCATCGAATTCGGGGCGCAGGAACAGACCTGGATCGGCAGCGCCGACATGATGCACCGCAATCTCGACCGCCGTGTCGAAGTGATGGTGCAGGTGAAGGATCCCAAACTCGTCGATCAGCTCGCGCAGGTGTTCGATTCCGCGCTCGATCCGGCGACCCGCTGCTGGATCCTGCTGCCGGACGGCACCTGGCAGGCCAGTCCGACCGATGTCGAGGCCGACCAGGTGCGTGATCACCAGGCCTTCCTCATGCGTCGGCGTCGCCCCGATCAGCCGTGAGCACGCAGCGCAAGGACGCGTCGTTGCGCGACCCGCGCGTACGGCCCAATATCCATGCCGCGGGTGCGGTTCTATGGCGTGCGGGCGCGCTCGGCCCGGAGATCGGCGTGATCCACCGGCCGAAATACGGCGACTGGTCGCTGCCGAAGGGCAAGCTCGATCCCGGCGAGACCCCGGTGGTCGCGGCGGTGCGCGAGGTAGGCGAGGAAACCGGCCTCGCCGCCACGCTGGGGCGCTATCTCGGCCATGTCACCTATCCCATCCCGGGTCACCGCCAGCTCAAGCGGGTCGACTACTGGGCCGCCGAGGCGACCGACGGCGACTTCGCCGTCAACGACGAAGTCGACCAGCTGCGGTGGTTCCCGCTGGCCGAGGTGATGGACCAATTGTCGTATCCGATGGATCGCCAGATCGTGCGGATCTTCGCCCGGCTGCCCGCCCGCACCAACACGGTGCTGCTGGTGCGCCACGCCAAGGCGGGCAAGCGCAACCGCTTCGACGGACCCGACGAGTTACGGCCACTCGAGGCCGCCGGGGAACAGCAGGCGAAGGGATTGACGCCGAATCTGTTGGCGTTCGGCGCATCCGAGATCTATTCCGCCGATCCCCTGCGCTGCATCCAAACCGTGACCCCGTTGGCAGAACAGCTCAACGCCGAAATCAATTGCGAGCCAATGTTTTCCGAGCAAGGTTACGATTCAGCGAAAAGCACGGCGCGGCAACGATTTCTGTCGTTGGTAACCGATCGGGGGGTGCCGGTGGTGTGTAGTCAGGGCGGGGTGATTCCCGATCTCACCCAGTGGCTGGCCGAGCAGGGCGGGCTCACGCTGCCCTCGGCGCGCAATCGCAAGGGCAGCGTCTGGGCATTGTCGTTCGTCGCGGACCGATTGGTCGCGGCGGACCATATGGACCGTTCGTTGTCGACGGCAATCGTCACTACCTGAGTCACCCCGGTCGGCTCGAAACAGCCGAAACGGCCCCGGGATTCCCGGGGCCGTTCTCGGTCCAGTGGTGGGTGATGCGGCTTACGTGCACATTCCCCGACCTGATCCCGCTGCGGCAGGATCAACGAGCACGACGGGCGGCAGTCTTCTTAGCAGCAGTCTTCTTGGCGGCAGGAGCCTTCTTCGCAGCGGTGGTCTTCTTGACGGCCGTGGTCTTGGCCGCCGTCACCTTCTTGGCAGGAGCCTTCTTGGCCGCCGTCACCTTCTTGGCGGGCGCCTTCTTGGCCGCCGTCACTTTCTTTGCCGTCGTGGTCTTCTTGGCGGCAGGTGCCTTGGTGGCGGCCTTGCGGGCCGTGGTCTTGGCCGGACCCTTGGACGGCGTGGCCTTCTTGGCCGCGGTCTTCTTCGCCGCGGTCTTCTTGGCTGCCGCCTTCTTCGCCGCCACCGGGGCATTCACGCCCCGCTTGACGGCAGGCCCGGACGAGGCCAGCTTCTGCTTACCCGCGATGACTGCCTTGAACTGCGCGCCCGGTCGGAAGGCGGGCACCGAAGTGGCCTTCACCTTCACGGTTTCACCGGTACGCGGGTTACGGGCAACCCGGGGAGCACGCTTGCGCTGTTCGAACACACCGAATCCGGTGATGGTGACGCTTTGACCCTTGTGCACGGCACGGACGATGGTGTCGACAACATTCTCGACAGCCGCGGTAGCCGTCCGCCTGTCCGTACCCAACTTTTCGGTCAGAACGTCGATCAGTTCCGCCTTGTTCATTGAATCCTCCGCAGACTAATGGCCCGTCGTCGGACCGACTAGGTACCACGGTAAACCCAGTTTGAGCAAGAGTCTATGTGCCACGCCAAAATTCATGTGGTTTAGCACACGTCCAGCTACCGCCGCCCGGGATGCGCCCCTAAGCGCCCCAGCTGATTACGCCCGTGAAATAGGCTCCGGCAGCGTCACGGGTTTCCATGACGGCCTTCCCTTTTCGAACTCGCTGATCTCGTCGGCGCGGCGCAGCGTGAGGCCGACGTCGTCCAAACCCTCCAGCAGACGCCACCGGGTGTAGTCGTCAATATCGAACGGCAACACGACGGTTCCCGCTGTGACGGTGCGTGAGGACAGGTCGACAACCAATTCGATGCCGGGCTGTTCCTCGATCAGCTTCCAGAGCATTTCGACATCGTTCTGTGACATCTGCGCGGCCAACAGCCCGCCCTTGCCCGCATTTCCACGGAAGATGTCCGCGAAACGCGACGAGATGACCACCCGAAAGCCGTAGTCCGACAGAGCCCACACGGCGTGCTCACGCGAAGAACCGGTGCCGAAATCCGGGCCCGCCACCAGCACGCTGCCCCGGTTGTACGGCTCGGTGTTGAGAATGAACTCCGGATCGGCACGCCAACCGGCGAACAAGCCGTCCTCGAAACCCGTTCGGGTCACGCGCTTCAGGTAAACGGCGGGGATGATCTGATCGGTGTCGACATTGGACCGGCGCAGCGGTACGCCGATGCCTTTGTGAACGGTGAAGGCTTCCATAACGATTCCCTTTCGATCTGTAGGTGATCGGTGACTCAGGCCAGATCGGCAGGCGAGGACAGGGTTCCACGGACCGCTGTGGCGGCCGCGACCAGCGGCGAGACCAGGTGCGTGCGACCGCCCTTGCCCTGCCTGCCCTCGAAATTGCGGTTCGAGGTCGACGCGCAGCGCTGGCCGGGTTCGAGCTGATCAGGATTCATACCCAGGCACATCGAGCAGCCCGCCTGACGCCATTCCGCGCCCGCGGCGGTGAAAATCTCGCCGAGTCCTTCTTTTTCCGCCTGCGCGCGCACCCGCATCGAGCCCGGCACAACCAGCATTCGCACGCCCTCGGCGACCTGGCGTCCCTTCAAAACATCGGCCACCGCGCGCAAATCTTCGATCCGGCCGTTGGTGCAGGAGCCGACGAATACGGTGTCGACGCTCACCTCACGCAGCGGCATTCCCGGCGTCAGGTCCATGTAGCGCAAGGCCTTCTCGGCGGATTCGCGCTCGTTCTCGTCGGCGATCTGGGCCGGGTCGGGCACATTCGCGCCCAGCGGCAGGCCCTGGCCGGGGTTGGTGCCCCAGGTGACGAACGGGGTGAGCGTGTTCGCGTCGATGTGGACCTCGGCGTCGAACTGCGCGCCCTCGTCGGTGACCAGCGCGTCCCAGGAGGCCACTGCGGCATCCCAGTCGGCTCCCTGCGGTGCGTGCGGGCGGCCCTTCAGGAATTCGTAGGTCACCTCGTCGGGGCCGATCATGCCGGCGCGTGCGCCCGCTTCGATGGACATGTTGCAGATCGTCATCCGCGCTTCCATCGACAGCTTGCGGATCGCCTCGCCGCGGTACTCCAGCACATAGCCCTGGCCACCGCCCGTGCCGATCTCGGCGATCACGGCCAGGATCAGGTCCTTGCTCGTGACGCCCGGCGCCAATTCACCGTCGACGGTGATGGCCATCGTCTTGAACGGGCGCAGCGACAGCGTCTGGGTGGCGAGCACGTGCTCGACCTCACTGGTGCCGATGCCCATCGCCAGCGCGCCGAACGCACCGTGGGTGGAGGTGTGGCTGTCACCGCAGACGACGGTCATGCCGGGCTGGGTGAGACCCAGCTGCGGACCGACCACGTGCACGATGCCCTGCTCCGCGTCGCCCATCGAGTGCAGGCGCACGCCGAATTCGGCGCAGTTGCGGCGCAGCGTCTCCACCTGGGTGCGCGAGATCGGGTCCGCGATCGGCTTGTCGATATCGGCGGTGGGGACGTTGTGGTCCTCGGTGGCGATGGTGAGATCGGTTCTGCGCACCGGACGGCCCGCCGCGCGTAGCCCGTCGAAGGCCTGCGGACTGGTCACCTCGTGCACGAGGTGCAGATCGATGTAGATCAGGTCGGGTTCACGGGAGGAACCATCGCCTTCGCCAGTGACGACGACGTGCTGTTCCCACACCTTCTCGGCCAGTGTGCGAGCGCGCTCGGCCATTGCTTGATCACCTTTCGACGGACATACTTGGTATCTCAGCATTTGAGACGTTAGTATCGTTCTATGAGACAGCATAGCGGTATCGGTGTTCTCGACAAAGCCGTGGCGGTGCTCTACGCCGTCGCCGACGAGCCCTGCGGTCTCAACGACCTGTGCACCCGCACCGGCCTGCCGCGCGCCACCGCGCACCGGCTGGCGGTCGGGCTGGAGACGCACCGGCTGCTGGCCCGCGACGGCAACGGATTGTGGCGGCCGGGGCCCGCGCTCACCGAGTTGTCGGCGGGGGCGGCCGATCCACTGGTGGAGGCCGCCGGTGCCATTCTGCCCCGTCTGCGCGAGATCACCGGCGAGAGCGTCCAGCTCTACTGCCGCGACGGTCACGCCCGCGTCTGCGTCGCCGCGCTGGAGCCGCCCGTCGGCCTGCGTGACACGGTGCCGGTCGGTTCGCGACTACCGCTCACCGCGGGTTCGGCGGCGAAGGTATTGCTCGCATGGGCCGATCCCGAGTTGCAGCGCACGGTCCTGGCCGACGCGGTGTTCGGCGACCGGGCACTGGCCGAGGTGCGCAAGCGCGGCTGGGCGCAGAGCGCCGCCGAGCGCGCACAGGGCGTGGCGAGCGTGTCGGCGCCCGTGCGCGATGCCGGCGGGGTGATCGTGGCCGCCGTCTCGGTATCGGGGCCGATCGATCGAATGGGCCGTAGGCCGGGCGCGCGCTGGGCCGCCGATCTGGTCGCGGCCGCCGAGGCGTTGCACAAGCGATTGTAGAAACGAAGAAGGCCCCCGGTCGGATTCGACCGGGAGCCTTACTTTGCTTTGTAGCCCCGACGGGATTCGAACCCGCGCTACCGCCTTGAGAGGGCGGCGTCCTAGGCCGCTAGACGACGGGGCCGGGACGATCTCACAGAGTGAAACCTTGCTGGGGTACCAGGACTCGAACCTAGAATGGCTGTACCAGAAACAGCTGTGTTGCCAATTACACCATACCCCAAAGACCGAAACGCCCGACCTTGCAATCTCCACCGAGTGGTTGTCGGTGTTGCGAGGCCGTGTTCCGCGGCGATGAGAAGATTACCAAACACTAGGGGGTAAACTACAAATCGCCTGGTCAGAAGCCGCTTTTCGGCCGTTTTCGACCCTGCTGGAGCGGATGCGACGCAAGAGCCGCACCCGCTCCCCACAGCTACTGCGCGGCAGGAGCCCAACCACGGGCGGCACGCAGTCGATCGAGCGAGGCCTCCCGGCCCAGCAATTCCATCGACTCGTACAGCGGCGGGCTGATGTGCGAGCCCGTCACCGCGACCCGCACCGGCGCGAACGCCTTACGCGGCTTGAGCCCCAGATCGTCGATCAGCGCCTTTTTCAGCGCCTCCTCCAGTGCCGGGGTGGTCCACTCGCCCAGCGGCTCCACAGCGGCGATCGCGGCGTCGAGCACGGGGTCGGCCTCGGCGCCGAGATTCTTGGTGCCCGCCGCCTGGTCGATCGCGAACTCCGCGGGGGCGACGAACAGGAACTTCAGCAGGTCCCACGCGTCGCCGAGCACCACGATGCGGGTCTGCACGAGTTCGGCGGCGACCAGGAAGGTCTTCTCGTCGACTTCGGCCCCGATGTGGCCTTTCGCGGTGAGGAACTCACGCAAACGGTGACCGAAATCGCCGGGCTCGAGCAGGCGAATCTGCTCGGCATTGATGGCGTCGGCCTTCTTCTGATCGAAGCGAGCCGGATTCGAATTCACCGAGGAGATATCGAAAGCCGCGACCATTTCCAGCATGGAGAACACATCGCGATCCTCGCCGATGCTCCAGCCGAGCAGAGCGAGGTAATTCAGCAAACCCTCGGGGATGAATCCGCGGTCCCGGTGCAGAAACAGATTCGATTCCGGGTCGCGCTTGGACAGTTTCTTGTTGCCCTGACCCATCACGAACGGCAGATGACCGAACTCGGGTGTGAACTCGGCAACCCCGATACGCTGCAGCGCGGCATAGAGCGCGAGCTGACGTGGTGTCGACGAGAGCAGATCCTCACCCCGCAACACATGGGTGATCCGCATCATCGCGTCGTCGACCGGATTCACCAACGTGTAGAGCGGGTCACCATTGCCACGGGTGAGGGCGAAATCGGGGACGGTTCCGGCTTTGAAGGTGGTTTCGCCGCGAACGAGATCATTCCATCCGAGATCTTCGTCAGGCATCCGCAAACGGACCACGGCGGGGCGACCCTCGGCTTTGTACGCCGCGATCTGCTCGGCGCTGAGATCGCGATCGAAATTGTCGTAACCGAGTTTCGGGTCGCGGCCGACGGCGCGATGACGGGCCTCGACTTCCTCCGGCGTCGAGAAGGCCTCGTAGGCCTCGCCGGCCTCGAGCAACCGGCGCACCACATCCAGGTGCTGATCGCGGCGCAGCGACTGCCGGTAGGGCTCGTAGGGCCCACCGACCTCGGGGCCCTCGTCCCAGATGAGCCCGAGCCAGCGCAGCGCGTCGAGCAGTGCGCGGTAGGAATCCTCGGAATCGCGTGCGGCGTCGGTGTCTTCGATGCGGAACACGAATTTGCCGCCGTGGTGGCGCGCGAACGCCCAGTTGAACAGCGCCGTGCGCACCAGGCCGACGTGCGGCGTGCCGGTCGGCGACGGGCAGAAACGGACCCGTACTTCAGTCATGACTCTCTTCTCCGCTTGTCTCAGCGCTTGGTGGCAACAGGATTGGTGAGGGTGCCGATGCCCTCGACGGTGACCGACACGTTCTGCCCGGCCTGCAGCGGACCGACGCCTTCCGGTGTGCCGGTGAGGATCACGTCACCGGGCAGCAGGGTCATCACCGCGCTGATCCATTCGATGATCTTCGGAATATCGTGCAGGAACAGCGACGTGCGGCTGCGTTGGCGGACCTCGCCGTCGACCTCGGTGACGATCTCCAGATCGCTTGGGTCCAGCGCGGTTTCGATCCACGGGCCGAGCGGGCAGAAGGTGTCGTAGCCCTTGGCCCTGGTCCACTGGCCGTCGTGGCGCTGCTGATCACGAGCGGTGACGTCGTTGGCGATCGTGTAGCCCAGGATCACCTCGGACGCCTTCGCCGCGGCCACGTCCTTGCACGGGCGGCCGATCACCACGGCCAGCTCGCCTTCGTAGTCGACCTGAGAAGAGCTGGGCGGCAGGATGATCGATGCGTTCGGCCCGATGATCGAGGTGTTCGGCTTGATGAAGATCACCGGGTCCACCGGCGCCGCACCGCCCATTTCGGCCGCGTGGGCGGCGTAGTTCTTGCCGATGCAGATCACTTTGCTCGCCAGGATCGGCGCCAGCAGGCGGATATCGGCCAGCGGCCAGCTCCGTCCGGTGAACGTCGGCGAGCCGAACGGATGTTCGGCGATCTCCTTGGCGACGGCATCGCTTCCGTCGCCCTCGATGCTGACGAAAGCAACTCCATCGGGACTGGCAACTCGACCTAAGCGCATGCCCCGGAGTCTATCGAGACGGGGCTACCTGCCCGAACGCGCCCGGGAAGCGGCATCGGTCGCTCGATAGCCGCTCGGGCGAAGTGCGGGCAAGCTCACACCGATGTGATTCGAAGCCGCTGCCCGCGTGCGGGATTCGCGGGTGCGCCGATGTGACCTGTCAGACACCTCGCCGGTGGGGAGATTCCACGGGTCATCGGTGTAGCGTGATCATCGATGTTCAAACAATGAGACATCAATCTCAAATAATGAGATGCAATCGTGCAATCCGGCGAGGTGAAATCGTGACAGACGCGCGGCCGATGGCCCCAGTGACGCAGATCGGTGACGGCAGACGCTGGTTGATGCTCGCCCTCGGCGTCTTCGCGCAGACCTCGAGTTCGATCTTCATCCACGGCACCCCGTTCCTGCTGCCCGCGCTCACCGCTCGTGGCGATTCGCTCGTGTCCGCCGGGGCCCTGGTGGCATTACCGACCGTAGGTCTGGTCTGCACCCTGATCGCCTGGGGGTATGTGGTCGACCGGATCGGCGAACGCATCGTGCTGGTGGCGGGAACCCTGCTGATGTTCGTGGCGGGCGTCGCCGCGGCCGTGGTGGACAACCCGGTCGCGTTCGGTGCGCTGCTGTTCGTGGGCGGTATCGGCGCCGCCAGCTCCAACGGCGCCAGCGGCCGGGTGATCGTCGGCTGGTTCCCGCCGGACCGGCGTGGCCTGGCCATGGGTATCCGCCAGACCGCGCAGCCACTGGGCGTCGGCATCGGCGCGCTCACCATTCCGTGGGTGGCCGCGCATCACGGCATCCCCGCCGCGCTGCTGGTGCCCGCGCTGATGGCCGGTGTCGCCGCGATCGGCTGCCTGGTCGGCATCATCGACCCACCGCGACCGGCCGCGAAGGCCGCCGACCGCACCAACCCCTATCGCGGCGACTCCACCCTGTGGCGCATCCACGGCGTCTCGATCCTGCTGGTCGTCCCCCAGGCCACGCTGTGGACCTTCGGCCTGCTGTGGCTCCACGTCGACCTGGGTTGGTCACTGGCCGCCGCGGGCGCCGTGATGACCGCCACCCAATTCCTCGGCGCCGCAGGCAGAATCGGCGCGGGAGCCTGGTCGGACCGAGTCGGCTCCCGCCTGGGTCCCTTGCGCCAGGTAGCCATCGCCGCCGCCCTCGCCATGGCCGCCCTGACCGTCACCGCCTGGACCGACTGGTGGTGGGCCGCCGTCCCGTTGATGGTCGCGGCTTCGGTGATCTCGGTGTCCGACAACGGTTTGGCGTTCACGGCCGTGGCCGAGATCGCCGGCCCCTTCTGGAGTGGTCGGGGCCTCGGCATCCAGAACACCGGCCAGAACCTCGCGATAGCCGCCGTCCCACCACTTTTCGGTGCGGTGATCACGGCGACCGGCTTCCCCGTGGTGTACGCGTTGGCTGCTGTCGCCGCAGTGGCGGCGGTGCCCTTGGTACCCCGAGACTCGCGAAAGTAGCTGCACGTCAGGCCGGATCATCGCGACCCGGTGAATGGCGTTCCGCCAGCGGCTGATACCGGTATTCCTTACTCGCCGAACGTGATTCGATCCGACCCGCCAATGACAAAGGCTCGCTCCGACATTCAGCCGGAGCGAGCCTTTCGCGTGCGGTGGGATCAGACGATGGCCGCGATGCGGTCGCCGACCTGCACGGTGGACGCGGCGCCGGTGCGCGAGGCCAGGTCCTTGGCGACGGCGGATTCGATGCGTGCCGCGCCCTCGGTGTTGCCGAGGTGGTTGAGCAGCAACGAGACCGAGAGGATGGCGGCGGTCGGGTCGGCCTTGGACTGACCGGCGATATCGGGGGCGCTGCCATGGACCGGCTCGAACATCGACGGGTTCACACCCGAGGCGTCGATATTGCCCGAGGCGGCCAGACCGATGCCACCGCTGACGGCGGCGGCGAGGTCGGTGATGATGTCGCCGAACAGGTTGTCGGTGACGATCACGTCGAAGCGGCCCGGGTCGGTCACCATGTGGATGGTGGCGGCGTCGATGTGCTGGTACGCCGTGGTCACGTCGGGGAACTCGACCGCGACCTCGTCGACGGTGCGCTGCCACAGCGAGCCGGCGAAGGCGAGCACATTGTTCTTGTGCACCAGGGTGAGGTGCTTGCGACGGGCCTGCGCGGTCGCGAAGGCGTAGCGCACCACACGCTCGATGCCGAAGCGGGTGTTGTTGGAGACCTCGGTCGCCACCTCGTGCGGAGTGCCGACGCGGATCGCGCCGCCGGTGCCGGTGTACGGGCCCTCGGTGCCCTCACGCACGACCACGAAGTCGATATCCGGGTTGCCCGACAGGGGGCTGGTGACGCCCGCGTGCAGCTTCGACGGACGCAGGTTCACGTGGTGATCCAGCGCGAAACGGGTCTTGAGCAGCAGCCCACGCTCGAGCACGCCGCTGGGCACCGACGGATCGCCGATGGCGCCGAGCAGAATCGCGTCGTGCTGCTTGAGCTCGGGCAGCACCGACTCCGGCAGGATCTCCCCGGTGCGGTGGTAGCGCGCGGCGCCCAGGTCGTACTCGGTCTTGTCCACACCGGGCACCACCACGTCGAGCACCTTGAGCGCCTCGGCGATGACCTCGGGACCGATGCCGTCACCGGCGATAACTGCGAGTTTCATGAACTAGCTCCGTTCGAAGTCGGGGCGGACCGTGCCGCGCCGGGATACAGGTGCGCGCCGCCACCGTGAGGTGACGGCGCGCAGCTGCCGATGTCCCGGCTGTACCGGGACGAACAACTCAGGCCAGGTCGACGAGGACGACCTTGGACGCGCCGACGGCCTCGGCGATCGCGGTCTGCACCTCGGCGGACACCTCGGCGTTGACGCGCAGCACCACGGTGGCGCCTTCGGCATCCACGTCCTGGCTCAGCTGCGCGGCCAGGATGTCGATCTCGGCCTCGCCCAGCAGGGTGCCGATCTTGCCCAGCGCGCCCGGCTTGTCGCTGTAGTTCAGCACGGCCAGGTTCAGGCCCTCGGCGCGCATGTCGTAGTTGCGGCCGTTGATGTTGACGATCTTCTCGACCAGGTTGGGCTCGGTCAGGGTGCCTGCCACGTTCAGGGTCGACCCGTCGCCGAACACGGCGCGCAGGTCGACGACGCTGCGGTGAGTCGGGCTCTCCGACGCGGTGGTGACGGTGGCGGTGATGCCGCGATCCTTGGCCAGCGCCGGGGCGTTGACGAAGGTGACCTGGTCCTCGACCAGCGCCGAGAACACACCGCGCAGCGCGGACAGCTCCAGCACGGCCACGTCCTGTGCGGACAGCTCGCCGCGAACCTGCACCTCGACACTGACGGGCAGCTCGCTGGCGATGGCGCCCAGCAGCGCGCCCTGCTTGCGGACGACGTCGAGCCAGGGGGCGACCTCGTCGGTCACGGCGCCACCGGTGACGTTCACCGCGCCCGGCACGAACTCACCGGCCAGCGACAGCAGCACCGACTTGGCGACGTCGGTGCCCGCGCGGTCCTGGGCTTCGGAGGTGGAAGCGCCGAGGTGCGGCGTCACGACGACCTGCGGGAGGTCGAACAGCGGCGAGTCGGTGCACGGCTCGGTCTCGAACACGTCCAGGCCGGCGGCACGCACGTGGCCGGACTTGATGGCGTCGGCGAGCGCCTGCTCGTCGATCAGCCCACCACGGGCGGCGTTGACGATGATGACGCCCGGCTTGGTCTTGGCCAGCGTCTCGGCGTTGAGCATGCCCTTGGTCTCGGGCGTTTTCGGCAGGTGGATGGAGATGAAGTCGGCGCGCTCGAGCACCTCCTCCAGGCTCAGCAGCTCGATGCCGAGCTGGGCGGCGCGAGCGGGCGAGGTGTAGGGGTCGTAGGCGACGATCTTGGTCTCGAAAGCGGCCAGACGCTGCGCGAACAGCTGCCCGATGCGGCCGAGGCCGATCACGCCGACGGTCTTGCCGAAGATCTCGACACCGTTGAACTTGCTGCGCGCCCAGGTCTTCTCTCGCAGGGTCGCGTCGGCGGCCGGGATCTGGCGCGCGGCCGAGAGCAGCAGCGTGACGGCGTGCTCGGCGGCGGTGTGGATGTTGGAGGTCGGCGCGTTGACGACCATCACGCCACGCTCGGTGGCGGCGGGCACGTCGACATTGTCGAGGCCGACGCCGGCACGGGCGACGATCTGCAGCTTCTTGCCCGCGTCGAGCACTTCGGCGTCGACGGTGGTGGCGGAGCGCACGAGCAGTGCGTCGGCCTCGGGGACCGCGGCGAGCAGCGCCGGGCGGTCGGGTCCGTCGACCCAGCGAACCTCGACACCGTCACCGAGTGCGTCGACGGTCGACTGGGCGAGCTTGTCGGCGATCAGAACTACAGGACGGCCTGCTTGGCTCACTGTGGGGTACTCCTGGGGAAGAAAGGGGGTCGGCAGTTACCGCGGCCCAGAATAGTCGCCCGGACTTCGGCTGCCCTTACCCCCCTGCCCGAAAACCGGGTGAACCCTGGGCACCGGCCGCTCTACGATCACCGCATGTCCTTGCGCACCGTCCCCGAATCGATGGACCCGGCCGTGGTGGCCGCCGTCGATGCAGAGCTCGATCGGGTGGCTGCCGAGCACAACGTGTCAATCCGCCTCGCGATCGAAAGCGGCAGCCGTGCTTGGGGTTTCCCCTCGCCCGACTCCGACTACGACTGCCGTTTCGTCTACGTGGCGGGCCTGCAGACCTACCTGTCTCCGTGGCGCACCCGCGATGTGATCGAAACGCCGTTGATCGGGCTGCTCGACGTGAACGGCTGGGATCTGGCGAAGGCGCTGCGCCTGCTGGTGGCGGGCAACGCGGTGCTCGTCGAATGGTTGATGTCGCCGATCGTCTACCGCGGTGACGAGGCATTTCGCACCCGGCTGCGGGAGGTGGCGCGGGAGGTGGCCGATCGCGACCGGATCGCTCGGCACTACCTGCACCTCGGCGCGCGCCAGTGGGCGCTGTTCGAGCGCAACGGCGGCTTGAAGAAGGTGTTCTACGCGCTGCGGCCCGCGATGGCGCTGCGCTGGTTGCGTGAGCATCCCGGTGCCGCGGTGGCACCGATGCACCTGCCGACGCTGCTCGCCGAGTGCGAGTTGCCGCTCGATCTCGTCGCGGCGATCACCGAACTGACCGATCTCAAGTCGAAGACGAGAGAGATGGGTTCGGCCGCCCCGCCCGCGCTGATCACGGCGTTCATCGACGCCGAATTCGACAGGGCCACCACGGAATTCGACTCCCGCGGGCCGCGTGATCTCACCGCGTCGATGGCCGTCACCGGCGAGTTCTTCCGCGCCGAGGCGCTGAGGTGACTACCCCCGGATAGCAGAAACTCCGCACCAACTGGTGCGGAGCTTCACATTCGTACGCTGGTCAGCGCAGAATCAGATGGCGCGAACGTCCTGAGCCTGGGGGCCCTTCTGACCCTGACCGACCTCGAACTCCACGCGCTGGCCCTCTTCGAGGGACTTGAAGCCGGAGCCGCCGATCGCGGAGTAGTGAACGAAGACGTCCGGGCCGCCTCCGTCTTGGGCGATGAAGCCGAAGCCCTTTTCGCCGTTGAACCACTTAACAACACCCTGTGCCATTTCAAAAACCTTCTGTAGATGAGCTAGGTCCTAATAGTCCGGCCCTGGTCTCGGTGTCCACCATGCCATGATCCGACGAATTCGGCCACATCGCACAGTGCAAAGTGTGCGAACTGTGAGGAAGGCAACCCCCAGATCCTGCCAGCAGACACTGGCACGGACGTGACGCGGCCCGCTTCGAGGCGGATGCTCGCCGTATGCCGAGGTAGTTGCTCCGCGGATGCCGGATTAACCGGCGGGCACCCACCGAACCGACTGGAACACTTCACCATCGAGAACTCTACGCAATAGAGACATGTCATCGTCAGCAGCCCTAGACATTTTCGAGAAACCCAGTACGGCAAATTCTCTACCAGCGTATTTTCCGAGTTCGTGAGGGATCGCACGCCTCGCCGAGAAACCACGCTAGGAGTAGACGGTGCTGGATATCAACCATTTCACTTACGGCTGGGTGACCCCCCTGCTGGCCTATGTCATGTCGGTCGTCGGGTCGATGCTGGCGCTGCGTTGCATGGTTCGCTCGCGCGCTTCGGGCATGCACGGCGGCTGGCTCACCGCGGCCGCGATCGCACTCGGTGGCACCGGTATCTGGGTCATGCATTTCATCGCGATGCTCGGTTTTTCGGTACGCGGCGTGACGATCCGCTACAACGTTCCCGTCACCTTGTTCAGCGCCGCTGTCGCCATGGGCGTGGTGTGGCTCGGATTGTCCATCGTGGTGCGCCGCAGCTGGGACAGCGCCGCGTTACCGGTCGGCGGCACGATCACCGGGCTCGGCGTCGGGGCCATGCACTACGCGGGCATGTACGCGATGAAAACCGACGCCGAGATCATCTACGACCCCGTCGTGGTCGCCGCGTCGCTCGCCATCGCGGTGGTCGCCTCGATCGCGGCGCTGTGGTTCGCCCTGCACATCCACGGCATCGTCGCCACCATGGGCGCGGCCCTGCTGATGGGCGTGGCCGTCACCGGCATGCACTACACCGGCATGTTCTCGATGAGCGCGCACACCAGCGCCCACGTGGCCCATGCCAGCGGCGCCACCGCGGCCCAGCTGCTCACACCGCTGATCATCGGCATCAGCATGGTGACCATGATCCTGCTGATGCAGGTCGGCATCACCGAAGCCGAGGACCCCAACCTCACCCGACCCGTCCACGGTCAACGCGCGAGCCGCTTCTGGCCGAGCGGCCAGAACTGAAACCTGTCAGACCCCGGTGAGACAATAGAGGAAGGAGAGAACACCGGCATGAGCTGCGGCTATGCCGATTTTCACGGGGGAGTTCCAGATGCCGATCGTCATTGTCGTCACCATCGCCTGCGCGGTTCTCGGCGCACTCAGCCTGTTCGGCGCCACCGTCGCCGAAACCCGCGCGAACCGCGCCCTGCACGACTCCCGGTCGAGCTTCGTCGGCGACGGCAACCCCACGAGCTCCTTTTTCGCGCACCGCGCCCGGCACGACCGGCTGCACCGCCTCAACACTCGGCTGCTCATCCTGAGCGCGGTCGTCTCGCTGGCGGCAACGGGTTTCGCCGTCTACGCGGTGGCTATCCTCTGATCACCCGGCCCGCACATCGTGCGCTTCGGGTCCGCGCCGGGTCTCGGTGACGGTGTATTCCACGCGCTGACCGTCGCGCAGCGTACGGAACCCCGCACCGGCCAGCGCGGTGTACTCGACGAACACGTCGGGCCCGCCGGCGTCAGGGGTGATGAATCCGAATCCCTTGCCGCTGTCGAACCAGGTCACGATCCCGCTCGGCATCCACCGACCTTCCGACTCCTGTGCCTGCCAACCTGATTCGCTAATCGTCGCATGCCGGTGCCCGCGACACGAACGGCATTCGATTCGAGGAGCCGATCGCCCGGTGACGAACTGGATATGCTCCGGACACGGTCCGACCGGACCGGGTCAGCCGCGAGAACGGGGATTCGGTGCAGCCTTCCACCGTTCGCTGCACGGCCGAAGCCGTCACGATCTTCGTCGCCACCTCGGTGGCGACGCTCGCGATCATGTTGCCGATCAGTTTCGCGTCCTTGGCGGCGTCGCTGCACGTCGACCTGCTGGTGTTCAACGTTCCGCGGGCGATGACCGGTGCGGCGTTCATCGCGGTGATCACCGCCGCCGTCACGGTGGCGATCGGCAGCGTGCGAACGGCCCGCTGGACCGCGCTGATCGCCCTGGTCGGCATCTTGGTGAACCATCTCGCGTATGTCCCGGACAGCGCCGACGGTCACCTCGACATTCTGTCGCTGCCCACCCTGAACTTCATCGACGCATTACTCGCCGGAGTTGTCATCGGCGCGCTCGCGGTCGCGGTCTGGAACGAACCGCTACTGCGCACCGTCTATCTGTTCGGCACGCTCGGCGGCACCATCCTGGGCGACCTGACCCAATCGCCCACCGACCCGAACTCCGACGGCTTCAGCGGCGCGCTCGGCGGCGCGCTGCCCCTGTGGTTCATCGCCGCGAGCGTGCTCGCGCTCGGGTACTTCGCGCTCACCACCGCGACCACGCCCCGCTGGACCACCGAAACCGCCATTCCGCTCGCGCCCGTGTTCTCCGCCGTCATCGCCTTCACGACGACCATCATCAGCGCGCTCGCCGTGGCATCCCACAAGACCAGCGCCCCCTATCTGATCGTCGCCTCGATCGTCGCCATCGCGGCCGCGGCCGCCGCCGCGATGATCCTGCCGGGACGCGACGGGATGCTGGTCTTGCTGATGAGCAGTTTCTCGGTCGCGGGCAGCCTCGTCATCACGCTGCCGCGCTCCGGGTGGATCGATCTCGCCACCCTGGCCGCCACCGCCGCCGGCTTACTGATCGGCATCCGCAGACCGCGACCGCTGGTAGCCGCGACGAGTGTGCTCGCCCTGGCCTGCCTCGTCCTGGCCGCCGACGTCTTCGCCCCACCCGCCACGCTCACCGCGGCCCTCGGGTGCCTCGCCCTGGGCTCGGTCGCCGGGTATTGCCTCGGCACGGCGGTTCCGCAGAACCCCACATCCGGGACCGTCGGCCTGGCGATCCTGTTCGTGCCCTCGATCGGTGTCGCCTTGAGCGACACCGACTTCGGGCACCTCGCCTACTCGTCGTCCTGGTACCGCACCACGGACGTCGACCGCGGGGTGGCCCCCGGTGCGGTCGCGATCGCCGTGGCACTCGGCTGCACGATCGCCGTCCTGGCCCTGATGCGCCTGCGCACCGAGCCCCCGGAGATCGTCAGCCCCTAGCCGGATCCCAGCCGTATTCCGAGAACGCTTCCCCTGTCATCACCTTGCCGATGCCGACCCGGCAGTAGTCGACGATCTCCTCGGGCAACCCTTCGGGCTCGAACCATCCCAGTTCCGAACACTTCTCGGGCTCACAGTTGGCGACCGCACCCGTCCAGCGTCGTACGGTGAAGAACATCTGGACCCGCTCGTCGCTGTGCAGCACATGCGCGAATTCCACGTCCCGAGCATCGATCTCTACCCCGACCTCCTCGCGGGCCTCCCTGATCAACCCGGCCACCGCCGATTCCCCCGCCTCCAGATGTCCCGCGGGCACGTGGAACAACCCATCGCCGAACCCCGTGTTCACCCTGCGCCCCAACAACACCCGCTCCTGCGCGTCGACCAACACCAGATGAACCCCCACCAGCACCCGGTACTTCTCCACTGTCACCCCTCCTGATCGAATTGCTCACCCAAGAACTTCGAGACCGCCGCTGTTGCAGATGTTTTCGGGGTATACCCACATCATGAGTTTCCCGGTTTCCTTCGGGTTCGCCCAGGTCGGTCTCCTGGCATTGATCGCCCTCGCAATCGCCCTACTGATCATGGCCGCACTGGCCGCCACCCGCCGTCGCGGCCCCAAAGCCGTTCTCGGCCGCGCGGTCCCCGGCGCCGCCCTCCTCCTGGTCGCGGTCCTCCTACTCTGGATCGCCACCCTCCTGCAGACCTATCTCGGCCTCACCGGCGAGATCAAAGCCGCCCATGTGGTCGCCAAACCCGTTGCCGGCCAGGAACACCAACTCGACCTGGTCCTCACCCAGTTCGACGAAGACGGAAACGCGGGTGAGCCGACAACCCATCGCATCGAGGGCGACATGTTCGCCCTACAGTCCAACATCGTCGAACTCGAACCGTGGGTCAACGCCCTCGGCTTCCACTCCGGCTACAAGCTCAGCCGCCTGTACGGCCAACGCCTCGACGGCAAATCCCCCGCCCAAGACCAGACCTTCCTCAACGGCGGCGACCGCGACTTCTTCGAGGACATGAACAAAAACCGCTGGTACACCAGCCCTTTCATCCGCTCCGCCTACGGCAACGCCACCATCGCCACCCCCGGCGAATACGACGTCTACATCTCCCGAGACGCCATCAAAGTCCGCCAGACGAACTGATCCTGAGACGCTCACGCATGGACCTGGGTGAATGAACGATGTCCGGTCTCGTCATACGCCGATGTAATTGATCCATGACTCAACGCGACTTGGCCATGATGTACGCAGCACACGACGCGTTCCGGCGCGATCTCCGAGCACTCGGCGCCGCCCCGGATCGCGAACGCTGGACGCAATTTCGCACCCAACTCTCCGTCCATCACACCGCCGAGGACGTCGTACTCTGGCCGAGCCTGCGCCGCCGCGGCGTGAACGCGCAGCTGGTCGACGCGATGGCCGCCGAACACGACCGAATCGATCCACTCCTCGCCCAAGTGAACGGGACCTTCGACACTTCAGGACCCGAGGCCGCGCGACCGACGCTCGTGGCACTGTCCGAACTGTTGCACAACCACCTACAGCACGAAGAACAAGAAACACTGCCACTGATCAACGATCGAGAATGGTCGCTACTGGACCGAGAAATGCGCCGCCGCATCGGACTCCGCGGTCTTCGGCCCTATTACTCGTGGCTCCTGCGGGACATCGAGGGTGAACCCCGCCGCAGGGCACTGTCCACGGTCCCCGGTCCTCTCCGCCTGATGTTCTCGTAGACCGAAAGTTGCTCGCTTCGAGCGGGAGGCCGCGTACCGTTTGACCCATGACCGCCTACATTGCGCTGGTCCTGGGCCTGCTGAACATCCTCGTCGGCTGGCTCCTCCACGGTGGCGGCTCCCCACTCAGCTCCCCGAGAAATCCCACCCAACGCCCACCCACCCTGGTCCTGGCCCACCTCGCCAGCGTCACCCTGTGGCTCATGATCTGGATCTCCTACCTCGCGACCGACTTCTCCCCCATCCTCGGCTGGATCGGCTTCGCCCTGAGCCTCACCATCAACGCCCTGGGCGACACCTACCTACTCACCGAAGCCCGCGCAACCACCGACGCTCGACCGCTCCGCCCGACTGGTCTCGACGGCGCCCTCACACCCGTGATCACCTCGATCCACCCGCTCTCGGACGCCCCAGCCGCCCTCGACACCATCGAAAACGGCCACGCCGCAGGCAAAGTCGTCATTAAGGTGTCATGACAGTTTGTCCAACCGATGCAACCAATCAGCGAGCAAGGCAATCACTTGCTGTGCCGTCGGTCAGTCGAAGATTTCGTCCGCAACGGCCGCGGTCATGGCTTTCACGAGCCATGCGTGGAGCTGATCGAGATCGCCGGTCTTGTTCAAAGTCGTACTCTGTGCGGCGGAAAGTTCGATTCCGCGGGCCGTCGCAACAGCAAGAACCGAGCGAGATGCTCCCATGAGCTGTCCCTGCCGCAACCCCTCTTCGTAGCCTTCGAAGTACGCCTGCCCCGCGAACAGCTCGTCCGCATGGGTCGCGGTCACCGCCCGCACCAACCATCCCCGAAGCTGATCGAGGTCAGCAGTGTCGGCGACCACCTTCAGCTGACCAGAGGACAGCTCGATTCCGCGACCGGCCAGCACGGTAAGTAATGCACGTGCGGCTTCCTCGATGCGGGCCAGCTCACCACCCTGCGCGCGCAACCGCTGGGCAGTCTCCGAGCGGAAGAACGAAAGATCCGTGGCCAATTTGTCGCTCCAAAGCTAGGCGGCGTAGAGCTCGATCTCGTCGTAGTATCGCCGCTCGACCATAGTCGCAACGATCGACTCCGCCATCGCACCTGGGCGCGATTCTCCGAACCATGGAACCGAATCGCACCGGCTCGCGTCAAAGAGATCGAGAGGCGTTTCAGGACGGAATGACAGCGGTCTGGCGGCGGCAGGTTTGCCCTGGTCAGGCTTGCGCTTCCGGCAGAGCGATCCGACCGGCGAGAGCCCTTCGGTAAGCTCCCCGGGACAACGACGAGGGGGTGCGGTGACTTCGCCGATTGAAGTGATCCTGCAGGCAGGGGTGTCGGTAGCGGCTGCCGAGCTGGGCAAGCTGGGTGGGGTCCGGTCGCGTTCGCAGGCGATCGAAGCCGCGCTGTCCGGCCAAGGCACGAGCACCGACCCGGATTACGCCAAGACTCTCGAGCAGTTCCAGACGATGTCGCATCAACAAATCTACGACGCGGTGCACGGAGCCGGCGGCATGGACGTCGCCGGCCTGCAATCCCTCGGCACGGTGTGGCAGAAAGCGTCAACCGAGCTGACAACAGCAGCCCAGTCGAACGCGAAGGACTTGGCCCGCCTGCTCGGTAATGGCGAGTGGTCCGGTTCCAGCGGTGACGCGGCGCGGGCCGCATCGCAGCGAATGGCGACAGTCATCGACGTCGTCGGACAGGTCTTCGGGGCAGTTGGGACCAGAGTCGAGGGATTGGCCTGCGCAGCCGAGGCCGTTCGGGCCGCGGTACAGGCCCCTAGAACCCTGGTCACAACCCTGAACCCCGACGACCCGATGTCGTCGATTATTCCGGGCCTGGTCAACCCGACAACTGCGACCGACCAGCGGGCCGAGCAAGACCAGGCACTCGCCGCAACCCGCGCGGCGATGGAGCAGATCTACACACCGTCATACCCTCCGAACGGTTCGGGAGTTCCGTCTTATCCGGTGGTGCAAGATGCGTTGGCCGGGGGCGATCAATCCGCGGCGGGCGGCAATGGTGGCACCCAGGGTGAAGGTTCGCCGTCCTCCACCTCTCCGGCCACCAACGGCGAGACGGCGCCCACTGGCGCCGACGACGACACCGCGACCGAGGAACCGTCGAATGTCGAAGGTGCCCAAGATGATTCGACCGACCCATCCGGCACCGACGAGGACACGACCGAGCAAACCGAGGACTCGAGCGGATCACCTTCGGAATCGTCACCGCAAACAACCGCGGCCGGAACACAGTCCGGCCCTCTCGGCGCAGCCGGATCGCCGATGTCGGGCACACCGGGCACGGGTTCGCCAAGCTCGGGCCTGCCGGGCGCGAGTTTGCCGGGCGCCGGTTCGCCGTCCACACCCAACCTCGGCGCTCCGCTGCCAGGAGTGAACGCCCAGTCGCCGTCCACCTCGGTCGCAGGATCCGCGGGAGCCGGTGGTGGCCGGGCGGGCGCTCACGGTCCGATGGGGCCGATGGCGCCCGGCGCCGGGCAGCGCAGAGGCGGCAACGACGACGAGCACCAGAGCCCGGACTACCTCCGTCGCGTCCACGACGACTGGACCGAGGGCATCAACAGCCGTCCTGCGGCGGTCGGCGCGGACGCACCATCGGCCCTGCCCGTGGAACACTCCGACGCTCCGCCCGCAAGACAGGCCGCGGTATCCGCGGCGCCGACTACCCCTGCCTCGAATAGTGCTGCTCCCGTAGATAATTCGCGCACTCCAGCTGAAGTGCCACCTTCCACAAGCATCCCGGAGTCCGTTCCCGAAAGCGCCGTGCCCACCCAGGTCGATCAGCCCGAACCGACTCCGGCTGCCGATCCGCCAGCCGAACAACAACCGGCCGGACTCACTCCCGACGTGGCGTCGCTGCTGTCCGCCTACGGGTGGGGAGCATCTACTCCCCCGCCGCCCGCCGCACCAACGGAGCGTGAACGACCGTGACCACATCGAACTGGACCCTCGACTCCAACCAGTTTGCCTGGCTGTGGCGACAATTTCCCGGCCACGACGAGTTCGACTACCCCGACCCGATACGAATCCGCCAAACCCCGACCACCGAGGATGGGGATCGGCACATGAAAGCCGTTCTCGCTGAGGGTTTCCTGCGCGACGAAGACTCCCCGCTGCGCGTGGCCTTCACCGCGCTGGCCAATCCGGAAACTCGAATTCGGTGCTTCGGCACCCTCTCCGATGGCCAAGAAGTCCACTCACACGGCGTGGTCTCCGGCCGGATCGGCGTCGTGGTTTTCCAACGCTGCTCCACCGCCGAGGCCTCCGGCCCGATTCAGATATCGACCGTGCGCCCGCACGCGGTGCCTGTCCACCTCGCGGCCACCCTTCCCCCAACTGAAGCGGGCGGAGCGGGTCGAATGCTCGGTTACACGCCTCGTGTGCGGGGCCTCGAACCTCCCACGAACTGGAATCGCGGCTCCGACGGCCGCCGGCCCGTTGACGAACGCATCCGAACACTGATGCGCAAACCCCGTAGCGCCGAAGGCCAACTGATCATCGAACGCGGCCTCCGTGCCGAATACCCCTCGCCAACACAGTATTTGAACTGGATCGACGTAGTCCCCGGTCAATTCGCATCGGGCCGCTACCTGATCCAGGTCGACCAGGACGATACGTTCGTCGTACCGACCGACCTCCCAAGCCTCGCCGCCGAACTCCACACCCGTGCCGGTTTCGACCGCGTGCCGACACGGTGAAAGAGAGCCACCGATGACCTCCGAAGTACCAGTCAACCTCGACTACGGACAGGCTGAGATCTCGGCCTTCCTGGAGGGGGCGCGCAATGGGCAGTTCAGTTTTGAACGTGAGGCCGTGCTCGAGATGGTCGGCCAGTACGACCTTCTTCTGAACACGCTGACCACAGTTCGCAAGCAGGTCGGCGACGCCGCGAACTTCAAGGGCTTCGGGGGCCTGCAGTCCGCGCTAGAACTCCAGGACGGCTTTTCCAAGAAAGCCACTGACGGGGCCACCGTTCTCGACCAGATCATCGGTGGGATATACGACATCCAGGAGGGCTACCTCCGGGCTGCAAACCTGGTCCCGGAAATAGATGCCTTGAATCAGAAACGCATCAACCTTGCCGCTGACGGAGTCGACAACCACTCATGACGCTACGAACGACCGCAACCACCATCGCCATCATTGGCTGCGCCGCGCTCACAGGATGCACTCCAGACGGCACGGGCGACTTGACCAGCCCTACCTCCACCGCCGTATCGACCTCGCAACTGCCCGCGAAGGCGGTAACGGTTCCTCCAGCTCCATCCCAGCCAGCGAGATCAGGCTCAACCGTGAGCTACGACCCCTGCTTCACGATCGGAGACGAACCAGCCGCGTCACTGGGGTTTGCTGTCGACACACGTACACGAGCTGACTTCATCGCAGACAACTACGCGTTCATCGGATGTGAATTCAAACGCATGGAAACCATCCGAACCAACACACTTTCGGTCGCGACACTGGCAGTCCGGTCCAGCAACATTCAGCTTGCCGACTACCGGAAACGTGACGACTTCGTAGACAAGCAGACCACGCTGATCAACGGGCGCGAGGCAATCAGCTACCGGTTGCGCGGTCGCACCTCGCGCGAGAGATGCAGCATCGCGATGGCTGGTCCTGACGGCACAATCGACGTCACTGTCGAAAGTGCCGCCGCGCTCACCCTCTGGATGGGTTGCGACCACATCGAGGAAGCCGCTCGAACAATCGAAGCAGTCCTACCGAAGTCCAAGTAACCCAACCCAACACACACTGCAGCCCACCCACCGGGGGACCAACGATGACAGATCTCACCGTCAACAAGGAAATCCTTGTCGGCCTCGGCACGGAACTCAACCGCATCGGCGCAGCACTCCAGGCCACCGACACGCGCGAACCCTTCCGCTGCGGCGTAGACGACCTGCCGGGTACCGCCACCGCGGCGGTCTCAGCGGCAGCCATTGACCAGGTAAAAACAGCCCTCACCTCCGTCGCCACCCGCATCAACGCCATGGGCGACGCCGCGATCCGCTGCTCGGTGAACTACGAAGAAGCCGATCAAGCCTTCGCCGACCTGCTCAAAACCACCACCGGAGGCGTGTACTCATGACCATCGGCCTCGCCGCCCTCCGCGGTTTCCATCCCGAAGCGACCACCAGCGCGGTAGCCCGCGGCATCGACACCCTCGTCGCCGACTTCAAGAAGCACATGTCCGACGTCCACACCAAAGTGGACGCGACCCAAGATGATTGGAAAGGCGACGCGGCGCGAGCCGCCAATGAGCGAGCCCTCGGCGAACGCCTCGCAGGCAACAAGCTCGCCACTGAACTCGAAGACATCGCCACTGCTTACCGCACCCACGGATCCGCGATGGACGGCTTCCGAAACGCCGCCGTCAAAGCCGCCGACGACTACCTCTACCAAGGTCTGAACGTCGCCGACGACGGCACCGTCACCGTCCCCGCAGGCAAAAAGGAAGTCCCCGGCCCTGTTCCCGGCCTGACCATCCCGATGTCGGAAGAACAACTCGCCACCTACGCCGTCGAGGGCACCACCCGAATCAAGGGCCTGATCGGCCAATTCGTCGCCGAAGACATCAAACTCGCTCAGGCCGCCGGTCAAGAACTTGTCGACATGATCCAGAAGGCCAACGGCGAATACGGCCTCGGCCCACAAGACCCCAGCAAGTACGGCAAGAGCGGGACCGATGACGGCAAGGCTCTCGCAGAAGCGTTGCGCACCAACGACACCGCAACGATCAACGAGATCCTCGCAAATATGCCGGACAACGCCCTGTCTGACGAAGACAAGGAAGCGCTCGCCAACGGCAAGGAAATCGCGGTTCCGGCTGAGCTGCGCGACTACTACAAGTCGCTGTACCAAGACCTCGGAAAAGACGGATTGCTGTCCCTCGGAACCTATCTCGACACCCAGAACCAACCGGGACTTTCCACCGCACCCGCCGCCGCAGCCGCACAAACCACGCTCGCCAGCGGCCTGATGATGGTTTCCAACGAGCGGATCGGCACCGGCTTCGACAACGGCAAACTCGTCGGCGCCGGCGATTACAACCAGCTGCCTGCCGGCATTCGCAACGTCGTCTCCGGACGCCTCGGCGACGGCGACTGGGGCAAGATCGCACCCCAGGGCCCCTACGACTTCCAGAACCGACTCAAAGACAAGGTCGGGCTCGCCGACCTCATGTCACACGCCGACTCCGGCATCCAGCCCGGCACCACCCTCGGCACTGAACTCGGCCGCCAGGGCGCCGACCTCGCCGCCTACGTCGACGGCAAAGACGCCCACGTCAATGAGTGGACCAACCAGTGGTGGAACCAAGCAATGCCAGAAGGATCCATCGACACCGAAGGATTCTTCCGCGAGCCCGACAAGGACACTCTGGACGCGACGGCCCAGAAATACATGGATCTCGGAACGTCGAATCCCGAAGCTGCGTACCAACTTCTAACCGGCAAGAACTCCCACACCGGCGAGCCGCTGCCAGCCGACCTGTCGTTTGGTGCAGGCGGCGCCGAATACCAGCCTTCGGGAAACTACGACCCCTCAAAGTTTACTTCAAGTGTGTTCTCACACGAATGGGAGGACGAGGGCAGTGCCGCGTCCGGCCTATACAGCTGGGTCGGCGAGCAAACTCACGAGCCAGGTCGTATGGGCGACCTCGCCCGCGACGCCTACCTCGAACTTCCCGAGGTATTCGCGCCCCGGGACGAGAGTGGCATGCTCGTCGCAAAGGATGGAAAGTCGGTATTCGAATCGAATGCGGAAAACTTCATCAAGAACCCCGAGTTAGCCACTGGCCTGAGCAAAACACTTGCACCAAATCTCGACTCGATCGCTGGACACCACGAGAATTCGGGTCTTACGAACGGGATTGCATCCGTATCCAACGAAGATGCCGAACGACTCTTGTTTCTAGGCGCTCACTCACCTGACGGCCAGTTGTACCTAGAGACCGCACGACAAACCTTCGATCTAGCCGTCATAAACCAGATCACGGACGGACAAGACACCACGCCGCTCGACACCGCAGCGATGATTGGTGGCCTCGATGCCAGAATCGACAATGCCCTTTACAACGCAGCAACGAACCTGGATGTGTCGGAGGCCTCCGACAAATTCACCCACGCGAACGAAATCTACGAAACCAAGCAAAAGGCAGCAGAGTTTGCGACGATGCTCATCAGCGGCGGAACAGACCAAGCTGTCGAACGACTTCCCGGCGGGGCGATTGTCCACGGGATCGTCGGCGAGATGCGTGACAAGGGAATGGAATCCGTCGTCGAGAAATGGAATCCCGAGCCCGATCCTCAACCGGTACAATTTCCCAATGTGGAAACACTCCAAGGCAGGGCATGGGAGAACTTCCGAACTCAACTCGACACCGCCAATTCAGCTGGCGGTAGCCAACTCCCGACGGTCATCACAGACCAGTACCGGCGAGACTACAGTGGAGCGTACAACGATCTTGATACCGGATTTGCCGGAAACCCTGACCGCCTGAAGCAGTTCCTGGCCGGAAATACCGCATATATCGGCGACAGCAGGAAAGCAGGGAAATGAGACCAACGAGAATCGGGCGATCAATAGCCCCAATCATCCTGCTCTTCTGCAGCGCTGGCTGCACAATAAGCGACGACCCAGTGGTGAGATCTTCAACCACACCCCCGATGCAACTGAGCACAGCCGACCTCCCCTATGATCCTTGCGACCGATTGCCTCCCGAGCTACTGACCGCCGAGGGTTTACGGATTCAAATGGCCAAGAGGTCAAACCCAGCAACCCCCACCGACCCTGGTGTGCGTTATAGCGGCTGCCTAATTGGCGGTCCCCCATCCTCTGCGGCATTCTATTTGCAGACGACGAATACGACGGTAGATCACTTCCGACAAAGCAAGATTTCCGGCAATTACAACTTCACAGACCGAACAATCGACAACAGAACGTCGACCATCGCCAACAACAAGCAGTTCCCGGGAACGTGCAAAATATTGGTTCAGGTGGACCAATACTCGGTTCTCCTCGATGGCCGTTTCAGCGATGAGACGTGCGAGAATGGCGTTAATTTGGCTGAGAAATTCTTGGTTGCGCTCGAGGGCTGAACCGATGCGATAACCAGAGCGAGTCCGGTCAGCCGAACCTGTGACGGCTAGATTGGACCTCGCATGGTGATCTGACGGTCGGGTCCCCAAACCCGGCGTGCACGCGACCGCGCGGCCCGGACTCGACGCCGCCACCGGCGAACCTGAACCACCACCGCGACCGGACCCACTGACCGGTCAGATTGGGCGCGCGACGGCTCACATGTATCCCGTGGTTAGGAATCCACCGTTCGGATCAGAAACTGTGCCTACAAGCGTCGCCCTGTCGAGGTAGCCATTCATCAGTTCGCAGGACACCTCGGGAACCAAGAGACACGAATGGCACGCCGCAAGGTTCCTCGCTCCGGCGCCGGTAGCCAGGGATTCCAGGCAGACGGGATCTGCTGCACACCACTGGGAACGTTCAGTCGCGGCTTCGAGGACACCGCGCATGTTATCGACTGTTCCCCGCGCACATAGGCCACCTAGGCTACCCGCTGAATCGGCGGTCGCCGTGTAGAGCAAGATTCCGGCTTGGCCGGGCTCGGTGTACAAGCGCTCACGAATCGACGACGCGGGGTAGCCGGTGTCGATCGCAAGCTCATTCAGTACCGCATGCGACAGAGAATGGGTCAGTAGCTCGCGGGGCGATACTGGTTGCACTGCTTCCACCCACTCAGGAGCGGCAGCTTTAAGCGATTTGTTCAGCAGTGATACGCGCGTGAGGGCAAATGCGGACTGCTCCCATTGGGCGACCGCCTCCTCATCGAGGCGGAGGAAGATTCCTTCCCCGAGCACTTCGATGGCCGGTAGCCATCCGACCCGCTCTGTTGAGAGCTTTGCGCGTGGTGACTTCGATTCTCCGGTAGCGACGCTCACGCGGGAGAAGCCTTTCAAAGCGCGGACTTCACGCAGCTTCGACACCTTCGAGACGACGTCGAGAATACGCCCCGCTTCGGTATCGGCTTCGACGACCTGGGGCTCACATACGAAGGTTTCGAATCCGTCTTCCTCGGCGTGCTCGCGTCCCAGTGCACCGTATTCGTCGCGCCGAAGCTGTAGAAATGCTTCGCGGCCGTTGGGCTCCTCTTCCGATTGTCTACGAACGGCCTCTTTAAGTTCGTCGAAGTCAACGCCGTTCGTTCGGGCGAGTATCTCGAGCACCGCGTCGAGGTCGGTGCCTGTCAAATTCTCGAGGGTGGAGCGGCTCCGCTCGAGCAGTTCCTCGGCTGGGCTGACAGCGTGATCGAGGGTGAGCGCAGATCGGACATCTGCGAACCACACGTTGGACGCGCCTCGTTGGAGGCCCACGAGTGATTCCGAGCATGCATCATCGTCGCGCCCCAGCCAGGGGGACGAACCGCTGCAGCGCTTGGTGAGCGATCCTCGGCCCAGCGCTCCTTCGAGAGTTCGAGAGACTCCACACGTGCAGGTGACTGTCACCCCGGCGAGGGTCGAGTTCCGTGAGTCCGTTCTCAACGAGAGTGAGTGTTTCTCCGCGGATTCGCGTACTGCTCCGCGGTGGACCCAGGAATCGTAGGGGAAGTCCTCGATGTGACCGTTGATGCAGCACGCCACGAATCGAGAGGGGACGAGTCGCGGAGTGATGCAGTGACGGCACCGGTTGATGTAGTCGCCCTTGCCGTCCTTGTCAGCGATACGCCAGAAGCGGTCGAGGTGTGTGCATTTCGGGCAGTGTACCCATTCAGGGAATCGGACCATCGGCACCATGCTGGCGGACGCTGGTGGTGCGAAAAGGCTGGTGGCACCCAATGAGCGACTGAGCCGCGGTTCGTGAATTCGATCGGACTCCTTGGTGTTCCACAGGTCGAGCCCCGCGATCATGAAGCTCTCGGACTCCACCGGAATAACTGAGCCGACTCCGAAAGTAGTGATCAGCTGCGATCTCCGCACGGTCGTCTTGACCGGTGGCGTGTTGCCCTGCTTGAGTTTTTTCGTAACGGGCGGCACCGTCAGTCCTTCCGCTTCAGATATTTGACGTATAGGCCGGTCTCTGCATCGACATCACGCATGCTGGTCATGGTGGGCCACGGAGCGCCGCGGACTGGAAAGCTTCCGGCGCCGACATCCTCGGCCGGATTGATCAGTGGCTTGTCACCCAATCGCGTAGTTGCCTTGGGGGGCCGCATCGACCCATAGCGCTTGACTGCATCGAGACCGGCGTCGTTCTTCCAGCGTGCTAGCAACTCACGCAGTTGTTCGCCGAATGGGCCGGCCTCGGCAGGGGCAATCCGGTCTGCCCGATCGACCAAACGGTCAATGACTGCCTCGATTTGGCTCAAGTAGTCGGCGACATTCTTCGCTGATTCATCGGTACTCAGTTCCGGAACCATCAGGCGAGTCGATGCGACAAGCACGCCGTGGCCTGCACGATCGCGAGCACGAGGGGCAAACGGCGTCGCTGTCGTCGATTCGACTTCACGATACAAAGCACGGTGGAACGGGATGAAGGACGCGTAGTGTGAACTGTCCCGAGATCTCTGACTATTCAATGCCGTGATCACTAGGCCGGGGTTGCGACGGCCAACGCGGCTTGTGGACTGGATGTACTCGGAGGCGCTTTGGGGCTGACCAGCGACCACCATGAGACCTAGTCGGTCGATGTCGAGGCCGACCGAGATCATGTTGGTGGCAAGAGCCACGTCCGGGCTTTGGGGGTCCGGGTAGCTGGTCTCAAGCCGCGCCATCGAATTGGGGATCTCCATCTGGTCGACGCGCGATGTGAGCTCAACAGGCTCCTGAGAGATCTCCCGGACGGATCGTTGTCGTCTAGCAGCGAGGACTTCCATTCGGTCAGGAACGTCGTCGAGCACCTGTAGATATGCCGATCCGAGTACTCGTAGGGCGTTGAAGTAGCCGAGTAGGGTCCAGTAGCTGTCACGTACTTCGTCGGGCGAGTCAAGGTCACCGACCGCCTGGAGCAGAACTGAGTAGATACGGACAAGCAAGGTGGACTGGCTTGTTCCGGGGGCCATCACTCCGACGTAGCGCCGCGTACCCTTCTCCTGCGCGGATGCATTCACAGCGAAGTAGTTGTCCGACGGCGTGAGCCCAGGCGGAGGGAATTGTGCTGTGTCCCGGTCGAATACCGCACGAACCTGCTGTGCGGCACGACGGACTGTCGCGGTGGATGCAAGGACCTTGGGTCGGCCTTCCCCGGTGCATGCCATATCGATCGCCGCTTCGTTGAGACCTACGATCGTGCCGAGTGGTCCAGAGATCAGGTGCAGTTCGTCCTGCACGATGAGGTCCGGACGGGAGTCCGCAGGGCCATTGGTGCCGAGGAGCAGACCCACCTCACTCTTCCACGTCATTAGGGCAAACTTGTCGACGGTGCTGATGATCAATGACGGACGATTCGCGTAGACGTCGGAATCGAGAACGTACAGTGGAAGACCATCTCGGAAATTGCAGCCGGATTCACGGCACGCGATGATCATTGACTCACCGGATGCGTCGTAATGCTTGTGAGTCAACTGGACACCGCACCATGGGCATCTGACGAGCTGCATGGGCGTAGAGCCCTGGACGTGCTCGCCGTCAGCGATCTTGCGGAGAATCCCTCGCGCTTCTTTTGTGTCGGCCGGTGTGGCCGCATTACCCACCCAGAGGCCCAGCGAGATCGGCGAAGCATTGGGAATTTCGGTGCGGCGCACGAGTTCCAGAGCGCAGATGAGACCAGCTGCACGTTCGAACTGCTGCCGAGTCAGGAGTCGTAGTGTGTACCGCATAATCGCGGATACGCCGCCGTTGTCTTCCCGCCGAAGCCGCCGGAGTAAGACGGTAAAACCGATGCAGCCGAGGTACGCCTCGGTCTTGCCACCGCCGGTGGGAAACCAGAGTAGATCGGCGACATCGCGGTCGGGGTGGCCTGGATCGGAGAGAGCGGGAATATTCATCAGGATGTACGCCAGCTGGAATGGACGCCATCGTTGGGTTTTTGGCACCTCACCTCGCGAGCGGTCCTGTGCATGGCGCTGGTCCAGCATTGCACGGTTCATCAGTCGAAACGCCCGGTCGACTTCAGGATCGTCAAGCGCCTTAACGCCTGCCCGGATACGTCCGGCGCACTCCGCGGCCCTGTCCATGTGTTCGAGCGCCACGGACCGATGTGTGGGCGTGTCGATGCTTTCGGCATCGTTGCGTCGGGTCGATATCCATCGCTCGTAGGCATCTGCCATCGCGTGGAGTTGCGTGCGGTCGGAGGTATCGGAGAGCTGATCCATCCGGAGGTCGTACCGGCCGAAGTCGTCCTGCTCGTCGCCGCCTGCCGGGCGAGCGAGATGAACTTCCTGGCTCGGAATGAACGTCGTCCGGATCGAGTCAGGACTGGGCACGTGCTCGTCCCAACTTGCCGCACAGCCATGCCCAATAGCCAAGACCGGTTCGTCGCGGTAGAGAAATCGTGATGAGCGATCATCGGCATCGGCACTCACGCGCGAGGGGTCGATGCTGCGGTCGACGAATCCACCATGTGGCGTGGAAACAGTGATTGTCGGCCGAAACCACGACAATCCATCAATCGCCCCTGACGTGTCAGTGCGGGTGTGACCGTTCACGAGGGACACCGAGATCCGCACGTGCCCCGCAGTGGTCGGGGCGCGAACCACACCGATGATCCGCAGCATCTCGCCATCTGCGACTGGCTCATCGATCCGACCCGCCATCGTGCTGTCGACCACGATATCCGTATCTGTCGCTACCTCGTGCGGATACCAAATGTCCTCGGATTCCGTGTACTTCCGTGCAGACGCGCAGATCGTGATTTGTGGCGTCTGCACAGAATCGACAGTGAATGTGAGCCCGACCGATGAGGGCTTGTGTGCGTGAGAGAGCGAAACAGCAACTTCGGTTGCAGTGTCGTCGGCGATGCTCCCTGCTTCTCCATCCGTGTCCTCTGACAGGCCGGGCTTGTAGATGTCCGACAAATTCTCGACTCGGGGATAGAGCACGCCGACGATGATGCGATTGAGTGGTGGTTCGTGTAGCGGCTCCGGCTCCCGCGGGCCCATCAATTCCTCTTCGAGTGACTCTACGAGGCTGTCGCGGGCCTCATACCAGGGAGCGAGGTCTTCGGCCATCAGCCTTCCTTCTTCCACACGACCGTGGCGAACCCCAACGGCCGTGGCTTGATCCAGAACGATGTGCCCTCGGTCGTGTTCCAGCAGGTTTCGGTGCCCTCGAGAAGTACCGAGCCGAGGTCAGGCCAGCCGGTCGTGTGGCCGGACTTGCCGATAGCGTGTGCGAGTCTGCGTCCGAAGTCTTCGGTCGTCGAGCCGACAGCATGGCCGTCGATGAGGCAGCGGTATGCGGGCCACTCCGCACCGCCGGTCGACAACCGTTCGAAAGTGAGTGGTTTGGATTGCCCCCTGCTGCGCAACGCTCTTTGACCTTCCTCACCCCCGACAGGTCGTTCCGACTGTAGATGGTGGGGCTCGATCGCAACAGCCGTGGCCTTTTGCGTCCGCGGGTGTGGCTGATAAAGGAACCCACCGCATGGCAGTCTGCGAGTGAACGGGGATTGGTGATTCAGAACGACCACCTTCTGTCGTCCCCGGGACAGGGCGACGAGCAGCAATTCGTTCTCCGGTGTGCCTTTCGAAGGCCTGAGCATGGCCGATGAACCCGCGACCGCAACGTTGTCGAACTCGAGGCCCTTCGATTGGTGAATCGTAGACACCTTGACCGTGCCCGCCTCCTCACCGTTGAACCAGGGCTCGATCGGGTCTGTGCCACCGGAGAGCCTGCGCGCGAACGACCGCCAATCGATGTACGGACCGGCATCGGTTGCGTGCACGAGGTCGCGGAATGCGTCCTCGGTTAACGAGCGATGCAGTGAGACAAACTCATTGAATATGTCTCGGGTAAACGGCATTCCTGACGTGAACTCCCACAATTCAGCTACCCAGGGCGCGACCCTGCGTTTCCGTCCAGGACTCAGCCAGGTGCAGGGAAGTCCGGCGCGCCCAAGTCTGTCGAAGAGCCAGATAACATCGGCGTTGGCACGAGCGAGTACAGCGGTCGAACCGCTCCACACGCTTGCCCTGAGTGCCAACTCGTCCAGGTCTACATGGGTTAGGTCAGAAACCAGTTCGTCAAGTAGCGCGGTTCTCGTCGCCGAGTTCGCCCCTCGAAGGAGTCGTTCAGTGCGCACAACGTCGCGCGCAGACTTCCGTTGCGCTCGGTAGTTGTTCTCAAGGTAGCAGATCTCGGTGATCGACCGCTCCGCGAGCGCCTCACAAAGCAGATCCCACGCCGACCGTTCGCAGCCGACTGTTTCCTCATCGTCGAGAAAATCGTAGATCGACTGCAGAGGGTCGCCGAATATGGTAACACCCGAAGCGATTGGAAGCGCGTCGATGATCGTCAGCAACAGTTCGCGTCGGACTGCGGAGAGGTCCTGCGCTTCGTCGACGATGAGGTGTACAACATGATCGAGTTCGCCAGCGTAGCGATCCCGTAGTTGGTGAGTTGCGGCCCTGATTCTTCCATCGAAGTCCGGTGCTGCCGAACCGGACTCGTCAAATTCATTATCCGTGATCTGCCATGCAAGCGAATCGAGAGTCATAGCTGCGACTTCGCTCCGGTAGTCGTCATCAACGGACGCAAATGCATCGAAGGCCGCCCGAACAGCCGCCCGGGAGAACGAAACGAAGATGATCTGATCGTCCGAGTCGGGATTAATCTCCGAGTCGAGCCTATTAATCAGCTTTACGCTTGTCGCGGTCTTTCCGGCACCGGGTCCAGCAACGACGATGCGGCGAGCATCGACGTCCCCATAGATAACTCGCTGCTGGAACTCATCGAACTCCACCCCTGTATCAGCCCTCTTCGGAGTTGATCACATTGCGTTCAAACGACTCGTAGGCGATGCTGTCACCGAACTCGACGATATTGTCGAGAACGTTGACGACGAGCACATCCTGGCTGCCGCCGTTCTTCGGGCCACGCATTCCTCGACCGACCATCTGAAGATACCTTGCCTTACTCGAAGTGGGGCGGGTGATGTAGACAGCACGTGTCTTAGGAGCGTCGAAGCCCTGGGACAGAACGTTGTAATTCGTCAAGACCTTGAGATCACCACTCTTGAACCGATCGATCGTAACCCTTCGATCGTCGGGGCTGGTGTCGTTATCGATTGACGCTGCCGGGCGACCGCGCAACGTCAGGAGCGTTGCAAGAGTCTGCGCATTCTCAACAGACGCGGCGAAAACGACAATCGACCATTCCTCCGGCAGGTCGATTATTGAATTAACGATCTTCTGCGTGCGCTCCTCATTCTGACCGAGTCTACGTTCAGCACCTTTGGGCAGCCAGTACTTCTCTCTGAAATCCTCGAGCTCAGCGACACTCAGGTCGATGTTGACGCCGTGCAGAATCTTAAGCTGCGCACGTGCGAGTACTTGGTCGCGCTGAAGTCGGCGCTGCGGAACTTCGTCCCCGAAGACACCAGCGTCGAGCAGGTTGTTGTCGAATCGGTTGAGCAGTCGCTGTGTTTCAGCGCTGTCGTCTCGCCCGCGAAATGGTGTGGCGGTCAGTCCAACGAGCGGCAACGTGCGCTCGTAGAGTCCCCGTCCCGTCCAATTGAGAATCTTTGTGTAAGAGGGTGTCGTCGCTCCGTGCGCTTCATCAATGATGACGAGGGGAGTGTCCGCAAGCCAGTCAAATTCATTGTTGCCCAATGCATTGGACACCAGCTTCTGCCATGACGCGACAACAACCTGCACTCCGCCGAGCTCCTCCTCGACCGAGTAATTCGACCAGAACCGACTGAGGATGAGTTGAGTGTCGTGACGTCCCTTCGCACGCCAGAGGAAGGACCACGTGTCGATCGCCTGCTCGCACAGTTCTTCCCCGTCAGCGATCCACAGGATGGGCCCGCGCACCTCGCCGTCGGGGCCGAAGTCTTTGGCAGCAACGGCCTCGATCACCGTCTGAACAGCCACGCGGGTCTTACCTGCACCAGTGGGCAGGGAGATGATTCCGCGACGAGGGCTGCCATCCGTCCCACGAATCAATGCGCGGAGCCGCTCGGAAACCGTCTCCTGGTAATCGTGCAGCTTCTTCAGGACGGCTGGACCGTCGATGTACTCCGTTGGCTTATTTCGCTGCGGCGCCTTCTTGCCAGCCCACTCCTCACTGAAACCGCGTTCCCGCACCCAGTTTCGGGTGGCGTGAGAGCCGGACCACCGGGCAGGCGGGCTGATGGGCAAGCCAGACGGATCGACCCGGCACGCACGCTCAAGGGCTTTAGTCCCTAGCATGCCGATACACAACTGCGCTAATGCGACACCATGTGGTGGCGCTTCGCCATTTCGCTCGAGGTAGTTCAGCGCATCCGCAGGGATCAGAGCCCGCAGTCGCTCTTCCCCTACGAGCTCAAGAAGGCGCTCCGCGTCGTTCGGCGCATTGCGGACCCTCAAAAGCTTCTTGTTGTTTTTGCGTTCCGCGAGGTTCATCAACCGGGCGTCGACTGCCTCGTCGGAATCATCGAGCTCAAGACTCGAGAGCGACTGTTTCAGGATCTCGCGGTCGTTCGTACCGGTGACGAGGAGGGTATCGCCATCGCGCCCCCACGCGACATCGATGCGAACTTCGGGACGGCCTGCGATGGCGGCAACCTTGTTCAGGGACAAGCACTTCTGCACGACGAGGTCATCCGGATCGATGTCAAGGTCGTCTTCGCGGAAGACGTCGAAGAGTTCAGTGAGGCCGGAAGTCTCCGCACTCGACTCGTACGAATAGGTGACGGGCAGGTCGTGGTCAAGGCACCCCCAGTTTGCCCGGAGGATCGCCGCATCCTCAGGCGTGTCTACCTGAAGACACGGAATTCCGAACGTTGAAAATTCACGGAGGTTCTCCGCTGTGGCGGCCACGGCAATCTCGCCGGCGGGCACTTGAACCCACCCCTCCGGGGCGGAGCACCACAGAAGTTCTGGTGCGGAATCGGGTTTCAGATATGCCCACCATGCATATGCACGGCCGACCATCGATTTGTCTTTTCGCTCTACATGCTTGCCGACGATCCACTCGAAGCGCTCACTCGTGAGGCTCTCGAGATCAGTGAGTAGTTGAAGGCGTTCGACGACGTCGTCACCGATCTCGACACCCGATAGAACAGGGAGCAGGCCCTTGACCTCAGGGTAGGCCTCCTCAACGGTCGGTGCGAACGTCTGATCGACGGGGACCGGGCCGAGAACAGTGGGAAGGAGCCCTTCCTTACGCACCCACCAAAGTTCCGGCGCGATGAAACGACCATACTTGTTCACCGAGGGATGGCCCACACGGATCAGCGGGTCCTCGAGGGTCCGCAGAACCTCACATGTCAGTGCGGTGCGGTTGGTTTCCGAGAGGGAAGGCAGACATTGTAGCGGCCCCAGAACGGAACGATCCGAGGTAATCCGAAGATCTTCCCGCTGGCGGGGGCCGAGGCACATCTCCTTTGCGATGAGGTCGGTCGCAAGCTTCCAATACGTCGTGAACCATTCCTCGTTTCGCACGGCATCGTCCAGCGACCTCCGCTTCGGAGCAGTGTAAACGCCGAGAAACCCCAGGATTTCAGTGTCGGATGCGTGATAAGACCGATCCACTAGAAACTTGGCGTCGCTCTTCCGATCTTCCAGGAGATCCTCCGGGATATACATATTCTCAGGATAGACCCAGGCGCCCTTCCCATTTCGTACCTTGACAAGCCGGTGTGCCCGTCCCTCGAGGATCCGTTCGAACCCCTCCGCGACTGCGTCACCGCCGGAACCACGCATCGCGGTCCACAGGGCATCGAAATTGACATCGGCCTTCGTCCTGAGATCTGTGAGGAGCTGGAGCATCTCACCGCCGTCATCGAACGCGGCAATCCCAAGCGATTCCAACGCCGCTACGGTTGACGGCCGCGCCGTGATGTCCTTGTCGATAAACGCTGACCCCCTTTGGGCAGCGTCGGACCGGATGAAGCATCGTCCCGGCAGCGGCTGCTGGAGCTCTCCGTTCTCGAGGAGGACAATCCGAGAGTCCCGTACGTCGCTAGTGACATTTTCGCGAAACTTCGCATCCACTCGAGTAGGCATCTGAGCCGCGATTTCGATTACGGTAGATGAGCTTCTAGCGGTCTTGTCAGCGACCGCTGCGTGGAGCCAATCCAGGACTCTGCCCTCGGCGCGCGGGTTCTCCTCCATCAAGCGCCTGACTTTTGCGCGGCGCTCTCTGGTCAGGCAGTCGGGATGGACCCAGACGTCCCGTTGGGTAGTCACGGTCATCCAAGATCTGACCCAATCCATGGCAGGTTCTGGGATCATCTGGACCGATGTGGGAGAACGTAGCTCGCCGTCGAGGGTGGGGATCGACCGCGTTTCCCGAAGGCGTTGTATCACAGGCTCGTTCAGGACGGTATCCGCCCAACTCCGACTCTCCTTACCACGTGCGGGAAGGACGTCGATGTATCGACCGTAGGCGCCGTCCTGTACGAGTTCGAGCCGCGCGGCGTCGACAAGTTCGGGCACGACCTGGGTCAGTATCTCGTAGTTGAACCGGCATTCGATCACGTTGATGCGATCGTCGGAGAGTTTCCACGGGGCGTTGAGCCGCCCACTCAGCGTGACTTCTGATTTGACCGGAAAGTACGCGAACAGGCGACCCACACCGGTGGCACCAGTCGCGGGGACCGCCCAGGAAACAGGGACAGCATCCCGGCGTGCCGCGTAACCGGCAGACTCAAGAGCCTCGGGCGAAGGGTGATGGAGCTTTGAGACGACCAACCAGGTCTGCTCGCCTTCGTCGGTAGCCAGAACCACCCGCTTTCCAGTTCGTCTCGTCGAGATCGTCCGATCAGCAGCGCCGAGCTCATCGCGGAGGCGAAGTTGTTTGACGCTAGGCGCAAAGAGGTTGAACGAAGGGTCGAACTCCGAGATCTCCTCGGAGAGCTGAATGGCCGCACCGTCCTTGAGTGGAACCTTCACAATGGTGGCTGCCCAGAGCGAAAGCTCCTTGAGAGTCGAGTCGCTCGCGAATTCGATCGTCGGGTCGAGCACCCAGGCGAGGCGTAGCGAAGGAACCTCTGCAGGATCGAAGTGTCGCCCTGTCTCGACCGTCAGCTGCCTCGCCGACTCAGCGCGACTGAACTCGAAGGAGATTGACTGGCTGAAGATCTGGGGTTCGTCAGAGATCCCACTGATCGACTTGAAGCCGAGCCCGAAGCGACCGATCTCCCCGCCCGTCTTGTTTGATAGATGGGTGTAAAGCAGTGCGCGCACACCTGTATCGACGAACGGGTGCCCCTCGTTGGCTACGTACAACGTGTCGTCGGTGAGAACAACCTCGATCCGGCCTCCCGCCTCAGGAAGCGCGTCGGCTGCGTTCTGAACCAGCTCCTGGATCTGCTTGCGCCCATAGCCGCCTTCCGCGATGCCGCGTTCCTTACCGGCGTCCTCGGCGATCCGGTCCGGGTCCTTCCGATACACCTCGATGCAAGTGGAGTGGTACTTGTTGACCAGGTTGACCAGGCTCGGGTCCGGACGGGACCACTGTGCGGTGTTCATCGGGCCGTCCGAGTGTCGGGGAACTCAAACACCTTGTACTGCCCATCAATCAGATCAATCATCGAACTCCCACCTGCGCACGAACCACCTGGTCGACGATAGGAGGTTGCACTCCCCCACGTTGTGGGTAACAGTATCGGCTCGGTACGACCAGTTGGAAGCGAGTGCGAAAGTTTGTTACCCGGCCGGTGGAGCTATCGGTGAGCGACCGCAGTTCGCTACACCTCAGCTGAAGAGCAAGCCCATCCGCTGCAGGTGATCGAGCGGGGCGGAGTCACGGGTGTCGAGCCAGGGGCGATCGACGACCTTCGCGGCTTCCTCGTGGCTCACCTGACTCCCCAACGCCGCCGAGAGCACATGCAGTGCCAACACCGGCGGGATCGCGTTGCCGATCTGCTGCGCGATATCACCACCCGACCACGGGTAGTCCAGCGGGAAGGTCTGCAGGCGACCGGCCTCGGCCGGGCTGAATCGAGGGCAGGGAAATCCGGTGCTGTCGACGATCTGGTTTCTCGAGACCTTCCCCGTGATTGTCGCCGAGGGTTCCAGCGAACTACGGCGTCCACGCAACTTCGGGTCACCACCAGTGCCGTAATTGGAGATGACCTGAAAGTCGTAGCCGCGATTCAGAGCATCCCCCATCGTCTCCCACGGAAGAAGAGTCTCCGCGCCCAGCGCTCGGCCCACTCCCTTGCGGTAAGGACGATGAGTGGCATTCGGGAGTTCGGGTTCGCCTCTGAGCCGCGCGATCAGAATGGCACGTCTGCGCGTCTGCGGAACTCCGAACTGTTCGGTGCGAAGAACATCTGCGGTGACTTGATAGCCGATTCCCTCGAGGACCTTGCCCATCTGTCTCCAGATCGGCAGGACCGCCGGAACCTGTTCCAGCACAATAACTTTGTAGGGATTCCCACGACCGTGTGCTTCGAGAGCCCATCGCAGAGGCTCGAGGACGAGGCCCGTTCGCTCGTCTTCGAGACCATCGAGATCCTCGGATATGTTGTCGGCCGCACCCATCCGGTCGACGAAGCTCAGTACTTCGTCCAGCGCCTTTCTGCCCGCCCCGGCACCCGCGACGGTGAAGGTCTGGCAGGGTGGTCCGCCCGTGAGAATCCACGCACCCGGCACGTCCGCCGGACCGAAGTCACGGACATCGTGCGGGCGCTCGTTCAAACTCGCGGCTGCCCTGGTCGCACACGCATTGCGGTCCCACTCGAACCCGTAGACGTCCAAACCCAGCCATCGCGCGGCGACATCGAGTCCCCCTGGCCCGGCGAAAAGGTCGACCATGTCCGCTCGGCGTGGCAGCGTCGGCTCGCGGTCGGTGGGCATGACACGAGATCTTAGCCGGCACGAGGCACCTCGTGATACCAGCAGTTAGCCGGCTGACAGGGTTGTCCTCAATGCGACTCCCAGCGCATGCGCGAACGGCGGCGGTGTTGCGTTGCCCACCTGCCGATACCTGGCAGTCTTTCGACCCTCGAACGTCCAGGACGGCGGGAACCCCTGCAGTGCGGCGACCTGGTCGACGGTGAGTTTGAGCATGTGGCCGACGCCCTTAGTTGGATCCCAGTCGAAGTCTGCCGATGGCACGTCGTCGGCGAGCGCACGCCCATTGACCCCGAACTTCGCCCATGCGCGGACCGAACCCTGTGGGCCCAAGTCACCGCCACCCCGATCCCACGACCCTCCAACGATCGTCGGCGAGATCCCATCGGCCTTGGCGGCCCACTCCGCGGCCTGCGGCCACCCACGTGCGCCCATCGATCCGCGCAGAACTGCTCCGACTGTCAGACCTGGCGCAGGCGGGACCGGATGCAGATTCGCGGTAAAGGTATCGATGCCACCGTCGCGCAGGGCAACCAGGACCGCGTACTCGCGGTGCTGCGGAACGCCGAAATCGCACGCATCGACAAGCAACCAACAGTACTCGTAGCCTGCGTCCTCGAGATGCTTGGTAACCCGGGCGCGACTCGATGCGTATTCGTCCCGTTTGAGCAGGTCAGGAACATTCTCGATCAGCAAGGCGCGCGGGCGTAGTTCCACCGTCAACCGTGCGGTCGTCTCGAACAGCTCCAGTTCCCAGCTACTTCCCCTTGGCCGTGATGCGGTCGCTGCCGATTTCACACGCGGCAACCCTGCGGCGAGAACGTCGATTTCACGGTGTCCCGGTAGGTCGAGTCTCGGCTCGAATCGGAGCAGGTCTTTGTGCAGGACGTTCCAGTCGGGGCGGTTTGCTCGCAGCGTCGCGCAAGCCACGTCGCGGTTGTCCAGCAGAAGCACTGAATCGAAGCCGGCTTGTTCCAACCCGAGCGCGAGTCCGCCTGCGCCGGCGCACAACTCGATCGAGGTAAGGCGTCCTGTTCGGAATAGGTTGCCCATTCCGCTATCCAGTTCGGCCCCCATCGCTGCCCCCCTCGCTGCCGCAGTGACTGCAATTCGATCAAGAATAGCGTCCGAAGACCGGCAACGCCCGCGCCTCTGCGCATACTGTGACGCCGTGACCGATTGGGTGCCGACGCGGTACGTGTCTCCGGATGAGCTGATGGCCAACCAGACGCCGAAGGGTGGGTTCACGCAGGCGAAGTTGGCGGAGTGGGGTGTGACGTGGCCGCCGCCGAAAGGGTGGAAAAAGGCTGTGTCAGACCAGGATCGGTGGTCTGAGGATTTAACGACGTTTCTTGGATAGCCGACGGCTATGGTACGGTTCGCGCACAAGTCAGGCCCCGGAGGTGCTGTAACACCGCCGAGGCCCTGGGCGAGAATCTGGGTTCAGCAGACTCACCGCCGTAGGCAGGAAGCCTACCGATGATTCTGGCATCTCCGCCAATCTCCCCCTTGCCGCTGTGCGCCCGGGCGAGTTGTGCGGGTGATGCGCCTTACTCGCGCAGTCGTCGCCCGTCAGAGGGGCCGCTGCAACCATTCCGATGACACAGAGTCGGCCGGTAAAGGCGGACTCGGACGGCCCTACCGTGGTTGGTGGCGTGGATACCAGGGTTTCCCTGGGTGTTCCTGGCTCTGTGCAGAATCCCAGTCCCGGCCCTTGCCGAGTAATGCCCGGCGGGCGTGCATCACCAATCGACCGTAGCGGCGACCGACCGGCGGACTTCGCGTCAAGGGTGCATCCGTACCTTGCGGTACCGGGGTACCCCTGCACTCCCTCCGCTCCCTCACTCCCAGCGGGATCGCACGACCATGCTGCCGACCGGAAGTTGGGGCAGCAGAACAGATTTCACACCGGATAGGTTGACAAAGAGGTGTCTCCCGCCGGGACAGGCAGTGTAAGTTCTTGTGCGCTGCGGGTTTGCCGCCGCTCAGGGGTGGTTCGACACAGAAGGTCAAGGGGGCCGCGATGCATGGAGCCGAGCACGACGCGCTGGCAAAGATGTGGCATGGCGAGGTGTTCGAACCCGCCATCCGGCACATCAGGTTCCCGCTGTTCAGGAACCTTTCGACAAATCTCACAATCGAGTTCAACCACCCCATCACTGCCATCACAGGACCGAACGGCTCCAATAAGTCGGCGATCCTGCGGGCCCTACAAGGCTGCCCCCGCGGTAACGACCTCGGAAAGTACTGGTTCGGTACTGCCGTCGACGTGATTCCGGTGGGCGAACGACATCGGTTCATCTACGGTCGCTATTCGAAGAGCACCAACGGCATTGTGGAGGTCATCAAGACGCGCATCGGCCGACGCCGTGACTCACGGTCAGGACCAGTAGCCGACCCCGATCTCTTCGAGCCCAGCCGCCCGTTGACGACAGCCCCTGACAACATGGACAAGTTCATTCAAGATGTGCACGGGCAATACGAGGATGCGTCTAGAACTCGGTGGGCAACGATATCGAAGGATGTCCTTTACATCGATTTTCGAGCGCAGCTTTCTGCATTCGACTGGGCAATGAACCATGCTGACGTGCAGTTCGACATCGGAACTCCACAGGAAGAGTTCAACCTGGTCAATGCGCGAAAGAAGGTCCTACGAAATCGAACCTCACGTCTCTCGAAGGCGCTGATAAATTCTGTCAATTCAGACGTGTATTTTAATATTGAGCGAATTATGCACCCAATCTTGGACATGCCCAAAGAGCAGAAGACGTGGGTTGAACGAATTCTCGGTAAAGAATACTCTCGAATTCGACTCATACAGCACCGCTACTTCGGCCGCCCGGGCGGTTGGACCGTCATACTCGAATCGCCCAAAGGGTTGAAATATTCAGAAGCATTCGCGGGTAGTGGCGAGTACGCGGTGGCCCTTCTCGTCCACCGAATCAGCGGCGCACGAGAAAGATCGCTGATTCTCTTGGACGAGCCGGAGGTTTCCCTCCACCCCTATGCTCAACGTCAGGTTGTCAGCTACCTCGGCGAGGTCGCGAAACTTCACAAGCACCAGATCGTCTTCGCAACCCACTCGTCGGAGATGATTCGCGACCTGCCGCCCACTGCGGTGAAAGTGCTGACAGTTCGAGCGTCCGACGGCAAGGTCGATATCCCCGTGCAGGACTCGGCTCCGCAGTTCGCTTTCGACGCAATCGGCGCCCACTACGACCATCCGACCATCGTCGTCGAGGATCGATTGGCGGCCCAATTGGTCGAGCAGGCACTCGAAGGCCACCCGGGTCGAGAAGCCGTTCAGGTCAAATACTTGCCAGGTGGGGCTGACACGCTGTGGACCTACTATGTGCCGATGTGGGCGCAGGAGAAGCGGACGGACCTGCTCCTACTCTTGGACGGCGATCAGATCGTCACCTCACCCAGGCCTGTTGACGAGATCCCGCCTGGCGAGCTGGAGGCCGAGATCGTCAAGACCTTCAAGGGCAAGGCCGGACCCCAACTCCCCTTCAGCGCGTCCGATGCCGGTAGCACGGCACACCGAATCGAGTCCGTGAAATGCACCTTGGAGTGGCGCCGACGCTTCGTCAGATTCCTCCCGTGCTGGACCCCGGAGCGGTTCCTCTGGGACTACCGCGTCCAGGATCCGACGTCTCCGACCCCCGCTACGGCCACCGCGAATGGCAAGGACTCGTGGCGCGAGTTCACCAAGGCCGAGACGAGCCAGTCAGACGCCGCCACGATCTACACGTTCCAGCTGCAGGCGCTTCGACGTGTTGAGCGAGACTGTGCGACAATGATCGAAATCCGCGGCATCGTCGACGAGTTCATCGGGAGTTTGTAATGGATCCGAAAGACGTTTCGGTGATCGATTTCTTTTCGGGCTGCGGCGGAACCAGCCAAGGATTCAAAGACGCGGGCATGAACATCGTCGCCGGCATCGATTTTGACCCCGATTCAGCTGAAACGTTCCGAAACAATTTTCGCGGTTCTAAATTTATCGAATCCGACATTCGAAATATCCATGTCGATCAGGTGCGAGAATTGATGCCTGATGCTCCTACCTTGTTTGCTGGATGCGCGCCATGCCAGCCGTTCTCCCGTCAGAACAAGACCACGACAGCGCAGGATCCTCGCCGAAACCTCCTCTATGAATTCAGTCGGTTCGTGACAAAACTGCGCCCGGAATTCGTCGTTGTCGAAAATGTGCCCGGGCTGCAGAATCCAAAAAAAGGGGGACCCCTCGAGGATTTCATGAAAGCCCTCACTGAGGCCGGATACAACGCGGAGTTCAGAATTCTCCGAGCCCTCGAACTCGGTGTTCCCCAAGAGCGCAAGCGGCTCGTAATCGTCGCTTCACGGGTCGGCGATTCCGCGCTGCCTGCCGCCACCCACGACGTTGCCGGTAAGGAACGGGCGCGCACCGTTCGCCAGACCATCGAAACGCTACCTGCAATCTTGGATGGCGAGGTACACCCGGACGACCCGGATCACGCGACCATGCGACTGTCAGAGATAAACAAGCTGCGCATCCGCTCCACGCCGGAAGGCGGTGACCGCCGCCACTGGGACAAGGAGTTGGTCCTTCCCTGCCATACCAAACACGGTGGCCACACCGATACCTATGGTCGGATGTGGTGGGATCGCGCGGCATCAGGACTCACGACTCGCTGTATCTCCTATTCCAATGGTCGGTTCGGTCACCCCGAGCAGCACCGCGCCATCAGTGTCCGGGAAGCCGCCTGCCTGCAAACCTTCCCTCGTGATTTCCGCTTCGCGGGCACGTTGACGTCGAAGGCACGACAGGTCGGAAACGCTGTGCCGCCGTTGATGGCCCAGCGAATCGGCCAGGCATTGACTGTTGCAGCTTAAGGCAGCGCCCGCGCTCGGGCCGTTCCTGCCAAACACAGGATCGCCCGGCTACCTGGCCCTGTGCGTGTCGATCGCTGTTCGCACCACATGAGCTGCCTCTGTCGAAGTCGGGTCGGTGCTGTTGTGCAGTAGATCCCACAGGATGATCGCCGGGTCGGCGACAACATGGCCATCGGCGGGGGCCTCGTCGTGGAGGTGAGCGGCCACGGTTCGGATCGAGCGATCGTCCGGCATCACGATTGTCATCGTCGCGTCCGCGGGGTCGGCGGGTGAGAATCCGGCTGCGGTGAAGTCGATGATCTCGTCAACGTGCAGCCTGACCGAGGACGGCAGCATCCAGGGTGCATACTGATCAGCCGCAAGGTCGCCGGTGAGCACCGACCCAACCGCCAACTCGCTCAACAAGTCCCGGGCCGCACGGTATTGCTCCGCGGGGGTATCGAGGCCGAACCAATATGTCTGGGTTCCTCGTGGCCGGGATACTCGCGCAGCCACATATCGAGCAGCTCCGAGGTGCCGATCCAGCCTTTGCTCGGTGCGTGCGCGATGCGGCCGTTCGACCTGATCGCGGTCGAGACGGCCTGCTGGCTGACCGCGGTAACAGCGGCCACGTCACGCTGGTCATCGGGCGTTCCCAGATCGCCAGGACGCGTTCGACGTCCAGGCGCTGCCAGGCAACCCGGTGGTGCTGGTCGGAACGTTGTGGTGGCGACTCGTTCAACAGCACCGAACCGTTGATGATGACCATCGGCGGATCCGCGAGCACGAGGTCGAACTCGCCGACTTCTGCGGCGGCGACGACTGTCGCAGCTGCCTCGTTCGCCGCGTATAGCGAAGCCACTGAGCTGGGGAGATCGCGGTGGTGCTGACCCAAACGCCGAAGTACCGAGGGAGTCAATCTGGCGCAGGTCTGGATCTTCAGCGCTGTCGACCGAGGGGTGCCGTCGGCGCGAGGAGGAGGAGGAGGAGGAGGAGGCCAGGTTCGCCGCTGACAACACTCACACCTGCGCGCTGCAGCAATCGCACCAGGTCGCGCCGCACGTTCGGCTCCATACCCCTTCTCGCGAGGTGAACCCATCTCTACAACTGATTCCAAAGAATCATACACTCACTTGTTTGACAATTTATCAATTGATAGTTGCGTAGCCCTCTCCGCAGGCACACCAAAGGAAAGCGGTACGGCCGTTCACATGTAGTTCGACTGGGGTTTTCGTTGTCGTGCACAGTGATTCGGCGAAGTTCTAGCGCGTAGCGGCCGAAGGGGGCACTCTCGGAGGGGAGAGATCGCGTTACCCAGGAGCCGCATGACTGTCAGAAGTGACCGTGAAGGTGGCTTGCCGGAGACACTGCCCGCGCTGGAGCAGTTGCCGGCGGATGAGGCTCGGGATCTGTTCGAGTTGATGAGGGCCGCGAGTACGTTCGAGGCGGCCGCGTTGGACAAGTCCATCGATTCGATGGTCTCTGCGTTGCCGCGGCCGTTGCGTCGGGTGACGAAGAAGATCATGTTCGGCGGCAGATGACGGACCTGACTACGCGGGCGCAGTTGATTCTGCTGGCTCGGACGTTGCATGTTCATCCGCAGCGGTTGGATCACCTGCGGTATCTGGGGGCCGATCGGCTGCATGCGTTGCATCAGCAGATCTCGGGGGTGTTGTTCGATCAGCACACGGAGACGTTTCGGCGGATCAGTGCGCTGGTGCCGTTCATTCCGTTGACGATCTCGATTCCGTTGGTGCAGAAGCTGGTTCCGCCGATGATGACGGGGCGGGCGGCGGGGTCGGTGGGGCTGGATCATCCGGGCAAGGCCGCTGAGACGTTGATGATGCTCGATGCGGGGTATGCGGCCGATTGTGCGCCCTATCTCGATCCGCGGGCCATCGAGCAGTTGGCCGATCAGATGGCGCCGGGGCCGATCGTCGATATCGTCAACGAGTTGCTGCGGCGGCAGGACTATGTGACGGCTGGGCCGTTCTTGTCCTGTGCCACACCGGAATTGATCGCGGCCGTCGAGGCGGGGGTGCGCGATGACGCAGGGCTGATCTTCTCGGCTGCGTTCTCCTACGACGTCGACGTGCTCAGTGCGGTGGTTCGCCAGCTGCTCGATGGACCCCATCGGCGGGTGCCGAGGATGACACAGATGGTGTTGACAGGTTCTCCTGACCTGCAACATGCTGCACTGTCGGTGTTCTCGCGGTGCGCGCCCGATGTGATCCGCCGGGTGGGTGACATTCTGTTCGGGAGCGCGCAGCCCGCTGATGTCGCGCGGTTGGTGCGCAACGCGCTCGCACTCGGGGCTGTGCCCGAATTCCTCACGCTGGCTGGGTATCTCACGCCGCTGGGGCTGTGGACGTTGGTCGGCAATCCGGTGTTCAGCGATCCGGATGTCGGGGTGGATCTGGTCGCGCCGATGGATGGGCGGGGCGATGCGGAGAGTTGGCGTGGGTTGTTCACGTTGATGTCGCGGATGGATGACGATGTCAGGAGCGCCGTGGGGTACGCGCTGGCGTTGCTGTCGGAGTCGGCGGTGGCGGAATTGCCCGCGCGGGCGACCGAAACCGGTTGCTGGCCTGCGCTGCTCGATCTTGTCGCGGTTTCCGGGGAGCGGGGGCAGTCGCGGTTCGGGTCGATCTGGGCGCAGTTGGGGCCGGAGCGGCGGGCCTATCTGCATCGGTGCATCACCGAGCTCCGGTACGACACCAGGTTGGCCGAGATCACGGCATTGGTCGAGCCGGTGGAGGTGGATCTGCTGTTCTATCAGCGGCGGCAGAAGGGCCGGTATCGCGGCTGACTCGGGTCAGCCCTGCCATCGGCCCCAATCCCTTTGGGCGTGCAGCACAGCGGGGTCGACGACACCCCAGATGCGGATCTCGAACCGATATTCCCCGGGCTGAGGCTCGAGGAGACCTTCCACCGCATGCACCCCGGGGGTCGGAGAGAACACCCGGCGTAGTCCGAGGACATTGGCCCATTGATCGACCACCCGGCCCGGGTGCTGCGAAAGATGGCTACCGGCTTGACCTTCCACGGACAGGATGGCCTCCATGCTGTCATCGCTGGTCACTGACGGCGCCACGAACCAGGTCAACGGCAGCAATCCGACCGCTTTGCCGAGTTCGTTGAGATGTTGGGCGACAGCCGCCTCGATCGCCGAGCTCAGCTGGGACAGATTCATGAGTTAGGTATAGCGCGCCGAGGCAGACGGGGCGAACTCACAGCTGAGTGCGGGTGAAGCGGCTTCCCCACTCCCGCAGCTGCGTAACCAGTTCCGGTGGGCCGAGGACGCGGAAATCCGCTCCTACCTTGCCCAGCAACAGGATCGGCCAGTCGAGCTCGTCGACGGTCATTTCTATGTGGGTGCGGTTGTCGGGGAGGGCGGTGATGGTGCACCAGCGGCCTACTCGGGTGTGGACGTCGGTGGCCGGGGCTTCTATTTCGGCGGTGACCGTGTAGCCGGATCGGCGGGCGCCGATGGCGTTTCGGACGAAGGTGGCGGCGTCGGGGGCCGGGAGGGTGCGGGGACGGAAGCGGGTGCCGGTGGTCGCGGAGGCGGTGAGGCGGTCTACGCGGAAGGTGCGCCAGTCGTGGCGGGCGAGGTCGTAGGCGACGAGGTACCAGCGACGGCCGAGGGAGACGAGGCGGTGGGGTTCTACTTCTCGGGTGCTGGTTCGGCCGTCCGCGGCGGTGTAGGTGAAGGTGAGGCGTTCTTCGCGGCGGCAGGTGAGGGCCAGGTCGGTGAGGACGGCGGGGTCGACGTCGGAGAGGGGGACGGCGGTCCAGGCCGAGGATTCGGTCATGGCGCGCAGGGCGTCCACGCGGCGGCGTAGGCGGGTGGGTAGGACGGTGACCAATTTGCCGAGTGCGCGGATGGAGGGTTCGGCCAGGCCGTCGCCCGCGCCCTGGGAGCCTGCTTGCAGGCAGACGGTGATGGCTACGGCCTCGTCGTCGTCGAGGACAAGGGGCGGCAGGGCGGCGCCCGCGGCCAGTTGATAGCCGCCGTCGACACCGGGACGGGCGTCGACCGGATAGCCGAGTTCGCGCAGGCGGTCGATGTCTCGGCGCAGGGTGCGGGCCGAAACACGGAGGCGGTCAGCGAGTTCCGTGCCGGGCCAGTATCGGTGGGTCTGCAGCAGCGACAGCAGTCGGAGGGTGCGCGCGCTCGTATCGGCCATATTCCGATTATCTCGCAATTGCGGACAGAAACTGGCCGCAATGGGTTCTACCTTGGGTTTCACCACACCGACAAGCAAAGGATCCGCTCATGACCACCAGCATCCAGATCGACACCGAGCGCACCGACATCCTCGAGATGCTCGCCAAGCACCGGCACTTCCTGCGCTTCACCGTCCGCGACCTCACCGACGAGCAGGCGGGTCTGCGCACGACGGCCAGCGAGCTGTGCCTGGGCGGTCTGATCAAGCATGTGGCCGCGGTAGAGGCGAATTGGGCGGGTTTCATCCTCAACGGGCCCGCGGAAGCCCCCGATTTCTCCTCGATGACCGAGGAACAGATCGCGCAGTGGGGCGAGATCTTCCGGATGCTGCCCGGCGACACGCTCGAGGGTGTGCTGGCCGAATACGAGCAGGTGGCCGCACGCACCGACGAGCTCGTGCGCACCCTCCCGGATCTGAACGTGAGTCAGCCCCTGCCCGAGGCGCCGTGGTTCGAGCCCGGCGGACGCTGGACCGCACGCCGCACGCTGATGCACATCATGACCGAGACCGCCCAGCACTCCGGCCACGCCGACATCATTCGGGAATCGCTGGATGGAGCGAAGTCGATGGGGTGATATCGGCGAAGAGGGACTCGGCGGCCGCGCGGTGTTCGGTGGCGGCAGCTGGGTCCGTCGCGTCGAGGACCTCGGCGATGCCCTGGTGGGCTGTCGCCTCCTCGAAGCGGTGGCCCAGTTCCGGTGCCAGGGTGAGGGTTTGGCGATAGAGGTCGAGGGCCTCATCAGGTAGTCCTGCGAGACGGCAGGTTTCGGCGTAGCTGTTGAGGAAGTGGATCTTCCAGTGGTCTTCGAAGAGTGCGTCCAACAGGGCGAAGGCTTCTCGGTGGCTGGCGAGCGCTTCCTCGTAGCGACCCATTTCACGCAGGGCGACACCCCGGCAGTTCAGGCACCAGGCTTCGTTGTGTTTGTGGCCGTCCTCGCGAGCGAGGGCGAGGGCGCGGTTCAGGTGGTCGAGGGCTTCTTCGGGTTCGTCGGCCGCGATCGCCACGCCGAGGGTGATCTGGGCCTGGAGCGAGGGGTTGCCGGTAGGGACGGCGAGGGCTTCGCGGGCCAGTTGGGCGGCCCGGTCGCGCTGACCCAGCTGGAGCATGGCCCAGGCTTCGCCGGCGATGGCGTCGGCGGCGCTGGTCGGGCAACCGCCGGTGGTGTAGAGGTCGCGGGCTTGCCGGAACAGTTCCAGCGGTTCTTCGATACTGCCTTCGTCCCAGCGTAATTGGGCGCAGCGCATCGTCAGTTCGGCACGGGGCAGCGGGTCACCCACTTCGACGACCAGGGGTGCGGCGGCGGCGTAGGCGGCGGCCGCTTCGGTCATGCGGCCCGCGTTGTAGCGGGCGAAACCCAGATCGCTGTGCGCTTCGGCGAGTTGCCGTGGATCACCGAGATTCTGTGCGGCGGTGAGGGATTGCTCGAAGAGCGCGTTGAGATGTGTGGTGCCGCAACGGCGGGCGAAGAATGCGCGCATGAAGCGCGGCAGTTCGCACACGTGGGTGTCGGCGCCGGCTTCGACGGCAGCGTAGAACACAGCCATCAGGTTGGTGTACTCGGAGACGAACCAGAAGAACGCGGCGTCACGACCGGGGAAATGCGGTAGCTCGGCGGGCGGCAAACCGGCGGAGACGGGGCGGGTCGGCGACAGGAACGGCATGGCGGTGTCGGCGGCGGCCGCGGCGTGTACGTAGTAGTCGAGGGTGCGGTGCAGGGCGCGTTCGCGGTCGGCGGGGGTGTCGTGCTCGAAGGTGGCGGTGCGGGCGTGTTGGCGGACCAGGTCGTGGAGGCGGTAGCGGCCGTCGGCGGGTTGCTGAACGAGATGCGCGTCGAGGAGGTCTTCGAGCATGGTGCGGGCGCTGCGCAGCGAGACGTCGGCCACGGCGGCGGCGACGTAGTCGGTGAACGTGGAGCCGGGGATCAGGCCGAGCAGCCGGAACAGGCGGCGCTGGTCGCGGTTGAGCTGACGCACCGACATGCCGAAGGCGGTGTCGAATTCGCTGGCGCCCTCGGCCATTCGCTCCACGAGGATGCCGACCGACCAGCCCGGGCGATGCCGGAGACGAGCGGCCGCCAAGCGCAGTGCCAGGGGTAGGTTGCCGCACAGGCGCAGCACTTCGGCGGCTTGTTCGGGCTCCTTGGCCAGCCGTCCGACGCGAGCGTCGCCGCTGGCCCGCACCAGCAGTTCGGCGCTCTCCTCCGGCGTGAGCACGTCGAGGGTCACCGGCGGGACCTCATCGAGTTCGAGCAACCGGTTGCGACTGGTGATGATGGCCACCGACTCGCCCGCGCCCGGCAACAGGTGGCTGACCTGCGCGGCATCGGCGACGTTGTCGAGTACGACGACAGCGCGCAACCGGGCGAGCTCCGAACGCCAACAGGCCGCCCGCAGTTCGACTTCCCCGTCCTGGGGCACCTTCTCCGAGGGCACCTGCAAGGCGGCCAGCAGCGCGCGAAGGGCGGCGTCGGGGTCGAGCGGTTGGCGTCCGTCGGTGAAGCCGTGGAGGTCCAGATACAGCTGAGCGTCAGGGTATTCGGCGGTGAGTCGATGCGCGGCGTGCACGGCGAGGGAGGTTTTCCCGACGCCTGCCATGCCGTCGATGGCGACCACGCGGTCGGCACGGACGGCGGCCAGCACATCGGCCAGTGCCTGTTCGCGGCCGGTGAAGTCGGGCACGTCGCGGGGCAGGTCGTTGCGTGGCGGTGGTGGGGCGTCGGCCGGCGGGCTCGGCGGGGCGGGCTGGCGGCTGGTCTTCGGCGGGGCAGGCAGGGGGTTGTTGGCGCGTTCCCAGAGGGGACGCAGCGGGCGCGGGTCGCGTTTGACCAGGCGACACAGCTCGATGACCGCCGGCCACGGCGGGACCGTCTGGCCGCTGAGGTAGCGCGAGAGCGAGGACGAGCTCAGGCCGGTGTCGCGGGCCAGGGCGCGCACGCCACGGCCGGACAGTTCCTGGATCAGGCGCAGGCGCGAAGCGAGCTCGTCCTGCGGGTACGCCCGTGCCGTCTGCTGTTGCACAACCACCGTATTCCACTCCCGTTGTCCCGGCCTGGACCAGAAATCTCACGACCGACAAGCCGGTGGTCAGGGCCGTTTTCAGCTGTCCCACAGTGTCCCACAGTCATTCTGTTCCAGCGCCGGACGGGCTGTTATTAGGTCACACCGCAAGCAGCGGAGAAACACCGAACAAGGAGAACGACATGCAGTCTCGGATGAAGAACCCCGCCATGGTCCTCACCGACGCGATGGGCCCGATCCAGCAGGTGCTCAAGGCCGTGGAGACCGGTGGCGTGGACAGCGAGATCCTGGAGCTGGTGCACCTGCGGGTGAGCCAGATCAACGGCTGCAGCGCCTGCGTTCTCGGTGGCACCACCACCGCGCGCAAAGCGGGCGTCAGCGAAGACCGCCTCGCCACCGTGGTCGCCTGGCGTGAGACCCCGTTCTTCTCCGAGGAGGAGCGCGCCGCCCTCGAACTCGCCGAGGCCGCCACCCGGATGGCCGACCGTCCCGACGCGGTCACCGACGAGATCTGGGACAGCGCCGCCAGCTACTTCGACGAGAAGCAGCTCGCGTCGATCGTGCTGATGATCGGCGTCACCAACATGTTCAACCGGCTCAACGCCAGCACCCGTCAGATCGCCGGCGCCTGGGGCTGAGGCTCCCCCTCCCCGTGAAAGGAACTGTCACCATGTCTTCGAATCAGCAAGCGAGCACGAGCAACTCACACAGCGGCTTCTCTCGCTGGATGCAGCACCGGATGAACGCGCGGATGAACCGCAAGATCCGTCGCGGCAAAGGCACCTTCATGGGAATGGATGTGCTGATCCTGCACACGGTCGGCCGCCGCAGTGGCCAGCCGCGCGACACCCCGATCTCCTGGTTCCCCGGCGAGGACGAGTCCTGGCTGCTCGTCGCCTCCGGCGGCAAGGACGGTCACCCCGACTGGTTCCTCAACCTGATGGGTCACCCCGATCAGGCGACCGTCCAGCTGCCGGACAGCGACACGGTCGCCGTCACGCCCCGGGTACTCGAAGGAGCCGAGCGGGCGGCGGCATGGGAGCACATCACCGCCGCGCAGCCCCGCTACGACAAGTACCAGGCCAAGGCAGGTCGGGAGTACGCGGTCGTGCAACTGGCGGCCACTGCTACGAAGTACCGCTGAATCAGGCGGGCAGCAGTCTGCCGATCACCTCGGCGAGCTGGGCGACGTTGCGACATTCGTGCATGGTGACGATCTCGGTGTAGTCCTCGGCGGCCGAGTCACCGGTCGACCACGAGCGCGACGGCTCCGGGTTGAGCCAGTAGACCGCCTTCGCACGCTCGGTGATCGTCTGCAGCGCGGCGAGATTCGGGTCGGTGCGGTTGGTGCGGGCATCACCGAGGATCAGCACGCAGGTGCGTGGGCCGACAGCGTCGAGGTAGTGGTCGACGAAACCCTGGAGGACCTCGCCGTAATTGCTGGATCCGAACCGGGCGACGCCGCCTTCGCGCACGATGTTCTGCGCGAAGCCCGGCGGCGGCGGTTCGCCGGGGGTGAAGTACTGGGTGATCTCGGCGCAGGTGTCGACGAAGCCGAAGCTGCGGACCTTGCTGAACTGGTCCTGCAGGGCCTGCACCAATTGCAGGGTGAATTCGGCGAAACCACTGACCGAGCCCGAAACATCGGCCAGCACAACGAGGTCGGGGCGCCCGCGCTTGCGGGCGCGCAGTACCGGATCGACCGGGACACCACCGGTGGCCATGGAACGACGCAGGGTGCGGCGCAGATCGATCTGGCCGCGGACTGCCTTCTTGCGGCGCACCGCCAGTCGGGTGGCGAGCTTGCGGGCCAGCGGGTGCACGAGGCGGCGCATCTCGGCGAGGTCCTGTTCGCGGGCACCGAGGAAATCCGTGCGGTCCGCGGAGTTTTCGACGCCGCGGCGGGCGATGTAGTCGGTACCGCGCAATTCGGCCGAGCGCAGGCGCGCCTCGGTTTGCACATCGGCACGGAACCGGTCGACGCGGCGACGGGCCTCGATGGTGCGCACCGCGGCGTCGAACTGCCCTGTGCCACCCATGGTTTGGGCGAGCTGCTCGGAGATCTCATCCGGGCGTAGCGATTTCATGGTCAGGTACGAGGACCAGCCCGCACCGGAGGCCTGAGTGACCCGGCCCGCGCTCTCCCCCGCACCGCCGTAGGCGCCGAAGGTGTTGAGTGCTTCGCGGGCCAGTTCGGCGGTGTCCTCACCCTGGACGAGGGTGGCGATCAGACGTTCGCGCAGGTCTTCGGCGTTCTCGCTCGGGCGGGCGGGTGGCAGCGAGACGCCGAGGAAGTACAGGTCGAAGAGTTGGTCGAAGACTTTGCGTTGGCCGTTGCGCCGGAGCAGGCAGGCGGCCAGGCCCGCGCGCAGGACGCGGGGGTCGGCGTCACCGAGGGCTACGATCGCGGCTGCCGCGTCGATGGTTTCGCTGGGACCAGCGTGAATGTTGTGCTCGCGCAGCAGGGTGACGAAATCGACGAGCCGAGCGCTCGTGGGAACGACGCGCGAAGGGCTCATCACTGCACGCTGCCGTCCGCCTGGTCGTCGAGACCGAGCCGATCGATGGCGATGCGATGGTCCGACTGGTACTTCAGCAGCACCCCGAGCGTCGAGCGGACCACACCGCCGGTCAGTGTCCGCGTTCCCAACGCGACCAAAGTCCGTGCCCAGTCGACGGTTTCGGCGATCGAGGGCGCCTTGCGCAGGGAGAGCTGCCGGAGCGCGCTCACCGTCGTCACCACCGGTTCGGCCAGCGCGGCGTCGAGCTCGGGAACTTTGAGCGCGACGATCGCCTTCTCCAATTCCGCTGTCGGATAGTCGATATGGAGATACAGGCAGCGGCGCTTCAGCGCTTCGGACAGGTCGCGGTGGGCGTTGGAGGTGAGGATGACGAAGGGTTTGCGGACGGCGGTGACGGTGCCGAGTTCGGGAATGCTCACCTGGAAGTCGCCGAGGACTTCCAGCAGCAGACCCTCGAGCTCCACGTCGGCCTTGTCGAGTTCGTCGATGAGCAGGACCGTGGGGTCGGGGTTGCGGATGGCTGCCAGCAGCGGGCGGGCGAGCAGGAATTCCTCGGTGAAGACGTGGTCGCGGGTGCTGTCCCAGTCCTCGCCGGAGGTGGCGGTGATCCGGAGCAGCTGCTTGGCGTGGTTCCACTCGTACAGGGCACGGGCCTCGTCCACGCCCTCGTAGCACTGCAGGCGGATGAGCTCGGCGCGCACCGCGGCGGCGACAGCCTTGGCGAGCTCGGTCTTACCGACGCCCGCCGGTCCCTCGATCAGCAAGGGCTTACCGAGGCGGTCGGCGAGGAAGACCGCGGTCGCGATATCGAGGGACGGCAAGTAACCGGCGGCTGTCAGCCGCTCGGTCACCTGGTCCACCGAGGAAAAGAAGTTACTCATCGGTAATGAGTGTATCCACTGCCGCCCACCCGGCGGCGACGCGAGTCCCGGTGACTACGACCGCGGCTTTTCGGCCGTGACGACCGCGGCGGCGACGCCGTCCAGGATGAGGTCGAGACCGAAGGCGAAATCGCCGGCCGCCGACTCTTCGTCCGGGGGAACCTCGGCGAAGGCCTGATCGGCGAAGAGGGCGGCGATCTCGGGCAAGCGGGACAGATCGAGGGTCGACACGTCGCGCTGGTACACGTCGAGGGATTGAGCCTCGCTGCGCTGTTCGGCGCCACGCTGCTCGGCCGTGTGACGGTCGGTGACGAACGCCTGACGGACGTAGCCGCCAATCACGGTGATCGCACCGATCTTGGCGCCCCAGTCCAGCTGGGTCTCGCGCAAGGCGGCGAGGCCGGCATTCATCCACGCGAGGGCGTTGAGACCGCGGGGCGGGCCCGTGATGGGGATCTGGGTCAGCCACGGGTGGCGGGCGAACACTGTTCGCTGGCCGGTCGCCCACTCGCGCAGGGCGGGGCGCCAGGCCGCACCGATGACGGGAGGCGGCCCGAAGGCAGTGTCGGCCATCAAGTCGGTGAGGCCGTCTTTCGAACCGATGTGGCGGTAGAGCGACATCGGTGTGACATCCAGTGCGGCAGCCACTTTCGTCAGCGAAGCGGCGCGCAGACCTTCGCGATCGGCGAGCGCGATGGCCGTCGCGACGATGCGGTCCGCGTCCAGTTCGGCCGGACGCCCGACGCGCGGTCGAGCCGGACCGGGCTGCTCGCTGGTCACCGTCTCCTCCTTCGTTCGGGGTTCCCCCAACTTAACATAGAGGTTATAGTTTAAGTCCTATATTAATTCCGGCCGAGCGGGACAGCTCGGAGGCGAGGGGCGAATACCTGTGGACATCAACCAGATTCAGCGCATCACCGGAGCAGCTGCCTTCGCCGGAGCCGGCTGCACGCTGATCGAACTACCGCTGTACTTCGTGTACTCGGGGGCACCGCCGGACGCGAATGTGCTCACCCGATGCCTGCTCGGACTGATCGGCGTCACGCTGTTCGTGGTGTTCATGAGCGGGCTCGCCGCCGTGGTGCGACACCGTGACCCGGAACGCGCATGGTTCGGGTCGCTGGCCGCCGCGGCCGGAACCGCTTGGCTCACCGTCGTTCTCGTGTCGACCGGCCTCGAGGCCGGTGCGGTGATCGCGGCGCCCGAACCGATCGACCCCACCATCACCGTCACCGGTACCTACATCCTGTACGGAACCGTCTCGCGACTACTGGAAGGCCTGTTCCTCGTGGCCTTCGCCATCGCCGCCGCACGGCTACTGCCCCGCTGGTGCATCGTGACCAGCTGGGCGCTCGCGGCGGTGAACTTCGCGTTCGTGCCGTCGCTGTTCTTCGGGAACGTACCGGCCGACTTCTACGCGGCCAACGGGTGGGGCACCACGGCGACCGTCGGCGGGCTCACCACGCTGTGGTTGTTCGCGATCGGGATCGCGCTGTTTCGGTCGAGCCCGAACCGGGCGGATCAGTACGGGTTGTCGGCCACTTTCACCTGACCGTCTTTGATCGCGGCCAGCAGCAGGCGGTAGTCGGCCATGCTCTGATCCGAATACGACATCGCGAAATCGCTCAGAGCCGTGTCGAACTTCTCGCTGCCGCCGATATAGGCGTCGATGGCCAGCGGATCACCGGAGCGGCAGTGGGCACGAGCCAGCACGCCGCCGCAGACGGCGCCATAGTTGGACAGTTGCCGGTGGGTCAGATTGTCGATATCGACGGAACCCTTCATGTCGCGGAACTGACGCCAGTAGTGATGCACGCCTTCGGGGCCGGTGGCCCAGCCGAGGAAGATGTCGCTCGACGCCTGCATCAAGCGCTGACCGGCGACGACGCGATGTCCCTGGTGCTTGTACCGGCTCGCCTTCTGATACGGCGCCAGCACCGACGTGTCGGCCTCCTTCAACTGCAGGAACAGCGGAGCGCCGGACTCCTTGTCCATCAGCAGCGCGATGAAGCATCGGGTGCCGACGCTGCCGACCCCGACGACCTTCACGGCGGCCTCGATGAAGGTGTAGCGGTTGAGCAGCACGCGCATGTGATCGGGCAGGGTGCGCCGGTATTCGGCGAACAGCGCCGTCACGGTCGCCGCGTCAGGAGTGGTGATGGGTACCAGCAGCGGCGGCTGATTCTTGATCCGCGGAATGCCGTCGGCATCGGGTTCGGTGAGTTTGTCCAGTGCCTGCAGGCTGGTGCGCTTCTTGGCCGCGGCGATCGTCTTCTCGGCCAGCTTGCGGCCCTTCTTCTTCTGGACCAGCTCGAGGACCATGTCGGAGTCGACCCGGTCGTACCAGATCTCGAGACTGTCCTGCTCTGTCATCGCCTCGATGCCCTCGCGATAGCCGCGGGCGGTCGTCTCCGCCGCCGATGCCGCGTCCTCATCGGAACAGCCGTTGTTGAGCGCCGCGACCGTGACACTGGCGACCAGGCGTTTGACGTCCCACTCGAACGGGCCGGGCAGCGTCTCGTCGAAGTCGTTCACATCGAACACGAGATTGCGTTCGGGAGTGCCGAAGAGCCCGAAGTTGGACAGGTGCGCGTCGCCGCACAGTTGCACGATGAGCCCGGTATCGGGACCGGATCCGAGGTCATTGGCCATGACCGCCGCGGCACCCCGCAGAAAGGTGAACGGCGACACCGCCATTCGCGCCATCCGGATCGGCACCAGACTCGGCACCCGCTTCGCGTTCTGCTTCTGCAGAATCGCCACCGGGTCCTCCCGGCCCGGCTCCGGTTTCCACTCCCCCAGCTCGGACCGCGAAACGCGCTTGCGCGCCGCCTTGCCGACCTCTGCCGCCTGCCGATCGAATTCCTCAACCGTCGTCATCGAGCAAGTCTCGCGCTACCGGGCCGATACGGCAAGGACCAGCGGATAACCATGAGGTGACAGCGCGCGCCACCATCCGGCAAACGCGAACGGCTCATCGAGCGAGTCCCCTGCTGTCGACCGCCGACAGCAAGGGGCTGGCGCTACGGACCGAGCCGCCTGCGCCACTCGTCGACTCGGCGGACGAGCTCCTGCCACCAGGTCCGATGCGGGTCCGGTGGTGGAGTCGGCTGGGGCTCCGGGGTCGGCGCGGGCGTCGGTTCGGGGTCAGGTACCGGGACCAGCACCTTCCGGCGAATCCCGGTGCAGGTGAATTGGGTCGCCCGATAGGGATTCCCGCTCTGCGCCCACTCGGAGACGATGAGGGTGAACTTGCCGTCCTCGAGCCTGCTGTAGGGGTGTATGTAGCCGCCGTACAGGCGCGGGACTGTGTCGACACCGCGCGGCATCCCGGTGATCGGCCGGTGGGTGTGGGTCGTGATCCAGTTCGTGTTGTCGATGCGGTCGCCGACCTTGACGAAGATCGAGTAGTCCCCGGCGTCGAATCCGGAGATCACGGCCCTGTTCTCGACATAGCGCAGGCAGATCTCGCCGAATCGCCAACCGGGCAGGATCGGCGTGGGCTCACGGTTCCAGGCCCAGTTGTCGCCATCCCAACCCCAGCCCTGCCAGGCGTGCGGATCGGACAGGCCTTCGACCGTCGTGCGCCACAGCAGCATGTCCTTGTTCCTGGCCAGGCCGCCGGTGGAGATGATGTGCACCCAGTCGCTGTGCGGGTCCTTGGCCCAGGAGATCATCACCCGCTTGCCGGCGAAGGCGCCACACCAGAACTTCGAACCGCGGCGCGCCCAGGTGATGCCGCTGTCGTCGGATGTCCATACCTCGCACCACTTCTCGTTGCCCAGGCCCTGGGTGTACATGACCCACAGGTAGATCCGGCCGTCGATGGTCATCGCGTCGCACGGCAGGACGGTGGAGTACTCGGCGTTGTCGTGCTGGTAGTCCCACAGCTGGCGGCCGTCGGTGCCCGGCGCGGTGGCCATGACGATCGGTTCGGCGGGGTCGCGCGCAGATGTGCGAGTGATGACGGGGGAACGCCAGTTCCCGATGCCGTCCATCGGTGGGCCGTACGGGCCGTCCCCGGAGAACGAGTCGCCCCAGATGAAGCCGACATCGCCATTGGGCAGCTCGAACGGAATCGCGAGATCGCCGCCACCGAGGTCGGCCGAAGGCACAGGGTTCAGATCCGTGACGCGAATGACACACCCACCCCGGTCGGCTCGAGCCGAAGTCGTTGGGCCGGTGTTGTTTCCGTCACGCCACCAGGTTACGTCAGAAGGCCGAAAGGCCCGCTCGCACGTGGCGAACGGGCCTTTCGAGACGCGGTGAAACCTTACGCGGTTTCGGTGATCGGGCGGTCGACCCAGCTCATCAGGCCGCGCAGCTTGGCGCCGGTGACCTCGATGGGGTGCTCGGCGTTCTCCTTGCGCAGACCCTCGAGCTCCTTGTTGCCGCCTTCGACGTTGGCGACGAGGCGCTTGACGAAGGTGCCGTCCTGGATGTCGGTCAGGATCGCCTTCATGCGCTCCTTGGTGCCGGCGTCGATGACGCGCGGGCCCGACAGGTAGCCACCGAACTCGGCGGTGTCGGAGACCGAGTAGTTCATGCGGGCGATGCCGCCCTCGTACATCAGGTCGACGATCAGCTTGAGCTCGTGCAGAACCTCGAAGTAGGCCATCTCGGGGGCGTAGCCCGCCTCGACCATGACCTCGAAACCGATCTTGACCAGTTCCTCGGTGCCACCGCAGAGCACGGCCTGCTCACCGAAAAGGTCGGTCTCGGTCTCTTCCTTGAAGGTGGTCTTGATGACGCCGGCGCGGGTGCCGCCGATGCCCTTGGCGTAGGACAGCGCCAGGGCCTGGCCCTCGCCGGTCGGGTCCTGGTCGACAGCGATCAGAGCCGGAACGCCCTTGCCGTCGACGAACTGACGACGCACCAGGTGGCCGGGGCCCTTGGGGGCCACCATCGCGACGGTGACGCCGGCCGGAGCCTTGACGAGACCGAAGTGGATGTTGAGGCCGTGGCCGAAGAACAGCGCGTCGCCGTCCTTCAGGTTGGGCTCGATGTCGTTGGTGAAGATCGACGCCTGCGCGGTGTCGGGCGCGAGCACCATGATCACGTCGGCCCACGCGGAGACCTCGGCGGGGGTGCCGACGGTCAGACCGGCCTCTTCGGCCTTCGGGCGAGACTTCGAACCCTCGGCCAGGCCGACGCGGACGTCGACGCCGGAGTCGCGCAGGCTCAGCGAGTGCGCGTGGCCCTGGCTGCCGTAACCGATCACGGCGACCTTGCGGCCCTGGATGATCGACAGGTCAGCGTCGTCGTCGTAGAACATCTCGACTGCCACTTTGGTTGGTCCCTTCTTCAATGATGGTCAGGAAAAGTTATCGCGGAGGTTGCTGAGGGAGGTTCAGCGGGTCGCGGTGATCGACTTGGGTCCGCGGCCGACGGCCACGACACCGGACTGCACGATCTCGCGGATCCCGTACGGCTCGACCATGCGCAGCAGCGCGTCGAGCTTGGAGCGGGTGCCGGTCGCTTCGATGGTCAGCGCGTCGGGCGACACGTCGATCACCTTGGCGCGGAACAACTGCACGGCCTCGATCACCTGCGTGCGCACCGACGCGTCGGCCCGCACCTTCACCAGGATCAGCTCGCGGGCCACCGAGGCGTCGGCGTCCTGCTCCACGATCTTGATGACGTTGATCAGCTTGTTGAGCTGCTTGGTGACCTGCTCGAGGGGCAGATCGTCGACGGTCACGACGATCGTCATGCGCGAGATCTCGGGGATCTCGGTACCACCGACGGCGAGGGATTCGATGTTGAAGCCACGGCGCGAGAACAGGCTCGCGACTCGCGCCAGCACGCCCGGCTTGTCCTCGACAAGGACGCTCAGGGTGTGAGTCGTGCTCATTCGTCGGTGCCCTTCTCGAATGTGGCCTGCTCGCGTTCCATCGCCTCGTGGATGACGGCCGGTTCGGAGACCGACTCGTCCTCGTCGAAGAGCGGACGGATGCCGCGGGCGAACATGATCTCGTCGTTGCTGGTGCCCGAGGCGACCATCGGCCACACCTGGGCGTCCTTGCCGACGATGAAGTCGATGACGACCGGGCGGTCGGTGATGGCCTGGGCCTGACGGATCGCGTCCTCGACCTCGGACTCCTTCTCCACCCGGATGCCGACGCAACCCAGCGCCTCGGCCAGCTTCACGAAGTCGGGGATGCGCAGGGAGTGCGTGCCGAGATCGGTGTTGGAGTAACGCTTTTCGTAGAACAGGGTCTGCCACTGGCGGACCATGCCCAGGTTGCCGTTGTTGATCAGGGCGACCTTGATCGGCACACCTTCGATGGCACAGGTGGCCAGTTCCTGGTTGGTCATCTGGAAGCAGCCGTCACCGTCGACCGCCCAGACTTCCTTGTCCGGCGCGCCCATCTTGGCGCCCATCGCGGCGGGAACCGAGTAGCCCATGGTGCCGAGACCACCCGAGTTGAGCCAGGTACGCGGGTTCTCGTACTTGATGAACTGCGCGGCCCACATCTGGTGCTGGCCGACGCCCGCGCAGTAGATGGCCTCGGGGCCCGCCAGACGACCGAGCGTCTCGATGACGTACTCCGGCGAGACCGAGCCGTCGCTGGGGGTCTTCCAGCCCAGCGGGTAGTTCTCGCGGATGCCACTGAGGTAGGCCCACCATTCGGTGAGGTTCAGCAGCGGTGCGTCGCCGGACTGCGGATCGGCCTTGAGGGTCTCGATCAGCTCGACGATCACCTCACGCGCGTCGCCCACGATCGGGACGTCGGCGTGGCGGTTCTTGCCGATCTCGGCCGGGTCGATATCGGCGTGGATGACCTTCGCATCGGGGGCGAAGGAGTCCAGCTGACCGGTGACGCGGTCGTCGAAACGGGCGCCGAGGGTGATCAGCAGGTCCGACTTCTGCAGCGCGGCCACAGCACCGACGGTGCCGTGCATGCCGGGCATACCCATGTTGAGGGTGTGGCTGTCGGGGAACGCGCCGCGCGCCATCAGGGTGGTGACCACCGGGATGCCGGTGAGTTCGGCCAGCTCGAGCAGTTCGGGCGAGGCGTCGGACTTGATGACACCGCCACCGACGTAGAGCACCGGCTGCTTGGACTCCAGGATCAGCCTGGCGGCCTCGCGCACCTGCTTGCCGTGCGGCTTGGTGACCGGGCGGTAGCCGGGCAGACGCATCTCCGGCGGCCACGAGAACGTGGTCTGGGCCTGCAGGGCGTCCTTGGTGATGTCGACCAGGACCGCGCCGGGGCGACCCGAGGCGGCGAGGTAGAACGCCTCGGCCAGGGTGCGCGGGATCTCGGCGGCGTCCTTGACCAGGAAGTTGTGCTTGGTGATCGGCATCGTGATGCCCGAGATGTCGGCTTCCTGGAACGCGTCGGTGCCGACCAGGCTCGACGGCACCTGACCGGTGATCGCCACGATCGGGACCGAGTCCATCTGGGCGTCGGCCAGCGGGGTCACCAGGTTGGTGGCGCCGGGACCGGATGTGGCCATACACACACCGACCTTGCCCGAGGCCTGCGCGTAACCGGTCGCCGCGTGACCGGCGCCCTGCTCGTGCCGGACCAGGACATGGCGGACCTTCTTCGAGTCGAACAGCGGGTCGTAGACAGGAAGGACCGCGCCGCCGGGAATGCCGAATACCGTGTCGACGTCGAGCTCTTCGAGGGACCGAACCACCGATTGGGCGCCGGTCACGCGCTCGGGCGCGACCTGGCGGCGGGTGGGGTTGGTCGCCGGGCTACCAGGGGTAGCTGAAGGCGCTGACCTGCGGGCCGATGGCCCGGGTCGTGCGGTTGGTGCACTCACCGTCTTCGTTCCTCACTGTCTCGTTCTGACTCGGACTGACCCGACAGGGCCGCTGGCATTCGCCCGAACACAAAAAAGCCCCCGCCCAGCGCATGGCTGTTCGAGGGTGGCGCGTCGCAAACGCGAGCTGACGTATTGACTAGGTGTCAGGCTCAGCGCTGGACGCGCCGGCCGATTACGAGCTCGTTTCGAATCACGCATACGACGTTAGGCGCGCGTAGTGCGTCGAGTCAAACAGGCTTTCCGCTCCGGTCCCATTCTGTGGGACTCGAGTGGTTGCGTGGGTCCGTGTACCAAGATGCGAGGATAGGAGGGTGTCATCACCGCATCAGTCCGTGCCACCGGCTAGATCGTCCCACACCACCGACGAGGGAACCGATACGGGTCGCCCGTCGCGACCCGGCGGCCTGCGCTCGGCCAGTGCGGGGCGGCTCGCGGCGATCGGCGCGGTGGTGCTGGCCTACCTGGTCTTCGTCGTCGTCGGCACCGTGCAGGACTGGTCGCTGGGGGTGCGGATCGGGTTGATCGTGCCCGTCGCGGTGGTCGTCTGGCTGCTGGTGCCGCGCCGGACGAACACGCCGACGCCGGGTGTGCATGTGATCGGCGTTCCCCGCCTGGCCTATATCGGCGTGCTGGTGCTGGCGTTCTGCGTGTTCTTCCCGTTCGTCGGATGGCCGGTCGGGCTGTGGTGGTTGCTGCTGTTCCCGGTGATCGCGGTGTTGTGGGTGACGCGGACGCACACGACGGTGTCCGAGGCCGGGCTGGATCTGAGTTCGATCATCGGCAAGAAACACCTCGACTGGGCGCGGGTCAAGGGGATCAGCATTCCCAAGCGCGGATACGTGCGCGCCCGGCTCGACGACGACTCCGAGGTGAAACTGCCCGCGGTCGGGTACGACCGGCTGCGGGAACTGATCGAGGCGTCCGGCGGCCGGCTGCCCGATGTGTTCGCTGCCGCCGAGGCGGCCGAGGCCGAACGCATTGCCGCCGAGCGGGCCGCGGCGGAATCCGACGCGAAAACCGAGCCCGACGCGAAGGCGTCGCCGGAGTCGGAGGACGAACCGAAGTCCGAGCAGTGACGGTCGGCACTGTGGGAATCAGCACGTCGGGAATCAGCGGGTCGGCGGCGACCTTGTACCGGTAAGCTGACGGCAACCGGGCAACCCGCGCCGACGGCACCACCGCGGCGACACCTCACGGAGCGACACTCCCGCCTCGAGCCCGGTTCCCGCTCCCCAGCACGCCACCACCGGCGCGATGCGACCATCGCCCGCCGGAGTAACGTGAAGGGCTGCCGGACGCACCGCGATCGCGCACGTGCCACGCAGGTCAGCCCCCTGCGCGCACGCTCGCCACGCACCCAGCGACATCACGAGGACTTCCATGCCACCGCTTCGCTCACGCACCACCACCATCGGCCGCAATGCTGCGGGCGCGCGCTCACTCTGGCGCGCGACCGGCATGACCGATTCCGATTTCGGTAAGCCGATCATCGCGATCGCGAACTCCTACACCCAGTTCGTGCCCGGGCACGTGCACCTCAAGAACATGGGCGAGATCGTCGCCGAGGCGGTGGCCGCCGCCGGTGGCATCGCGCGCGAGTTCCACACCATCGCCGTCGACGACGGCATCGCCATGGGTCACGGCGGCATGCTCTACTCGCTGCCCTCGCGCGAGATCATCGCCGACTCCGTGGAGTACATGGCCAACGCCCACACCGCCGACGCGCTGGTGTGTATCTCCAACTGCGACAAGATCACTCCCGGCATGCTCAACGCCGCGATGCGCCTCAACATCCCCGCCGTGTTCGTCTCCGGTGGGCCGATGGAGGCCGGTAAGGCCGTGATCGTCGACGGTGTCGCCCAGGCGCCGACCGACCTGATCACCGCGATCTCCGCGAGCGCGAGCCAGGCCGTGTCCGACGAAGGACTGGACGAGGTCGAACGGTCCGCGTGCCCGACCTGTGGTTCGTGTTCGGGCATGTTCACCGCGAACTCGATGAACTGCCTGACCGAGGCGCTCGGCCTCGCGCTGCCGGGCAACGGATCCACCCTCGCCACGCACTCCTCGCGTCGCGCGCTGTTCGAGCGGGCGGGCACGGTGATCGTCGATATCGCCAAGCGCTGGTACCAGGACGACGACGCCTCGGTGCTGCCCCGAAACGTGGCCAACGCCAAGGCTTTCCGCAACGCGATGGCTCTCGACGTCGCCATGGGCGGTTCGACCAACACCGTGCTGCACACCCTCGCCGCCGCGCAAGAAGGCGAGATCGACTTCGATCTGCAGAGCATCGACGAGATCAGCCGCCGGGTGCCGTGCCTGTCGAAGGTGTCGCCGAACTCGGATTACCACATGGAAGACGTGCACCGCGCCGGTGGCATCCCCGCCATCCTCGGCGAGCTGCGTCGCGGCGGGCTGCTGGAGACCGACGTCACCACCGTGCACACCGCCTCCTTCGAGGAGTACCTCGACACCTGGGATGTGCGCTCGGGCAAGGCGTCCGAGGAGGCCATCGAGCTCTTCCACGCCGCCCCCGGTGGGGTGCGCACGGTCGAACCGTTCTCCACCAGCAACCGCTGGTCCTCGCTCGACACCGACGCCGCCGGTGGCTGCATCCGCGACGTCGAAAACGCCTACACCGTCGAGGGCGGGCTGTGCGTGCTGCGCGGCAATATCGCTCCCGACGGCGCGATCCTCAAGACCGCGGGCATCGACGAAGACCTGTTCACCTTCGAAGGCCCGGCCGTGGTGGTCGAGTCGCAGGAGGACGCGGTCTCGATGATCCTCGGCAAGAAGATCCAGCCCGGCGACGTGGTCGTCATCCGCTACGAAGGCCCCGCCGGCGGTCCCGGCATGCAGGAGATGCTGCACCCGACCTCGTTCCTCAAGGGTCTGGGCCTCGGCAAGGTGTGCGCGCTGATCACCGACGGCCGCTTCTCCGGTGGCACCTCGGGCTTGTCGATCGGCCACATCTCCCCCGAGGCCGCCTCGGGCGGTGCCATCGGCCTGATCGAGAACGGTGACCGCATCCGCATCGATGTGCACACCCGTGCGCTGGAAGTCCTTGTCTCCGACGAGGTCCTGGCCGAACGCCGCGCGAAGATGGAAGCCTCGGAGCGCCCGTGGCAGCCTCTGAACCGCGAGCGCACGGTCACCACCGCCCTGCGCGCCTACGCGGCGCTGGCCACATCGGCCGACAAGGGCGCAGTCCGGCGCGTGCCTTAGCCGCCTCTCCGCGTATTCAAGCCAGACCCAGGTGCGCCGCCAGTCGTCGATGCGACCGGCGGCGCGCCTGTTGGTTGGGTCAGCCCGTTCCCGGTGAGTTACCCATGTTCTTGCGAGATGAGGGGTTCTTTTCGCCGATCGAAGTAGGTCTGGCCCCGTCGATATGTGCGACGGGGCCAGATTTCTCGGTGTCAGACGAGCGCGGGTTGTGTTGTCGTCGTTGATGACTCGTCGTCGCGCCCGGTTCTGGAAGGAATCAGGGCGGTGGCCACGAGGCCGAGGAGCACGAAGCCCGCGGCCAGGTAGGCGCCGAGGTTGACGCCGGCGGTCATGGCGGATCGGCCCGCGGTGGCTACCTCTTGCGTATCCGGCTGGGCGGCAAAACCTTCGATCGCCGCGCCCGCACTGCCGGTGATTGCGTGGGCGTATTGCTGAGCCTGCGCCGGGGGCGTTCCGGCGGCGGTGAGGTCGTCATCGACGTTCGAGCTCAGGGTGGTGAAGAAGATCGTGGTGAGCAGGGCGATGCCGAGCGCGGAGCCCAGTTGGCGGAACGCGCTCTGGATGCCGGACGCCTGGCCGTTGTCGGCCTCCGGGATATCGGCCAGGACGACGTTGGTCACCTGGGCGGTCGCGAAGCCGACACCGATGCCGTACACGCACAGCACCAGCGCGATCGACCACCACGAACTGTCGGTGGCGGCGAAGAAGCCGAGCGCGGCCAGACCGACGACCTCGAGTCCGAGGCCGAGGCGGACCATGTTCAGCGGCGAGGCCTTGCCCGCCATCCCGAAGCTGGCGCCGCTGGCGATGAAGCTACCGATGGCGATCGGTACCAGGGCGAGACCGGCCTGCAGGGCGCTGTAGCCGAGGGTGAACTGCAACCACAGCGGCAGCACGGCGACGATGCCGAACTCGCCGAGACCGATGATCAAGGTCGCGATATTGCCGTTGCGGAACGAGGCGAGCGAGAACAGGCTCAGGTCCATCAGCGCCTTGTCGGCATTGCCGCCCCGGCGCAACAGCACCTGCCGCACGACGAAACCGCCCAACGCGAGCACGCTCAGCACGAGCGCGACCAAGACCGGCGAAGGCCCACTCGCCCAGGTGAATCCGGCGATGCCCACGGGATGAATGGTGGTGATCCAGCCGTAGGTGCGGCCCTCGACCAGCCCGAAGGCGAGCAGCCCGAGACCGAGCACCGACAGGATCGACCCGAGCACATCGAGTCGGCCGGCGACCTTCGGCGACGGCGCGATACAGGCCAGCACACCGACCACGATCAGCACGGCCAGCGGCACATTGATGCCGAACGCCCAGCGCCACGACACATGTTCGGCCAGCCAGCCGCCGAGCAGCGGACCGAGCGCGGCCGCCGCACCGATCGTGGAACCCCACACCGCGAAGGCCTGACCACGGGCTTTGCCGGTGAAGTTGGCATTGAGCAGGGCCAGAGAGGTCGGCAGGATCATCGCCGCGCCGGCACCCTGCAGGAATCGGGCGATGACGAGCAGTCCGCCGTCCGGCGCGAGCCCGGCCAGGATGCTGGTCGCGCCGAACACCACGACACCGGCGACGAACACCCGGCGCGCCCCGACCATGTCGGCGATCCGGCCGACCACCAACAGCAGGGCCGCGAAGACGATCGCGTAGGACTCCTGAATCCATTGCGCCTCGGTGGAACCCGTATCCAGGTCGCTGATGATCGACGGGATGATCACGTTCACGATCGTGGTATCGACCACGATCAGCGCCACGCCGAGGGCGATGGCGATCAAGCCGAGCCATCGGCGGATGGACGACTCTTGACTCATCGCACACTCCTAGTTCCATGGTGGAATATTTCCATGGTCAAAGTATATTCTGCGCAATAGGATGTCAAACGATGCGAAAGGAACCTATGAGCCAGACGGACGCTCGGGCCCAGCACGAACGGCTCGACGAAGGCCTGCGTGCCTACGGCGCGAATTATCGGGAGTTCACCCGCCGGTTCGCGACCTGGCTCGGGTTGCACTCCACCGACGCCGAGGCACTGATCGAGATTCTCACCGCGGAGGAACGCGGGAGCACGCTGTCACCGGCACGACTCAGTGAACGGATCTCGTTGTCCAACAGCGCGACCACCGCGCTGCTGAACCGGCTCGAACAAGCCGGTCATATCGTGCGCAGCAGAGAGCACGACGACCGTCGCGTCATCACGCTGCGCAGCACACCGCGCATCCATACCCTCGCAGACGAATTCTTCGGTCCGCTCGGCACGAAGGTCGACGCGGTCATGGGCAACTACTCCCCCGAGGAACTGCGACGGTTCGAGGCCTTCGTGACCGAGCTACAAGCCACGATGACCGCGCACCTGACCGAACCGGCACCGCCGCAGCCACAACTCAGCTGAACGGGCCGATGCCCTTCAGGGGGTTGCCGCCGTGCAGGAACCAGAAGGTGAGGACGGCGGCGGCGACGGCCAGTACGACGACCACGAAGGAACCGTAGGAGGGGCGGGTGGCCCAGCCTCGGGTGCGGTCGAAGGACCAGCGGCCGGGGCCGGTGAGGATGATCGCCAGGGCCGCACCGGCCAGGACGGAGTCGAGTTCGACGCCGGTGGGGGTGCCCGCGTTGTACTGGAAGCCGGGAACCATGCCCTGCTTCCACATCCAGGCGTTCAGGATCGTGGCCAGGACGGCGCCCGCGGCGAGCGGAGTGGCGAGGCCGATCACCAGGAGGATGCCGCCGCCGAGTTCACCGGCGATCACCAGCGCGGTCGACAGCGACGGGTAGTCCCAGCCGCCGCTTTCCATCATGGTCTTGGTGCCGTCGAGACCGGGTCCGTGGAACCAGCCGGTCAGCTTCTGCAGACCGTGGTAGATGAAGGTGTAGCCGACCACCAGGCGCAGCACGAACAGGCCGAGGTCGAGGGTGCCGCGGCGAGCCTCGCGGTTGCGGCGCTGCAAGCGGACGGTGCCCGCCGAGGCCGCCGACGCGGGCGGGATCGTCGCGTACCCGTAATCCTCGTCGCCGCCGCCACGACCGGTTTGCGCGGTGCTCGCACCGGGAACCTCGTCGCCGGGGTCGAGACCGAGATCCTCGTCGGTGCGTGGGATGTCCTTCGGATCCGGCTTACGCATCTGCGTCGTCGGCGAATCGAACGGGCTGGTCACCGGGCGACCCGCCGCCGACGCGCCCTGCCCGGCCGGTGCCGAACCTTCGGCCTTCGGAGTGTCATTCGACTTGTCGGTCACCGACTCACCTTATGACGTGCCGTGCCGGTGTGCCGCCCTTCCTCGCAACGGGCGTGTCAGCCCCGCTCGACTTCCGGGCAGCCGCATTCGGGCGCGACGGGCGTGTCAGGCCCGCACCGCTGCCGGTAACGTCTGACATATGAGTTCGGGAATCGCGGGCCGCGTGGCAGTCGGGGTGGCACTGAGCACCGTTTTGCTAGCCGGGTGCGCCCGTTTCGACGAGTCGGCGTCGAGTCCGTTCACCACCGAACCGCAACTGGGCGGGTCCGGCGCGGAGCCGAAGAAGCCACCGACGGACCCGTCGCTGCCGCCGCGGCCGACCGGGCCGTGCATCGACCCCGATCCCAATGTCATCGCCACCTGCATGGAATCGGGCGCCGGGTTGATCGCGGTAGGTGAGGGCGCCTTCGTCGCGGAACGCAAGACCGGGCGGATCCTGCAGGTGACGCCGGTCGACCCGAGCACACCGCAGCCGGAGCCGGTGGAGATCGCCAGCGTGCCGGTCGACGGGTCGGCCGACGGGGGCATCTCCGATATCGTGCTCTCGCCCACCTTCGGTGAGGACGGGCTGATGTACGCCTACATCACCACCGGCAGCGACAATCGGGTCGTGCGGCTGTCCAAGGGCGGGGCCGCCAAGCCGATCCTCACCGGAATCCCCAAGGGCGCCGGCGGAAATCGCGGCGCACTGGAATGGTCCACACCGACGCAGCTGATGATCCTCACCGGTGACGCCGGAAACCCCGGCGCCGCAGCCGATCCCGGCTCGCTCGGCGGCAAGCTGCTGCGGCTGGACTCACCGTCGTCGGGCGCGAACAACCCGCAGGTGGTGGCGTCGGGCATCGGCTCGGCCGGCGACATCTGCCGCGACGGCAAGGAAGGCATGTGGGTCACCGACCGCACCGCCGCCGAGGACCGGCTCCAGCACCTGAGCCCCGACGGCACCCTCAGCGTCTCCTGGACCTGGCCCGACCGTCCCGGCGTCGGCGGCTGCACGGCCACCGGTGACGGCGTCGGCATCGCGCTCAGCGAGGGCAAGGCGCTGGCCGCTGTCGCCGCGGACCCCAACACCTTCGCCGTCACCACCGCCCCCACCCTGATCGCGCAGGACAAGTACGGCAGGTTCCTCGGCGCCACCGCCAGCGCCGACGGCAGCATCTGGGTCACCACCACCAACAAAACCGACGGCGAGCCAGGCGAATTCGACGACCGCGTCGTCCGCATCCCACCCCCGCAGGGCGGAGCCGGCGGCCCGGACTAGGAGACGAAGCGGCCGCCCGTACTGCGAAAGCAGTGCGGGCGGCCGTTTCTCATCCTCAGCTACAGGCGGCGATGACCAAGTCGCGGACGCGGGCGGCGTCGGCCTGGCCGCGCGTGGCCTTCATGACGTCGCCGACGATCTTGCCCGCGGCCTGCACCTTGCCGGAGCGGATCTTCTCGGCGATGTCGGGGTTGGCGGCGAGCGCCTTCTCGACCTCGGCCTGCAGGGCCGAGTCGTCGCTGACCATGCCGAGGCCCTTGGCCTCGACGATGGCGGCGGGCTCGCCCTCACCGGCGAGGACGAAGTCGACGACCTGCTTGGCGACCTTGTTGTTGACGGTCTTGGTTTCCACCAGCGCGATCACCGCGGCGACCTGGGCGGGGGTGATGGCCAGGTCGGCGAGGGCGATGTCGCGTTCCTTGGCCTTCTCGGTCAGGTAAGCGACCCACCAGGAGCGCGCCTCGTTGGCGGGGGCGCCCGCGTCGACGGTGGCGATGATGAGGTCGAGGGCGCCGGCGTTGACGAGGTCGCGCATGACCTCGTCGGACAGGCCCCAGTCGGCCTGGATGCGGGCGCGCACCAGCCACGGGTACTCGGGGATGGTGGAGCGCAGTTCCTCGACCCACTCGGCCGCCGGGGCGACGGGCTCGAGGTCGGGCTCGGGGAAGTAGCGGTAGTCCTCGGCGGTTTCCTTGCGGCGACCGGCGGCGGTGGACCCGTCGGCTTCCTGGAAGTGGCGGGTCTCCTGGATGATCTCGCCGCCGGCGGTGAGCACCGCGGCCTGGCGACGCATCTCGTAGCGCACCGCGACCTCGACGCTCTTGAGCGAGTTCACGTTCTTGGTCTCGGTGCGGGTGCCGAACTCCTTGGCGCCGACCGGCATCAGGGACACGTTGGCGTCGCAGCGCAGCGAACCCTGCTCCATCTTCACGTCGGAGACGTTGAGCGATCGCAGCACCTCGCGCAGCGCGGTGACATACGCGCGAGCCACCTCGGGGGCGCGCTCACCGGCCCCGGTGATGGTCTTGGTGACGATCTCGATCAGCGGCACGCCCGCGCGGTTGAAGTCGAGCAGCGAGTGGCTGGCGCCGTGGATGCGTCCGGTCGCGCCGCCGACGTGCAGGGACTTGCCGGTGTCTTCCTCCATGTGCGCGCGCTCGATCTCCACGCGGAAGATGGACCCGTCGTCGAGAGTCACGTCGAGGTAGCCCTCGGTGGCGATCGGCTCGTCGTACTGGCTGATCTGGTAGTTCTTCGGCTGGTCGGGATAGAAGTAGTTCTTGCGCGCGAACCGGCCCCACGGGGTGATCGAACAGTTCAGCGCGAGACCGATCCGGATCGCCGACTCGATGGCCTTCTCGTTCACCACGGGCAGCGAACCGGGCAGGCCGAGGCACACCGGGCACACCTGGGTATTGGGTTCGGCGCCGAACTCGGTGGGGCAACCGCAGAACATCTTGGTCGCCGTGGACAACTCGACGTGGACCTCCATGCCGAGCACCGGCTCGTACCGGGAGATGACATCGGCGTAATCCATCAACTCGACCGTGGGTGCACTCATGACGCTCAGTCTAGGTAAGCCCGCTGACGCACTCGGCCGGTGGTCCTAGCGGGGCGGGACGCGCCGGCTGAGCCAACCGGTGACGTAGGTGAGCACCGCCGGGTCGATGGTCGTCTCGATGGTCGCGTATTCGCTCGGCTTGCCGGTCGCGGTGGGCTGCATCAGGTGGTTGAGGCCGGGGAAGGTGTGCACGGTCGCGTCGGGAGCGGCGGCGAGGTTCTCGCGCATCGGGCCTTCGTTCTGGGTGGCGACGACCTGCTGGTCCTTGTCGCCGAAGAACGCCAGCACCGGCACGCGCAGCGCCTGCAGCGTCGGTTTCGGGTCGTGGGTGATGAACGAGGTCATGTACGGGGTGTTGAACCCGTCGACCACCTCCTGGGGCGCGCGTTCGGCCACGGGCAGGGAGTCGTTGTGCCGCTGGGTGAAGGCCTCGGCGCCCTCGATATCGCCCGCGCGCAGCAGCCTCGACCATTCACTGACGTAGGCGACCTGCTGGTCGATCTGGTCCTGCGGTGCGCCCGTCGAGGCCATGATCACTTTGTTCTGCTCGATCAGCACGTCGGCGCCGGGCACCGACGGGCCTGCCATCAGGACCGCGAAGGCGACATCGCTGTCGGGCAGCGCGGCGACCATCGGGGCGAGGTAGCCGCCTTCGCTGTGGCCGAACAGACCCACCCGGGCGGGATCGATCTCGGGGCGGGTACGCAGGAACGCGAGGCCCGCGGCCGCGTCGGCGGCCAGGTCGGGGTAGGTGGCGTCGTCGAGAATGCCGCTGGTGCCGCCGACGCCACGGTCGTCGGTGCGCAGCACGGCATAGCCTGCGCGAGTGAAGGTGTCGGCGAGCAGGTGGAACGGGCGGTGGCCCATCAGCTCTTCGTCGCGGTCCTGCGGTCCACTGCCCGTGATCAGCAGCATCGCCGGAAACGGGCCGCTGCCTTCCGGTTCGGTGAGCGTGCCCGCGATGGTGATGTCGCCGTTGCGATAGGTGACGTCCTCGCTGCGGTACGGATACGGCGGTTTCGGGTCCTGCGGGCGGGGCAGGTTCTCGATCTTGCCGCGCCGCAGCGTGACCGGTGCCTTCTCCTCGGACTGCACCCAGTCACCGGTGAGCCGGTCACCGTCGAGCTTGCCGCGGAAACCAGGGTCGCCGGGCGCGTCGGGGATGGTGAACTCCACCCGGTCCGGTTCGGTGCGAACATCTTTCAACGGCGCGTCACTCACACCCTGAACCGGGATGTCGATGGTGGCCGACCCGTCCTCGGCGAAGCTCACCCCGATCGCGATCGGCTGGCCCGGCACCTCGATGTCACCGTGCCAGCTGCCCTGCACAGCGGGGACCGCCACGTCGTCCGAGGACTCCGAGCACCCCGCCACCAGCGCGGCGACGAACAGAACCGAAACGATCACTCGACCGGTGCGCATGAACCCACCGTACCGACGCGCACCGACAATGCCGGAGGAACCCGCGCCCTGCGCGCCGATATCAGCCGAAGAACGCCGACGCCTCGCTGAGCCGTTCCGGCGGAACGCGTTTGAGCTGCTTGGTCGCCTCCGACAGCGGAACCAGCCCGATGTTGGTGCCGTGCAGCGCCACCATCTGACCGAAATGTCCCGCGTGCACCGCTTCGGCCGCGTGGACCCCGAACCGCGTCGCGAGAATGCGGTCGTAAGGCGTGGGACTGCCACCGCGCTGGATATGGCCGAGCACCGTGGTGCGGACCTCTTTGCCGATGCGGCGTTCGATCTCCGACCCCAGTTGCTGGGCGACGCCGGTGAACCGCTCGTGCCCGAACTCGTCGATCCCGCCCTCGCGCAGCGCGAATCCGGATTCCGGCGCGGGATGCGCGCCCTCGGCGACCACGCAGATGAAGCTCTTGTCACCGCGCTGGAAGCGGGCCTTGATCATCGCGCACACCCGGGACACGTCGAACGGTTCCTCGGGCACCAGGGTCAGGTGGGCACCCGCGGCGATCCCGGAGTTCAGCGCGATCCAGCCGGCGTGGCGGCCCATCACCTCGACCAGCATCACCCGCTGATGGGATTCGGCGGTGGTGTGCAGGCGGTCGATGGCCTCGGTGGCGATCGAGAGCGCGGTGTCGTGGCCGAAGGTGACGTCGGTGCAGTCGATGTCGTTGTCGATGGTCTTGGGCACGCCGACCACCGGCACGCCCTCGTCGGCGAGCCAGCTCGCGGCGGTGAGGGTGCCTTCGCCGCCGATGGGGATCAGCGCCTCGATGCCGTTGTCGTCGAGGGTCTGCTGGATCCTGGGCAGGCCGGCGCGCAGCATGTCGGGGTTGGTGCGTGCGGTGCCGAGCATCGTGCCGCCCTTGGTGAGCAGGCGGTCGGTGCGATCGTCGTTGTGGATGCGGATCTTTCGATCCTCGAGTAGGCCGCGCCACCCGTCCTCGAAACCGACGATGGCATCGCCGTAGCGTCCGTTCGCGGTGCGGACCACAGCCCGGATCACCGCGTTCAGACCTGGACAATCTCCGCCTCCGGTCAAGACTCCGATGCGCATGGCGTTCATCTTGCCGCACCGGCCTCGATCAGGGGCAGTGACCTCCGGCCAGCTCGCTCAGGTGCCTCGAGATGAGCGTCGCCATCTTGTCGAGCATGGCCATACCGTCGTTGAAACTGCCCGAATCCGCTTGTGCGGCGAAGGCGATCGCGATCCGGCCGGTGGGCGAGTCGATCAGTCCGAACTGGCGGACCAGGTACTTACCGCCCGGGTCGGGCCCCCACCCGCCCTTGAACTCGGCACTGCCGAATGCGCCGAGCCCCCAGTGGTGGCTCGCGATGATCTGCTGCATCAGCCCGACCACGCGCTCGCTCTGCGGGATGCACGGCAGCTGGGAGGCGAAGCGCACCTGGTCGGCCAGTGTCCATTCGGCCTGACCGTAGACCGACGCGTCGGCGCGGGTGCGCGTCGTCGGCACGGTGGTGCGGGTGTCGCCGCCTTCGCGCAGCACGCCCTCCACCGCCTTGGCCGCGTCGGCACCGCTGCCGAGCGAGGCCCACAGCGTGTCGGCGGCGCCGTTGTCCGACGCGGTGATCGCCGCGGAGGCATACGACGAGTAGGCGGCGCTGTTGCGCAGGGCCGCGATGGCGAGCGGCACCTTGATCGTCGACCAGGCCGGACCGGAGGTCCAGTTGCCGAAAGTGACCGACTTCTTGCCGCCCACCGGCATGATCGCCAGCCCCGCGCTCCCGCGGAAACCCTGCTGGAGCTCGGTGAAATCGGCGGCCAGGCTGCCCGGTACCGCGATCGATAGCGTTCCGTTGTCGGCGCCGGGAACGGCGACGGCGACGGGCACCGTCGTGGTCACGCTCGGCCGGGAGGTCTTCGGTTCGGTACCGCAACCCGCGGTAGCGAGCACGACCACGCCCAGCAACGCGGACAGCGCCACCCGGACGTGATGGCGTCGTTCATTATTCATTATGTGAAGCATTTTCGTTTGTAAACTCCCCCGGGGCGTTCGGTGCTGGCGACCCGTACCGTTACCGTACTGCGACATATGCCGATCGCCCACTTCGAGCACCGAACCCTCAGGTCAGACGATGTTCGCCTGTATAGATATTCATCGTTTCGGCACGCAGGAAGCCGACGAGAGTGAGGTCGGACTCGGCGGCCAGGTCGACGGCGAGTGAGCTCGGCGCCGACACCGCGGCCAGGATCGGGATCCCGGCCATCACCGCCTTCTGCGCCAGTTCGAACGACGCGCGACTGCTCACCACCAGCACCAGATCGTGCGCGGGCACCCGGTTCTCGCGCACGGCCCAGCCGATCACCTTGTCGACGGCGTTGTGCCTGCCGATGTCCTCGCGCAGGGCGAGCAGCGTGCCGTCGGTGGTGAACAGGCCCGCCGCGTGCAAGCCGCCGGTGGCCTCGAACAACTTCTGCCCGGCGCGTAGCTGTTTCGGCAGGTCGGTGAGGACGTCGGTGCTGATCGACGCCGATTCGTGCGGGATCGGGAAGCGACTGTGGGTGCGCACTTCGTCCAGCGCGGACTTGCCACAGAGGCCGCAGGCGCCGGTGGTGAGGAAATTGCGGGTATGGATCGGCACGGGATTGCGCAGGCGCAGGTCGAGGACGTTGTAGGTGTTGCGACCTTCACTGTCGGTGCCCGCGCAGTAGCGCGCGGTGACGATGTCGTCGGCCGATCCGATGATGTCCTCGCCGAACAGGAACCCGTGGACGAGGTCGATGTCATTGCCGGGGGTGCGCATGGTGACGGTGAGCGATCGGCCGTCCACCCGGATCTCGAGCGGCTCCTCGACGGCGAGCGTGTCGGGTCGCTGGATCCGCCCGGCCGGGGACAGGCGGATCGTCTTACGCCGTGCGGTCACTCTGCTCATCCCATGACTCTGCTCACTGTGAGGGTTCTGATCAAACACGGGTTGCCGATCAGGTGATCGGCGCGATGGATCAACGCTCAATCGGTGGCGAGTCCGGCGACCAGATTGATCGTCGTCGCCAGGATGACCGTCCCGAAAATGTAGGACAGCAGGCAGTGCCGAAGGGCGATGGCACGAATCTTCTCGTTGGAGACATCGGTGTCGGAAACCTGGTAGGTCATGCCGAGGTTGTAGCTGAAGTAGAAGAAGTCGCGGTAGTCCGGCTGCGCGGTGATGTTGAAGTCGATCCCGCCGCGTGGCTGCTGGTAGTAGATGTAGGCGTAGCGCGCCGCGTACATCAGGTGTACCGATGCCCATGCCATGAACACTCCGCCCAGCGCGACCGCCGCCGCGATGTTCGACGCGTTGGAATGGCGCAGGACCAGGACCACCACGATGCCGACCAGTCCGCTCAGCGCGGCGGCCACCACCGACAGTTCCTCGATGAACGGCTGGAAGTCTTCCCGCCGAGCGACCCGCTCGGTCTCCTCGGGGCTCATCGGCCACAACACGAACCACCCCGCGATGACGAATACTGTTGCCGCGGAAGCGATTCCGGAGAGTATTCCCAGCGGCGCCTCGTGCCCCAACCCGACGGCCAGCCCGACGATCACGCCGATGACCGCCGAAGCGACCAGGCGCGTGACAGCCGACAGCAGCAACCGGGTGCTCATGGTCGTGCACAGTACCCAACGGGTTGCCCGGTCATAGCTGAATGGGATCAGCCCGTTATCGGGCGCGGCGCGACGGCGAAGTCGGTAGCCCGCGCGGTGTCGATGAGCGCGGTGGTGAGCACCGATCCCGGTTCGACCGCCGCGGTGACGAGCACGATCTGCGCGGTGACCACCGGGTCGACGAGTTCGAACGCCCGGATGTCGGCCGTGGGTCCCAGCGCCGCGACCCACGGCTGCGGCACGATGCACGCCCACCGCCCGGTGCGGGCGTGTTCGAGCAGCGTCGCCACCGAGTCGCTCTCGAGTTGCGGTGCGGCGGTGAGGCCCAGTGTCGCGAGCGCGTCGTCGATCAGCTGGCGACCGCGCATCCCCGGTGGCAGCAGGCACAGGGGCAGTTCCAGCGCGTCGGCCCAGGAGATCGCCGTGCGGCCCGCGACGAGCGCGCTTCCCGCGACCAGCACGTGGCGTTCGGCGTAGAGCGGGGTGAGGGTGAGGCCGGCAGTATCGATACCCTGCACGTAGACGATGCCCGCGTCGAGCTCGAATCGGCGAATCCGTTCGACGATGTCGAGCGAGCGCAGACTCGTCTCGACCCGCACCCGCATCAACGGATGTTCGGTACAGAAAGGGTCGGTGAGCAGCGCCACGGTGCTCGACGCCGCCGGCACCACCCCGATCCGCAGTTCACCGGTGAGACCGGTTTGCAAGGCGCGGACCTCGTGTTCGAGCGCCTCGCGGTCGGCGATGATCCGCCTGGCCCACAGCACCAGCCGCTCGCCCTCGGGGGTCAGGCCTTCGAACGTGCGCGCGCGGCGGACCAGTGGCACGCCGAGTTCGTGTTCGAGTTTGCGGATCGCCTCCGACAGCGCGGGCTGCGACACGTAACAGGCCTTCGCCGCCCGGGCGAAATGCCGTTCCCGAGCGAGCGCGACGAAGTATTCGAGCTGACGGAACAGCATCGGAGGTACGGGGTCAGTCGTCCTGGTCGTCGGCCGCTTTGTTGCGCGCCTTCGCGATCTCGAGCGCCTTCTCGGCGGTGGCCTGGTCCGGGTAGGGGCCCATCCGGTCGCCGTACCAGCAGGCCTTGCCCGGTTCGGCCTTGTGGTGCTTCAGGCAGTAGTACCACTCGTTGTCGTCAGCCATGCCGACAGTATGCAACGTTTCGCATACCGGCGTCTCGAAGGTGGGTAACGCGGGGGTAGCGGGTTCGCGAATGAGCAGGGCGACAGCGATTCCCACCGCGACGCCGATCACCGTGTCGACCCCGCGTTCGGTGAGCAACGTGAGCGGATCGGACGGATCGGCCAGTTCGGTCATCGACATGATCAGCGGCGTGAAGAAGCCCATCGCCACCGCGTAGTGGCGGGCCATGAACAACTCGGTCGGGTAGAGCAGCGCGATGATCGCCAGGCCGAGCATCGCCGGGCTCGGACCCGGAATCAGCAGCGGCGCGGTGACCGCGAGTCCGATGAACGTGCCGACCACCCGGTGCATGCCGCGGGTGATCCGGTCACGGGAGCTGGCGGCGGCCAGGGGCACCGCGGCACCCGCCATCGCCCAATTGGCATGGCCGACGCCGAGCAGCAGCCCGATCCCGCCGGAGATCGAGATCGCCAGCGCATAGCGTCCGGCCTGCACGTACGACACCCCGCCGGTGCGATGCGGCGCGATCGGTACCCGCATCGCGCACATGCCTGCCCGGCGGACTCGCCGCGTCGACTCGAGATAACCGACCAGCACGCACAACACAGCGGTGCCCGCGCACAGCACCCACGCCAGGAGCGGATCGCGCTGAGCCCCGGCCACCATGGCGATGGCGCCGAAGGCGAAGATCCCGAAGAACGGCCCCTCCGGCCGGAGCCCGAGGCGGTCGGTGATCGGCGAGGCCACCGCGGCGAACACCGCGACCGCCGACACCAGCACCGCGGGAGGGGCGTGCAGGCGCGCGAGCAGGATGCCCGCGCCGACGGCGCCGACCAGCATCACCGCCGCTTCGTTCTGGTGGATCAAGCGCCGGCGCGGCGATTCCGCGAAGCCGTACATCCCGGTGAAGGAACCGAAGACCGCGTAGATGAGCAGATCGGTGCGGCCCACCGCGATCAGCACGAGGCCGGGGATCGCGAGACCGACGAACACGCGGGCGGCGGGCAGATGATCGATCTCGGTGACGAACCGTTGATAAATCTGGCGCGCCCCTGTTCGCGTGGTGCGCAAGGGTTCCTCCGAAGTCGGTCGCGGGACATGCCCGTAGGGCCGATGATCAAGCCTGCACGATCCGCGCGCACGTCGTCAACCTGCGGCGATCCCGGTCGCACCGGCGAAAACGGCGCTATACCGGGGGTGATAAGCGCGACCGATCGACCGGTCGGAAATCGGTCTTGGACGTCGCCGAGCGACACGACGAAAGTTACCTACGCCCTTCCGTGATCTCGGCGGTAGAGAATCCAACCGAGGCACTGGACAGAGCACATCTTTCTCGACCCGCATTCACCGCGAAGGGAAGATTTGACATGGCTGACGGTCCGCACACCATCTGGGATCCCGATCGGGGCCCGAGCGAAGCAGCCGACCGGGCGGCCGTGCCGAAAGCCAAGCCCTACCACCATCCCGCGGCGGGCTGGGGCGCGGCGATCGCGGTCGGAAAGTTCATGGTCGGCAAGGAGCACGAGCCGTTCATCGGCACCAAGGCCATCCTGAAGATGAACCATCAGGAACGCGGCTTCGACTGTCCGGGCTGCGCGTGGCCCGACGCGACCGACGGCTTGGTCCTCGATGTGTGCGAGAACGGCATCAAGCACGTCACCTGGGAGATGACCCACAAGCGGTGCACCCCCGAATTCTTCGCCCAGCACACCGTGACCGAGCTGGCCACCTGGAGTTCCTTCGACCTCGAAGACCAGGGCAGGCTCACCGAGCCGATGGTCTACGACCCCGAGACCGACCACTATGTGCCGATCAGCTGGGCCGACGCGTTCGAGATGGTGGGCAAGGCGCTGCGCGAGCTGCCCGACCCGAACGAGGCCGCGTTCTACACCTCGGGCCGACTCGCCAACGAGGCCACGTTCCTCTACCAGTTGATGGTGCGCGAGTACGGCACCAACAATCTGCCCGACTGTTCCAACATGTGCCACGAAGCCAGCGGCCGCGCGCTGCAGGCCTCGCTCGGCACGGGCAAGGGCACCTGCGACCTCGAGGACTGGGACAAGGCCGACGCCCTGTTCGTCCTGGGCCTCAATGTCGCCTCGAACGCGCCGCGCATGCTGACCTCGCTCGCCGAGGCCTACAAGCGCGGCGCCCAGGTGGTGCACGTCAATCCGCTGATCGAAGCGGGCTCGCGCAACACGATCATCCCGCACGACTTCCTCGCGATGGCCACCTTCCACCCGACCAAGACCGGCACGCTCAACCTGCAGGTGCGCATCGGCGGCGACTTCGCGCTGATCCGCGGCATGGCCAAGGCCGTGCTCGAAGAGTCCGCGACCAATGACAAGGCTCTCGACCACGAGTTCATCGAGCGCTACACCGTCGGCTTCGACGAGTACGTGCGCGAAGTGGAGGCCACCACCTGGGCCGATATCCAGACCGAGTCGGGCCTGAGTGAGGCCGAGGTCCGCAAGGCCGCCCGCATCTACTGCGACTCCGACCGCAGCATCATCAGCTGGTGTCTCGGCGTCACCCAGCACGAGCACGGCGTGGAGACGATCCGCGAGATCGTCAACCTGCTGCTCATGCGGGGCAACCTGGGTCGCGAAGGCGCAGGCCCGTCGCCGGTGCGCGGGCACAGCAATGTGCAGGGCAACCGCACGTGCGGCATCGACAACAATCCGCCGGCCGCATTCCTCGACCGGCTGGCCAAGGTGTGTGAGATCGACGTACCGCGCGCCAACGGCTACGACGTCGTCTCCGCCATCGAGGCGATGCAGAAGGGCAAGCTGAAGTTCTTCATGAGCATGGGCGGCAACCTCGTCCAGGCCGCGCCCGACAGCGAATACACCTTCGAGGCGTTCCGGAAGGCCGACTTCACCGTCATGGTCTCCACCAAGCTGAACCGCAGCCACGTCGTCCACGGCAAGCGCGCGCTGATTCTGCCCTGCCTCGCGCGCACCGAATACGACGAGCAGCGCAGCGGCCCGCAGGTGGTCTCGATGGAGAACGGCATGGCCGTGGTGCACCTGTCCAAGGGCATGAAGAAGCCCGCGTCGCCACATCTGCTGTCGGAGCCCGCGATTCTGGCGGGTATCGCCAAAGCCGCACTGCCCGAGACGAAGACGCCGTGGGAGTACTACGTCGAGGATTACGACCGCATCCGCGACACCATGTCGAAGGTCTTGGACGGCTTCGAGGACTACAACCGGCGGGTGCGACTGGGGCTCGGCTTCCGGATCCGCCAGCCCGCGCGGGAGCTGATCTTCCTCACCCCGTCGAGCAAGGCGGAGTTCTCCGCCGCGACGCTGCCCGACACGACCAACCCGGCCGGGGTGCTCACCCTGGCGACGCAGCGCTCCCATGACCAGTGGAACACCACCATCTACTCCAACAACGATCGCTATCGCGGGGTGAAGAACCTGCGCACGCTGGTCTTCATGAACTCTCGCGATATGCACGACCGCGGCTTGAAGGAGTTCGACGAGGTGGACATCACCAGTACCGCCCGTGACGGGTCGACGCGGTCGCTCTACAAGTACAAGGTCGTCACCTACGACATTCCGCCCGGATGTGCCGCCGGGTATATGCCGGAAATGAATGTGCTGTGCGCGATCGGCGATTACAGCACCGAGAGCGATCAGCCGATGATGAAGAGCGTGAAAGTGACTGTCACACCGTCGAGTTGAACTCTGTCGAGGAGATGGCAATGAACCAGCACACGCGAAATACACTGGCGTCGATCGTCGGGCATCCGGCGCCGCACGATGTCGAATGGACGCAGTTCATCACCATGTGGGAAGACATCGCCGACGAGGTCGAGCAGGAGCACGGCGATCGGCTGGCGGTGAAGATGAACGGGCATCGCGAGGTGTTCCATCGCCGGCACGACGGGCGGGTGTCGATCGGCGATATCGAGCATGCGCGCCAATTGCTGAAGGACACACCGGAACTCAAAGGTTCGGGCGATATGTTCGTGGTCGCGATGGACAGCGAGAAAGCGCGGGTGTTGCATTTCGACCTCGCTACCCCCGCGGTCGCCGAGACCGAACGCGATGTGACCAACCACGACAAGGTCGCCCACCACCTCCGCACTGTCGAGCATCACACCGGGCACGACGACCAGCAGGTGTTCATCAAATATTTCGATGATCTCGCGGTGGCGTTGATCGAGTCGATCGGCACCGAGAATTTCGTGCTGCTCGGGCACGGGCGTGGCAATTCCGATGTGGCCGATGATTTCGTGAAGCGCTTGCGGGAGATCAATCCCCCACTCGCCCAGCGGATTGCCGGGGTCGGCGTGATCGACCTCAGTGCGGCCGACGACGCGGCGCTCGAGGTCGCTGCCCAGAAGATCCTCGAGCACGCGAAGTAGAGGGGACAACCGATGTCATATCTGCTCGCACTCATCGCCGAACCCGGCGAGAACTCCACGGCGCAGCAGTTGGCGACCGAGGCCCAGCGGGTCGCGATCGGCAACAGTATCGACGTGGTGAGCTTGGCCGAGCTCGATACGCTGCCCGCCTACAGCCCCGCGATCGACACCGAGGACGGGCGGCCGTTGATCGCCAACCAGCTGCGCCGTTCCACGCTCGAAGCCGACGGTGTCCTGCTGTTCGCGGCCGAGGGCGAGACCGTGGCGCCGCTGGCGACGAGTGTGATCGCGTGGCTGGCCAATCCGGAGTCCGCACCGACCGTCGGAGGGAAGCCGGTCGCGGTGATCACGGTGGGGCCCGGTGAGGTGATCAATCAGGACTTGGCGGATCGATTGCGCAAGGCGGGCGCCGAGGTGGTGGCCGACGGTGTGTCGATCACCGGGTCGTGGAGTGACCCGGACACCGTGGTCCGGCTCGGCGACACGGTGGTCGCGGTCGCTTCGGCGAGCTGAGATCTCGACGCGACCGCGGCCCCCGAGTTATCGGGGGCCGCGATCGTTTTCGGGTCAGTAGACGTAGACCACGGCGTTCTCACCGCCGGTGCAGGTGACGAGTTTGCCCTCCGGTGCGCAGGTCATCGTGTAGGTGCGGCCGGTCACCGGGCTGGTCGCCACCACCGAGCGGGCTCCCGAGCCACCGCCGGCGTAGGCCTCCCGGACCGCTTCGGCGAAACCGCAGCTGGTGACCGAGCTGCCGACGGCGACCTTGTTGTAAGAGCCTGTGGCGGTACCGGTTTCACAGGGCTGCGCGCCCGCGGGCAGGGTGACCGGTCCCGCCGAGGTGGTGGGAGCGGCCGTGGTGGCACGCGGAGTCGTGCCAGCGGGCTGGCCGGAACCGCCCGGCGCCTGGGAAATCGGTGCGGCCGTGGCGGTCTCGGCGGGTTCGGCAGCCGACATCATGCGCCAACCGACCGCGCCACCGACCGCGAGTACCAGGACGGCGAAGACGCCGGCCAGCACCGGCAGCAGAACCGATCGCCTGCGCTCCGAATCCTGGTGCGCCCAGGCCGGATCCGGACCGTACGCGGGGTCGGGTCCATAGGCCGGATCAGGCCCGTAACCGGGATCGTAGCCCGGATCACGGTAGGCGTGATCACCGTAGGCGCTGGGCGGTTCGTCGTAGTCGGAGTACGCGTTCTCCTGACCCACGTACTGCCGGGTCGCGGCCGCCCTGGCCGGATCCTCGAACTCCGGCGGGGCCTGATGAGCGGCGAACGGCGCGGCACCGCCACGGTATTGATGCGTCGGCTGTGAGCGCTGCGGATCGGGTTCGTCGGCGCCGTAATGCTGGGTCGGCGCCGACCGCTGCATCTCGGCGGGGTCGTACTGCTCGGTCGCCGGAGCGTACTGCGCGGGCGGGCCACCGAACCGGTCGTCGGCATCGTCGTCGAAACGCTCGGCGGGACCACCGAATCGGTCTCGCGGATCATCGAGATCGCCGCCGAACTTCTGCGTCGGCGGCGCGAAGGCGGCGGGGTTGTACTGCTCGGTCGGCGGGCCGAACGCATCGCCCCGGCCATGGCCGGCAGGCCCGTCGAATCCGTCGTCCGGCCGGGCGCCGAAAGGCCCCGCGGGATTGGCGAACCGGTCCTCGGAGGCGTTCTGGTCCGCGCCGAACCGCTGCGTCGGAGCCGCGAAGGGGGCAGGCGAGTGCGGGCGGGGCGCGTCGAATTCCGGCGTGGGCGCGGGGAACCGGGGGTTGGGGTTCGACGCAGGCGGGAGGTACTGCTCCGTCGGCGGGGTGTACGCGGCCGGGAGGGGATGTTCGCCGGAGTAGCGCTGGGTAGGAGCGCCTCGATGGGGGTCCTGCTGCGGCGGGAGACGGTGCGGGCCGGTGGGCGCCGGGTAAGGGGTGGCCGAAGCGGGACGCTGTGGCTGCAGGAGCGGAGCCGACGTTTCACCCGGCTGCGCACCGTCGAAGAGGTGCGCGTCGGGGAAGGGACGCATCCGCGGGAGGCCCTGGTCGGGGGTGTAGGCCGGGGGCGGCTCGGGAGCCTCCGGCTCATCGGCCGACGGGAGGGGGGCGAAGTAGGTGTCGGCGGGCCGGATCTCGGCGGGTCCGGTCGGTTGGATCACCGCGGGGATCGAGATCTCGCCGGTGCCCTCGGCGGGAACGCGGCGGAAACCGGTGGTATCCGATGCCCCGGGGCGCGCCTCGGGCGGGCGGATGATCAAGGTCGGCTGGGCGCCGGTCGCGCTCGACTGGCTGCGCGAGGTCTCCACACCACCGGTCGCGGTCACCGCGCCGATCACGCGGAACTCCCCTGTCGGCGTCGGCACCTGCTCGACGTCGGCGGGCGCGTCCGACTCAGGGGCTCCCTTCCGGGCACCACTCGCGGCACCGATGGGCACCGCACGCGCTGGACCGGTCGCGGACCCCGCGGGGCCGCCACGCTCGGCACCGGCCGGCGCCCCGGCGGCACCGCGTCCCGCACCGGCGGCGAAACCGGCGGCGGCGGCGAAACCGCGCCCGGGAGCCGAAACGGGGCCACTTTGCGGGGCACCCGATGGAGCGCCGGCGGAACTGCGGAGCGTGGGACCGGACGGAGAACCTGGAGTCACATCATGGCCACCGGGGACTCGGCGGGCCCCGTCGTACGACGCGAAAGCACCCGATGGCGCGGGCGCGCCGCCTTCCCGCACGGCCGAAGCCAGCGCTCGACGGGCGGCGACTGCCAACGCACCGGCCGTCGCGTAGCGATCGGCCGGGTCCTTGGCCATGCCGGTCCCGATGACGTCGTCGAGGGCGCCGGGGATCCCGTGCAGTAACTCGCTCGGCCGCGGCGGGGCCTCGGACAGGTGCGCGCGGACCAGCACGCTCATGCTCGCCGCGGGGAAAGGTGAAGCGCCGGTGAGGCATTCGTGCAGGACACAGGCCAGTGAGTAGACGTCGGCGCGGTGCGAGATCGGGCCGACATCGAAGCGTTCCGGCGCCATGTAGATGTAGGAGCCGACCGCCATCCCGGCCTGGGTCACCGCGCTGTCACCCTCGGTGTGCGCGATGCCGAAGTCGGCGAGGTAGGCGAAATCGGCGGGCGTGACCAGGATGTTGGCGGGCTTCACATCGCGATGCACCAGCCCGCCCGCGTGCGCGGCGTCCAGCGCGGCGGCGATCTGCTCGACGACGGCGACCGCGCGTTCCGGGCTCATCGGCCCGCCCCCGCGCAGCACGGTCCGCAGATCGGAGCCGGGGACCAGGCGCATATCGATGAAGAGGACCCCGTCGATCACGCCCCAGTCGTGGATCGGGATGACGTGCGGTTCGGCCAGCTTGGCCGCGGCTTGGGATTCGCGGCGGAACCGGACCTGATAGGCCGGGTCCTGCGCGAGCTCCTCGGCCAGCAACTTCAGAGCGACCACTCGGTCTTTGCCGGTGTCGTAGGCCTCGTAGACCTCGCCCATCCCGCCCTTGCCCAGCATCGACCGCAACTCGTACGGGCCGAATCTGCTCCCCGTCCGTGACCCAGGTGCCTGCACCAGCGTCCGCCTCCCACTTCTGGCAGGCCCGTGGACCTGCTTCTCAGTAGGAAGATTCTCCCGGTGTCACTACGCCGTGGTCAAACGCGAACACGATCGCGGCGGCTCGGTCGCGCAGGTCGAGCTTGCCGAATATGTGTCCGACGTGGCTTTTCACGGTTACTTCCGAGATACCGAGTTCGGCGGCGATCTCGCTGTTGACCCGGCCCGAACCGATCAATTCCAGCACTTCGTACTCGCGGGCGGTGAGTTCGCCGAGTCGGCGATCGGTTCGGGTACCGACCGGTTTCACCGTTCGGTACGCCGTGAGCACCCGTCCCGTCACCGAGGGATCGAGCCACGCGCCACCGCCCGCCACGGTGCGGACCGCGCGGATCAGATCCTCCGCGGGCGAATCCTTGAGCAGGAAGCCCGCGGCGCCCGCGCGCAGCGCGCCGGAGAGGAGTTGATCGTCATCGAAGGTGGTGAGCACCAGCACCGGCGGGGCGTCGGGGCGGGCGCGCAGCAACCGGGTCGCATCTATGCCGCCGACCCGCTTCATCCGCAGATCCATCAGCACCACATCGGGTCGTTGCGCGGCGACGGCGGCCGCCACCTCGTCGCCGTCGGCGCACTCGTTGATGGTGAAACCGTCGCGGCGCCGCAGGATGCGACGTAATCCGCCGCGCACGAGTTCCTGGTCGTCGACCACGAGCACTGTCATCAGCTGCTCGATCGGCGAAGCGGTCGTCACGTGTCCTCCTGGGGTTTGTTCCAGAGCTTGCCCGGCAGCACGGCCGAGAGGGTGGTGCACGAGCCGGTGCGCAGCGGGAAGCCGACCCGCACGGTCCAGCCGTCGTCGCCGTTGCCCGCGGTGATCTTCCCACCGAGCAGTTCGGTGCGTTTGCGCATGCCGCGCAGTCCCATCCCGGTATCGCGGCGCAGCGCGGGCCCGAACGGCAGCGGATTCGACACGACCAGCGTCGCCGCCTCGGCCGAGATATCGAAGCGAACCGTAGCGGGAGCGCCCGGCGCGTGCTTGATGACGTTGGCCAGCGATTCCTGACCGATCCGGTAGAGCGCGTGGCCGATGGCGCCGGAAACGGTGGTCAGGTCGCCGGTGCGCGTGAAGTCGACGGTGAGCCCGGCGCGGCGGAAGTCGCCGACGAGTTCGTCGATATCGGCGGCGCCCGGCTCGGGAGCCAGTTGCGCCGGGCCCGCGTCGAGCATGCCGACGGTGCGCCGGATGTCGGCCATCGCCTGGCGGCCGAGGCGTTCGGCCTCGACGAGCGCTTCCACCGCCTCGGTGACGTCGTCGTCGGTCTGGAGCGCGCGGCGGGCGGCGGTCAGGTGCAGCAGGGTGATGGAGAGCGAATGGGCGATCACATCGTGGACTTCGCGGGCGATCCGACGCCGTTCCTCGTCGGCGGCCTGACCGGAGCGGATCGCGTGATTCTCGCGCTCTTGATAGAGGAAACGCCGCTGATATTGCAGCATCACCCCGACGAACATGCCGAGCAGGATGCCGATGACATACATCGGTAGTCCTGCCAGCGGCTGCTCACCCCAGTGCACGTGCCCGGCCACGTCGAACGCGACCAGTTCGAGGATCGCGAGCAGGGTGAATCCGATCGTCCACCCGCGCGAAGAGACCGCGGCCACCTCACCGGCGACGATCACCAGCACGAACGGCGCGAAGTCGGCGTTGACCGGCTGCAACAGGAACAGGGCGCAGGAAGCCAGCGCGCTCCCCTTCAGCAGCACGGGGTGCGGATTCACCCGGAAGATCGCGAACAGCGGGATCGGCAGGAACGCGGTGGCCATCGCCACCAGCGGCAGCACGCTCGGGAAGTACGCATGCCGTTGGATCACCGCCGCACCGGTGACCACCAGCAGCGCGAGATCGGCGGCCAGGATCACCGCGGGCGGATAGTCGTAGGGCAACGATTCGATGCGTTCGCGGACTGTGGTGAGCATCCGTGGCACCCCGGCCCTGGCCGCGAACCGCTGCCGCAGGCTCGCTCGGCCCGGCGCCTTCGCGGGGATGGCGTGGCTCACATCCATGATGTAAGGCTAGTCGCCGCGTACCGGGCGAGCATCGTCCCGCGAACGGTAGCGAACTCCTACCTGGGTAGGAGAAGAAGTCGGGTCCCCGGCACGACGATTCGGCCGCTCACCGCCCGTAACGTTCGGTTCACCCGCTCACGGAAGGTGAAGCCCATGACCTGGACCGATCTACACCACCGCACCGAGATCGTGCACACCGTGCTCGCCAGGGCAGCGATCGACCCGAACGACCCGGCCCTGTTCGCCGGCATCGCCGAACTCGACACGCTCTTCGGCGGAGTCGACGGCCTGCTGCAGGCATTGGCCAACCGCTGGGACAATCATCTGCGCGTCAAACTCGAACTGGCCGAGATCGACGGCCGCACCCCGATGGAGGCCTATCTCGAGCTGGCCGCCGAACAACCGGCCCTGCGTGGGCTTCTCGACGCACGCCCAGCGATCGGGCAGACTACCCGCGACCGCGCACTCGCACGCTGAAACCCGAAACTCCCTGGGGGACAAGATATGCCCGACATCGAATCGCCACAGCAGCCGATGCTGGAGTTGACCCGGGTGGTCAAGCAGTATCGCGTCGGTGATCAGGAAGTCCGCGCGCTCGACGAGGTGAGCATGCGCATCGAAGCAGGCCAGTTCACCTCGATCATCGGACCGTCGGGTTCCGGCAAGAGCACCCTGCTGCACCTGCTCGGGGCACTCGATCGCCCCGATGAGGGCTCGATTCGTTTCCGCGGCACCGAGATCGGCGATCTCGACGAAGACCAGCAGGCCGCGTTCCGGCTCGAGCAGGTCGGCTTCATCTTCCAGTTCTTCAACCTGCTGCCCACGCTGTCGGCATGGGAGAACATCGCCGTGCCGAAGCTGTTGGACGGCACGGGTTTACGTAAGGCCAAGCCCCGCGCGCTGGAACTGCTCGATCTCGTCGGCCTCGGCGATCGCGCACAGCACCGCCCCGCGGAGCTCTCCGGTGGACAGATGCAGCGCGTGGCGGTGGCCAGGGCGCTGATCATGGATCCGCCGCTGATCCTGGCCGACGAACCGACCGGAAACCTCGATTCCAAGACCGGCGCCGCGATCCTCGCGCTGCTGGGCGACATCACGGCGCAAGGCAATTCGGTAGTGATGGTGACTCACGACATGAGCTCCGTCGACTACTGCGACCGGGTGATCACCTTGCGCGACGGTCGGATCGGCGCGGACGAGCGCGTCGGTTCGCGGGTCGACGCATGATCGCCGCCGCCATCGACCGATTGCGGCTGTTCAACTTCGGTGAACTGCTCCGCCATCCCGGCCGCACCCTGATGTCGGGGGCGGTGATGGGAGTCTCGGCCGCGCTGATCGTCGCGGTACTGAGCATCTCCGGGTCGGTCACCGGGTCGGTCGACAAGCTCACCAAGGGTCTGGCGGGCACCGCCGAACTCGAGATCACCGGTATCACCGACGCGGGCTTCGAACAGTCACTGCTACCCGAGATCGCCGCGACGCCCGGGGTGGCGACGGCGGTGCCGATGCTGCGCGGCACGCTCGGCGCCGGCCCTGACCGGGCGCTGCTGATCGGCGCCGATCAGACGATCGGCGCGCTCGGCAGCGATCTGGCCGGGCCGATGTCGCAGTACACCGCCAAGCTGCTCGGTACCGAGCGCGGCGTGCTGGTCGGCGCGGCCATGGGCCTGCGCGAGGGCGACCCGGTGCCGATCGGGGCAGGCACGGCGAAGGTGGCCGCAGTCCTCGACTCCGAGGCGACCGACCGGCTCAACGGCGGCCACGTGGTGGCGGGTCCGCTGCCGCTGATCCAATTCCTCACCGACCGGGTCGGCAAGCTCGATTCGGTGCAGATCGTGGTGAAACCCGGCACCGATGTGGCCGCGCTGCGCACCGCCCTCACCGAGGCGGTGGACGGCCGCGCCGTGGTGGCCGAACCCAGTCTGCGCACCGCGCAGGCCGGTGGCGCGATCCAGATCATGCGGTATTCCACGCTGATGTCGTCGGCGGCGGCGCTGATCGTGTCGGCCTTTCTGATCTACAACGCGATGAGTATGGCGGTGGCGCAACGCAGGCCGACGCTGTCGCTGTTGCGGGCGATCGGCGGCAAGCGTGCCCCGATGGTGCGCGATCTGCTCGTCGAGGCCGCGATGCTCGGGCTGATCGGCGGGGCGATCGGTGCGGGGATCGGTGCGCTGATGGGGCGGTTCGCGATCGACAGGCTGCCCGCCGCGATCGTGCAATCGGTCGAGGCGCGAACCGAATTCCAGGTGCCGAACTACGCGATCCCCGTCGCGATCACGGCGTGTGTGGTGGCGACGGTGCTGGCGGCGTCGATCGCGGCCAGGCAGGTGTACAAGGTCGCTCCGGTCGAGGCGTTGGCGCCCGTGGAGGCCAGCGATGCCGCGGCAACCAACTCGGCGTTGCGCTGGGTCGCCCTGGCCGCGGGTGTCCTGCTCGGTGCGGCGGCGGTGGTCATCGCGTTCGTCGACCTCGGGCGCCTGTCGCTGGCCGCGATCACCACGTCGTTCACCGCGACGGTCTTCCTGTGTTTCGCCGCCACCGGGCCGATCGTGCGCGGATCCGCGGCGATCGCCCGCTGGTTCGGTGCGCCGGGCGCGCTCGGGGCGACGACGCTGGAACGCGCGCCGCGCCGGGTGTGGGCCACCGCGATGACGGTGATGATCGGCGTCGCGGCGGTGGTCGCGCTCGGCGGGGCGTCGGGCAACATGGTGAAGTCGGCGACCGATTCGTTCCAAAGTCTCGGCGACACCGACCTTTACGTGAGTCCGAGCCCTGTCGAACAGTTCCCGACCGGTCCCGTCCTGCCCGACGGGCTGGCCGCGCGGGTCGCGAACGTACCCGGCGTGGAACGGGTGAGCCCCGCCCAGATGGCCTTTGCGACGATCGGTAGCGGTCGGGTGATGTTGCAGGGCTATCCGCCGAGTACCTCCGATACCCGTCTCGGCGCGGTCGATCGAGCGGTGATCGACCGGATGGAGCGGCGCGAAGGTGTGGTCATCACCCGTGATGTGGCGCGGTCGCTCTCGCTCGCCGTCGGAGACGAGATCACCATGCCCACCCCCTCCGGTGAGCGTAAAACGGCTGTGCTGCAAGTGATTCCGTACTTCACCGCCGTCTCCGGCGTGGTGATGATGAATCTCGACCAGATGCGGGAGTGGTATCAGCGACCCGGCGAGACGATACTGTCGATCCAGTACTCGCCCGGCGCCGACCCCGACGCGGTGCGGGCCGCGGTCCGCGCGATGGTTCCCCGGGAAATCCATGTCGACACCGGCGCCGACATGGTCGACGCGATCTCCTCGAGCGTCCAGCAGGGTGCGGCGATGAGCAACATGATCCTGTGGATCGTCGTCCTGGTGGCGACGGTGGCGTTGCTGAACACCCTGATGCTGTCGGTTCTGGAGCGACGCAGGGAACTCGGGGTGCTGCGAGCCATGGGCACCAACCGCAAGTTCCTCCTGCGCTCGGTGCTGGCCGAAGCCGCGGGCATCGGATTCATCGGCGCGGCGATCGGTCTCCTCGTCGGCGTCGCGGTGCAGTATCTGGCCACGGTGGCGATCGGCCATGCGATGACCATCGACATCGTCTACCGTCCGAGCCCGCTGATCGCGGTCTACGGTGCGGTCGCGCTGGGCCTGGCACTGCTGGGCTCGATCCCGCCCGCCCTGCGCGCGGCGCGGATGCCGATCGTGGCCGCGCTGGCCGTGGACTGACGTCGGTCGCCGCGGTGCCCGGCATTCCTGCCCGGCGCCGCGGCGGCGACACCTTCCTTCGCAGCGTCACGTCGGTTTCGCAGGTCGACCGCCCCGGTATCGGCCGTGTCATCGATCAGAGCGGGACCTCGTCCCACCACGCGATGACCTCGTCCTGCGCGGTGGGTCGGGTGGCCCCGCCGGTGCCGCTGCTGCCCCGGCGACTCACCGCGACAAGGTAATTCGAGCGGGCGGAGTCGCCGGGGAAGCTCAACACCTGGTGGGCGGTCTGGACGCGCGTGCTCGCCGGATCCGGAACCACCCACCGCTGCAGCGAGAACGGCACCTCGTCCTTGTTCCCCACGTAGCGAACCGTCGCGGGCAGCGCCTCCAACACCGACCGCGCCTGGCTCGCGTTCGCGTACTCGAGCACCAGGTAGCTCACCGCCCCCGCCTGATCCTCGCCCCGCTCGCACTGCCACCCGGTCGTGATCGGCGTCCATTGCAGCGCGGGCTCTTTCCACGCCAACTCGCTGACATTGCGCACCCCCACACACCGCGCCCCCCGATACCCCACCCCGTCACTCATCTGCCCCTGCGGAACCAAGGTCGGAAAAACCCGGCGACTCTCCGCGAACGAATCCGCGATCTCCGCCACCGAATTCGACGGCCCGCTCGCGCCGTCCTCCGCGTCGAGACCGTCGTCGTCTCCGGGCAACACCACCACGACCAACGCGACAACCAACGCGACCAGCACCAGAACCAGTGCCACCAACACAACCCACCCGAACCGCTGCATCCCCGACACCCGGCGAGGCACCGGCCAATACCCCCGATGCGGCACCATCCACGGCCCCCGCGGCCCCGCCCCGTGCTGCTGACCCGCACCACCCGGCATGACCGGACCACCCGACCGACCCGCCGCCCCCGACTGCCCCGCGTCTCCTCGAGGCCCCGCGCCGCCCGGTTGACCCGCACTGCCCGGTTGACCCGCACTGCCCGGCTGCCCCGCATTGCCCTGTGCTGCGCTGCCGGGCTGTCTCGGCCGGCTGGACTGCCCTGCCGCCTCCTCCGGCGTCACAGGCCCGGCTGGGGCCGCATTCGAGGCACCGGCGATCGACGTCACCTTGGTCAGGGCCGCCGCGTTCGCGGCGTTCAGTTCGTCCGCGTCACGCATCGACACGACATCGGTCGCCGCGGTGGCCGATACCTCGTCAGGATCCTCACCGCTGGGCGCTGCGGCGCTGTCCGATCGAGCCACCGTAGCGGGCGTCTTGTCGAGAGATACTGGGCTGGAAGGTATTCCGGCACCGCCGACGGGCACCGCCGCGGCGTCGGCGGCCCCCGGCGCGGCGGGACGCTGTACGCCCGCCGGTGGCGGCACGGCAGATGACGCCGCAACCGCCGGCGCGGCGGCAGGCATGGGCGCCGCACCGGGCGCGGGTTGGCGCGCATTCGGCGGTCCGGCACCGGGACCCGCTGCCGGACGCTGGGCCACCGGAGGCACTTCGGCGGGCGGCATCGCACCGCTGGGCGGGGCCGGTCGCGGGGCGACCGGCGCGACAGCACCGAAGGGCCGCGAGGGCGGTTGCCAATGAGGTTGTGGCGCGGGCTGTACGGGCGGGCCTTGGTACCCGGGCTGCGCCATACCCGGCTGAGCGAAGGGCGCGCCAGGTCCCTGCTGCGGGGCGGGCGGGTAGTAACCCGGCGCCGGGTTCGCGGGCGGGCGCGGTAGGACCGGTGGGGTCTTGGAGGTCAGCGCCTGGCGGGCCGCCTTGGCGAACGCCGTACAGGAATCGAACCGTGCCGCAGGGTGTTTCGCCATCGCGGCGGCGAGGACGGCGTCCATGATCGGCGGCAGACCCGCGCGGCGCAGCGCCAGGGGTGGCGGCGGGGCGTAGAGGGTGCCGCGGATGATCTCGTTCGGGTCGGCGGAGTCGAAGGGCGCCAGTCCGGTGAACAACCAGTACAGCGAACAAGCCAGCGAGTACTGGTCGGAGCGATGGTCGAGTTCGGCGCCGGTCATCTGTTCCGGCGACGCGTAAGCCAGTGTCGCGGTGAACATGCCCTGCTGGGTGAGGTGGGTGGAGTCGGCGCGCAGCCGGGCGATGCCGAAGTCGGTGAGGAACACCCGCTCGCCCTGGCCGCCGGTGGAGCGGGCCAGCAGGATGTTGGCGGGCTTCACATCTCGGTGCAGCACTCCCCTGCTGTGCGCGTAGTCCAGTGCGTCGGCGACCCCTTCGATGATCTGCACGGCCCGCTCGGGCGGCAGCGCCATCGGGTCGACCGTCGCGGCGTCGATCCCGTCCACGTACTGCATGCTGATCCAGAGTTGTTCGCCCTCGGTCCCCCGGTCGAAGACGGTGACGATGCCGGGATGGTCGAGCCCGGCGGCCAGATCCGCCTCCCGTTCGAACCGCGCGCGAACGCGCTCGTCGGCGAACAGATCCCGGTTGAGCAGCTTGAGCGCGGTCAGCCGGTCCAGGCGCGGATGCCGGGCCAGATACACCGTGCCCATGCCGCCCTGACCCAGCATCGCCTCGATGGTGAACCCCGCGAACACCTCACCGATGTCGTGCATTACGCCCCCCTTCCGACCGTGTGACCACGCTCATTCGAATTCTCGCCGAAAATCGGTGAAACTTGCTAACAGTCGTCCGGGAGTGACCGGACGCGCTCGACGAGAAGTTTGCACCGCCGGAGCACGCGCAATGGGTGGTGGGGAGGATTCGGTGGTGAAGTCGACCGGAACAGCGGCTGCCTGTCGCAGGCTGCTGCTCAGTGGGGTGCTGGCGACTGCCGCACTGTCCACCTCGTGTGCCACGCCGGGCACACCGACGGCGGTGAGCGCGCCCACGGTCACCGTCAACAGCGAAGACGCCTGGCATCCCGGTCTGTCCATCGGGCTGCCCGATTCGCTGGCCGCGGAGTTCACCCTCTTGCAGTCGAAGCTGCCGGGCCAGGTCGGCATGGCCTTGATGCCGGTCGGCGGCGGCCGGATGACGATCTACGGCGACTGGACCACCGGCATCGCCTGGTCCACGATCAAGATCCCGCTCGCGGTCGCCGCGTTGCGCCACGACTCCGACCAGTCGATCTTCGAGATGGTGGAGGCCGCGATCACGGTGTCGGACAACGACGCCGCCGAAGGCCTGTGGGAATCCCTCGGTGACGCACCGGAAGCCGCCGACGCCGTGCAGCAGATCCTCGACGAGGCGGGCGACGCGGCCACCGGCAAGTCGGGCACCCGCACCGAACTCGACGACACCTCCTTCGGCGGCACCGAATGGTCGCTGGCCAACCAGGTGCGGTTCGCGTCGCGCCTGCCGTGCCTGCCGCAGGCCGAGGTCGTCACCACGCTGATGGGTGAGATCACCGAAGATCAGGGGTGGGGTCTCGGCTTGCTCGACGACACCGAGTTCAAGGGCGGCTGGGGACCCGACGACGTCACCGGGATCTACACCGTGCGCCAGTTCGGACTGGTGCCCGTGGGCAGCGGTCAGCTCGCGGTAGCCCTTGCGGCACAAGCTGATTCGGGTTCGTTCGACGACACCACCGCGCTGCTCGACCGGATGGCGCTGCTGCTGGCCCGGCACCTGCCGAACCTGCGCGGCGGCGTCTGCCCGCGCTGAGCGGGCCGGCTCAGCCGGGAACGACCAGGCCGGATTCATACGCCAGGACCACCGCCTGGGCGCGGTCGCGCAGACCGAGCTTCGAGAAGACCTTGGAGACATGGGTTTTCACGGTCTGCTCGGCCACGAACAGCGCCGCGGCGATCTCGGTGTTCGACAGCCCCTTGGCCACCAGTTCCAGGACCTCGCGTTCGCGCGGGGTCAGGGTGCCGAGCGCGGGCGCGGGTGCGGCGCGCACGGTATTGCGCCTGCGGGTGACGTCGGCGATGAGCCTGCGGGTGATCGTCGGCGCGAGCAGCGCCTCACCGTCGGCGACCACCCGCACCGCACGCACCAATTCCTCGGCGGGCGCGTCCTTGAGCAGGAACCCGCTCGCCCCGATGCTCAGCGCCTCGTAGACGTAGTCGTCGATGTCGAAGGTGGTGAGCATGAGCACCCGCACCGGCGGATCGAGATTCGCGGTGAGGATCGCGCGGGCGGCGTCGAGACCGTTCATCTCCGGCATCCGCACATCCATCAGCACCACGTCGGGACGCAGCCGCTTGGCTTCGGCCACCGCCACCTTGCCGTCGGGTGCGTCGCCGACGACGCTGATATCGGTCTGCGCACCCAGCAGGGCGCCGAAACCCTGGCGCACCATCGCCTGGTCGTCGGCGATCAAAACGGTAATAGCCACCCAACCACCCTAGTGGGTGGGCAGTTTCACCGAGACCTCGAATCCGCCGCTGAGCGTGGGCGCCGCGTGGAGCTCACCGCCGACCGCGACAACGCGGGTGCGCATGCCGTCGATGCCGTGGCCGCCGCCCGCACCGGGCTGGGGCACCGTGGCGGTCGCCGCGTTGTGCACGGTCACGCTCACCTCGCCGGGATCGACAGCCACTGCCACGTGCACCGCGGCACCCGGTGCGTGCCGCGCGCAGTTGGCCATCGACTCCTGCACCACCCGATAGACGACCAGCCCGGTCGTCTCCGGCACCGATTCCAGGTCTCCGGTCACCGTCCAGTCGACGGGCAGACCCGCGCGCAGGGCCGACGCGCACAGCGCGGGCACGTCCGAGGCGCGCGGCTGCGGTGCGTGTTCGGGCAGCTGGCCGTCACTGCGCAACACCCCGAGCAGGCCCCGGATCTCGTTGAGCGCGGTGCGGGCGGTGGCGCCGATCGACTCGAACTCGGCGCGCGAGGCCGGGTCGAGGTCGTCGATCCGGTACGGCGCGGTCTGGGCCTGCACCACGACCATCGACATGTGATGGGCCACCACATCGTGCAGGTCACGGGCGATGCGCGCCTTCTCCTCGAGGATCGCCCGGCGCGCGCGCTCGAGTTCGGTCACCTCTTCCTGCCGCTCGAGCTTGCGCCGCGAGGCCAGCAGGATCCGTACGAGATAGCCGAACAGGGCCAGTGCGCCGAACCCCATCGCCCAGCCCCACAGCGGACCGCTCTGCGAGCCGGGCATCGTCGTGGCGAACAGCATCGAGGTGGCCGCCCAGGCGACGACCACGATCGGCACCGAGGCCCGCAACGCCACCGCGAACAGCAGCACGAACAGCACGATGATGTGCACGACCTGGAAGGGCAGATCGTTGTCCGCGCCCGGCTGCATGCCGATCGAGAACAGCAGCGCGGCCCCCGCGGAGATCGCCCACCCCATCGCCGGGTTGACCCGCACGAACAGGATCGGGAAGGCCGCCAGCGCCGACAGCAGGGGCGCGGTGACCGGCGAGACCTCGTGGGTGACGAACAACGTCGGCCACGCGATGCTGTACAAAATCAGCGCGACCAGCACCGTTGCGAAGTCGAACCAGGTGCGCGCGGGTATTCCTCGCGCGGCGGGGCGCAGTGGTGCGGACATGACAGTCAGCCTACGAACCGTCCGGTCAGCGGACCTCATACCCACGAACCGAATACGACCCCCTACCCTGGTGTGACCCCGGCGCCGGGCATGCCACCCGCGCGCCCCGATAAACCGGTCCGCAGCGGGATACCCGCCGCGAGACCCGCTCCTTACTGTCGGAGGCCATGAACACCCCGCTTCGCCCGGTACCCGCCGCTGCTCGCGCCCGTACCGCAGATTCCGCCGCCTCCGCGCCGTCCCCCGATTCCGCGCAGCACCGCCGTCGTAGCGGTGTCGCGCTGTGCACGGCCGGGCTGGCCATGGCCGCCGCCGTGGTCATGTCGGCACCGGGCGCCATGGGCGGCACCACCCCCACCGGCACCGAGAATGTCGCGGCCGCCGCCGCGGTGCGCGCGCTCATCGACGACAGCCCGGACGCCACTTCGCTCATCCCCCGAGATTTCGGCTACAAGTTCGGTTACGACCCCGTCCGGCTGGACGGGCTGCTGGTGAATCCGAACGGCGGCTGCTCCTCGCCGGTGACGCTGCCCGCCGAGTTCGAGTCGGCGTGCAAGGCGCACGACCTGGGCTATGACGTGCTGCGCTACGCCGAGCGGGTCGACGAACCCCTCGGCGGGTGGGCGCGGCGCTCCGTGGACGCGGCGCTGAACCGGCGCATCCACGCCTCCTGCCAGCTGCGCGACGACGAGTTCTCCCGTGCTCGCTGCGGCGTGATGGCCGATATCGCGTTCACCGCCGTGGACGTGAACTCGCGACGTCAGGAGTACGGCGCACCGGTGGTCGAGAACGTCTTCGCCCAGACCGACCCGGCCGACCGCCCCAATCTCTGGCCGCTCGCCCGCACCGTTCTCGGCTTGTTCGCGGTGACGGCGGCCTCGGCCGTGATCATCGACGCGCTGCGCAAGTTCCGCCGGCGCTTCGTCTGATGCGGTTGCCGAAAACTAGAACATGTCCTAGTTTTCACACATGTCTCTAGTCATCGACGAAACGATCGAGATCGACGCCCCCGCCGCGAAGGTGTGGGAGGTGCTCACAGATTTCGAGCGCTACGGCGAGTGGAACACCTTCTGCTACGAGGCGTCGAGCACGCTGGAACCGGGCTCGACCATCGACATGCAGGTCCAGCTGGGCAGCAACCGCCGTCCGCAGCGGGAGTGGATCCGCACCCACACCCCGGGCGTCGAGTTCAGCTACACCATGAAGCCGGTGCCGCTGGGCGCACTGCACAGCCTGCGCTCGCACACCGTCGTTCCCCTCGGCCCCGACCGGTGCCGCTACGAGTCCCGATTCACCCTGGCCGGCTGGTTGAGCCCCGTGGTGACGGTGGCGCTCGGCAAGCACCTGCGGGCCGGCTTCACCGCGATGACGGCGGGCGTCGGCCGCCGCGCGGTGGCGTAAACCACCACGGCGGGCACACCGCCGAAAGCGGGGCGCACCAGGTTCTTTCGAACCGGCACGCCCCGCTCGGGGGAACTTCTCAGACCGCGCTCGGGATCGGCAGCGCGCCACGCGCCACCTCGTAGGCCGCGCCCACCCGGTACAGGCGGTCGTCGGCCAACGCGGGCGCCATGATCTGCAGACCCACCGGCAGGTTGTCCTCGGCCGACAGACCCGAGGGCACCGACATGCCGGGGTGACCCGCCAGGTTGGTCGGCAGCGTGCACAGGTCCGACAGGTACATGGCCAGCGGGTCGTCGACCTTCTCGCCCAGCTTCCACGGAGTGAACGGGCTGGTCGGCGAGACGAGCACGTCGACCTGCTCGTAGGCGGCGTCGAAGTCGCGCGCGATCATCGTGCGGACCTTGAGCGCCTGGCCGTAGTAGGCGTCGTAGTAACCCGCCGACAGCGCGTAGGTGCCGATCATGATGCGGCGCTTGACCTCCGGACCGAAACCGGCCTCACGGGTCAGCGACATCACCTGGTCGGCGCTGTGGCTGCCGTCGTCACCGACGCGCAGGCCGTAGCGCATGGCGTCGAAGCGCGCCAGGTTCGACGACACCTCCGACGGCATCACCAGGTAGTACGAGGACAGCGCGTACTCGAAGCTCGGGCACGACACCTCGACCACCTCGGCGCCCAGTTCCTTCAGCACCGCGACGGCGGCGTCGAAGGAGGCGATGACACCGGATTGGTAACTGTCGGAGTGCAATTCGCGCACCACGCCGACGCGCACGCCGGTCAGGTCACCGTTGGCGCCCTGCTTGGCGGCGGCCACCACCGGCGCCACCGGAACGTTGCGCGAAGTGGAGTCGCGCGGGTCGTGCCCAGCGATCACCTCGTGCAGCAACGCGGTGTCGAGCACGGTGCGACCACACGGACCACCCTGATCCAGCGACGACGCGCACGCGATCAGGCCGTAGCGCGAGACGGTGCCGTAGGTGGGCTTCACGCCGACCGTCGCGGTGACCGCGGCGGGCTGACGAATCGAGCCACCGGTGTCGGTGCCGATCGCCAGCGGCGCCTGGAACGAGGCCAGCGCCGCCGCCGAACCGCCACCGGAACCACCGGGGATGCGGGTGGTGTCCCACGGGTTGCGGGTCGGACCGTAGGCGGAGTTCTCGGTGGAGGAGCCCATCGCGAACTCGTCCATGTTGGTCTTGCCGAGAATCGGGATGCCCGCGGCACGCAGCCGCGCGGTGACCGTCGCGTCGTACGGCGACATCCAGCCCTCGAGGATCTTCGAGGCACAGGTGGTCGGCATGTCGGTGGTGGTGAAAACGTCCTTGAGCGCCAACGGAACTCCCGCCAGCGACGAGGCGGGCTTCTCGCCCGCGGCGAGCGCGGCGTCGACCACGGCGGCCGCGGCGAGGGCTTCGTCCCCCGCCACGTGCAGGAAGGCGTTGAGCTCACCGTCGACCTTGCCGATGCGATCCAGGTGCGCCTGGGTGACCTCGGTGGAGGACACCTCGCCGCCGTGGATCTTGGCTGCCAGCTCGGAAGCCGACAGCTGGGTCAACTCGCTCATTCGCCCTCTCCCAGGATCTGCGGGACCAGGAAACGCTGTTCTTCCACAGCGGGCGCCTGGTCCAGCGCCTGCTCGGGGGTGAGGCCGGGGGTGACCACATCGGGCCTGGTCACATTGGTTGTCGGATTCGGCGACGCGGTGGCGGGGACGTCGGCGGCGACCTCGGTGATGGTCTGCACGTGGCTGAGGATCGAATCCAGCTGACCGGCGAACTGGTCGAGTTCGGCGTCGGTCAACGCCAGCCGGGACAGCCGGGCGAGGTGAGCGACCTCGTCGCGGGAGATTGCGGGCACCGCGGGACCCCTTTCGGCTTCGGTGGGCAGTATCGGTACAGCCTAATTCACACGGTTGCGAAGCAATCCACAGCCTGCGCATGGCCGGAGCGCAGGCGCAGGTACGCCTGATCGGCGCGTCATATCGGTTTCGACGCGCCCGCCCCCGCAGCTCGGACGCACCCGCCTCGCACGAAAGTTCGCGCATGTCGTGCCGATGGGGTCATACTTCGGGTCGAGAACCCGCGTTCAGGGGTGTAAGTATTGCTTCACCGGGTATTCGTCTCGAACAACCCCGGCCGTTATGGAAAGGAACGCACGTGTCATACCTGCTCCGCGTGCAACTTCCGGATCGACCGGGAAGCCTCGGCTCCCTCGCACTCGCCCTCGGCGGGGTCGGCGCGGACATTCTCTCGCTCGATGTCGTGGAACGCGGCGCCGGGTTCGCGATCGACGATCTCGTCGTCGAAGTCCCTACCGGCGCACTGCCCGACACCCTCATCACCGCCGCGGAGTCGGTCCGCGATGTGAGCGTCGACTCCATTCGCCCGTACTCCGGCGTCCTCGACACCCACCGCGAGCTCGAGCTGATCGACCAGGTCGCCAGCGCCCGTGACGACCGCCTCCAGGTGCTCGTCGACGGCTGCCCCCGCGTGCTGCGCGTCGGTTGGTCCACGATCATCGGCTTGGGCCCCGCGGGCGCCTACCGCATCGTCGGCAGCCCGAGCGCCCCTGAGACACAAGCGGGTTCGGCCCCGTGGATGCCCATCGAGAAGCCGATGTGGCTCGACGGTGAGGCCGAATGGGTGCCGGAGATCTGGCGCGACATGGACACCAAGCTGGCCGCCGCACCGCTGGGCAACACCGGCAGGGCACTGCTCCTCGGCCGCCCCGGTGGGCCCGATTTCCGCCCGTCGGAGGTGGCGCGGCTCGGCTACCTCGCCGGCATCGTCGCCACCGTCCTGAACTGATCGGGTCAGCGCAGCGCGAGCCGCATCACGAACAGTTGCAGTCCGTCGTGGGTGGCCCAATCACGTTCGGGGACACCGACAAAGCCGAGCCGTTCGTACAGCCGGTGTGCGTCGACCATCGAGAACATCGTGGTGAGCGCGACCGCGTCGAAACCGCCTGATCTCGCCTCGTCGACGACGGCGCGAACCAGTGCGGTGCCGACTCCGAGTCCGCGTGCCCGCTTGGACACCGCGAGCATCCGGAACTCGAGTTCGCCGGGCTGAGCGATCTCCGCGTAGGGCGTGCCGGGCTTCGCGACCGTGAGCGAACCGACGACCTCACCGTCGTGCACGGCCACGAGGACCTCGGCCTCGGCGGCCCGGTGCGGCACGTCGGCGAGTTCCCGCACGTAGTCGTCCCCGTCGGTGACGTAGCCGTCGCCCACGTACACCTCGACGGTCAGCGCGGCGACCGCGTCGTATTCGTCGGGGCGGGCGGGGCGGATCAGAAGTCCGGTGGTCTGGTCATCGCTACCGTGCATCCCCGAATGGTCCCATCCGGACGCTTGTGAGCTTCGACTCACCCATGCCCGGCGGGGCCGGTGAGGTCGCTCAGGAGCCGAGGTAGGGGCGCAAGCCGGGGTGCTCGGCGTGCCAGTCGTCGGGATTGTGCGGTGGGTAGGCCACGGCGAGGTGGTCGCCGGGTGCGGGCCAGTGGGCGGCATCCCAGGCGAAGCGGCGGTAGACGACCTTGCCGGTGATCGACGGGCCGGTGACGGTGCCGGTGATCGTCACGTAGTGCTCACCGGTCATCGCGGGCAGCGGGCTGACACCGGTCACGTAGAGCGACCCGTGTTCGAGGTTCGCCCGCCCCCGGCCGGTCCGTCCGGAGACGACGGCCGCGATCGTCACCACCAGCATCGTCACCAGCGCTACCGCCATCACCACTTCGAGCATGCGCCCATGCTATGCCCCGCTCACAGCGGCGTGAGTTCGCTGACCCCCAGCGCACGGCGCACCTGCCACACCGCCGTGCGGGTGCGCTGCGAGCGTCCGTTGCCGCGGTCGATCAGCGCTCGATCGGCCGTGGTGTAGATCAGTTGTGCGCCACGGGAATTGGTCTCCGGGTTCTGGAACAGCTGGACGAGGCGGTCGGTCTCCTCGACCGGCAGGCCGACGCCGAGATCGTCGACCGCGAGCACCTGGCCGGTGTCGAGGGCTTCCAACATCGCGGGCAGTACACGCAGCAGCGAACGGGTGGCGGTGGATTCGTCGGCCAGTTCGAACGGGACATCGATGCCCTCGTGCACCAGGCTCAGCCCCGCGCCGCGACGGTCGACCATGCGTCGGTACAGCGCGTCACGCGCCGCGCGCAGGGTGCTCAGCTCGCGTTCCACGAGAATCTGCTCGGGGTGGTCGAGATGGCCTGCCAGCGCGCCGATTTCGGCGTCCAGATCACGCAGGTAGTCCGCGTACATCGGATCGTGCTCAGCGACGAGCAGATCCTCGATCCCGAGATCGGCGGTGCGCAACAGCATCAGCAGACGCGCCGCGTTGTCGGGCGAGCGGGAGATATGGCTGCCGAGGTCGTGCGCGAGCGCGTCGGTGTCGACATCACCCTGCTGCACAGTCAGATTCGCCGCGAACCACCGGTACGCGGGCACGAGCGCCTCGGCGTACATCTGCCCCGCCAAGCTCAGCAGCAGCGCGTTCGGCCGCAGCAACGGCACCAGCGCCGCCACCCCGTACCGAGCCGCTTCGAACATCGGCCCGATCTTCACCTCGTCACCACGGCGTTCGAACACGATCCGCTTGCGCGACCGAGGGTGGGTGTACAGCCACTCCGCGACCACGTCGGCGTTGTCGAGCCGGAACCCGTAGGTATAGGGCACGCCCTCGGCGACGAATCCGGCGACGAATTCCGTCGGCCGCTCGGCGAACCCGAGATGCGGTCGTCGCACCGGGCCCGCGTAGGGGTCCCATCCGCTCACGGAATTCAGGACCGCGTCCCGCATCTGCCCGATCGCGTCGATCACGCTCGTCTTCCCGGCAGCCGCCACCCCGTGCACCGCGGTCACCGGCACCGCCAACGGCCCGCCTGCCCCCTTCGTCAGCCGCAACTGCTGAGCCTCCGCCAGCGATCCATGATTGGTCACCTGAAAACTGCGCAGCAAGGGTCCGCCTCTCCGAGATTCTTGGCAAGACTAAGGGATGTCGGGTATTCGCCGACGCGGCAGGCTGGTCCACGGCTCCAGCATTCTCGGCCGAATCGGAGACCGATCGGGCGCGACGACCAGCGCCCATTCGCCGCAGCGCCGCCGACTCCCCCTGATCTCGTCAGTACATGGGTAACTCACCGGGCACGGGCAAAGGCGACAACCACTTCAAAGCTCGCCGCGCCACAAAGCCTCCCCGTCCCGTAGTCTGGCTGAAATTCACGGAGAGGCGGAACAGTGGCGGTTCGGGTAATTGTTCGCGGAGTTGTCGTTGCCGCGGTGACCGCGGGAGCGCTCGTGCCCGCGGCGCTGGTGAGTGCGCCCAGCGCGCTGGCTGATCCGTGCCCGACGGGGACCGCGCGGGTGTTTCTGGGGAACTCGACCAACTCGTGTCAGGGTGCGGGGTCGGTGTCCTACACCGAGGCTCCGGTGTCGAAGGTGTGCTCGATGTCGAGCACCGATGTGACGGTGGAGATCCAGACCAACATCAAGAAGCGGCCGCTGCGTACCCAGGAGCTCAGCAACGGGCAGTGCGCGTCGTTCGACATGAAGACCCAGATCGGCAACACGGTCACCGTCACCCCGAACTGACGTGAACCGGGCTGTTCACGACGCCGGACTCGGCTAGTCCGCCACGACCGGATCCTCGTCCGGTGCGACCCTGACCGCGTCGGGGCCACCCTCCAGGAGCCGCCGGAAGCCGTCTTCGTCGAGGATCTGGACGCCGAGTTCTTCGGCCTTGGCCGCTTTCGAACCGGGCGCCTCGCCGATCACCACGAACGCGGTCTTCTTCGACACCGAGCCCGCCGCCTTGCCGCCGCGAACGAGGATCGCCTCCTTCGCGCCGTCGCGGCTGAAGGTCTGCAGGGAGCCGGTGACGACGATCGACAGGCCGTCGAGGGTGCGTTCGATGGACTCGTCGCGCTCGTCTTCCATCCGCACCCCGGCCGCCCGCCACTTGTCCACGATCGCGCGATGCCAGTCGACGGTGAACCATTCCACGACCGCGGCGGCGATGGTGGGGCCGACGCCGTCGGTGGCCGACAGTTCTTCTCCTGTCGCGGATTCGATGCGCTCCAGGCCGGCGAACTCGGCGGCCAGCGCGCGGGCCGCGGTCGGACCGACGTGGCGGATGGACAGCGCGACGAGCACCCGCCACAGCGGGGTGTCCTTGGCGGCGTCGAGGTTGTCGAGCAGGCGGGCGCCGTTGGCCGAGAGGGCGCCGTCCTGTTTGGTGAACAGCGGCACGCCGAGCAGATCCTGCGCATCGAGGGCGAACAGGTCGCCCTCGTCGGTGATCGCACCCGACGTGAGCAGGGCGTTGGCGGCTTCGTAACCGAGGGCTTCGATGTCGAAGGCGCCGCGGCCCGCCAGGTGGAAGACGCGTTCGCGCAGCTGGGCGGGGCAGTGCTGCTGGTTGGGGCAGCGGATGTCGGCGTCGCCCTCCTTGGCGGGGGCGAGTTCGGTGGCGCACTCGGGGCAGTGCGTCGGCATGACGAATTCGCGTTCGGCGCCGGTCCGCGCGTCGACGACGGGCCCGAGGACCTCGGGAATCACATCACCGGCCTTGCGGATCGTGACGGTATCGCCGATGAGCACACCCTTGCGCTTCACTTCGGAGGCATTGTGCAGCGTCGCCATCGACACCGTCGAGCCGGCGATCGAGACCGGCGCCATCACCGCGAACGGGGTGACCCGACCGGTGCGGCCCACGTTGACCTCGATGCTCAGCAACGTGGTGGTGGCCTCTTCGGGCGGGTACTTGTAGGCGATGGCCCAGCGCGGGGCACGGGAGGTGGAACCGAGGCGGCGTTGCAAGGACGTCTCGTCGACCTTGATCACCTGACCGTCGATCTCGTGCTCGATGTCGTGGCGATGCTCGCCCCAGTAGGCGACCCGCTCGATGACCGCGTCGATGCCCTCGACCAGTCGGGTGTGGGCCGAGACCGGCAGACCCCAGGCAGCCAGTGCCCGGTAGGCCTCGTGCTGGGAGGCCGGGCGGTAACCCTCGATGCGGCCGAAACCGTGGCAGATCATCCGCAGCCGACGCTGGGCGGTGATCGCGGGATTCTTCTGGCGCAGCGAACCGGCGGCGGTATTGCGCGGATTCGCGTAGGGCGGTTTGCCCTCGGCCACGATCTGGGCGTTCAACGTCTCGAAGTCCTCGAGCCGGAAATACACCTCGCCGCGTACTTCCAGGAGCTCCGGGATCGGGAATTCCTCGGTCGGGGTGAGCTCTGCGGGGATGTCTTCGATGGTGCGCGCGTTGAGGGTGACGTCCTCCCCCGTGCGCCCGTCACCGCGAGTCGCGCCGCGCACCAGCCTGCCGTTCTCGTACACGAGGTTCAACGCGACGCCATCGATCTTGACTTCGCACAGATAGTGCAGCTCGGACCCGGTTTCGGCTTCCACCCTGCTCGCCCAGGTACGCAGCTCGTCGTAGTCGAACACATTGTCCAGCGACAGCATCCGCTCGAGATGATCGACCGCGGTGAACTCGGTCGCGAATCCGCCGCCGACCAGCTGCGTGGGCGAATCGGGGGTCCGCAGATCCGGATGCGCGTCCTCGAGAGCCTGCAACTCGCGCAGGAGGGCGTCGAACTCACCGTCGGTGATGATCGGCGCGTCCCGCAAGTAGTAGCGGAACTGATGCCCACGCACCTCGTCGGCCAACTGCTGCCACTGCACCCGCTGCTCGGGCGTAGCCGGTTCGGCACTCACAGAAACCGCGCTGTCGCTGTCACTCACCCACTAGAGGCTAGTCGAGCCCACCGACACATCCGCCGACCGTTCCCGCACGTCGCAGCCGTGCGGGCAGGAATTTTCGCCCAGGGCGGCCGGGACTACGTCACCGATGATTCCGACCCGACCGCGACTGTTCCTTGCGCTCGACGGTGAGCGACTCCGGGTCTTCGGCGAAAGCGCGGGCGACGTCGGCGGCCAGGGCGAGTGCCTTGCGCGACCAGGCGAGCGGGGCGCCCGCCAGACCGCAGGTGGGGGTGACGAGAACTCGGGTGAGAGCCGAACGTGGGAAACCGAGGTCGTCCACGAGACGGACCGCGGGCTCGGCGGCGGTGCGCCAGGTGAGCGGGCTCGTGGGCGGTTCGGTGGGGACGAGTCCGAGGGCCAGCTTCTTGCCGGAGTCCACGGCTTCGCCGATGTCGTCGAAGTCGGCGGTGGTGATCGTCGACGCGTCGAAGGACAGCGCGGCGGCGGCGGTGCGGCGCAGGGTGGGCAACGCGGGCCGGGATGCGCAGGTGTGCAGGATGACCGGGCCCGGCTGCGCGTTGATCACGACATCGAGGAAGTGGATCGCCTCCGGACCGGGCAGCGCGCGGACGGTGTTGAGAACGCTCGGGCCGGTCAGCGATCCATCGAGAACCGTCGTCAACTGCGGTTCATCCAGTTGCACAACCACTTTCGCCCCGAGCCGTTTGCCGATCTCAGCGGCGTGCAGGGCAAGGCCCTCGGCCAGCGAGTCCGTGAGGTCCCGGAGCGCACCGCGATCGGTGAGGATGCGATGGCCGCCGGGCAGTTCGACTTCGGCGGCCAGGGTCAGCGGCCCGACCGACTGGATCTTGATCGCTCGACCGGAGCCGACGAGACCCGCTGTCTCCCAGGCTTCCTCGATCGCGTCGAGATCTACGCGCACGAAGTCGCGGGCCCTGCGCGAGACCGAACCCGGGCGGTCGGCGAGCCGGTAGCCGCGGGTGGTCGCGTCGAACCGCAGATCGACCAGGAGCGCGGAGGCGCGTCCGATCATATCGGCGCCGATCCCGCGATCGGGAAGTTCGACGAGGTGGGGCAGTTCCGGCAGTTCACCGATGATGGTGGTCGCCGCCTCGAGTGGATCGGTGCCGGGCCAGGAACCGAGGCCGGTGGCGAACGCCCCGGCGAGCAAGTCCACCGGCTCCGCCGCGGCCGGGTCGTCGGACTGCTCACTACCACGCCACAACGTCACGCGCTCAACACCTTTCGTGTCGTCTGGGTCGGTGGTCCACACCGGATCGGCGTCGACCACCACGAACCGTGCGCCGCACCGCGGCGGGGCCGTCACCGGTCATCCTGCCGTGCGCGCCCACTGTCGGCGCACCCGCCACGACACGATCAGGCTGACGCGGCCGACGAATCGGACTCGATGCCCGCGGTGCGGTCGGTGCCGTTGATGGTGCCGCTGCCGATCACGGTGTCGCCGCCGTCGGCGTCGGGCAGGTACAGCACGATGGCCTGGCCCTTCGCGACGCCGGTGAGCGGCTCGCGCAGCCTGGCGACGAAGCCGTCGCCCTCGGGCTCGACCACGGCCGGCGCGGTCCCACCGTGCGCGCGCACCTGCACGACGCACTCGACCGACGAGGTCGGGCGCACGCCGGAGGTCCAGATCGCCCGGTCGGCGGTGACGATGTCGACCTGCAGATCCTCGACCGAGCCGACCTTGACGGTCCCCGAATCGGGATCGATGCCGGTCACATAGCGCGGCTTGCCGTCGGCGGCGGTGTGGCTCAGGCCCAGGCCCTTGCGCTGCCCGACGGTGAACCCGTGCACACCCTCGTGACTGCCGAGCACCGTGCCGTCGGAATCCACCAGCGCACCGGGCCGGATGCCGATCTTGGCACCGAGGAAGGCGCGGGTATCGCCGGACGGGATGAAGCAGATGTCGTGGCTGTCGGGCTTGTTCGCCACCGCCAGCCCACGCTCGGCGGCCTCCTCGCGGATCCGCGGCTTGGGGGTGTCACCGACCGGGAACATCGCCCGCGCGAGCTGCTCGGCGGTGAGCACCGCCAACACGTAGGACTGGTCCTTGTCCGCGTCGACAGCACGACGCAGCACGCCCTCGTCGAGCCGCGCGTAGTGCCCGGTCACCACCGCGTCGAAGCCGAGCGCCTGCGCCCGATCGGCCAGCGCGGAGAACTTGATCTTCTCGTTGCACCGCAGACACGGGTTCGGGGTCTCCCCCGCGGCGTAGGCGGCGACGAAGTCGTCGATCACGTCTTCCTTGAAGCGATCGGCGAAATCCCAGACGTAGAACGGGATTCCGAGCACATCGGCGGCGCGACGCGCGTCACCGGCGTCCTCCTTGGAGCAGCAGCCACGCGACCCGGTACGCAGCGTGCCCGGGTTCGCCGACAGCGCCAGATGCACCCCGACCACCTCGTGGCCCGCGTCCACGGCCCGCGCCGCGGCCACCGCCGAATCGACACCACCACTCATCGCGGCGAGAACTCTCATCAGGCACCTCCTCTAGCGCCGGCCAGGCCCGCGGCCTTGGCTCGATCGATGACCTGCGGCAGCACGGTCAACAGTGTTTCGACATCGGCTTCGGTCGACGTGTGGCCGAGTGTGAAGCGCAGCGAACTGCGCGCCTGCCACGGTTGCACACTCATCGCGATCAGCACATGACTGGGCGAGGCGACCCCCGCGTTGCAGGCCGACCCGGTGGAGCACTCGATACCGGCGGCGTCGAGCAGCATCAGCAGCGAGTCGCCTTCGCAACCGGGGAACGTGAAATGGGCGTTACCGGGCAGGCGACGGTCGGCGGGACCGTTGAGTACCGCGTCGGGCACCGCGGCCCGCACCCCGGCGATCAACTGATCGCGCAGCGCACGGGACTGCTCGGCGCGCGCGGGCAGCTCACCGATGGCATCGCGCAGCGCGGCGGCCATCCCGATCGCCGCGGCCACATCGGAGGTACCGGAGCGCAGGTCGCGTTCGTGCCCGCCGCCGTGCACCAGCGGCACACACGGCACGTTGCGGCCGAGCAGCAGCACACCGATCCCGTGCGGACCGCCGACCTTGTGCCCGGCCACGCTGAGCGCGGCCAGTCCGCTGGCGGCGAAGTCGACCGGGATCTGGGTCACCGCCTGAATGGCGTCGCTGTGCATCGGGATGCCGAATTCCTGTGCGACAGCGGCCAATTCGATGATCGGTTCGATAGTGCCGACTTCGTTGTTGGCCCACATCACACTGACCAGCGCCACCTCGTCGGCATGCGCGGCGAGCTCCTCGCGCAACGCCTGCGGCGAGACGACACCCTCGGCGTCGACCGGCAGCCAGCTGACCTGCGCGCCCTCGTGCTTCTCCAGCCACTCGACGGCATCGAGCACCGCGTGATGCTCGACCGAGCTGGTGACGATCCTGGTGCGCCGCGGATCAGCCGCCCTGCGCCCCCAGAAGATCCCCTTGACGGCGAGATTGTCGCTCTCGGTGCCCCCGGAGGTGAAGATCACCTCGGACGGCCGAGCACCCAGATCAGCCGCGATCGACTCGCGCGCCTCTTCCAGCGACCGCCGCGCCGCCCGCCCCGAACCGTGCAGCGAGGACGCGTTACCGACCGCCCCCAGGGCAGCCGTCATCGCCTCGACCGCGGCAGGCAACATCGGAGTGGTCGCCGCGTGATCGAGGTAGACCGTCTTGGGCGCACCGTTGACCGGACCCGAATAAGCCGACTTCATGACCGACAAAGCCTATACCACCGCTGACCTGGTCATCTTCGGGGTCCACCCTCGCTTTCTACGATTTTTCTACGATTTACCCACGATCCACAACACGAGTGGGGGTGAAATATTCCCCGATTCCGACTGCCCGGTGGTCTACGACCAGGCCAGAGCAGGCACGGAGTTACCTCGCCGGAACTGCCCGTCTCGCACCTCGGTCTGCCTCATCCGAACCATCACATCCGGGACGATCTGCTGCTTTCACGCTCAGGCAACAACGGTTTGGGCTGCTATCGAATCACGATCTCCGCACCTATCCGGACGGCTGACTCCCCTCGCCGCGCTGCGCGATGGTCAGGCTGGATCTGACCTGGGTGCCCACTGGACCAACCAAATCCCGCTACAGCGGCTGCCATGCCCTGATTCTCCACGTCAGTACACGCCAATGGCCCGTAGATCGGTGTTCGGAAATCGGCTGTCTACCGAACTTCGCTCGCGCCGGGCATGCCGACCTCGTCGGGTGTCTTGTCGGTCCGGATCCCCCGAAAACTGGGATGGCGCAGCAGGCCGTCGCTGCTGATCTCGCGGTACTCGATGTCGGCGACGAACGCCGGTTCGACCCACCACGCGGTCCGCGCGACCGGTGCCGGCGGCGGATCATCGAGTGGGCTGGTCTCGCGACGCACCTTAGTCCAGCGCGGCGCGGATGCTGCGCCGCGAGGCCGCGGTGAAACCGGTCCCGACTCCACCGATACAGCGCAGCCGTCCGTCGGAAGTGTGCGCGGCCAGGACCAAGCCGCCGAAGGTGGTCGCGTTGGCGCCGTTGCCAGGGACCGCGCCGACGATCACGGCCTCGGTCCTGAGCCTGTCGGCGGTCAACGTCAATTCACCCCGTGTTCCTCCTCCAGCTCTGAACGCATCGCAGCCTCGAGCGCTTCGCGTAATGGCAACCCTGCTGCGTTCTTCTGGTTGAATGCCGGTTGGTCAAGTTTGCGCGCTGCCCTGGCCAAGCTATAGAGGTGGAGCGTTGTCGCCTTGGCCGCCTCGATAATTGACGTAGATGCGGTGATCTGAAGTGTGTGCTCAGCCTGTTTGAACTGGGTCGTCTCCTCTGGCGCGAAGTCCTGCAGAAGCAGAAATGGAAGCCCTGGCTGGGCCGAGTCGGTTGCCTGTTGATCTCGATGTAGCACGAGGATGCGATCTCTCAAGGCGCTGTAGGCAGAGAGGTAGTCCAGGCAGACCTGACGAAGTTCCTGTCTTCGTCTGTCCCGACTTGCGACCGCGAACTGAAGCTTTGTACTGGCGCGTTGCTGACGAGCGAGTGCAAAGCTTGTGATGGCGCCGCTCCCAGCACTCACGACGCCACCAGATACGGTTCCGATCACCGCTATCCATGCAGGTTCCATGCCCGCACACTACGAAGAAGCCAGGTTTCCACAGCTCATCTCGCGTACATGTCGGAGTGTCCAGCTCCTGGGGGTTCCCGACTCGCCGAAGTTTTGGCGGATTTGAAGTACTGCCGTGAACGCGGACGGCAACGAGGCGCTGCCCAGGCTGTTACGGTCCGCCAGCCGGAGATCGCGGAGGAACATGCCTTGACCAGCATATGTGTTGTATTTTCCGCCGATACTACGGTGACCCCGTTACCCGATCGTCGATCAGCTCGCAGACCCGAGTGCCGCTGCCGAATATTCCCCCGATGCGGTCCACCAGGGGCTACGACCAGGCCAGAGCAGGCACGGAGTTCCCGCATCGGAACCGCCGTTCCACCTCGGCGTGACCCCTGCGAGGTGTCACCTCAGACCGGATGATCCGCACGGAATCGACGGCAGAAACCTGCCACCACGTCTGACTCCACTCGCTGCGCTACGGGGCTGCGGCAGCACTGTCCGCGATCGATCAGGCACCGAGCTCGATTGCGGTCACCAACGCCCAGCGCACGTCGATCTTGCCTGGCGAGAAGCCCGAAGCCTCAGCACACGCAGTCCTCATACGGGTTGATTCGTATCTTCGGTCTCGCAGACCGCGAGTGAAACCTGGGATCGGAGTCGACCGGCCGTGGTCGCCCCTCCCGGATGAAGTCGATCATGGTGCGATGCACGCTCATCGGCAGTTGAGTGCGTTCGCCGGCGGGCACCGTGGCCGTCGGGGTCGCGGTCAGCCGAAGTCGATGCGAACGGTCAGCAGGTCGGTACCGAACGCTCGTACAACTGCACTGTTGGCCCGCGGCAGCTCGCGCAGCCGAGCTTTTGCGTCGTCGCCGGGCATCAAGTGAGCGGTGCCGGAGTACCACCGACCACGAATACGCAGCCGAACACGGTTGTCCACCTGAATGTTTCGGATGTATTGGGATTTCTCGCCGAACTCGGAAACGAGCCAGAAGGAGTTGCCGCTTCGGCGGCCGCCGATCGGCGTGATCCGCGGCTGACCACTCTTACGTCCCGTTGTTTCGAGCAAGGTCTGAACCGGCAGCCGACCCAGGATCGGGTTACCGATGTACCGTTGCCCTGTCGTTACCACCCGGTGTTGGAGGTCTCGCAGTTTGGTCACGACCTCAATCTAGCGAAGACGTCACTCGTGGCGGAAGTCGCCGAGGTCAGTGTTCGGGAACGTGCACCGTGATTTCCCCGCCGAGGTGATACCCCTCGGCCAATCGCAGGTTGTCGCCACTCCAAAATCTGCCCGGGTCATACCAATTCGGACGTCTGTTCGGCAACAAGCCCATGGCCTCATACGTCATGGCGACGATCTCCGCGCAGTAGGCGTTCTCTAGACCGGCATGATCGGATTCGCGCTCTTTCGACCGCTTCGGAACCGGCACCCGGCCCAGCAACCAGCGCCCCGCCAGCGCGCCGGTGGAGGGGAAGGGCATGCCGTCCAGCCTCGCCACCACCTGCAGCGCTGCACCCTCCATCTCGCGGGTCACCGGCCGATCCAACTGACGCATCCACGCCTGTTGCCCGTACTCCTCGGTCCATCGGATGACCGCAGCCCGCAGATCGTGGAGCTGGGCTCCGCGATGATGGCTACCCGACCAGATATCCGGCAGTGCCCGACCGAGTTCGGCGTGCCAAATCAGCGGCGGTAGGTCATCGATCACCACTGCCATGCCGACGTGGTTCACCGGGCTGTTGGTCAACCCCCGAATCGCGCGATCGGCTCGAGAATGCCCGCGAAACAGCCATAGATCTCCCGTTCGCGTAAGCTCTGCTGCTTCGTCCAAGCTGATACTCATCGGTGTTTCGCGTGGCACAGCGACTAGCCTAGGCGCATGCGCTGGTGGAAGATATTGGGTCTGGCCGGGACCGCGGGTGTCGCGGCGACCGGGGTAGTCATCGTGCGGGCCGAACGCAAACGTCGCGCATACACCCCGGACCAGGTCCGCGAACGGCTGCACGCGCGCCTCGGCGACAAATCCAACCAACCGGGCCCCACCACGCCAGTCGACGACGGCAAGTCCTGATCGAAGATCGTCGGGGGCATCCCCATATTCGCCGGGTCGACGACAACCTGCCATCGGCAGAAGAGCGTGTTCAGGCGACCTCATCGAGTCGCTTTGCCTGACAACCGATCAGCGGCAGATACGGACGTTCGTGCCGTCGAGCTCGCGAGTAGACGGCAAACAGGCATCGGCGATTGTCGCGGTGTCCCAGTAGAAGGGTCGGATCTCGGTGATCCGCCCGCCGGCCACGGTGATCGTCTGCAGGATAGGGAAATCCAGCTCTCGACCGCTGGCCCGGGACCGGGCGTGCACGCGCGTCAGGACGACAAGCGGACTGGAATCGGACAGGAACGTCTGTTCAGCCAGTTCGAATCGGTCCCAGGTCGCGCTCATCGCAAGGAAGAAGCGTTCCAGACCGTCATGGCCGTGCCAGACTCCCCCGTAAGGGAGTAGCCGCCTAGTCCCGGACTGTGACGGCGTGTGACCTTTCATTGATTACCCGATTGATTCAGTCGTGGTCGTCATCGCGATATCTGAAGAGCCTCACTCGGAACGAGGAGCCAAAAGTTCACGAGATACCGGGTCGGATACGCCCGGCGGAGGAACGGCCGATCGCCAGGCCGCCACATTCGACCAAGAAGAGGTCACCTCGACTCGCGACCACAACCTGGCGGAAGAGAACATCGGCGGGACCGGGACGCGCCCTCCGGACGACGCGGAACCGGCGATACCTCCCTATGAAGGCCGCCGAACAAGCGCCGAAGGAACAATTAGCGGCGTTCGCAGAGCCGAGGACCGGCCGCGCGAATCCAGGTCGCAGTGACGCCGCATTCGACGACGGAGAGCACTTGATCGCTCGACTCGCCGTCGGTCCGAACCAGCGGGAGGCGGGAAACCACGTGCTGATGGCGTGCCACGCCATCAGCACGCAAGGCCGCCATCCAGCCCCGGCGGCCAGGCTCGGGGCTGGTTGTCCGGGGCCGAGCCGGGCACGTCAGGAGTCAGGTTGTCGCAGAGTGCGCCGACGGGACCACTCCGAGTTGCTGCATCATCCCGAGCGTGTCCCAGGATGCCCAACTCTCGACGATCTTGCCGTCCCGGAAGCGATTGATCGTAATTCCCTGAACGACTGCCGATTTGCCGGTAGCGGGCATACCCATCATCTCGCCGTCATTGGTTCCTGTTCCCGTCCATCGGGTAGTGACGAAGTCGCCTTCAGCGATTTGTTCGTTGATGAGGAATCGTTGATCCGAGAAAGCGGCGAGATACATCTGCACGAGCCTTTTGAGGCCGTCGGGACCATGGATCTCGGCGAACGGGTTCTGCGGATCGTGGTTGAGGGAGTCGGCGTCCATCAGCTCGTCGAATACATCGAGGTCTCGTGCGTTCCACGCGTCGAAAATGCGCTTGGCTACAGCCTTGTTCTGCTCTGACATGGCGTTTCCTAACTGGTAGTTACGCCGAACCGGCGAAGTGGGCTCGTAGTCACGACAGGCAGCCTTCGCCGCGCCCGGCGTTCAGCATGGTGTGACGCTCGGGCCGCGATGCCGACGGAATCCAGCCATCGCAACCCGATACGAGGACGCTGCCATCACGGAGGATTGCCCGCCCCGGATGTTGCCCGGCGAGCATTCAGCTCCCCACCGGACACAAACCTTGAAGCCGGTATACGCAATAATTGTGCGCCTTTTTCGCAAGCAAGGTAAGGGGCGACAGCGAGAAAGCGCAGCCGGATACACCGAAGAACCACGCGGGCGACGACCTCGGTGCCACACCCCCGGCCGCCCAGGTCTGCATGTTGCGCGATGAGTTTGCCGCGATGACTTCGTCTGCATCGATACATCCCACAGACACAAGGAGATCCGATGGCGACCACTTACACGTTCGATGTCTTTTCCAGCCTCGACGGCTACGGCAGCGTCAGCGGCGGTGACTGGGGTGGGTACTGGGGTAAGCAAGGGCCCGAGCTGCTCGATCACCGGCTGGCCCTGTTCGGAGTGGATCAGCGGATGGTGTTCGGGCCCAAGACCTATCGGGCGTTCGCGGAGATGCTGGCTTCGGGCGACGTGGCGGAGGTACGTGATCCCTGGGTCACGCGGATGCGTGATCTCCCGGCGACGGTGGTGTCGAGCACGCTGGAGGGGCCGCTCGACTGGCCGGACGCGACGATTGCCCGCGGTGATGCCGTCGACGTCGTCGCCGCGCTCAAGGAGGAGTCCGAGGTGCCGTTGCGCTCACACGGAAGTCTGTCGATGAACCGGGCACTGATGGCCGCGGGGCTCGTGGACCGAGTCCAGGTGACGGTGTTCCCGGTGATCACCGGACAGACCGGTGACGACCCGATCTTCCGAGGCGCGGCCGACTTCGACCTCGAACTGCTCGAGAGTCGCACGCTCGACGGCAACATCCAGGAACTCGTCTACCGGCCGACTCTGCACGGCTGAGTCCGGTGTGCGGTTCCTCGGTTCGGTGCGTGTCAGAATGCGCCCATGACCATCAAGTTCGACGCACTCGATGCCGCGTTGCTGGCCGAACTGGCCCGTGACCCGCGGGCGCCGATTCTCGAGCTGGCGCAGCGGCTCGGGGTCGCCCGCAACACCGTGCAGGCGCGGATGAAGCGGCTCGAGTCGTCGGGTGCCGTGCGGGGTTATCCGCCCGACATCGATGTGCAGGCGATCGGGTTCGCGGTGCACGCCTTCCTCGGCATCGAACTCGATCAGAACAAGATGGATCCGATCATCGAGACGCTGCGCGGGTTCCCGCACGTACTCGAGGTGCACGCCACCACCGGTCGCGCCGACTTGCTGGTACGCATCGCCGCGCAGTCGCAGCAGGATCTCCTGGAGATCATCCAGCGGGTGCACGCCATCGACGGCGTGAACCACACCGAGACCATGCTCGCCCTGGCCACGCCGATCGGGTATCGGAGCCTGCCACTGGTCGAGCATCTGACGAACCGGACGAATCAGCCGTGATGTGACCCAGGTCTCTCGTGCTCGAGCAGATTGATACATCCAGCCCAGTGGCCCAGATCACTTTTGAGCAGATTGATCAACTATTGGACTGACTGTTGACACCGATTGCCCCTCCACGGCACATTTCGCAGCACCGATAGCAAGTTCCTTCGTTGCGCAGCTCACGATCTGGGTTGTGGAAAGTGTGGTGAGGCGTTCATGACCACCGTCGTCTGTGCGACTGCCCGACCGTCGGCCGAGCCGGCCGCGCCCTACGACCTCGCCGATCGCTACCGCTCCGGCGCGGGCCCGGTGCTGCTGACCGGGGTCCAGGCCATCGCCCGGCTGCTGGTGGAACAGCACGTGCGCGATATCCGCGCCGGTCGCCGCGTCGCGACGTTCGTCTCCGGCTACCAGGGCAGCCCGCTGGGCGGGGTGGACAAGATGCTGCTCGGCATGCCGGAGGTGCTCACCGAGCACGACATCACCTTCGTCCCCGGCTTCAACGAGGAACTGGCCGCCACCGCGGTCTGGGGCAGCCAGGCCGAACTGCCCGCCGGGCGGCCGACCCACGACGGCGTGGTCGGCGTCTGGTACGGCAAGGGTCCCGGCGTCGACCGCGCGACCGACGCCATCCGGCACGCCAACATGTACGGCGTGAATCCGCGCGGCGGCGTGCTGCTGCTGGTGGGCGATGATCCGGCCTCGAAATCGTCGACCGTGCCCGCGGTGAGCGAACGCTCGCTGGCCGCCATGGGGGTGCCCGTTCTGTTCCCACGCAACGCCGAGGAGATCATCACCCTCGGCATGCAGGGCATCGCGATGTCGCGGGCGTCGGGTTGCGTGGTGGCGTTGAAGATCGTGGCCGATGTCGCCGACGGGGCGTGGACGGTCGACGCCGGCGTGTCCGACCTCGCCGTGACGGTGCCCGAAGTGCAGTGGGAGGGAGCACCTTTCGTCTACCGGCAGCGGCCGATGGCGGCACCGACCGACAGCGTGCTCGCCGAGGCGGACCTGTACGGACCGCGCTGGGCGACGGTGCACGCGTACGGCGCGGCCAACGCGCTCGATGTCATCGAGGTGGACCCCGCCGAGGCGAAGATGGGGATCGCGGCCACCGGCACCACCTTCGACGCGGTCCGCCAGGCTCTGCTGGATCTGGGTGTCGACGAGGCGACCATGCACCGGGCCGGAATCCGGTTGCTGCGCATCGGCATGCCGTACCCGCTGGGCACGGCCGCGCTCACCGAGTTCGCCCGCGGACTCGAGCAGTTGATCGTCGTCGAGGACAAGACCGCGTTCATCGAAACGCAGGTCCGCGAGATCCTCTACGGCACCCCGGACGCACCGCGCGTGCTCGGCAAGCAGGACGAGCGCGGCGCGCGACTGATGCCGGTCGACGGCGAACTCACCGCCGGACGACTGCTGGCGCCGCTGCGCCGGGTGCTGCGCGGACGGGTGGAGCTGAAAAGGGCAGTGCCCCCGGCACTTCCGCTGGAAGTCCTGTCCGCCAAGCGGACGCCCTATTTCTGCAGCGGCTGCCCGCACAACCGCTCCACCGCCCTGCCCGAGGGCTCGATCGGCGGCGGCGGTATCGGCTGCCACACGCTGGTCACCATGTCCGGGCGCACCGACAGCGCGGTCACCGGGCTCACCCAGATGGGCGGTGAGGGCAGCCAGTGGATCGGGCAGGCGCCGTTCACCGATGTACCGCATCTGTTCCAGAACATCGGCGACGGCACCTTCTTCCATTCCGGGCAGCTGGCGATCCAGGCCTGCGTCGCGGCGGGCGTGAACATCACCTACAAGCTGCTCTGGAACGAGGTCGTCGCGATGACCGGCGCCCAGGACGTGGAGGGCGGGCTCACCGTCGCGCAGCTCACCCACAAGCTCACCACCGAGGGTGTCCGGAAGGTCGTCATCTGCGCCGATGAGCCGAAGCGGCACAACAAGCGGGCGCTGGCGAAAGGCACGCTGCTGTGGCATCGCGACCGGCTCGACGAGGCGCAGAAACTGCTGCGCGAGGTCGAGGGCGTCACGGTGCTGATCTACGACCAGCATTGCGCCGCCGACGCCCGCAGGCAGCGCAAGCGCGGGACGCTGCCGACCCGCAACACGCGGGTGGTGATCAACGAGGCCGTCTGTGAGGGCTGCGGTGATTGCGGCGCCAAGTCGAATTGCCTGTCGGTGCAGCCGGTCGAGACCGAGTTCGGGCGCAAGACCCGCATCGATCAGACTTCGTGCAATACCGACTACAGCTGCTTGGACGGCGACTGCCCCTCGTTCGTGACGGTGGAGGTGGTCCCCGACAAGGGAAAGACCGAGCCGCGCAAGACCGTTGAGCCGCCCGCCGTGGCCGACCCGGGCGTGGACGCGCCCACCCGCACGCAGAACGTGCTGATCGCCGGAATCGGCGGCACCGGCATCGTGACGGTGAACCAGGTCCTGGCCACCGCAGCCCTGCGCGCAGGCTACGAGGTGGAGAGCCTGGACCAGATCGGGCTGAGCCAGAAGGCCGGTCCGGTGCTGTCCCACCTGCGGTTCTCCACAACGGAATTGGAGCCGGCCAACCGGCTCACCCCGGGCAGCGCCGACTGCCTGCTCGCTGTCGACCTGCTGACCGCCACCGACCCCCGCTACCTCCAGTACGGCGATGCGGCGAGCACCGTGGCGGTGGCGTCGACGAGCCAGACCCCGACCGGCGACATGGTCTTCGACAAGTCCGTGGCCTACCCCGCGACGGACACGTTGCTGGATCGGCTTGCCACGGTGACGCATTCGATCAGTCACTTCGACGCGCTCGCGGCAGCGCTGACCCTGTTCGGGAACACGGCGGCGGCGAACTTCCTGATCGTGGGCGCGGCCGTCCAGAACGGCGGGCTGCGACTGCCGGTCGCGGCGATCGAGGAGGCCATCGGCATCAACGGTGTCGCGGTGAACGCCACCATCGCGGCGTTCCGGTGGGGACGGGTCGCCGTCGCCGATCCTGCGGCGTTCGCCGCGGCGGTCGACACAGGTCGGCCGCGGCGCACCCAGCCGGTGGCGCCCGCGGAGTTGCTGGCGCACACCAGCGTCGAGGGTGAGGTGCGTCGGCTCGTGGAACTGCGAGCAGCGCAGCTGATCGGCTACCAGAACGCGAAGGTGGCGCGTCGCTACCTCGAGACGGTCGAATCCGTCTGGGCGGCAGAGCGTTCCGTCACCGAGCGCACCGAGCTCAGTGAGGCGGTCGCGCGCGGGCTGTTCAAGTTCACGGCCTACAAGGACGAGTACGAGGTGGCCCGGCTGCTCGTGGACCCGGACTTCCTCGCCGACGTGCAAGCCCAGGTGCCAGGCGGCGAGAAGCTCACCTACAAGCTGCACCCGCCGATGCTGCGCGCCTTGGGCCGGGACAAGAAGATCGGGCTCAGGCCGAAGTCGCATGTGGCGCTGAAGGTTCTGGCCAAGGGCAAGTTCCTGCGCGGTACCAAGCTCGATCCGTTCGGCTATGCCCACGTCCGCAAGGTCGAACGCGAACTGCTGGCCCACTACACCGAGCTGGTGCGTCGACTGGCACACGATCTGACCACCGAGAACTACGAAACAGCCACGGCGGCAGCCGCACTGACCGATGTGGTGCGCGGCTACGAGGACATCAAGCTCGGCAACGTCGAGCTGTACCGCGCCGGGCTACGCGAGCTCGGTATCGAGGACTGATCGAAACACGCTGCCACCGAACCCACGGTGCCACTCGGCTGCCGCGACCCACGGCTGAGCGCCCCGCGGTACCACCACGTCGCCGCACCAGCGGCACAACTGAACCGCCGCTGACCCGCGGCACCACTATCCCGCACCCCAGGGCACAACCCTGGTGCGCGGAAACCGGAAAGGAATCGACAGTGACCGTTGCGCACACCGAAGCAGGAGTCTTCGGCCGATCGCACGAGCTCAGCGCCCGCGCCCACGAGCAGGTCGTGTTCTGCGAGGACGACAGGTCCGGGCTGAAGGCGATCATCGCCATCCACTCGACCGCACTCGGCCCCGCCCTCGGCGGTACCCGCTTCTACCCGTACGCCGACGAATCCGCCGCGCTGCAGGACGTGCTGCGACTGTCGTGGGGCATGACCTACAAGGCCGCTGCGGCGGGCGTCGACCTCGGTGGCGGCAAAGCGGTGATCATCGGCGATCCGGCCACACTGAAGAGTGCGGACCTGCTCGCCGCCTACGCGCGCTTCGTCGAAACCCTCGGCGGGCGCTACATCACCGCCGGTGACGTGGGCACCAACACCGACGATCTCGATGTCATCGGTCGGCACACCCGCCATGTCACCGGCCGCAGCGTCGGCGCGGGCGGCAGCGGCGACAGTGCCCGGCTGACCGCGCTCGGCGTCTTCCACTCGATGCGCGCCGGAGCCGAATTCGTCTGGGGCGCACCGACACTGGCCGGTCGCACGGTCGGCGTCGAGGGCGTCGGCAAGGTCGGGCGCGAACTCACCGCCCTGCTGCTCGCCGACGGCGCCGAGGTCTGCGTGACCGATGTGAACGAGGCGGCGCTGCGGCGCATCGCCGACGAACTGCCCGCCGTCCGGCTGCTGTCGACGGTGTCCACCGCGCCGGTCGACGTGTACGCCCCCTGCGCGATGGGCGCCACCCTCACCGCGGCGAGCGCCGCGACGATCGAGGCGAAGCTCATCTGCGGCGCGGCCAACAACCAACTCGCGACACCCGAGGTCGAGCAGGCGCTCACCGACCGCGGCATCACCTGGGTGCCCGATTTCGTGGCCAATGCCGGTGGCCTCATCCAGGTGGCCGGTGAACTGCGCGCCGCCACGCCGGCCGAGGTCGAAGCCGAGGTCGCCGACATCTACCCGCGCTGCCGCGAGATCATCGCCGCCGCCATCACCGAGGGGATCGGCACCGGCGCCGCCGCCAACCGATTCGCCGAGCGCCGTCTCGATGCCATTCCGAGGTCGCTCTGATGATGAACAAGAGCGGCCTGTTCCGCACCAAGTCGGTCGAACAGTCGATCCGCGACACCGACGATCCGGATGCCAAGCTCCGCAAGGATCTGACGGCGAAGGACCTGACGATCTTCGGTGTCGCGGTGGTGATCGGCGCGGGCATCTTCACCCTCACCGCGCGCACCGCGGGCACGGTGGCGGGACCGGCGGTGTCGCTGGCCTTCGTCTTCGCCGCGATCGCGTGCGGGCTCACCGCCCTGTGCTACGCGGAGTTCGCCTCGACCGTGCCGGTGGCGGGTAGCGCGTACACCTTCGCCTACGCCACCTTCGGCGAGGTGATCGCCTGGATCATCGGCTGGGACCTGATCCTGGAGTTCGCGCTCGCGGTGGCGGTGGTCGCCAAGGGCTGGTCGCAATACCTCGGCGAAGTGCTCGGATCATCGGCGCCGGTGCTCCACCTCGGCACGGTGAAGTTCGACTGGGGCGCGGTGCTGATCATCGCGGTGGTCGGCGTGCTGCTGGCCACCGGGACGAAGCTGTCGTCGCGGGTGTCGGCCATCGCCGTCGCGATCAAGCTGGGCGTGATCGCCCTGGTGCTGGTCGTCGGCGCGACGTATTTCAAGCCGTCGAACCTGACCCCCTACATCCCGCCGGCGCAACCGTCGGAGAAGGCCGAGGGGATGCACCAGTCGCTGTTCGCCTTCCTCACCGGGTCCGGCGGCACCAGCTACGGCTGGTACGGCCTGCTCGCCGCGGCCAGCCTGGTGTTCTTCGCCTTCATCGGCTTCGACGTGGTCGCCACCACCGCCGAGGAGACACGCAACCCGCAGCGCGACGTCCCGCGCGGCATCCTGGGTTCGCTGGCGATCGTGACGGTGCTCTACATCGCGGTCTCGGTGGTCCTCACCGGCATGGTGTCCTACACCGAACTGGCCGACGGCAATGCCACGCTCGCAACAGCTTTCGCCATCCACGGCGATACGTGGGTGAAGAACATCATCGCCATCGGCGCTCTCGCCGGTCTGTCGACGGTGGTCATGGTGATGTTCCTCGGCCAGACCCGAGTGCTGTTCGCCATGGCTCGCGACGGCCTGCTCCCCCGGAGCCTGGCCCAGACCGGTAAGAAGGGCACGCCAGTCCGGCTGACCGTGCTCGTCGGCGTGGTCTGCGCGCTGCTCGCCGGGTTCGTCGACTTCGGCACGCTCGAGGAAATGGTCAACATCGGCACGCTGGTCGCCTTCGTCCTGGTATCGATCGGCGTCCTGGTACTGCGCCGCACCCGCCCCGACCTGGAGCGCGGATTCCGCGTCCCCTTCGTCCCGGTGGTGCCCATCCTCGGCGCCCTGGCCTGCCTGTGGCTGATGCTCAACCTCTCGATCGAGACGTGGCTGCGCTTCGTGATCTGGATGGCTCTCGGTGTCGTCGTCTACTTCGCCTACGGTCGCAGACACTCGGTTCTCGGTCGCAGGCGACCGGATTCCGCGGAACCGGAGCTGACACCGGTTCGATAGAACGCGCTGCATGCTCATCAGGCCCGGCGATCCCACCGATCGCCGGGCCTCGGGCGTGCGGTCAGAGTGTCAGCTGACCGGCCGCCGACCTGAGCAGGTCGACGAGGTCGCGATCGTGCACAGGCAGGCGGCCGGTCTTGCCGATCGCGGCCAGCGCACCGGTGACAGTGCCGTCGGCGGCGCGGACCGGGACGGCGACGGCGCTGCGTCCGAGACGGCACTCGTTCACCTCGACGGCGACGGCGTCCACGGTGACTCGGCGTAGCTCGGCGGCGAGTTCGGCGGCGTCGGTGATGGTGAAGGTGGTGACCTTGCGCAGCGTCGCCTCGACCGCGGATTCGGGGTACCGCGCCAACAGGATCTTGCCGATGGCGCAGGCGTGCGGGCAGGTGAGCAGCACCTTCTCCCCACTCAGCTCGTGGTCGGGGTCCTTGTCGATCATCCTGATCCGGCCGTCGGCGAAGGCGGCGAGATGAATGCCGAAACGCAGCTGGGCGCGCAGTTCGCCGAGGATCCGGTGATTGCCGGAGACGGGCTCGGGGGCGGCGGCCCCGGCGAGTTCACGGGTACGGCGGCCGAGGGCGAAACCGGACAGGTCCTCGATCCGCACCAGGTAGCCGTCGGCGACGAGGAGATTCAGGAGCCGGTACGCGGTCGCGGGGGCGATCCCGGTCTGCGCGGCGATGTCCTTCGCGGTGGCGCCCGAACCCAGTTGCGCCACCGCCTCGAGCAGAGCGAGGGCCTTCTGGACAGCCCTCGGCTCGTGCCCGGTCGGGCCGTCGCGGCGGGTCGTCGTTGTCACTGTTCGCCGCGGTCCGCCCCAACCAGGGCCATCGCGCCGCGGGAGTTGACGGCGAACACCCCGGCGCCGGGCAGCACGTCCGCGGATTCGGGACTGTCGAAAACACCGATGGCCGTGAGACTTTCGGGACACCTGTCCCGGAGATAGCGATACCAGACAGCACCGACCAGCAGCACGGCGAACACCGTCGCGGGCGCGACCACCACACCGTCGCTCGCATCCGACACCGTCAGACAGACCAGCACCGCGGCGAGCACCCCACTGCCGACCCACCCGGCGACGAGGTCGACCCGGCTCAGCTCGCGGATACGGCCGAGGAACAGCACAGCCCCCACCGCGACCAGGATGTAGGACAGCGCGAGCGCCGTGCGCATCACGGTCTTGGCCGCGGCGGGCACACCGTCGAGCGCGACGAAACCCGAACCGACCGTCGCGACGATGCCGATGATCAGCACCAATGCCACGTGCGGGGTCCGCAACCGCGGACCGACCCGGCTCAGCAGCCGCGGCAGCACACCCTCCACACTCATCGAATACATCAGTCGCGACGCGGCGTTCGACGACGCCATCGCGGATCCGAGCCACGAGCACGTCAGCCCCGCGTCGAGCAGGATCACCACGAGCAGACTCGACCCGCTCGCCGTCCCGTGCAGATACGCGTTCACCACCGCACCCGCATGCCCGGACCAGGCCGCCCACGACGCGAAGATGAACAGCGCCCCGCACAGCACCGGGGTGAGCAGCACCGTGCGGGTCACGGTGACCAGCGGACGCCGCGTCTCCGGTGCGAAGAACGTGGCGCTCTCGAAGCCCGCCAGCGCGAACAGCGCCGACATCGCGATGGCCAGCACCGCGGGAACATCCGGTGCGGTCGGGGTGATCGCGACAGCGGGCCCCGACACCAGCATGAGCCCGATGATGAAGGCCAGCGAACACGCCTCGACCGCCAGAATCGCGATCGCGGCGAACCGCACCCCACGCACCAGCACCGCGCCGATCAGCACCGCGATGCCGAGGTAGACGGCCCCGATCTGCCAGCCGCGCAGCGTGATTCCCAGTTGCGCTGCCAAGGCGAGAGCGGTCTGCGACCCGTGATACATCGTCAGCGACGCACTGCCCAGGTACTTCACGAGCATTCCGACGCCACACGTCAGCGCCACACGCGGTCCGGCGCCGTGACTGACGAAGGTATAGAGCCCACCCGCCGCGGACAGGCGCCGGGTGAACTGTGCCACGCAGTACGCGATCAGCGTGATGACCAGCGTCGCGATGATGATCGTCACCAGGCCGGGCAGCAGGGCGTTGTGGGTGAGCATCGTGACCGGCAACAAGACCATCGACGCGGCGGGCGCGGTGGTCGCGATCGACTGGCCCAGCAACGCCACACCCGACAGTTGTCTGCGCCCCAGCGCACGCAACGGCGACACGGCGGGGCGCTCGGGTTCCCCGGCCGCGAACGAGCGCGCGACCGCGTCGGCCAGTGCCGTCACCACACACCTCCCAGCGTTGTCGGTGCGGGCGAGGATATCCAGACCTGGTTTCGGCGGTATTGCGGACGTGAGTCGAGGCGATGGTCACCGAGCGAGAAAGCGGCGGCGGGGGATCTCACTCGCCGATCGGTGAACGTTTTCCGCGGCGTAGCGGCACCGACCCACCGTCGACGGACGCTGTCGCAGAACGGATATCGCGGCGGACGGAGCTACCCATGGCAGTCACCAGAAGATCATTCATGCAGAGTCTCGGCATCACCGGTGGTGCCGGCCTCGCCTACGGCGCGATGTCGACTCTCGGCCTCGCGCCCGCCACGGCGCAGGTGTCGTTCCGCTCGCCCGCCATGGGCGACCTCATCGGCAAGGGCGACGGTGGCGCGAAGGTGGCGATCCTCGGCGGCGGCCCCGCCGGGCTGTGCGCGGCCTACGAACTGGGCAAGGCCGGATACGACGTGACCGTGCTCGAAGCCAGGAAGCGAGCGGGCGGACGGGTGTGGTCGGTGCGCAACGGCACCACCGAAACCGATCTCAACGGCGAAACCCAGAGCTGCGCCTTCGCCGAAGGGCACTACTTCAATCTGGGCGCCACGCGCATTCCGCAGGGCCACATCACCCTCGACTACTGTCGCGAACTCGGTGTCGAGATCCAGCCGTTCGGCAACCAGAACGCCAGCACTTTGGTCAACTACCAGAGCGGCACCTCGATCTCCGGGCAATCTGTGCAGTACCGCGCGGCCAAGGCCGATATGTACGGCTACATGTCCGAGCTGCTGCAGAAGGCCGCGTCGCGGGGCGCACTCGACGACGTGCTCTCCGGCGCCGACAAGGAAGCGCTGTCGTCGTTCCTGCGCGATTTCGGCGATCTCTCCAGTGACGGCCGCTATCTCGGCTCGACCCGGCGCGGCTACACCTCCGAACCCGGCGCGGGCCTGAACTTCGGCGAACAGCCGAAGCCGTTCCCGATGTCCGACACGATCCGCAGCGGTCTCGGCCGCAACTTCAGCTTCGAATTCGGCTACGACCAGGCCATGATGATGATGACCCCGGTCGGCGGCATGGACCGCATCTACGCTGCCTTCCAGCGCGAGATCGGCACGCAGCGAATCCATTTCGGCGCCGAGGTGTCGGCGATGAAGAACACCCCCGACGGTGTGCGGATCGAATACACCCAGGACGGCGCGCACAAGTCCCTCGACGCCGACTACTGCATCTGCACGCTGCCGCCCCATCTCGTCGGTCGCCTGGCCAACAACCTGCCCGCCGATGTGCTCACCGCGCTGAAGGCGGCGATCCCGGTGTCGTCCGGCAAGCTCGGCATCGAGTACTCGCGCCGCTGGTGGGAGCTCGACGACCGGATCTACGGCGGCGCGAGCAATACCGACAAAGACATTTCGCAGATCATGTTCCCGTACGACCACTACAACGGCGACCGTGGCGTGGTGGTCGGCTACTACAACACCGGCAAACGTCATCAAGCCTTCGAATCACTCACGCACCGGCAGCGTCTGGCGAAGGCCGTCGACGAGGGCGCGGCGATTCACGGCGACAAGTATCGACGCGACATCGCCTCGTCGTTCTCCGGCAGCTGGCGGTGTACCAAGTACTCCGAGGGCGCGTGGGTCGGGTGGTCGGGCAGCAATTCCCACGGCGGCGAGGCCACCCCCGAGTACACGAAACTCCTTGCCCCCGTGGAGCGCGTCTACTTCGCCGGTGACCACCTGTCCAACGCGATCGCCTGGCAGCACGGCGCCTTCACCTCCGCTCGCGATGTGGTGACCGCTCTGCACGCTCGCGTCGCCGCCTGAATCTCTCACCCCGACAAGGAGTATCGACCATGAAGACGACGATCACCCTGGCCGTGACGACCCTCGCGGCGCTGGCCCTCACCTCCTGCTCGGCCGACCCGGCGGAGTCGAAGCCGTCCGCTGCGCCGAGTACGTCGGTTCTCGAAGCGGGACAGGCGATTCCGATGATCGCGCAGGGCGTGACGATCGCCGCCGACGCCACCGTCTACAAGACCAGCGGCCTCGGCCCCACCGCCACCAACAAGGCGGCCCCCACCGGCAGCCCCGAATCCTTCATCGACACCCAGCAGTTCGCGGACGCGAAGCTGCCCGCCGGTGTCACCGTCACCGAAGCACAGGGCATGTCGGTGCTGGCCAGAATCCGGGAGAACCTCGAAGCCCAGGGCCTGACCCTGGACGACGTCATCACCATGCGCGTGTTCCTCGACAACGCCCCCGGCACCGACCGTGCCGACTACGCCGGCTGGAACCGCGCCTATCGGCAGTTCTTCGCGAATACGAACCTCACCACCGGCGACACCGAACTGGTCCCGCTCGGCACCGCGGCACCGGCCGCACCCCTGGTCCGCAACGCGGCACGACCGAGCCGCTTCGCCCTGGAAGTCGCGAGTCTGCCGGTGGCGGGGTGGCTGGTCGAAGTCGAAGTCGACGCTGTGTACCCGGCCCGTAAGTGAGTCGGCTCGCCTGACGAATTCCCTGGTCAAGGTCGCGTCCGGCCGGTGCGATAACTCACGTTCTCGCCAGCCTGTGGCACTGAGTGCCAGCCCGGGTGAAATAATCTCCGGGACAGCCAGGGCAATGCGATGTTGGGAGTTCTCCAGTGGAGTTGATCGGTGTAATCGGTGGCGGCACGATGGGCGCGGGGATCGCGGAGGTGTGCGCCAAGGCGGGCAGCTCGGTACTCGTGCTCGAGACGAAGCCGGAGTTCGCCGAGGCGGCACAGAACCGGATCGCCACCTCGATCGGCCGTGCCGTGACCAAGGGCAAGATCACCCAGGACGAGGCCGACGCGGTGCTCGCGCGGGTGCGCGTCACCCTGGACATGGACGAGTTCGCCGATCGTGACCTGGTGATCGAGGCCGCGCCGGAGATCGAGGCGCTCAAGTACGAGATCTTCGGCAAGCTGGACAAGATCGTCAAGCCCGAGGGCATCCTCGCCACCAACACCTCCTCGATCCCCGTGATCAAGGTGGCCGGGGCGACCGAGCGGCCCGAGCGGGTCGTCGGCGTGCACTTCTTCAACCCCGTGCCGGTGATGCCGCTGGTCGAGATCATCTCGACCCTGGTGACCGCGCCGGAAGCGGCCGTGGCCGTCACCGACTACGTGAAGAACACCCTCGGCAAGATGGCTGTGCAGGCCGGTGACCGCTCCGGGTTCATCGTCAACGCGCTGCTCATCCCCTACCTGTGTTCGGCGATCCGGATGCTCGAGTCGGGCTACGCCACCGCCGAGGACATCGACGCGGCGATGAAGGGCGGCTGCGGCTACCCGATGGGCCCGCTGACACTGCTCGACACCGTCGGCCTCGACATCGCCCTCGCGGCGTCGGAGTCGCTGTACTCGGAGTTCGCCGAGCCGCACCTCGCCCCGCCCGCGCTGCTGCGCCGGATGGTGGACGCGGGCCGACTGGGCCGCAAGACCGGGCGCGGATTCTACGACTACGCGAAGTAGATGCTGATTCCCGCAGGAGCCAGGTGCTCCTGCGGGAACCTCGGCGCGCCCCCGCTCACGCGGGCGTGAGATTCTCCGCTCCGGGGGCCGGGAAGAAGCCGATGTCGATGTAGTGGTCGAAGTAGCGGGCGATGACCGCGGCGTCGACCGCGGGGAACTCGATCGGCAGGCCGCGGAAGGGTTCGGCGGGGGCCGATTCCACGCGGGTGAGCACCGTCGCCGGATTCGCCTTGGCGAGGGCGGCCGCGTAGTTGCCGCTCAGTGCCGAAGCCCGCGCCAGGATGGGGTCCGCGTCCTGGCGTTCGGCCGCGGTGGAGAGCTGGAGACCGAATTCCATCGGGTCGATGAAGTCGAAACGGTAACCGCGACTGCGGATCTCCTCGTAGACAACTTGCAGCGGCACCTGCGCACCGGAGGCCCGGAAGATGTTGCCGATGGCCGCCGCCTGGCGAGATCGGCTGACGATCCCCGCCGCGACATGGTCGACCGGGGCCATCTCGATGGCGATCGCCCGCACATCGACAGCCACCCCGAGCACCAGCATGGACCGCAACATCGTCCACCAGGCGTCTTCGGCGGGGGCGACGCCCGTACGGGAGTCGCCGGTGATCAAGCCGGGGCGGTAGACGGCGATGGGAACGCCGCGCTCGATCGCGGTGTGCACGAGCTGCTCGGCGACCCACTTGGTCATCGCGTAACCGGGCAGACCGGCCGGCACCCCGTTGTCCTGCGGGACCCCCGCCAGCACCGACAGGGTCGACACATAGTGGATCGGCTTGACCCTGGTGGTGGTGGCCAGGCGCAACACCTCGGTGGTGCCGCAGACATTGGCCGCTCGCATCCGCGCGTACGGCTCGAGGTGGTTCACCAGCGCACCGTTGTGGTAGATCGCGTCCGCCCTGGCGGCGAGTTCGGCGAAACGCAGTGGGTCCATGCCGAGGTTCGGCTGCGCGAGATCGCCGGGGACGCCGACGATTCGGTCGAGGTGGGGCCGCAGGTCGATGTGGTACTTCGCGGCGGTGGAGACGACGCGATGCACCGCGCCCGCGTCATCGGTGGCGCGGACCAGGCAGTGGATGGTCGCCGACGTCTGTTCCAGGAGTTCGCGCAGCAGGAAGCTGCCGAGGAACCCGGTGGCGCCGGTGAGCAGCAGCGTGGCCGGTGCGCCGGTGCGCTGGGGCGCGCAGCCGGTGAGGTCGATCGACGGGTCGAGGATCGCGTCGACGCCCGGATCGGGACCGGCGGCCGAGGCCGACGACTCGTCGCGCAACGCCAGTGCCAGGTCGCTGACCAGCGGATAGCTGAACAACAGGCGCAGCGGAACCTCGATGCCCAGTTGCTCGGCGAGGGTGGCGCGCACCCGGATCGCCGCGAGCGAGGTGCCGCCGAGGACGAAGAAGTCGTCGTCACGGCCGACTCGTTCGAGGTCGAGTGCTCCGGCGATCGCCGAGGCGACGATCTGCTCGTCGGCGGTGGCCGGCGCCTGGTATTCGCGGATCTCCACGGCGGGCGCGGGCAGCGCCTTGCGGTCGAGCTTGCCGGTGGCACCGAGCGGGAACTCGTCGAGCACCAGCAGACGGTGCGGAATCATGTACGGGGGCAACAGGGTTCGAATGGTTGCCAGCACCTCGGCGGTGTCGACCGAAGCATCGAGGGGTGTCACGTAGCCGACCAGCTGTTCGTGATGCACCGCGACCGCCGCACCCGCGACCGCCGGATGCGTGCGCAGCGCCGCCTCGATCTCGCCGGGTTCGATGCGCAGGCCGTGCAGTTTGAGCTGAACGTCGGTGCGGCCCAGGTAGGTCAGGTCACCGGACGGGAGTCTGCGCACCAGATCGCCGGTGCGGTACATCCGTTCGCCGACGGGACCGAACGGGTCGGCGACGAATCGCTCCATCGTCTTGTCGGGGCTGCCGAGGTAGCCGCGGGCCAGTTGCGCACCGGCCAGGTACAGCTCGCCGGGCGTGCCGACGGGCACCGGCCGCAGCCGCGCGTCGAGAACGTAGGCGCGAGAGTTCCAGTGCGGCAAGCCGATCGGAACGATGCCGTCGCCCACCTCGGTCACATCGGCGCCGGTGATCGACACGGTGGCCTCGGTGGGACCGTACAGATTGTGCAGACGACCCGCGGTGACGGTGGTGAAGCGTGCGATGGTGGCGTTCGGCAGCGCCTCACCGCCGACCCACACCGCGCGCAGCGAACGCAGGGCGCCGGTGGGCGCGGAATCCAGCAGCATCTGCAGGACCGAGGGCACGATGGTGGTGCCGGTGACACGGTGGCGGGCAACGAGTTCGGCGAGGTAGGCCGGATCGGTGAGCCCCTGCGTGGCGGCCACGATCATGTGCGCGCCGGCGCGCAACGGGGAAGCGAAGCCGATCATCGAGGCATCGAAGGTGAACGGAATCGACTGCAGGACAGTGTCGGACTCCCCCACTCCGTATTCGCCGACCATGAACGCGGCCTGGTTGACGATCGCCGAATGCGGCACACCGACACCCTTCGGCTTACCCGTCGAACCGGATGTGAAGATCACATACGCCAGGTCGAGGGGGTGCAGCGGGCGCAGGCGGTCGGCGTCGGTCAGCCAGGCATCCGAGAACTGCGACAGCTCGACCCGGTCCACCACGACGACCGGCAGTCCGTCGGCCTCGATCGCATCGCCGGTGGTGGTCAGCAGGCAGACCGGCTGTGCGGCGGCGAGGATGTCGGCGCGGCGTTCGGCGGGCGAATCGGGATCGAGCGGCACATAGGCGCCGCCGGCCGCGAAGACCGCGTACATGGCGACGACGAGATCGATCGACGGCCGAATCGCCACGCCCACAGTGCTTCCGGGGCCGACCCCGTCTGCGACGAGCAGCCGGGCCAGCCGGTTGACGCGTCCGGCCAGCTCGCCGTAGGTCACCGTGACCTCGTCGAAGGTGACCGCGGGTGCGTCCGGACGATGCCGGGCGCGGGCGTGGAACTCGTCGAGCAACGTCGCGTCGGCGACGAGGCGGAGCTCGCCGGAGGGCTCGGTCAGCTCGGCTTCCGTCAGCACCGGCAGGTCGCCGACGGGCCGGTGCGGCGCGGCGACGGCCGCGGCCAGCAGCCCGGCCAGGCGGGCACCGAGCGTCGCCATGGTCGAGGCGTCGAACAGGTCGGTGGCGTAGCGCCAGGAGCAGCGCAGACCGGCAGGTCCGTCCTTGTCCTCGAGCGGAACAACGGTGAGCTGGAGATCCACCGGCGCCGCTTCCTCGCCCAGGTCTACCGCCGACACCGTCAACTCGGGCAGTTCGAGGCGCGTGGCGCCGAAGTTCTGGAACGACAGCGCCACCTGATACAGCGGGTGGTGCGCCTGAGTGCGCGGCGGATCCAGTTCGGCGACAAGGCGTTCGAACGGCACATCGGCGTGGGCGAAGGCGGCCAGATCGATATCGCGAACCCGATCGAGCAGGGCCGCGAAGGATTCGGCGGCGTCGACGCGGGTGCGCAACACGATGGTGTTGACGAACATGCCGACGAGATCGTCGAGCTCGGGTTCGCCGCGGCCCGCGACCGGCGCGCCGACGGTGACGTCTTCAGTACCGGCGACCCGCGCCAGCAGCACCGACAGCGCGGCCCGCACGACCATGAACAGCGAGGCATTGTGTTCGCGCGCCAGGGTTTCCAGCGCGGCATGCACCTCGGCGGACACCGCGAAGTCCTGGGCGGCACCGCGAGTGCCCGCGACCGGCGGACGCGGCCGGTCGGTGGGCAGCTCGAGCAGGGCCGGGGCACCGGCGAGCGCGGTGCGCCAGAACCCGAGCTGTTCGGCCAGCAGCGAGCCTGCATCGTCTGCCGCGCCGAGCATTTCCTGCTGCCAGAGCGTGTAGTCCGCATACTGCACGGGCAACGGCGCCCAGCCGGGCGCCGCACCGGCGGCGCGGGCGGCATAGGCGGTCATCAGGTCGCGCGTCAGCGGGCCGAGCGAGAAGCCGTCGGTGGCGATGTGGTGCACGACCACCGCCAGCACATGGTCGGTCGCGGAGAGCCGGAATACGGCCGCGCGCACGGGAACTCGACGGCACACATCGAATCCGCCGAACGTCAGCCTGGCCAGTTCACCCGGCAGATCGGCGTCCGCGATCGGGTCGACCACCACGTCGAGGCCTGCCTGCGCCAGGGGCAGCACCTGCTGGAAGCCCGCGCCCTCGTGCTCGGGATACACCGTGCGCAGCACCTCGTGGCGTTCGAGCACGTCGTCGAGTGCGGCGGTGAGCGCGACGGTGTCGAGCGGGCCGGTCAGCCGCAGCGCGACCGGGATGTTGTAGGCGCTGGAGTCGGGATCCAGTCGCGCCATGAACCACATGCGCTGCTGGGCGAGCGACAGCGGGACGTGCGCACCACGTTCGCGGCGGGTCAGCGGTACCCGCGCCGACGCGTCCCCGATCAGCGCGTCGAGGGCACCGGCCAGCTCGGCCACCGTGCCGTGCTCGAACACGGTGCGGGCCGGTACCCGCACACCGGCCGCGGCACCGAGCCGGCCGGCCAGCTGGGTGGCGAGCAGCGAATTGCCACCGAGGGCGAAGAAGTCGTCGCCGCGTCCGATCGGGTCGGCGCCGAGCAGTTCGGCGACGACCGCGGCCACGGTGCGTTCGGTGTCACCGCGCGGCTCCTCGAACTCGCGGGCGGTGAGTTCCGGTGCGGGCAGTGCCCGGTGATCGAGCTTGCCGACCGGCGTCAACGGCACCTCGTCGAGCACCACGATCGCGGCGGGCACCGCGTGCTGGGGCAGGTGCCGCTCGGCCAGCCGGGTGAGTGCCGCCGTGTCGATCGTGGCACCGGCGGCCGCGACGAGGTAGGAGACGAGCGCGCTCTCCCCGCTGGGCAGCGTCCGGATCAGCGTGGCGGCGAAGCGCACCGTGTCGTCGGCGGCGAACAGCGCGTCGATCTCGCCGAGTTCGATGCGGAAGCCACGCAGCTTTACCTGTGCGTCGGTGCGCCCGAGGAATTTCAGGCCGACCCCGCCGGGCACGGGAACCCACTGCACCAGGTCACCGGTGCGATAGAGCCTGCCGCGACCGAGCGGGTCGGCGACGAATCTGCTCGCGGTGAGCCCGGCGCGATCGTGGTAGCCGCGGGCCAGACCTTCGCCGGTGAGATACAGCTCGCCGGGCACCCGATCCGGAACCGGGCGCAGGCGGGCGTCGAGGACCAGTGCCGTCATCCCGGGGATCGTGTCGCCCATGGTGATCACGTCGTCGGCGGTCAGTCGATCGCTCATCGCGCAGACGATGGTGGTCTCGGTCGGGCCGTACACATTGAAGAACGCGCGCCCGGGCGCCCACCGCGCGATCAACTCGGGCGGATAGGCCTCACCGCCGACGGCGAGCGCGGCCAGTTCCGGCAGCGCCGTCGGGTCGAGCCCGGCCAGGGCGGCGGGCGTGATGAAGGCGTGGGTCACCCGTTCGGCGCGCAGCAGTTCGGTCAGTTCGTCGCCACCGTAGACATCGGGCGGCGCGATGACCATCGTCGCGCTCGCCCCGATCGCCAGCAGCATCTCCAGCATGCTGGCGTCGAAGCTGGGCGAGGCGAAGTGCAGCGTGCGTGAGTCGGCGGTGATGTCGAAGCGGCGGACCTGTTCGGCGCACAGCCCGGCCAGGCCGGTGTGGGTGACCGAGACGCCCTTGGGGACGCCGGTCGAGCCGGAGGTGTAGATGATGTAGGCGAGGTCGTCCGGGGAAAGCCTGCGGACGCGTTCGCCCGCGCTCACGGGTTCGTCCGACATCGCGGCGCATTCGACGCCGAACTCGTCGGAATCGACCGACAGCCACTGGATCCCCGCGTCGAGCCGGGCCGCGTCCGCCACCTTGGCCAACCCGAACGCGGCACCGGAGTCGGCGAGCATATGGGCCACCCGTTCGGCCGGGTAGCGGGGATCGACGGGCACGAAGGTGGCGCCGGACTTGGCGGCCGCCCAGACCGCGACCACGGACTCGATCGAGCGGGTCAGCGCGAGGACGAACCGGTCGCCGGGGCCGAGGCCGCGGGCGATCAGCACCCTGGCCAGGCGCGACGACCACTGGTCCAGTTCGGTGTAGGTGAGGGTCTGTCCGGCGAATCGCAACGCGGGCGCCTCGGGGGCACGCTCGACGGCGGCCAGCAGGAGGCGCGGCAGCGTGGACGTCACGGGCGCGCGGCGGATTCGGCGCGCGGCGCGACGGCGTACGCCAGAAGCTTGCTCAGTCACCGGAAAGGCTTCCCTTCACCATGGATCACCCTTGCGATCGCACATCTCGAACATCGCCTGGACTCTCGGCTACACGGGGTATCGGAAAAATCCTGCGTGACGGTACCGCAAATATCTCATCAATTTCGGCGCAGTGGCAATTTGATCGTTTCAACGTACACACCACTGGGTATAGCCGACTGGCCAGTTTGTTACACAGCTCATACGCAGGTCATACGCAGGACGAACAATCGTCGAGCGGACACGAGCATTTCACATTCCCACTATTTGTCACCCAGTCGCCGACCAGCACATCCGTGACGATTCCTCCGACGCAGACGAGAAAACCGGAGACCGCGAACGCGGTCTCCGGTAATCGATGATTCCGGCCGGGAATGGTTACCAGGCAGTAGCCCTCGCCGGTCGGCGAACCTGCTCCTGCTCCCCCATCGAGGGGTCCTGCACGCGGGTATTGCCCGCTTCGATCCACTGGGTGTCGGCCACCCCGTGGCGGGAACGGTCGGTGCCACGCACCGCCGTCTCGCAGCGCCGGGCCAGATCCCGGCGATCCAGCCCGGGGTGCTCGAGCGGCTCGAGCACGATCTCGGCGATCATGCCCCTACTGCGCAGCACTCGCTTCGCCGAATCCGCGAAGGTGTCGGTGCCGACGAAACCCGGTACGGTGCAAGGCATTCCGTCGCTGTCCAGGTAACGCAGCCGCACCGGCTGAACCGGGGTGGTGGTGTCGACGGCGGCCTGGAACATGGCGGGCCGCATCGAACCGTAGGCCCGGCCGCACCAGGTGGTGCCCTCGGGGAAGACAACGATCCGGTTACCGGCGGACAGCCGGTCGGCCACCTGCCCGACCACGCCGGGCAGCTCACGCAGTCGCGCCCGCTCGATCGGGATGACGCGAGTGAGCTTGGCCAGTTTGCCCAGCAGCGGCCATTCGACCATGTCGGCACGGGCGACGAAGCTGACCGGCTGCACCGCGGCCAGCGCCACCACATCCGCCCAGCCGATGTGCCCGGCCACGATCATCACCGCGGTGCCGGTATCGGCGAAGCCCTCCGCCGACGCGCCCTGCCCGGGAACGCGGTTGTCGATGATGCGCAACCGCATCCCCAGGCAACCCAGCGCCGCCCTGGCGTAGCGACGCTGCACCTGTTCGCGGCGCAACTTCGGGGTGGCCACGGTCAACACCGGGAAGCTGAGCACCAGCCCGGCGATACCGGCCAGGCGGGCGAACATCCTGGCGGTGCCGACCTCGTCGATCGGCTCGATGCAGCCGGAACCACAGGGGCTCGACGGCATCCACGAATGAGAGTGCGTTGCGGGCGGCGCGTCGAACACCATGGTTTACTTCCCGTCGAAATTGGCGGCCGCGCTCTGCAGCCGCTCCAGATACCGGGTGTTGATGGTTTCCATGCCGAGCAGCGCGACGAAGTCGGCGACGGCGAAATCGGGGTCGTGGGCCGGTTCGCCACAGATCTCGGCGCCCAGGCGTAAGTAGCCGCGCAGCAGCGGCGGCATCTTGGGACGACTCGGCGGGGTCATCTGGTCGAGCGAGAGTCCGTCGACGATCACCGGGTTGTACGGGTGCACGCGACGCTCGGGGTCGCACGCGTGGCGGCCCAGCAGCTGGTCGCGCACGCCGCGCACGTTCACCCCGGCCGGATCGGTGGGCGAATCCTGCATCGGCACCGACACGCAGCCCATCACCCAGTCGTAGCCGGTGAGCTGGATGTAGTGCAGGATGCCCGCCCACATGAGGGTGAGCACCGAGCCGTTGCGGTGATCGGGCACCACGCAGGCCCGGCCCATCTCGACGATCCGGTTGCCCGTGGGATCGAGCTGGGTGAGATCGAACTCGGTGGCGGTGTAGTAGCCGCCCGCCGCGTCGACCTTGTCCGGCGGCAGCATGCGGTAGCAGCCGACGAACTGTTCGGAGAACTCGTCCCGAACCAGCAGGTGGTCGCAGTGCTCGTCGAACTTGTCGGCGTCGAGGCCGGTGGCGTTCTCGGGCATCTGGAAACCGGGTTCGGAGGCGAACACCTGATAGCGCAGTCGCTGTGCGGCTTCCCGGTGCTCGGCATCAGACGCGACGACCAAGGAGTACCGAGATTTCCCCACCCCGGAGTCCGGCGCCGGGGCGGTCAACACGGACGAAATTGTCATACTGCTGATGAAGCCAGTCCGAGCTGGCATCGGAGCGACGCTCCAGTGTCGTGCCGATGCCCGTTCGGTGAACGAGATGGGCGTCACACCGGGCGTTTACCGACCCGCTGCCCATCGTTCGCCCACCTGCGGGTTTCTAGCCGAACACGACCGATTTCGGCGCTGGACCCGCTTCGCGATCGGGTATTTCGAGCGTTGCGAAAACGACGACGGCCCGCCGATTCCTCGGCGGGCCGTCGCAGGGACGGATCAGGCGTGCACCCGCTCCTTGGTAGCCGCTGCGGTGTCGTCGGTGCGTCCGGCATCCGCCGACTCGACCTTCGCCGGCTCAGCCTTCGTCGGCTCCACCTTCGCCCGCTCGGCCTCGTCGAAGCCGGGACGTGCCGTCCCGATGAACGCGACCAGCCACCCCGCCACCGCGGCGAAGCGGTTGCGGAAGCCGACCAGATACATCAGGTGCACGGCCAGCCACATCGCCCAGGCGATGGTGCCCTTGAACGTCACGCGCTCGTTGAGCTTCACCACCGCGCTGAAGCGGCTGATCACGGCCATGCTGCCCTTGTCCCAGTAGACGAACGGCGTGCCCGCGTCCTTCTTGCGACGGATGATGTCGGCGGCGTGGCGACCCTCCTGCATGGCGACCGGCGACTGGCCGGGGTAACCGTTGAGCGAGGTCATGTCGCCGATGGCGTAGATGTCGGCGTGGCCGCCGACGGTCAGGTCGGGGTTGATCAGGATGCGGCCCGCGCGGTCGGTCTCGGCGCCGGTGGCCTCGGCGAGCAGGGTAGCGAAGCCGCCGACCTGCACGCCCGCCGACCACACCACCGTCTCGGCGGCGATCCGGCGCTCCATGCCCTCTTTGTCCTTGACCGTCACCTTGCCCTCGTCGATGTCGGTGACGAAGGTGCCGAGCAGCACCTCGACGCCGCTGTCGGTGAGCGAGCGCTTCGCGTACTCCGAGAGCCCGCCGCCGAAGGGCGGCAGCACCTCGCCCGCGCCCTCGACCAGGGTCACCGAAACCTGCTGGTGGAAGTGCCGTTTCGCGAGTTCCTTGATCTGGCCCGCTACCTCGACACCGGTCGCCCCCGCGCCGACCACCACGAAGCTGAGCAGGCGGTGCCTGGTCACCTCGTCGGCGCCCTCGGCCAGTGCGAACACGTGGGCGATCTGGTCGCGCAGGCGCTGGGCGTCGTCGATGGTCTTGAGCGAATAGGTCTTCTCGGCGAAGTCGTCGCGGCCGAAGTAGCTCTGGCTGGCGCCGGTGGCGGCGATCAGCGAGGCGTAGGCGATCTGGCGGGGGCCGTCGGCGGTCTCGTAGGTGAGGACCGCGTTCTCGGCGTCGATGCCGGTGACCTTGCCGAGGCGGACGTCGATCTCGGGGTGGCGACGCAGTACGTTCTTGATCGGCGGCGCGATCTCCTCGGGCGCGAGCACGCCGGTCGCCACCTGATAGAGCAGCGGCTGGAACAGGTGTTCGGGCGTGCTCGAGATCAGCACGACACCGACTCGTGACTTGGCCAGTTGCTTGGCTGCGGCCAGGCCTCCGAAGCCCGAGCCGACGATGACGACATCTGTGTGTTCCATGATCACTCGCTCCAAGATCGCGTTCCAGATCGGTAATAAATCCTTTCCTATGAGTAAACGCGATGCGGAACGAAGATGTTTCCACTGCCTGGGCGCATACTAGAGATGACTCTTATCTGCATAACTAATCAATGGGAGGTACCTGGTGGAACTTCGACAGTTGGCCTACTTCGTGGCCGTCTGCGAGGAGCTCAGTTTCAGCCGCGCGGCCAACCGATGCTTCATCTCCCAATCCGCGATCAGCCACCAGATCGCGAGACTGGAACGTGACCTCGGCGCGCAACTGTTCGAACGCACCACCCGCGCCGTCGTCCCGACCGACGCGACCTCGCGCCTGCTGCCACTGGCCAAGCAGATGCTGAGCCTGGAATCGGCGATCCGCGCCGCCGTGCGCACCACCGGACCGCGCATTCGTTTGGCCGCCAACATGTCTTTCGCCGCGCCGTCGCTGTCGGCGATCGCCACCGCGCGGGCCGCGCACCCCGACGCCGAGATCGAATACGTGATCAAACCGTTCCGTCAGCGGATCACGGCGGTGGCCGACGGCGACTGCGATCTGGCGCTGATCCGCGGCAGTGTCGAACAGCCGGGTCTCGCGGTGGAACAGCTATGGGTCGAGGACCTGGTGATCGCCATCTCGAGCAATCATCCGCTCGCCGAACGCGGCGCGGTCACCCTCGCCGATCTGAGCCCCTATCCGCTGCTGCTCCCGCCCGAGCAGGAGCAGGTGTTGTTGCACACACTGATCCGCTCCGCCTTCGCCGACCTCCCGACCGGACCCACCTTCGGCCCGCCGATCCCGCCCGATCACACCGCCACGATGGAACTGCTCAACCGCCCCGAGTCCTGGACGATCCTCTACGAGGGCCCCACCAAGGGCCTGCTCACCCTCGACCTCACCGACCACCGCCTGCGCATCCCCGTGTCAGCGGTCCTGCGCGAGGACGCCCGCGAGAATCCGATCGTGCAGACCCTGCTGGATGCGCTGCACCGACCGTGAGCAGCGGTGGTCCCGGCCGTTCACCTCGGTTCGCCGGATCGCCACGGGTCGCCGGCCAGCGCCGTCGCGACCGCCAGGTGCAGGGGCAGGGTCTCGTCGTCACCGTCCTCGACCGACCACACGATCTCCTCGATCGCGCGCAGGAAAGCCCAGGCGCCCGCGCGGTCGATCGGGACATCGAGATGTCGCGCCGTCGTGACCACCACGGCGCGCGCGTGCTCGGGGGTGGGAGTCGTCTGGACCTGGATCATGATCAGGAAGCCCGCGTCGAAGGCGGCCTCGCCGAGGCAGGGTTTCGGATCGATCAGCAGCCACGGCTCACGTTCGGCGGCAACGATATTGCCGAGATGGGTGTCGCGGTTGACGATCAGCAGTTCACCGGCCGGCACGCTCAACTCGGCACACTTGCGTGCCGCCTGTTCGCGCAGCAGCGGTGAGATGTGCTCGGCCAGTGCGGGTTCCGGATCGACCAGCCGTGCGCGGAGACCGGCCACGATATCGGTGGCCGAGGGTAGCTCCGGGAAACCGGCGGGAACCGCGGACGGGACGCGCCGCAGTCGGCGATACAGCCCGCAGGCGAACGCCACCTTGTCGGCGTTCTCCGGTCGACCCTCCAGGCTCGGGAACCCCGGTTGCGTGAGCAATTCCGTGCCCGGACGGGCCCATTCGAGCAGCAGCGCACCGCTGTCCGGGTCGAAATCGAGCAGCCGCACCGCACCGTCGCCGTCATAGCTGTGCAGTGCGGTGGCCTCGGCGACGTTCTCCTCGTCGACCATCGGCACCTTCAACACCACCCATGCCCCGCCCACGCGCCGCGCGGCCGCCACATAGGCGTGCGTTCCGCCACCGAACGGCGCGGAGAACTCCGTCAGCCCCCACCGCGCGGCCAACCCGGCCACCACCTCGGGCAACGCGTCGATCCACCGCGCCCCGGCCGCACCGAACACCGCCCGAACCGTCTCCTCGACCGAAGGTGGCAACACCACCGGCACATACCCCGACGACATCAGCCCACCCTACTGACCACCGCGTATACCGCCGGTCATCGCCAACGACTCGCGCGCACCGCCTTGCGATAGCGGATCCAGCGCCCGGTCGACGATGATGCGGCGAAGCCGACCAGCGCCGCCGAGAGGACGAACACCGCGGCACTGGCTGCGGTCGCGGCGTAGACCTCGCCCACCGCGGACCCGATGACCCCGAACAGCGCGAAGAGCCCGACGAGCACCGCCGTGATGATCGACATGACGCGACCGGCGGTGCGCGCGCAGAGCAGTAACACCGCGCCGCTGCCGGTGAACGCGACGACGACCGTGAGAATCGCGATCGCCATGAACGACCCGCTCGGATCCTTGCCCCGGTCGATCTCGTCGAGGGTTTCGGTGATGCCGTAGATCAGGAAGGCCGCGATCGACAGACTGAACAGCAATGTCACGATGCCGACGAAGAAGGCGGCGGCCTTCGACGGCTCCGGGCCGCCGACCGCGGCCTGCTGCCACGGACCGCCTGCCGCCATCGGGTGCATCCGCGGGTCGCCAACCGGCACACCGTATTCCGCGCGTCCCCACCCGGGCCGCACCTGTCCGCCGGAGCCATATGCCTGCGGGGCGGGCTGCGGTGCGTACCCGGACGGGACGGACTGCTGCGGGTGTCCATCAGAGCTGTGCCACTGCTGGGCGGGGTCCGTCCATGGCCGCTGCGCGTGTTCACCGGAGCCCGGGACCTGGTGTGCGGGGTCGGTCCACGGCTGACGCACGGTCGGCGCGACGACATGCCTTCCCTCGAGCGCATCCCGCAGTACGTCGGTGAATTCCGTTGCACTGCCGAATCTCTCGTCGCGACGCTTGGCCATCGCGCGGGCGATGACGCCATCGACCGCGGGCGGCAGATCCGTTCTGACCGTGGTGAGTCGCGGCACCGGCTGCGACAGGTGGCCCGCGACCACCTGGCCGGGGTTGGTCGCGGTGTAGGGCGGGTGACCGGCGTACATCGCGAACAGAGTGCAGGCCAGCGAGTACTGGTCGCTGCGGTGGTCGACGATCTCACCGGAGAGCTGCTCGGGTGAGGCGTAGGCGAGGGTGGCGGTGAAGGTGCCCGTCGCCGTGAGCTGGGTGTTGGCGGTGGCCACCCGGGCGATCCCGAAATCGGTGAGTACCGCCCGGATTTCGCGACCGTGTTCGGCGTCGGCGATCAGGATGTTGCCCGGCTTGACGTCGCGGTGCAGCACCCCGTGCTGGTTGGCGTAGTCCAGTGCCGACGCCGTTTCCCCGATCAGACGCGCGGTGACCCCCGGCTCGTGCGCACGCGAATCCCAGGTGGCGGCATCGGTTCCGCGAATGAACTGCATCGCGATCCACAGATAGCCGTCATCGCTGCCACGGTCGTACACCCCGACGATGCTCGGATGATCCAGCTGCGCGACAACATCGGCCTCCCGCTCGAACCGCCGCTGCAATTCCTGATCGGCCGAGAACTCCCGATTCAGCAATTTCAGCGCGACACTGCGTGGCAACCGAGGATGCTCGGCCAGATAGACCGTCCCCATCCCCCCTTGCCCGAGCACCCGTTCCAAGCGATATCCAGCGAACCCCGCCCCCGATTCCAACACAACTCGCACGCTACCCGCCGTCGGCGAGCTCCACCGAAGTACCTGCGCCACACGCCTTCGCGACGGTGGTCGACTCCGCCACACGCACCACTCGATGTTGCGAGGTCGACCGCTCAGCGCCCCGTGCCCAGTCCGGGAAACGGCAACGGCCCGCGAAACCGGGCTGCGCTGGCGCAGGAACGGGTTTCGCGGGCCGAGGTCGAACCGACCGGGTGGCGATCAGCCCTTGTGGGACTTCACGGCTTCGGTCAGCTGCGGGGAGACGTTGAACAGGTCGCCCACGATGCCGTAGTCGGCGATCTCGAAGATGGGTGCTTCCTCGTCCTTGTTGACAGCGACGATGGTCTTCGAGGTCTGCATGCCGGCGCGGTGCTGGATGGCGCCGGAGATGCCGAGGGCGATGTAGAGCTGCGGGGAGACGGTCTTGCCGGTCTGACCCACCTGGAACTGGCCCGGGTAGTAGCCCGAGTCGACAGCGGCACGCGAGGCGCCGACAGCGGCACCCAGCGAGTCGGCCAGCGCCTCGACGACCGCGAAGTTGTCGGCGGAACCGACGCCGCGGCCACCGGAGACCACGATGCTCGCCTCGGCGAGATCGGGGCGGTCGCCACCGACGATCGGGTCACGCGAGATGACCTTCACGACGCCGTCTTCCTGCGCCGGAACCTCGACGACGACCTGCTCGCCCGCGCCGGCCTGCGGAGCGGCCTCGATGGCGCCGGGGCGCACCGAGATCACCGGCACGTCGCCGGTGGCCTTGGCCTCGACGGTGAACGCGCCACCGAAGATGGAGTGCACAGCGGAGCCGTCGGCGTTGACGCCGATGACGTCGACGAGCAGACCGGAGCCGATGCGCGCGGCAAGGCGGCCCGACACCTCCTTGCCCTCGGCGGAGGCGGCGACCAGCACGGCGGCGGGCGCGGCGGAATCGACCAGGCCGGCCAGGACGTCGACCTTCGGGGTGACCAGGAAGCCCTCGATGTCGTCGGACTCGGCGACATAGATCTTCTCGGCGCCACCGGCGGCCAGCGCGGCGGCCAGCTTGTCGGCGGTACCGGCGGGGCCGGTCACGACGGCGGCGGGCTCGCCCAGCGCACGGGCGGCGGTGAGCAGTTCGGTGCTGACCTTCTTCACGGCACCGTCGGCGTGCTCGATGAGCACAAGTACTTCAGCCATTAGTTCTTTCTCCTTGGAAGTCTCGGACGGCGCCGGATCAGATGATCTTCTGACCGATGAGGTAGGACGCGATCTGGTTGCCGCCCTCGCCCTCGTCCGCGATCTTCTCGCCCGCGGTGCGAGCCGGCTTCGGGGTGGCACCGGTGACCTGGGTGCCCGCGTTGGCGACACCGACGGTCTCCGGGTCGACGCCCAGGTCGGCCAGGGTGAAGACCAGAACTTCCTTCTTCTTCGCGGCCATGATGCCCTTGAAGGAGGGGAAGCGAGGCTCGTTGATCTTCTCGGTGACCGAGACGATCGCCGGCAGGGACGCCTCGAGCTTGAAGACACCCTCGTCGGTCTCCCGCTCGCCGGTGATCTTGTCGCCGTCGACGGTGAGCTTGCGCAGGTGCGTCAGCTGCGGGATGCCGATGTACTCCGCGATGATCGCGGGCACGGCACCGGCGCGGCCGTCGGTGGCCTCGTTACCGGCGATGACCAGCTCGACACCCTCGACCTGGCCGAGCGCGGCGGCCAGCACGTAGGCAGTCTGCACGGCGTCGGAGCCGTGGATCGCCGGGTCGTTGATGTGGATGGCCTTGTCGGCGCCCATGGACAGCGCCTTGCGGATGGCCTCGTTGGCGCGGTCGGGACCGGCGGCCAGCACGGTGACCTCACCGCCCTGGGCCTCCTTGATCAGCAGCGCTTCCTCGACGGCGCGCTCGTTGATCTCGTCGAGCACCGCGTCGGCGGCCTCGCGATCGAGGGTGTAGTCACCATCGGTCAGCTTGCGCTCGGACCAGGTGTCGGGGACCTGCTTGATGAGTACGACGATGTTCGGCATCGGTCTTCGTCGACCTCCTTCTGGGGACACGTGTGTGGTGGGGCCGCACGAGCTGAGCCGTACGTCCGTGTGAGATATCTAGCTCAGATCGGAACACTACCCTACGCTAAGTTACTCGTGGGTAACCTACTTGCGCAAGAGGTCCCTGACTCCTGCGTGAACCGGCGGTACCAGTAACCTCGGACCAATGAGCGAGGCTGTGATCCCTGCCGCACCTGTGGCCGCCACACATGAACCACTGCCGTTGACCGGCGAGCGGACGGTGCCCGGCATCGCCGAGGAGAACTACTGGTTCCGTCGGCACGAGATCGCCTATGCCCGCCTGCTCGACCGCTGCACCGACAAGATCGTGCTCGAGGCGGGCTCGGGTGAGGGCTACGGCGCCGACATGATCGCGGGCGTCGCGCAGCGCGTCACCGGCCTGGACTACGACGAGAGCGCCGTCGCGCACGTCCGCGCGCGCTACCCGCGCGTGCAGATGATCCAGGGCAACCTCGCCGCGCTGCCCCTCGACGACGAATCCGTCGACGTCGTGGTGAATTTCCAAGTCATCGAACACCTCTGGGACCAGGGACAGTTCCTGCGCGAGTGCCTGCGCGTGCTCCGCCCCGGCGGCGTGCTGCTGATCAGCACCCCCAATCGCATCACCTTCTCCCCCGGTCGCGACACCCCCCTCAACCCGTTCCACACCCGCGAACTCAACGCCGCCGAGCTGACCGAACTGCTCGTCGATGCCGGGTTCACCGTCTCCGAGATGCTGGGCGTGCACCACGGCGCGAGCCTGAAAGCGCTGGACGCCAAGCACGGTGGGTCGTTCATCGACGCCCAGATCGAGCGGGCGCTGGCCGGTGAGCCGTGGCCCGCCGACCTCACCGCCGATGTCGCGGCCGTCACCATCGACGATTTCGACCTGCGTGCGGGCGATATCGACGCGAGCCTGGATCTGGTCGCGATCGCCGAAAAGGCACCACGTTGACCGATTCCCGCTCCGCCGTGCCGGGCCAGTTCACGCTGGTCCTGCACTCCCACTTGCCGTGGCTCGCCCATCACGGGCGCTGGCCGGTCGGCGAGGAATGGCTCTACCAGTCCTGGGCCGCGTCCTATCTGCCGCTGGTCAAGGTGCTGAAAAATCTTGCCACCGAAGGACGTTCGCATCTGCTGAGTCTCGGCATCACCCCGGTGCTCGCCGCGCAGCTCGACGATCCACACTGCCTCGCGGGCATGCATCACTGGCTGGGCAACTGGCAGTTGCGCGCCGACGAGGCGTCGATGTCGGGAAATGTGGCGCTGGGCCGTCACGAACATCGGCTCGCCGCGACGGCACTGGCCGATTTCGAACAGAACTGGCAGCACGGCGGTTCGCCGGTCTGGCGGTCGCTGATCGACGCCGACGCGATCGAACTGCTCGGCGGACCTCTCGCGCACCCGTTCCAGCCGCTGCTCGATCCACGCCTGCGCCAGTTCCAGCTCACCGAGGGCCTGGCCGACGCGCACCTGCGCTGGGGCACCACGCCGACCGGCATCTGGGCACCTGAATGCGGCTACACCCCCGGGATGGAACGGGGCTACGACGCCGCGGGCATCACCCACTTCATGGTCGACGGCCCGTCGCTGCGCGGCGACACCTCGCTCGGCAGGCCGGTCCGCGATTCCGAGGTCGTCGCCTTCGGACGCGACCTGGCCGTGAGTTACCGGGTCTGGTCGCCGAAACAGGGCTACCCCGGCCAGAGCGCCTACCGCGATTTCCACCACTACGACCACGCGACCGGGCTCAAACCCTCGCGCGTCACCGGCAAGACCGTCGACGGTCCTGACAAGGCCCCTTACGATCCCGAACTGGCGGCCGAAGCGGTCACCCGCGACGTCGCCGACTTCGTCGAGACCGTCCGCGCCCGGCTGATCGAGGAGTCCGCGCGGATCGGCAGGCCCGCCCTCGTGGTGGCCGCGTTCGACACCGAACTGTTCGGACACTGGTGGCACGAGGGCCCGCAGTGGCTCGAGCAGGTGCTGCGCGCGCTGCCCGAAGCGGGCGTGAACGTCGGCACCCTCGCCGATGCCCGCGAGAACGGCTTCGTCGGCGAACCTGTGCAGCTCAACGACTCCTCGTGGGGTTCGGGCAAGGACTGGCGGGTCTGGGCGGGCGACCAGGTCGCCGACCTCGTCGAGCTCAACGCCGACATCGTCCGACTGGCCTTGGACACCCTCGACAAGGTGCGCCGCGACGGATCCCTGCGCGACCCGGTCGCCGATCAGTTGCTGCGTGAGGCGATTCTCACCGTCTCCAGCGACTGGGCGTTCATGGTCAGCAAGGACTCCGCCGCCGGGTACGCCCGCGATCGGGCGCACGAACACGCGCACGCCGTCCGCGAGCTCGCCGAGGCGATCGGCGCCGGTCAGTTCGCCAAAGCGACCCGTCTCGCGGCAGGATGGGCGATGGCCGACGGATTCTTCCCTGGTCTGGACGCGCGGCGGTTGCCGACCGCTGTCCCGTCGGCCGCTGTTGAAGGATCCGCATGAAGATTTTGATGGTGTCGTGGGAGTACCCGCCGGTCGTGGTCGGTGGGCTCGGTCGGCATGTGCATCACCTGGCCGTCGAGCTGGCCGCGGCCGGTCACGAGGTCGTCGTCCTGGCACGCCGGCCGACGGGAACCGACTCGGTCACCCACCCCACCCACTCCTACATCGCCGACGGCGTGCTCGTCGTCGCGGTGGCCGAGGACCCGCCGTGCTTCGACTTCGGCGAGGACATGCTCGCCTGGACGCTGGCCATGGGACACGCGATGGTGCGTGCCGGGGTGGCGCTCGGCAAGCCGGGCGTCGGCGAGGGCTGGACGCCCGATGTGGTGCATGCGCACGACTGGCTCGTCGCGCATCCGTCCATCGCGCTCGCCGAGTACTACGACGTTCCGCTCGTGTCGACGATCCACGCCACCGAGGCCGGGCGCCACAGCGGCTGGGTGTCGGGCCGGGTCAACAAGCAGGTCCACTCGGTGGAGTGGTGGCTGGCCAACGAATCCGATCAGCTCATCACCTGCTCGACCTCCATGCAGGACGAAGTCGAACGGCTCTACGGACCCGAGCTCGCCCCGATCACGGTGATCCGCAACGGCATCGACGTCGGTTCGTGGACCTTCCGTTCCCGCGCGCCGCGCTCCGGCCCGCCGCGCCTGCTCTATGTCGGCCGCCTCGAATACGAGAAGGGCGTGCAGGACGCGATCGCCGCCCTGCCCCGCATCCGCCGGGCCCACCCCGGCACCACGCTCACCGTCGCCGGTGTCGGCACCCAGTTCGAGTGGCTGCGTGAACGCGCCCGCGTGCACCGCGTCGCCCGCGCCGTCCACTTCGTCGGCAGCCTCGGCCACGACGAACTCCTCGGCTGGCTGCACGGCGCCGACGCCATCGTCCTGCCGAGCCGCTACGAACCCTTCGGCATCGTCGCCCTCGAGGCCGCCGCCGCGGGCGTCCCCCTGATCGCCTCCACCGCAGGCGGTTTGGGCGAAGCGGTGATCGACGGCGTCACCGGCGCGTCCTTCGCCCCCGCCGACATCGACGGCCTGGTAGACGCCACCCGCGCCGTCCTCGACGACCCGTCCACTGCCCAGGCCCGCGCCCACACCGCCCGCGAACGCCTCACCGCCGACTTCGCCTGGGACGTAGTAGCCGCCGAAACCGCCCAGGTCTACACGGCCGCCAAACGCCGAGTCCGCACCTCCCTCGGCCGCCCGGATATCGTGGAAAGACCCCTGCCGGAACGCGATCCGAAGTAAGGCCGATCTCGCGCGACCTGTAGTCAGAGTGTCGGCTCGGCGCTTGCTCGGATCAGTGCGACAGCCGCGATGATCAAGTCGGGGGCGATACCAGGGAGTCCTTGTGGTCCGGTGGTGTCGATGCAGTCTCTGATCCGATCGTCGATACCGCCGATGAGCAGGTCCAGCACTCCTTCGCGCGGGTTGCCGGAAAGTTCGCCCTGTGCGACGCCGATGCCGTGCACGCGGCGCATCCGGTCGACGAAGACCTTTTTCATCCCTGCGCGATGCACAGTGAGGGCGGGGCCCACGGCGAGAGCTTCCACGTGCAGGGCGCGGGCGAGGTCGGGTTCGCCGGCAAGGATCGCAAGGTATTCCTGCAGTGATTTCTGGACGAGAATTGTCCAGTCGAGGTCGGTGTACGGCTGTAGCGCCGAGTTGAGCATGTTCTGCACGACCTCGACGGTGAACTCGAAGGCCGCGACGTAGCAGTCTTCTTTACCGGCGAACAGTTCGTAGAAGGTGCGGCGCGAGACTTCGGCTCGTTTGACGATGTCGCTGACCGTTGTCTGCTGGTACCCCTTTTTCGCGACGACGTTCAAAGCCGCCCAGCCGAGTCGTCCGCGCTGCGAGGCAAGCACTTCCTCACGGGTCAACGCGCTGGGGCCCGGCCGTAGCCGCTGTTGCGCAAGCGATGAATGTGACGGTATCGAGCCCACCTGTCGATCGTGCCATATGTGCGGGCTCCACCGTTTCGGCGCACGGCGGTGCCACTGCCTCCTCCGAGTTGCCTCTCAGGAGTGCGAAAACCCGAGCCCGGGTGGGCGGGCAGGTCGCCCACCCGGACTGCCCCGGTCAGTCGGTTGTCAGATCGGCCTACTCAGCGGCACGTTGACCCAACTCGGCGCGTTGGGGTCGAGCACTAGATGCTGTGGGCGAAGCTGCGTTTCGATCAACAGAGCCGGCAGCGGAAAGCCCTTGGGCAGGTTCGAGGCATAGACGTCGACCCGCACCCGGTGCCCCGGTTGCAAGACCGCGTGCACGCCGGTCAAGCCGATATCGAGTGTGGTCGCCTGACCTGGGACGGTTCGTTGCCGCGTCTCGAGATCCAGGAACTGGTACGGCTCGGTGTAGTCACCATTGGCCGATTTGCGGCTGCGACTGTCATCGACCGCCCGCAACGATGCCATCAGCTGGCCGGAAGACAGCACATTCGAATTTCCGTCGGGAGCAACATCGTTGAGGGTGACACTCCAATATCCGTCGGTGACATCGTGGACGGTGTTCAGGTGCACCGCCACCGGCCCCGAGATCACAGTCGGTGCGTCGACTGCCTTACCGGTGAAGGTCAACGCAGCGACTTCGGCGATGCGCGAGTCCTTCGCGCACCCGTCGATGATCGACAGCACGCCGGCGGTCGCCTGTGCCGCATCGCGCGAACACAGAGTGGACAGGCCTGGAGCAACAGTGAGGTCGACCGCCTCCGCCGGAATGTCGGAACTCAGGGAGCCATCGTGAGCGACGACACCGGTCGTCCCGCTGGGCGCCGGGGACAGGTACTGGCGGGTGTGAGTCATGCCGGGCCGCGGGTAGTCACCGGTAGTCCAACCGCCACCCTGCTGGAACAGCGTGGCCGGTCCGAACTGTTCGATGCCGTTATCGATGCCCTTGAGCCACTTGTCGAACCAGGCCCGCTGCAACACATCCAGTCGGGGCGGCCCACCCGGACGACCGGCACCCGAACCGACCGTCGTGTGGTAGCCGTCATTCATCAGGATCTGTTTCTGTCCCGGCGGCAGGGGGATCTGCTCATAGGTCTTCATCTGTGACTGAGCGAACAAGTCCTGATATCCACCGACGATGAAGGTCGGAACCTTGATCTGATCGGCCGGCCGCTCGAGTCCGGTCCGCAGATCGCTGGTCGGCGCCAGGTGCTCGGCCAGGTTCGGCGGTATCTGATCCGCTGAGAACACGAAGATCGCTTGGATCAACGTATCCAGCCAGACGATCGGACTCGAGGCGCGATCCTCGAGCCACTGCCAGTCGAATCGGCCGCTGAAGATCGATGCCAGATCTGGCATCCACTTCGTGGTGGTGATCGCCAGGAGCCAAGCCGGGGTGAACAACGGGTTCACCGCACCGCCGGGTAGAGCGTACGAGCGGAGTATGTCGCTGGCGCCGACGAGCGGGAAAATCGCCTTCAGCGCGGCCGGATTCTGCTGGGCGACCTGGAGTTGGACGATGCCCGAGTGCGAGATACCGCTCATCCCGACATTGCCGTCCGACCACGGCTGATTCGCGGCCCAGTCGATCATCTCCGCGGTGTCCTGCGTCTCCCGCTCGCTGAACATGTCCCACGAACCCTGGGAGAACCCGGTACCGCGGATATCGGCCACCACGTAGGTGTAGCCACTCTTGATCAACTTGTCATCGGCCGAGAACAATCGCGCTGCCCCACCGGAGCTCACGCCGATCAGCTCACCGATCCCCGAGAACGGCGTTCCGGTCAGGTTGAACAGATCGAACCGATTCATCACATCGGTGAACAAGTCGAACAGCACGGGGATCGACAGGGCCGAGGTGGCCAGCATCGACGCCAATTTCGTGTAGGGCGTCATGTTGACGATGGTCGGTGTCGGCGTCTCCACGATGCGTCCCGCAGCGTCCATCGGACGGTAGACATTCGCTTTGATCACTGTTCCGTCACTCATCGTGATCGGTACATCCCAGTCGATATGGATGCCTGGATACAGCGGTGGTGAATCCGCGGTAGCGGTCCATGCCGCGCCTCGCGCGCCGCCATCCGGCTGCGCTTGCACAGCGGGAACCGCCAGCCCCGAGGCGGCGATCGCGATCACGGACACTACCGCCCCGGCCGACCATCTCCTGGAGAACAACCTCATCGAATCCCGACCAGCCCTTCGTTGGACAGCAGCTCAAGATAGAAACACTGACGTCTCTATCTGTTAGGTACAGTAATGTACCTAACATTCGAGGGCAAGAAGTGACCTACAACGCTGCGCGGTTCATCCGTCACGGGTGAAGTCGAAGCGATGGGTTCGATCTAGGGTCGCGGGGTCTGGACCATTGCCTTCGAGTCGAGGAGAGCCGATGCCTTTGCAGCCGATTCCTGATCTGCCCGTGGCGACCATCGGGTTCCGGGCCAGTGGGACGGTGACCGCCGACGACTATTCGGAAGTGCTCGATCCGGCGATCAGGAAAGCCGTCGAGCGGGAGGAGCCGGTCAACCTGGTGTATGTGCTCGGCGAGGACTTCGACGGGTATTCGCTGGGGGCGATGGCGAAGGATCTGGAGTTGGTGAAGGTGCCACGGGACGCGTTGGGGCGGATCGCGTTGGTCACCGATCACCGGATGCTGGGCGAGGCCGTGCACCTGTTCGGGTTTCTGATTCCGGCGCAGGTACGGGTGTTCGCACTGGCCAACGAGAGTGCTGCGCTCGCCTGGGTGCAGTGATCGGCGCTGCGTGGGGCGAGGCCGTTCGCTCCGAAACCGGTTCCGCTTCAGGCCGGTTGGAGGCCGCCGCCGTGGTAGCGGGTGGCGGCGTTCCAGAGGAAGAAGCTGTCGATGCCCGCGTCTCGGGTGGCGTCGATCTGGGCGCGGAGTTCGGCGTCGCCGTAGGTGACGCCGAGGCTGAAGTCCTGGAGCCACGGGGCCACTTTCGCGCCGGTGCCCGCCGTGGCCGCCTTGAAGTCTTGCAGTGAGCGGAAAATGATGTCGTAGGGCTGGGCGTTGGGGTTCGCGACGCCGTATTCGCCGGGGCCCCAGTGCGACGGGTAGATCATGGGCGCGACGAAGTCGACGCTGCGAGCGATGAGCGGGATGTCCTGGGCGATCTCGTCCGGGCGGGTGGAGGCGATTCCGTAGACCGCGGCGCTCAGGTGTGCACCAGCGACGTGCACGGGGTAGCGGCTCTCGGCGAGGAAGCCCGCCACCGCGGCGGCGGGGGTGTCGGTGAGGCCGGCGAAACGCATGCTGTTCAGGCTGCCGTCGGGGCGGCGGACGTAGTCGTACATGATGCCGTCGAAGCCGAGTTGCGCTGCCTCTACCGCGAGAGCGATGTTGTATCCACGAACGTCGGGGTTGGCGAAATTGGTGAAGGCGATCGGGCCGTAATGGCTGGAATAGGGTTGCCCGGACGGATTCTGGACCACCCAGTCGGGCCGCCCGTTGTGCCAGGCCCAGCCCGCGAGAGTCGGATCGCGGAACGCGACGATGCGGCCGACTACCTGCAGGCCCATGTCGTGCAATTGCCGGAGCGCGGCCGGGGCATCGTAGATCGCCTCGGCGGCACCGGATTCGAGGGCCAGCGGCACCTGGGAGGCGTAGCCGATCACGCCGTCCTCGTCTTTGATGTCGAGCTGCACGGTATCGATACGGCCTTCGCGGGCCAGATCGAGGACAGCTTCGCGCAGTCCCTCGTGCGACCAGGCGTGCGCGGTGACGTGCACCGCGCGCATTCTCGGCAGCGTGCTCGACGTGACCGCGGTGCTGCTGGTCTGATTGCCGTCGGCGTCCGTCGCGACGACCTCGAAGGCGGGGGCCCATCGCACCGAGAGTTCGAATGTCCCGTCCGCGGCGGGGACCACCGAATCGGGTCCGATGGACACCCGAGCCGCGTCGACGGCGGTGCCGCGCACCACGACCGGCGCGCGATAGGAGCTCACCGGATCGGTCGGTGTCATCCGCAGCGTCGGCGGCACGGTGTCGGCGACCGGCGATGCCGCGGATCTACTCAGCGCGAATCCGGCCACCAGGGAGATGACCAGCGACGCGAGGGCAATACCGATAACGGGGGCCATCCATCGCCGTCGATCGGCCGATCGGAGCTGCCATTCCACCGTCAACACCGCCTTCCAAAACCATTGACACGCCAACTATTTCGCAGTTCCGACGCGGCGTACTCGGTATCGATAGATCGACTGTAATCCGTCGCCGCGGCGTAATATCGCATTGATGATGGGCGGTTCGAACACAATGTTTCGGCTCGTGTCGGCGGCAGCGCTGGCGGCCGCACTCACGGGCTGTACCGCAGTGAACAATGAAGCGGTCCCGGCGCACACGACGCCATCGGTGACGACGGTGAAACCGGCACCGCCGAACCCCGCCGAAATCGCCGCCAACGAACTGGGATTCGTCCCGGTCCTGATGTATCACCAGATCACCCCGAATCCGGCAGGCGAATACGACCAGACCCCGGCGGAATTCCGGGACGAACTGGAACGGCTGTACCGCGAGGACTATCGCCCGGTGACCGCCGCGCAATACATCTCCGGCGACCTCGACCTCCCCGCCGGCACCCACCCGGTGGTACTCACCTTCGACGATTCCACCGGCAGCCAACTCGGCTTCACCGACACCGGCGCGGTGGCACCGGACAGTGCCGCGGGCATTCTCGCCGAGTTCGGTGCCCGCTACCCCGACTTCCGGCCGGTGGCCACCTTCTACGTGAACAACGAGCCGTTCGGCGCGGACCCGCGCGCGCTGCAGTGGCTCGTATCGAACGGCCACGAAATAGGAGCGCACACAGCCGATCACGCCAACCTCGCGAACCTCGACGCCGACGGCGTGCAACGCGAACTGGTACAGAACGTGCGCGCGGTGACCACGGCGGCGCCCGGAGTCACCGTGCGCACCATGGCACTACCGCTCGGCGTCTATCCCCGCGATCACGCGCTGGCCACGGCGGGCAACTGGGACGGCACGTCCTACCGCTTCGACGCCGTGATGCTGGTGGGTTCCAACCCCGCCCCCGCCCCCTACGCCGCGATCGACCCCGGCGGGGTGCCGCGCATTCGATCGGGCCGGGGTGCGGTCCCGTTCGATTCGGCCTATTGGCTGGACTGGCTCGCCGCGAACCCGGACCAGCGCTACACCGCCGACGGCGATCCGGCGCGCATCTCCTTCATCAGGCAGCGCGCGACAGAACTCGACGCACGCTGGCTGGACCGAGCCAACCCGTACTGAGCCGATTGCGGCGCACCTCGGCCGTACTCAGGCGTCCGGCGTGAAGGCGAAGATCTCGCCGAGGCGGGTGGCGACGACGACTTCGCCTTCCGGACCGATGGACGTGCCGGTGGTGGTGCCGGTGGCGGCCGGCAAGGGGTCGGAGTCGATGGTGTTGCCGGTGGTGGTGTCGAAGGTGATGAGACTCAGGCCCGCGCCGATGGCGGCGACGGTGTAGCCGATATCGCCCGCGGTGTGCGCCGGGGTGCCACGCAGGGCGAGATCCTTGCGTTCCCAGACGATCTCGGCCTTGTCGTCGTGGTCGCGCAGCGCGGTCAGGTAGCCGTCGTCGCCCGCCGGGATGATCAGGTCGCCTGCCACGGAGATGCCGCCCTGGGGCGCCCACGGCAACGGCTGGGTCCAGCGGGTGGCGCCGTCGGTGGTGTTCAGGGCGATCAGGCGCTTGCTGTTGTCGCCGATGTAGACGGTGTCGCCGTCGGCGGAGAGGGAGGGGCTGGTCGCGCTGCCGCCGGTGAGGACCTCGGCGTTCCACTCCTGGGTCACGGCGCCGTCGGCGTAGCGCAGCGCGCGCAGGGCGGCGGCCTGCTTACCCGGCTCCCAGACGGTGACGAAGAAGCGGCCCGTCGACGGGTCGACGGCGGTGGTGTTGGCGACGGCGCAGCGGGGACCACCGGTCCGGCAGTCGTCGAGTCCGTCGCCGGAGGCGGGACGGGTGAGACCCGGGTACTTCAGGAAGTCGGGTTCACCGAGCAACTGCAGGGTCGGCACCACCCGGCCGCCGGTCTGACGGCTCAGTACGTCGACCTGACCGGACTGCGTCACCGTCAGCACGTTGCCGTCGCCGGTGAACTGGATCGCCACCGGCACGCCCGCCACCGGGGTGCGCCACCGCGGCTGACCGAGGTAGTTGAACGAATTCACCGCGCCGTCGTCACCGACGTACACATTGCTGACCCCATCGAGCACGGTCGGCGCTTCGATCGTCGACGGGCCGAGCGGGTTGCAGAAGCGTTTGCGGCCGGTGAGCATCTGGAAGGAGAAGATCGCACAGTTGCCGGTGCTCGTGGTGACGAACATCTGACCCTCGGCGCCGATCGTCAACGGCTGGGCGATCGGGCCGCCCACCGGACGTGACCAGCTCAGCGACATCGAGTTCGCACCCGGCACCGGGCTGCCGCTCGCGTTGCTGCCATCGTGATGCGTTGCTGGCCAGCCTTTTCCGGCGCCGACCGTGATGTCGTCCACATCCGTACCGCACCCGGCCAGCGCCACCACACCGGCGGCAGCGAGCGAGGCAACGACGCGAGTCCGAGTTCGCACCTGCTGATCTCCCTGGGTAATCGGGGTATGGCACGGTAAGTGTGCCCTGCGAAAGTACTCTGTGTACCCGACGACCGAATCCCCGGGGCACGCCCGGTGCGATCATGACGGGAGAGTAGTTCGTGACGAGCATGTGGGGCGCGCCGCTGAGCGCGCGCTGGCGTGGATCACGCCGCCGCGATCCGCAGCAGGCCCGATTTCTGACCAGGGATTCGCTGCGCTGGGTGCTCGCCAACCGCGCCTACACCCCCTGGTACCTGGTGCGGTACTACCGGCTGGCCAAGTTCCGCCTGGCCAACCCGCATATCGTGCTGCGCGGAATGGTGTTCCTCGGCCGCAATGTGGAGATCCACGCGACCCCGGAACTCGCGCGCATGGAGATCGGCCGCTGGGTGCACATCGGCGACGGCAACGCCCTGCGCTGCCACGAGGGCTCGCTGCGCATCGGCGACAAGGTGGTGTTCGGCAAGGACAACGTCGTCAACACCTACCTCGACATCGAGATCGGCGAGTCGACCCTGGTCGCCGACTGGTGCTACATCTGCGACTTCGACCACCGCATGGACGACATCAACATGCCCATCAAGGATCAGGGCATCGTGAAGAGCCCCGTGCGGATCGGCCCCGACACGTGGATCGCGGCGAAGGTGACCGTCCTGCGCGACACCCGGGTCGGCCGCGGTTGCGTGCTGGGCGCGCACGCGGTGGTGCGGGGGGATGTCCCCGACTACAGCATCGCGGTCGGCGCTCCCGCCAAGGTCGTGAAGAACCGCAAGGTCGCCTGGGATGCCAGCGCCGAGGAGCGCGAGGCCTACATGGCGGCGCTGGCCGACATCGAGCGCAAGAAGAACGCCGCCGCTCAGGCCTGACTCCGGTGCGATTCGGCCGGTTCGCGCGAATCGGCCGAATCCCGCTGACACGGCCGCCGGATGCGATGGTTTCTGTCGGTGGGGGTCGGTACGGTCAGCGGCGTGGAGAGCTATGCGGCGCTGCTGCGGGGGATCATGCCGACCAACCCGAACATGCGCAACGAGAAGTTGCGCGGGGTGTTCGAAGGGCTCGGCTTCGAGAAGGTCGCCTCGGTACTGACCAGCGGCAATGTCGTCTTCCGCACCGCGGACGACCCCGCCGACCTGGAAGATCGCATCCAGCAGGCGCTCAACGCCGAACTCGGCATCCCCGGCGGCACCATCATCCGCAGCCATCCCGAACTGCGCGCGCTCCTCGACCGCGACCCCTTCGAAGGTCTCCCCCACGAACGCGGCTCCTATCTCACCGTCACCTTCTTCAAGACGAAGATGCGCGAAGCCGAGACCACTGCCTTCGACGACGACCCCCTCACCCGCGTCATCGGCTACGACCGCAAGACCCGCGCCTTCCTCACCGTCATCGACAACAGCACCGGCACAACCCCCGACTTCATGGCCCGCCTGGAGAAGACTTACGGCAAGGACATCACCACCCGCACCTGGCTCACGGTGCAGCGTGTGGTGAAGAAGATGGAAGCCTGACCCGGTGCCCCCTGCGGGTGCCCGTAGCTGAGTAGTCAGCGGGTGGGAGCGACCGCTCGGCAGAGGAAGACGACGCCCGCGCGGCCGATGCGGGTGATCACCAGGGTGTAGGGCGTCGAGCCCCGCTGCTTGAGTTTCTTGCGGAGGGCGTCGGGGTCGATGTCGACGCCGCGGATGAGGATTTCCAGGGATCCGCAGTCACGGCGAGCCAGCTCCTGGCGGAGGGTCTTCTCGCGCAGTTCGAAGCGGTCCTCGATGCGGAAGCCACGCATGCCCGTGGGGACCGTGTCGCCGGTGAGGTAGGCGATCTGTGGGTCCAGTTGCCAGAGGCCGTGTTGCGCGGCGTAGTGGCGAACCAGGCCCGCGCGGACGACGGCCCCGTCGGGGTCGATGATCCAGTCGCCGGGGGCGCGGTCGGGGATGTCGTCGGGGGCGGCGTCGGTGAGAGTTGTCGCGCCGCCGTGGGAGTTCAGGACGGTGGCGCGGCGGGTGACGCCGGGCTCGGTGAGACCGGGCGACCAGAGGCAGGCTTCGCGCACTGCGCCGTCGAGGGAGACGATCTCCACCTCGCCGTCCCAACCTAGGCGGTCGAAATCCAGGCCGGGAGCGGACTTCACGGCGATATCGCGGCCCGCGTAGGCGGCGAGCAGATCCGGCAGCGGGGGTTGGAGTTTCGCGGGATCGTAGGTGCGACGGCCGTCGGCTCGACGAGCCGGATCGGCGATGATCACGGTGTCGCGCGTGGTCGGCGCGAGAGCATCAGCCTTGGCCAACACAATATTTCGGCTAGCAGCCGCTGACGGGGCGGCATCCGAGCTGGGCACCGGGCCGCGATCCACCGGCCCCACCCCGAGATTGTGGGCGGCCATGGCCAAGCGGACATCGTCGAGATCGCTACCGATCACCGCCGGACAGACCGCGGCCAACTCGGACAGTTCCGCGCCGATCGAGCAGGTCACGTCGTGCACCGCGCGACCGGCCAGGCGGGTCGCCCGATGCCGGGCGACGAGCGCCGGCGTCGCCTGTTGCAGCGCGTCGTCGGTGAACAGCCACTCCCCCGCCGTGGGCAGCTTCACCACGGCCTTACGGCGCAACCGCACCGTCTCGATCAAGGCGGGCGCGAGTGCACCGTGTGAACGACGCACCTGCTCGATATCGCGCAGGTGCGTCGCGGTCGTCAGCTCCAGCCGGTCGACCTCGGCGAGCGCGGCACGGCCTGCCGCGCTGCCGAGATAGGCGACATCGTCGCGGCCGAAGCGATAGCCCACCTACTTCTGCGCCGCGCCCGGCTTCACGCCGGTGATCATCGCGTTGTAGAAGAACTCGCGCGGCACGACCTTGCGCAGCACGTTCTCGTCCAGCCAGCTCAGGCCCAGCCACGCGCGGTACTGCGCCAGGCGGTACGGCATGGTCAGCTTCTCGTCGGGCACGGCGGCCTCGAAGGTGCGCACCGGCCAGCCCCACAGGGCGGCGGCGAGTTCCTCGGTGGTGGCCTTCACGTCGACGGCACCGGCCGACTTCGCCATCTTCTCGAGATCGCTCGGGTCGAAGGTGTGCAGGTCGACAACGGCCTCGAGAGCGGCGGCGCGGGACGACTCGTCCAGCTCGGTCTGCGGACGTCGCCAGCCCGACAGGAACGGCAGCTTGGTGATCTCGGTGGTCACCTTCCAGGTGGCCTGGCCGAGGCGACGGGCGTAGATGTTGCCGATGGTGGTGGGCTCACCGGCGAACACGAAGCGCCCGCCCGGCTTGAGCACGCGCAGGCACTCCTTGAGCGCCAGTTCCACGTCGGGGATGTGGTGCAGCACGGCGTGGCCGCAGACCAGGTCGAAGGTGTCGTCGTCGTACGGGATGGTCTCGGCGTCGGCGACGCGACCGTCGACATCGAGGCCGAGGTGCTCGGCGTTGCGCAGCGCGACCTTCACCATGCCGGGCGAGAGGTCGGTGACCGAACCGGACTTGGCGACACCACCCTGCATCAGGTTGAGCAGGAAGAACCCGGTGCCACAGCCCAGCTCGAGCGCACGCTCGTACGGCAGCGGAGCGGGGCCAACGGCGAGGTCGAACCGGCCGCGCGCATACGCGATACAGCGTTCGTCATAGGAGATCGACCACTTGTCGTCGTAGGTCTCCGCTTCCCAGTCGTGGTACAGGACCTGGGCGAGTTTGGTGTCTTTGCGCGCTGCTTCGACCTGGGCCGCGGTGGCGTGGGGGTTCGGCGCCGGGTCGTCGGGATGGACCGTCATGCAGGCCAGCCTAATATGTGCGCCCGGGCACGCCGCTGCTGGGACAAGAGACTGCCCTTTCCGGCACACAGGACCGGGCGCCGGGTTCCCGCGAGCGCGAGCCGCCACCGGACCGAACAGGCGGTTCGCACCGCCCCAACACGGGATGGCTGGAAGGTTACCCGGGTTCTCGCGAAACCGGCCCACACGAAGTTAACCCAGGTTCCGACCGCGTTGCTAGCGACCGATGAAGGTGGCGGCGTTCGGGCCTTCCGCGGCGAAGGTACGGGTGCCGGTGCGGGCGTCGTCGGTGTCGAAGAGCGCCGACCATTCGGTGACGGCGGTGGAATGGCCGTGCGGTCCGGCCTCGAAAACCGCCTTCGCCGCGGCGAGGGCGCGGGGGGCGGCGGTGACGAACTGAGCGGCCCACGCGCGCGCCGCGGTGAGGACATCGTCGGGCGCGACGACCTCGTCGACCAGGCCGAGCTTCTCGGCTTCCTCGGCGCCGACGAAACGACCGGTGTAGACGAGATCCTTGGCCCGGCTCGCGCCGATGAGCAGCGAGAGCCGTCGGATGCCGGAGAGGGGGATCAGGCCCGCTTTGATCTGCGGCAGACCGAGTTTCACGTTGTCGCCGACGATCCGGTGGTCGGCGCCCAGCGCGAGTTCGAGGCCCGCGCCGAGGCAGTAGCCGGTGATCGCGGCGACCGTCGGCTGCGGCACCCGCGTGAGGCAGCCGAGCGCGGCCTGCAGATCGGCAGCCATGGCGGCGGCCTGTCCGGCGTCGAGCTCGGCCAGCTCCGCCATCTCGTCGCCCGCGCTGAACACCCGCTCGTCGCCGTAGACGATCAGGGCCGAGACCCCGGGGTGCTCGGCCACCGTGGCCGCAGCGGCCGCCACCTCACGGGCCAGCTGGACGTCGACGAGGTTCAGCGGCGGACGATCGATGCGCAACAGCGCGACGCCACGGGTGGTCGGCTCGGCGGGCAGCTCGAGGGTCACGAATTCGGCCATGGGAGCAACCTACCGGCCGCCGAGTGCACCCAATTGCGGCAGCTCGTCGAAATACCGTTCGTTGTCGGGGAAGTCCGACAGCGGACGCCCGGCCGCCCCGGGCGAGTACTTCGGCATGATCGGCTCGATGACGCGGTCGGCGGCCAACGCGGCCTCGGTGTCGGCGAACCCGCACAGGGCGTCGAGCTGCGACCACGTCGGTGGCATCAGCACGTGTTCGCCGGCCCGCCAGCTCGCCAGGGCGTCCTGCGGTGTCCGCCAGGCCACCTGGGAGGCCTCGGAGGTGGCGCCGTCGGCGATCTGGCCCTGCGGGAGCACCGCGACGAAGAAACGGGTGTCGTAGCGGCGGGGTTCGACCTCCGGTGTGATCCAGTTCGACCACGGCCGGAGCAGATCGGCGCGCAACACCAAGCCCTCGGCCGCGAGGAAATCGGCGAGCGACAATTCGCGGCGCTCGAGCTTGCCGCGCGCCTCGCGATAGCGTGCCGAGTCGTCGACGACGGAATCCTCGGTCGGTCCGGCCAGCAGCACGCCGCATTCCTCGAACGTCTCCCGCACGGCAGCGGCGACGAGCGCCTGCGCGGTCTGTTCGTCGGTGGCGAAACGCTCTGCCCACCACGCGGGTTCGGGGCCCGTCCAGGCGATATCGGCCGTGCCGTCGGCAGCGTCGACGCCACCGCCGGGGAACACCGTCACCCCCGCCGCGAACGCCATCCCTTTGACCCGACGCTGCAGGAACACCTCGATACCCGCCGCACCGTCACGCACCAGCATCACGGTCGACGCGTCCCGAACGGAGACCCCGGACTCACTCATATCGTTCCTCTCCACCACCGAACCGCACGCCCGGCGAACACCGATCTGCCGACCGGACCGGCTGCCTCCTTCGAGCGCAGCCCTTTCAGCACCCTAACGCCCGCTTGGTCAGCCGTGAGAGGGGATTCCCGACGACCGGACGTCCGCCAGGTCAGCCCGGCCGTCGGTGCGCGACATCGGCGCCCACGGGTCAGTTCGACGAGCCAACGCTCAGTTGCGGCGCCGATGCCCGCCCGAACGACGAGCCCGCCGCGCGAACCACCGTCCGTCGACCCGGTCGAGCGCGATCGACTGGCTGAAGGCGTTGCTCAGATTCTCGGCGGTGAGGACATCGCCCAGCAGACCTTGGCCGACCACCTCACCCTCCTTGAGGAGCAGCGCGTGGGTGAAACCGGGCGGGATCTCCTCGACGTGATGGGTCACCAGCACCATCGCGGGCGCGTCGGGGTCGGCGGCGAGATCGCCGAGACGCTCGACGAGCTCCTCACGCCCGCCCAGGTCGAGGCCCGCGGCCGGTTCGTCGAGCAGCAGCAGTTCCGGATCGGTCATCAGGGCCCGCGCGATGAGCACCCGCTTGCGTTCGCCTTCGGACAGGGTGCCGTAGGTGCGATCGGAAAGGTGTTCGGCACCGAGGGTTTCCAGCATGTCGACGGCGCGTTCGGTGTCGATGTCCTCGTAGCGTTCGCGCCAGCGGCCGAGCACCGCGTAGCCGGCCGAGACCACCAGGTCACTGACCTTCTCGTCCACCGGGATGCGGCTGGCCACCGCCGCCGAGGAGAGTCCGATACGTGGCCGCAATTCGCTGACGTCGACGCGACCGAGCGTCTCCCCCAGCAGATTCGCGTTACCGGAGGTCGGATGGAGTTCGGCGGCGGCCATTCTCAGCAGCGAGGTCTTGCCCGCGCCGTTCGGGCCGAGCACCACCCAGCGTTCGTCGAGCTCTACTTGCCAGGAGACCGGGCCGACCAGGGTTCGGCCCGAGCGACGGATGGTCACGTCGGAGAAGTCGATGAGCAGATCGGGATCGGGTTGCGACACGCGCTCCATCTTGGCCCACGCGGGCTCTCAGCGCAGCGACCGGCCCGTGCGAGATTCGTCGATCCTGGTCGTCGACGGATCACCCGTGCTGCGAACTTCGCTGCGCAACATCCGCGCGGCGACGAAGGAAACCGGCACCGACAGCACGGCCCACACGATCAGGATCACCACAATTATCGTCAACATCGCGGAACCTCCCTGTACCTCGACGTGCACGGCTGTCGGTTACGTATACCCGCGAGGCGCTGCCGCCACACCGGGTTATCGCGGCGAGTCGCGAAAACCGCAACCCAACTGTCGGATTCGCGTCGCGCGTGTCGAGGCGATCACTCCCGTGGCGGCACCGCGATCACCGTCATCGAACCGGGCGCCACCTCGGTGAAACCGGCGTCGCGCACCGCCACCGCACGACCCGCCGACACCTCGGCCACCAACCCCGCCCACTGCTGTTCGTCGGCGTCGCGCACCGTGCAGCGGAACCCGCGGCCCGCCCACGCGGCCGCCGCGGCCACGGGCAACGCACCCGCCAGCAGCATGCTCGCGTGCCCGACCTGCGCGGCCGCCTTGCCCACCGACATCTCCAGCGCCGCGTTCACCCACAGCACCGGCGATGCCGGATCCGCCGGGCCCGGTTCGTCGTGGTCGAGATCGGTACCGCCGATCTGGAGTTTGCGGATGCGCTGATCGATCTCCCCGACCGGGCCGGGAACGAACGCACGGGCCTGCGCGCCGTCGACCTCGACGGTCACCCCGTCGACGTCTCCCGCGGCCACCCACTGCGCACCACGCGCGCGCCGGGCGACCTTCCTGATGCGCGACCGCTTCCACGCGAGGTACCGCGGCTCCCACTCCCCGCCGGGCCCCGAACGTGGGTCTAGGCACACCGCGACCGCCGCGGCGGCGGCCGCTTCCAGCAGTGCGCTGCGGGCGGGCGGGTCGGCTTTGGGGATGTGCAACACCATCTGCATCGCCTGCACCATCGCCGGGTCGTCGGGATCGCCGCCGCCGCCGTAACCCTGCGCCAATTCCGCGTGCCGAGCGGCGAATTCGGCCGCCTCGTCACGGACCGGGGCCTCGGCCTGCTCCTCGGTTTCCAACCCACTACCCATGCCACAACACCCGTTCGATCGACACCAGTCCGCCAGCCAGCCTAATCGCGCGGGCGCGTGGCCTCACCGGGTTCTCGGGCCCTTGCCGGAGGCGGTCTCGCGCCACCCGGCTCAGATCACCCGGACATCCACCAAAAAGGTCGGCTCGGGGCCGATCGACGGTTCGCTGGCCGGCCCGTACGTGAACTGCAGCGAGGTCACGCCCCGCTCGATCGCCCGGAACGGCCACACGGTGGCGTTGCCCTCACTGGTCGGCCCACCGTCGGCGATCAGGATGCCCTTCTCGGCGTTGACCATGCCCCACTCGCCGGTCGACGCGGGATCACGCGGCAGACGCACCAGCAGGCGCTGGCCCACCGTGGCCACGACCGTGCTGCCGTTGGCGGCCAGCTCGATCGTCAGCGGTTCGACCGCGGACTGCGGAACGGCGGTCGGCTGGAGGGTGACGTCATAGGGTTCGGTCTCGTCGCCACCGCATCCGGCGGTCAATCCGCCGAGACCCGCCAGGGCGACCAGGACGAGAACTGACCTGCGCACAACAACCTCCCGGTGACGAGCGGTGACGACGTGCCTGTGCGGTCACTCTACGTCGGTGCGGTCGCGATTCCGCGTGACGCTACCGGCCGAGCAGTGGAACCCGTCGTACGCCACCGTCACGCGCGTCGGCCGCTTCCACCTCGTCGCGGGTGACGCCGAGGATGAACAGCACCGCGTCCAGATAGGGATGCGACAGCGCCGTATCGGCCACCTCGCGCAACGCGGGCTTGGCATTGAACGCCACGCCGAGCCCGGCCGCGTTGAGCATGTCGATGTCGTTGGCGCCGTCACCGACCGCGACGGTCTGCTCCATCGGCACGCCCGCCTCGGCCGCGAACTTGCGCAGCGCGGTCGCCTTGAACGCCCGGTCGACGATCTCGCCGACGACCCGCCCGGTGAGCTTGCCGTCGATGATCTCCAGGGTGTTGGCCTGCACGAAATCGAGTTCCAGCTCGTGCGCGAGCGGCTCGATCACCTGCCTGAACCCACCGGAGACCACACCGCAGCGGAAGCCGAGCCTGCGCAGGGTGCGAATCGTGGTGCGCGCGCCCGGGGTGAGCTCGATCCGGTCGGCGACCTCCTCGATCACCGATTCGTCGAGACCCTCGAGGGTGGCCACACGCTGACGCAGCGATTCGGCGAAGTCGAGCTCGCCGCGCATCGCGGCCTCGGTGACCTCGCGGACCTGATCTTCGACGCCGGCGTGCGCGGCCAGCATCTCGATCACTTCACCCGTGATCAGGGTGGAGTCGACGTCGAACACGATCAGGCGCTTGGCCCGGCGGGCCAGCCCGGCGCGTTCCACCGCGATGTCGACCTGTTCGGCGACGGCCACCTCGGCCAGTGCGGTGCGCAGCCGCGCGTCGCCTTCGTCGCTGGTGTCGGTCGCGGTGACCATCAGTTCCATCCCGGTCACCGGGTAGTCGGCGATGCCACGGATGGAGTCGATATTGGCGCCACCGGTGGCCAGTTCACGCGAGATCGCGCTGAAGGCCTTCGCGGTGACCGGGGCGCCGAGCACCACGACCGCGTGCGTGGACATCGGCGGCTTGCCGATCTGCGCGTCCACGGACACGTCGACCTGCATGCCGACGGTGTTCATCGCCTCTTCGAGCTCGTCCTGCAACGCCTCGGGATCGTTGGGGCACGACACCAGCACCCCGAGGGTGAGGCGACCCCTGATGACCACCTGCTCCACGTCCAGCAAGCTCACCTGGTGCCGGGACAACGTCGCCAGCAGCACCGAGGTGACGCCTGGTCGGTCGGGACCGGTGACGGTCACGAGAACTGTGGTGTCGGCCAAGTCGATCTGCTCCGTTCGATTACCCACAAAAAGAGTGTGCACCCGCTGGTCACCCAGCAGGTGCACACCCTGTCGTTCGGTGGTGTCCTACTTCTTCGCGAGCGCGCCTTCGGACACGTGCGTGCTGTGCTTACCCGAGCCCCAGCCCACGTGCGCCTCGGCCTTCATCCGGTCGACCATGTGCGGGTAGTGCAGCTCGAACGCGGGGCGCTCGGACCGGATCCGCGGCAGCTCGTAGAAGTTGTGGCGCGGCGGCGGGCAGGTGGTGGCCCATTCGAGGGAGTTGCCGTAGCCCCACGGATCGTCGACCGTGACGACCTCGCCGTAGCGGAAGCTCTTGAAGACGTTCCAGATGAACGGCAGCATCGACGAGCCCAGGATGAACGCACCGATCGTGGAGATCGTGTTCAGCGTGGTGAAACCGTCGGACGGCAGGTAGTCGGCGTAGCGACGCGGCATGCCCTCGGCGCCCAGCCAGTGCTGGACCAGGAAGGTGGTGTGGAAGCCGACGAAGGTGGTCCAGAAGTGCCACTTGCCCAGACGCTCGTCCATCATGCGACCGGTGATCTTCGGGAACCAGAAGTAGATACCCGCGAAGGTCGCGAACACGATGGTGCCGAAGAGCACGTAGTGGAAGTGCGCGACGACGAAGTACGAGTCGGTGACGTGGAAGTCCAGCGGCGGCGAGGCCAGGATGACGCCCGACAGACCACCGAAGAGGAAGGTCACCAGGAAGCCGATCGACCACAGCATCGGTGTCTCGAACGTCAGCTGACCGCGCCACATGGTGCCGATCCAGTTGAAGAACTTCACACCGGTCGGGACCGCGATGAGGAAGGTCATGAAGGAGAAGTACGGCAGCAGCACCGCGCCGGTGGCGTACATGTGGTGCGCCCACACCGCGATCGACAGCGCCGCGATACCCAGCGTCGCGTAGACCAGCGTGGTGTAGCCGAAGATCGGCTTACGGCTGAAGACCGGGAAGATCTCCGAGACGATGCCGAAGAACGGCAGCGCGATGATGTAGACCTCGGGGTGGCCGAAGAACCAGAACAGGTGCTGGTAGAGCAGGATGCCGCCGGTGGCCGGATCGTAGATGTGGCCGCCCAGGTGGCGGTCGTAGGCCAGACCGAACAGCGCCGCGGTGAGCAGCGGGAACGCGAGCAGCACCAGCACGGAGGTGACCGCGATGTTCCAGGTGAAGATCGGCATGCGGAACATGGTCATACCGGGTGCGCGCAGGCAGACAACGGTGGTGAGCATGTTGACGCCACCGAGGATGGTGCCGAGGCCGGACACGGCCAGACCCAGGATCCACAGGTCGGTGCCGACACCGGGCGAGTGCAGGATGTCGGTCAGCGGCACGTAGGCCGTCCAGCCGAAGTCCGCCGCGCCGCCGGGGGTCACGAAGCCGGCGGTCGCCATGGACGCGCCGAACAGGTACAGCCAGTAGCTGAACGCGTTCAGTCGCGGGAAGGCGACGTCGGGGGCGCCGATCTGCAGCGGCAGGACGATGTTGGCGAAGCCGAACACGATCGCCGTCGCGTAGAACAGCAGCATGATCGTGCCGTGCATGGTGAACAGCTGGTTGAACTGTTCGGGCGAGAGGAACTGCAGACCCGGACGCGCGAGCTCACCACGCATGAGCAGCGCCATGAGGCCGCCGATCATGAAGAAGCTGATCGCCGTCACCAAGTACATGGTGCCGAGCACCTTGGGGTCGGTGGTGGTGACCGCCTTGTAGAGGAACGAGCCCTTCGGCCCGGTCCGGGCCGGATACGGTCGAGTCGCTTCCAACTGAGGGACTGGCCTGGGCTCTACCGCAGTCACTGATCCTCCTGAAGATGCCTGTACGTCACTCGCAGCGTCGGCCGCGCCTCCATGACGGACAGCAGCAGACATGCGTTGGAGTGAATCGTAAACCGTGCTGTCGCAGCATTCCGCGCGGGTCCTACTCTGTGTCGTATTCGGCGCGCCGTAGTTCGCGATCCCGATCTTCCTCCGCAGGTCGCGTGGGTGCAATGGTTGTCGGCGATGACTTTTCGGCGGTCGGCGCGTCATGATCGATGCCGACGCACGAACATGCCAGCGTCTCTGTCGCGCTACCCCTTCAGCCGAGGAGAAGTCATGTCGTTCAGCCCGAAACCCGGTGACCCCACCTGGGTCGACCTCTACACCACCGATCTCGATCGCGCGATCGCCTTCTACGGCGAATTGTTCGGCTGGACCGCCGAACGCGGCGGCGAGGAGTTCGGCGGCTACACCACCCTGCGCAAGGACGGCCGAGCCGTGGCAGGCGCGATGGGTCGTCACGATGATCCCGGCGACCCGTATCCCGACCGCTGGACCGTCTACCTGAACTCCCCCGACGCCCTCGCGACCACGGCGACGGTGAGTCGAGCGGGCGGCAATGTCATCGTCGAACCGATGGCGGTCGGCGATCTCGGTGCGATGGCGGTGATCGCCGATGTCGGCGGCATCGGCGTCGGCGTCTGGCAAGCCGACACCTTCGCGGGCTTCGAAGCGGTCGGCATCGTCGCCGACGGGACATGGACCGACCACATCGGCGTCCCGTCCTGGTTCGAACTGATCACCCGCTCCTACGACGAGTCCCTGGTCTTCTACCGCGATGTCTTCGGCTGGCGCGACACCCTCACCATCGCCGACACCGCGGACTTCCGCTACACCACCATCCACGCGACCCCGCCCATGGGCGGCGGCATCCTCGACGCCAACGGCCATCTCGCCGACGGCGTACCCGGCTCGTGGACGGTCTTCTTCGGCGCCGACGACGTCGACAAGTCCGCCGAGCAAGCGGTGGCCCTCGGCGGCACCATCGCCTTCGAACCGATGAACACCCCCTACGGCCGCCTCGCCGGCCTGATCGACCCCACCGGCGCGCATTTCAGCATCGGCGGAAACGCCCGCTGAGGCGAAACCCACGGCGGTCGGCGGCGCGTGCACGAGGCCGCCGCCGCCGGGGTTCGCCCACCCAGGGGTGGTAATCGATCCCCCTGGGAGTGGACGCATCAACGCTGGGGTTGCTGTCGGATCCCCCTCCCGAAGACGAGATTAGAGGTGTACCCAAAGACACCCGCGAAGCCTTCGAAGGGGAACACGATGAGCACCCTGGTCACCGCACCCGCCGACAACGTCATCCCGATGCGCAGCCGCTCCGGCGCGCCGGTCGCCGCCGGTCACCTCGCCGACGCCGATCTGGATCGTTGGGCGAACCGCATGGCCCGGCTCCTGCTCACCCGTGGCGCCGACGCGGGCGACCGGATCGCCCTCGCCGTCGACCCCCGGATCGAGTCGGTCGTCGCCGAGGCCGCGGTACGCAAGATCGGTGCGATCCCGGTGTCGCCGACCGAGGGCGCGTCCACCGCCCCCGGCGCCGGATTCGGGATCACCACCAAGGCCCGCCGGGGCGAACTCGCCGACGGTGCCGACTGGCTGGTGCTCGACGACCGCTCGACCCTGCAGCGCTATCTGGTCACCTCCGACGCGCCGCTGGCGGCCACGGAACTGCGCGCAGTCTGCTGAACCCATTCCGATGCGCTCGATACAGGTCCAGAATGAACATAGAGCGCAGTACGCAACGGCGAGTACTACCTACCAGGTAGCTACCCGACGGTCGGGACCAGAGGTGAACGCCCAGCTCAAGACATGAGAATGCAGGTTCGCTCATGATCCAGTCTTCTTCGCATGCGTCGGATGCCGTCGCACCCGAAGGCCCTTTTCCCTTGTCCGCCGCCCAGCGCGGCATCTGGTTCGCCCAGCACATCGCGGGCGATACCCCCATCTCCATCGCCCAGTACGTGGAGCTGGCCGGCGCGGTCGACCTCGCGCTGCTGACCGACGCGGTCCAGCGGACCGGTCGTGAATTCGGTACCGGCTATCTGCGGCTGGTCGATATCGACGGCCATCCCCACCAGATCGTCGACCTGGATCTCGACGACGACATCGCCGAACTGGACCTGCGCGACCGCGCCGACCCGGAAGCTGCCGCGCACGCGTGGATGCGCGCCGAGTACACCGCACCACTGGATGTGATGCACGACCGATTGGTCCGCCTCGCCCTGCTCCGCGTCGCCGAGGATCGCTGGTTCTGGTATGCGCGGATGCACCACATCGTGCTGGACGGGATGGGCGCGCTGGCGCTGGTACAGCGCGTCGGCGAGCTCTACAACGCCGCCTTCGACGGCCGGGAGCCGCCGGCCACCAAGGCCGAGCCGTTGCAGAAGATCGTCGATGCCGATCTGGCCTACCGCACCTCCGACCGTTTCACGACCGACCGCGAATACTGGCGCGAGCACCTGGCCGCGCTGGCGGATCCGGTGACGCTCGCAGGCCGCGACGCCGAGGTCGACGCCCACCCCAACCGGGTATCGGGCGCTCTGCCCGCGGAGACCGGTGACCTGCTGGATGCTGTTGCGGCGTCGGTGAATTCGGGCGTCGCGCCGACGGTGGTCGCGGCGTTCGGCGCCTATCTCGCCGCGATGACCGGCGCGCCGGAAGTGGTGCTGAGCCTGCCGGTCTCCGCACGGACCTCGGCGACCCTGCGTCGTTCGGGCGGCATGCTCGCCAATGTCGTGCCGCTGCGCGTGCGCCTCGATCCCACCGCCACCGTCGGGGCGGCGATTCTCGCCGTGCAGAGCGAGCTGACCGGTGCGTTGCGCCGCCAGCGGTACCGCCAGGAGGACATCGTCCGCGATCTCGGCTGGGCGATGGACGAGGCGGCGTCGTTCGGTCCCGCCGTGAATCTGATGATGGTGGACACCAAAATCGCGCTGGGCCCGGTCGTCGGGCGGCTCCATGTGCTCACCTCCGGCCTGATCGACGACCTGTTCGTCAACCTGTACCCGGGCGTCGGCGGCGAGAGCACCCACATCGACCTACAGGGCAACGCGAACCTGTACAGCGACGCCGACCTGGCGGGCCATCACGAGCGATTCCTGCTGTTCCTGCATCGTTTCCTCGTCGCCGGACCGGACGCCCCGCTGTCGACGGTGCCCGTGCTCTCCGATGCCGAGCAGGCCGCCTCGGTGCCCGCGCGTGGCCCGGCCGGCGTGGCGACGCGCACTCTGCCCGAGATCCTCGCGGCGGGTGCCGCGATCGATCCGGACGCGGTGGCGCTGCGCTGGGGCGTCGACGACACACTGAGTTATCGCGCGGTCGACGACTACACGAATCGTCTGGCCCGGCTGCTGATCGCCGCCGGTGCCGGGCCTGAGCACGCTGTCGCACTGTCGATTCCGCGCTCCGCGGAGTCCGTGCTCGCCACCATCGCGGTGGCCAAGACCGGCGCGCCGTTCGTGCCCATCGATCCGACCTATCCCGACGATCGCATCGAGCACATGATCGACGACAGCGGGGTCGTCACCGGCTTGACGGTCGACGAGGTGCGAAAGTCCCTGCCCGACAAGGTCGATTGGCTCGCACTGGACGACGCGGCCACCGCCGCGGAACTCGCCACCCATGACCCCGCGCCGATCACCGATGCCGACCGCACTGCCGCGATCGCGCCGGATCAGGTCGCCTACATCATCTACACCTCCGGGTCGACCGGACTGCCCAAGGGCGTGCTGGTCTCGCATCGCGGCCTGGCGAACCTCGCGGCGAGTTCGGGGGCCGGGTTCGGGGTCGAGCCGGACTCTGTTGTGGCCCATGCGGTCTCGCCGAGTTTCGACATTTCGGTCGAAGAGATCGTGGTGACCCTGGCCGCGGGCGCCACCCTCGCGGTGGTCCCGCCGTCGGCATACGCGGGTGAGGACATGGCGCACGTGCTGCGCACCCACCGCGTCACCCATCTCAATGTCACTCCGGCTGTGGTCGGGTCACTCGATCCGGTGACGCTGCCCGACCTGCGCACGATCGTGGTCGGCGGTGACGCGTGCCCGCCGGAACTGGTGGCGAAATGGGCCGGCCGCTCGCTGATCAACGGGTACGGACCCACCGAGACGACCATCACCACCACCCTGAGCGAACCGCTGGTCCCCGGCGCCCCGGTGACGATCGGCAGCCTGGTCGGTGGCGTATCCGGCCTGGTACTCGACCCGTGGCTGCGTCCGGTACCGGCGGGCACCGTGGGTGAGCTGTACCTCGCGGGCCCCGGCGTCGCGCGTGGTTATCACCGGCGCAGCGGCTTGACCGCGAGCCGGTTCGTCCCGAATCCCCACGCACCCGGCGACCGGATGTATCGCACCGGCGATCTGGTGCGCTGGACCGACGCCGTGGGGCACGTCACCCTGGAATACCAGGGGCGCAGCGACTTCCAGGTGAAGGTGCGCGGCTACCGGATCGAGCTCGGCGAGATCGATGCCGCGTTGCAGCGGCTGCCCGAGATCGACTTCGCGATCACACTCGGTGTCGAGTCGCCGACCGGCGCCACCGCGCTCGTCGCCTATGTCACGGCCGAGCCGGGCGCCGATGTCCATCCCGAAGCCGTGAAAGCCGCTGTCGGCGAGACGCTTCCGGCCTATATGGTGCCCGCCGTCGTGATGGTGCTCGACCGGGTGCCGCTGACGCCGCTGGGCAAGGTGGACCGAAAGGCATTGCCCGCACCGGATTTCGGTGCCCGCGCGGTGGCGAGCCGGGCGCCGTCCACCCCGCGTGAGGAAGCCTTGGCCGCCCTCTTCGCCGAGGTGCTCGGACTCGACACGGTCGGTGTCGACGACAGTTTCTTCGCGCTCGGTGGCGACAGCATCGTGTCGATCCAGCTGGTCTCGCGGGCGAAGGCCGCCGGTATCTCGTTCAGCGCCCGCGATGTCTTCGAACGCAAGACGGTCGCCGCGCTCGCCGCTGTCGCCGACGACACCGAGGTGCACGTGGTGGACGAGCTGCCCGGTGGCGGGGTGGGTGCGGTAGAGCTCACCCCGATCGTGCACGCGATGGTCGAGCACCCGGACACCTGGGGACGCTACGGGCAGGCCGTCCTGATCGGGCTCCCCGACGGTTTCGACCGCCTGCGGCTCGCGGCGGCGCTACAGGTCCTGTTCGAGCACCACGATCTCCTGCGCTCCTCGCTGCGACCGATCCCGGACGGCTGGGAATGGACTGTCGCCGAACGGGGTTCGGTCGACGCCGCGGATCTGCTCGACGTGGTTCGCGCCGACACCGAGGACGCGGTCGATCGCGCGTTGCGGGACGCCGCGGATCTGCTCGATCCCACCGCGGGTGCGGTTGCCCGGTTCGTCCTGATGGAACGCGCCGACGCCACCCCGCTGTGCTGGCTGGTCTTGCACCATCTGGTCACCGACGGTATCTCCTGGCGAATCCTGCTGCCGGACTTGGCCACCGCGGCCTTCGGCGGCGCACTCGACCAGGTCGGCACCTCCTTCCGCCGCTGGGCGCACAGCCAGCCCGAGAACGCCACATCACGTCTCGACGAGCTGCCGATCTGGCAGCGAATCCTGGCCACGCCCGACCCGCCGTTCGCCCGGACCGACCGTCGGACCGCCGACAGCGCGAAGACCACCTCGGCTACTTCCGATCGGTCCGACGACACGGCGCAGATCGCCTCGCAGTCTGTCTCCTCCGAGCTGTCCGACCCCGCAACGGCGACCGTTTCGGCTCCTGGTGCCTTCGACCCCGCCCTCGATGTGGTCGCCACGATGGCGCAGTGGCAGACGACGGTGCCTTCGGACGTCGCACAGACCGTCTTGCACGGTGTGCCCGAGCAGTTCCATTGCGGCGCTGACGATGTGCTGCTGGCCGCCCTTGCCATGGCCGTGTGCCGGTGGCGTGACCGCACCGGCGCACTGCTGACGCTGGAGGGCCACGGCCGCGACGAATCCCTGCTGCCCGGCGCCGATGTCGCGCGCACGGTCGGCTGGTTCACCAGCGTGTACCCGGTCGCGCTCGACCTGACCGGGATCGATCTGGGCGACGCGCTCGCCGGTGGCCGTGCGGCGGGTTCGGCGATCAAGGCAGCCAAGGAGCAGTTGCGGTCGGTCCCCGATCGCGGTGTCGGCTTCGGCTTGCTCCGCTATCTGAACGACGAGTCCGCCGCGGCACTGGCCGACGCGCCGACACCCCAGCTGAGCTTCAACTATCTCGGCAGGGCGGTGACCGGCGAGGATCCGTGGGTACCGCAACGCTTCGCCGCGACCAACGACGACCGAGCCCCACTGGCCGCCGTCGTCGACATCAACGCGGTGCTGACCGATGCCGGACTGGAGGTCACCTGGGCCTACGCGAGCAGACTGCTCGACGAGGCCGACGTGCGCGAGTTGGCCGAGCTGTGGTCGCAGGCCCTGCGGGCACTGGTCACCCACGCCGGAACCGGTGACGCGGGAGGCCGCACGCCCTCGGATTTCGCGCTCGTCACGGTCGATCAGCCGCAGATCGAGCGCTGGGAGCACGCCTACCCGACGCTCACCGACGTCTGGCCGCTCTCGCCGCTGCAATACGGCCTGCTCTTCCACGCGCTCTACGACTCCGACACCGCCGACGGTTACACGGTCCAATCGCTGCTCACCCTCGCGGGCACGGTCGACGCCGCCCGGCTGCGCGGTGCCGCGCAGGCGCTCGTCGATCGGCACGAGAACCTGCGCGTGGCCTTCGTCGAGACCGACGACGGCCCACGTCAACTCGTCCTGTCCGCCGCCGAGATCCGCTGGGAAGAAGTAGATCTCACCGAGATCGCCGACGAAGACCAGCGGGCCGTCGAGCTCGATCGAGTGATCGGGCTCGACGCGCTGACCCGCTTCGACCTGACCCGGCCCCCGTTGCTCCGCTTCACCCTGATCAGGACCGGCGCGGAAACGTTGCGTCTCATCATGACCAATCACCATCTGGTGCTGGACGGTTGGTCGACGCCGCTGCTGGTTCGGGAGCTGCTCACCCTGTACGTCACCGCGGGCGACGCGTCGATGTTGCCGCCCGCCCAGTCCTATCGCGACTTCCTGTCCTGGCTCGCAGACCTGGACACAGAGGCCTCGCTGTCCGCGTGGAAACAGGCCATGGCCGGGATCGACACGCCGACCCGCGCCGTCCCCACCCTCGCCGGGATCGAGTCGACCGAGACCGCGATGCTCTCGCACGATCTGTCCTCCGCCACGGTCGCGGTACTCGAATCCGCGGCCAGGGAAGCGGGTGCGACCGTGAACACGCTGGTGCAGGCCGGTTGGTCGCTGCTGCTGGCCATGCTCACCGGTCGCACCGATGTGGTGTTCGGCGCCACGGTGTCCGGTCGGCCGCCGGAGCTGCCCGGTGTCGAGGAGATGGTCGGGCTGTTCATCAACACCGTCCCGGTGCGGGTGACGCTGGATCCGTCGGAGAAGGTCTCCGACCTGCTGGCCCGCGTGCAGGCCGAGCAGGCGCGGCTCATGGACCACCAGCACGTCGGCCTCGCCGCCATCCACCGCGTTGTCGGGTTGGCCGAATTGTTCGACACTCTCACCGTTTTCGAGTCCTACCCCATCGATCGCGAGGCGCTGTCGCAGGCCTTGGACATCGCGGGCATGCGAGTGCTCGATGTCGAGGGCACCGACGCCACGCCGTACCCGTTGAACCTCATGGTGATTCCGCTGCGCGGCGAGGCCGGAGCGGGCGACGCCCTGCGCATCACCGTGAAGTTCATGGCCGATCAGCTGGAACCCGCTGCGGCACAGACACTCCTGGACCGGTTCGTCCGGGTGCTCGCCCAACTCGCCGAGAATCCGCATGCCCTGGTCTCGCAACTGCGAAACTGCAGCGACGCCGAATTGGCCACGCTCGCACCGGTTCACGGGCCACCGCCCTTGCCGATGCGCACGCTGCCCGACATCCTCACAGCGGGCGCGCGCATCGATCCCGACGCGATCGCGGTCAGCTCGGGCGAGCTGCGGATGAGTTACGGCGACCTCGACGCGTGGTCCAACCGATTCGCCCGGGTCCTGCTGCGTCGCGGGATCGGGCCCGAGATCTTCGTCGTGCTCGCGCTCACCCGGTCGCTGGAATCGGTGGTCGCCGTGTGGGCGCTGGCCAAGACGGGGGCGGCCTTCGTCCCGCTGGATCCGAGCTATCCGGTGGAGCGGATCGAGCACATGCTCACCGATTCGAAGGCCCCGATCGGCGTCACTGTGACGGCCACCGGCGAAGACCTGCCCGGGTCCATCGACTGGCTGCTGCTCGACGACCTGAACACCATGCGCCGCGCCATGCTGGTCTCCGACGCGCCGATCACCGACGCCGAACGCGGCGGCCCGCTCGATATCGACCACACGGCCTACCTGATCTACACCTCCGGTTCGACCGGCAAGCCGAAGGCGGTTCTCCTCAGTCATCGTGGCATCGCGAATCTCGTTGCCGCCCAGCGTGAAACCCTGGCTCTCGACCCGACCGCCAGTGCGCTGCAGGTCGCCTCCCCCAGCTTCGACGCCTCGGTCTTCGAGATGCTGACCGCGCACGCCGCGGGTGGACGCCTGGTCGTCTCGCCGCCAGAGGTCTACGGCGGCGGCGAACTCGAGACGCTGCTGCGCACCGAGCGGGTCACCCATGCGGTGATCACCCCGTCGGCGCTGGCAACGATGGAGCCCACCGATCTCACCGAACTGCGGGTGCTGTCGGTGGCCGGTGAGGCGGCCACCCCCGAACTCATCGAGAAGTGGGCCGCGGGCAGGCGGATGGTGAATCTGTACGGCCCCACCGAGTTCAGCATCTGGGCGACCGGCCCCGCCGAACTGATCCCCGGCGAGCCGGTCACCATCGGCGGACCGATTCGCGGTGCGGCACTGGTGGTGCTGGACAGCTGGTTGCGTCCGGTGCCGGCCGGTATCGCCGGTGAGCTGTATCTGGCCGGGCCCGCGCTGGCGCGCGGCTACTTCAACCGCTTCGAGATGACCGCGAGCCGGTTCGTCGCCAACCCGTTCGGGGTCGCCGGGGAACGGATGTACCGGACGGGCGACATGGTGCGCTGGGTCGCGGGCGAGAACGCCGCGCTCACCCTGGAATACCTGGGCCGCAGCGACTTCCAGGTCAAGATCCGCGGCCTGCGGATCGAACTCGGCGAGATCGACGCGGTGCTCTCGCGCGACGACGAGGTCGACTACGCGGTGACGATCGGGCGCGAAGGACCGGCGGGCGCCACCGTGCTCGTGTCCTACGTGCTTCCCGTGCCGGAGGTCGCACTCGACACCGAACGGTTGCGCGCCGAGGTCGCGGCGGAACTGCCGGGATACATGGTGCCCGCCTATGTCGTTGTCCTGGACGATATCCCGCTCACCCCGGTCGGCAAACTGGACCGCAAAGCCCTGCCGATACCGGACTTCTCGGCCACCCAGCAGTCCTATCTCGCACCGCGCACACCGATCGAACAGGACGTCGCCGCGGTGTTCGCCGATGTCCTCGGCAGCGAACGGGTGAGCGTCGATCAGTCCTTCTTCGAACTCGGCGGCAACTCGCTGAGCGCGACGAAGGTTGTCGCGCGGGTCAATTCGGCTCTGGGTTCCACCATCGCTCTGCGGGATCTGTTCGACGCGCCGAGCGTCGCCCAGCTCTCGGCGCGGGTCGTCCCCGCCGCCGAGGGCAGTCCGGGCAGGCCCGCCCTGGCTCCACGCCTGCGCCCGGACCGCATCCCCCTGTCCCCCGCCCAGCAGCGCATGTGGGTACTCAACCAACTCGACCCCGACTCGTCGGCCTACAACATCGCGATCGCTCTGCGCCTCACCGGCACCCTCGAGGTGGAAGCCATGCGCCGCGCACTCGCCGACGTGGTCGAACGTCAGGAAAGCCTGCGCACCCGCTACCCCGCCGACGCCGAGGGCCCGCGTCAGGTCGTCGTCGGCATCGACACCGCGGTCCCGTCGATGCCGCTGGTCGACACCGAAGACGGTGCGCCACTGCGTGAGCAGATCAACGAACTGGCAGGCACCGGCTTCGACCTCACCCGTCAGGCACCACTGCGTGTCGGCCTGTTCCGCCTCAACAGTCGCCCAGCCGAGACCGGACCCCACAATGCCCATCGATCCGAAGACCCTGTGCCAGTGCATGTCATCGTCCTCGTCGTACACCACATCAGCGCAGACGGCGCTTCGATGGCCCCGTTGGCGGCGGACCTGGTCGCCGCCTACTCGGCGCGGGTGTCGGGCAGAGCTCCCACGCAGCCCCCGCTCACGGTGCAGTACGCGGACTTCGCGCTGTGGCATCGCGAGCTTCTCGGCAGCGCGACGGATTCGGAGTCCGTGGCAGCACAGCAGATCCGGTATTGGCGCGAAACACTCGCGGGCGCACCGGATGCGCTGGAACTCCCCACCGATCGCCCCCGTCCGGCGGTGCAGACCATGAGCAGCGACGATGTCGACTTCATCGTCGACGAACAGACCCACCGTGCGCTGATCGACTTCGCCGCCGCGAACAACGTCAGCGTCTTCATGGTCGTCCACGCCGCCCTCGCGGTGCTCTTGGCCCGACTCGGCGGCACCGGCGATGTCGTCATCGGCACGCCGGTCGCGGGTCGCGGTGAGGCCGCGCTGGACGATCTCGTCGGCATGTTCGTCAACACCTTGGCCCTGCGCACGCACGTCGACCCCGGCACCGGCTTCCGCCAGCTGCTCGCCACCGTCCGCAGCACCGACCTCGACGCCTTCGGCCACGCCGACGTACCGTTCGAGCAGCTCGTCGCGGCACTCGACCCCACCCGGTCGACCGCCCATCACCCGCTGTTCCAGGTGTCGCTGTCGCTGCAGAACTTCATCGAACCGGTGCTCGAACTGCCCGGACTGCGTTTCGAAGTCGAGGACTTCGACCGCCGCTCCTCGGCCTTCGACCTCACCCTGGACCTGCGCGAACGTTTCGACGAGACCGGCCCGACAGGCATCGACGGTGTCCTCACCTACGCGACAGACCTGTTCGACGCCGCCACGGTCACCTCGTTCGCGGCAAGATGGCGGCAGGTGCTCGCCACCGTCCTCACCGACATCGACATCCGCCTCGCCGATATCGACATCCTCGCCGAATCCGAACGCGCGGAACTCATCCCGGTCCACGGCCCCTCCACTGCGGGCACGACGACCTTGGCCGACCTGCTCACCGCCACCGCGGCGACCTTCCCCGACCGACCAGCACTGGTTGCCGACACCGCGACGGCCACCGCGACCCACGCCGCCCCGGTCACCGACACCACCTACGGTGCGCTGAACGCCCGGTCGAATCAGTTGGCCAGGTTGCTGATCGAGGCAGGTGCGCAGACAGAATCTGTGGTCGCTCTCGGCCTCCCCCGTTGCGCCGAACTCCACACCGGCATCTGGGCGGCGGCGAAGGTGGGCGCGGCGTTCCTGCCGGTCGACCCGAAACACCCGGCGGACCGCATCGACCACATGCTCACCGATTCCGGCGCGCGAGTCGGAATCACCCTCGCCGAGTACCGACCGAAACTGTCCGACGCCACCCGCTGGCTGATCCTGGACGACCCCGGCTTCGCCACCCGCTTGGACGCCACCGACGACGCAGACCTCACCCCCGAGGAACTGCCGGTTCCGATCAGGGTCGAGAACCCGGCGTGGATGATCTACACCTCCGGCTCCACCGGCACCCCGAAGGGCGTCACCGTCACCCATCGCGGCGTGGCCGACCTGGTCGCCTCCCAGCGCACCGACCTCGCCCTCGACGAACACGCCCGGGTGATGCAGGTGGCCTCGCCGAGCTTCGACGCGTCGATCTTCGAGGCGCTCATGGCCTTCGGCTGCGGCGGCGCCTCGGTGATCGCCCCGCCGGATGTCTTCGGCGGCGCCCCCCTCGCGGCCCTGATCGCCGCCGAGCAGGTCACCCATATGGTGATCACGCCGTCGGCACTGGCCACCATCGACCCCGCCGACGTGTCGAGCCTGCGGGTGCTCGCGGTCGCGGGTGAGGCGGTCGGCCCCGATCTGGTCGCGCGCTGGTGCGGCGGTGCCGGCGGGCGGACGATGGTCAACCTGTACGGCCCGACCGAATACACCATCTGGGCAACAGGTTCCGAGCCGCTGTCCGCTGCGGAGCCGGTTACCATCGGCTCTCCCGTTCGCGGTGCGTCCGCACTCGTCCTCGATGACCGCCTGCGCCCGGTACCCGTCGGCGTCGCGGGTGAGCTGTACCTCGCGGGCACCGCCCTCGCACGGTGCTACCACGCGCGGCCGAGCTTGACGGCAGCACGATTCATCGCCAATCCCTTCGGCCGCCCGGGCGCAGGCCTTTATCGCACAGGCGACCTGGTGCGGTGGACTCGCACCACCAGCCCCGCTCGATCCGGTGATCCCGCTGATTCACCGACCCGACTGGCGCTGGAATACCTGGGCCGCACCGACTTCCAGGTCAAGGTGCGCGGCCAGCGCATCGAGCTCGGCGAGATCGACGCGGTGCTCGGCGCCATCGACGGTGTCGATCTCGCTGTGACGCTGGGTGTTCCGGGCCCCACCGGTTCCACCGCCCTCGCCGCCTACCTGGTACGCATGCCCGGCGCCGACCTCGACATCGCACATATCCGCGCCCTCGCCGCCGACACGCTCCCCGCTTACATGGTGCCCGCCGCTTTCGTGGTGCTGGACGAGATCCCCATCAACGCGGTCGGCAAACTCGACCGAAAAGCGCTGCCGGATCCGGTGTTCGTCACCGACGACACCCCGTACCGCGCACCGGAGACACCGACCGAACTGGTACTCGCCGACGTCTACGCCGAACTGCTCGGCCGTCCACAGGTCGGCATCGACGACTCGTTCTTCGCCCTCGGCGGCGACAGCATCCTCGCCATCCAGCTCGTGACCCAGGCGAAGCTGCGCGGCGTGCACTGCACGCCGTTGCAGGTCTTCGAACACCGCACGGTGACGGCGCTCGGCGCGGCCGTCGATGCCGCCGAGACGGTGGAAGCGCTGGCCGAACTGCCCGGTGGGGGCACCGGTGACCTGCCGCTGACACCGATCGTGCGCTACATGGTCGAACGCGGCGGCGATTTCGACCGGTTCGCCCAGACCGCGGTCTTGGAACTGCCCGTCGGCATCGAACGCGCGCAACTCGTCGCCACTGTCTCGGCCGTGATCGACCGGCACGACATGCTGCGAGCCCGCCTGTGGGCAGCCGAGGACGGCTGGCGGCTGCGCGTGGCCGACCCCGGTTCGATCGAGGTCGACGCACTGGTGCACCGCACGGCCTTCGACGCCGCCATCGACCCGATCGAGCTGCGCGAATACGCCCAGACCGAGCTCGACTCCGCGATGAACCGACTGAATCCGGCGGACGGGGTCGTCCTGCAGTTCGTGTGGCTGGATCCGGTCGGCGACGCCGGTGCGCACACCGGGCCCGGACGCCTGATCATCGTCGCGCACCATCTCGCGATCGACAGCGTGTCGTGGCGAATCCTGGTGCAGGACTTGATCGCCGCCTGGGCCCAGGTCTCGGCGGGCGCCACCCCGACCCTCCCGGACATCGGCACGTCGATGCGGCGTTGGTCGCACGCCATGACCGAGCAGGCCCGTTCCGAGCGGCGCCGCGCCGAACTCCCGTACTGGCAAGCGGTGGTGAACGGCCCCGACCCGCTGCTCGGCGCCCGTCACCTCGATCCGGGCACCGATCAGGGGCAGACCGTCCGCCGCCTCGACGTCGAGGTCGACGAAGACACCACGACAGCGCTGCTCACCACCCTGCCCCGCCTGTTCCAGGGCAGTGTCACCGACGCGCTGTTCGCCACTCTGGCCGTGGCGCTGGTGCGCTGGCGTGCGCGCAGAGGCGTGGACGAGCCCTCGGCGCTGCTGCGTCTGGAAGGCCATGGCAGACAGGAAGAAGTCGTGCCCGGCGCCGACCTGTCGCGGACCATCGGCTGGTTCACGAACCTGTACCCGGTGCGCCTGGATCTCGCCGACATCGACATCGACGACGCGCTGGCGGGCGGCCCGGCCATGGGCGCGGCCATCCGCCGGGTCAAGCACGACCTGCTCGCGGTCCCCGACAAGGGCATCGGATTCGGCCTGCTGCGCTACCTGAATCCCGCAGCGGCCGAGCACCTTCCGACTCCGCTCCCCGGCCAGATCTGCGTGAACTACCTGGGCAGGCACACCTCGGTCGACACACCACCCGGCCTCGAAGGTCTCGGCTGGCTACCCACCGACGCGCTCGGTGATCTCGAGGCGGCCGAGCATCCGGAGGTGCCGATCATGTCGCCGATCGATATCAACGCCATGGTCGTCGGCAACCGGCTGCGGGCCGACTTCGGTTACGCGGCACAGCTGCTGGATCGTGAGGACGTCGCCGAACTGGCGAATCTCTGGGTCGAGGCACTCGACGCGGCAGCGCGGTTCGCCGAAACCCCCGCGGCCCAGACCGCTTCGGCCGACGAGGCCGCCGCCATGACCGCGCGCACGGCAGCGGTCGTGGAGCCCGGCCCGACCGGACTCGGTCTCGACGTGCTGCTGCCGATCCGCCCCGACGGCGACCGACCCGCGCTGTTCTGCGTCCACTCCTCCTCCGGAATGTCGTGGAGCTACCTGGGATTCGCCGAACAGCTACGGCCGGGCCGCCCGATCTACGGGCTGCAGGCGCCCGATCTCAGCGGCCGCGAACCCTCCGCGCGCTCCATCGAGGAGTTCGCCCGGCGCTACGTGCGCGAGATCCGCGCGGTGCAGCCGAGCGGCCCCTACCACCTGCTCGGCTGGTCCTTCGGCGGACTCATCGTCCAGGCCATGGCGGTGGAACTGAGGGCGGCGGGCGAGCGGGTCGGCGTCGTGGCGCTCCTGGACACCGATACCGCCGATATCGACGGCGACACCATCGAGCGTCTCTCGCCGGGCGCCTTCATCAACACCTTCGGCGCCATCTTCGGCATCGACGACGTGCCCGCCGAATCGACCGCCGAACAAGCGGCCGAGCTGATCACCGCCCGACTCGGCGGGGTCGAGCTCATCGACGCGGCCACCATCGAGCGCATGGCGGGCTCCTACAACGCCTCCGCGGGCACCCGGACCGGATATCAGCGCCCGGTCTACCACGGCGACGTCGTCTATTTCCGCGCCACGGTCGATCCCGCCGAATGGATGGGACCCGACGGGTGGCGGCCCTACGTCACCGGCGACATCACCGACCACGACGTCGACGTGACCCACGACGACATGACCAATCCCTACGCATTGTCGGTCATCTCGCCACTGCTCGATGACCACTTGGAAGCAGGAGACCGGATATGAGCGTCGAACACACTCTCGTGCAGAGCAACCCGCGCACCGGCGGTGTCGTGGTCGAAGGGATCGAGAAGTCCTTCGGCGACGTGCACGCCCTGCGCGGTGTCGATTTCGAGGCCGCACCCGGTGAGGTGCTCGGCATCCTCGGCCCCAACGGAGCAGGCAAGACGACGATGGTGAACGTCCTGTCCACCCTCGTCACGCCCGACAGCGGGCGGGCGGTGGTCGCAGGCCACGATGTCGTCGCCGACCCCGCCGCGGTGCGCAAACGCATCATGCTGACCGGGCAGTACGCCGCGCTCGACGACATGCTCAGCGGCTACGAGAACCTCGTCATGTTCGGCAGGCTGATGGGGCTGCGCAAACCGGCGGCACAGGCCAGGGCCAGGGAACTGCTCGGCGAATTCGATCTGGAGAAGGCCGCGAATCGGCGCGTCGGCACCTACTCGGGCGGCATGCGGCGCCGCATCGATATCGCGTGCGGACTGGTGGTGCGGCCCGACGTCGTCTTCCTCGACGAGCCGACCACCGGCCTCGACCCCCGCAGCAGGCAGGGCGTCTGGGATCTGGTGCGCAGCTTCAAGACCGCGGGGATCACCACTCTGCTCACCACCCAGTACCTGGAGGAGGCTGACGCGCTCAGCGACCAGATCATCGTGATCGATCACGGCGTGGTGATCGCGTCCGGCACCGCGGACGAGCTGAAACACCGTACCGGCGGCAGCTACTGCGAGATCGTGCCGCTGGATCTGGAAGGGCTACCGACCATCGTCGCCGCGCTCGGCTCGCTGCTTCCCACGGAGAACCTGGCCGCGCTCACCCCCGAATCGGATCGCATCACCATCCCCGCGCCCGACGGTGCCAAGACACTCGCCGAGGCCCTGCGCAGACTCGACAACGCCTCGGTCGAGCTCGTCGACATCGCCCTGCGCAGACCCTCGCTCGACGATGTGTTCCTGCAGCTCACCGGTCACCTCGCCTCGACCGAGGACGAATCGGCGGCCACCCCATGACCGCCATCACCTGGAACACCTCCGTGCGCGCGACACCGGAGACGGTGCAGCAGTGGTGGGTCCTGAGCACCCGGCTGATCGTGCCCTCGATCAAATCCGGCGAGTTCCTCGCCTCGGTGCTCGCGCCCGCGGCCTTCACGGCCAGCTTCTACATCCCGCTGAAAACGGTGATGACGTTCTCCGGCAACGGTTTCAGCAGCTACGCCCAGTACATGATGCCGCTGGTGATCCTGCAGGCCGCCGCGTTCACCGCCATCTCGGCGGCGTTCCGCTCGGCCACCGATTCCGTGGCCGGGCTCAACCGCCGCTTCGGCGCGATGCCGCTGCGCCCGCTGGTTCCGGTCGCGGCGCGGATGTCGGCCAACCTGTTCCGGCTGCTCATCTCGTTGGCCGCGGGGATCGCCGCGGGCTATGTGATCGGTTTCCGGTTCCGGCTCGACGCCGCGCATACCCTCGGCTATCTGGCGTTCTCGGTACTCATCGGACTGGCGTTCACCCTCGGCGCGGATGTGATCGGCACGCTGTCCAAGAGCCCCGAGGCCACCTCGCAGGCGCTGCTGCTGCCCCCGTTGATCTTCGGCATGCTCTCGACCGGTCTCGCACCGGCGAGCCAGTTCCCGGAGTGGATCCAGTGGTTCGTGCGCAATCAACCGGTTTCCCAGTTCGCGATCGTGTTGCGCGCGCTGGCCGGTGACACCAAGGGCAACGCCGGGACGGTGACCTGGTCGCTGGTGACCCCGTCGCTGCTCTGGCTCGCCGCCATGGTGGCGATCTGCGCGCCGGTGGCCATCCGGCTGAGTTCGAGGAGGGCCTGATGGCAGAACAATCGGAGACCTCGGCGGTGTCGCTGGTGCGGCACACGCTGATCCAGACCGAGCGGCTGCTGGTGCGCTGGGCACGCAACCCGGTGACGCTGCTCGAGACCCTGCTCATCCCGTGTCTGCTGCTGGTGATGCTCAACATCGTGGTGGGCGGTCAGATCGAGAAGTTCACCGGCGACGATGCCCTCTACGGCTCGGTGCCGATGGTCGCCCTCGTCGGCGCGCTGTCCGGCGCCGTCGCGAGCGGCGTGCTGCTCGGCCGTGAACGCGACGCGGGTCTGCTGGCCAAATTCTGGGTGCTGCCCGTGCATCGTGCGTCGGGCCTGATCTCGCGCATCCTCGCCGAAGGCTGCCGGATCCTGCTCGGCACCGTGGCGGTGCTGATCGTGGGCTACCTGCTCGGCTTCCGCTTCCACCACGGTCCACTGGCCGGCCTCGTATTCCTGGCGATCCCCGTGGTGTTCGGACTCGCCTTCGCCACCATGGTCACCGCCGTCGCCGTCTACAGCGCGAAGGCCTCACTGGTCGAGGGCATCACGATCCTCGCCTCGCTGATGATGTTCTTCAGCACCGGATTCGTGCCGCTCGTCGCCTTCCCGACCTGGATTCAGCCGGTGGTGCGCTACCAGCCGATGTCGGTGGCCGTCGACGCGATGCGCGGACTGTCCGACAAGGGTCCCGTCGCCGTGCCCCTGCTGCTGACCCTCGCCTGGTCCGGCGCCGCGCTCCTGGTGTTCGCCGTGCCCGCCGCCATCGGCTTCCGGCGGGCGAGCCGCCGGTAGCTCGGCCCGCGGCATTCGCGCCGCCGGCTACGCAGTACCCTCGTGCGCATGCTGGCGAGCGTCCGAAACCGCACCCGATTCCGTCGCACCGCAGAGCAGGGCGGGCGCGTCCGCTCACGCGGCGTCGTCGTGGCTGCCGCGTTGCTGTGCGCCGCCGTGTTCACCGCGGGATGCGCGGACAAGCACGATGACGCGAGCACGATCATCCGCACCACCACGAATATCGCCGGTGCGGGCGTGGTCGGGGCCGATCGCGACACCGCGACCGCGTGCCCGTTGCCGAGCGCGCCCGACGCCGGCTCCGGCGGCACCCGAACGGTCACTCACACCGCCGGTACCTCGCAGGTTCCCGCCGACCCGCAACGCATCGTCGTGCTCACCACCTCGGCGCTCGACGCGGCCTGCGCGGTCGGTCTGTGGGAGCGCGTCGCGGGCGCGGTGACCCTCGACGGCGACCGTTCGCAGCCCATGTATCTGGGTTACGGCGTAGTGAAAGTACCCAGCATCGGACCGATCGGTCAGCCCGATCCGGCTCGGATCGCCGAGCTGAAGCCCGATCTGATCCTCGGCGACGTCGCACCGGCCGCAGGCGGGTACGAGGCGCTGAGCAAGATCGCCCCCACCGTGCTGATCGGTGCCGGCGGCAGCTGGCAGTCCGATTTCGCCGCCTATTCCGCGGGCATGAACCGCAACGATGCCGCCGAGACCGCCCTGCAGAACTACCTCACCGAGGCCCACGACCTCGGCCCCGCGCTGAACGCGAGCCAGTCCCAGGCTTCGGTGCTGCGCTTCACCGCCGACACCACGCAGGTCCAGGGCGCCGAAACCTTCGCCGCCCAAGTCCTGTCCGATGTCGGCGTCCAGCGCCCGACCGCCCAGCGCGGACCGTCCTTCGACATCACCGAAACCGACCTCGCCACCAAGGCCGAAGGCGACATCATCTACGTGATGTTCGACGGCCCGGACGGCGAGAAACACGGCAAACAGGTCCTGCGCTCCGACCAGTTCGAGGAATTGGGCGCCTCGACCGACAAGCGTGTCTTCGCGGTCGACGACAAGATCTGGCACACGACAGGTCTCACCGCCGCACGCGCGGTCCTCACCGACCTGCGCAACAGCCTCAACGGCTACGTCACCGACTGACTCCCAGCCGGCTCCCAGCGTGTTCGCAGTCCCAGCGCAGGCCACCTGCTTAGCGTGGTCGCCAACAAGGCAGCGAAGGAGCAGCTATGGACGAGCACGATCTGGGACTGGGACACGATCTTCGAGTGATGTCACGGCGGCGAGCGCTGAGTTTCCTCGGCGTCGCCGGGGTCGCGGCAGCGGCGGCGGGTTGCGCGGCCTCGACCGAGGGCTCCGGCACGAGCACGAGCTCGGCCGACGGCACCACCTCCGCGTCCGCGCAGACCCCCGCCGCGGCACCGCAGGAGACGGCGGGCCCCTACCCCGGTGACGGTTCCAACGGACCCAATGTCCTGATCGAATCCGGCGTGGTGCGCTCCGACATCACCACCAGTTTCGGCACGTATTCCGGTACCGCCCAGGGTGTTCCGATGACACTCACCCTGAATCTGCGCGACCTCGTGAAGAACGCGGCAGGCACCGGAATGGCGGTCTACGTCTGGCATTGCGACCGCGAGGGCCGATACTCCCTCTACACCGAGGGCGCCACCGAACAGAACTACCTGCGCGGCGTCCAGGTGGCCGACGACGACGGCACCGTACGGTTCACCTCGATCTTCCCCGCCTGCTACGCCGGTCGCTGGCCACATATCCACTTCGAGGTCTACGACTCCCTCGCCACCGCGGTCGCGGGCGACAACGCCCGACTCACCTCCCAGATCGCCCTTCCCCAAGACGCGTGCACCGCCGTCTTCGACGCCGACTCGGGCTATGTGAACAGCACCCGCAATCTGTCCGGCGTGACCCTCGCCTCCGACGGCGTCTTCGGCGACGGCTGGGATGCCGAACTGGCCACCGTCACCGGCACCCCCACCACCGGCATGTCCGTCTCCCTCACCGTCGGCGTAGCGGCCAAGTCTCAGAACACCCAGTCCGGCAACGGTTTCCCGGGCTCGCCCCCGTCGGGCAACGGCGCGCCGGGCGGCCCACCACCCGGCGGCCGAGCACCCCGCTGACGAGTCGGCGGAAACTGACTCTCGAACGGTCGGTAGCCGTGAGCCCGCTATCCTCAGGACGCGACTCTGTCGCGCCATCGCTGGGGAGGGTCGATGAACAACAGCCGCACTACGTCTTTGCCACGGCTACCGGACTGTTCGCGGTCGGCAACGATTACCGCAGCCCTCAGTGTCGCGGTGCTGATCGGTGGCGTCGCTCTCGGCCTCTACAGTCGGTTCCTCGCCGCCGCGAATCCGGTCACGCCACAAGACGATGCTCGAGCCGAGCTACCCGATGCCCTGGGCATGTCCGCCATCGTGGTCGGCGTCGCGGCACTGCTCGTCGTCGCGGTCGTTCTCCTGGCGGCGCGACGACTGCGCGCCGCAGGTTTCGGCAACCCCGGCGTGACGATATATCTGCTCTTGGCCGTCGCCATCGGGCGCACAGTGCAACTGCACGTTCCGTCCGTCACGCAGCAGATATTCGAGCACTACACAGCCTTTCCCCGGCTGCCCACCGCGCTCGCCGCCTGGGTTCTCGTGGGCCTCGGCATCCTTCTCCTCTGCTATCCCCTCACCGCCGCACCACGTTTCACACCGACGACGCGCACGATCGCGGTGCCTGCCACGATCGGCCTGCTGCTGTGCGCGCTCGCGACCGGCGGGGCGCTGTGGGTCGGTGACGACGACCGGTCCATCGACCATCGCACCGCCGCTTCGGTAGTCGCACCGCCGATCCCGAATCGACTCGGGCAGGAACGATTTCGCATCGATCTACCGAAAGCGAGCAGGGTGATCGTCGGCGGACCCGGCTTCCTCGTCGGCACGCCGACCGGCATCACCGCCTACGACGGAGCAACCGGTAGCGCCCGCTGGCACTACCAACGCCCAGATGCGGCGGAAGACGGCGTGCACCAGCAGGACAGCAACTTGCTCTCCATCCCCTCCGAGAACGCCGTCCTCACCAGCTGGAACCACCTCGGGTGGATCGCATTCGACGCCACCACCGGCGAAAAGCTCTGGACCGAATCCGAATTCGCCGAGGACAGCAGAACTGGGATGCGAGTCGCCCGCGGCTTCGATGCCGCCGGCGAACCGATGCTGGCCTTGGTCGACAACGAACTCTTCGGCGGTTCGTACGGCAACTTCGCCCGGTACAACGCGCGCACCGGGCGACACATGTGGTCCGAGCCCGCCACACCGGATGGCTGCGACACCATGAAGTCGCGGATCGCCATCACCTCCCCTGCGGTTTACCAGGTGCGGGTATGCCGAAACGAGGAGTCCGCGTGGACCGCGATCCTCGCGCTCGATCCGGCCACGGGCGCGGAGACGGCGAAGCGGGATCTCCCCAATCCCGACCCCGATCGCGCACCGAAGGTTTCGGTGCAGAAGGACGCGCTGTCGGTTGACTGGCCCTACCGGAACGCACCACTCGACCACCTGGTCGTCGCGGCTCCCGGACTGCTCGGTACTACCGCCGTCACCGCCGACTATGTCGAGGTGATCGCCAACGACCCGGCGACCGGCACCCTCGTCACCAACTCCTGGAGTACTGGGATCACGATGTCGCAGGGCGCAGCGCCGGACCGGTCGCTCACCGACCCCGATGCCGGACTGGGCGGTGTCACACCGTTCGACTCGATGCTGACCACCGACGAACTGATCGCAGTCGGCGATGCGCAATTGCGTACGTGGCGACGCGCCGACCTCGTCGAGAACGCGCCCCCGGTACCCCTCGGATCCGGACAGGCCTCCCAGATCATCGCCGCACCCGGCATCATCCTGGTCCCCTTCACCGACAAATCCGCAGACCTACAGCTGATCGGATTCGCACCCTGACCAACGGCTTTCGGTCAGCGCTGAAATCGCGGTCCCGAAACCACCCTGTCGATCCATCGTTCGGTATTGCTGAGAAGTCGCGTGATCGTCGGGCTGTTGTATCGGGCGATGTCGCCATGCTCGGTAGCAGTCGTCATGGCGCTCATCAACCCGTCGGACTGGCGGTCGATCTCCTCGCGCAGCCAGTCGGGCTCGACGTGAATGGCCGGCGCGAATCGAAGCCAGTCGGTCACGGTCATCTGTTCGGCGCGGAACTGCTGATGCATGCTCATGGACAGGTCGTTGCCAGTGCCATCAGAGTAAGCAAGGTGCGAGTTCAGATCGTAGAGCGGTGCGAGTCGTACCGATTCACCGCTGAGCAACAGCGAATAGTTTCTCGCGTGAGCGTCTGTGCCGCAGATCAGCCAATTGAAGACGAGTGCCTGCGCGAATCTGCGGTTGTCCTCCTCAGGGCGATGACTGCTGGTGCGGATGAGGTCGGCAATCGTCTCGGCGCCTGGGCCGCCCTGACTTTGGTACTTGTGAATCGGCCAGATCGCCATCGCTTGGCACATATCCTCCTGATGGACGCGCTGCCAATGGTCGTCGCGCCGAATTCGGTCGTAGCGGGCGACGACGATGGCGCGCTCGTCATCGAACTCCTCGATGGCGCAAGACGCGGTGCGAAGACCGAGGCCGGCCGCGGTTCGCAGGGTGACCGCCTCTGCTAAGTCCTGGTCGAGCATGTTGGGGACAGGAGGTTTGATGATGTGTGTCGACGGGATGGCACCGGCCGGGTCGCTCCAGCCATCAATGGTCCGGTGGAGGGCAATCTTTGCTTGGGCTCCAGCGAGGGAGAACTTGCCGGACGTGTCGTCAGCGGCCGAGATCGGGAGGTCAGCCTTCGCTCGGCGTAGCATCTCCGCGATCTGAGTCGGCCCCAGTTCACCGAGTTCGCCTTGCCGTTCCTGGATGAAGTCGAGTCGGTCCGGTCGGACGAACTGGGCAGCGCCGGCGACGTCCTCCCCGACGTGTCGGAGCAGCGAGAAGGAGCTGTTGTCGCCGGCGATGCCGAATCGACGACGCCACTGGCGCAAGGTTTCTGGACGGTCCGGAAGCAGGCCCTCCAGCCAAGGTGCCAGGACCTTCTCCCGATAGCGGCCCATGGGACCCCGCATCGACACAGACAACGGAGTGAATCGGCCCGGCAGAGGATCGGTGTAGCGGAGCCTCATTCTGCGTTGACTCGAGCGCTGAATGTCACCGATCACGCGGCCGTTCATCACCACATAGAGGACGTGATCGTTCGATTCGGTCATTGGTGCGGGCCGTCGACGAGGGAGTCGAGGTCGATGGGTTCCTCATCGACCGGGAATGAGAGGGTCGGTACTCGGCGGGAGAGCGTCACTGATACACCGAGGGCGGATATCACCCGCATGACCATGTCCAGCGGGGCGGAGCCCTTCTGACCGGCCTCGAACGCATTGAGCCATTGGCGGCCGACTCCGGCGATCGAGGCCAGGGCCTGCTGAGTCATATCTTCGGCAATTCGCGCCTCACGCAGGGCCGGGCCGAGGTCGTCCGCTCGGAATACCTCAATTGTCGCCATATAAAGACAATATCATTTGTCGCCATACGACGACAAGAGGGCGTTGCCCCGCCGACGTCGACCTTCGTGGCGCGGAAACCCACCCTCGGGGCTGCGCCCTCAGCGACCTCAGTGCCCTGAACGGTCCGCCGCCGCGGCCAGTCCCAGGTGCACGATCTCGATGAAGGCCGTGAGATCTCTGATCAGGACGTCGATGTCGCCGGTCGCACCCGCGTCGGTGTGGAGCCAGTCGGCGACGGTTTCGAACAGGCCGCCGATCGTGGAGACAGCGAGGGCGTGCAGGTCGACGCCGATTCCCTCGGGGGGCACGAATCCGTATTCGCGCCACAGGGTTTCGAGGAACTGGGCAGCCCAGCGGCGGTTGACGCGCCGCTGCTGTTCGACCTTCGCCGAAATGCCGCTGGCCTCACCGAAAGTCACCTTCGCCACGCGGGGGTCGTCGACCATCGAATGGGCGAAGGCGCCGATGACGGCGGCGACCACGTCGTCGCGGGCGCTCGAGGATTCCGACAGCGCGGTGGCGACCTTGTCCTGCGCGCGTTCGCTCTGCTGCTGCAGCAGCGCCAGATAGCAGTCTTCTTTGCTGTCGAAGAGCTCGTAGAAGGCCTTGTTGCCGACGAACGCGGTCTGGCAGATCTGCTCGATCGCGGTGTTGACGTAGCCGTCGGCGGCGATCAGGTCGAAGGCGGCGGCCAGGATCTGTTCGCGCCTGCGCGCGCGGCGCTGTTCGGCGTCCAGGCCCTGGATGCGCCGGGAGCGGACTTGGCTCTTGTCGGTCGACGTCACGCAGCTCAGCCTACAGATTCCGGAATATAAACAAGAACTCTTGTTATCAACAAGCCACCGTGCTGTAATCAGCATCACCTATCGAAGGAGATGCCATGCAGCGCAGCACGGCCACCTGCCGGTCGCCCCGGTTCCGACGCCTCGGCGCCCGAGCCCTGCCTCTGCTCGCGATGTCGGCGCTGGTGGCAGCGGGTCCGGCGGGCGCCCAGGATTTCGAACTGCCGCCACTGCCGAACGAGGCGCAGGTGTATCCGGCGGTCGTGCCGATCCCCACGCCGCAGCACGACCCCTGGTACGCCGATCCGGCCGATCTCGCCGGCTACGCCAACGGCGATGTGATCCGCAGCCGGGTGGTGCAGACGCACGTGCTCGGCATCCCGGCCCCGGTGCACACCACCCAACTCCTGTTGCGCAGCTCCGACGTCCACGACAACCCGATCGCCACCGCCACCACCGTGCTGATGCCGGGCATCCCGTGGCTGGGCCCCGGTGCGCGCCCGCTGATTTCGTATCAGGAGGCGATCGACAGCCTCGGCCGGCAGTGCAATCCGTCGTACACCCTGCGCGCGGGCATCCAGAAGGAGGTGGCCATCATGAGCCAGTTCCTCGCGGCGGGCGCGGCCGTGGTGGTCACCGATTTCGACGGCAAAGAGAACACGATCATGTCGCCCAGCGAGGGTCGGATGGTGCTCGACGGCATCCGCGCGGCCCAGCGCGGCGGACTCGGACTCGACGCCGCACCGGTGGGGTTGTGGGGCTATTCCGGGGGCGGCAACGCGTCCGCCTCGGCCGCCGAGCAACGCCGCCACTACGCTCCCGAACTCGACATCAAGGGCAGCGTGCAGGGTGGGATCCCCGGCGACAAGGTCGCGATCGCACCGTTCGCGATCTCGGGACAGCAGCCGCAAGCCAACTTCACCGGCTGGCTCGCCGTGCTCGGACTGGCCCGCGAATACCCCGACTTCGACGACCAACTGCGGCAGTACCTGACTCCGGAAGGCCGCCGGGTGGCCGACGACCTGCGGGAACGTTGTCTCTACACCTCCGTGGCGACCACCCTGCTCCGCCCGATGGCGGAGTATCTGACCGATCCAGCGGCCGCACTGGCCGCCGCGCGACCCGCGCTGTCGGCCGCGAGTTTCGGCAGACCCGAGAACACCCCCGATATGCCGCTGCTGATGTGGCATTCGACCACCGATCAACTGCTGCCCGCCGAACTGGCGATCGACAAGATCGCCGCCGACTACTGCGCCCGCGGTGTGAACATGCGGATGATCCGGGTGCCGTTCTCGGAGCACATCAGTGCCGAGATCGTCCCCGAACTGGGCACGGTCGCCTGGTTGCTCGCGGTCGCCGCGGGCGCCGATCCGGGGCCGCGCGTATGTTGAGCGCCGCCACGACCTCGCTACGCCAGATCCGCGCCTTGGCACGGGCCGGCATCATCGATCCGCGTCACCCCGCGCAGATCCTGCGCACCGCCCGCACCATGCGCGCGTTCGGCCCGATCGCCGGCGGGATCCGTTCCTCGGCGCGACGCGCGCCCGACCGCATCGCGTTGATCTGCGACGGCGAGCGGATCAGTTACCGGGAGCTCGACCGTCGCACCGACGCGCTCGCCGCCACCTGGCACGCCGACGGCCTCGACGCGGGTGACACGGTCGGCGTGCTCTGTCCCGACGGAGTGCGGCTGGTCGAATCCATGGCCGCCACCGCGAAACTCGGCGCTCGACTGGTGTTGCTCAATACCGGCTTCGGTGCGGCGCAGTTGCGTGACGTGCTGGACCGAGAGGGGGTCAGCGCCCTCGTGCTCGACCCTGCCCTGTCCGCGACGGCTCTGGATCTACCCGAACGGATAGTCCTGCTGGACACCACCATTCGTCCCGACGCCACACCGATCGGCACGCCCACACAGCAGGGCGGTTTCGTCCTGCTCACCGGCGGCACCACCGGTACGCCCAAGGGCGCGCCACGGCGAGTCGAATCCCCCTTGGCCGCAGCACAATTCGTCGACCGGGTCCCGCTGCGACGCGGGCAGACAGTGCTGCTGTGCGCGCCGCTGTTCCACGGCACCGCACTGTCCCAGTTCATCCTCTCGCTGAATCTGGGGTCGACGATCGTGCTGCACGGCCGGTTCGACGCCGCACGCGCGCTCGCCCAGATCGCCGAGCATCGCGCCGACATGGTCGTGCTGGTGCCCACCATGCTGCGTCGCATCCTGGATCTGGACCCAGAGCTGTTGTCCGCCAACGACACCAGTTCCCTCCGGATCGTGTTCACCGCCGGGGCCGCGTTGCCCTCGTCGTTGGGCACCCGGGCGATCGAAACCTTCGGCCCGGTCATCTACAACTTCTACGGCTGCACCGAAACCGGCACAGCCACCATCGCCACCCCGCAGGACTGGATCGCCGCTCCCGGCACCGTGGGGAAGGCGCCGGTCGGGATCACCGTCGCGCTCTACGACACCGACGGCACCCGGATCAGCGAGCCCGGCGCGGTCGGCACCGTTTATGTGGGCAACACCATCGCCTTCGACGGCTACTCCGGCGGCGGGTCCAAGCAGATCCGTGGTGGCCTGATGAGCACCGGCGACCTCGGTCACTTCGATTCCGGTGGAAGGCTCTTCATCGACGGACGCGATGACGACATGATCGTCTCCGGTGGTGAGAACGTCTTCCCCGGCGAGATCGAGGACCTGCTCTACCGGCACCCGTCGATCACCGAAGCGGCGGTGATCGGTGTGCCCGACGAGGAATTCGGCCAGCGGCTCGCCGCGTTCGTCGTCCCCGCGGGCGAGCTGGACGCCGAAACCGTGCGCACCTACGTGAAAACCCACCTCGCCCGCTTCAAAGCCCCACGCGATGTGCTGTTCGTCGACGAACTACCGCGCACCCCGACCGGCAAGATCGACCGCCGCGGCCTGGCCGCGCTGGGCTGACCGAACTCGGCGGCGCCGACGAGGGGTCGGCGCCGCCCGCTCTGCGGAGAAACCGCTGGTAGCGGCCCCATTGCTATCATGGCCAACAGTGCTCCATGACGTCGCGCCCGCCCGGCGACCAAGCTCGGCCACCCAGCGCTCGAGGAGGAAACATGGCTCAGCATGCCGATGATCGAGTCCCGCCCGCATCCGACAACGCCGCCGATCTCGACCTGCCGTGGGCGCCCCGCGACCACAAGTGGAGCGGCCCGAAGGCCGAACACGACGCACTGAAGTGGGCCGACGGCGACGCGCTCAAGTTGGCGAGCATCTACCTGTATCGCGAGCCCGGCGGTAATCCGGCGACCGAGGCCGACTACAAGTTCCCGGTCGCCGACATCATCGACGGCAAACCGACGCGGGTCTTCCACGCGGTCACCAACGCCGCGTCCCGCCTCGACGAGGCGCACATCTCCGAGGCCGACCGCGCCACGGTGAAGCATCGAATCTCCGAGCTCTACCGGGACGCGGCCGAGGCCTTCGACGACCCGTCACTGCGGGCGCCCTGGGATCGCTGATCAGCGCAGTCCGCGGAAGAACGCGCGGATGTCGTCGACCAGCAGGTCCGGCACTTCCATCGCCGCGAAGTGGCCGCCACGGTCGAACTCCGACCAGTGCACGATATCGGTGTCCGCGTCGGCGTAGCGCCGGATCGCGATGTCCTCGGCGAAAACCGCGACGCCGACAGGCGTGGTCAGCGGCGCGGTCTTCCAGGAGCGAACGTGGGTGGCCTCGTAGTACAGCGCGGCCGACGACCCCGCGGTGCCGGTGAGCCAGTACAGCATCACGTTGGTCAGCAGCCGATCCCGGTTCACGGCATCCTCGGGCAGGCCCGCGGCCGGGAAAGTCCACTCCTTGAACTTCTCCACGATCCACGCGAGCTGGCCGATCGGCGAATCGTGCAGGCCGTAGGCCACGGTCTGCGGGCGTGATGCCTGGATCGTGAAGTAGCCGTTGCCCTCGCTCTTGAACAGGGCGAGGCGGTCCAGCCGGGCGAGCTCGGCGGCGGTCATCGTCGCCTTCTCGTCGTCGGAGACCGGACCGAACGGGATGTAGCCGAAGGTCGCGGCATTGACGTGCACGCCGATCACCTTGTCGCCGCCCGCGCGCCCCACCTCCGGCGTGACGAACGCGCCCCAGTCACCGCCCTGTGCGCCGTAGCTCTCGTAACCGAGCCTGCTCATCAACTCGACCCACGCCTTGCCGATGCGCGCCGGATCCCAGCCCTCCTCGGTGACCGGACCGGAGAAGCCGAAGCCGGGCAGCGACGGGATCACCAGGTGGAAGGCGTCGGCCGGGTCGCCGCCGTGGGCCGCGGGGTCGGTGAGCGGACCGATCACATCGAGGAACTCGACGACCGAACCCGGCCAACCATGCGTGAGGATCAGCGGCGTGGCATCGGGGTTCGCCGACCGCACGTGCAGGAAGTGGATGCGCTGGCCGTCGATCTCGGTGGTGAACTGCGCGAACTTGTTCAGTTCCGCCTCGGCCGCGCGCCAGTCGTAGGAGGTCCGCCAATATTCGGCCAGCTCGCGCAGGTACGCGACCGGCACACCGCGACTCCACTCGGCGCCGGGCTGCTCGGCGGGCCAGCGCGCGTCGGTCAGCCTGGCCTGCAGATAGTCCAGGTCGGACTGCGGGATGTCGACGTGGAACGGGGTGATCTCGTTGCTCATGAGAACAACGGTATGACCACAAGCGGACACCTTCTGTCCTATAGCACTGGCAGAGTCGAATTCGTGAAAGAAACTTCGGCGCGGCTACTTCGGCTGCTCTCCCTGCTGCAGACCCGGCGCGAGTGGTCCGGCGACGAGCTCGCCGCGCGCCTGGATGTCAGCACCCGCACAGTGCGCCGCGATATCGACAAGCTGCGCGCACTGGACTACCCGGTCCGCGCGGTGAAGGGCATCGACGGTGGCTACCACCTCGAGGCGGGTGCGCAGCTGCCGCCGTTGCAGCTCGACGACGAGGAAGCCGTCGCCATGGCGATCGCCCTGCGCACGGCGTCGATCAGCGGAGTGAGCGGCATCGGCGAGACCGCGCTCAGCGCGCTGGTCAAACTGGAGCAGGTGCTGCCCGCGCGATTGCGGCACCGCGTACACGCCATGCAGGTCTCGAACGTCCAGACTCCCGGCCGGGCCCGCGTCGATGTCGATCCGGCGATGTTGTCCGCCATCGCGGCCGCGTGCCGCGACCGACAGCGCCTGCGCTTCGACTATCGCAGCGGTGACCGCGAATCCCGTCGCGAGACCGAACCGCACGAACTCGTCACCTGGGGCCCACGCTGGTACCTGGTGGCCTGGGATATCGACCGCGACGACTGGCGCACCTTCCGGGTGGACCGCATGTCACCGAAAATCCCGGTGGGCCCGCGCTTTTCACCGCGCGAGATCCCCGGTGGCGACGCCGCGGCACACGTCGCGAAAGGTGTCGCCCAGCTCTGGCCCTACCGCGCCGTCGTGCGACTACACGTGCCCGCCGACTCCGAACCGGCCCGCTCCGCGGCCACCTACGGCACCGTGCAACCGATCGACGCCGACTCCTGCCGCCTGGAGATCGGTGCCGACAATCCGCGCGGCCTGACCTTCCTGCTCGGCGCCCTCGACACCGATTTCGACATCGAGCACGGCCCGGAACTGGTCGAGCACCTGCGCCTGATCGCCGCGCGATTCACCAGGGCGACCACCCCGCAATAGCGGAACGGCGGCGGAAAACGCTCCGCCGCCGTTCGAATCGAATTCGCTCAGAACTCCCAGTCCTCGTCTTCGGTGTTGATCGCCTTACCGATGACATAGCTGGAACCCGAACCCGAGAAGAAGTCGTGGTTCTCGTCGGCGTTGGGCGACAGGGCCGACAGGATCGCCGGGTTCACCTCGCACTCGTCCTTCGGGAACAGGCCCTCGTAGCCGAGGTTCATCAGCGCCTTGTTGGCGTTGTAGCGCAGGAACTTCTTGACGTCCTCGGTGAGGCCGACCTCGTCGTAGAGGTCCTGGGTGTAGTCGACCTCGTTGTCGTAGAGCTCGAAGAGCAGCTCGAAGGTGTAGTTCTTCAGCTCGTCGCGCTCGGCCTGGGAGACCAGCTCGAGGCCCTTCTGGTACTTGTAGCCGATGTAGTACCCGTGCACGGCCTCGTCGCGAATGATCAGGCGGATCATGTCGGCGGTGTTGGTGAGCTTGGCCCGCGAGGACCAGTGCATCGGCAGGTAGAAGCCGGAGTAGAACAGGAAGCTCTCCAGCAGCGTGGAGGCCACCTTGCGCTTGAGCGGGTCGTCACCGTTGTAGTAGCCGAGGACGATCTCGGCCTTGCGCTGCAGGTTGCGGTTCTCCTCCGACCAGCGGAACGCCTCGTCGATCTCCTTGGTGGAGCACAGGGTGGAGAAGATCGAGCTGTAGCTCTTGGCGTGCACCGACTCCATGAACGCGATGTTGGTGTACACCGCCTGCTCGTGCGGGGTGATCGCGTCGGGGATCAGCGAGACCGCGCCCACGGTGCCCTGGATGGTGTCGAGCAGCGTCAGGCCGGTGAAGACCCGCATGGTGAGCTGCTTCTCGTCGGGCGTGAGGGTGTTCCAGGACGGGATGTCGTTGGACACCGGGACCTTCTCGGGCAACCAGAAATTGCCGGTCAGCCGATCCCAGACCTCGGCATCCTTCTCATCGGGCACCCGATTCCAATTGATGGCCGACGCCCGATCGATGAGCTTCATTCCGCCTCCACACCTTTCCGCCAGACCTGTTGACCCGCACCCGCCGCCGTGCGCGAAGCCCTTCACCCACGAACACTACTCGTAGTGGGTGACAACCTCGGGGAGCACTACAGCTTGTGTTGCGGCGCGCAGAACTCGACCTGACCGGCCGAACACCCGCGCCACACACGCGGCCCCCATTGTGCGGCACGATCGCGAAGTCACCACCATCGCATCGCCAGTGATTCGCCACATGTGTGCCGGCACCCGCTTCACCGGTGAGCGCCGCCACTGCCCGGCGCACCCGGGCCCGGTGCGGATACGGGGCGCCGATTCCGGCACACTGGGCGTTCGACAGGGCTCGACCGCGAGCCGGAGGGAGGCGGGAGTCGTCCCGCGCGAGGGGGATTGTCGATGCTGTGGCGTCGTTGCGCGGTGGCCGCCGCTGTCATGATCGGGCTCACCGCCTGTCAAGAAGACCTGCCCGAACACAGGCCGGTCACCCCGATCGAGGCAGCTTCGGCGATGCCCGCGTACTGGAAGACGGCGCCCACCTCCGACGGTCAGCGCCTCGAACTGCTGCGACGCCTGCGCGCGATCGACCCGTGCGCGCTCGTCCCCCGCACCGACCTGGCGAAGATCGGCACCTTGCTCGCGGTCGAGAACGACGGCCCGAACAAGTGCGAAGCGACGTTCGACTCCACCGAGCGCGGCAAGGGCACCTCGGTCAGCTGGTCGATCGGTGTCGCGCCGAACGGGTACGGCTGGGGGCAGTCCGAGCGCGAGGAGGTCGACGGCATCACCGTCGGTGTTCTGCGCGATCTCGACAACGGCCCCCAGGTCGAAGGACAGCTCGACCGAAGTTGTCTCGCCACCGCGGCTTTCGCCAATACGACCACGCTCCCGGTACACGTGCGAACACCGCTGGGCACCGAACCGTGCCCGGCCGCCCGGTCCGCACTGGCCCGCGCGATGGGCGGACTCGCCGCCGAACCGGCACAGGGCACCTCCCCGGACACCCCGCGGACCGCACTGCACGGCAAGGACCCGTGCGAGGTCGCCGCCGCGCTCGATGCCGCGGTCACCGTCCTCGATCTGCGGATCTGGTCCTGCCAGTTCACTTTCCGCGGTGCGGCCATCGATGTGGACTACGGCTACGAGGCGCGGGGCTACGCCGACAGCGGCAAGCCGATCTTCACCGTCAACGGCCACACCGGGTACGGCCCCACCGATGACGCGAGCGAATATGCCTCGTACACAGCGATAGTCGGCCCCAGCCTGCCCGGACCGGGATCGGAGCTGATGGGCCCCGCCGTCCCCACCATCCGAGTCTTCGGCACCGACCGTGCCGCCCTCGAATCCGTCCTCCGCTCGACCACCGAACTCTTCCCCGCCGCCTGAACCGGACAAGGAGAACCCCTGTGCGACAGCTCATCCTGCTCGCCACCGCAGTGCTGACGATGGTCGCCTGCGGTAGCGAACCCGCACCGGACTCCATGCCCGATGGTGGATTCTGGTCCACCGCAGCGGTTTCCGATCAGGAGAAGGTCGCGGTTCTGCGTAAGGTCAGGGCGATCGATGTGTGCGCGCTACTCCCCCGCGTGGCACTGGGCACCCTCGGCACAGTGCGCGACGTCGAGAACGTGCATCCGAATCAGTGCCGGCTCAGTATCGCCGTGCCGGGTCATCTCACCGGCATCGACGCGACCTGGAGTACCGGGGTGATGTTCGAGGGCGAGCCGAGCATGGACGGTCCGGTGGACGAGGAGTCGATGGGCGACGTGCGGGTGCTGTTCAACGACGAGCCCGCCGCGTCGGATGATCCGCAGGTGCGCGGGGCCTGTCAGGCGTGGGCGCGGTTCGTGGCGGGGGCCGACCTGTCCTTCAGCGTGCGGGCGCCGCAGGACGCGTGCGCGACGGCGAAGACGCTGGTGCGGATCGCGTTGACCGAGTGGCGCGAGGAGCCGCCCCAGGGTTCCTCGCCGGATTCGGATCGGGCGGTGATCACCGGAGCAGATCCGTGCGCGGTCGCGCCGTTGCTCGGCGTTCGGGTGCCGGTGGCCGATCAGCGCGTCACCACGTGCAAGGTGAGCGTCGACGGGCACGACGCGATCGTCACCTTCGACTACAACGAGGAACGCTCGATCATCGACGACACCCCGGCCTTCACCGTGGGCTCGCGCCAGGTGTACCGATTCGATACGGCCCAGGCCGACATGGCGTCGCTGTCGGCCGTCGTCGGTCCCGGCCTCGCGCCGGGGCCGACCGACGCACTGCTCGGTCGGCGCGTGCCGACGGTCTCGGTCACGGCCCACTCGGCCATCGCGGAGAAAGTCATGCGCGAAACTCTGCCGCTGGTGCGCTGACACCTCGGCGCCGGTGCGATGACGACAACGTTCTGAGAACGACCTGGCGTGATGTTTGCGCGAGTGTTGCCGTCGCGGGCAGACTCGGTGGTCGGGCGCGGGTCCGGGCCCGTATCTGTCGAGGACAGGGGTGCCGATGTATCGCAGGATGGCGCTGGCCGCTGCCGCGTTGCTCGTGTGCGCCGGATGCGGGAGTGACGACGCGGGCACACCACCCGACTACGCGGAGTTGCCGCCGCCGCCCGCACCGGTGATTCCCGCCCAGCCGCCCGAGTTCTGGTCGAAGGTTCCCCAGGATCCGGCCCAGCGGGCCGAGGTGGCCCAGGCGACCCGCCAGGTCGACGTCTGCGCGCTGCTGCCGCGCGACACCCTGGCACGACTCGGCGAGGTCAAGAGCGTGACCGTCGGCCTGGATTCGTGCCGGGCCATCATCGGCAGCGACACCGCCGGTGAGGGCTCGACCCTGACCTGGCACGCCACCTTGCTGAGCAGCCTGTCCGCCGGCGGCCGGGGCACCACGAGGCAGATCGGCGACGCGAACGTCCGCACGGTCCCCGACCGCGACACGGGCGAACCGCGCGCCTGCGGCGTGACCGCCCAGTTCCCGTCGAGCGCGGCCTTCTATCTCGGCCTGTCCACACCGGGCAAGAACCCGTGCACGGTCGCCGACGAACTGATGCCGGGCATGATCGACCGCTGGCGTCAGTCACCGAAGCAGGGCACCTCCCCCGACACCGCGCCGACCGTGCTCCTCGGCGCGGATCCGTGCACGGTCCGGGGCAAACTCGCCGGCGCCGTCCCCGACGACGAACAGCGGCTCACCCAGTGCCTGTTCGGTTATCGCGGCGAGAAGATCACCGTGAGCTACGAGTACCGCGTGCCCGCGTATCTGGCCGCCAACAGCACCGAGGACCACATCAACGGTCGCACCGTGCACCGTTCGGTCTCGGTGTACGACAGCTCGATCCCGATCTACACCGCGGCCGTCGGCCCGGAACTGCCCGCCGAATCCACCGTTTTCGGCAGGCGCATCCCGGTGGTCGAGGTGGTCGCCGCCACCGACGACGTCGCGAAAGACGTCATGGCACAGGCGCTCACGCTCTTTCCGCAGCGTTAGATTCTCAGCACGAGCTTCGCGGTGGTGAAGTAGATGATCAGCCCGGTCGCGTCGACCAGGGTGGTCACCATCGGCGCCGACACGACCGCGGGGTCGATCCGGAACTTCTTGGCCAGCAACGGCATCGTGCCGCCGATGGTGGCCGCCCAACCGCAGATGACCACCAGCGTGATGGCTACGACGATGGCGATCTTCGGCCCCACGAACACCGTGCCGATCAGCAGCCCGGCGGCGGCCAGCATGCTGCCGAGCACCAGCCCGACCCGGCATTCGCGCCAGATCACTTTGAACAGATCCGAGACCCGCACCTCGCCGACCGCCAGCGCGCGCACGCATGCCGTCGCCGCCTGCGCACCCGCGTTGCCGCCTGCCCCGATCAGCAACGGAATGAACAGCGCCAGGCTCGCGGCCTGTTCGAGGGTCGTGGCGAACATATCGGTAACACTCACGGTCAGGGTCGCCGCGAACAGCAGCAACATCAACCACAGCGCCCGATACCGCGCCAGCTGGAACACCTTGGCGGCCATGTAGTGGCCCTCCCACGGCGCCGAACCGGCCTGCTTGGCGACGTCCTCGCTGTCGGCGGCCTCGAGCACCTCCATCGCGTCGTCGATGGTGAGCAGCCCGACCACCCGGTCCTCGCTGTCGACGACCACCAGGTTGATGAGGTTGGTGGAACTCATCAGCCGGGCGGCCTTCTCCGCGGCATCGGTGGCCCGCACGAACGGCGGCTCGGTGACGACGAGTTCGGACACCATCGCGTCCGGCGAGTGCAGCACCAGTTCGCGCAGTTCGACGATGCCGGTGAGGCGGCGGCCGCGATCGACCACGGGCAGCGTGTAGACCGTTTCGGCGTTGGCACCCTTGGCGCGCACACAACCCAGCGCCTGCGCGACGGTCAGATTGTCCGGCAGCGCAACGACTTCCGGCGTCATGTACAGCCCGACCGAGCCCTCGGGGTAGCCGAGCAGCGTGGCGGTCATCCGGCGCTCGCGCGGGCTCAGCCCGGCGAGGACCTTCTTGGCGACCTTGGCGGGCGCTTCGTGCAGCATGCGGGCGCGGTCGTCGGGGTCCATCGCCTCGACGAGATCGCGAAAGCTCTTCTCGCGCAGGCCCTGCAGGATCTGCTGCTGGTCGACCGGCTCCAGCTCCTCGAACACGCTGAGCGCGCGCTCCTTGTCGAGCAGCCGGAACACGACACCGGCCTGCACGGCGTCCATACGGGCCAGCGCGTCGGCGATGACGTGCGGCGGGCGGTTGTCGAGCCAGTCCAGGCCGCCACAGACCCGGTGGGTCTCGACGATGTCGCGCACCGATTCGGACAGGATCGCGAGCGCCTCGGTGACAGCGTGGTCCTCCACGGCTGCGCGGCGCGGTGAAACCACCTCGGGCACAACGGTTTCGGTGGGTACATGACGGGTGGTGACGAGATCGACGTTCGACATGATCGAGTCCTCTGGCGTGACAGCGCACACGCCTGCGGCACAGCTACAGGATGCGCGAGAAGTGGAACGAGTGACGGTGGTTCACACCGCGGGGCGTCCACCACCGAGGCCGGCACGCACAGTCCGGACCGAGCAGGTCAGGATCGGCAGTACGAAGACGAAGGGGCGACGCCGCGCGGCCTTCGACTGGGAGGTTCATTGCGCATTGCAACCCCACCTCCTCGCAGTCGCCGCGGGTGATCGCTCCGCGGATCGCTTGGAGTACCCACTCGGGCACACCCTTCCACTGACGAGACTACATGCGAGGGCCGATCGTTTCACCTTCAGCTCGCGTACCACTGGTCACAGTGATACCGATCACACCGTCGACGGCAGTCCCGCGATGACAGTGTCCACGGCCTGTTCGGCGAGCGGCCACAGTTCGGCGCGGTCCAGGTGCCGCAACGGCCCGCGCAACGCCAGTTCCGCGAATCCGTGCACAGTGGACCAGCAACTCCAGGTCGCGCCCGCGCGCGCCGCCGGGGCGAGATCACCGATGTGCACCATCATGTCGAGCGCGTCGGCGAGGGCGAGGTAGGCGGGTGAGTCGACGACCGACTCGGGCGAGGTGTCACCGGCGCCGAAGAACGCGACCGCGAACCAGCCGGGCTCGAGCAACGCGAAGCCGATATAGCCCAGGCCGACCGCGCGCAGGCTCGCACGCGGGGTCGCCGGGCTGCGCTCCATCCCCTCGGCCATCCTGGACTCGATCGCGGCCGAGACCGCGCGCAGCAGGGCTCGCCGGTCGGGAAAGTGCCGGTAGGCGGCGTTCGGCGTGACGCCGACCCGGCGGGTGACCGCACGGATGGTCAAGGCATCGGGACCGCCGGATCTGGTGAGTTCCAGCCCGGCCTCGACCAATGCCGCCGCGAGGTCACCGTGGTGATACGCCAACTCTTGAACCCCCTTCCGGCGAAGTGTACGGTGTGAACATATCAAATGTGCACGCCGTACACATCGAAGGGTGCTCACTATGACCGCATTGCCCACCATCGTCGATCAGGATGCCTGGCAGGCCGAACTCGATCAGCTCCGGATCCGGGAGAAGGCCGCGACCCGCGAACTCGACGCCGTCGCCGCCCAGCGCCGGCGCCTGCCCGCCGTCCGCCTGCCCGCCTACACACTGAAAGCCGAAGACGGCAGCGATGTTTCGCTCGCCGAGGTCTTCGACGGACACTCGCAGCTGATCACCTATCACCACATGTGGACACCGGGGAACACCTGGCAGTGCCCCGGCTGCACCGGCCTCACCGCGCAGTACGCGCGGCTGGACTTCCTCGACGGCTACGACGCGCGATTCGTCATCGTGACGCAGGGGCCGATGGACGAGGTGCTCGCCTACAAGAAGCGCGTCGGCAACGCGATGACCTGGTACTCCACCGCTGACAGCCCGTTCGGCGCCGACATGGGCGCCGGGCCCGGGGCGGGTTTCGCCGTGAACACTTTCCTGCGCGACGGCGACACCGTCTACCGCAGCTGGCACACCGACGGCCGCGGCACCGAACAACTCGCCTACACCTTCGGCCTCATCGACGCGCTCCCCTACGGCCGCCAGGAGGAATGGCAGGACAGCCCCGAGGGCTGGCCGCAGTCACCGACCTACAGCGGCTGGCCGAGCAGCAAGGACGTCGCCGCGTCCTACGGCGACCCGAGCGCCTGACCTGCGAGATCAGCGCCCACCGCACGCTCGACCGCAGGCCAGTCGGGCGTGTGGGTCAACCACGGCGGGATCGGCCCGGTCTGCGCGCCGAACAGGTACAGCCGGGGCACCAGGTCGCGCAGGATCACGTGCACGTCGAGCCGGTCGTCGATCATGTGCGTGATGCCGAGTTCGGCGCAGTGCGGCGCCTTGCCCGCGCGAGTTCTGCAGAAGCGCAAGTGTTCTCGGGGTATGCCGGTGCGCGCGGCGAAGTCGTGATGGTCGAGCCATTGCCTGGTGCGTTGTTCGATGCGCGGACCGCATTTGGAGATCACCCAGGCGTTGCCGTCGAAGGCTCTCACCAGCCGGTTGAGCACGGCGAACGCATCGGGACCGGGTGGAGTGCTCATCGCTTCGTCGAAGCCACCCGACAGGAATACGGTGTCCGCGGCGCCCGGTTCGAGCGCTGCCCCTTGGATCACTCGGCCGAAGTCGACGCCGAGGCGGGGTGGAGAAATATTGTTCATACGCCCGCAAGCATGCCCGGGTTCTCCCCGCGTGCCAACTGATTTTCGGCGCATAACGGCCGGTCCAGGGTTCAGCGCGGTGCGCGCACAATAGTTGCCTGAGCGCGCAGAAGTGGAACAGTGGATCTCGACAGCCGCGGCGTGTGGCGCCGCTCGAGCTCTACTCACTCCAGGAGAAAACCTGTGCGCTTCGGCATCTTCGTTCCCCAGGGCTGGCGGCTGGATCTGGTCGGTATCGAACCGGCCGACCAGTGGTCGGTGATGCGCGACCTGGCCCAGCGGTTCGACGCGGGCACCGACTGGGAGTCGATCTGGGTCTACGACCACTTCCACACCACACCCGTTCCCACCGACGAGGCCACCCACGAGGCGTGGACGTTGATGGCGGCGTTCGCGGCCACCACCTCCCGCGTGCGGTTGGGCCAGATGTGTACTGCCATGAGCTACCGCAACCCCGCCTACCTGGCCAAGGTGGCGGCCACCGTCGACCTCATCTCGGGCGGGCGGGTGGAGATGGGCATCGGCGGCGGGTGGTACGAACACGAGTGGCGCGCTTACGGTTACGGCTTCCCGCCTGCCGGTGAGCGCCTCGGCCGCCTCGACGAGGGCGTACAGATCTTCCGCGAGGCGTGGAAGACCGGCCGAGCGACGTTGGACGGCAAGTACTACCAGGTCGACGACGCCATCGTGCACCCACGACCGTTGCAGGAGAACGGGATTCCGATCTGGATCGCCGGTGGCGGCGAGAAGAAGACCCTGCGCATCGCCGCCAAATACGCCGACTACACCAACTTCAGCGGCGACCCCGACGAGTTCGCCCGCAAGTCCGACATCCTGCGTCAGCACTGCGAAGAGGTCGGCACCGATTTCGCCGCGATCACCCGCAGCTCGAACTTCAACGCCATCGTGGGCACCACCGAAACCGAAGTGCAGGAACGCCTTTCGACCATCGTCGACCGTTTCACCCCCTTCCTCGGCGCCGACGAGGCGAAAGCCCGCGTGCACGAACAGTTCGCGACCAGCGCGGCGGTCGGCACTCCGGAACAAATCGTCGAACGCCTCACGAAGGTCAAGAACCTCGGCCTCGCCTACACCATCGTCAACTTCCCCGAAGCCGCCTACGACACCTCCGGCATCGAACTCTTCGAACGCGAGGTGATCCCGGCATTGGCGTAATCCACGCCGGTGAACTCGGGCGGTCCGCGCCTTCGCTTCGCAGGGCGCGGACTCGGCTCAGGTCGGGAAGGTCGGAATGATCGAATCGCCCATGTGGCGCAGGGTGGTGCAGGCGTCGGCGGTCTGCTGGGTGGGGTTGTTCACGACGACCATGCGGATGACGCCTTGGGACGCGGCGAAGAGGATGTCACAGGAGGTAGGGGCGTCGCCGAGGCGACGGCCGGTGCGGCCCGCGACTGTGTAGTCGGTGAAGGGTGTCGGACCTGCTTCCCTTTCGAACTCCTCGAGGGTTCGCGAAGTCGAGAACACCCTCAGGTAGGCGGTGGCGCCGGTCCATTCGCAGGTCTGCCAACCGGCGGACACCGCACCTGCCGCCACCTTCGTCGCGGGGTCGACACCGGCCTTCTGTAGTGCATCCGCGCTGACTCCGGCGCACGGCTCGAACAATGCCTTCGGTTCCGCGGACCGGGGCTCCTCGCTCGAACATCCGACGAGCGTCGCCAACGCCAATCCCCCGGTCGCCAACGCCATGAGCGCGCGCTTCATCCGTTCCCTCTCACCGTGCATCGCAAAACGCGGCCACGTTAACAAGGCTGGCAACCTCACCGAGCGATCCTTCGACAAGACTTGGTCGGTCACCACCTCGCTCGCACCGCGGCTGTGACGAACACCCACACCACGCGCCCGGCCGGAAAACTAGGGGTAGGCCCGTTCAGTGGCGGCACGCTCGGGCAGCGGATCCGCGATGGCCCAGCCCGCGGCCAGCAGCTCGTCGACAGCGGCGACAGCGGTGGCGAGGCGCTGCTCGTGCGGACCGGTCAGCATGGCGAATCGGCGTCCGGTGCGGGTGAGTTCGTCGCGAAAACGCTCCGTCATCCACGGCCGGAGGTGCTCGCCGTCGCGCAGGCCGTCGTCTTCGAACGCGACGCCGGCATGGTCGGTGAGCAACCACAGATGCTGGCGGTGCTCGGCGACGATGCCGGGATGGGCGTAGCCGAGATAGCGCTCGTGCCAGATGGTCGTGGCGAAGGCGTCGGTATCGCAGACGAGTATCGGACCGGTTTCGCGGGCCGCGCGATCCTCGCTCGCCTGCTGGTGCGCGGCAATCAGCGGAAACTCCGGCGAGGTGAACCCGATGTCGGACCAGTGCCCACCCGGACCGAGGGCGGCCAGCTTCCGTTCGCTGTATTCGCGGCCGTACTCGGGGACGTAGCGAGCGCCGTAGTGCGCGGCGAGCGCCCGCGCCATGGTCGTCGTTCCGGTCGACTCCGCGCCGAGCACCACCACCCGCTTGGTCATCGCGGCGCGAACCGGCGGGGAAAGGAAGTCCCAGTGCGCGACGGGGTTTCGGCGGATCGCGGTCGCCGAGATCGGGTGGCGCAGTCGCCGTGGGTCGACGCAGATCGCATCGGCGCCGAAGCGTCGGCCCAGCTCCTCGCCGTAGGCCTCCGAGGTGAACACCGCGTCGACCGGGTCGGGAACAGCGGCGAAGAACACCGCCATATGGGCATCCCACACGGCAGGATCGGTGATGTCCATCGGCACATCGTCCACGGCGCCGACGACGGAAACCCCTGGATCTGCGTGCATTTCGCGCATCCAGGCAACCCGGTCGGCGAGCGGGATCGACTCCACCGACGAGGCGCAGACCAATACGGTCAGCCGATCACAGCGGGCGGCGGCGGTGCGGACCAGATGGTGATGACCGGCGTGCGGCGGATAGAACTTGCCCAGTACCAGTCCGTGCCCGTACCGCGTCATGCGGCGACCGGCACCGGCGCCGCGACCACATCGCGCCGCCATGCGATCAACCCCCGCACACACAGCGCCAGAAATCCGAGATACAACAGCGCCGTCAGGAACAGCCCCTTGTAGGCGTAGAGCGGGATGTAGACGATGTCGGCCGCGATCCACAGCCACCACGACTCCAGGCGTTTGCGGCACTGCCCATAGGTCGCCATCAGCGACAGCGCGGTGGTCAGCGCGTCCCAGAACGGCACGGTGGACTCGGTGGCGGTGTCGAGCAGCACGGTGATCGCGACAGTACCGAGCACTCCGCACGCCGCGAGCACGATCCATTCGACCCGCGTGGTCCGGCGCACGGGCAGCGGCGTCACGCGTGAGGACCCGTGCACCCAGGTCCACCATCCGTACCCGGCCAGCGCGATGAACACCAGCTGCAACCCCGCATCGGCGAAAAGCCCGGCCTGGGTGAACAGCAGAATGAAGAACACATTGTTGGCGATGCCGATCGGCCAGTTCGCGATGTGCTGGCGAGCGACCAACCACACGCACAGCGCCCCACTGCCGAATCCGAGCACCTCGGTCCAGCTCACCGCCGTTCCGAGCAGCGTGAACAACGGCTGCTGCAGCGCGGCAACCAGATCCAGCACGTTCATGTCCCCACCCTCACTATTAGTCTCAATGACCATAATTAATCCCGCATCACATGGCAAGACGTCTTCGGCGTCGAACACGAAGCGATTCATGACCTTTCGCGATTGTGGCCTTGACCACATCACTGCGATGCGGCTATGTTCTCTCGCCAACAGACTTGGACATACGTTCAGTTGAACGAGCGTCCACCTGGGGATCGAGGACGCAGATGATGAGGACGATGAGGCGACCGGTGCGCTGGCTGACGGCGCTGGCACTCGCAGCCGGGCTGGCCGTGAGCAGCGCTCCGGCGACCGCCGATCCCGCGACACCGCTGACGCCGCTGCGGGCACAGGGGTCCGCGCTGATCGACGGGTACGGACGCACTGTGCTGCTGCACGGGGTGAACACCGTCGACAAGGACGCGCCCTACCTGCAACCCGGTGACGGATTCACCCTCACCGACGAATCGGCGGCGACCCTGGCTCGACACGGGTTCACCACAGTCCGGCTCGGGGTGTCGTTCGACGGGCTGATGCCGACAGCGGGTGTTGTCGATACCGCCTACCTCGACCGGGTCGAGAATGTCGTGGATACCCTTGCCGCGCACGGCATCTACACGCTGCTCGACAATCACCAGGACGGATTGTCGAAGATCTGGAACGGCAACGGGTTTCCCGAATGGGCCATCCGTGCTCGGCCCTCGGACGGTGAGCCCAATCCCGGATTCCCGCTGTACTACCTGATGCCGAGCATGAATGCCGGGTGGGACGAGGTGTGGAACAACACCTACGGAGTGCTGAACCATCTGGGAGCGGCCTTGGGCGCGCTCGCCGAGCGGATGAACGGGCGAGCGAGTGTGCTCGGGATCGAGCTGCTCAACGAACCGTGGCCCGGCTCAGCGTTTCTCACCTGCTATCCCGACGGCTGTCCCGACTTCGACGTGAAATATCAACGGGCGCTGCAACAGCTGACCGATGCGGTCCGAGCGCACAATGCCACCGTGCCGGTGTTCTGGGAGCCGAATGTCACCTGGAACGAGACCATGCCGAGCCACCTGGGCAAGAATCCACCGATCACCAGCCCGAACATCGTTTTCTCCCCGCATGATTACTGCATTCCCAGCCAGCTCGCGATCTACCTCGGCCTGCCCGAGGAGCTGCGGGCACTGTGCCCGCCGCAGCAAGACCGGACCTGGTCGAACATCGACGCGTTCGCCGGCCGCACCGACATCCCCACCATGGTCACCGAATTCGGCGACGGCGATCCGACCGTGTTGCGCAACACCACCACCCGGGCCGACGAACGGTTCGTCGGCTGGCACTACTGGCATTACAGCGCCCGCGACGGTGATCCCTTCCGCGGTGAACTCGGCCGCGAACTGGTCCGCACTTATCCACAGGCCACCGCGGGAACCCCCGACGGCATGGTCTTCGATTCCGGCACAGGCGATTTCGCCTACCGGTACCGTCCTCGCCCAGCCTCGGCGCCGACCGAGATCTACGTCTCGGATCTGTTCCATCCGGACAGCTACGAGGTGAAGGTCACCGGCGGTCGGGTCACTTCGGCGCCCGGCGCGCGCATCGTCACCGTGGAAGCCGACGGCACCGACCCGGTCACCGTTCGCATCCACCGCCCTGGCTCGGCGGGCGCGGACCTTCCCACCGGCGGCGGCACGGGATCGGCCTCGGGATTCCCCTGGTTGTCGTCCGGATCAGCGGGCTGACACCGGAGGTGATCAGGTCGGCAAGGTCGACACCGGGTGCTTGTTAAGCGGCGTCGACCACGCTGAGCCCCATGAGCAACGCAGCACCGCCCCGGCACGCGGCGAGGAACAGCGGATACGAGCGCGGCCCCGCACGACCGAAGGACGAATTCCCGCTCACCGGGCGCACTTCCAGCGGCGACGAGACCGGCGTGATCCCCGCGTTCCTCATCGATATGGCGCTGCACGCCGCGATCGGCGTCACCGCCTGGTACCTCGCACCCGGCACGACAGCCGTCCTGTACGGCATCCTGGCCTGGCTGAGCGCGTCTTTCCTGCACCGCACGGTCATCCAGCACCTCACCCGGACAACGATCGGCAAGTGCCGGTACGGACTCCGACTGCGCCACGCCGACGGCACCTACCCGTCGACCTGGCAGCTGACCGTCCAGTGGTTCCGCGGCGGCTGGTCCTGCTTCGATCTCTTCGACAGTGCCCGCTGACACGAAAGGGGCGGTCTCCCTCGGGAGACCGCCCCTTTTTCGAGCTCAGCTCACAGCATGCAGCTGACGCAACCCTCCACCTCGGTGCCCTCCAAAGCCATCTGGCGCAGGCGGATGTAGTAGAGCGTCTTGATGCCCTTACGCCATGCGTAGATCTGCGCCTTGTTCAGGTCGCGGGTGGTGGCGGTGTCCTTGAAGAACAGCGTCAGCGACAGCCCCTGGTCCACGTGCTGGGTGGCCGCGGCGTAGGTGTCGATGATCTTCTCGTAGCCGATTTCGTAGGCGTCGTCGTAGTACTCGAGATTGTCGTTGTCCAGGTAAGGGGCCGGGTAGTAGACGCGGCCGATCTTGCCTTCCTTACGGATCTCGATCTTCGACGCCACCGGGTGGATCGAGCTGGTCGAGTGGTTGATGTAGGAGATCGAACCGGTCGGCGGCACGGCCTGCAGGTTCTGGTTGTAGATGCCGTATTCCTGCACCGAGGCCTTGAGCAGGCGCCAGTCGTCCTGGGTGGGGATGCGCACGCCGGCCTCGGCGAACATCTGAGCCACCTTGTCGGTCTTGGGTTCCCACGCCTGGTCGGTGTACTTGTCGAAGTACTCACCGCTGGCGTACTTGGAGTCGGCGAACCCACCGAACGCGGAGCCGCGCTCCTTGGCGATCAGGTTCGAGGCCCGAATCGCGTGGTAGACCACGGTGTAGAAGTAGATGTTGGTGAAGTCCACACCTTCTTCGGAGCCGTAGTGGACCCGCTCACGCGCCAGGTATCCGTGCAGGTTCATCTGACCGAGGCCGATGGCGTGGGACTCGTTGTTGCCCTGCTCGATCGAGGGCACCGAGAAGATGTGCGTCTGGTCCGAGACGGCGGTGAGCGCGCGGATCGAGGTCTCGATCGTCTGACCGAAGTCGGGCGAATCCATCGCCTTGGCGATGTTGAGCGAACCCAGGTTGCACGAGATGTCCTTGCCCACCTTGGAATAGGACAGATCGTCGTTGAATTCCGAGGGGGTGGAGACCTGCAGGATCTCCGAGCACAGGTTCGAGTGGGTGATCTTGCCCTTGATCGGGTTGGCCCGGTTCACCGTGTCCTCGAACATGATGTAGGGGTAGCCCGACTCGAACTGCAGCTCGGCGATGGTCTGGAAGAATTCGCGCGCCTTGATCTTCGACTTGCGGATGCGCTTGTCGTCGACCATCTCGTAGTACTTCTCGGTGACGTTCACATCGGCGAACGGCACACCGTAGATGCGCTCGACGTCGTAGGGCGAGAACAGGTACATGTCCTCGTTCTTCTTCGCCAGCTCGAAGGTGATGTCGGGGATCACCACACCCAGCGAGAGCGTCTTGATGCGGATCTTCTCGTCCGCGTTCTCACGCTTGGTGTCGAGGAAGCGGTAGATGTCGGGGTGGTGGGCGTGCAGGTACACCGCGCCCGCACCCTGACGCGCACCCAGCTGGTTCGCGTAGGAGAAGGAGTCTTCCAGCAGCTTCATGATCGGGATGACACCCGAGCTCTGGTTCTCGATCTTCTTGATCGGGGCACCGTGCTCACGAATGTTGCTGAGCAGCAGGGCGACACCGCCGCCGCGCTTGGACAGCTGCAGCGCGGAGTTGATGGAGCGCCCGATGGACTCCATGTTGTCCTCGATGCGCAGCAGGAAGCAGGACACGGGCTCGCCGCGCTGCTTCTTGCCGGAGTTGAGGAAGGTGGGGGTGGCGGGCTGGAACCGGCCGTCGATGATCTCGTCGACCAGGTTGCTCGCCAGCATCTCGTCGCCGGCGGCCAGCGTCAGCGCGACCATGCAGACGCGGTCCTCGAAACGCTCCAGGTAGCGCTTACCGTCGAAGGTCTTGAGCGTGTACGAGGTGTAGTACTTGAACGCGCCGAGGAAGGTCGGGAACCGGAACTTCTTGGCGTAGGCCTGCTGGAACAGCTGCTTGACGAAGGGTCGACCGTACTGGTCGAGCACCTCGGTCTCGTAGTAGTTCTCCTTGACCAGGTAGTCCAGCTTCTCGTCCAGGTTGTGGAAGAAGACGGTGTTCTGGTTCACGTGCTGCAGGAAGTACTGGTGCGCGGCCTCGCGATCCTTGTCGAACTGGATCTCGCCGTTGGGGCCGTACAGGTTCAGCATGGCGTTGAGGGCGTGGAAGTCCATGACCTCGCCCGCCTCGCCGCGCACCGCCGACTGCTCTAGGCGTGCTGACTTGCCTGCCGGTGCTGTGGTTGCTGTTGCCAAAACAATCCCAATCCCTCTCGGACGCGCGCGACGTCCTCAGCGGTTCCCATGAGTTCGAAGCGATACAGATACGGCACCCCGCATTTTTGCGAGATGATGTCTCCTGCAACGCAATAGGTATCGCCGAAGTTCGTGTTGCCGGCCGCGATCACCCCGCGCAGCAGCGCGCGGTTGTGTGGGTCGTTGAGGAACTTGGCGACTTGCCGTGGAACGAGGTCCTTGTCGGGACGTTGTCCGCCCATGACGTGCCGACCACCACCATAGGTGGGGGTGATCAGCACGTAGGGTTCGTCGATCCGCGGCGATTCAGCGGTGGTGTGTAGTGGAAGTCGAGTTGCCGGGAGACCGAGCTTCTCGACGAAACGATGGGTGTTCTCCGAAGCGCTGGAGAAGTAGACCAGCCCGCCCGGAGTCATCTGCTCGGGCATGGCGCCTCCTTACCGGCGAACCGGCGCGAACTAGGCGTACCTCCGCCTCGCTACGGCCATGCGCGAAAGACTGAGGAACGCTCCGCGTCGGTGACCATTATGCAGCCGCGACGGCGAGCGACTTGATGCGGTCGGGACGGAAGCCCGACCAGTGATCGTCACCCGCGACGACGACCGGCGCCTGCAGGTAGCCCAGCGCCATCACGAAGTCACGCGCCTCGTCGTTCTCCGAGATGTCGATGACGTTGTAGTCCACGCCGACCTTGTCGAGAGCCTTGTAGGTGGCGTTGCACTGCACGCAAGCGGGCTTGGTGTACACGGTGATGGTCATGATGGAAGTCCCTCTCTCCTATGCCTGATCCACAGCCTGTGATCCGTATGCAATGCACGAACGGGTGATGCTGCGCAAACTCCTGGATCTAGCGAAGAAAGCCCTGCTCGCAACCCCTTCCCTTGGGCCCGATCAGTGGTGGCTCCACACCGTCTTCCAGTACGACAGACACTACACCTAGTGTCCGACAGATGGGAACAACACAAGGTGTTGCGAGTCGCACGGATGTAATTCCCACGCGGTAAGTCCCAGGACGGGCCGCCGACCAGCAGGGAAAACAGTGGTTCAGATCACGATTTCATCTACCGGCGAGTCTTCAGCAAACTCCGTGGACAGCGAAAGGGCGTCGCCTCCGCGATGGAGGCGACGCCCTGCCGAACGATCAGCTTACGCGGTGATCAACGTGCCGTTCACCGCGGCGACCAACTCGTGCACGGTCGCGCCGAGCTGGGTCAGCGCCTCGGCATCCTCGGCCGGATGAGTCTGCGCGAAACGCTCGCCGATGGTCGCGAACTGCGCGTGCGCCGACTCGACGACGACGCCGCCCGCCACGCCGACGGACTTGACGGTGTCGCCGTGCGCCCACGCCGCGGCGTTCGGGCTGATCGACGCGCTCACCACCGCGACCGGCTTACCCTTGATCGCGCCGGCGCCGTACGGACGCGAGGCCCAGTCGATGGCGTTCTTCAGCACGGCGGGCAGGGTGCCGTTGTACTCGGGGGTGACCAGCAGGACGGCATCGACCGCGGCGACGGCGGCACGCAGCGCAGCGGCCTGCGCGGGCACGGCGTCGGGCACATCGAGGTCTTCGTTGTAGAACGGAATCTCGCCGAGACCCTCGTAGATGGTGATGTCGACACCGGCGGGCGCGGTCTGCACGGCAGCCTCGGCCAGGCGGCGATTGATGGAGCCCGCGCGCAGGCTTCCGACGAGAGTAAGGATGCGGGTCTCGCTCATTGCGACTCCTGGTGTACTCAGTGGAATGATCCAAGTTTCATCCGACATTAACCGGACCCCGGTCCGATTACTTCCCGCGGAGGACGTGTGAGCGGCGTGAGCTACGGCACACCCAAGCCCGACGAGCCGCCCCTGCTGGGGATCGGACGACCGCTGCCCGGCAGTGCGGAGCCCGTCGAACGTGCCGACGCCGCGCGCAATCGCGCGCTGCTGCTCGACGCGGCCCAGCAGTTGGTGCGTGAGCACGGCGTCGACGGCCTCACGATGGACGCGCTCGCCAAGCGCGCGGGCGTCGGCAAGGGCACAGTCTTTCGCCGGTTCGGCAATCGGACCGGGCTGATGCTGGCCCTGCTGGATCACTCCGAGCAGAAATTCCAGGCCGCGTTCATGTTCGGGCCCGCGCCGCTCGGTCCCGAGGCGGGCCCGGTCCAGCGGCTGATCGCCTTCGGGCGGACCCGGCTGCTCGATATCGAGGTCGAGGGCGATCTACACCAGGCCGCGGAGAAGGACGGGCGTTTCGGTGGCGGACCCTACGCCCTGCACAAGTCGCACGTCATGCTGCTGCTTCGCGCGAGCGGCGTCGACGGTGAGGTTGCGCTGATCGCCGACACGCTGCTGTCCACGCTGTCGGCGGCGCTGGTCATCCACCAGGTCGAAGTGCTCGGGTACACGCGCGATCAGATCGGCGACAACTGGGAATGGCTCGTTCGCCGAGTCGTTTCGCCTGTCCCCCAAGTAGAGTGAGACCGCATGGGGACACTGCGTGAACAGATCATTGCCGAATTGGGTGTGCTGCCCGAGATCGAGGCGAAGCAGGAGGTCCGGCGGCGCGTCGACTTCCTGAAGGACTACCTGGCCACCACCCCGGCCAAGGGATTCGCCCTCGGGATCAGCGGCGGGCAGGACAGTGCGCTGGCCGGTCGGCTGTGCCAGCTGGCCGTCGAGGAGTTGCGCGCCGATGGTGTCGAGGCGAAGTTCCTGGCGGTGCGGCTGCCCTACGGCGTCCAGGCCGACGAGCACGACGCGCAGACCGCCTTGAATTTCATCGACCCCGATCGCACGGTCGTGGTGAACATCCGGCCCAGCGCCGACGCGGTGGGCATCGAGGTGGCGGGCGCGCTCGATCACGAGCGCTTGCGCGACTTCGTGCGCGGCAACATCAAGGCGCGTGAGCGGATGGTCGCCCAGTACGCCCTCGCGGGCCAGGAAAGCCTGCTGGTGGTCGGCACCGATCACGCGGCCGAAGCGGTCACCGGGTTCTTCACCAAGTTCGGCGACGGCGGTGTCGACCTGACTCCCCTCACCGGTCTCACCAAGCGCCAGGGCGCGGCCCTCCTGCAAGAACTCGGCGCCCCCTCGAGCATCTGGTCCAAGGTCCCCACCGCCGACCTCGAAGACGACCGCCCCGCCCTCGCCGACGAGGACGCACTCGGCCTGCGCTATGCCGAGATCGACGACTACCTCGAAGGCAAGGACGTCACCCCCGAGGTGGCCGCCCGCGTGGAGTCGATCTTCACCAACACCCGCCACAAGCGCACCGTCCCGGTGACCCCGCTCGACACCTGGTGGCGCTAGGGCGTGATCTCGGCCCCACCGGCTCAACAGATCGCGGCGCCGTCACCTGGACGCGGTGGCGCGCAACAGGTCCCGAACCAGCTCGTAGTCCGGTTCCTTGCGGAAACGCAAGCATCCCTTGCCCATGTCATGTCCCGCGAGACGGTCGGCGAAGGCCGCGCGGACGTCGGAGCGCAGCAGGTAGAAGGAGATGTACTGCTTCTGACTGGCGAAGGCGACCTCGCCGGTGCCGTCGCGTTCGTAGGCGGGCATGCCGTAGGACATCACCTCGGTGAAGCCCGGCAGCTCCTGGAGGCACAGGTCGCGCAGCCTGGTGAGCGCCTCGCGGCGATCCTCCGGGAGTTCGGTGAGGTAGGTCGCCACGTCGGGTGCCTTGCTCTGGACCACGGCTAGCCGCCCGCGAACGGCGGGAGAACGTCGACTCGGTCGCGGAGCATGGCCGACGGGTCGCGGGTGAGCTCGTCGCCGATGAGGAAGGCACAGACGCCGACGAGGCTGTCGATGTCGGAGCCGTAGGTGGCGGCGAGGGTGGCGCGCAGGTCGGCGACGGTGGCGCCGTCGGGTAGGTCGAGGGATTCGGTGTTCTTGCCGACCGCGTCGGCGATGGCGGCGAAATAGCGAACCTCAACCACCGATGGCTCCCATCGTGCGTTCCGGGGGGACGAAGCCGGCGGCGTCGATACCGTGACCGGCCCATTTCTGCCACATCGCACCGCGCCACAGCTCGGCGACCTCGTCGTCGTCGGCGCCTGCCCGCAGCGCGGTGCGCACGTCGAACTCCTGGTCGCTGAACAGGCACGAGCGCAGCATGCCGTCGGCGGTGAGCCGGGTACGGTCGCAGCTGTCGCAGAACTTGCGGGTAACCGTGGCGATGATGCCGACGGTCGCCGGTCCACCGTCGACCAGCCATTTCTCGGCCGGAGCCGACGGGTCCGCGCGGGCGGTGGGGGTCAGGGTGAAGCGCTCGCCGAGGACGTCGAGGAGGTCGGCGGCGGTCACCATGTGATCGCGGGCCCACTCGTGGTCGGCGTCGAGGGGCATCTCCTCGATGAAGCGCAGTTCGCACTGTTCGGCCAGGCACCACGCGAGCAGGTCGGCCGCGCCGGCCAGGTTCTGGCGCATCAGCACGGCGTTGACCTTCACCGGCGCCATGCCCGCGTCGCGCGCGGCCCGGATGCCGTTGAGAACAGACTCCAGTCGGTCGCGTCGGGTGAGACGGGTGAAATCCTCCCGGTCGACGGTGTCGAGGGAGACATTGACCCTGGTCAGACCGGCCGCGGCGAGCTTATGGATGCGATGTTCCAGACCGACGCCGTTCGTCGTCATGGCCAGCGGGGTGCCGGGCACCGCCGCGTGACAGCCCGCGATGATCTGTTCCAGTTCACGGCGCATCAGCGGTTCGCCGCCGGTGAACCGCACCTCCCGCACACCCAGCTCGCGCACCGCCAGCGACACCAGCCGCACGATCTCGTCGGCGGTGAGCAGTTCCTGGCGCGGGATCGGCGGCAGGCCCTCTTCAGGCATGCAATAGGTGCAGCGCAGCGAACACTTCTCGGTGATGGACACGCGCAGGTCGCGGGCGATCCGGCCGAAGCGGTCGACGAGGAACGGCGTCTCGGGCCTGCCGTCCAGGGACGGCCGCTCCGATCGCACGGCGGGTATCCCCATCTCGACCAGCGTCATCTCTACAGTATGACCCGTAAGGCCCGTCACATTCCGTGCGCCGGGCCGATTCTTCGCGAACTCGTCAGCTCACCGCCGAACGCCCACCACCGTGAGCAACGCGACGCCGACCGGCCCTGACACCGACGATTAAGCTGGCAGCATGACTCCCCGGCCCGCTACCGCGTCGGCGCGCAGCGTCGACCAGTACCGCGACACCGTCGCCGCGCTGCTGGCCCGCCTCGCCGACCGCCCGGCTGAACAGGTGCCGGTGCCCGAGGCGCTCGGCCGCACGCTGTCGGCCGATGTGGTGTCACCGATCGATCTGCCGGTGTTCCGCAACTCGGCGATGGACGGCTACGCGATGCGCGCGGCCGATGTGGCCGTCACGCCGGTCACGCTGCCGGTGGTCGGCGTGGTGGCGGCGGGTAAGCCGGGCACCGACGCGCTGCCCGCCGGATCCGCGATGAAGGTGATGACCGGTGCGCCGATGCCCCCCGGCGCCGACTGTGTGGTGCCGGTCGAGGATGTGCAGGCGGGCGAGGGCCGGATCGTGGTCGAACGTGGCCGTGGACGTGGCGAATTCGTGCGCGAAGCCGGTACCGATGTGCGCACCGGCGAGCTCGTCGCGCGGGCGGGCACGGTGCTCGCACCCCGGCATATCGCCGCACTGGCCGCGGTCGGCCTGCCCACGGTGCCGGCGCTGCGTCGATTACGCGCTGTCTGCATCACCACCGGGGACGAGCTCCAGCCCGCGGGCACCACGCTGGCCCCTGGCCAGATCTACAACTCCAACGGCATCGCCCTGGCCGCCGCGTTGCGGGTCGACGGCGTCGAGGTGGTCGACGTCGCGCACAGCACCGACGACCCCGCGGTGTTCACCTCGGTACTGCGCGCCGCGACCGCCGTCGCCGACCTGGTCTTCACCTCCGGTGGCGTGTCCAAGGGCGACTTCGAGGTCGTCAAGGACGTGCTGGGTCCGCTCGGCGGGACGTTCGGCTCGGTCGCGGTGCAGCCGGGCGGACCGCAGGGCTACACGGTGGTCGACGAGGTCCCCGTACTCAGCTTCCCGGGCAATCCGGTGAGCACGATGGTGTCGTACGCCGTGTTCGCGCGCCCCGCCGTGCGCGCGCTGGGCGGATTGCCGGAACTCGTGAGCGGCGAAACCACGCTGCTGACACCGCTTCGGTCTCCTGCCGGTCGTCGCCAATACCTGCGCGGCCTGCTCACCGAGGACGGGGTCGAAGTGATCTCGGGCCCCGGCTCACATCTCATCGCGGGGATGGCCTGGGCCGATGTCCTCGTCGACATTCCCGCCGAGGTCACCTCGCTGGCCGCCGGTGTCGCTGTGCGAATCTTATCGCTATGAGCGAGTTGTCCCACGTCGACCGCGAGGGTCGCGCGCGCATGGTCGACGTCAGCGCGAAAGCCGACACCACCCGGATCGCTGTCGCCGCAGGCGAATTGCAGACGACCGCGGAAGTGGTCGCGCTGGTGCGGGCCGAGGGGATGCCCAAGGCCGATGTGCTGTCCACGGCACGGTTGGCCGGAATCGCCGGTGCGAAAAAGACATCCGAGCTGATTCCGCTGTGTCATCAGCTGGCGTTGTCGTCGGTGAAGGTGGAGTTCGCGTTCACCGAGACCACCATCACGGTCGAGGCGACCGCGAAGACCAAGGGGCCCACCGGGGTCGAGATGGAGGCCCTGACCGCTGTCGCCGTGGCCGGGCTGACCCTGCACGACATGGTGAAGGCGGTGGATCCCGCCGCCGTGATGAACGGGGTTCGGCTGGTCACCAAAGAGGGTGGAAAGCACGGGCATTGGGTGCGACCCGAGCATCGATCCGACTCCGATGTAGCGGCAGTAGTCAGCGCTGCGGCGGAATCGGCTGATGACCAGACCTTGTCGCGGTCCGCCGTCGTGGTGGTCGCGTCTACCGGCACCGCGGCGGGGACCCGCACCGATACCACCGGGCCCGTCCTCGTCGATTGGCTGACCGCGCAGGGATTTTCGGTGCGTGGGCCGCTGGTCTACGCCGATGCCGAGATCGCCGCCGGGCTGGCCGACGCGCTGAGCGCAGCGCCCGCGCTCGTCGTCACCACCGGTGGCACCGGCGCCTCTCCCACCGACGCGACGCCCGAGGCCACCCGCGCCGTGCTCGATCGTGAGCTACCCGGTGTCGCCGATGCGATCCGGCAGCGGGGGACCGCGAAGTTCCCCCTCGCGGCGCTGAGTCGCGGCGTTGCCGGGCTGGCCGGTCGGACCGTTGTCGTGAACCTGCCCGGTTCGCCCGGCGGGGTGAAGGACGGGATGGCGGTGCTGGAACCGCTGTTGGATCATCTGCTCGCGCAAGTAGCCGGAGGCGGCAACCATGAGTGACTTCGGTGCGGTTCGGCTGGCGACCATCAGCGATCAGGACCTCGATCCCCTCGCCGTCGAAAAGGCCGTCGAAGGACCGGAATTCGGCGCGGTGGTGGTTTTCACCGGCAAGGTGCGCAACCATGACAGCGGGCAGGCAGTGACTTCGCTGGAGTACTCCGCGCATCCTCAGGCCGAGCGCTTCCTGCACGCGATCTGCGCGGAAGTGGCGCAGGCGAGCGGACTTCCGGTCGCGGCATCGCATCGCATCGGGTCGCTCACGATCGGTGGGCTGGCGATCGTGGTGGCGGTGGCCGCGCCGCATCGGGCCGAGGCGTTCACGGTCTGCGCCGAGCTGGTCGACCGGATCAAGCACGAGGTGCCGATCTGGAAGCGGCAGTTGTTCGCCGACGGGCTTTCCGAGTGGGTCAACGCCTGCGGCTGACACTACTGCGTGGCGTACCGCCACACACCGAGCATCTCCTGCTCGTCCAACGGTGTCTCACCGTCGAAGACGGTGTCGTGCAAGCGTTTCACCGCCGCGTCCGCGTCCAGTCCGGCGCCGATCAGCACCAGGTTCGAGACCCGTCGCTCGCCGCGCGCCCAGCTTCCAGGGGTGATGACCACGTGCCTGCCGACCAGGTGGACTTCGAATTTGCGTCGCTCCCCCACCACCGCGAACACGACACATCCCTTGGCGCGGAACAGACCTGACGGCGGATCTTCCAGAAAGGACACCAGTGCACGCGGATGCAACGCGTGCTCGCTGGTGAACGCCACCGAGACGTAGTCGTCGTGGAGATGACGATGGTCGGGGTCGTCGTGGTCATGGTCGTCGAGCAGTGTGTCGAAGCTCAGTTGCTCGGCTACTTTCGGCTGCTCGGGCGCCCGATCGTCGAACAGCAGGCCGGGATCGATGCGGCCGTGCGTCGTCGCGTAGACCGGCACCTGCCCGACCCAGTCGGCCAGCTGTGCGCGCAAACCGGCCAGCGCCTCGGCCTCGACCCGATCGGCCTTGTTCACCAGCACCAGATCCGCCATCCGCAGATGCGTCACCAGCTCAGGATGTCGCGCGCTGGTGGCGGTGAACTGCTCGGCATCGACCACTTCGACCAGACCGCCGTAGGCGATGCGCGGATTGGGGTTGGCGATCACCATCCGGATCAGATTGCGCGGCTCGGCCAGTCCGCTGGCCTCCACCACGATCACATCCACCGCGCTGCGCGGTTGCGCCAGCTGTGCGAACAGATCGTCGAGTTCGGACACGTCCACCGCGCAGCACACACACCCGTTGCCGAGCGACACCATCGCGTCGACCTGCCCCGCCACCAGCATCGCGTCGATGTTCACCGCCCCGAAATCGTTGACCACCACCCCGATCCGGGTCCCCCGATTGTTGCGCAACAGGTAGTTGAGCAGGGTCGTCTTCCCCGAACCGAGAAACCCAGCAACGATCACGACAGGAATCACCGCACCCATGCTGCCACCACCTCACCGCGGCGAAGTCGACCGGTCCACCACGCCGGATACCGTCCGGCCGCCGCTATGCGGCACACCGCCCACCTCTGCGATCAGAGGTGGGCGGTGCGACGTGCGGCGAACTGGTGTCAGGACGGGCCGAAGACCATTCCTACCAGGGTGTACACGAGATTGATCAGCTGGCCGGGGATGGTTGATTCGTCCATGCCGAGCGCTTGCGCCAGGGGCACGAGCAGTGTCATGACGGTGGTGATCGGGCCGCCGAGCGTGCTCAGATCGAGCTCGGATTCGTCGGGCGTCGCCCCGTTTTTGGGGCTGGTGCCGCGGTTCTTCGGGGTGGTGGTGGACGGTGCGGCGGGAGCCTCGGGTGACGCGGTGCGGGCCGGGGCGTTGGGAGACGCGGTACGGACGGGGGCTACCGGAACCGGATTCGCGATCGGGACCCGTGCGGGGATCGGAGCAGCAGTGGCAGGCGCGTTGGCGTCGGCGGGAGCCGGGTCCTCGGACGGTGCCGTCAGATCGCTCGAGCCACTGGGAGGCGCGGGTGAATCAGCCGGTGCCCGGTCGGGCGCGGGAGCCTGGGCGGGTGCCGGTGCCGGTGCCGGTGCCGGTGCCGGTGCGGGAGCGTGGGCGGGCGCTTTCGCTCCCGGCGTCGCAGTCGTCGAAGCGGGCGACTGGGCCGGTGCAGGTGTCGTCGTGTCGGACTCCGGCGTCGGCGCGGCGGTCCCGCTGGGCTTCTTCGACGGCTGCGAGGGTTCGGCCGGATCGGTGGTGGGCGCCGGCGCGCCGTTCGTACCCTCGGCAGGAGTTCCGGCGCCGTTGGGATCCTCGGCCGGGGCGGAAGCTCCGTTCTGGCTGCCTGCCGGTCCGGGCGCGGGTGCGACGGTGCTGGGCGAGGGGGCCTCGGTCGGGTCGGCGGCAGGTGCGCGCTTCGGTTCCTGAGCGGTCGTCGCGACCGGTACCCGACCCGGCGCGGCGGCGTAGGCGGGTATCGGCTTGTTCAGCAGGAACCCGACGACGCCGGTCGCGATGGCGACAGCGTGTTCGAGCTGGCCTTCGCGCGATTCCAGGCGGGCCGCGTCGTCGACGTTGGCGCCGTTGCCCATCTCGACGAACACCAGCGGCACCTGCGTCAGCGCCGGGCCTGCCACGTCCTCGCGGGTCTGCAGGCCGGCCTTGACGCCCGCGTAGTTCGCGGGTGAGAAGCCGGCCGCCAGGTAGGCGTCGCGGACCGCGCTCGACACGAGTCGGCCACCGCCGGACTGCGCCTTGTCGGCGATCGAGTCGGGAATGGGGAGCTGCGGCACGATCATGTGGAAGCCGTGCTGGTCGGGGCCCGCGCTGTCGGCGTGAATGCTCACCGCCACGTCGGCGCCGGACTGGTTGGCGGCGCGGGCGCGATCGTCGACGCAGCCGCCCCACCCGGTGTCGTCGGCGCGGCTCAGCACCACGTCGGCGCCCAGCGCCTCCAGAGATGCGCGCACGAGCTGGGCGACATCCCAGTTGATGGTGTGTTCGGGGATGCCGTTGAGCGAGGTCATGCCGGTGGTCTGGCAGTCCTTGGTACCGCCGCGACCGTTGTCGACCTGGCGGCTCAGGTCCTCGGAATGCGCCGACCCCTGGTGACCGGGGTCGAGGAAGATCGTCTTACCGGCGAGCTGCTCGCTGGTCGCTGGTTCAGGGGCGGCGTGGGCGGTCACGGGGACCAATCCCGACAGCGACACCACCACCGCGGCGGAGACGGTAGAGCAGATTCCGGCCTTGATGATGTTTGGTTGCATGTTCGGTCGGTGCTCCGGGACCGGAGCACCCCTCCCTTCCCATTGGTAACACCTGGTAACACCAAACCCAGTGGTTCACTCTTGCAACGATGGCAACCACAGGGCAAGCACAGTTACCGAAATGTAACTGGATGGAAGTATCAAAAGACGCTGGTCGGATGCCCAGCTGAGCCATCAGCGGGCTACGTCAGGCAACTTCTGGCAATTGGCGCAGCGATCGCAGCGCGTAGTGGACCCGGGTCTTCACGGTCCCGATCGGAACACCGAAATCGGCGGCGACTTCCCGGTAGCCGCGGTCGTGCAAGATCACCTCGGTCACGGCCGCCCGCTGCGGTTCCGGGAGTCGGGCCAGCAGTTGATCGACCAGCAACCCGTCGACCAGTCCGTCGGCGAAATCCGGTTTGCCGCAGACGGACACCTCCGTGATGTCGTCCCAGCCCACATCACCGGGGCGGACGGCTCTGGCCCGCACGATGTCGATGATGACGTTGTGTTCGATCGCCAACAGCCAGGTCCGCACGCTGCCCTTGCGACCGTCGAAGTCGTGACACGAACGCCAGCCGCGCAGCAACGTCTCCTGCACCGCGTGCTCCGCCAGGCCCGCGTCGCCGAGACTGCGCATGGCCCGCCAGTGCAGCAGACCGCGATCGGTGGCCAGCACCTCGCCCAGCCCGTCCCTGGTACACAGGCGCGCGCAGTGCGCACCACAGGAGTTGTCCGTCATATGGGGTTATCGCGGCGGACCGCGCCGATGACAACGCCGCGCGTTAAGCGACTCTTCAGGATCCTGCTGGGGTCGTACCGGAAGGTAGTTCTTGCGAGCCCGGCCGGGCCTGCTCCAGGAGGGGGGAGCAGGGACGCCGGGCTCGTTTCGTTTCCGGGCCCGATCATCGTGGGCTCGCGCATTCGAGCGAAGTCCAGCACGATCGGACCGGGGCGACGACAATCGCCCGCGAGGAGCGAACAACGTGGACATCCATGCATATCCGACCGACGCGCAGACGCCGGTCGACCGGGCCGAGGCCACCCGCGTGGCGGCCGAACACCTACCAGCCGACCTGCCGGGTCACGATCGACAGATCATCGAATTCGCCGACGGCTTCACGGTTTTCGCGGTGCAGCCGTTGCACGCGCCACCGGATCGGCCGATCCCGATCGGCGGCTCGGTGTACGTCATCGACAAGGCGACCGGGGCGGTGTCGTTCTGGCCGACTTATCCGTCCGGTGTGATCGCCGCGCACTACGCGCTGCTCCTGGCGGCGGGACAGCTGGTCGTCGCCGATTCCTGGCCTGATCAGGACTGATCGAGTAATTCACGAGGTCTCCTCGGTCGAGTGGCCGGGCGACGCAGCGCGGCGAGCCCGCAGGCCATCGTCAGTGCGATCGACAGTGCGCCGAACCAGTCGCCCCAGCGGACGTAGGGGGTGCGATCGCCGGCGGTGCGGATGTCGGCCAGCACCGTGTGGGTTTCGGTGATGCCGGTGCGGACCGAGGCGCGAACGACGCCCTGTGCGTCGATGGCGGTCAGCTCGCCGAGTTGGGCGGGGCGGGCGATGGCGATGCCCGATTCGACGGCCCGCACCGCCGCCATCCGGCTGTGTAACCAGTGATCGACGCTGAAATCCAGCGCGGGTGCGAGCAGGAGCGTCGCACCGTCGGCGCGGTTCTGGCGAACGAGGGCCGGGTGGTCGAGGTCGGCGCAGATCGCGAGCGCCCAGGAGCGGCCGGGAATCCGGACCGGGATCGCACCGCGTTGTAGGCCGGACTCGAGCCCGGGCACGAGATATCGCTTGGCATAGATGGTTTCGTCCGGATAGGCGATGGCGGCGTTGACGGTGCCGCCGGGTTGCTCTAGTTCCAGACCGACGACCACGTGGACGCCACGGCGAGCGGCCACTGCGGCGAGCGGGTCGCGCAACAGGAAGAGTTCGGATCGTCGTGCATGCCATGCCTTTTCGGAGAACACGATGACCTCGGCGCCCTGATCGGCGAGTTGGTCGACGGCGGTGACCGCCTCGGCGATCATCCGCGCACCATCGGGCGACGCGACAGGAACGTACATCGGCGGCTGCGCGAGAGCGACCAGTCCTACCCGCGTCACCGGACCGTCGCTCGCCGCCGCGGAACACCACAGACCTGTGCCGATGGCGAGGGTGACGACCACGACTGTCACGCCCGCTGTCGCCAGCCGACGTGGCGTTCGGATGCCGGGTGCCGTCATCGTGCCGACAGCACCGGGTACCGCGAGCACGAGGAAGCTGATCCCCCACACACCGGCGAGCGAAGCGATACGCACGATCGGGTCGACCCCGGCCTGGGAGTAGCCGATGCTCCACCACGCGCCGATCCCGCCGACCAGACCGAACAGGAACTCGGCGGCGGTCCATGCGGCGGGTAGCGCAAGCACGGCCCACCCGAACCTGTCCTGCATCAACAGCTTTCGGAACAGCGCCACGCAGGCCCCGAAGGTGAGTGCGCTGCCGACCAGCAGGGCGACGGCGATCACCCTGGGTTGCTCCAGAGTGTCGGAGAAATAGGACCAGTATTCGGCGTTGCCGCCGAGCCAGGACAGCACCGCCGCCGCGTACGCCGCCGGCGCCGAGCGCCGTGGGGCCAGCCACAGCACCGGGAGCGGGGCGAGGAGGGCGACTCCGGGGACCGGGTGCAAACCGGTGCCGATACTCCACAACACCGCCGAACTCACGGTGGCGGCCGACCACGCCGTCAGCTCCCGACCGGGCATTCGTCGGCCGGTTCGCCCGGAGAACTCTTCGCGCACAGCCTCTTCAGTAGATGTCACTCGACAATCGTCACGCTGGAGAGGGTCCTCGCACATCGCCCGTGCGAGCGGACCCGCCTCCCTCTCGCGAGTGAGATCACCTCACTCCACCCGGCAATTGATTGTCCCCCGGCGCCACCATTCCGGATTCGTAGGAGAAGACCACCGCCTGCGCCCGATCGCGCAGCCCCAGCTTCGAAAGAACCGAGCTGACATGGGTTTTCACGGTGTGCTCGGTGACGACCAGCCGCGCCGCGAGTTCCGTGTTCGATCGGCCGGCGGCGAGTTCACGCAGGATGTCACGTTCCCGCGGCGTCAGCGCGGCCAGCCGCGCGGACGCCTCCGGGTGAGCACGCGCGCGTCCGGCGACCTCGGCGATCAGCCGCCGCGTCACCGAGGGGGCAAGCAGCGCGTCGCCGGCTGCGACGACCCGGACCCCGCCGATCAATTCGGCCCTGCGCGCGTCTTTGAGCAGGAACCCGCTCGCACCCGCCCGCAAGGCGGCATAGACGTACTCGTCGACATCGAACATGGTGAGCACCAGCACTTTTGCCGCGGTCTCCGCGCAGATCCGAGCAGTGGCCGCCACCCCGTCCAGCCGGGGCATCCGCACATCCATCACCACCACATCAGGGGCGAGCCGCCGGGCCGCCGTCACCGCTTCCACCCCGTCGCAGGCCTCCCCCACCACCTCGATGTCGGGTTCGGATTCCAGGATGAGGCGGAACCCGGCGCGGAACAATTCCTGGTCGTCGACAACGAGAACCCGCACCGTCAACTCCTCTGTGCCAGTGGCAGATCGGCCGACACCACGAACCCGGCACGCGTCGGTTCCGCCCGCAGCAAGCCACCGCACGCCTGCACCCGTTCGGCCATCCCGACCAGACCGAAGCCCGTCGCGTCGGTGTCACCCCGCGCGCGTTCCACGGCGATGCCGTCATCGGCGATCCGCACCCCGAGCCGACCCGACGACCAGCTCAGCGCCACGTCGACCCGCGTCGCCTTCGCGTGCTTGCCCGTATTGGTCAGCGCCTCCTGCACGATCCGGTACGCGGCGGCGTCGGCTTGCGGTGAGATCGGCAGGCGGGTTCCGTGCTCGGTGAAACGCGCGGCCAGACCCCCGTGTTCGGCGAGGGCCACGAGATCGGCGATGGCCGCCACCCCGGGTTGATGCGGCGGATCGTCCTCGCGGAGCACACCGATACTGTGGCGCAGTTCCCGCAGGGCATCACGCCCTCCGTCGGCGATCGCCGCGAAGGCCGCATCGGCATCCGCCCGATCGAGCAGCGGACCGGTTTCGGCGCGCACGATCATCGCGCCGACCGTGTGGGCCAGACCGTCGTGCATGTCCCGAGCGATCCGCAACCGCTCGCGGACCACAGCGGCCTCGCGCTCGTCGTCGAGACGTCGTGTGCGTTCGGCGAGCGCGTCGATCTTCGCCTGCTTCGCACGGACGCCCGACCCGAGTGCCCAGGCCGTCATGAACGACATCGCGGCATAGGCGTACGAATCAGCGGGCTCGCGTGGCACCAGCAACGACACCAGAATTCCTACCGCGACCAGCACGAAGGTCATCCGGCGCTGCCGTGCGGAACAGTACGCCGCGATCGTGTAAACACAGACGACCGTGCCGAACGGCAGCACCGGCAACGCGTGCACACAGCCGAGCGCCGTGATGGCCGGTCCGACCACGCACAGCACACCCACCGGCGCCCGACGCCGCCACAACACCGGCGCCGACGCGAGCACCGACAGCCCGACAACCCACCACGCCGCACCGACGACGAGCGCGGGCACGACGCTCGCGACCGTCACGACAGCAGCGATCAGTGCGTCCAGCGGCGACGGATGTTCCCGAGGTACTCCCACGACGTCCCAGTCTGTCCGGAAACAGTCCACCGCACCTCACTCTCCAGAGTGATTCGATGTCCAGCACCGCGACCGTACGCTCAGGCATAGGGTGGAATTCGACGCGGCAACATCCGGTGACCAGCGACGATCATGCTCGACCAAGAACGAATTGCATACATAGCGATGTGTGCATATGATTGCGACCGATCGGACCGCAGGAGAAGGGGAACGCGATGGGCGCAGGACACGGGCACGACCACGGGGTATCGGCCGACAGCGATCGACGCTGGCTGGCCGGCGCGCTGGCGGTGATCGTCACTTTCCTGATCGGCGAAGTGATCGTCGGCGTCATCGCCGATTCGCTGGCACTGCTCTCCGACGCGGCACACATGACCACCGACGCCGCCTCGATCGCGCTGGCACTGTGGGCGATCCGGCTGGCGGCGCGACCGGCGACCGGGCGGATGACGTTCGGCTGGAAGCGGGCCGAGATCCTGTCGGCCCAGGCCAACGGGCTGACGCTACTGCTGCTGGCACTGTGGCTCGGCTACGAGGCGATTCGCCGGCTGTTCGAGCCGCCGGAGGTACACGGCTGGCTGGTGTTGATCACCGCGCTGGTCGGCGTCGTCGTGAACGTGCTCGCGACCTGGATGATCAGCCGCGCCGATCGCACCAGCCTCAATGTCGAGGGCGCCTACCAGCACATCCTCAACGACCTGTTCGCGTTCATCGCCACCGCCGTCGCCGGTCTGATCATCATCCTCACCGGCTGGGTCCAGGCCGACGTCGTCGCGACGCTGATCGTCGTGGCGCTGATGATCAAGGCCGGGATCGGGCTGATCAAGGCGTCGAGCCGGATCTTCCTCGAGGCCGCGCCCGAACACCTCGACCCCGCGCAGATCGGCCGCGACATGGCCGCACGCGACGGCGTCACCGAAGTCCACGACCTGCACATCTGGGAAATCACCTCCGGCTCCCCCGCGCTGTCGGCCCACGTTCTCGTGCAGCCCGGCCACGATTGCCATGCGGTCCGCGAGGACATCGCGCACATGCTCGACCACGATCACCACATCGAGCACGTCACCCTGCAGGTCGACCACGCCAGCCCGAAACTGCTCGACATCGGCAACCGCGACTCCCACCCGTGCGCCGACTCGCACGGCCCCAAGCACGTGTCCGAACAGGCCCCGCACACCCACTGACGAGGGAAGGCCCCACACCCGTCGGGTGCGAGGCCTTCTCGTCGGTCACGCGCTAGCGAGGACCAGGTCGTTTCATCGACCTATGGGGCTGATTCAGCCGCCGAAGGAACCGGTCCACAGGGTGTCGACCAGCCCGTGCAGTGCGGCGCCGAGGGTGTCGAAGAGGCCGCCCAGGGCAGCGCTACCGGTGTCGATGATAACGGGGATCATAGTAATTCCTCTGTTTCTCGCATAGGCCCAGCCGGAGCTGGCTTACGAATGGCATATCGACACTCAAACGCGACGGGTTACGGATTTTCCGATTTAGTGACACTGGTAACAGTACGGCCACAACGACGCCCCCACCTGGCATTTTCGCGCGATACCCACTGTTCCTTAATTAATTCTGAGAACTCTATGAGATTCGTATTGCGACATCCGATAAGGCCGCATTTCCATTGCCCCAAGAAATAGGGGCGCCGCTACACAGCGTCACACACAAATGCGAATAGGCCGGTCAGGCGGTTATCGGTCAGCCAGCCGGGCAGGTGTTCACATAGGCGTGGCCGGGGAGGGCGACCAGCCATTCCTCGCGGGTGATCGGGGTGGTGCCGCTGGCGCAGATCCGATCGGCTTCGGCGGCGGCGTCGGTGCGCCATTGACGCAGGGTGCCGTCGACCGCGGACTCGGTGAGGACAGCGCCCTCCGCGGCGAAGGCGAGCATGGTGGGTTGCCGGTGGCGCTGCCCCCGGGCGATGGTGGCGTAGGCGGTGGGGTGCGCCGGGTCGGAGTAGTCCCAGAGCAGGATGGTGCCGCTGACGATGTCGTCGATGGCGAGCAGGGTGCCGTCCGGATCGAACGCCACCGAACCCGCCGACCCGTTGGCACCCACCGGGGCGGCGAGGGCACGCGGCGGCGTACCCGGCGTGCCGAGTCGGTAGACGAAGGCGCCGGAGAGAGTGCCTACCGCGAGCGTGTTGCGCGAACTCAATGCCAGCGCCATGGCCTGTCCCGGGGTTCGCAGATCGGACAGTTCGGCGATCGGCTGCGCGGTGGAGGTGGTCGAGAAGACGCTGACATTGCCGGTGCGGTGGCTGCCCACGGCGAGCAGGCCGCCGTCCGGGCTGAACGCGAGCGAGGTCGGGTAGCCACGACCGAATCGGATACTCGACCGCAGTCGGGGTTCGCCGGTGACGTCGAAGATGTCGACGGTCTGGGTCATGCTGCGGCCGATGGCCAAGGCGCCGTCGGGGCTGAACGTGATGGCGCGGATGTCGACGCCCGCGGCGCTGAGCGGCGCGCCGAGACGACGCGGAGTCACCGGGTCGGTGATGTCCCACACCTGGATCGTGGATTCGGTTCTGGTGACCGCCCTGGCCGCGTTCGGGGCGATCGCGACGACGTCGATCAGCCCGGCGGGGTCGCCGTCCAGCAGCGCTCGATCAGTGGCGTAGGGCGTTCTGGCCAGGCTTCGCAGGTGGGGGAACAGGTCCGGTGGGAGGGCGGGCTGGTCGAGCGGAAACCGGAACAGCGTCAGCGAGCTGGTCGACACGACCGGACCCGGCAGCTCGAACACATGCACGGCATGGTCGAAACTCGTTGTCACCAGCGACTTTCCACCGCGCAGGAAGCGTGCCCGCGCGACCGTGTCGATCGGGAACGTGACCAGCTCCTCGCCGGTGTCCAGATCGCGAATGCGCGCCCGGGTGTCGCCGCCGACGATCACGGCGGATCGACCGTCCCCGGTCAGTGATACGTCGAGGTATTCGTTGGCGCCCCGCGACACGGCGGGCATCGGGTCGAAGCCGCCCGCGCCGACTCGCCAGCGCGCGACCTCGCCCGGATTGAGACCGACGGCCAGCACGGTGCCGTCGCCGTTGAACTCGACCGACCTCGCCTCCGCGCCGCCGGGCCGTTCGAGGCGGCGATCGAACGCCGGTGTCTGGTCGCGGTCGAGGGTCTCGATGCTCCAGGCGCGCACCGTGGTGGTCCAGATTCCGCCGAACAACGACGGCACCGCCGCGACGAGCGTGCGATCGCTCAGGGCGACCTCCGCACGCTGGCCCGAGGCGGACATCGTCGGCAGGGCGACCGGGTGCGCGGGATCGTCGCCGAGGCGCCAGCTCTCGATCGTCGCGCTGTGGGTGCCGATGGCGACGAACCCGAGGTCGGGACTCAGCGCCGCCGACGAAGGCAATCGGCCGGCGAGCGGGAGCTCGGTCACCAGGCGCGGTGCGCCGGGGTCGGCGATGTTCCACAACGCCGACCGCAGGTCGCCCGCGACCACCAACCACTCGTGGTCGGCGCTCAGCGCGAGACCGCGGATGTGCCCGCTCCCGGTGGCGAACCGTGGCCACCGATCGACGCCGGACTCGGTCACCCGCACCAATTCCACGGAGCTGTCGCCTTCGCCGATCGCGATCACGTCGCCCTGCGCGGTGGTCGCGATGCGCGGTGCGTCGGGATCGAAGACCACCCCGCGGCCGAGCACGACGCCGGGGCTGATCCGGATCGGCGCGTTCGTCGCGGTGTTGTCCAGCAGCGCGGACCGCGCCTCCTCGGTCGGGGCGGTGCGATAGGCGGCGAGTGCGATCTGCTGGGACAGCGCGGGATTGAGGTTGCCGCCACCGCGGGCGACACCGGCGAACAGGCGCGAATTCGACTCCGCGCGCGCGGCCGCGTTCTCGATGCGCAGCTGGACCACGTTGGTCACCGACACCACCGCCAGCAACACGGCCAGCCCGGCCGCGACAGAAACGATCCACAGCGCGAGGTTGGCCCGTGTACGGGTCCTGGCGATCGCTTCGGTCACCGTGCGGGCGGCCGAGATCCGGTCGGCGTAATTCTGTGGCGCCACGTCGGCGGCTTCCCGAAATGCCTCCGACGCGACCACCACGCGCAGCGACGAGCGCTGCGCGGCAGTCAGTTTGCCCGCGTAGCCACCGACTGCTGTCAGATTCGCACCGGACAGACCCGCGGTGACCGCGCACTCGGGATCGAGTCGACGGGGCCGCAGTTTTCGCAGCAGGGCGTGCCGCGGCGCGAGATCGTCGAGGGCGACCGCGAACGCCGCGCCCATCGATGCGCCGTTGATGTCGTTGGCCGGGGCGCTGCCGTGCGTCGAGACCGACCACCGCACACACGCGTCGGTGCCGGCCAGTCTGCTGATGCGCCAGGCCTTTTCGAGACTGTCGGTGAAGGCACGATCGGCCTGCAGGAAGCCCATCCGCGCCGGGTCGGGGTGCAGGCCGCTCGGTCCGCCCCGAACCTGGTCGAGGCGCAGCACGCCCACCTCGCCACCACCGCCGAAGCTCGCGAACAGCACGCTGATCCGGCTGCTGCGCACGACCGGGAGGGTATGCCCGGACAATTCCAGCGCGGCCATGATGGCGTACCCGCGTGCCGCGCGACCACCCTGGCCGAGGAGATGGCGCACGATATCGCCGAGCGGGGCGTTCGCACTGGTGATCGGAATGCCCGCGGGCAGCAACTGGGTACCCACCGAGATCAGACCGGCGCGTTCGGCGTGATCGAGGAAGGCCGCACACGCGTCGTCGGTGTCGATCGAACCGGTCAGTGCCCGCGCCAGCACCGCCATCGCGCGTGCCGCGGACAGATCCGCGGTGATCCGGCGGTCCTGCGCGTCGGGATCTTCGGCTTCTTCCTCGAGCAGATCGTCCGCGGCGAGATCCTTCCAGCGGGCCAGCGACTGCCGCGCCAGCACACCCGTCTCCCGCCGATGTTCCAGCAATCGGCGCGCGGCATCGGGCCCGGTCGCGACGGCGGCACGGCACAGCGCGAGCCAGCGTTGCGACGCACCGGTCAGCTCGATCAGCACCGCATCGTCGGACAACAGCGCGTCCGTCGGCTGATCGGTCGATTCGACCGCCATGTCTCCCCCATCTCCCGCCGGGCATCACCGGCGACCCTGCCGAGATGCCCCGATACGATGGAATTCCAGCACACCAACGATCGACCCAGGGGACCACGTTGTCGAGACGACACATCGCCGGACGCACCCTGACCGCCGCGGCCCTGCTCGTCACGATCCCGGTATCGGCGAGCTGCGCCGACGACGCGGACACCGGTGCGAAGCCGACAGCGGTGGTAGCGCAAGAGATTTCCGCACCGCCGCCGCTGCCCAGCGCCGACGAGGTCGGGCAACTGATGCACCGGCTGCTCGACACGACCGTGTCCAACGCCGAGAAGCTCGAGCTGATCCAGGGCATCGGGAGCGACCCCGAACTGCCGAACCGGGTCGCCGACGCGCCCCGTCAGGGCGGCGCCACCATCACGCTCACCATCACGGGTACCCGCACCGCACCCCCCGGCATGATCGCCGACGGCACCGCCTCCATCAACAACAGCCCGCCGCAGCCGCTCATCGTGAACTTCGTCGCCGAGGACGGCAAGTGGAAGGTCGAAAAGGCCTGGTACTGCCAGATCGCGTTCTCGTTCATGGTCGCCTCCCCGGCGTGCCCGACCTGATCCGCGCGGACACCGTCGATGCCGACCGAACGAACCGCTGCGGGCCGCAACCGCATCTGTGTAGGAGCCGATCGACCCGACAGGAGGCTCCGCGATGCGACATGCTCGACCCCGTACCGCGGGCCACTGTCTCATCTCGGCCCGGCCCACGGCGCGAGTCGCATCGAGAAACCGAGCCGTAGTATGCCCGGCCTCGGCCGAGCGGGGGTGCCGGGTGAGCACTGAGCCCCTGGACAAGTGGCTCGGCGCAGCGTGGAGCGAGGTCCCCGAACCCCTGCGCCCGGCGGTGGTCGATCACATCTTCGGCGCCGATCTGGTCACCATGTCGATCTATGCGGCGACCAAGGCACGCTATGTCCTGGATCGGCTCGACCCGGACATGCGCAGCGACTTCGAAGATGTCGCCCAGGACACCATGGTCGAACTCACCGCGACGCTGCCCACCGAGCGGATCCGGCACTGGAAAGCGTTGGTGCTCAAGAAGCTCCAGTGGCAGGTGCTCCAGGACCGGCGCAGTCGCACAGCCGAGAAGCGCCACCCCGGCCAGCGGGTCGACTACGAGTCGGCAGTCCTGGTGCTCGAGGATCACCGGTGCGGCGACGCCGAGAACCGGCTCGCCGACCGCGCTGTCCTGCGCGACGCACTGGCCTCGATCACGCACGCGGAGACCGCGGCCGTGCTCCGCGCGACCTTCGTGATCGCCGCGGACGGCAGCTATACCGATGTGCAGACCACCGGCGAGGTGGCCGGCGACCTGCGGTTCAGCCAGGAGAAGGTCAAGCGATTACGCGCGGCAGGCGCCAAGTTGCTGCGCGAGGCCGTGCGCGCGCAGCTCGACGACCGGGACAACGAGGAGACATCGTGATGGCGCCGGATCATGACGCGGACCGGTTGAGTCTGCCTGTCGACATCGACGTGTTGATCGCCTTCGCCGCGTCCGACGGTCCGGACGTCGACGCGGAGTCCGCCGCCGCGGGGGCACGGATCGCCGAGCGCCTGTTGCGCGGTGGCGCGGTGGCGGGCGGCTCAGCCGCGGTCGCCGACCTCGGCGCGCGCCGGGCCGTGATGGCGGTGCCCGGCTGGTCCGTGCAGCCGCTCGCCGCGTCGTCGGACAGCGAGCAGACAGCGACGCGCACCGTGCAGAAGCAGCGCGACCGGGAGTTGGGTATCGAATTCACCCGCTCGCCCGCGGGTGCGGAGCAGACGCGAATCTCGGTGCACTCGTTCGGCGCTCGGGCCGAGGCGGGCGACATCGTGCGGGTCTCGGTGCGCCTCGGCGCCGAGCGGACCGAACTGCTCGTCGTCCTTTACGCCGGTGACGACGGCACGCTCACCGGGCAGGCCGTCACCAGGGCGCTCACCATGTCCGAGGATCTCGAGATCTCGCTGTTGCCGGGCGCGGCACTCGACAGCACGCACGCATCGGCGGTGACCGATGCGGTGCGCTGCTCGCTGACGGCCGGGCGCAACGCCTGGCGCCGGGTGGCCAAGGGCCTACCCGCCGGTGATCCGGTGCGGGCAGCGATCGTCGCCGGTTTGAGCTGATCGTCGCGGGTTGTCGTGCAAGGCACGGAACCCGGCTGCCGGAGATGTTCGTCCGGCAACCGGGTTCGGATACGCCCCGGGAGGGCGCGCCGACCGGCCGGGTGGAACCCCCCTGCGGCTCCACTCGGCGAGCGGCGGCGCGGCCGTCACTCCCAGGGCAGTAGTACTTCACCGACGTCGACGCTGTGGTGGCGACAACGTCGGTGAAACCCCTCACCGACACTGATGCCGTACGAGGGGCAAACGGTTCGCGGCGAACCGCCGCCGGGGCATGACGCATCTATGTTCCGACGGCCGGTGCTGGTGCCGGTAGTGAGGAACACGGAAATGACACCTTCGAGGAACGACACGGCGCGGCAGCTCGCCGCGTCGGCCGATCTCGAGGCGGCGCGGCGACAACGAGACACCGACAGCCGAACACGGCGCGACACCGCTGAGTTCGTCGCGCTCCGGCCGCTGCGCGGCGATGCTCAGTTCACCGCTCCTGACACACCACCACAATCGAGCACCCGTCTCACGGAGAGCACCGACTCAGGCGATCGAGGCATCACCGACCACGTGCGGATGTTCGGCATCGCTGTGACGCAGGCTGGTTCGTTCCGGTGACACCCCGCCGATCGGCATCCCTGCCAGCATGCGCAGCGCCAACCGCACGAACGCGAAGTGCGTCCGCAGAGCCCGCGGTGAACGGGCAACGGAGGCAACGGTGCACGTACCGGTCGGTGCGGGAACTCCAGCGAATCTGTCGGTGAGCCAATCGAGAATCGCTGGGACGATGAGGAATTCGAGTGGCAGGTGCGAGCCTCGGCGCACGCGCAGGTAGCGCACCGTCGCGCCGGCCTGCTCGTAGCGCCGCACGTGGGCGTCGATATCGGCGACGGCGATCACCTCGTCGTTCACCCCCTGGACGATGAGCAGCGGCGCGGCGGGCGCGCGCGTGCCGGGTTCGATGTCGGCGAGGATGCGGCGCAGGACGGGTTCGGCGAGCAACTCCCCCATGCCGGCGCGCAGATGCCGGGTCACATCGCGACGGGCGAACCGCAGCAGCAACGCGAAGGTGCTGCGCTCCTCGGCCTCGCCGAGGAGACCGCGGTATCGCGCGTCGAGGTGATCGCGCAGTACCGGATCGAGTTCCGGATAGGCCTGCCGCAATCCCGCGACGAACGCCGCGGGGAACCCGGCGAACCACCCGCCGTTGAGACGAACGAACGCGGCGGCCGGGTCACCCACCGGTGAACCCGCCGCCGCACCGACGATATTCAGCTCGGGCGCGTACTCGGCGGCCAGTTCCGCGGCCCACGCCGTCGCCAACCCGCCACCCGAATAGCCCCACAGGGCAACCGGCGTGGTGGGCGTCAATGCCATCGGGGCGAAGTCGAGCGCGGCCCGAATCCCGTCCAGCGCACGATATCCGGGTTCACGTGCCGCCCCGAACCGGCCATCCGTCCCTTCGTGATCGGGTACCGACACCGCCCAGCCCTGCTCCAGGGCCATTGCGATGATCGGCAGCTCGAGCGGTGCGATCGAACCGATCGTCCACGCGCCGCTCCGCAACGCGTACGACGGAAAGCACTGCGGGGCAACAGCATCGATCGCGCACTGGAACGACACCAGCGGCCGGGGCCGCGCGGCGGCGCCCCACGGCAGCAGCACTGTCGTCACCGACACTTCCGGCGCACCGTCGAGATCGCAGGTGCGGTACAGCACTTGCCAGGCCGTGATCCGCTGCCGGATCACCCCGAACAACGCGACGTCCACCGGCCGCGACCGCACCACCGTCCCCGGCGCGAGCACCTCGAAACCGGGTGGAGCGTCGTAGAACGGGTCGTCGGGCGGGAGCAGCGGTGCGTCGTGCCGGGTCGGCGCCGGGGCTTCGACGGTCATAGGCTGCCGCCGCCACCGAAGAACCAGGGGTTGAACGCGCAGGTCAAGGTGGGACTGCCTTCCGGATCGAGGGCACGCAGCGCGATCGAGGCGGCGCGCGGGGAATACATCATGGTCAGGTGGTCGGAGATGTCCTGCTCGCAGCCGTTCTGCAGGGCGATGTTGTCGACGGTCGCGTCCGGTCCGGCCCGTAGGAAGGCGAGGTCGAGGGGATTCATCACCTCGTCGTAGCGGGAACCGACCACGGTGTAGGCGACGCCGGGCACGGTGTCACCGGTGGCGTTGAGGGTGGTGTAGAACGACGAGCCGATGGCCTGTTCGACATTGGACGCGCCGATGATCGGCCGGTAGAAGCCCATGATGTCGATGCCGGCGTTGTTGATCATGCGGCCGAGGGTGGCGATCCCGAGCAGCGAGGTGCCGTGGTGGGTGGCGCCGAAACTGACGAGCTTGCCCACCTTGCCCTGGCCGCCTTCGAACTTCAGGTAGTGATTCGCGATGGTGCCGCCCTGGGAATGGCCGACGATGTCGACCTGGTCCGCCCCGGTCGCGGTACGTACTCGTTCGATGAAATCGGCGACCTGACGGGAGGAGTCGGCCATCGGGCCCACCCCGTAGCGCCCCGGCAGCACGGCGCCGAGCCCGCCGGCCTCCAACAGCCCGGATTTGCCGAAGTTCAGGGCGAACACGCAGTACCCGGCCTTGGCGAGGCGGGGCGAGAGATAGGAGAAGGTGTCGTAGGCGTTGAGCCAGGTGCCGTGCAGCAGCACCACCGGGCGCGGGTGCTGCGCCGAGGGCTTGCAGTCCCAGCGGTTGGCGCCGGGCGGCGCGGCGTCGGGGTGGAGCAGGCCGTAGGCGAAGGCGGGCAGGTAGGCCGACATCTCGGGGCCCTCGCCGACCGCGTCGGAGGCGCGGCTGCCCGCCGAACCCGAACTGCTGCCCGAGGCGCTGCCGGTGTCGGCGATGGCGGTGGGGATGCGACCGTCGGCGGCGGCCACCGTGCCCGCGTTCACGTATTCGGCCAGCGAGGCGATCGTCGGCTCCAGTGCGGGTGCCGCGCCGGCCGGGCCGGAGGCCGCGGTCAGCGCCGCGGCGATGCCGATTCCGCACAGCGCGCGGCGAAGGGAATGCGTCGTTGCAATCATGGTTTCACTTCCGTAGATCCGCGTCGACGAACAGGTAGCTCGGACGCGCTCTGCGAATCTATGACCCAGGCCACAGTGATGTCACTGCACCGGGTAACGAGAAACTCTGGACGGGATTGGCGTGGGAGCCAAGTTCTGTTCGTTTTCGATCGGATGGTCCACTACCGGGCTGTCGTCGGACACAATCGAGTCATGCTCGCCGAACACCCCGTTTCCGAACTCCCCGCTCTGCCCGCGCTGACCGCGCGTCTGCTGACGCGCTGGCCACAGATCTCCGAACGCATGCTCGCCGCTGGTCTCGGCGCCAACGCGCCCGCCGAACTGCCCGACGGCCACTTCACCGCGGAAGTGCTCCCTACCATCTACGCGTGCGGTCGAGCCGTGCTCGAGGCGATCGGCGCCGACCGGGAGTTCACCTACGCCGAGGTCGCGGCCTTCGTCGCCCCGGTCGCCGAGCGTCACGCCGAGGACCGGCTGCCCTTGCCGATGCTGATCGGCGCGATCCACGGCTCGGCGCAGTCGGTGTTCGCGGAGGCGTTGTCGCTGGCCCTGCCCACCGAGACCGCGGAGATGGCGCGGGTGGGCAACCGCCTGCTCGACCTGCTGCGCCACATCAACATGACGGTCGTGGAGACCTACACCGAGGTCGAGCAGTCGATCTATCACGCCGAACGCGAGGCGCGCCGGGAGCTGTGTTCGGCACTGGTGCGCGGCCTGCCCGCCGAGGAGCTCGCGGCCCGCGCCGACACGATCCTGGCCGACCAGTACACGGTGCTGGCAGTCCATCTGAGCGAGCCGCCGCGCGTGGGCACCGCGGCCAACCTGGTGACCAGGCGACGGATCCGGGTGTTGCAGCGCGCATTGGACGAACTCACCGGCACCACCACCCCGGCCACCTTCGACGGCGCTCACGGCATCGCGTTGCTGAGTCACAGTTCCGAAACCGACGTCCTCGACCCGGCGAAGTTCGACGAACTCGCCGACCGGCTGCGCGCCCAGTTCGGCGTACCGGTGTATCTGGCCGAATTCTCCGGTGTCAGTCGTGACGCTATTCCGGCCGCGGCGAAGGACGCGACCGAACTGACCGAACTGGCGCGACTACGCGGCAAGCCCGGCGGCTGCTATCGGCTCGACGATCTGCTGCTCGAATATCAGCTCACCCGACCCGGCCCGGCCCGAGAACGCCTGGCGCAGCGGGTGATTCCGCTCTTGAGCAGTCCGCACCTGATCGACGCGCTGGAAGCGCATCTCGTGCACGGAGCCGACCGCAAAACTGCGTCACGACTTATTCACGTGCACCCGAATACGTTTACCTATCGCCTGCGCAGGATTGCCGAACTCACCGGTCTCGACCCAGCCGATCCGAAAGATTCACGCATGCTCGCCGCGTCGCTCACGGTGTATCGACTCGATTCTCTGGAGAACGAAAAAACCCGCTATTCGGCGTGTGCTCCGAATAGCGGGTAATTCGTTTCCCGACAAGGAAAGTCTTACTTGTCAGCGCTCTTTACAGGTAGGCGCTGCACACCGGCCAGGCGCCGGGACCCTGGGCGGCCAGCACGTTCTCGGCCACGCGGATCTGCTCTTCACGGCTGGCGTTGTCGGCGGTGCCGGCGCCACCGTAGGCTTCCCAGGTGCTCTGCGAGAACTGCAGGCCGCCGTAGTAGCCGTTACCGGTGTTGATGTTCCAGTTGCCTGTGCTCTCGCACTGCGCCACGGCGTCCCAGTTGTTCGCCGAGGCGGTTGCGGTGGTCAGACCGGCCGGAACGGCGATCATCGCGCCGGCAACAGCGGCAAGACCAAGGGCACGGGTGGTGAACTTGCGATTGAAAGACATAAAGTATTTCCTGCCTGCGCCCACCGACTCGGTGATGAAAACTTCCGCGTCCCTGCCCCTCAGTCATGTCGGGGATCCTCGAATCACGGGGCAGGCTTTCCGGCGTTCTGCGATTCGATTCGGCTCGGGTTGTTGTTCAAGCCGTGATCGAATGTAGCCGGTTTGCGACCTGAGATCACGTACCGATCACGACGCTATTTGTAGCGACCATTGTCCAAACGAACACCGTTCACCCCTGGTCGACCGTAATAAATCCGTAATCACACCACTGTTGTTATAGCACCGTAATGTGACGGGGCTCATGCGGAACAAGAGACCCCCGTCACGTTTCTTTCCCGGCAATTCGGGCAAGCGGCCCACGCCGAGCCGGGGGATGATGGGTGAAAGGAGGCGCACATGAGCACCCGCCGGACCCTGTTCACCGTCATCGCCCTGGGCTTGGTCGCGGCCGTGAGCGTAGGCCTCTACCTGTTCCAGCCGTGGCGACTGTTCACCACGGTCACCGTCGACGAGGCGCCGATCGTCGCGGTGGACGGCGCACCACCACCGGTGATCGCCGAGGGCGCCTTCGTCTCCCATGAGCACGACACCTCCGGCACCGCCCAGCTCCAGCGCACGTCGGAGGGCACGGTCGTGCTCCGAATCGTCGACCTGAACACCTCCGACGGGCCTGCCCTGCACGTCTGGCTCACCGATCAGCCGGTGATCGTCGACGACTGGCACAACTTCGACGACGGCAACCACATCGATCTCGGCTCCCTGAAGGGAAACGAGGGCAACCAGAACTACGAGCTGCCCGCCGGCACCGATCTGTCCACGGTGAAGTCGGTCAGTATCTGGTGCGAGCGCTTCCACGTGTCCTTCGGCGCCGCCACCCTCGTTCCGGCGTAGCGAACGGCCGGGCGGGTAACGACCGGTCAGGCGAGCAAGCGACGCTCGGTGGCGACAGCGACCGCCGCCGCGCGGGTGTCGACGCCGAGTTTGTCGTAGATGCGGCCCAGATGCGTTTTCACCGTGGCCTCGCTGATATGCAGGGCGCGGGCGATCTCGCGGTTGCCGAGGCCGTGGGCGAGTTGGCCGAGGATGTCACGCTCACGGGCGGTGAGCGTGGGCCCTGGATTGCGCATCTTGGCCATCACCTTGGCGGCGACCGGGGCGGACAGGGCGGTCTGCCCACTGGCCGCGGCGTGGATGGCGGCGAACAGTTCCTCCGGCCGCTCGGCCTTGAGCAGATATCCGGTGGCGCCCGCCTCGATCGCGCGGGTGATGTCGGCGTCGGTGTCGTAGGTGGTGAGCACCAGGACGTGCGGGGTCGGCGCGGGCTGGGCGGTGATCCGGCGGGTCGCTTCGACGCCGTCCATGTCGCTACCGAGCTGGAGGTCCATCAACACCACGTCCGGGTTCAGGTTCGCGGCCAGCGTGACAGCGGTCGGCCCGTCGGCGGCCTCCCCGATGACCTCGATATCCGGCGCGCTCGTCAGCAGCGCGTGCAGTCCGGCGCGGACGACAGCGTGATCGTCACAGATCAACAGGCGCACGGTGGTGGTCACAGGTGCCGATGGTAATGCGATCGGCACCTACCGCCGCGCGTTCGGTCAGGGGACGAGCGGAATGGCGGCGGAGAGCACGGTGCCGTCGCCAGGCGCGGACTCGATCGTGCAGGTGCCCCCGAGTTGGCGCACCCGCGCACGGATCGCGGGCAGGCCGTGGCCGCGATGTTCTGCCGGATCGGCGTGCGTGTCGGGGTCGAAGCCGCGTCCGTCGTCGGCGACGTCGAGCACGATCTGGTCGTCGAGGCTGGTCAACGTGATCGTGGCGGTGGTGGCCGCCGCGTGTTCACGCACATTGGCCAGCGCGCCCTGGGCGATGCGCAGCAGTGTGGCTTCGACCCGCTGCGGCAACGGTCCCGGCGTCCCTTCTATATGGCAGCGCACGGTCAGGGTGCCGGTCGTCTCCCGTTCGGCGAGTGCGGCCAGCGCGGCGGGCAGCGATCCGCCCGCGGCGAGGTCGGCCGGTGCCAGGTCGTGGACGAAGCGGCGCGCCTCGGTCAGGTCGCGTTCGGCGATGGCGGCCGCCGAGCGCAGATGCGTGTGCGCGAGGTGCGGATCGCTGTCCCACACCAGGTCGGCGGCTTGCAGGAGCATGCGCTGGCTCGACAGACCCTGGGCGAGGGTGTCGTGGATCTCCATGGCCAGCCGTTGCCGTTCGGCCAGGGTGCCCTCCCTGCGTTCGGTGGCTGCCAGTTCCTGCCTGGTCCGCACCAGGTCGTCGATCAGCGCGGCCTGGCGTTCGGCCTGACGGCGCATTCCGACGAACAGCGCCGTGGTGACCGCCGCCACCGCGGGTGGGGCGAGCACCAGATTCGGATCGAGCCATCCGGCGATGCGTACCTGGCTCACCACCACCAGCGCCGTGAGCGCGACGACCAGGATCACCGCGACCCGCTCCGACAGAATCCGCAACCCCGTGTACACCAGCGGCACCGCGCACCAGGCGAAACTCGGCGCGAGCACCACCAGCACCGACCAGGTGAGCACCAACAGCGCGAACCACGCCAGCCGACCCGACTGCCGCAGCTCGCTCAGCGCGTACAGCACCGCGATCACCACGGAAAGGACGACGATCAACGGCGTCGACCGGGTCTCGCTGTGCCGGATCAACCATCGCATCAGCGAAGCGGCCAGCAGGACATAAAAGGCACTGTGCACGATGACGGCAAGCAGTCGCGTGTCGTCCCGCTGGGCGCCGAGCAACTGAGTCATGTCGTCCACCTGCATCTCTCGGCGGCTACGGCCGCGGGTTCTCGCCCACGAACGTGTCCGGGGCCTGGGCAAACTCCGATTCTCCCCCGGCGATCGCCCGCAGTGGGTCATCCGATCGGTTGACCCGGGTGTCGACCGATCCGGCCCCGGAGTGCAGCCGGTACGCCGATCCGCACGGGCCCCGAAGCGAACAGGATGGATATCAACAGGCCACGGCAAACCGCCGGCCGGCCGAGATCCGCACAGGAGCAGTCATGACCGCCAAGTCCACCACCCGCAACCGTCTCATCATCGCCGGCGCCACCGCCGGTGTCGTCGCTGCCGGTGTGGTGGGCGTCGTGACTGTCCAGGCCCAGGATCAGGACCCGGCCACCCGCACCCCCGTCGTGGTCAACGCCGCCGACGCCAACCTGGCCCAGTCGACTCACCTGTCGATCGCCGCCGCCACCAAGGCCGCGCAGACCGCCCTCGACGCCGCCGCCAAGGAGAACCAGCGGGTGAGCGTCGCGGTGGTCGACCGCAACGGCAATGTCATCGTCACCCTGCGCGGCGACGGCGCGGGCCCGCAGTCCTACGACGCCGCCCAGCAGAAGGCCTTCACCGCGGTCTCCTGGAACGCCCCCACCACCGAACTGGCCAAGCGCCTCGAGTCGGCTCCCCATCTGGCCGACATCGACGGCACCCTCTTCCTCGGTGGCGGCGCCCCGGTGAAATCCAACAACGCCCCGATCGCGGGCATCGGCGTGGCAGGCGCCCCGAGCGGTGACCTCGACGAGAAGTTCGCCCAGGCGGGCGTCGCCTCGCTCGGGAGCTGATCAGGATCTGAATTGCTGTCGCCCTGTCGAATTCGGCAGGGCGACAGTGTTCATTCGGTGCGGCGAGCGCGGGCTCGGCGTTTGCCCTCGTGCATCGCCTGGACTCGGGCGATCGGAATGGTGTGGCCCTCGGCGATCAAGTCGGCCGGAAGTGCTTGTGGTGCGGGCATTTCCGTGGCCCAGGGGTCGGCGTCGCCGAGCAGGTTCGGCGCCGTGCGCAGGGTGAAGTCGGCGGGGGTCACCGAGTCGATGTCGTTCCAGCGCAAGGGAAAGGACACCGGTACTCCCGGGCGGATGCGCGGGCTGTATGCCGCGATCACCGTCGCGCCACCGGCTCGTGTGGAGTCGAGAAAGACCTTGCCCGCACGGTCCTCGCGGATGAACGCGGTGGTTCCGACGGTGGGGTCGATGCGCTCGGCCCTGGCCGCGACGGCCCGTGTCGCCGCCGCGGCGTCCTCGATCGCGACGCCGGGCTCGATCGGCACGTAGACGTGTAATCCCTTGGCGCCGCTGGTCTTCACCGCACCGGCGAGCCCGTCGGCCGCCAGCGCGGCCCGGATCAGATGCGCACCCGCGGCCGCGTCGCGAAACGTCTGCCCCGGTGAGGGATCCAGATCCAGCACCAGGTGCGTCGGTCCCGCGCTGTGGTCGACCGGCAGCAGCAGCGGGTGGTACTCCACCGCGCGCTGGTTTCCGAACCACAGCAGCGTGCGCACGTCGTCGCCGAGCGCGTAGGTGACCTCGCGATGCGAACTCTCCGCCCACACCGTCGCGCGCGGAACCCAGTCCGGGGTGTATTTCGGCAGGTTCTTCTGCATGAACGGCTCCTGCCCCGGCCGCACCCGCACCACCGACAGCGCCCGCCCCCGCAACACCCGAACGAGCCGCTCCCCCACGAACTCGAGATAGTCGACCAGATCCCGCTTGGTCGCCTCGGCCCCGTCGAACAACGGCTGATCGAGATTGCTCATCTCCACCCCACCGCGCAGCTCTTTGCTGGTCATCGCCCCACCTTGCCCCGCTGCCAGGAGGTGGTCAACCACCACCCGTTTTGGTCGATCACCAGGTCGTCGGCTATCGTATGTTCCGCGCGGCTCACCCCGGTGAGCTGTGGTTCTGGCCCCGTCGTCTAGCGGCCTAGGACGCCGCCCTCTCAAGGCGGTAGCGCGGGTTCGAATCCCGTCGGGGCTACAACGAGAACTCCTCGGTCATGGTGACCGGGGAGTTTTTTTGTGCCCACGCCTTGTTCCCCACGTGCAACATATTGACAGACGTTGCACGATTCATACACTGTAGGAAACGGTGCAGGAGGTGACGTGATCGAGCAGACGGCGCTGGAGAAGCGACTCCGGGACGCGGCGGCGCGTCCCGATGCCGTGAGCGCGTTCCGCGCCGCCAGGGCCGTATTCCTGGCCGGGCACCGCCTCGAGATGAAGGAACTGGCCGTCGCGCTCGGGGTGAACCGGGCGACGCTGTTCCGGTGGGTCGGCGGGCGCGACGAACTGCTCGCCGAGGTGATCTGGTCGGTCGCCGAGCCGACATTGCGGCGCGCGGCCGCCGCCGCTCCCGGTCACGGCGCGTACCGCATCGCGACGACCCTCGGCGATTTCGCGCAGGCCACCAACACCTCCTACGCCTTCCGCCAGTTCCTGCTGCGCGAACCCGAACGGTCACTGCGACTGCTCACCACGCGCGCGGGATCGGTGCAGCACCGCGTCGTCGCGATCGTGGAAGAACTACTCGCCGAAGAGATTTCGGCCAAAAATCTCGATCCGCTGCTGCCGGTGCCGGAGTTGGCGCTGCTGCTGGTGCGGATCACCGAGACCTTCATCTACACCGATGTGATCAGCGGTGAGGAACCCGACGCGGCCAGAGTTGTCCGGGCGTCATTGGTTCTGCTGGGCGAACGGCCCGAACAGTAAGTCAGCGAAAGGACACCATGAAGCGCTCCATCTTTACCGAGGACCACGACGCCTTCCGCGCGTCGGTCGCCGAGTTCGTCAAGCGCTCGATCGCGCCGAATGCCGAACGCTTCGTCGAAGAACGGGCGATCGACCGTGAAACCTGGCTCGCGGCAGGCGAACTGGGCTACCTCGGCCTCGGCGTGCCCGAGGAGTTCGGTGGCAGCGACGCGGGCGACTACCGGTTCAACGCGGTGTTCGGCGAGGAGCTGTCGAAAGCGGGCGCCGCGATCGCGTCGTCGTTCGGCATCCACTACGACGTGTGCGCGCCCTACATGGTCGAGCTCACCAACGATGAACAGAAGCAGCGCTGGCTCCCGAAGTTCTGCACCGGCGAGATCATCACGGCCATCGGCATGACCGAGCCGTCGGGCGGTTCCGACCTGGCCGCGCTGAAGACCACCGCCGTGCGCGACGGCGACGACTGGATCGTCAACGGCTCGAAGACGTTCATCACCAACGGTTTCAACGCCGATCTGGTGATCGTCGCCGCCCGCACCAGCCCGGAGAAGAAGGCCAAGGGCATCACGCTGTTCGTCATCGAGACCGGGATGGACGGCTTCACCCGCGGGCGCAAGCTCGACAAGGTCGGTCAGCCCGAATCCGATACCGCCGAACTGTTCTTCGACAATGTGCGTGTCCCCGACGCCAACCGGCTCGGCGAGGTCGACCGTGGCTTCATCGCCATGATGGAGCGGCTGCCGCAGGAACGCATCGGCGCGGCGATCTCCAACCTCGCCCATGCCGCGGCGATCCTGGACGAGACGCTGCAGTATGCCAAGGAGCGCAAGGCATTCGGGCAGCAGATCGGCAGCTTCCAGTACAACAAGTTCCTGTTCGCCGAACTGGTCACCAAAATCGAAGTGACACAGGCGTTCGTCGATCAGGGCATCGTCGCCCACGCTGCCGGTGAGCTGTCCGCGGTCGACGCGGCGAAGGCCAAGTGGTGGTCGGCGCAGGTGCAGAACGACGTGCTCGACGCGTGTGTGCAGTTGCACGGCGGCTACGGCTACATGCGTGAATACCGGGTCGCGCGGGCGTGGATGGACGCCAGGGTCACCAAGATCTGGGCGGGCTCCAACGAGATCATGAAGGAACTGATCGGCCGCGATCTGGGTCTGTAGCAACGGATAGCGTCGCGCCCGGCGTAGGAGCCACCGGGCGCGACGCGTCGCCGGTCAGCTCAGGATGATCGGCAGCGCGGCCAGATCGTTCTGCGTGAGCACCGGCAGGTTGCCGATCTCACTGTCGGGCACGGCAAGGCGCAGCTTCGGGAAGCGGGCGAACAGCGCGGGCAGCGCGATCGCGGCTTCCAGACGCGACAGCGCGGCGCCGGGGCAGATGTGCGGGCCGTAGCCGAAGGCCAAGTGGCGGTTGGCGGTCGGGCGCGTCACGTCGAACTCGTCGGCGGTCTCGCCGTGCACCGCGGTGTCGCGGCCGACGGCACGGTAGGACATCACCACACCCTCACCCTTGGCGATCACGGTGTCGCCGACAACGATGTCCTCGGTGGCGAAACGCATCAGCAGGTGCGAGACCGGGCCGTCCCAGCGCAGCGATTCCTCGATGACCTGCTTCCACTCCACGTCCCCGGCAAGGACTTTCGCCAACTGCTCGGGTTCGGCGAGCAGCGCGCGCACGGTGTTGATGATCAGGCTGACGGTGGTCTCGTGGCCGGCGGCGACGAGGGCCTTGATGTTGCCGATCGCCTCTTCCTCGGTGAGCGGCTCGCCGCCCTCGTCGGCGGTGACGAACGCCGACGTCAGATCATCGGCCGGGTCCGCGATCTTCTGCCGGACCAGGTCGGTGAAGTACACATCGAGGCCGCTCATCACCGCGAGGCGCTCGTCCTGCGGGGTCATCACCGAGAAGAACTTCTTGTACCACTCGAGCAGCTGCGCGTGGTCTTCGCGCGCGACGCCCATCAGGTCGCCGACCACGCGCATCGGCAGCGGATAGGCGAAGACCTCCTTGAGGTCCACTGGAGCGCCATCGGCACCGGCGGCCTCGAGGTCGTCGAGCAGGTCGGCGGTCAGCTGTTCGATCACCGGACGGAGCTCTTCGAGCCGCCGCGGGGCCAGTGCCTGGGCGGTCTTGAGCCGCAACCGGCGGTGCTCGGCACCGTCGACGCTGAACATCGAACGGTCGACGAGGACCATCCCGATCAGCGGCCACTGGGTGGTCACCACGCCGTCGGCGTACAGCGACCACGCGTTGATGTCCTTGACCAGCCGGGTGTCGGTGGTCAGCTGACGTGCGACGGCGTGATCGGTGACGGTCCAGGCGGGCACACCGAGCAGGTCGATCCGGGTGATCGGACCGAGTGCTCGGAGTCGGGCGGTTTCCCCGTTGAGGTCACCGACCATGGGGTCGATGGCGAAAGGGCATGGCGAGCTCACGAGAAACCTCCGACGGGTCGAACTGGTGTGAAACGAACGGGCAGTGCGGTCATGCCCCGAAGGAAAGCCGAAGGTCGCCGGGTGAGCTGGTCGACGGGCACCCCGAGGTCGACATCGGGAAGCCGGTCGAGCAGCACCTCGATCCCGGTCCTGGCGATGATCTCCGCGATCTGCTGCGCCGGGAAAGGACAGCGATATTCGCCGTAGCTGAACGCGAAGTGGGCGTTGTTGCCGGTGGGTACGGAGCCGCCCTCGGTAAACGATTGACGCACATGCGGATCGAGATTGGCGGCCGCGAGGCCGAGCAGCAGCAGGTCGCCCGACCGAATCGTTTTGTCGGCGAGACGGGTGTCGCGCGCCGCCCACCGGCCCGCCAGAATCGAGGTGGGCCCCTCTTCCCAGAGCACCTCGTTCATGGCCTCGCCGACACTGCGCCTGCCACCGCCGAGCGCGTTCGCGAACCGGTCGTCGGTGAGCATCAACCGCATCGAACTGCCGAGCCAGTCCGCGGTGGTGAGGTGACCCGCGGCGGCGATCGCCATCAGGTCGTTCATGTATTCCTCGTCGGTGAACGGCTCGGGGTCGGCCAGCATCATCGAGGCCAGATCCCCAGCGGGACGCGCTCTTTTCGCCGCGACCAGGCGTGCCATGTGTTCGGCGAAGCGGGCGTGCCCGGACTGGGCGTCGGCGCCGCCGTCGGCGAGCTGCTTCATCGCCAGGGCGAGGTCTGCCGCATCGATGTCGGGCAGACCGAGGATGCGCGCCAGAGCGAGAGCGGGCAGCGGCACCGCGAACTCGGCGATCAGGTCGGCGCTGCCGCGACCACAGAACCCGTCGACGAGGCGATCGGCCAGTTCCTCACAGGCTCTGCGCAATTCGAAGTGATCCACCGCGTCCAGTGCCGGCTCCACCATCGCCAGGTGCCTGCGGTGTTCGGCGCCCGCGGTGAAGTAGATCGAGGGCATCGGGTGCCCGATCATCGGCAGCAGCGGCCAGTCCTCCGGTACCCGGCCCCACTGATTCCACAGCGACACATCGCGCGGGAACAGCAGCGGATCGCTGGTTACCTGGTGCAGTTCGCGATAGCCGATGATCAGCCACGCCGGAAACCCGCCGGGCAGCTCGACCTCGACGACCGGGCCGTGGTCGCGGCGCATCCGCCGGTAGACCTCGTGCGGTTCGATATGGAACTCGGGCCCGCTCAACGGCACCGCGCCGGTGATCGGGCAGGCGCCGGTCGGTGTGCTCATCAGACGGTTTCTCCCTGCGGGACAGCGGAATACAGGTGCTCGACCAATGTGATCAGTACCTGCTTGCTCGATTCGCGCGAGCGCGCGTCACACATCACCAGCGGCACGGCCGGATCGAGATCGAGTGCGTCACGCACAGCCCCGGGCGTATGGGAATCACCGAAGTCGTTGCAGGCGACCACGAACGGGGTGCCCTGATGTTCGAGCCGGTCGATCGCGTACCAGGAGTCGCTGATCCGGCGCTGGTCGACCAGCACGATCGCGCCGAGCGCACCGGCGAACAGCCGGTCCCACAGGAACCAGAACCGCTGCTGCCCTGGAGCTCCGAACAGATACAGCACGTGTTCTTCGTCGAGGGTGATGCGGCCGAAGTCGAAGGCGACGGTGGTGGTCGACTTGCCGGGCACACCGCTGGTGTCGTCGACACCTTGCCCGACGTCGGTCATGGTGGCTTCGGTGTCGAGGGGCCGGATCTCGCTCACCGAGCGCACCAATGTCGTTTTACCGACACCGAATCCGCCGATCACCACGATCTTCAACCCGTGCTTTGCCGTGCTGTGCAGCGGCGCTCGAGCCCGCTCGGGCACGTTCTCAGAGCTTGCGAAGTCCAACGAGCACCTTCTCGAGGGTGGAAGCGTCCAGCGACATCGCCGCCGACAGCGGTGGGCGCACCGTGATCTTGCCCGAGGCCAGCAGGTCCGAGAGCACGACCGTGGCCACCCCGACGGGCAGGCGCAGCTCGGCGGCGATTTCCACCACGGCGGTCGGCGCCCGGCACATGTCGAGGATCGCGGCTTGCTCCGAGGACATGCCCGCGGTGGGCGCGGACTCGCTGACTACCAGGGTGACCAGGTCGAAGTCCTCGGTCGCGGGGGCGCGGCCGCCGGTCAGCGTATAGAAGCGGTCGGGATCGTCGTCGCGACCTGCCCTGGTCACTCGATCGCTCCGCGTCTGGGTTGGGCAGCCAGATGCTCGCCGAGCTGTTCGACGAGCTCGTGCATCGTGTGGCCGACCAGGCCGGCGTCGGCGTCCTCGGCGGCGACCACCGCCAAGTGCGCGCCGCGCCCCGCCTCGACCACGAACAGGATGCCGCCGTAGAACTCGGTCATCGACTGGCGAACTCCGCCACGCCCGTCACCGAATTCGACGGAAGCCCCGTGCGACAGGCTCTGGAATCCGGCGGCGATGGCGGCCAGCTGATCGGCGCGGTCCACATCGAGTTCCGGCGTATGGCAGATCTTGAGCCCGTCGCCGGACAGCAGCAGGGCGTGCCTGGCGCGCGGGGTGCGGGCGAGCAGCTTCTCGAGCAGCCAGCCGAGGTGGGCGGGGGCGGTGGTGGTCATCGGTCCTCCATGGGGTCGGGAGCCGCGGCGGCGCTGCCCGGTTCGTGGCTTGCGTTGGTGCGGCCCGGCGCGGAGCGCTGGAAGGCACCGAGGGCGGTGGGCTTGGCCGGTGCCGCCTTGGCGGCGGGTGCGGCGGTGAGACCTTCGGGGTGGACCTGGGCCAGGGTGTCGCCCCGGCGTCGTTTCGGCAGCGAGGGCGAGGTCGGGACCGCGCCGTCGGTCTCCGGTCGCGCGTGCTGGCCGACGGGCTCGCTGAAATCCATGGTGCCGGTGTCGGTTCTGCGCGGGATCGGAGTGTCGAACTGGCTCAGCGTGGCAGGTTCGGCGAAGCGCGGCGCCGCCACCGCATTGCGACTGCGGCGTTCGGCGCGGGCGGTGAGCTCGCGCGGGATGACAACGACGACCGCGGTGCCGCCGATCGCCGACGGCCGATACGACACGGTGAGTTCGTGTTTGCGCGCCAGATGCCCGACCACCGCGAGCCCGAGCCGGGTTCCCGACAGCGAGGCGAGGTCTACGCCCTTGCCCTTGTGATCACGCCCGGTGACAGCGGCTTCGGCGCGGCGCAGCGCGGAATCGCTCATGATCAGGCCGCTGTCCTCGATCGTGATCACCACGCCCGCGGGCACTTCCGCGGCGTAGACGTGCACCTCGGTGGTCGGCGGCGAGAAGTTGCAGGCATTGTCGAGGAGTTCGGCCAGTGTGTGCATCACGCCTTCGGCGGCGTGCCCGGCGATGCCGACCTCGGCGATCGCCCGCAGTCGTACGCGCTGATACCCGGCGACACGGCCCATCGCGCCGCGCAGAATCGATTCCATCGCAATCGGTTTCGCCCAGCGGCGGCCGGTGCGCGCACCGGACAGGACCGCGATGCTGTCGGCCAGGCGTCCCGCCTGGGCGGTGCGATGGTCGATGTGGAGCAGGTCGGTGAGCACTCGGGGGTCGGCGTGCCGGTGTTCCATCTCCCGCAGTTCGGCCAGCATCGAGGTGGTCATCGCCTGGATGCGGCCCGCCGCACCGGCGAAGGCGGCCAGTGCCGCCGCACCCCGGCGAGAGTTCTCCTGGGCTTCCCACGCGTACGCGGCGGTGTGCTCGTCGGCCTGGGTCAGGCGCGCGCTCGCCTCGGCCACGGTGGCGGCCAGTTGCTGCTCGGCCTGCTCGGCAGTGGCCAGGCTCGCGCGGGCCTGCGCGCGCTGACGCAGTGCGAACCACACCGCCGGGCAGCCGATCAGTGCCGCGGCCACCGCCGCGGCGAGCACCGGGATGCCGATGGCCGGTGGCGTGAACACCGCGGTCACGGCGGCGATCGCCACCACCGCCACGCCGGCGCCGAGCACCACAGATCCGGCGTAGTCGCCGGACGCCTTCGGCGCAGCTACTGTCTGTGCCATCGGCAGTACTTCCGCAGTACTCACAGGCCCCCTGCCATCAGTGGTCGATCAAACACGCAGCAAGGCAGCCTGTTTCGAAGTCGGAGTCGAGCATATCGAGCCCCCGCCCTACCTGCCAGTCGACCGACCAGGGTTCACCGGCCGTTGGGGTACGGGTCAGTATCGGGCCTGGTCACGACAGGTGGGGCGAGACGGTGATCACGTGGCGAGAGCAGGTGCGATGACCGTGGCCATGGCCCGATAGCCGGAATCATTGGGATGCAGGTGATCACCGCTGTCGAAACCGTCGGCCAGACGGGTGCGATCACCGGGAGTGGCCAACGCTTGTTCGAGATCGACCACCGTGTCGAAGGCGCCCGACTCCCGAATCCAAGTGTTCACCTCGGTGCGCAACCGCTCCCGCTCGGGCGAGTAGTACGCCGACCCGGCGAACGGCAGAATGGTCGCGCCGACGATGCGCACACCCGCCGCGCGCGCCTGCGCGATCAACGCGCGATATCCGGTGACGAGCTGGTCGGCCGAAACCGGTGGGAACACAACCCCGTCCGGTCCCGCGCTGTCGGACAGGCCGATGTCGTTGATCCCGATCAGGACGACGGCGGTGCCGACGCCCGGTTGGTCGAGAACGTCGCGACGGAACCGCGCCAGCGCGCTGTCGCCGAGCACGGTCGAGTCGGTGAGCAGCCTGTTGCCACTGATTCCGGCATTGACCACCGGCCCGTGGTGGCCTACCGCCGCGAGTTGGTCGGGGTAGCGCAGGTCGGCGTCGAGTGTGGAGCGGTAGCCGTCGGTGATCGAATCGCCGAAGGCCACGGTGACGTCGCCGGTGCTCGACCGCAGCGTCTCGATGCCTGCCACGTAGTACCAGGACTGCGAGGTATCGGTGAACGGTGCCGCCGACGGGTCGGCGGCGTGATCGCCCTGCGCCCGGTAGCTGGTGGCCAGCGACTGGCCGTGCTGGGTCGCGGGGCCGGTGGGTCGGTCGAAGTAGAGAGTGACCGCGACCGATGCCCCCACGGTGTGTACCGCGTCGCTGATCACCTCGGCCCCCGGCGCGATCACGAAGGTGGACTGCCCACCAACCCTCAACCCCCGTACCGATTCCGGGACGATCGCCGCTCCCCCCGCACTGGCGGCCACCGTCGCCGCCGACACGGGCAGGGGGTACTCGCCGAAGCGGTTCGACAACCGAATCCTGACCTGCGGCCCTTCTTGCGACAGGCGAAACACCTGTCGCACAGTCTGGTCGGCGAAACCCATCGCCGACCAGTTCTGGTAGACCGGGTACTGCACCGCGGTCGTCCAGGCACTCGACCATGTGGTTTCGGTGTCGCGAGCACCGAACGCCACCAGGACCAGCGCGGCCACGGCGGCGACGGGCGCGGCGATCCACCGTAGGCGCACCGTCAACGCAGCGACCATGTCATGCCGAACGGCGCGAGGGCGTCGAGGAATTCGAGCGGCTCGAACAGCTCCGCGGGCGACTGCGCGCCCGGCTTGCCCACACCCGCGGCGATTCGCGTCGCGACCTCCACCGCGAGCTGGGCGCTGTTGCGATAGGCGTCGGGGCCGCTGCCGATACCACGCAGAGTCCGGCCGTCGCGGTGGATGTCGACGACCATCGAGTACGCGGCCGGGGCCGACGGTGTTTCGGGCGCCGCGTCCAGATCGGCTTCGGTGACGGTGCCGACGATGTCGAAGATCGTCTTCGCGAGTACGCCCTCCACCGAACGCGCCGTGGTGTGGCGCGGAATCGTCACCACGGAGGGTTGCGGAAACTTCATCACTGCAATGGGTTCCGTCTCGTCAGGAAGTAGGAAGGTGGTCCGGCGGGGCTGGGGACCGGTGTGGAATTCGCCGTCGGACCACGACAGGCCGCCACTGGTGAAGACATCTAGATTCTGGAAGACGGTGCGCATACTTCCGCGCGAGCCCTCGCCGCCGGGCGTGGCGACATGGCTCAGGACGATCTCGTCGGCGCCGCCGAGTCGCTCGGCGCCGAGGTGGGCGAGCAGGTCGCCGAAGATCCCCGCTTCGGTGGTCGCGGTCGAGAGCGTCACCCCGGCTTCTGCCGCGAGCGGGCCGAATTCGGCGAAGACCTTCTCGACGAAGAGCTGTTCGCCCGCGACGTCGACGTAGTGGACGCCGGCGGCGATGGCGGCGCGCAGCACTCCCTCGCCGCGACCGGTGTAGTCGGGCAGCGTACTGATCACGGCGTCGACGTCGGCGAACGCGGCGACGAGCGCGGCGTGATCGTCGGCCTCGGCAACGCGGACCTCGGCGTCGAGTCCGGCGAGTCGCGCGGCGTTGCGGCCTACGACCACGGTCTCGATACCGCGCTCGCGCAGTTCCCGCACCGCGAATGTTCCGACGTGGCCACTGGCTCCGTAGACGGCGATCTTCATGTCGTGCTCCTTGTTCTCATCGGGCTGATGAACACAGCGTATGAGCCATCGATGAGACAAGAAATCATCCAGAATCTTGCCTAGATATCCAATCGTCTCTGCGAGTATCGTTTCGAACATGGATCTGCTGAGCGATGTCCTGGCCACCGCGAAGACCGGCAGCCCGGCCTCCGGGATGTTCGTGCGGCACGCGCCGTGGGGTCGGGCATATCCGCGCATCGAGAGCGCGGGATTCCATGTGGTTCTGCAGGGTTCGTGCTGGCTGACGCGACCCGATGCGGAGCCGCTGGCATTGGGCGCCGGTGACGCGGTCTTCATGCCGCGCGGGGTCGCCCACGATCTGCGCGACCAGCTCGAGAGCCCGGTGACCGAAACCGCGGGCCCCGAGGATGTCCGGATCGTGGCGGGACCGGGCGCTCCCGCAACCCTGCTGTGCGGTTCCTACCAGCTCGCCGCCGACCGAACCCATCCGCTGCTGACGGAACTGCCCGAGGTGGTGCACATTCCGGCCCGGCTCGGCACGCACCCGTCGCTGCGCGCCGCGGTCGACCTGCTGGCCGACGAACTCACCGACACCCACCCCGGCGCCGACGCGGCGATACCCCCGCTGCTGGACCTGCTGCTCCTCTATCTCCTGCGCGCCCGGCTCGCGGACTCCGCCGAGACGACCGGGTGGGCCGCCGCCGTCGCCGACCCGGATATCTCCCGGTCCCTGCGCGCCGTCCACGACGACCCCGCCCACGGCTGGACAGTCGAATCACTGGGCGCCCGAGCAGGTCTCAGCCGGGCCGCCTTCGCCAAACGTTTCACGACGCTGGTCGGCGAACCCCCACTGACCTACCTCACCCGCTGGCGCATGCTCACCGCCGCCCGCCTGCTCCGCGACACCGACCACCCACTCTCGACCGTCGCGAGACACACCGGATACAGCTCCGAGTACGCCTTCAGCAAGGCCTTCAAACGCGAATTCGGCACGGCACCGGGCCGTTACCGCTCGACGCCGACCGAGGTCCTGATGGCGGGCATGCGGTAATCCTCAGTCGAGCACGGCCGTAGCCTCCACCTCGACGAGCAGATCCGGCTCACCGAGCGCGGCCACCCCGATCAACGTGATCGGCTTGACCGGATCCACACCGAGCTTCGCCGCCGCCCTGGCGACACCTTCGCCGAGCAGCGGATACTTCTCCGCACTCCAGTCGACGACATAGATCGTCAGCTTCGCGACATCGTCGAACGAGCCACCGATCGCCGCCAGCGCGGTACCGATATTGAGGTACGCCTGCTCCACCTGCGCCGCGAAGTCCCCGGCGCCGACCGGATTCCCCGCACCGTCCCGAGCGACCTGCCCCGCCAGAAAGACCAGCCGCGACCCGGTCGCGATCGAGAGTTGCCGATACACCTCGGGCTTGGGCAGCCCGTCCGGATTCACCAGTTCCACCGTCATGGTAATAACATAACATTGATATGTAATCTGAGGCCATGGCAAGGACGAAGAATCCCGCGGTGCGGTCGATGCTGATCGACCGGGCGGCGCAGCTGCTGCGCGAACGACAGCCGGTCACACTGCGCGGCCTCGTCGCGGGTACCGCGGTGTCGACGATGGCCGTCTACACCTACTTCGACGGGATGGACGGCCTGTGGCGCGCGGTCAGGCAGGAGGGGTTCACCCGGCTGGCGGCGCGGCTGGCGCAGGTGCCGGTCACCGAGGATCCGGTGCACGATCTGGCCGCGCTCGGCAGCGCCTACCTCGCCAATGCCCTGGCCAATCCCGATCTCTACCGGGTGATGTTCGACGCAGGTTTCGCGCTCGAGGACGCCGGAGCCGCCGACGCCACCCTCGACCGCCTGGTACGGGCGGCCGACTCGGCCCGATCGATCGGACGGTTCGAGGCCGATATCGATCCGCTCGATCTGGCCACGCAGAGCTGGACCATCGGACACGGGCTGGCGGGCCTGGTCGCGACCGGGCCGCTGCCACCGGCCGCTCTCGGCCACGGAATTCCCCTGCTCACAGCATTGTTCGTGGGAGCCGGTGACGATCCGCGGCGGTGCGCGCGGTCGGTGGCGTCGGGTTGGCGGATCAGTTGAGCTGGGCTACAGCAGCTTTCGCCGCCTCCGCGACGAGGTCGTTGGAGGGTTCCGCGTTCTGATCCGGCTTGGTGGTGAGGACGGCGAGGACGAGCGGGGCCCGGTTGGGGGGCCAGGCGATGGCTACGTCGAGGGCGGAGCCGTAGGCGGGGCTGCCGGTTTTGTCGCCGACGATCCAGTCCGTGGGCAGACCTGCCTTGATGCGTTTGGCGCCGGTCTTGCTCGCCTTCAGCCACGTGGCGAGTTGGTCGCGTTCGGGTTCCGGGAGGGCGGTGCCGACGACGAGGGCGCGGTAGTTCGCGACCAGCGCGGCGGCGGTCGTGGTGTCGCGTTCGTCGCCGGGGATCGCGGTGTTGAGCTCGGGCTCCCAGCGATCGAGGCGGGACACGGTGTCGCCGAGGGTACGCAGGAAGGCGGTGAAACCTTCTGGGCCGCCGAGCAATCGGAGCAGCATGTTGCCCGCGGTGTTGTCGGACCGGGTGATCGCGGCGTCGCAGAGCGCGGTGACGGTCATGCCGGTGTCGATGTGTTTTTCCGTCTCCGGCGAGTTCACGACGATGTCGGCCGCGGTGTAGCGGACGACCTGGTCGAAATAGCCGGTGGACAGCGGATGCGTCTGCAGGAGAGCGCCGCAGGCCAGACCCTTGAAAGTCGAGGCCATCGGGAAGCGCTCACCTTCCCGGTAGCCGACGGTCGCTCCGCTTCCGGTGTCGACCACCGAGAGACCGAGCCGGGCACCGTATTTCGCCTCCATATCGGCGAACGTCGCGGTGGCGGGCACGGTGGCCGGCGTACTCGTTGCCGGTTCGGCGTCGTTGCTCGAGCAGGCGGTGAACGTCACGGCCGAGATCGCCAGCGCGACGGCGGCGATCCGGGTGCGGAGGCGGGGCGTCAGTGTGGAGGAAGTCACCGGTGCACGCAATCATCGCGGACCGGCTCGAAGCCAATATCGGACAGCGGGCTGGACGAGTCGCACCCGATATCACCGCAGGTGGACAGCGGTAAGGCGACGTGGAAGCCGGATACCCACCAGCTCGTCACCGCGGATCGACCGAGTCGTGGCAAGAGCGCTGGTTCAATGGCCGATATGGATCTGATCCGCCACCTCCGGTTCTTCGTCTCTGTCGCGGACGAGGGCCACTTCGGGCGGGCAGCAGCGGCACTCGACATGACCCAACCTCCCCTGTCGCAGGGGTTGCGCCGCCTCGAACAACATCTCGACGTCGAACTCATCCACCGCACCAGCCAGGGCGCGCTGCTCACCACCGCGGGCAAGCACCTGCTGCCGCGTGCCCGGCTGCTCGTCGACGACGCCGACCGATTGCTCGCCGAGTCACAGCGGATCGCGCAGCTCAGCGGGACCGTGCGATTCGCCGCGACGACCGCGCTGCCCGATCGCCTGGTCACCGCGTGTGTCACGGGCTTGCGCGCCGCCGGTGGCAGCGTGGCGACGACACTGGCCACGACCGCCGATCTCGTCGCCGAGGTGCGCGCGGGTGTGTGCGATGTGGCGGTGATCGAACATCCGGCGCTGGTCGACGGGGTGGAGGCCGGACCGGTGGTGAAGATACCGCGCTGGTTGGTGGTCCCCGCCGAACACCGCACCACCACCGCCGAACGACCGACCTTCCCGATGCTCGCCGGACTGAACTTCGCCCATCCACCGCGCGCCGCGAATCCGCCTGCCTTCGACAGCATCATCGATCTGCTGCGGGAACGTGGACTGGACGCACCGCCGCTCGCGGCTCCCGACGATCGAGCGGTGCTGGCCGCCGTGGCCGCGGGCACGAGCTTCGGCGTCTCCGCCACCTCGCCGACGCCGACACCGGGGGTGGCATGGCTCACGCTGGCGCCGCAGTCGATCGCCCTGCGGGTCAGGGTGATTCGCCGAGCGGACGCGGGTACGCATGCCGATGCGTTGGATCGGGTGCTGTACCGGGAGCGGCTGCGATGAGCGTGTTCGACGCGGAATCGGCGAGTGCCCGGATCCGTGCCGTGTTCGCCGACGCGGGCTGCGTCGGCTGGTTGCACGCCCGGCGCTGCGATGGGTCCACCGGCGAGGTTTCCGTCGGTGGGCACGACCGCGTGGTGGTCGCGTCGGTCTACAAACTGCTGCTGTTGGCAGCGTTCTTGCGACAGGTCGACCACGGCCTGATCGACCCCGCGGGTCGGCTCACCATCGATCCCGTCGACTGCACTCCTGGCCCTACAGGCCTTGCGGCACTGCATGATCCGGTCACCCTGAGCCGTCGCGATCTGGCGACATCGATGATGACCGTGTCCGACAATGCCGCCGCCGATGTCCTGCTCGGCGAGGTCGGCCTTGCCGCGGTGGGCGAGCTCCTGCTAGAACTCGACCTCACGGATACCCGCATCGTCGGCGGCACGGCCGACCAGCACCGCAGCCTGGTCCGCGACACCGATACCCACAGCACCGCAGAGGCTTTCGCGGTACTGGCGGACAACGACGAGGCGTGGACCGTCTCCGCCTACGACCCCTCCTACGCCAGCGCGACCACGCCCGAGGAGATGACCCGGTTCCTGTGGAAGCTGTGGGTGGGCGACATATTGTCCACCGCGAGCACCGAATTCGCGCGCACGGTGATGAGCAAGCAGATCTGGCCACACCGCATCGCCGCCGGATTCCCCCATCGCGGGGTGCTCGTCGCAGGAAAGACCGGCACCATCGGGGTGATCCGCAACGAGGTCGCCGTCATCGAGTTCCGCGGCGAAACACCGGTAGCGGTTGCGGTTTTCACCCGTGCCGCCCGCGCGGATCCGATGCTGCCAGTGGTCGACGCCGCGATCGGCGAGGCGGCGAGGATCGCCGTCACCGAACTGCGCCGCCCACGGGGCTAGCATCGTCGTTTGTGGGTGGAGATTCTTCCGGCTTCGGCCGAGTGCAGAAAATCGGGATCGCGGCGGGGGCGCTGAGTGTGGTGCTGGCGGTGGCGACTCCGTTGCTGCCGGTTCAGCAGCAGCAGGCGAGCCTGGATTGGCCGCAGCCGCAGTCGATGCAACTCAGCGCGCCACTCGTGGACTATGTGCCGCTGTCGCTCGATGTGAGCATTCCGTGCACGGCCTTGCGTGACATGACCGGCGGGACCGTCCTGTCCACGGTTCCCGCCCAGGCGCCGCGAGCAGGGTCGAAAGGCTTGGTCGCGCGAATCGAGGACCGGCCGGGAGCCGGGCGCACGTTGTCGGTGGTGCTGCGCGACAAGCTGCTGTTGAGCGCGCCGATCGCGGATATCGCGGGGAATGCTCCCGCGAAAGAGGGCTCGGTCGCCGACGATCGCGATGGCACACAACCTCCGCCTACCGACGCGAACCGGCCACCTGCCCCCGCTGGCGCACAATCTCCCGACAGCACTCCCCCCAACGGCGCGCCGTCCCCCGGCAGCACCCCACCCACCGGCGCACCCCCCCGAGGCAGCACCTCACCCAACGGTGCTGCCGCTGATGGAGGCATGCCTCCGAGCGTCCGTCTTCCTGCTGGAAACCCCGCGCCCAGGGGTGACGAGTCACCACCGGGCACGCCCGCTACGGGGACACCGGGTGCCGGCCAGCCACTGCCCGCTACGGGGGCACCGGGTAGCGGCCAGCCGCCGGGATCGCGCGATCCCGGCAGCGCTCCCCCTTCGGGCGCGGTTCCGCCGAACGGGCCGAGCAGCGCACCACCATCGGCTGCGAAGCCACCGACCGGTGCGAATGGCGGGCCCGGCGCGCCGGGAGCAGCCGTTCCCGAGAGTGCACCGGATGCTCGATGCGGTGCGCTGACGGTGGTGTCCACGGCGACGAGCACGACCGCCGAGCTAACCGGCATGGCCCGGGCCGACGGGTCGCCGATGAAGACGACCGTCGACACTGATGTGCGGCCGCAAGTGGTCGGGGTCTTCACCGAATTGGATCGTGGACGGATGGGTGACGCACGGCTGCATGCCGAGATCGATGCGCGGTTCTCGTCGAGTCCGACCGGCTGGAAGCTGGCCGCGATCATCGGGGCGGTGTTGTGTGCGCTGCTCGCGTTGATCTGCCTGCACCGCGGCGACACTCGTGACGGCCGCCGTACGCGCCGCACCCTACCCGCGCGCTGGTGGCGGTTCACCGGTCTCGACGCGGTGGTCGCGGGCACATTGGTCGTGTGGCATGTGATCGGCGCCAACAGTTCTGACGACGGCTACATCCTCACGATGGCGCGCGCGTCGAAGGAAGCGGGCTACACCGCCAATTACTACCGGTGGTTCCAGGTCGCCGAGGCCCCGTTCGGATGGCCGTACGAGGTGCTCGCCCAGATGACCCGGGTCAGCGAGATCGGGTTGTGGATGCGGTTGCCCGCGTTGCTCGCCGGGTTCGTGTGCTGGCTGGTGCTCAGCCGGGAGGTGTTGCCGCGCCTGGGTTCCGGCGTGAGCGCGAGCCGGGTGGCGCGCTGGACAGCGGCCCTGGTGTTCCTGTCCATCTGGCTGCCCTTCAACAACGGCCTACGGCCCGAACCCCTGATCGCGGTCGGCGCGCTGCTCACCTGGTGCTCGATGGAACGGGCGATCGCCACCCGCCGCCTGCTGCCCGCCGCCGTCGCGGTGCTGATCGCCGCGTTCTCCCTGGCGGCCGGTCCCACCGGATTGATCTGCGTGGCAGCGCTGTTGGCCGGTTCGCGACCGGTACTGCGCACGATCATCGCCCGCGCCACAGCGGATTCGCGCGCCGAAGTGACCCCTCGCGGAGCCGTAGTCCTCCGATACGCCGCACTCGTCGCCCCGATCGTCGCCGCGGGCACTCTCGTCCTGGTCGTCGTGTTCGCCGACCAAACCTTCGCGACCGTCCTCGAAGCCACCCGCGTGCGCCAGCTGGTCGGCCCCGACATGTCCTGGTTCGAGGAACGCACCCGCTGGGATTCCCTGCTGTCGGTCAACCCCGACGGCTCCCTGGCCCGTCGCTTCGGCGTCCTCGCCATGCTCCTGTGTCTGGCGGTCGGCATCGTCGCGACCTTGCGTCGCGGTCGCATCCCGGCGACCGCCCGTGGTCCGGTGACCCGAATCCTCGCCGTCGTCTTCATGGCCCTGCTGCTGATGATGTTCACCCCCACCAAGTGGACCCACCACTTCGGCGTCTACGGGGGCCTGGCGGCCGCACTCGCCGCGATCACGGCGGTGGCGCTGATCCGGGTCCGCCGGAACTATCTCCGAACGCTGTTCGCCGCCGCGGTGCTGTTCCTGCTCGCCGTGAGCTTCACCGGCTCCAACGGCTGGTGGTACGTCTCCGGCTACGGAGTCCCGTGGCCCGACCGCGCTCCCACGCTCGGCGGCATCGAGGTGTCGCCGCTCTTCCTCGCCGCAACGGCCGCAACCCTGCTCACGGCGCTGTTCCAGTACTACCGTGCAGGCATCGAGGCCGCGGCGGTAGGCGACGATGCCGATGACGTCCGAGACCCGAGCGCTGACGACGGTGGCCACGGTGATGACGGCACCAATGGCGATGCCGCAGGTCCAGCCGGTTCCGACACGAGTCACGTACTCGAACGCGCCGGCGGCGGACAGCTGAAGTCCGGCGGCTATGTCGGTCGCCGCAGTCGGCCCGATCGCAAGGTCCCGGTTGTCGCACCACTGACCGTTGCCGCAGCGGCCATGGTCCTGTTCGAGGTGGGATCGCTTGCCGTAGCGGCTGTTTCGCAGTACCCGGCGTATTCGGTCGGGCTGTCGAATCTGCGCGCGCTGACGGGTGACCGATGCGCGATGGCCGATGACGTTCTCGTCGAGACGAATACCGCGGACTCACTGCTCGCCCCGTACAGCGGCACCGTCGCCGACGGGCTGGCCGCCGAGAACTCCGGCTTCACCCCGAACGGTGTCGGAAGCCTCGCCCCCGATCCCGGACCCGGCCAATCCTCCGCCCCGCCTTCGGGTTCGGGCCCCAGCCCAGGTCCCGGCGGAAGCGGACCAGGCGGCTCAGGCCCCGGCGGCCCTACCGGCTCACCGCCGAGCGGTCCGAATGCCGGACCACCGGGAGCACCAAGTGCGTCCGGTCCCGCCGTGACCGGTGTGAACGGCAGCACGGCGGCATTGCCGTTCGGGCTCGCCCCGGAACGAACGCCGGTGCTCGGCAGTTACTCGACCGGCGAGCCACAGCGGACACAGTTGACCACGCAGTGGTATCGGCTGGATCTGGCCGCCACACAGCAGAATCCGGCGTATCGGGTGGTGATCCTGACAGTGGCCGGTCGGATCGAGTCCACGGCGCCCGACGGCTCACGCATGCCAGGGCAACGCTTGCGCGTGGAGTTCGCGCGGCGTGCCGAGGACGGAACCACCACCGCCCTGGGCGAGGCCATCCCGCCCACGGTCGGTGGCGCTCCGGGCTGGCGAAACCTGCCGATCGCACTCGATCGAATTCCCCTGGGCACCACTGCCGTTCGGCTGGTCGCCGACGCGGCGGAGCCCGACCCCCTGCAGTGGCTCGCGATCACCCCACCGCGCCTGCCGAAACTGTCGAGCCTGAACACCGTGGTCGGCAGCGCCGACCCGGTTCTCGCGGATTGGCATGTGGGACTCGCCTTCCCGTGCCAGCGCCCGTTCGACCACCACAACGGTGTCGCGGAGATGCCGATCTGGCGAATCCAGCCCGACAAGCTCAACGCCCAGGTCTCCGAGACCTGGCAGGGCGACGCCGGCGGCGGCCCCCTCGGCTGGACCGGCATGCTCATGCAGTCACGCACCGTCCCCGCCTACCTGGCCGACGACTGGACCCGCGACTGGGGCGAGCTCCAACGCCTCACCCGCACCGTCGCCGCACCGCCGGCCGACATCACCGTCCACACCGAGACCCGCTGGGGCCTGACGAACGAACCCCCGATCAAAACCAGCTGACCGACAAACACGAACCGCCGCCACCCCGAACAGGGGTAGCGGCGGTTTCGGTTGCGGCAGAGGCTACTTCGGCGGTTCGCCACCGGCGGGCGGACCACCCGCCGGCGGCCCGTCGACGGGCGGTGCGCCACCGGCGGGCGGGGTCGCGCCCGCAGGCAGCGGCTTGCCGATGTTGCGCGCCATGTCGGGCATCAGGCGGATGGCGACCTGTTCCCAGGTGCCCCAGTTGTGGATGCCGATGTCGGGGAAGTCGTAGCTGACGTTCTCGTAACCCAGTGCGGTCAAACGCTTTTCGAACGAGCGGGTGTTGGCGAGGGCGATCGCTTCCAGTGGCATGCCCTGGGTGATCGCGTCGACCGAGGACAGGTCCTGATCGGCGGGCTTGGCGCTACCGGCGGAGACATAGAGGCGGGTGTTGTTGGCGATCAGCTTCTCGGCGAACCCGTACGGGTCCATCCGCTTCCACTTCTCACTGCCCGCGGGCGCCATCGCCTCGATGTTGTATCCACCGCTGGCGATCATCGCCCCGCCGAGCGCCTCGCGCATGCCGGGCATCGACATGTGCAGGTAGCCCGACAGCGACCCGGCGTAGGTGAACTGCTCGGGGTGGTAGGCCGCCATCAGCATCGCCGCGCTACCGCCGCTGGACAGGCCGACCACACCGTTGCGGGTCGCGCTGAAGCCCAGCCGGGACTTCATCGCCTCCGGCAGGGTCTTGGTGATGAAGGTTTCCCACTGGTAGGTGTTGACCTTGCCCTGGGTGTCCTCCCAGCCGCCGATCGCCGAACCGGAGTCGGCGCTGGGCAGCATCGACCCGTCGGGGTTGACGCCGAAGAAGTTGCTCGGCTGCTCCCAGTCGGCGTAGAAGCTGGACTGCCCGCCGACCGGCATCACCACGTTGATGTTGAACTTCGCCATCTGCGCCGGGATGGTGGTGTGCTTCTCCCAGCCGTTCAGGTCGTCCTCGGCGCGTTCGCCGTCGAGCAGGTAGACCACCCGATCGGTGTTGCCGTCGGCCGCGCGGATGATCCTGGTGTTGATCTCCCCCATCGACGTGTCCACCCGGAAGTCGATCGCGGACGGGTCGGCATCGGCGGCGGCAGGCGCGACAGCGGCGCCCAACGGCACCACCGCCACGACGGCGCCCGCCATCACTCGCCGAAGAACTCTATTTACCCCACGCATGATCGGTGTTCTGACCTTCCCGTTGTGCGGCCTCGCCGCGTCCCCACTCGACCCGCCGCGGTACTACACCTGCGCGCGGGGCCCTGTCGGGCAGCATAGCGCGCACCCGATCCCAGGGGTATATCGAATTGTGCAGTGGGGCAGCCTGCTTCGTGCGCCCGCTCCGAACTGCGGATTCTCGGCGAGGGGCGGAGCTGGCGGAGCGCTACCCTGGGAGGTCGATTCGTGGCCGTGCCCGGCCGCCCTGCCCAGAACGGGACCGCCGTGAAGCTCGCCGTACGCCTGATGATGTTGTCGCTGGTCCTCGCCCTGCTGTTCGGGGTCCCGTGGTGGACGTTGGTCTCGGCGCCGACCGGTGGCAGCGGGACGCTGTTCTGGATCGGGACGGCGATCGCCGCGGCCGCCCTCGTGTGCCTGCCGCTCACGATGTTCCTCGGGCACGGGCCCGCGCAGTCCGACCCGGCGGTGATCGTCGGCGACACCCTGCTCGGGGTGTTGTGGGTGGTGTTCTCCTGGTCGGTGATCGGGCTGCTCGTGCGGGGCGCGCTGGCCGTCGGCGGGGTCGACGGGGTCGACGGTGCCCGGATCGTGGCGGCAGGGGTGCTGGTGACCTCGGCGGTGCTGATCGGGTGGGGCGTGTCCGAGGCGCGTCGGGTGCCGCGGGTGCGCACGGTCGACGTCGCGATTCGTGGGCTGGCGCGGGGACTGGACGGGTTGCGCGTAGTGGTCGTCACCGACACCCATTACGCCGCGCTGAATCGGCGGCGCTGGTCGGAGCGCGTGGTCGAGGTGGTCAACGCGCAGCGGCCCGATATCGCGTGCCACGCCGGTGATCTCGCCGACGGTTCGGTCGTGAAACGCCAGGCGCAGGTCGACCCGCTCGGCAAGGTCGAGGCACCGCTGGGCCGGTTCTACATCACCGGCAATCACGAGTACTTCGGTGACGCGCAGGGCTGGATCGACTATATGGCCTCGCTCGGCTGGCAGCCGCTGCACAACCAGCACAGCGTCCTCACCCGCGACGGCGATCGGCTCGTCATCGCCGGCATCGATGACCCGACCGGCGTCGGCCTGCCAGGTCACGGCCCTGATCTGCCCGCCGCGCTCGCGGGCGCCGACCCCTCGCTGCCGGTCGTTCTGCTGGCCCACCAGCCCAAACAGATCGCCGACAGCGCCGCGGCGGGCGTCGCACTGCAGATCTCCGGTCACACCCACGGCGGGCAGATCTGGCCGTTCCACTACCTCGTCCGGCTCGACCAGCCGGTGGTCGCGGGCCTGAGCAGGCACGCGAACAACACTCAGCTCTACACCAGCCGCGGCACCGGCTTCTGGGGTCCGCAGCTACGGGTTTTCGCCCCCAGCGAGATCACGGTGCTGGTGCTGCATCCCGAGCGCTGACACCCGCCCCTCGGGGAATCCGAGAGCGGATCAGCGGTGCGGCTGGGTGACTTCGGTCGGCAGCGTGCCGCCCATCACCACCTTCGAACCGTTCCACGAATAGGTGATCGTCGCGGGGCCGCCCTGCGGTGCGGCAAAGGGTTCGTCACCGGCCAGCCAGCGGTAGTCGACGGTGACCGCGTTGTTGCTCGACCCGACAACGGTGGTGAAGGCGTACGGCTCGGAAGTGCCCGTGCCCAGGTACTTTCCGTTGCGGAAGAACAAGATGTGGATCGGCGCACCCGCGGAGTTACCGCCGATGGCGCGCACATACAACAGCTGACCACAGCTCCCCGGCTGATCAGTCGAAGCCTGTCCGGCGACCCAGCTTCCCTGAAGGCTCGCGAGGGCGTTCTGCACACCGGTCGAGGCCGGGTCTATGCAGCGGCCCGGTCCACTGATGTCGTCAGCGGGGGCGGGAGAGGTGGTGTCGGGGGCCGGGATCAGCGTGGGAGCTTGTGTGACCGGCGGTGTTTCGGGCTCCGGCGCGATGGTGGCGCCGGGCTGGGGCGCGGCGGTCTCCTCGGGCGCGGGGTTCCCCGGGGTCTGGGTACCCGGCGCGGGTGCGCGGGTGGTCGACGAGGCGGCCGTCGCGCGGGAGGTCGATGTGGTTGTCCCTGAACCACTCTCGTCGGTGCAGCCTGTGACCAGTGCCGCGGCGACGGCGATCAGCGCGCCCATCCGAACTACGTTCTTCATGGTTCCTCGATTCTGTGTCCCCTACGCGCTGTGGCGCGTACATGCAGACTTCATCGGGGCCCTCGACACGGTCGTTAGGCGATTCAACGAAATCCTCACCCTAGGGTGCGACATCCACACCCATATACCTAGATCTGCTAGGTTATTACCTAGATCTTCTAGGTATAGGAGTGCGATGCGTATAGACAAAGACCTGGTGGCGGCCTCGGCGACGCCGCTGGTGCTCGGAATTCTGGCCGAAGGCGAGTCGTACGGCTACGCCATCCTCGAGCAGGTCAACCAGCTCTCCCGCGGGCGGATGCAGTGGACCGACGGGATGCTGTACCCGCTGCTACACCGGTTGGAACGGCTCGGACACGTGTCGTCGACGTGGCGCGTCTCCGAGGGCGGACGTCGACGCAAGCACTACCTGATCACCGATTCGGGCCGGGCGGCACTCGCCGAACGACAAGCCCAGTGGAGCGTGGTCGCCGAGGCGCTGGACCAGGTCTGGCGCAGCGCCACCCAGCCGGTGGAGAAGGGATGGGCGTGATGGCGACCGAGTTGCAGGCCCACATCGACCAGTGGCGCGGGTACGTCCAGCGTCATCGTGCGATTTCGGTCGCCGACATCGACGAGATGGAAGACCATCTGCGCGAACAGATCTCGAACCTGCGAACCGCGGGCTTGTCCGGCGACGAGGCCTTCCTCGTCGCCGTGAAACGGATGGGCAGCATGGACGCGATCTCCCGGGAGTTCGCGCTCGAGCATTCCGAAAGACTGTGGAAGCAGCTCGTTCTGGTGCCGGAGGAGTCCGAGGGCGGTGCGGGCAATCGAGAGCTGATGGTTGTTCTCGCACTCGCCGTAGGTGCGGCGTTCACGATGAAGGCGGGCTTCACCTGGCTGGAGGGCCCCGCGTTGGGTCTCGACATCAGCCTGCTCGTCTTGCCGTTCCTCGCAGGATATTTCGCGTGGAAGCGCCAGGTTTCCGCGCGAGTGGCCGCCGTGCTGCTCGTGCCCGTCGTGCTCACCGCACTCGTGCTGAACCTGTATCCGTTCGAGCCCGAAGGGGCGACCGAGATCATCGCCGCGATCCACGCGCCGATCCTGCTGTGGCTGGTGGTCGGCTTCGCCTACGCGGGCGGTGACTGGCGCAGCGGGCGGCGGCGGATGGACTTCATCCGGTTCACCGGGGAGTGGTTCGTCTACCTGACCTTGCTGGCGCTCGGCGGCGGCGTGCTGATCGGCCTGACGGTCGGCGCGTTCGGGACCCTCGATTTCGACATCGAGCCGGTGATCGAGGACTGGGTGCTGCCCTTCGGCGCCGCGGGCGCGGTGATCGTCGCCGCGTGGCTGGTCGAAGCCAAACAGAATGTCGTGGAGAACATCGCCCCGGTGCTCACCCGGGTCTTCACCCCGCTCACCATCGTCATGCTGTTCGCGCTGCTCGTCGCCCTCGCGACCACCCGCAGCCTGACCGCGATCGACCGCGATCTGCTCATCCTGATGGACCTGATCCTCGTCCTGGTCCTCGGCCTGCTCCTCTACACGATCTCCGCCCGCGATCCACTGACCCCACCCGGCTTCTTCGACCGCCTGCAGCTGGTGCTGGTGGTCACCGCGCTGGTCGTCGACGTGCTGATGCTGGCCGCCATGCTCACCCGGATCGCCGAGTTCGGCTCCACCCCGAACAAGGTGGTCGCGCTCGGACTGAACGTGGTGCTGCTGGTGAACCTCGTGTGGTCGGGCCACCTCGGGCTCGGCTTCGTGCGCGGCAGGAAGACCTTCGCCGCGCTCGAGCGCTGGCAGACCGACTACCTGCCCGTATTCGGCGTGTGGGCGGCCGCCGTGATCGTCGTCATCCCGCCGTCGTTCGACTTCCGATGATCTGCGCACACGGGGAAAATCGCTGGCGGTCCGTGACAGGATCATCAAGTGCTCTTGACGATCTCCACGACTCACACGCCGGCGACAGACCTCGGATACCTCGTGGTCAAACATCCCGACCGCGTGCAGTCGTTCACGACCACCGGCGGCACGGCACACGTCTTCTATCCACAGGCCGATGCCGACCGCTGCACCGTCGCCCTGCTGCTGGAGGTCGACCCGGTGGAGTTGGCGCGACCGTCCAAGGGGCACAACGGGTCCGCGCTCAAACGCTATGTGAACGACCGTCCGTATGTGGCGTCGAGCCTGCTGTCGGTGGCGCTGGGCAAGGTGTTCCGGTCGGCACTGAACGGCACGAGCCGGGACCGTAAAGAGCTGGCGGAGACGGCGATTCCGTTGGAGATCGAAGTTCCGGCCGTGCCGTGCCGTGGTGGGACCGAGATCGTCGAGAGGCTGTTCGCGCCGCTGGGCTGGACGGTGTCGACCACGTCGGCGCTCCTCGATCCGGAGTTCCCGGACTGGGGACCCTCGCCCTACACCCACCTGCGCTTGACCGGGACGCTGCGGCTGGCAGAGGCCCTGAACCACCTCTACGTGCTGTTGCCGGTGCTCGACGACGCCAAGCACTACTGGGTGGACGCCGACGAGGTCGACAAGCTGTTGCGCGCGGGCGAGGGCTGGCTCGGCGCCCACCCCGATCGCGAACTGATCGCACGACGCTATCTGGCCGGACGGCGAACACTCATGTTGTCCGCGCTGGAACGCCTGCGCTCGGCGGACGAGGTGGTCGACGATACCGAAATCCCCGGGGATGCGATCGAACGCGTCGAAGCCGCCGAGCGCCGCACACCCTTGGTGAAGCTCCGCAAGGAGGCGGTCCTCGCCGCGCTCGCCGAGACCGGAGCATCACGCGTCCTCGATCTCGGTTGTGGTCCGGGCGCTTTGCTGCTCGCGCTGCAAGCCGAGGCCCGGTTCACCGAGATCGTCGGTGCCGATGTCTCCAGCGCCGCGCTGTCCATGGCGGAGCGGCGCTTGAAGTTCGATCGGATGTCGGATCGGCAGCGGGCCAGGATCACGCTGATCCAGTCGGCGCTGACCTACCACGACAACCGGCTGCGCGGTTTCGACGCGGCGGTGCTCATGGAGGTGATCGAACACGTCGACGAGTCCCGGTTGCCCGCGCTCGAACGCGCCGTCTTCGGGCATGCCGCGCCCGGCGCGGTGATTGTGACGACGCCGAACGTGGAATACAACGTGCACTACGAGACCCTCGACGGTCACCGCCACGACGATCACCGATTCGAGTGGACCCGTGCGGAATTCGCCGCCTGGTGCGCCCGCGTCGCCGAGACCTTCGGCTACACCGTCGATATCCGCCCGGTCGGCGACCACGACCCGCAGACCGGCTCCCCCACCCAGCTCGCGCTGTTCCGGAAGGCCGCGTAAATGAACATCGACCTCCCCGAGCTGTCGCTCATCGCCCTGGTCGGCATCTCCGGTTCCGGCAAATCCACCTTCGCCCGTGAGCACTTCAAGCCCACCGAGGTGCTGTCGTCGGACTTCTTCCGCGGCATGGTGGCCGACGACGAGAACGATCAGTCCGCGACGAAGGACGCCTTCGACGCGCTCGGCCACATCGCCGGGATCCGGCTGCGCGCCGGTCGACGCGTCGTCATCGACGCCACCAATGTGCAGAAGCACGCGCGGGCCGAATTGGTCGCGCTGGCACGGTCTTTCGATGTGCTGCCGGTCGCGATCGTCATCGATACGCCCGAAGCTGTGGCGTGGGAACGTACTCAGGGCCGCACCGATCGCGACTTCGGGCGCAACGTGCTGAAGCGGCAGAGTCAGGACCTGCGGCGTTCCCTACGCGAGCTCGGTCGCGAGGGTTTTCGCAAGGTGCACGTCGTCAGTGATCCGGCCGAGGTGACGATCACCTACGAGAAGGCGTGGAACGACCGGCGTGAGCTCACGGGGCCGTTCGACATCATCGGCGATGTGCACGGCTGCCGGGCCGAATTGGAAACGCTGCTGGGCGAACTCGGGTGGACGCTGGTTCGCGACGAGGCCGGACGTGCTGTCGATGCCACCCACCCGGAGGGACGTCAGGCGGTCTTCGTCGGCGACCTCGTCGACCGCGGGCCCGATTCACCGGGCGTGCTGCGGTTGGTGATGGGCATGACCGCGAGCGGAAACGCGCTGTGCGTGCCGGGCAATCACGAGCAGAAGCTGCTCAAGAAGTTGCGGGGCAAGAACGTCACGGTGTCCCACGGCCTCGCCGAGACGCTCGAGCAATTGGACAGCGAGACACCGGAGTTCATCGAGTCCGCGACGCAGTGGATCCACGACCTCGTGAGTCACCTGCGGCTGGACGGTGGGCGGCTGGTGGTCGCGCACGCCGGACTCAAAGAGGCATACCACGGACGCGCGTCCGGGCGCGTTCGCGACTTCTGTCTCTACGGCGAATCCACCGGCGAGACAGACGAATACGGCTTGCCGGTGCGCTATCCGTGGGCGCGGGACTATCGCGGTGCGGCAATGGTCGTCTACGGGCACGTACCGACGCCGAAGGTGGAATGGATCAACAACACCGTGTGCCTCGACACGGGCGCGGTGTTCGGCGGCGAGCTGACGGCGCTGCGCTACCCCGAGAAGACATTCGTCGCGGTGCAGGCCGAGCGGATGTATTACGAGCCGATCCGGCCGCTCGCCGATGCCGAATCCGCGCGCGACAACGAGACGCTCGACCTCGCCGATGTCACCGGGCGCAGGCACATCCGCACCGAGCACGGCACGGTGATCGTCGATGCCGAGAACTCGGCGGCCGCGCTGGAGGTGATGAGCCGGTTCGCGATCGATCCTCGGCTGTTGCTGTGGTTGCCGCCGACCATGTCCCCGCCCTCGACATCGACGGTCGAGGGGTATCTCGAATATCCCACCGAGGCGTTCGCCGACTATCGCGCGGCGGGCGTGGACAAGGTGGTGTGCGAGGAGAAGCACATGGGGTCGCGGGCCGTGGTGCTCGTGTGCCGTGACCGGGCAGCGGCTCGTTTCGGAGTCGGCGACAGATGCTCCGGTGCGATCTACACCCGCACCGGCCGGTCGTTCTTCAACGATCCGACCCTCACCGAGGCCCTCCTGGACCGCGTCCGTGCCGCGGCCGCACCGCTTTTCGACGAACTCGACTCGGAGTGGCTGCTCCTGGACTGCGAACTGCTGCCCTGGTCCGCCAAGGCCGCCGGGCTGATCCGCACCCAGTACGCGGCCGCGGGCGCCGCCGCACGGTCGGCGCTGCCCGCCGCGGTCGCGGCACTCGACGCCGGACTGGCCCGTGGACTCGACCTCGGCGAACTGCGTGCCCGCACCGCCGCCCGCGCCGAGAACGCGGCCGGTTTCACCCACGCCTACCGCCGATACTGCTGGCCGACAACAGGACTCGACGGCGTCCAGATCGCCCCGTTCGCCCTCCTCGCCTCCGAAGGCGCCTGCTACGCCGACCGCGACCACGGCTGGCACCTCGACATCAGCGACCGCTTGGTCGCGGCCGACCCCGTGACCTTCCGCCCTACCGGCCGCCGAATCGTCGACCTGTCCGACCCTGCCGCCGAAGCCGAAGCCACCACCTGGTGGCTCGAGATGACCGCGGCAGGTGGTGAAGGCATGGTCATCAAGCCCTATGCCGGCCTCACCCACCGCGGCAAAGGCAAACTCGTCCAGCCCGGCATCAAATGCCGAGGCCGCGAATACCTCCGCATCATCTACGGCCCCGACTACACCACCCCGGAACACCTCACCCGTCTGCGCGACCGCACCCTCAGCCGCAAACGCACCCTCGCCCTCCGCGAACACACGCTCGGCCTGGCCGCCCTGGACGCCGTCGCCGCGGGCGAACCGCTGTGGCGCGTCCACGAATTGGTCTTCGCCATCCTGGCCATGGAATCCGTACCGACCGACCCTCGCCTCTGAACCTTTTCGGCGTCCAATAGTGTCGTCTCCGGTATTCGCACCGTGTGGCTCGCCAGAACTGTTGAGAGAATAGAGAATTGACCCAGCTCGCCCCGTTTCCGTTGCCCTTTCGTGCCGCTCATCTGGTGGCTGTCGCACCGGTCAGAACGGTGCGCGAGCTGGAGATGATGCGATTGAGCGCCGCTGTTCGGGAGAAATCACAGTGGCATCAGAAGATGCTGGACTCCGACATCGTCGCCCGATGGACCCGGGAAGCCGCCGAGTCCGGAATGACGGAAGCGCAAATCCGCTATGTGCTCGATGAACTCGCGTACTACGCCGGATTGCGCGACGAGGAGACCGGAATCGAGGTGTCCACTGTCGATGGCGTGTGGCAATCGGACACCCTGATCGACGACGCGCTACGGGCTCGCCTGCGCGCGGCGGCTCGGGCGTACGAGGATGTTCCAGCGGCAGAACACGATTGGCATCCCGGGTCGAACGGTCAGGTACGCAATCTCGTCCATCCCTCGCTGTACTGCCTGGTCCGCGGCGTCAGCCGGCCCGATGACGCACCATGGCCCAGCCCAGCGAACAACGATGCCAGGTACGCGTACTCGCAGAAGTTTCAATGGCTGCCCACCGATGTCGACGTCACCGACGCCGGCGACGTCGCCTTCCGTTCTTATGTCAACAACGTCGACCCGGCTCGCCATCACGCACTCGAATCCGTCTTGCCGGAACTGTTCGCCCGCATGCTCCCGCTGCTGGCCAATGTGCTGACCGACCTGCGCCGTCCACGACCGGTGCGGATAGAGGTCAACCCCTTCGCCTGGTACGAAGACTCCGAACCCACCGAGCCGACCGATGAGAGCGACGAAGCGCAGGAAGCCTTCGACGCCGCCTGGGACGAATGGTGGGAAAACCGCCGACCGACCATCCCCGACGCTCCCGCTTTTCAGCCGCCCACACCTGTCGACGACAGCGATCGCGTCGACCTCACCGGGCGCAGGTTGCAGGTCATCGTGAAACTCGCCACCATTTACCTCACACCCGAGAAGCCGGAATATCCGGGCGGTTCGTGGCATGTCGAAGCAATGCTCAACGAACGCATCGTCGCCACCGGAATCTACTACTGGGACAACGAGAACATCACCGACAGCCGGCTCGGTTTCCGTGCGGCGATCGACGACCCGGAATACGACCAGAACGACGAAACCGGGATGCGCGAGGTCTTCGGTCTCGCCGACGAGGACGCACTCAACCAAGACCTGGGATCGGTCCAGGCCAAAGCTGGTCGCTGCGTGGCGTTCCCGAACATCCTCCAGCATCGCGTCGCACCGTTCCGGCTCCAGGACCCGACCCGAACCGGTCACCGCAAGATCCTGGCCTTCTTCCTGGTCGACCCTTCGATGACCATCGTCTCGACCTCCGACATCCCACCCCAACAACCCTGGTCCCCGACGTCGACGATGACAGCGGCACAGGCCGACGCCTTCCGCGCGGAACTGATGCGAGAGCGCAAGTTCTTCGTCGACGAACACAACAACGAGCTCTACGAGCGCGAATTCTCCCTCTGCGAGCATTGATCTCGATGCGCTGTACTTCCCGGTAGCGGGGCCCACCGACGTCCGCCACCTGACCGCCATTCCGGTGTGCCAGAACTGACGATCCCGGTTCACCACTCGTAGTACGACACCACCGCCGGCTGACCGGTATACCCGGGACCCGCGGTCGGGTCGGCGCCGAGGAAGGTGGCGGCGAAGGTCGGGCGGCCGTGTCCACGCACCTGGTGACGGCGGCGGTGGTAGGTCAGTCCTGCCGCGCGCACCGCGTCGACTACGGCGGTCGTCGCCGGGGAACCGTCCGGACAGCGGATTTCGGAGGGGTCGAAGTCGGCGGCGAAGTGGCCGGAGGGCGTCATCCAGGATGTCATCGACTCGATCAGCGCTAGTTTGTCGCCGATGTAGTGCAGGCCGTGGACGCAGGTGACGAGGTCGGCCTCGCGTGGTGGACGCCACGCTGTCGCCGAGGTGGTGAGCAGGCGCAGGCGTGGGGTGCGGGGTTTGTTCAGGAAGAAGTCGACGAGGTCGAGGCCGATGATGGCCACGTCGGCGGTCGGGAATTCTCGGTCGAATCGTTCCTCTGCTTCGAGCAGGGCGCGGCCGGAGCCGCAGCAGACGTCGATCCAGGTGACCCTGGCAGTGGGATCGGCGCGCAAGCGCTCGGCGAGTACCTCGTAGGGGTCGAATCCGAGTTCGCGGGCATAGCTGTTCACCCCGGACAGTCCTCGGCCGCGGTTCATCGCGTTGTTCGCGACTACCGAGGACTGTTCCAGCGTCAGATCGTCGAGCAGGACGGGATCTGTTGGCACCACACAATTATCCCTGCCGCGCAGGTCACGCGATACTTCAGCGACGCCAGAAGAAGTGGTGGACGACTCCGCTGGGGCTGAGGACCTGCTCGTGGTGGAAGCGGTCGTCGTATTCGTCGGGGCTTTCCCACAGTCGTTCGCCCGCACCGATTTCCACCGGTGCGACAACGATGTGCATCGCGTCGATGAGGTCGGCGGCGAGGAATTCGCGGACTGTGGCGACGCCGCCGCCGATGCGTACATCCTTGCCGTCGGCGGCGTCCAGAGCCTGGGCGAGCGCGTCCTTCGGGGTGGCGTCGATGAAGTGGAAAGTGGTGTCGGCCAGGGTGAACGACGGGCGCTCGTGGTGGGTGAGAACGAAGACCGGAGTGCGGAACGGCGGGTTGTCGCCCCACCAACCCTGCCAGTCGTAGTTCTCCCACGGTCCGCGCTGTGGACCGAACTTGTTGCGGCCCATGATTTCCGCGCCGATGTTGAAGGCGTAGTCGCGGGTGATGTAGTCGTCGAGGCCGTAGGTGCCGCCGGGATCGGTGCGGTTGGGCCAGTGCGCGGTGGCGCCGGCCCAGAACATGAAGTCAGAGGGGTCGGCGTGACCGAAGGGGCGTGCCAGACTCTGCCCCTCCCCCGCTCCGTACCCGTCGCTGGAAATGCTGAAGTTCTGAACGCGGACCATCTGAGCCATCGAGGTGCCCTTTCTGATTGCAATGTGCAAGCAGTGATGAACGTATCCTAGACTGATCCTATGTCGCAACCAGTTGCCCAGGAGAAATTGCCGGTGCCGCCCGGCAAGTCGGGCTGCCCCATCAACCTGACGGTCGAGCTCCTCGGCGACCGCTGGAGCCTGATCATCCTGCGCGACATCATGTTCGGCGGGCACACGCACTTCCGGGAACTACTCACCGGATCCATCGAGGGCATCGCCTCGAACATCCTGGCCGCGCGGCTCGCCAAACTCGTCGCCGCGGGTCTGCTTACTCGCGACGACGACCCCAGTCACCGGCAGAAGGTCGAATACCACCTCACCGAGGCCGCGGTTCAGCTCGTTCCGGTGCTGGCCGCACTGGGCGCGTGGGGCGCGCGATGGTTGCACACGGCGCCCGAACTGACGGTGCGCGCGGAGTTACTCGCCGAAGGCGGGCCCCCGATGTGGGAGCGATTCATGGATGAACTGCGCGCCACCCATCTCCATGGCGCGCCGCTCCCCGACGACGGGGTGCTCGCAGAACTCACCGCCGCCTACCTCGCGGCGGCCGGCGAGTAAGCGTCAGCGGGCCGCCTGGCGGCCGACTTCGTTCAGGTGAGCCATCGCCTGGCGGTACGACTCGAACAAGCCGGTCTCGCAGTAGGGAACGTCGATCTCGGCGCAGAACTGGGCGACCATCGGCTGAGCGTGGCGCAGGTTGGCGCGCGGCATCGACGGGAACAGGTGGTGCTCGATCTGATAGTTCAGCCCACCCATCGCGGTGTCGACGAGGAAGCTGCCGCGCACATTGCGCGAGGTGAGCACCTGGCGACGCAGGAAGTCGGTGTTGTCGCCATCCGGCAGAACTTCCATGCCCTTGTGGTTGGGCGCGAAGGTGGAGCCCATGTACAAACCGAACAGACCCTGCTGAACGGCGATGAACACCAACGCCTTACCCGGCGACAACACCAGAAACGCCGCCGAGAGCAAGCCGATGAAGTGGGCGGCCAGCAGCGCACCCTCCCAGACCCGGTTCGGGATCGGCCAGCGGAACACCGCGACGATGCTCTTCCAGTGCAGGCTGCCGCCTTCCAGCAGCAGCAGCGGGAAGAACAGCCACGCCTGGTAGCGGAAAATGAAGCGCCGCCAACCCTTTCCGGCCCGCGCACGGTCACCGGAGAACGCGAGCACACCCATCGCGTCCGGGTCCATACCCTCGGTATTGGGGTGGGCGTGATGCCGGTTGTGGTTACTCGTCCACCACCCGATGCTCAGCCCGATGGCGAGATTGCCCGCGATCAGCCCGTACAGGTAGTTGGCCCGACGCCCGGCGAAGATCTGCTTGTGCCCGGCATCGTGGCCGAGGAACGCGATCTGCGAGAACACCGCGGCCAGGAACACCCCCACCGCCAGCGTCCACCACGAGTCACCGATGGCGAAAAACGCCGCCCAACCAGCCACGAAGGCCACCGCGGTCAGCGCGCTCTTCCACCCGTAATACCCCACTTGCCGGTCGAGCAGGTCCGCCGCCCGGACGCGACGCAACAGGACCGAGTACTCACTGCCACGCACGGGGACGACATCAGACGCGATAACCACGCCACAAGCATGGCGCATGCAGGCCACGTCCGGGTGAACGGGTTGCAGATCGGCGACGACTAGCCGTGCCGCCGCACCGCCGCCCACCCGAATCCGGTCGTCGTCCTGCTACACGGACACCATCACCTGGCGGACCATGTCGCCGGTCCTCGCGCCATCGCACCCGAGATCCGCGTTACCGCGATCGTCACTCGATACGACCGGATCGCCATTCATGCCTACTCTTGACGGTGAGCGACCACCCACGCCGCGACCTGCGCGCGAGTCGCGCAGTGCAGTTTGCTCAGGATGTGCTCGACGTGCCCCGCCGCAGTGCGCTGGGAGATGACGAGTTTCTCCGCGATGGCCCGGTTGGTCAGGCCCTGCGCGATGAGTTCGGCTATCTGCTTCTCGCGGCGGGTGAGTACGCCCACCGCGGCAGGAACCTCCACCGCCGCGGACGGATCCTCCTCGAGGGCGTAGGCGAGCGCCGAGTCGATGTCGAGATCGTGGCCCTGGCGCATCGCCGCCTCGAAGGCGCGCGGGCCGAGCGCGCGAGTGGCGTCCTGCTGTGCCTGGGTGTGGTGGCCGAACATCTCGAGAATACTGACCGCCTGACTGCCCACGGATTCTCCGACCGCCATGGCTGCCCCGACGAGCACAGCAGCCCGCTGCGCCCGGCGCTGCACAGCCGCGACAAAGGCCAGGGTTGCCAGACAGCTCGCGACACCCGGCCAATCCTCGATCATCCGGGAAACCCGAAGACTCTCCTTGACCAGCACCGATCCGCGCTCTAGGTCACCGCGCTCGACCGTGGCAAAGGCGAGCTGTGCGACCGCGTAGGACCGGTAGACCGACTCGCCGTGCGCTGTGGTGAGTGCCAGCGCTTGCTCGTTGCAAGCCGTGGCGAGGTCCGTTTCCTGCAGCAGACCGCACGCGACGCCGAGGCCGAGCAAGCTCGACACCTGATGCAAAACATCACCGGACGCCTCGAACACCGGTACCGCCCGCGCGAGCCGTGTCCTCGCACCGGTGAGATCGCCGGAGAACAACGACAGCAAGCCATGTGCGCCGTCGACATACGCGCACAACAACTCGTCATCGCTGCCGTCGGCCAACGAACGCGCCTGTTCGATTCGCTCGGACCCGGACTGAATGTCTGTCTGCATCGCGGCCAGCACTGTGTCCGCGCACAGTGCCGCGATGTGCGCCAACGTTGCCCCGCTCGTTCTCTCCAACACGCGACCGAGCCAATATCGGGCCTCGCTGACCCGCTGCCGCGCGACCCAGAACTCGTAGAGGGCAACGGCAATCCGTTCGGCCGATTCCGCCTCGTCGGGCTCGGCCAGGCAGAACTCCATCGCCTCACGCAGATTGGGCTGTTCCCGGTGTAGCTGCTCGATCCATTCCAGCTGCTTCGGCCCGGCCCATTCGGTGTACGCCCGCAACGCCAGGCGTTCGAACCAGTCCCGGTGGCGGCGCTGCAATTCCTTCTCGTCACCGCTACTGCGCAACCGTTCCCGGCCGTACTCGCGCAGCGTTTCGAGCGTCCGGTACCGGACGCCGCCGTCACCGCGGGTCTCACGGATCAGGACCGACTTGTCCACCAGCGAGCCCACCAGGTCGAGTACATCGCCGGGATCGAGTCCGGCACCGCAGATCGCCTCTGCGGCATCCAATTCGAAGCCGCCCGCGAACACCGTCACCCGCGCCCACAGCTCTCGCTCACGGTCGGTCAGCAGGTCGTAGCTCCAATCGACGCACTGGCGCAGCGTCTGTTGACGGGTCGGCGTCGCGCGACCGCCACCGGTGAGCAGTCGATATCGGTCGGTGAGCCGTTGCAGGATCTGCTCCGGTGACATCGACCGCAGCCGGGCCGCGGTCAACTCGATGGGCAGTGGCAGGCCCTCGAGTCGTCGGCATATGCGTGCGACGGTGATCTTGCTGTCTTCGGTCAGCTCGAATCCGGGGACGGCCGAGCGCGCGCGGTCGACGAACAGTGCGACCGCGTCACACCGCAACGTCGCGCGCAAGCTCGGCGACCCCTCCGCCCCGGGAACCGACAGCGGCGGCACCGGGACCACCACCTCCCCACCGATGCCGACCGGCTCCCGGCTGGTCGCGAGGATATGCAAGCGCAGCGCGGCACGCAGCAGCGATTCGGCCAGCGCGGCGATCGTGTCCACCAGGTGCTCGCAGTTGTCGAGCACCAGGAGCAGATGGCGCGTGGCGACGAAATCGACGAGCAACTCCTGCGGCGTCTGGGCCGTCCGCCCCACCAGTTTCAGTGCGGACACTGCGGCCCCTGCCACCAGGTCCGGCTCGCGAACCTTTTCGAACTCGACCAGCCAGACCCCGTCGTCGAACGCTCGGCGCACCTCCTCGGCCACCCGGATCGCCAACCGGGTCTTGCCTACCCCGCCGATACCGGTCAACGTCACCAGCCGCGCCTCGGACAACAACCGTCTGACCTCGACGATCTCGCGTCCTCGGCCGACGAATTGAGTCAATTCCGCGGGGAGATTTCCCAGCGCGCCCTGACTGGTTGGCGGCATCCGACATGCCTCGCATTCGATGGCGGAATGGTCCAGAACGTCAGGTTACGCCGTGTAGACCACCACAGAACCCGATCCATCCCCGGCACCATCACAGCACCGCCACCGCCCGGACGCCGGCTTCAGAAGTAGCCTGATTTCCGAAAAACGGGTATATCGACCGTCCCCGTGACGCCGTGTTCGGAGGACGCTGAAGTGACGGTCAGCACCATCTCCCGGAGGCCCGATGTACCCACCCGATCCAGTCGACAGCGATACGGCCGGCGAAAGCGACATGCAGCACGTGGAAGACACGTTGATGATTCGCCGGTGCACCTGCTGCTACACGCTGTTCGCGGCGGTGACTGTCGGCTGCTCGTCCTGCATCTCCGGCAGCCTCGAGTGGCTGCCGTCGGCGGGCGCCGGTTCGATCGTGTCCTGTCGGGTCGTGGATCGCGCCGCGACCGGAATGCGCGGCGTAAGACCGTTGACGATCGCCATTGTCGAGCTCGACGAGGGGCCGTGGGTCTACACATCCATCGAAGGCGGGCTCCCGCCGCTGCAAAACTGCCCGGTGCGTGTGCAATTTCAGTCGTGTTCGTGGGACGACAGGTTCCCGGTCTTCGCCGTGAGCGCCGGTCGGCAGATGTCCGACGGTCATCGCACGGCGGCCTGCCGTATCAGTGTCTGAGCGGAGGAACGGCCGGACCGCGGTGTACTGACCTGCGGCCACGGCTCGGAACAAGAACGTGACGCATTCACCGGAAATACAGGTCCGACTCAGGTGGTCGCGGAGCATCGCGTCAGTTCGCTACCGTCACGATGACGAGAGGAAGCCGCATGTCCGCTGAACAGTTCGTCGCGAACTTCATCGACTTCTGGGATCGACCGTCCGTCGATCGAATCCCCGAGATTCTGCATCCGGACGTGGTGCTGACCCAGCCGCTGTCCCCACCGATGCACGGCATCGCCGCGGCGCAACGAGAGTTCGCACAGATCTGGCGATTCCTCCCCGACCTCCGGGCGCACGTCGACCGATGGCGCGGCGACGACGACGTGGTCTTCATCGAGTTCCGGTTGCTGGCGCACGTAGGACGCCACCGCATCGAATGGCCGAACGTCGATCGCATGATCCTTCGCGACGACAAGGCGATCCAGCGAATGAACTACTTCGACCCCCTACCGGTGCTGCCCATCGTTCTGAAACACCCGTCACTGTGGCGGCGCTGGTGGGTATCGGGCGCGGCACGCCCCTGGCGGACCGGCCATCGGATCGACGACTACCGAACCATCACCGGAGGCGACCCGGCGACGGTGCTGGATTGAAGATCGAGCCGATATCGGCGTATCGTAGGTACATACCTACATTAGGAGGGGTTGCGATGTCCTCGATGAGCGCTCGGGAGTTCAACCAGGATGTCAGCGCTGCGAAACGGGCTGCGGCCGAAGGGCCTGTCGTGATCACAGATCGGGGCGAGGACGCTTTCGTGCTCTTGTCTATCGACGAGTACCGGCGACTGAAGGCCGACAGCCAGGACCTCGTTTCCCGGCTGAGCATGGACGACGAGATCGAGTTCGAACCGGCGCCGCTGCAGGTGGATCTGAGGGTCGCCGACCTGTGACTTTCCTCCTCGACACCAACGTCGTCAGCGAGTTGCGCAAGTCGCCACAGTCAGCAAACCCAGCGGTGCGCTCGTGGGTGGCACAACGACGGCCATCCGACTTGTTTCTGAGCGTCATCACGATCATGGAGGTCGAGGTCGGTATCCGCCGGATCGAACGGCGTGACTCAACCCAGGGCAGTCGGCTGCGCACCTGGCTCGAAGACGATCTGTTGTACGTGTTCGCGAACCGAATCCTGGCCCTCGACCTCGCCGTCAGTCGACGCGCAGCACGGTTACACGTCCCGGACCCACGGCCCGAGCGCGATGCGATGATCGCGGCAACGGCGGACGAGCACGGTATGACCGTAGTTACTCGCAACGTCAAAGACTTCGAGCCGATGGGTATACCTGTCATCAACCCTTGGAATCCCGCCTGACGGGCCAGTCCCCACCGCTTCGCCTTGTGATCGGAGTCGGGATCAAGATTGCGCTGCAACCGAATTAGATCGATTTAGATCGATGTGCGCCGTGAGTCCGGCGAACCGATCGCTACCCCACCTTCCCCAACTTCAGACACATAGGCGCCGTACATCTCCCCAATGCACACCCGTCGGTTGCAGGCCCACGAAACGAACAAAGGCCCGGCTGTAAAGCCGGACCTTTGTTGTGGGTGGAGCTAAGGGGACTCGAACCCCTGACCCCCACACTGCCAGTGTGGTGCGCTACCAGCTGCGCCATAGCCCCGTGTTCAGTTGTTTCAGCGGCTCTCGCTGCTGCCTGAATGAAGTTACACCATGCGTCTGAGAGAGAACAAATCGGCTGGTAGACGGCGAAAATGCGGGGTTACGGGCGGGGGTGCAGTGGCTCGTGGGACGGGAAGGATCGGCTGGTCAGGGGTAGAATGTGCCGAACCTCACGCGGGGGCTCACGGGGCCAGGTTCACGACCCAGTTCTCGTCTTGCCAGTCGATCTTGGTGGTGCCGTCGTAGATCGAGGGGGTGGCGGCCTTGTTGCCGGTGCGAGCGTCGAGGTCGGCGAGGTTCTTCGCGGCGGCAGTCTTGGCGGCATCGGACTGGGTGCCGTTGTTGATGCAGGCGGCGACGGATTCGGGGGCGCCGGATTCGGTGGCGATGGTGGCCAGGGCGGGGTTGCTCAGGTCGGAGCCGCCTTCGGAGGGCTGCTTCTTCGTGAACAGGGTTTCGTGGAACTTGCTGTAGATGGGCCCTGAACCCGTTTGGGCGACACAGAGATTCGCGGCTGTCGCGCGGGTGGAGTAGTCCTTGCTCTTGGACTGGGGGTCGAGGAAAGTGACGAGGTGGTAGTTCACCGCGAGCTTGCCTTCGTCGATCTTCTGGGCCAGTTCCTGGCCGTAGGCGGTTTCCATCGCGCCGCAGGCGGGGCAGATGGGGTCTTCGAAGATGTCGATGGTCTTGGGGGCCTCGGGGCGGCCGAGGCGGATGACGCCCTCGGGGGTGGTGGTGACCTGCACGGCGGCCTCGCGGACGGGGCCGTAGCCCTCGTTGCGGACGGCGGGCGGCGGTTCCGCGCTCCACTTGTAGGCAGCGAACACGATCAACCCGATGAGGACGACCGCCACCGCGGCCAGCGCGTAGGTGGTGTTGCTGGAAACGGGGCGCGGATTGTGCGAAGAACCGGCTGTGCTCACCCGTCCACTCTGCCTCGAGTCGCCGGCGGCGCGCCGCGCGGGCACGCCGAAATGGCGCTGACCTGCTACTGCGGCTTGTGGTAATCGCTGGGTCGACCGGCGGGAACCATGCCGTCACGCACCACCGGCTTACCGTCGGGGCTGCCGTCGCAGGCGCATTGCGGGTCGATGCCGTCGCCCGCGTGATCGGGGTGCTCCGGGTCTTCGGGGTGCTTGATCTGCGACGGCTCGGGAGTGAACACCCACACTGCGGCCGACACCGCCAGCACCGCACCGGTCACGGCCATGCCCACCCCGAACGACGTGCGTTCGGCCAACCAGCCGATGACGATCGGGCCGAGCACGGTGCCCAGATCGGCCGACATCTGGAACGCGGCCAGCACCGGACCGCCGCGGGCCCGCGACCCGATCACATCGGCCAGCGCCGCTTGCTGCACCGGACTGAACATCCCCGACCCCAGGCCCGCGATGAACGACGCGGCGAAGAACCACGGCAGCGTCGGCGCGAAACCGAGCGCACCGGTGCCGAGCGCGCAGATGACGGACCCGGCGATCAGGAACGGTTTCCGGCCGAGCCGGTCGGAGAGCCTGCCCGACAAGAACAACACGGCCGCGTTGCCCGCGGCGAACACCGTCAGCGCGACACCCGCCATGCCGACTTCCTGATGCAGCGTTTCCACGACGAGCAACGGAACGAATGCCATCCGCACACCGAACACCGCGATGCCACCGGCGAAACTAGACAGCAGCACCGCCCGATAGGCGGGCTCGGCCCACCCTTGCCGGAAGGTGAATTCGACAGGCTTCGCGCCGTTTTCGGGCGCGAGCACCGGCGATTCGCGCAGCCCGGCGAACACGATCACACACACCACGAGCAGCGCGACCATGTAGATCACGAACGGCGCACGCAGCCCGAAACCGGCCAGACTGCTGCCGACCAGCGGCCCGAACAACGACCCGATCAGGAAACTGGTCGAGTAGACGCCCGAAACCCGACCGCGCGCGGCGGGCGGTGACACCCGGATGATCAGCGCCATCGACGACACCGTGAACATCGTGGACCCGATGCCACCGAGCGAACGCAGCACCAGCAGTTGCCAATACGTCTGCGCCAGCGCGCACGCCCCGGTCGACAGCGCCACGATCACGATGCCCGCCAGATACACCCGCCGCTCGCCCAGCTTCTGCACGAGCCGCCCGCTGGCGGGCGCGAACAGCAACCGCATCAACGCGAACGCGCTCACGATCGCCGACGCCGCCGCGATGCCCACCCCGAATTCGCGGGCGTATTGCGGCAACACGGGCGCGACGAGACCGAACCCGAGCGCGATCACGAAGGCGGCCGCGATCAGTACCCAGATCTCGGCGGGTAGCCGGACTTTGGCAGGAGCGCTCACTCGCCCAGCGCCTGGTTCACCATCTCCTCGGCCGCGGCCTGTACCTGGGTGAGATGCTCGGGGCCGAGGAAGGACTCGGCGTAGATCTTGTATTTGTCCTCGGTGCCCGAGGGACGTGCGGCGAACCAGGCGTTCTCCGTGGTCACCTTCAGCCCACCCAGCGGCGCTCCGTTGCCGCGCGCGGTGGTGAGGATGCCGGTGATCTCCTCGCCCGCGATCTCGGTGCCGGTGACGGCCTCGGGGGTCAGGCGCGCGAGCTCGGCTTTCTGCTCGCTGGTGGCGGCGGCATCGATCCGCGCGTAGGCGGGGCTGCCGTATTGGCGTTCCAGTTCGCCGTACCTGGCCGACGGGGTCTGACCGGTGACGGCGGCGATCTCGGCGGCGAGCAGGGCGAGCAGGATGCCGTCCTTGTCGGTGGTCCACACGGTGCCGTCCATCCGCAGGAACGACGCGCCCGCGCTCTCCTCACCACCGAATGCCAGACTGCCACTGAACAATCCGGGCACGAACCACTTGAACCCGACCGGCACCTCGTACACGTCCCGCCCGAGCACGCCGACCACGCGGTCGACCATGGACGAGGTGACGACGGTCTTGCCGATCTTGGTGAGCGCATCCCACCACATCCGGTTCGCGACCAGGTATTCGATCGCGACGGCGAGGAAGTGGTTGGGGTTCATCAGGCCACCGTCGGGGGTGACGATGCCGTGCCGGTCGGCGTCGGCGTCGTTGCCGGTGGAGATGTCGTAGTCGTCCTTGATACCGACCAGTGCCGCCATGGCATGGCGTGAGGACGGATCCATCCGGATCTGGCCGTCGCTGTCGAGGGTCATGAAACGCCAGGTGGGGTCGACGAACGGGTTGACCACTTCGAGCTCGAGATCGAACCGCTGGCCGATCTCCTCCCAGTAGTCCACGCTCGCGCCGCCCATCGGGTCGGCGCCCATCCGGATGCCCGCGCCACGAATCGCGTCCAGGTTCAACGCGTTCGGCAGGTCGGAGACGTATTGGTCGAGGTAGTCGTAGCGCTGGACGTGGGTGTTCATCGCCTGATCGAGCGAAACCCGTTTGACCCCGGCCAGGCCGCCACGCAGCAGTTCGTTGGCGCGGGCGGCGATGGCGTCGGTGGCCTTGGTGTCGGCGGGGCCGCCGTGCGGTGGGTTGTATTTGAAGCCGCCGTCGCGCGGTGGGTTGTGCGAGGGGGTGACCACGATGCCGTCGGCCTGGTGCTTGGTACCGCCGCGATTGTGGTTCAGGACAGCGTGGCTCAGCGCGGGCGTGGGGGTGTAGCGGCCGCGAGCGTCGATCACCGCGGTGACGTCGTTGCCCGCCAGGACCTCGAGCGCGGTGGTCCACGCGGGTTCGGACAGGGCATGGGTGTCGCGCGCGAGGTAGACCGGCCCGGTGATGTCACGGGTGGCGCGGTATTCGACGATCGCCTGCGTCATCGCCATGATGTGGGCCTCGTTGAACGCGCTGTCCTCGCTGGACCCGCGGTGACCCGAGGTGCCGAACACCACCTGCTGGCTCGGCTCGTCCGGATCGGGGACGAGGCTGTAGTACGCGGTGACCAGGTGAGCGATGTCCACCAGGTCGGTCGGGCGGGCGGGCCGTCCGGCGCGATCGTGGGCCATGGTGGGTGTTCCCTTCCGTGTCGGCTGCGCGCGGCTGGTCATGAGAATCATGCGCACAACCACTGGGTCAGGGACGCGGCGGCGTACACCGCGGCCAGGCTCGCCGCGACGCTGATCACGACATTGCCCACGGCATACACGTAGGCGCCCTCGGTTACCAGACGGACCGTCTCGTAGCCGAACGTGCTGAACGTGGTCAGCGCACCACAGAAGCCGGTTGCCGCGAATGCCAGCAGCGAACTGCCCGCACTCGCGCCGATCAGACCCCCGAGCAACGCCGAACCGACAATGTTAACGGTTAGCGTCCCCCAAGGCAGCCCAGTCGGAAACCGCGCCGACATCTGCCGGTCGATCAGGTACCGGGCGGGCGCCCCCAGCATGCCACCGGCCATCACCAGCGCCACCGTCATGCCGCGCCTCCCGCTGTGGGAGCCCACATCTCGACCATCGGATGGCCCCCTTCCGTCGTCGAATTCATGCGAACCCCCGCCGCGCGACCCAGCGGGTCGCGCGCATGGCGACTGCCACGGCACCGAGTGCCGCGAGCACCGACAGGCCGAGATAGGCGACCGCCGTGCCCGTCGCACCGGTGCCGATGAGTCTACGAATCTCGAGGCTATAGGTGGAGAAAGTCGTGAAGCCCCCCAGCACACCGATTCCCAGGAACGGCCGCACGAGTTTCGGTGCTTCCCACAGTTCGGTGACCACGACCATGAGCACCCCGATCGCGAAGCAGCCGAGCACATTCACCGTCAACGTCGACCACGGGAATCGGCCGGGCAGTACCGGCCACCAGTGTCCGACGCCGAAACGGGCGGTGGCGCCGAGCCCCCCACCCACCGAGATCGCCGCGAGGACGGCCGGATCGAGCGCCGGGGGCCGCGATGCCATGCGTTGCCCTCCCGTCGGCCGATCCGTGTGGTGGTCGTCGCTCATCGTATCCAGACCCACCGACACCCGGGCGAGCGGTGCGCCCCGTGGCTAACTTTCAGCAGCCCACACCGACGAACGGCGATGGCCCGAACCGATTGTCGGTTCGGGCCATCGCCGGGTAGTTGTCCTGGATCAGTGCGCCAGCACCGGTTCGCCTTCGGCCGGGGCGGGCACGGTGTTCGGCATGATCGCCGCGATCACGATCGCGCCGAGTACGAAAGTGGCCGTCGCCCACCAGAAGCTGGTGGTGTAGCTCTCGATCGCGCCCTGCGCCATCGTGAGCGGGCCCGGTTGGTGCGAGGACACGTAGTCGGTCATCGCCGAGGCCGCGATGGTGCTGAGCAGCGCGGTACCGATGGACCCACCGACCTGCTGGCTGGTGTTGACCATCGCCGAGGCGACGCCGGCGTCCTCGTGCTGCACGCCCGCCGTCGCACCCTGGAACGCGACCGACATCGCACCACCGAGGCCGAGGCCGAGCAGTACCAGCGCGGGCAGGATATGGGTGACGTAGCCCGAGTCCAGACCGATCCGGGTGAGCCACAGCATGCCCGCGGCGGCGATGAGGAATCCACCGCTGATGACGATCTTGGGACCGACCTTCGGCAGCAGCAGCGACGGCGCGGTGGTCGAGGAGACCACCATGCCCGCCACCATCGGCAGGAAGGCCAGACCGGTGACGATCGGCGTGTACGCCAGGGTCAGCTGCATGTAGAAGGTGAGGAACAAGAAGATCGCGAACATGCCGATGCCCATGACGAACACGGTCAGGTACGACGCGCCACGGGTGCGGTCGGCGACGATGCGCAACGGCAGCAACGGGTGCGCGACCTTGGTCTCGATCCACACGAAGGCCGCGAGCAGCACGGCGCCACCGATCAGGAAGGCCAGCGTGGTCGGGTCGCTCCAGCCGTTGGACTCGGCGTGCGAGAAGCCGTAGACGATGCCGAACAGCGCGGCGGTGACGGTGATCGTGCCGTACCAGTCGAGCTTGGGACGCGAGGTCGAGGTGTGCTTGGCCAGCAACAGCACGGCACCGACGAGCGCGACGGCGGCGAAGATCAGGTTGACGTACATCGCCCAGCGCCACGACGCCCATTCGGTGAGCACGCCACCGAGCAGCAGGCCGATCGCACCACCGGCACCGGCGACGGCACCGAAGATGCCGAACGCCTTGGACCGCTCACCGGGTTCGGTGAAGGTGACCGTGAGCAGTGAGAGCGCGGCGGGCGCGAGCAGCGCACCGAACACACCCTGGCCGACGCGGGCCGCGACGAGCATCTCGAAGCTGGTGGCCGCACCGCCGATGGCCGAGGCCACCGCGAAGCCGACGAGCCCGACGATGAAGGTGTTGCGGCGACCGAACAGGTCGCTGAGCCTGCCGCCGAGCAGCAGGAGGCTACCGAAGGCGAGGGCGTAGCCGGTGATGACCCACTGCCGGTCACCATCGCCGAAGCCGAGATCGGCCTGGGCCGCGGGCAGCGCGATATTGACGATCGTCGCATCGAGCACGACCATCAGCTGGGCGATGCCGAGTACGGCAAGCACCCACCAGCGCAGGGCGTGCGAGCCGCGGCGACCGGTATCCGCGGGGCTCTCCAGCCCGGTGTCGAGTGTGGTGGTCATAACTCCCCTAGTTGGTCTGCGGGTGGTTTCAGGTGGCATAATCGGAGATACCGCCTCCGCTTCATTCGAAGCTACCAGAGTAACGGAGAAACGACCTCCACTTAATCCCCGGATTGATAGGATGTACTTGTGAATCACGCCACGACGACTGCCACACCACCCCGCAGACTGCGCGCCGACGCCGCGCGCAATCAGCAACGCATCGTCGCGGCCGCCCGTGAGCTATTCGCCGATCATGGCCTCGAGATCACCCTCGACGACGTCGCCGAGCGCGCCGGAGTCGGCGTCGGCACGGTGTATCGGCGCTTCGCGAACAAGAAGGAACTGATCGCCGAGGTCTTCGACCAGCACGTGAAGGACTTCGCCGACGCGGCTGACGCGGCCATGAGCAACCCGGACGCCTGGCTCGCGCTCGTCGAGTTCTTCGAGAGTGCGTGCAAACACCTGGCGACCAACCGCGGTTTCGGCGAGGTCATGCTCGAACTCGAGGAAGATCCGGCCCGTTTCGCCGAGTTGCGCGACCGGATCCAACCGGCGGTCGCGGGCATCATCGATCGCGCTCGCGCGGCGGGCGCGGTGGACCCCGACATCGCGACCACCGACTTCTTCGCGCTGATCCACATGGTCAATTCCCTCGCGGAGTTCGCTGGGCCGATCAATTCCGAAGTGTGGCAACGGTATATGGCCATCGCACTCAACGGCGTGCGCACCGACGCGGTGCCGCGCAGGCCACTGCTGGTCGCGCCGATGACCAACGAGGAAGTCGAGCAGGCCAAGGCCGCCGGCTGCCTCGGACGCCGTCGCTGAGCCGAAACCTGTCCAACCAGTAGCGCGCGTCACAGTGCATCCTCTACTGTTGGACACATGACCAAGAGCACCTGGGTGAACTGGGCAGGCCAGCAGAGCTGCACACCCGCCGTCGTCGCCGCGCCGCGTGACGTCGAGGAACTGGCCGCGATAGTCACCGAATCGGCCGCCGCCGGGCGGACCGTGCGCGTCGCCGGGTCGGGACATTCGTTCACCGACGCCGTGCTCACCGACGGCACGCTGATCGACCTCAGCGGTCTGGACAAGGTTCTCGACGTCGACTCCGCCACCGGACGCGTGCGGGTGGAGGCCGGGATCTCGCTGCACGCGGCGAGCCCGCTGCTGCACGGACACGGCCTGGCCTTCCCCAATCTCGGTGACATCGATACGCAGAGCCTCGCGGGCGCCACCGCCACCGCCACCCACGGCACCGGCGCCCGGCTGCGCAATATCTCCGCGGCACTGCACTCGGTGGAGGTGCTGCGCGCGGACGGCACCCGGGTGGAGCTCAACGAGCAGACCGACGCCGACGGCTGGAAGGCGGCGCGGGTCAGCGTCGGCGCGCTCGGCGTCGTCACCGCGGCCACCCTGCAACTCGAACCGTCGTTCGTGCTGGAGTGCGTCGAGCGGCCGGTGCCGCTGGACGAGGTGCTCGCCGACATCGACGAATTCGCCGACGGCAGTGACCATTTCGAATTCTTCGCGTTCCCGCACAGCGCCACGGCGATGACCAAGGCCATCGATCGCACGCAGGCGCCGGAGCAGCCGCGCGGCACGATGAGCGAGTGGATCAACGACATCCTGATCGCCAACCATGTCTACGACGGCATGTGCAAGCTCGGTCGGCGAATTCCCGCCGCCATCCCCATGATTCACCGCGCGGCCACGCTCGCCGGTAGCAACAACCGGCAGGTCGACCGTTCCTACCGCGTGTTCTCCACCCCGCGACTGGTGAAGTTCAACGAGATGGAATACGCGATCCCGCGCGCGCACGCGGCCGAGGCCATTCGCGAGATCCTGGCGCTGGGAAGGCAATTCGGCACACCGATGCCGATCGAGGTGCGCTGGGTCGCACCCGACGACGCCTTCCTGTCCCCCGCGGGCGGACGCGACACCTGCTACATCGCGGTGCACCAGTATCAGGGCATGGTGTGGGAACCGTACTTCCGCGCGTGCGAGGCGGTCTTCGACGCCTACGACGGCAGGCCGCACTGGGGCAAACGCCACTTCCAGACCGCCGAGACACTGCGCTCGCGCTACCCCGACTGGGACCGCTTCACCGCGGTCCGACGCCGCTTCGACCCCACCGGGGTATTCGCCAACGACTACGTGCACCGGGTACTCGGCTTACTCGACTGACGTCCCGGCCGCGCGGACACTCCTCGGACAACCGGGTCGCCGGTTCGTCCACACCAGCCCCCGCCGCAGCGCGCTGATGGAATGATGGGGGTGATATCCGAAGCGCCACAAGCACTTCGCCCCTGCGCCGAAAGGGCGACCATGGCCCACACTCCCCGCGTGTTGTTCGTCTGCGTCCACAATGCGGGCCGATCACAGATGGCGGCGGGTCTCCTGCGCGCCATGGCCGGTGACCGGATCGAGGTGCGCACCGCGGGCAGTGAACCGGCTGCCGCGCTGAACCCCGCCGCGGTGGCGGCCATGGCCGAGATCGCGATCGATATCGCGGGCGAACGGCCGACCCCGCTCACCGACGATGTCGTGGGGCTCTCGGATGTGGTGGTCACGATGGGGTGCGCCGAGGTGTGCCCGTACTTTCCCGGGATCAGCTATCGCGACTGGGTGCTGTCGGATCCGGCCGGGCAGCCCATCGAGGTAGTGCGCGGCATTCGCGACCACCTGCAGATCCTGATCGGCAATCTGATCGCCGAACTGCTGCCGGTACCCGCCCGCTGACACGTCCGATTCGTTCAAGACGCACCCGCGATCGAGTGTTTACGCTGCGAATATGACTCCACAGCTTGATGTCGTGTCCGTTGTTGTTTCCGATATGGCCGCTTCGGTGGCCTTCTACCGCAGGCTGGGACTGGTCTTCCCGGACGGCGCCGAAGCCGAGGGGCATGCCGAGGCCGTGATCGGCGGCGGCCTTCGGCTGGCGCTGGACACCGAGGCGACGATCGCCTCCTTCGCGCCCGATTGGCAGCCGCCGACCGGTCCCGGCCGCAGCAGTCTCGCCTTCCGATGCGCCGATCCGGCCGAGGTCGACAAGCTCTACGCCGAACTCGTCGACGCCGGCCATCACGGCGAACTCCCACCGTGGGATGCCTTCTGGGGTCAGCGCTACGCCTCGCTCACCGACCCCGACGGGCACGGAATCGACCTCTACGCGCCGTTGCCCGCCGAATAGGACGACCAGTCGTGGGGGTCGCGCTGACGCTGCTGATAGCGGCCGAGCATCTCGCGGACCTCGTCGCTGACCGGGGGTTCTCCGGTGAGCCTGGTCCACAGGTGCGCGTCGTGCTCGGTGAGCGTCACCGGTCCCGTCGCCGCCACGTCGACGACGAAGGTGAACTGCCTGGTGCGGGCGCCCGCACCGGTCAGGTAGTCGAAATCACCGAGGTAGTCGGCGACTCCGGTGACCTCGAGCCCGGTTTCCTCCGCGACTTCGCGGGCCAGCGCTTCGTCGAGTGCCTCACCCGGCTCGACGACGCCGCTGGGCAACTCCCACCGGCCACCCAGGAAATCCGATCGTCGGCGGCGCAGGATGAGCACTCGATGATGGCGGACGACGACCGCGCCGACAACAAGCCGACGGATTTCGTCTCGTTCTGCCTCGATACGGAGCGTGGAGTACACGGATTCGTCGATCATCAGGTCACATCCTCTCGTCGGTGTTCGGACTGGACTGAGCACTTGCGACGGGGCGTGCACTAGTGAGCCTAAACCTTCCGTCACGCTGTGCCGAATGAGACTTTCCGGGCGGTGAGACGCCCGGTCAGCCGGTTTGCAGGGTGCGCACCGAGCATCCCGCCAGGTCACGGACCTCGCGGGACAGGTGCGCCTGGTCGGCGAAGCCGGTCACGGCGGCGATGTGCGCGGCCGGAATTCCGGTGCGAAGCGCCGCGAGCGCACGTTGAAATCGAAGAACACGGGCCAACATCTTGGGGCCGTAGCCGAAGGCGAACAGGGAGCGCCGGTGCAGCATCCGGGCCGACATGCTCGTCCGATCGGCGGTTTCGGCGACCGTCGCGCCCGCCGAGAGGGCATCGACGACGGCGGTGAGCGCCGGATCGGCAGGGCCGGTGTCGGCGGCGAATCGTAATGCGATCGCTTCCAGGGCCGCAACGCGGTCGGGCGCGTTGTCGATGCGGTCGACGAGTTCGCGGGTGGTGCGCGACGGTGCGATCTCGGCCAGGTCGACCCGCTGGTTCAGCAGTTCCACCGCCGGAACCCCGAGCAACGTGGGAGCGGTGCCCGGCGCGAACCTGATGCCGACGAATTCCCTGGCCCGCGCGGCAGGCGCGAGGAACGCGCGACTGTCCGGACCCGCCACCATCAGCGTGCCCTCGGTCCAGATCAGATCCATGCAACCGTCGGGGAAGACCGTGACGGGGCCGGTGGCGGCGGGCATGGTGCGCGACCAGAGCACCGCTCGGTCCAGCCGCGATTCACGTTCCCGGTATTCCGCCACACTTCGACGGTAGTCCCGCCCACCGACAGGTAGCTGCCGCACCGTGATCACCCGGTACGTAAGATCTGACGGCACGACGTTCGGCTCGGCAGAGGGGTGCCAATGCAACCGACAGCATCAGTGCGGGGTGGACGGCCGCGGGTGGCGGGATTTCCCGGTGCGGATATAGATATCGAGCCGGACGTGTGGTCGGGTGCGTCTGTCGACGACGACCGGATCAGGGCGTTGGCTGTCGGTGCGTACTACGGCCGCAGCTGGGGTGCGCAATGCGACGGTGTCGCGTTCCTCCCGGAGGAGCCCGACAGCGCGTCGACGCGGCGGGAGACCGCGATCGAAGGACTGCACGAGTCGTGGGGCGTCGACAACGCCGACGACGCGCACGACACCGTACGGCGGTTGCTGGCCGGGATGCACGCGCCGCTGTTCGAACTCGTCCATCCGCTCGCCGTGATGGCCGCGACCGACACCGGCCGGGTCGATCGGTCGGGGTTGGCCGACGAACACCGCGAATTCCTGCACACCCTCTCGGGTTTCCGCGGGTATCGCGGGCCCGCCGGGATCGATCGCGACTACGACGCCTGGTTACAGGCCATCAAACTCGGCATCACCGACAGCCTGCCGACACCGCTCCAGATCGACGCCACCGCATGGGATCTGGCACGGCTGGTGTTCATCGCCCGCGCCGCGTGCACGGCGGGATACCTGACCGAAGACGAGGCGTGGGAACACATGCTGACCGGGCTGGACCGGGCGCGTCAGCACTATCGCAACTGGCGCCAGTTCGGTGACGGGTTCCTCACCGGTGCGATCTTCTGGGCGGCCACACAAGATCTGTCAGCCGCGAAAAGCCAAGTGGCCGAACGTAGGCGGATGATCGCGGGGCTGCACCTCCGACCGTCGAGTCCGTGGCGGCGGGTGTCGCTGCATCCGGGTGCGCCGGTGTTCAGCCCGGCATCGTCAGCATGATGCCGACGGCTTGACGGCGGAACGGATCGTCGTCGACCATGCCCAGTTTGCGGCGTTCCACCAGCAGTTGCCATTCGCCGAAGAGGTCGGCCGAGCAGGGCATCGACTGGGTGATGGATCCGTCGACGTGCTCGATCTCGCAGGCCAGGCGGACGGCCTCGGTGATGCGGGTGAAGTCGGCGGGTTCCCAGTCGACGAAATCGAGGTCGGTGCCCGCACCCGAGATCCGCAGGGTCGCGACCTGTCCGGGGGCCGTGAGCACGTCGGCGCCGGTGAGAACCGAGACCGGGAATTCGTAGACCGCCCACGCGGAGACGAACAGCAGGCGCAGGGTCGTGATCGCGACCAGTCCCGGAGCGCCCTCGTGGCCCGCCTGGGCCAGTTCGAGGACGTACTCGTCGGGCCGGGCACAGCGGTGCAGGATGTCGATCTCGCGTAAGGAGTTGCCCGCGTGCCGCATTCGGCGTGCGGCCGCCGTGACATCGGGGCGTTGCGGGCCGTTCGAACCCGGCACCGTGTGCGGCGGAACGAGATTCGGGCGGGGCGGGAACACCCTGCGTAGGCTGATCAGGTCGCGTTCGACCGCCCTGATCAGCGCCTGCGCCTGTTCGCGTAGGCCGGTTTCGAGGAACACCGGCACCGGATGACGATCCGTCGGCGCACCGTTCACCACGAACTGCGCCGACCGGAAGAACAGCAGCAACGCCATCTGCCCGTCCTCGGTGTTCGCGAGCGCGATCCTGCCCAGCTCGGCCACCCCGACGTCGAGCGCGATCTCGTTGTCGGCGCGCAGCGGCGTCGTCACCAACCGCCCGTCCGCGTACCGGACCGCGACTCGCGCACCCCATACTTCGATCAAAGCCACGTCCCTCCTGGCCTGCCCCGCATCGGTGGATCCTACCGAGGGGCCATCGCGGGCGGGGCGATGGTCCTGCCGATGGTGTTCGACGGTGCGCCGAGGTGGCAGGCTGTACGCATGCCCGATGAACAGGAAGTCTCCGCCGAACAGTCCGCGGACGCGATCGAAACTCCGGAGGAGGCGACGAAGCGGCGGTTCCGTGAGGCGCTCGAGCGGAAGAACGGCCACTCCTCCGCGGGTGGGGCCGCCCAGAATTCCGCCAAAGTGCGGGGGACGCACGCGCAGGCAGGCGGGAAGCGCACCTTCCGCCGTCGCGCCGGCGGATAGCCCCGCGCCGGGCGGGTGACCCCTTCCATGAGCAGCCCTGCGCCGCGGTGATCACCGTGCGGCGCAGGGCTTTTCGATGGAGCGGGAGCTACTGCAAGCGGGAGGTATCGGCGTCCGCTTCGGTTCGGACGGCGTCCTCGAAGGTGGCGCCGCTGTCGGCTTCGCTGAAGACCAGCCAGCATCCCCGGATGGCGCCGAGCAGGTCTTCGAGCAGATCGATCGCGGGGCGAGTGGGGTCGAGGCGGCAGATGCGGTAGCCGTCGGTCCAGTCGTCGAGATCGTCGTCCTCGTCGTCGCGTTCCTCGATTTCCTGCGCGGCTTCGATGATGCCGTCCAGGTCGCGAACCTTGCCCTCGGAGACCGCGATGGCATCGGCGATCAGGTCGACCACCACCTGGGTGGGCGTCTCCCCCGCGCCGAGCCGCTCCAGGACCACGGTCGGCGTCTCGACCTGGAGGGCTTCGATATCGTCTGCCTCGGCGACCACGTCCACCGGCTCCAGGCCCGTGACCTCGCCCGCCACCGTCGCCGCGGCTCGCAGCCAGTGCGCGGCGGCGACCGAGGCGGCGGCGGGATCCAGTTCGGTGAACAGGTCGATCGTGCCGAGAGGATTGGCCCGGAGCAGGGTGTCCGCCGCGTGCACCTGCACCGGGGAGATCTCCGGGCGGGTGAGTTCGACGGCCTGCCTGGCTCGACCTGCCAGATCGCCCAGTTCCGCGGCCGTGATCGCCGCCTGCTCGGTGAGCACCTCGTTCACGACCCGATCCACCAGGCTCGCGTCACCGATCGCATGCAGCACGCGGCCCACATGGTGCGCGGATTCCTCGATGGGGCTGTAGAACACCAGCATGCACCCGTCGTCGTCGGGCAGATTGGGGGTGCGCAGCGCGGCTTCGACCTTCGCGAAGCGATTACGCTCCTCCGCCCGCCGCCACGCTTCCCCGTTCACGACATCGGGATCCCCGGCGGCGGTCGCCGGATGGGTGTAGGTCCGCCACTGGAACCGCGCCAGACTCGCCAAGGCCGCCGCCAGCTCCACGCCGTGTTCGGCGCCCGGCACCTCGGCGATCGTCTCGGCGACATCACCGCGACCGGTCCCCCAGGTGGCGACCAGCGTTCCCGCCCCCGAGTCGTATGCATACCGCGTCATTCGCTCAGTTCTACGTGGCCCACCCGCACCGCCCTTCACCAGGGTCTACCGGATCAGAGCGGAGCCCGTCCGACGCCGGGGACGAACCGCCCCGTCGCCGCGAGGTAGGCGCGGTAGTTCGCGCCGTGGACCCGCGTCAGATAGGGCTCTTCGACGGCCCGTACCTGCAGCTCGATAGTCACCAGCAACAGCGCGAACGCGACGATCGCGACAGCGTTCGGGATGATCAGCGTGACACCGCCCGCGAAGACGAGCATCGCGGTGAAGATCGGGTTGCGAACCAGACCGAACACCCCGGTGTCGACCAACGTCGTCGTCTCGCTGGGATCGACCCCGATGCGCCACGATTCGCCCATCTCGAGCTGCGCGTACAGCGTTGCCGCGATACCCGCGACGGCGAGCACGAATCCGGCGGCCTGAATCGGCATCGCGGACAGCGCCCCGATCGGGGCTACGACGCCGGCCAGCTGCAGCACCGACGACGCCGTGCCGACCACGATCGCGGCGACGAAACCGACGCCGGCGAGCCATTCGAGCGAGCCGGGTCGTCCGCTGATGCCGTGGAAACCGGTCGACCCTGTGGCTTGATACTGGCGCCAACTACGCCAGCCGAAGCCGAGCAGGCCGAAAACCAGGTACAGAACGAATGCGCAGATCGCCATCATCAGGTGTTTCCTCGATCGTCGTTGTCACAGCAGCCACGGGGACCGACATCGGTAGACGTTGTCGTGCAGCAGGTTTCGCCCTTCCAGGCGTTGATTCCTTCTTTCACCGCGATCACCGCGATCACCAGCGCCGCGAGCGGATCGGCCCACGACCAGCCGAACAGGCTGTTGAGCAGCAGGCCGACCAGCAACACGGCCGAAAGGTAGGTACACAGCAGGGTTTGCTTGGAATCGGCCACAGCGGAGGCGGACCCGAGCTCGCGCCCTGCTCTCCGTTGCGCGGCGGACAACACCGGCATGATCAGCAGACTCGCGGCCGCCAGCCCGATCCCGACCGTCGAATGCCGTGTCTCGCCGACCCCGAGCAGCGAGCGGACGGCGTCGACAGCGACATAGCCGGCCAGCGCGAAGAACGAGAACGCGATGACCCGCAGCGCCACCTTCTCCCGCGCCTGCGGATCGCGCCCGGCGAACTGCCACGCCACCGCGGCCGCCGAGGACACCTCGATCACCGAGTCCAGCCCGAACCCGATCAGCGCGGACGAGGACACCCGCGCGCCTTCGCTCAGCGCGACGACCGCCTCGACCACGTTGTAGCTGATCGTCGCCGCGACCAACCACCGAATCCGCGTCGTCAACACCGCCTTGCGCACCGGACTCGGCGCGATCAGCACGGGCATCCCGATCGACTCCATCAGCAGCAGCCGTCCGATTCCGCCGCCGGGCAGCAGGCCGGATCGACGGCGAGCACCAGCCCGACCAGGTCGTCCAAGGCCCGCCCGATCCGCGGATCCGCCAGCTCATACCGGCTACGACGACCCTCGGGAACCGCGACGACCAAACCGCATCCACGCAGACAGGCCAGATGGTTGGACAGAATCTGCCGCGAGACACCGATCGCTTCGGCCAGCTCCGACGGATAGCCGGGTTCCTTCCGCAGACTCAGCAGGATCTTGGTTCTGGTCGAGTCCGAGAGGGCGTAGCCGAACCGGGACAGCGCGTCGGTCTGCACCGTGGATTCCATACCTCATACGGTACATCAGAATCTGTATTCAGAACAGGATGTACTGATAGTGCCGCTGACAGCCCGCGCCTGCGATGCGTTTGCTGGACAGCATGTAGGCATTGATCTCGCTGCCCTGACGGGAACTTGTGGCCGACAACCCGTGAATCTGCCTTGCCCAGAACTGAATTCAAGAATAGTGAGCCAGCGTTCAGGTCGACCTGCACCACGCACCGAAAGGCACCACCCATGAGAATCCTCGCCCTGTTGGCCGGGCTCGCCGTCCTCGGTACTCTCCTGCTCGCCGACAACTGGAACCCCGTACGCGCCGGGGTCTACGCGGTAGCGTGGCTCGCCGTCGCATTCATCCTGATCAAGTTCGCCCGGAGGTAGACCCGTGCCCAGACCCGGACCACGTCGACCCGTGCTCGCGCTGCGCATGTCCGATGACCAGATCGTCGCCCTGGACGACCAGGCCATCGCCGAGGAGCTGCTCACCAAGCAGGGCGAGCCGAACCGATCCGAGCTGATCAGGATCATGGTCGAATACGCACATCAGAACATGCCCGCCGGCTGGCGCCCGGAGGGCTGGACCTACCGCGGCTGACACGCCTGGAGCTGCCGGGAAGCGAACCCGGGTCCTCCGCCGCGTCGCAGATTCGGCAGCTTGCTGACCTGCGGTTGCATTCCAATCGGTCCGGCCTCCAGTGCCCTGCTTCCGCTCCCGGTGTGGGCGAAATGTGGGCCCCGAGTCCGAGCCGATTCTGGCTCTCTGGGCTGGCTTCACAGCCGCGTTTCCATCGCCCGGCGGATGAGCAGCCGGGCAGGGTCCCCAGTGGCGGCCTGGCGGGCGAGCGCGTCGAACGCACGGAGATAGATCAGGATCTCGCGGGGTTGGGTCACCCGCAGTTCCGCCGTGATCGCTTCGACCGTGGCGAGCCGCTGATCGAACAGGACGAAGTTCGTCGCCTGTATCGGCATCTCGGCTTTCGCGGGGATGATGCCCAGCAGCACCCTGGACAAGCCCGCCACGGCAAGCAGGCGATCCAGTTGGCCGACCATGACCGCGTCGTCGCCGACCGTGGTGTGTAGCGCCTGTTCGGCGATGAGAATGTGGAACTTCCGCCGACCCGAGTACAAGAGCTGTTGACGTTCGATGCGCGCGGCGACGCCCTGGTCTACGTCGTCGGGCGTCCGATAGAACTCGACGTAACGGCGAAGAACGGCAGTCGCGTAGTCCGCTGTTTGCAAAATGCCGGGGATGATCTGCGGTTGGTAGATCCGGATCATCTCGGCTGACTCGGCTAGGCGGATGTTCGCCTTCTGCTGCCGGTGTGTGCCGGTGCCCAGGACCTTGCGCCACTCGGTGTAGGCCGTTTCGAGGTTGTGCAGGGTCGCCAGCAGATCGGCGAGCTGGTCGAGGGTGCCGGTGTGGGCGCAATAGGCGCGTAGGTCGTCGGATGACGGTGTCTGTCGGCCGTTCTCGATCTTCGAGACCTTCGCCTCGCCCCAACCGGCGAGGTCAGCCAGGGCGCGGCCGGTAATGCCTGCTGTACGGCGAAGCTCCCGGAGCCTGGCCCCGAGAGCTTCCCGCGCGTCTGCCGGATTGGTCACCCGGCGAACTCTCCGAACGGAACAGCCACGTTCCACAGCCGGTCACGAGTCGCGACGAAATGATCGACTACGGCCGAGTCGGTGGTGACCGCCAAGCCTGCCGGGGCTCCGCGTTCGTCGGTCAGGTTGTAGACGACCCGCTCGTCATCGAACAGCCACGCATCATCCGGCGGGATCTCTCCGGCGTCGTGACGTGGCACGTACCGGATGTTTTCGCCCGCTTCGACGTTGTGGCCGGTGACCGACAGCAACCATCGCTGATAGTCCGACAGCGGTATGGTGACCACCCGGACACGGCTCACGCTCACGCCGCGTTCGGTCGTTTCCCGCATGAGCGCCTGCCACGGTGTCGCGGTGTAGGGCGCTGGCTCGCCAGCGAGGAACGCACGCAGACGTTCGTCCTCGTCGGCGACGAAATAGGTGTCTCGGCACTCGAAATGGAACGCTGACCGCTTGGTTTCCCGGAACAGCCCGGGCCACAGGTCAGGCTCGGCGTTGGGCCGATAGCGCACCGTAAAAGGTCCTTTCGAGCTTGGGGACCTCGATAGCCGACTCGTCGGCGGCGAGGTTCATCTGTGCGAGCGTTTCCGGGTCGGTAATCGGTCGGCCGGTCAGGGTGAACGTGCCCCTACCGCTGTCGGCCATCGGTACCCCGACGTAGGTATCTGGTTGGGCGAAACCTAGGAGCAAGTGCGGGATTTCGACGGTTTCCGGTGAGTCCGTCTGCCATCCCTGCACCGCGTAGGTGCCGCTGTCGGTGGCGAACAGTGTCGGGCAGCCGCCCGAGTCGCTGCCGCCGTTGCCGAGGAACGTTAGGCGCATATCGCTACCCCCTGGTGAGAACTTGCGCGAGCTTTCCCGTACTCCCACATCGTCCCACCGTGTCACACAGGTTGTCGCCTGTTCAGACCAGTTGGAGCAAGTTCAAGAAAGTTCCTGTCCAGGCGGTTGTACAAACCCATACCGTCAGCTCCAACGCTCCCGGCGGGTTTGAACTAGGAGTCCCCGCCGGGAGTGAAACCCGAAGAGCACCAGGAGGCCGCGATGCTCCCGCAGTGGACACCCAGAACCGAACGCCCGCACCCGATCAACGTTGCGCCACCGAGCGTGATCAGGCGACTGCTCGCAGCGCTCGAGGCGTGGCCGACGAACAAGCAGCCCTCATGACCAGCCAGACGAAGGCCCAGCTTGCCGACCTGACCGAACGCGCCGCACGCCGGTCGATGACCATCACATCCACCCCGGAAGGCTGGCAACTCGCCTCGGCTTGGAGGGTGGTTGTTGTGGGTGACGTGGACGCCATCGCCGCATGGTTGAGCGCCGCAGAAACCTACGACCGCCGCCCCCGGCAGTACTTCCCGGCCGGATGCCAGGCGGACACGTGATCGTGATCGGGTGGGTGATCGTGATCGGCCTACCAGCCATCGTGTTCGTCGCAGCCGTGTGGCCAAAGCGCGACCAGTGAACAAGGGTCTTGTTCGGCCACCCGAAGCGTGTGTGCGCCGATACCCTGAGCACTCAGTATCAGGGGAGTGATCGTCACCGTGGATAACAGCCGTCGTCCTATCGATCCTTACGTTCTACTTCGATGAGCTGAGCCAGACAGCCGAGTGCGTGATTCACCGTGGTGCTGGGGAGACTTGCTGCCGCAGGATGTGGGCAAAGTGTGGGCAGCAGGCTGAATCTGCCCGTACTCAGCGCATAAAAAAAGTCCCTGACCTGCGTTAACAGGCCAGAGACTCTTGGTGGAGCTGCCGGGAATCGAACCCGGGTCCTCCGCCGTGTCTTCAGGGCTTCTCCGTGTGCAGTTCGCTGTGTCTCTGCTTGGATCTCCAAGTCTCGCGAACAAGCCTGGATGACGATCCCAGTCGCTGTTAGATGTCCCCTCCGACTCCGCGACCGAGCCGAACGGTAATTCCCTCTAGCTGATGCCAGTACCCGGGTCGAGGGACGAACCCGGACTGACAGAGACGACCTGGCTACTTAGGCAGCGAGGGCGTACTCGCGCTGATTGGAATCGGCGCTTAATTGGTTGCAGCGACGCTTACGGTGGTCTCTTGCCTGCACCGACACGCTTCCCCTGAATCAACGTACGCAGTCGAAACCGTTCAGCCCCGTACGTGCCCGCACCGTGCGGGCTAGTCATATTAACACCGGCGCGGGGTGAGATCTTCCCATTATTTCTGCCAGCTCGCGGTGTCGCCGAAGTGATCTTGTAGCGAACCCCGCCAGATGGCCTCGGCGAATCCGGGTCGGACCGCCGGTGGTGACGGGTACTGTTCTCGTTCGGCCGCCCCGGAACTGTGAAATGTCCTGGGCGACTGGAGCAAGGAGTTATCTCATGGCATTCACCAGTCAGCGTGGACTGCGCCGATTCGCGGCGATCCCGGCTGTTGCGAGTCTCGTGCTGGCCGCGGCCTGCTCGTCGGGCGAGACAGCCGCCGCGCCGGGCGTCACCAGCACGCCCTGTCCCGGTTCGCCGAACACCGATCGCGGCTGCATCTATCTCGGGGTGCTCTCGGATCTGGCGAACGGGCCGTTCACCCCGCTCGGCGCCTCGATGAACGACGGTCAGGTGGCGTTCTGGAAGCAGGTGAACGCGGCGGGCGGCATCGGTGGCTACGACATCGACATCAGCACCTACACCCGCAACACCTCCTACGATCCGCGCACCCATCGCAGCGCGTATGAGGAGATCGAGCCGAACGTGCTCGCGTTGTCGATGAGTTTCGGGACCGCGCAGACCGTCGCGATGCTGAACCAGATGGACGCCGACGACATGGTGAGCACCGCGGCCACCCAGTGGTCGGGCTGGAACTATCGCAGCGCCGACCGCAATCTGGTGCTCAGCGCGGGCTACTCCTACTGCACCGAAGCGGTGACCGGGCTCGACTGGTTCGCCGAAACCCACTACACGCCGCACAATATCGCCGTCGTCGCCTATCGCGGCAACTACGGCGGCGACTACGCCAGCGGCGCCCTGAAGTGGGCGCTGGCCAACGACGCCACCATCGCCGATCGCATCGACACCGGACCCAATGCCGAGGTCGGCAACCAGGACGGCCCCGTGGCGGAGATCATGGCGGCGGCGCCGGACCTGGTGATGCTGGCCACCGGACCCGCCGAGACCGCGGAGATCGTGGGCAAGCTCGTGAAATCGGGCTTCACCGGCCGGTTCCTCGGCTCGCTGCCCACCTGGAACGCGGCACTGCTGCAATCGGCGGCGGCGCCCGCGCTGACCGCGCTCTACAACTACACGACCCCGGTCGACAGCTGGGCAGGCGACAGCGTGGGCGCCAAGCACGCCCGCGACGCGATCACCGGCGAACCGGCCAACTTCGGCTATTCGCTGGGCTGGGCGATCACCTATCCGCTCAAAGCCCTGCTCACCGCAGCGGCGGCGAACGGCGAACTCACCCGCGCCGGCCTGCGCCGCAGCGTCGGCGCGATGAAACCCGACGGTGAGGGCATGGTCGTGATCCACCCGGCGGGTGCGGCCGAACCGGATCTGGAGACGGAGTGGTCAGCGGTGTTCGAACCGGACCGGGAGGCGCCGATGGGCGCCAGAGCGGTGAGTATCGGCTACCAGGGCAAGACACTGGGTCGGCTGAACCTGCACGAGCCCTGCACCCGCTTGTAGGAGATCAGCTCGCGGCGATCATGGCGACCGCCGTGAGCGCGAGCACCATGCCGACCTTCTGGGTGGCGCTGATGCGTTCGCCGAGCAGGACCATCGCCAGCAGCACGGTCGCCGCCGGATACAGCGAGCCGATCACGCTCACCACCGACAGCATCGCGCCATGGAAGGCGTAGAGCAGCGCGGCGTTGGCGATCACATCGAGCACGCCGACCGCCAAGGCCAAGCGCAGCGGTTCACCGTGCAGGCCACGGAATTCACCTGCCGCCAGCGCCGATGTCCACACCACCGCGGTTGCCGCCACACGCTGGGCGAGCAGGGGCCACAGTCCCGCGCTCGCACTGGTTTCGTGCAGGAAGTAGAACGCGAAACCGAAAGCGGCGCCCGACCCGATCGTGAGGAGCGCGACCCGGCGGGTGAAACGCAGTTGCCTGCCGCCGGTGATCTCCTCGGTGGTTTCGTCGGGTGCCTCCCGGCTGACGAGCACCACCGCGACCAGGGCCACGGCGATGCCCGCGATCGCGATCGAGCCCGGCCGTTCGCCGAGAAAGAACCCCGCGATGACCGGGATCCCCGCGACCAGCACCGCGGTCAGCGGCGACACCACCGACATGGGACCGTCGGCGAGCGCGGCGTAGAACCACCACACCGCCAAGCCGCTGGCCACACCGGCGGCCAGTCCCCACAGCACCGACGCGGTGTCGGCATGTCCGCCCACCAGCGGCGCGATCAGCAAGACCAGCAGTACGGAAAACGGGTACGACACCACGACCACGCGCAGCGCCGTGACCCTGCGCGCGGCGATCCCGCCGAAGAAGTCGCTGACTCCGTAGCCCGCCGCCGCGACGAGGGCGAGCACTACGGAGATCAACGCATGCCTTTGACCCGCCGACCTACTTCACGGGTGACCTCGCGCTCGGCCTGCTTGCGGGCCAGATCCTGACGCTTGTCGTAGTCCTGCTTGCCCTTGGCGAGCGCGAGCTCCACCTTCACCTTGCCGTCGGAGAAGTACATCGACAGCGGCACCAGCGTCTGGTTGCCCTCGCGCGACTTGCCGACCAGGTGCTCGATCTCACGCTTGTGCAGCAGCAGCTTGCGGGTGCGGCGCGGCGAATGGTTGGTCCAGGTGCCGTGGCTGAACTCCGGGATGTGCAGCCCGCGCAACCAGACCTCACCGTGGTCGACGGTCGCGAAGGCGTCGACCAGCGAGGCCTTGCCCTCACGCAGGCTCTTCACCTCGGTGCCGACCAGCGCGATCCCCGCCTCATAGACGTCGAGGATCGTGTAGTTGTGCCGCGCCCGGCGGTTGGTCGCGATGACCTTGCGCCCCTTTTCCTTCATAACGGTCAACTGTAAGTGACGGCGCCAGCGCTTTATTCCATGGCTGACTCAGACCCTGGCGGCCGCCCTGGCCAGTGCGCGGTCGCGCTGCTCCTCGAAACGGGCCGCCTTGACCTCGAGGTCGAGCAGGTAGGTGTGCAGCTCGTCGCGGGCGATTTCGCCTTCGGGGCCGAAATCGGTGCGCTCGAAGATTCGCCAGATCCGCAGGGTCGGGCGAAGGACGACGTCGAGGTGCTGGCGCAGGTCGTAGACGCCGTGCTTGGCGAGCAGCACCGCGTTGCGGCGGAAGTTGGGCTGGTTGAGGCCGGGCATCTGGAAACGCAGGATCACGTCGGTGATGGCGCGCATGGCCTCGTCGGGGGTGAGGTCGAGGGCGGCGGCACACAGCTTGCGGTAGAAGATCATGTGCAGGTTCTCGTCGGCGGCGATCCGGGCCAGCATGCGATCGGCGACCGGGTCGTCGCACAGGGCGCCGGTGTTGCGGTGGCTGATTCTGGTCGCGAGCTCCTGCAACGTGACGTAGGCGACGCCCTTGAGGAACTGCGAACCCTTCTCCGGCTTGGCGATGCCCGCGGTCATGTGCGACATCCTGGCCTCTTCGAGCGCGACCGGGTCGACGGCGCGGGTCACGACGAGGTAGTCGCGCAGGACGATGCCGTGGCGGTTCTCCTCGGCGGTCCACCGGCCGACCCAGGTGCCCCAGGCGTTGTCGAAGCCGAAGGTGTCGGCGAGTTCGCGGTGGTAGGAGGGCAGGTTGTCCTCGGTGAGCAGGTTGGTGATCATCGCCGCCTTGGCGACCTCGCTCAGTCGCGACTGCTCGGGGTCCCAGTCGTCGCCGCCCATGGCCGCGAAGTTGCGGCCCTCGTCCCACGGCACGTAGTCGTGGGGGTGCCACATCTTGGCCTTGGACAGGTGGTCGTTGAGGTTGGCTTCGGCCGTCGGCTCGAGCTCGGCGAGGATGTCGCTGTCGGACAGGTGGAGCGTCATGGGTCGACGCTACGAGGCGAACGGTGGGTTCTCGGGGTTATTGCCGAGATTTCCGCGACTACTCATCACAACTGTCGACGTGCGGCGATGATCGGTCACAGCGGTGCGGGGGCCCGAAGCTGCCGACGTGCAGTGGCACCGAATCCCACTGGGCGCGGTCGGGCGTGAGGTCGCCGACCACCAGCACGCCCGCGTCGGCGAATGCGCCTCTGGCTCGGGCGATGTGGTCCTCGGAGGTGACGAGAACGACCGAGCGCAAGCCCCGGTCGGCGAGTATCGCAGCGGTGTTGCGAGCATTGGCCACCGTCGAGTCGGCCTCGGATTCGCGCAGGATCCGGCTCTCGTCGATGCCGGCGCCGACCAGCCAGCCGGCCATGGCGTCGGCTTCGGACAGACCGGCTTGCGGGTTGCCGCCGGTGACGATGATCGGCGACCACGGTGCGAAGACGGCCTGGGCCAGGCCCGCGCGCAGTCGTCGCACGAGTTCCTCGCGCATCGTGCCCTCCGGTGTCAGGCCGTAGCCCAGGACCACGACGGCGGTGTCGGGGCCGTAGACGCCGGGCAGGGCCGGCGTGCCGAGCGCCCGCGCGAAGTCGAGACCGGGTGGGGCCGGAAAGTCGGCACCGGCGGGTACCGGCACGCAGGCCAATCCCGTGACCGCTATCGCCGCGCACACCACACGCTTGCCCCAAGTCCACCGCACCATTGCCGTCGCCTCCTCGAGCTCGGGCCGATCTCCGTGATCGGTCCCGCTCGGCAACGGTGCGCCGGGTCGACTACCACCGACATCCCTTCGACCTGCGGTTACGACAACTCACATGCGCATGTGAGCCACCGCTGGTGCGTGGCATCGCAAAATTTCCGGAATCGGACGTCGAGGACTACGAGGCCTTGGCGAGCGCACGATCGAACGGCGGCACCCAGGGCGACCCGGGAACACGACCGTCAGTGACACAGCACTGGATCCGACAGCGGTGTATGGGACCGCGCAGCACCGTTTGCGCACGCTGTTGCGACTATCGAACCCCGACGATGGGACTGCGGGGGCGGAACGTCAGCCTGGGCTCAGTACGAGGTAGAGGACCAAGGCGGCGGTGAAGATGGCGATCAGCGCGAGGGTCGACCAGCGTGGCCTACCGCGGTGGATCACGCCGTGGTGGACGCCGAGGAGAGTGGGCGCGACGACCGGGTCGATGTGACGGTGCGGCATCGGGGGTGTCGGGGTATCGGCTCCCGCACTCGGGCTGCCGCCCGACGTATCGTCGTCCGAGCCTTCACCGTTCGCCATGACTCGACAGTAACTCGGCGTCGTCCGATTCGGTGCGGGTTGCTCTCCGCCGCGCGTGTACGCCCTGCTGGGTGCGGGCACCCAGGCGAAAGTGGACCGCTATTCCTCGGCCAGCGTGGTCAGCACCCCCTCGCCGTAGCGGGCCAATTTGTTCTCGCCGACGCCGGCGACGGTGCCGAGGGCGGCGAGGTCGGCGGGTTTGCGCGCGGCGATCTCGCGCAGGGTGGCGTCGTGGAACACCACGTAGGCGGGCACGCCCTGCTCTTTCGCCGTTGCGGCACGCCAGGCCCGCAGGCGCTCGAACACTCCGACGTCGGCGGCGGGCAGATCCGCGGTCGCCTTGGCCGATCTCGCGCTACGCGCGGGCCGGGCGGCGCGTTCGGGCTCGCGCCGCATCGGCACCTTCCTGCCCTCGAACAGCACCTCGTTGCTCTCGTCGGTCAGTGCGAGGACACCGTATTCGCCCTGCACCGCGAGCAGACCGCCCGCGAGCAGCTGCCGCACCACTCCGCGCCATTCGGTATCGCGCAGATCGGTGCCGATACCGAACACCGAGAGCTCGTTGTGCCGATGCTGGGTGATCTTCTGGTTGGTCTTGCCGAGCAGGATGTCGACGAGATGGCCCGCGCCGAACGATTGTCCGCGTTCGCGTTTGAGCCGCAGCACCGTGGACAGCAACTTCTGCGCGGGCACCGTGCCGTCCCAGGTCTCGGGCGGGTTCAGGCACACATCGCAGTTGCCGCAGGCGCCGCCGGTCTGACCGAAGTAGTTGAGCAGCCGCGCGCGACGGCAGCCGACGGTCTCGCACAGGGCGAGCATGGCGTCGAGGTGCAGTTGCAGCTGCCTGCGATGGGCCGCGTCGCCCTCGCTGGAGTCGATCATCTTGCGTTGCTGCACAACGTCATTGAGGCCGTAGACCATCCAGGCTGTCGACGGCAGACCGTCGCGGCCCGCGCGGCCGGTCTCCTGGTAGTACCCCTCGACCGATTTCGGCAGGTCGAGGTGAGCCACGAAGCGCACGTCGGGTTTGTCGATGCCCATGCCGAAGGCGATGGTGGCGACCACGATCAGGCCGTCCTCGCGCAGGAATCTGGACTGGTTCTCGGCACGGGTCCGGAAATCCAGGCCCGCGTGATAGGGCACCGCGCGAATGCCGTTCTCGTTGAGCATGGCCGCGGTCTTCTCCACCGAATTACGCGAGAGGCAGTAGACGATGCCCGCGTCGCCGGGGTGCTCGGCGCGGATGAAGTCCAGCAGCTGACGGTCGGCGCGGTTCTTCGATTCGATCCGGTACTGGATGTTGGGCCGGTCGAAGCTGGAGATGAACTGTTTCGCGGCGCCGAGATCCAGCCGTTCGACGATCTCGGCGGCGGTCTTCTCGGTGGCGGTCGCGGTGAGCGCGATGCGCGGGACATCGGGCCAGCGCTCGTGCACCAGGGACAGGGCCAGGTAGTCGGGCCGGAAGTCGTGGCCCCACTGCGACACGCAGTGCGCCTCGTCGATCGCGAACAGCGCGATCTTGCCGCGGTCGAGCAGCCGCAGCGTGGCTTCCAGTCGTAGGCGTTCCGGCGCCAGATAGAGCAGGTCCAGATCGCCCGAGACGAACTGCGCCTCCACCGTCCGCCGCTGATCCGGCGACTGGGTGGAGTTGAGGAATCCGGCCCGCACACCGAGGGCGCTCAGCGCGTCGACCTGGTCCTGCATGAGGGCGATCAGCGGTGAGACGACGACGCCGACGCCATCGCGGACCAGTGAGGGGACCTGGTAGCAGAGGGATTTGCCGCCACCGGTCGGCATCAGCACCAGCGCGTCGCCGCCGCCGACGACCTGTTCGACGATGGCCGCTTGGTCGCCGCGGAAACTGTCGTAGCCGAAGACGCGGCGTAGGACCTCGTCGGCGGTCTCGGCGCAGTCGGGAGCCGCGACCCGGCCCGGTGTGGCCGGGGCGAGGTCGTCGAAGTGGAAGTCGCCGGTGTCGGCGAAGTCGTGCTCGGAGACGTACCCGCCGCCGGACGGGTACGCGTCGTCGGGTGGGAAGTCCTCGGGCGGGAAGTCGTCGACATCGGGGGCTGTGGCGCCGGAATTGCTCACCGGGCCATCCTACGAGCGAGCGCCGGTCGCGCAGCCCGTCGACCGGAGCCGACGGCGGCGGATGCCGAAGTTGCGCACCTGTGGATAACTCCGATTCACCCGCGCAAACGGCCGAGGACCTCGTCGTGGAGCAGGCCGTTGGAAGCCACGGCGTCGCCGCCGTGCGGGCCGGAGCGTCCGTCCAGGGAGGTGAACGCGCCACCCGCCTCGCGAACCAGGATGTCGAGGGCGGCCAGGTCCCACAGCGAGACCTCCGGCTCGGCGGCGATATCGACCGCACCCTCCGCGACCAGGCAGTAGTTGAAGAAATCGCCGTAGCCGCGCACTCGCCAGACGGCGTCGGTGAGGTCGATGAACTTCTCGCGCAGGCCGCGCTCGTGCCAGCCGGACAGACTGGAGAAGGCCAGGCTCGCGGCGTCGAGGTCGGCGACCGCGGATACCGAGATCGGCTTGGGCGCTCCGGGGTGGACCTGTACCCACGCACCCGAACCGGCGGCGGCCCACCAGCGCCTGCCCAGTGCGGGCGCGCTCACCACGCCGACCACCGGAACACCGTCCTCCAACAGAGAGATCAGGCTGGCCCACACCGGCACGCCGCGGACGAAGTTCTTGGTGCCGTCGATCGGGTCGACCACCCACTGTCTGCCGCTGAACTCGGCGTCGCCGCCGAATTCCTCGCCCAGGACGGCGTCGCCCGGGCGTTCGTCGGCGAGTACGCGGCGGATCACCTGTTCCACCGCGAGATCGGCATCCGAGACCGGGGTGAGGTCCGGTTTCGAGTCGACTCTGAGGTCGACGGCGCCGAAGCGCTCCTGCGAGATGGCGTCGGCCTGGTCGGCCAGTCGCAGGGCAAGGTCCAGGTCAGCGGAGTAGGCAGCCACGGTGGGAGTGTATTCGCCGAGCCGACCCGCTCGAGTTCGCGGCGCGGTGAACACCGTTGCCGTTGCCTGCCCCAGCTCAGCGGCTCCGGCCGGGTGCGCGACAACGTGGCGAAGCGCCTGGTCAGGCCACGACCTGGGCTGTTTTCGCTGCGACCAGAGCACTTGTCCACCAGTGCAGCTGGTCGAGCAGGGCCGTGGCGGCAGCTTCGGGTTCCTGCGGGTCGTGCAGTTGGCCGGTCTCGTCGAAGAGCATGTAGTAGCGCGGGAACGAGACGTAGTGGCGCACGGTGTGGGCGTTGAGTTCGTTGAAGACCTGGCGCAGGTGTTCGATGGCCAGGAGTCCGCCGGAGCCGCCGCTGTAGCCGACGAAGCCGATCGCCTTGGCGTCCCACTGGGTGAAGTGCCAGTCGATGGCGGCTTTGAGGGCGGCGGGGTAGCTGCGGTTGTAGTCGGGGGTGACGATGACGTAGGCGTCGGCGGCGGCCAGGCGGTCGGTGAGGTCGCGCATGTCGGCGGGGCGGACCGGGTCGGGGTCGAGGGCGGGCGGCACGGCGGGCAGGGCGGGCAGGGTGGTGTCGGCGAGGTCGATGATGTCGACTTCGAAGCGGTCGTCGACCTGCTGTGCGAACCAGTTCGCGACGACGGGGCCGAATCGGCCGTCACGGACACTGCCGATAATGATCGCGAGCTTCAGCGTGGACACGATGTTCTCCTCTACGTCGTACCGGCCCGATCAGCCGGTACGACCAAATCTCGCGGACCGCGAGCGTCGCAGGGAGACCACGCTGAGAGTGGTAGTGGCACGGCCACTCTGCGTGACGCCGCGCTGGGTACCGTCGAAGAGGTGAGCGACAACGAACTCGGGCTGTTCCTGCGGACCCGCCGCGAAGCGGTCTCCCCCGCCGAGGTCGGGCTGCCCGCCGGACAACGCAGGCGCACGCCGGGTCTGCGTCGCGCCGAGGTCGCGATGCTGGCGGGCGTCAGTGTCGAGTATCTGATCCGGCTGGAGCAAGGTCGCGACAGCCATCCCTCCGCTCAGGTGTTGTCCGCGTTGGCCGAGACACTGCGGCTGAGTCCCCGTGAGCGCGTCCATCTGCACCAACTCAGCAAGGGCGTGTCCGGGTTCAGTTGTGGCGCTGCCGAGAACGGTCCCAACCGCACGGTGCGTCCGACGATCCTGGCGATCCTCGCCCAGCTGGAACCGGCGCCCGCCGCGATCACCAACCGCTTCACCGAGATCCTCGCCTGCACCGAGGGCTACCGGAAGCTGATGGCGCCCGCGGGGTTGTTCGAGCAGGGCGAGCCCGCCAACGTCGCCCGATTCGTGTTCACCCACCCCGGCGCCCGCGAGCTGTACCCGGAGTGGGACGCGGCCGCCGACAAGCTGGTCGCTTCGCTCAAACAGGGCCCGTTCCGCGCCGATCCGATGGTCGCCGCCCTGGTCGACGAACTCACCGTCACGGCGGGCAGCGCCTTCACCGATCGCCTCGCGACGCTGCCCGGACTGCCGTCGTCGGGCGGTATCGACCGCATCGGTCACCCCGAGGCTGGCACGCTGCGACTGGCCTACGAGTCGCTGGATCTCTCCATCGACGACGACCAGTCGCTCTATGTCCTGCTCCCCGCCGACGAGGCCAGCGCGAACGCCCTCGACCAGCTGGTCGGACGCCGCCCAGGAGGCCTGCGGTCCATCGCAAGCTGACCGAATAGGCACGGTGTCGGACGGGACCGGTAGCCTAGGACATCGTGCATCCTGACGTTATCGCCGACCTCGCAGAACTCGACACCACGCTCAAGACGGTCGAGTCGGTCCTCGATGTCGAGGAGCTACGCCGCCGCATCGATGAACTCGAGCACCAGGCCGCCGATCCCGAGCTGTGGAACAACCAGGAGCACGCCCAGCAGGTGACCAGTGAGCTCTCGCACGCGCAGAGCGAATTGCGCCGTGTCGAGGATCTGCGCCAGCGGCTCGAGGACCTGCCGGTGCTCTACGAACTGGCCGAGGCCGAAGAGGACGCGGCCGCCGCCGAAGCCACCGCCGACGCCGACGCCGAGCGCGCCGCACTGCGCGTGGACGTCGAGGCGATGGAAGTGCGCACCCTGCTCTCGGGCGAGTACGACAAGCGTGACGCGCTGGTCAACATCCGTTCCGGCGCCGGCGGCGTCGACGCCGCCGACTGGGCGATGATGCTGATGCGCATGTACATCCGCTGGGCCGAGCGGCACAAGTTCCCCGTCGAGGTCTACGACACCTCCTACGCCGAAGAAGCGGGCCTCAAGAGCGCCACCTTCGCGGTGAAGGCGCCCTACGCCTACGGCACGTTGTCGGTGGAGATGGGCACGCACCGCCTGGTCCGGATCAGCCCGTTCGACAACCAGGGCCGTCGCCAGACCTCCTTCGCCGAGGTCGAGGTCCTGCCCGTGGTGGAGACGACCGACCACATCGAGATCCCCGAGGGTGAGATCCGGGTCGACGTGTACCGCTCGTCGGGCCCCGGCGGCCAGTCGGTCAACACCACCGACTCCGCGGTACGCCTGACCCACATTCCCACCGGCATCGTCGTGACCTGCCAGAACGAGAAGTCGCAGCTGCAGAACAAGATCTCGGCCATGCGCGTGCTGCAGGCCAAGCTGCTCGAGCGCAAGCGCCAGGAGGAGCGTGCCACGATGGACGCGCTCAAGACCAACGAGGGCGCGTCGTGGGGCAACCAGATGCGTTCCTACGTGCTGCACCCGTACCAGATGGTCAAGGACCTGCGCACCAACCACGAAGTCAACAATCCGACCGCGGTCCTCGACGGCGACATCGACGGCTTCATCGAGTCCGGAATCCGTTGGCGCATGCGCGATCAGGACGACGCGTAGCCAGCTGTTCGCTCACAAACCGTGCGCTTCAGCACGTTTGACCGCACGCCGTGACCGACCTGTAACCTTTCTGGTGTGCGTTCGACCGAACCGAAACTGTGCCTGTGCAGGTCCATGAAGGAGACGCGATGACCGACGTCCTCGCGGCCAGCAGCGGACCCGAGATCAGCGACTGGATGCGTTCCAGTGGGCTGGAAATCGTCCTGCTGATCGTCGGCGCGATGTTGTTCGGCCGGTTCGCCGCGTTCCTGCGCGACCGGGTGACCACCAAGATCGACTCGGGTTTCCAGACCAGCGACGCCCTGGTTCGCACCGAAGCGGCCAAGCACCGTCACGCGCTGGCACAGGTGGTCACGTGGGTGGTGCTGACCATCGTGTACGTGCTGGTCGGCATGGAGGTGTTGCGCAGGCTGGGCTTCGCGGTGACGGGTCTGGTCGCGCCGGCGGCGGTGCTCGGTGCCGCGCTCGGTTTCGGCGCGCAGCGCATCGTCCAGGACATTCTGGCCGGGTTCTTCCTGATCACCGAGCGCCAATACGGCTTCGGTGACGTGGTGCAGATCTCGGTCACCGGCTCCGCCGACCCGGCCGAGGGCACCGTCGAGGACGTGACGCTGCGCATCACCACGCTGCGTAACTCCGACGGCGAGGTGATCATCGTCCCCAACGGGCAGATCGTGAAAGTCACCAATCTGTCCAAGGATTGGGCGCGGGCCGCGATCGACGTCCCGGTGTCGGCGCAGGCCGATATCACCAAGATCAACGAGATCCTGCACGCGGTGTGCACCAAGGCCTACGAGGATCGCCGCCTCAAACCGCTGCTGCTCGACGAGCCGTCGGTGATGGGTGTCGAGGATCTCTCGCTCGACGTGATGAACATCCGGATGGTTGCCCGCACATTGCCAGGCAAACAATTCGAAGTGGGTCGCGAACTGCGCGTGCGCGTCGCCGCGGCCCTGCGTAAGGAGGGAATCAGTGAAACCACGTAAGTCCACAGCGATCCTGATGGCGGCGTGGCTGTCGACGTTTGTCGTGTACCTGTTCGTCAAACCCACCGATACCGCCGCCGAAGGCCCGACGACGTTCCTCAATGCGGTACCGACCTGGGTGAATGCCGACCCCCAACCCTGATCGGCGCGCCGCGTCCCGCTGAGACGGCTCGTTCGCTGGTTACACTGGCTCCCCGTGATCACCATGCGCAACGTGACCAAGTCGTACGAGACCTCGACGCGACCGGCGCTGGACAACGTTTCCGTCGATGTGGAAAAAGGCGAGTTCGTCTTCATCATCGGCCCGTCCGGTTCGGGCAAGTCGACCTTCATGCGACTCCTGCTCAAGGAAGAGGCGCCGACATCGGGCGAGATCCGGGTCGCGGATTTCCGCGTCGACCGGTTGCCGGGCCGGAAGGTGCCCAAGTTGCGGCAGCGGATCGGCTGCGTGTTCCAGGACTTCCGGCTGTTGCAGCAGAAGACCGTGGAACAGAACGTCGCGTTCGCGCTGGAGGTGATCGGCAAGCGGCGCCAGTTCATCGAGCGGACGGTGCCCGAGGTGCTCGACATGGTCGGGCTCGGCGGTAAAGGACAGCGGTTGCCGTCGGAGCTGTCCGGTGGTGAGCAGCAGCGGGTCGCGATCGCGCGCGCGTTCGTCAACCGGCCGCTGGTCCTGCTCGCCGACGAGCCGACCGGCAACCTCGACCCCGACACCAGCGCCGACATCATGGCGCTGCTGGAACGGATCAATCGCGTCGGCACCACGGTGCTGATGGCCACCCACGACAATCACATCGTCGACGCCATGCGAAGGCGGGTGGTGGAACTCGACCACGGCAGACTCGTGCGCGACGAAGCGACCGGCGTCTACGGGGTGGGTCGATAATGCGACTGAGTTTCCTGTTCACCGAGGTCGTCGACGGCCTGCGCCGCAATCTCACGATGACCATCGCGATGATCCTGACCACGGCCGTGTCGCTGATGATGCTCGGCGGCGGCATGCTGTCGGTGCGGATGGCCGACAAGACCGAGAACTTCTTCATCGGCCGCCTCGAGGTGCGTTTCTACCTCGACGACGCGGTCTCCGACACCGATCCCGACTGCGCCGTCGACCCGTGCAAGGCGCTGCTCGCCGACCTCAAGCAGACCTCGGGTGTTGAGAGCGTGCAGTTCCTCAACCGTGCCGACGCGCTCGAGGAGGCGAAGAAGCTGTTCGCGGATCAGCCGGAGATGGTGCAGTACATCGCCGACTCGCCCTTGCCCGCTTCGTTGCGGGTCAAGATGACCGACGCCGACCAGTATCAGCACATCTACGACAGCTTCGCGACGCGGCCGGGCGTGCGGATCGTGGCCAATGACAAGGAGTTCGTCGACCGGCTGACCAGCCTGTTCGACGGGCTACGCAACGCCGCGTTCGGCTTGGCCCTGGTGATGGCATTGGCCGCGATGCTGCTGGTGTTGAACATGGTGCAGATCGCCGCGTTCACGCGGCGCACGGAAGTCGGCATCATGCGCCTGGTGGGCGCGACCCGCTGGTATACCCAGCTGCCGTTCCTGCTCGAGGCGGTCGCGGCGGCCTTCGTCGGTTCGGCGCTCGCGGTTCTCGGCCTGGTCATCGCGCGTCCGCTGGTGATCGACCGGGCGCTCGGCCCCCTGTTCGACAGCAATGTCTTCCCGCGCATCACCGGCGACGACATCGCGGTGGTGGCCCTGACGATCGCGCCCGTCGGCATCGTCTTCGCCGCCGTTACCGCCTATCTCACCCTGCGCTACTACGTCCGCGAATAGCGATTGTGCGCGGCGGGCCCGGCTCGGTCGGTCCCGCCGCGTCGCCGACGGAAGCACCGAGCGTGGTGCTACTTCAGACCCGTCACCGGGAGTCCCCCGGCGTTGGCGAGGCTCGCGCCGAGTTGCGCGGCGAGCTGGGATCGCCGGCGGTCGAGGTCGGCGATGCGCCGTTCCAGCTCGGCGGTTCTGTCGGCCATGACTCGCACCGACATCTCGCAGGCCTGGACCGGTCCCGCGTCCTGCGCGCACGGCATGAGCAGGGCGATGTCATCGGTGTTCAGGCCCGCGGCCAGCAGTTCCCTGATCCGGGCGACCGTGGCCACCGCCGATGCCGGATAGCTTCGATAACCGTTGCTGTCCCGGTGCGGATGCAACAGACCCTGTTCCTCGTAGTAGCGCAGCAGCCGGGTGGCGACCCCGGTGCGTCGTGCCAATTCGCCGATCAGCATGTGAGCACCGGCACCTTCGGCTTGACCTTCACACCCATGTCAATCCCTAACGTCGCCGCCATGACCACGATTCCCCTGCACACCACCGTCCATGGCTCCGGCCCCGGAATCGTCCTCGCGCACGGCGCGGGCGGCGGGATCGAGAGCAACTTCGGCACCGTGATTCCGGCGCTCGCCGACGCACACACCGTGGTCGCCTCGGACTACCCGGGCGACGACACCCCGCTGGACCTCGACGACCTCGCCGACGCCCTGGTGTCGGCCGCCGTCGACGCGGGCGTCGAGACCTTCACCATCATCGGATTCTCCCTCGGCACCGCGGTGGCCGTGCGCGCCGCCGTCCGTCACCCCGACCGGGTCACCGGCCTCCTGCTCACCGCGGGCCTGACCGCCCCCGACAATCGCGCCCAGCTCGTCGTGCGGTCCTGGCAGGACCTCCTGGATCGAGGCGACCACGAATCCTTCGCCCGTCTCGTCGTGCTCACCGGCTTCTCCACCGGGTTCGTCAACGCGCTGCCCGTGGCCGCGATCGATGACATCGTCGGCCAGACCGCCGCCTCGATTCCCGGCGGTACCCGGCAACAGGCGGCGCTGGTCGAGTCGGTCGACACCACGGCCGACCTGGCCGCCGTCGCGGTGCCCACTCTCGTCGTGGCGACCACTGCCGACCTGCTGGTCGATCCCGCGAACTCGCGGGCACTGGCCGCGGCGATTCCCGGCGCCGAGTACGCCGAGATCGAGGCAGGCCATGTCGTCATGGTCGAGCGCCCCGACGAGTGGCAGAAGCTGCTGACCGAATTCCTCGACCGCCACGGGGTCTAGAAACCGGGTAGCGGCTTCGCGATCCGTCACCCGAGCGTGCGCAACTGCGACCACAGCTGCGACCACGGCCGGATCGGGTTACGGCAGACGAACATCGGCTCGCCCTGTTCGTCGTTGTCGATGCCGAGGCTGTTGTCGAGCACACCCGCGGGTTCGACGGTCGAACACAGCTCGGTGAGTCGTGCATGGTCGATGCCGACGGTGAGGACCTCCGTCGCGGTGTCGGGTGGAGGGCCCCACCACCAGTAGGCGTTGTGGCCGGAATGTGGTGTGGGCAGGCCATATTCAGGGCCGAAGCGCTCGATCGCGCCCGCTTCGCCGTAGTTGGCGGTGAGGATGGGTGCGCCGGGCGGGCGGGCGGCGGCGATCTGTTCGACGTAGCGGGGCCAGGCGATGGTCTCGCCCGCGTCGTAGTTGATCGCGAGGACCGGAGAGTCGCGCAGCCACGCGATGGGCAGCACCGGCAGAAACAACACCGCCGACATCACCGCGTTGACCATGGCTACCGAAGCGACTGCCGCCCAGCGCTTTCGGTCCGTACCCAGCCACCGGCACAGCCCGACGGCACCCGCCGCGAGCAACACCGGGTACATCCCGCCGAGGTAATAGGCCTTGCCGCCGGTCACGAGAAACATCACGAACAGCACCGCGTAGGTCAGCGGAAACGCCCGCCACCGCGAATGCCACAACCGCCACAATCCGTACCCCCACAGCGGAACCAGCAGTGGCCCGAACAGCCCGAACTGCAAGAGCACGAACATGATCGGCGTATCCGAGGTACCCGACGAACCGCCGGCGATGGCTCTGCTCAGCTCCCACTGCGGCCACCCGTTGTCGGCCTGCCACCACAGATACGGCAACCACAACACCAGCGCGAAGCCGACAGCGAACCCGAAGCACCTGGTCGCGAACAGCTTTCGTTGTCCAGACAATGCCAGTGCCGCGGCCAGCACCCCGACCGGCACGATCAGCAGTACCTTGTTCTGGAGACCTATCCCGACTGCCGGTCCGATCACCAGCCACCAGCGCGGATCCCGCCCGAGCTTGAGCACGAGCAGACAGATCAGCGACCAGGCCGCCAGATCGAACACCGTCGTCCCCAGCAGATGCCCCACGCCCATCATCAGCGCGGAACTCGCGACCGCACCGGCCGCCAGCGCTCGCGCACCACGCCCACCGCCCAACTCCCCCGCCATCAACCCGGCACACACCACGACGAAGGTCGCCGCGGCGATGGCGGGCAATCTCATGACACATAACGAATCGGGATCGACCGCAGCCATGAGTCTGGCCAGAAACGGCGACAACGGCGGCTGATCGGGGTAAGACCAGTCCAGCCGCCGACCCGCGGCCAGGAAGTACAGCTCGTCGCGGTGGTAGCCGTAGCGCCCCGAGGTCACCAGCAGAACGAGCGCGAAAACCGACGCGATGACGGGCACCCGACCAGCGTGACAGAAACCGGCGATTCGACGACGGGTCAGCACACTTCTTACTCTGGAGTAAGATAGACTTACCGCAGAGTAAGATGGTGGGGTCGAAGGCACCCCGACAGCCGAGGAAATCAGGTGATGATGAGCACTCGAGACAGCGCGACGAAGCGACGTCCGAACGACACGTCCGCGGTCGGCCTCAGCCAGCCCAAACGGGACTGGATGGGCGCCGCTATGCGCGCTTTGACGACCATTACCGGGTCGGAGCTCGCGGGCAAGTACAACCTGCGCAAGCCGATCGAGCGAGTCACCTACGAGGGCACCAAGACCGGGTTCCGCACCCTGGGCGCGGCCACTCGTACGTTCGCCAAGGTAGCGGGCGGCGGTGAGCCCAAGCGTCTGGTCGACAACGAGTCCAAGACCAAGGACTACTTCGATCTCACCCCGTCCGACGAGCAGCAGATGATCGTCGAGACGGTGCGTGATTTCGCGGGCGAGATCCTGCGGCCCGCGGCCTACGACGCCGACAATGCCGCCAAGGCCCCGCGCGACCTGCTCGAGCGCGCCGCCGAACTCGGCATCACCCTGATCAACGTGCCCGAGGAGCTGGAAGGCGCGGCTTCCGAGCGCGGCGCCGTCACCAACTCCCTGGTCGCCGAGGCGCTCGCGCACGGCGACATGGGTCTGGCGCTGCCGATTCTGGCGCCGAGCGGTGTCACCGTCGCCCTGTCCCAGTGGGGCACCGACGCCCAGCAGCAGACCTACCTGCCCGCCTTCACCGGCGAGAGTGTGCCGCAGGCGTCCGTGGTGATCAACGAGCCACGCGCCCTGTTCGACCCGTTCGCGCTGCAGACCAAGGCCGTTCGCTCCCCCAGCGGCTACAAGCTCAACGGCATGAAGAGCCTGGTCCCGGCCGCGGCCGACGCGGAACTGTTCATCGTGGCCGCCGAGCTCGACGGGCGCCCCGCGCTGTTCATCGTCGAGTCCGACACCGCCGGGCTGTCCGTGGAAGCCGACCCGAGCATGGGTCTGCGCGCCGCGGGCCTGGGCCGGCTGATCCTGGACAACGTGGCCGTCGGCGCCGACGCCGTCCTCGGCGACAGTGACGCCAAGACCCGTGCCGCCGAGTACGGCGACGCGGTGCAGCTCGCCCGGCTGGGTTGGGCCTCGCTGGCCATCGGCACCGGCCAGGCCGTGCTCGACTACGTGATCCCGTACGTGAACGAGCGTGAGGCGTTCGGCGAGCCGATCTCGCACCGTCAGGCGGTGGCCTTCATGGTCGCCAACATGGCGATCGAGCTCGACGGCCTGCGCCTGGTCACCCTGCGTGGCGCTTCGCGTGCCGAGCAGGGTCTGTCGTTCGCCCGTGAGGCGGCGCTGGCGCGCAAGCTGGCCACCGACAAGGGCATGCAGATCGGTCTGGACGGCGTGCAGCTGCTCGGCGGCCACGGCTTCACCAAGGAACACCCGGTCGAGCGGTGGTACCGCGACCTTCGTTCCGTCGGTGTCGCCGAAGGCATCGTGCTGGTCTAGGCCCGTTTCTCACCTTCCAGGAGCCCCCTCATGATCAATCTCGAACTCCCCAAGAAGCTGAAGGCGAGCGCCAACCAGGCCCACCAGGTCGCCTCGCAGATCTTCCGTCCCATTTCCCGCAAGTACGACCTCGCCGAGCACGAGTACCCGGTCGAGCTCGACACGATGGCCGCCATGATCGAAGGGCTCGCCGATTCCGGCACCCAGAAGATCGGTGGCGCCGCAGGCGGCCGTAACGACGAGGCCGCCGCGGACCTGACCGCGAATGCCAACGGCGGCAACATGTCCGCGCTGCTCAACGCCCTCGAGACCTCGTGGGGCGATGTCGGCCTGATGCTCACCATCCCCTACCAGGGACTGGGCAACGCCGCGATCGCCGCCGTCGCGACCGACGAGCAGCTGTCGCGTTTCGGCAAGGTGTGGGCCGCGATGGCGATCACCGAGCCGTCCTTCGGTTCCGACTCCGCCGCCGTCACCACCACCGCCACCCTCGACGGCGACGAGTGGGTCCTCAACGGCGAGAAGATCTTCGTCACCTGCGGTGAGCGCGCCACCCACATCGTGGTGTGGGCTTCGGTCGACAAGAGCCTCGGTCGCGCCGCGATCAAGTCCTTCGTCGTCCCGCGCGACGCTCCGGGTCTGTCGGTGGCGCGGCTCGAGCACAAGCTCGGCATCAAGGCCTCCGACACCGCGGTGCTGCTGCTGCAGGACTGCCGCATCCCCGCCGACAACATCCTCGGTTCGCCGGAAGTGAACGTGGAGAAGGGCTTTGCCGGGGTCATGCAGACCTTCGACAACACCCGTCCCCTCGTGGCGGCCATGGCCGTCGGCGTCACCCGCGCAGCGCTCGAGGAACTGCGCACCGTCCTCACCGAGGCGGGCGTCGAGATCTCCTACGACACCCCCGCGATGAACCAGTCCGCGGCGGCCGCCGAGTTCCTGCGCATGGAAGCCGACTACGAATCGGCCTACCTGCTCTCCCTGCGCGCCGCCTGGATGGCCGACAACAAGAAGCCGAACTCCCTCGAGGCCTCGATGTCCAAGGCCAAGGCGGGTCGCACCGGCACCGACGTCACCCTCAAGGCAGTGGAGCTGGCCGGCTCCATCGGCTACTCCCAGCGCACCCTGCTCGAGAAGTGGGCCCGCGACTCGAAGATCCTCGACATCTTCGAAGGCACCCAGCAGATCCAGCAGCTGATCGTGGCTCGCCGCGTGCTCGGAAAGACCAGCTCCGAGTTGAAGTGACCTGGTAGACAACGAAATCCGGTGCGAGTCGATTGCCGACTCGCACCGGATTTCTGTTTCCGACAGGCCGATCGGCACGGCCAGTCGTTCCGGCGGCTTCTCCGTTTACCGAACGTTACTCACCGCTTCGCTGGACTCTCTGTCTACTGAGTGGTTCCCTCGTATGACCAATCGCTTGATCGGTTCTCGATGAGGAGCCCCAGATGTTCAGAACTATTCGCCGGGCCATCGTGGCTCTCGCGCTGTGCTGCGGCGTGCTCGCCGCGATTTCCTGCACCGCCGCGGACCCGCAACAGCCGGTCGCCGCCGACGCGCCGCGCCTGGCCGGCGCCGACAACTTCCGCGACATAGCGGGCATTGGTGCGGGCTATACGGCGCAGGGCGGTCACCGCGTGCGCAAGGGCGCGATCTACCGGTCCAACGCGTTGACGTTCGACGACGCCGACCTGGCGGCGGTCCAGGGGCTCGGCATCGCCGACGTGATCGACATGCGCAATGCCTCGGAGATCGCCAAGGCTCCCGACCGGGTCCCGGCGGGCGCGTCGTATGTCAACATCCCGATCCTGGCCGGCGACGTCAGCCAGATCCCGGGCGGCATCACCAGCCCCGAGCAGGCAGCGGAGTTGCTTCGCACCGCCAACCGGATGTTCGTCACCGACGCCGCGGCCCGAGAAGGCTTGGCGCAGACCCTGACTCGTATCGCTGAGCAGCCCGGTCCGGTCGTGATCCATTGCACCGCGGGCAAGGACCGCACCGGCTGGACGGCGTACCTGCTGCAGAGCCTGGTCGGCGTCGACGCGGACACGAGCATGAACGACTACCTGCTCACCAACGAGTACTCGGCGGCCTCGATCGAGGCCACGATCGCTCAGATCACGGCGGCCCGCGGACCTCAGGCGGCGGCCGTCTACCGCCCGTTTCTCGTGGTGGACCGCACCTATCTGGAGGCGGGTATCACCCAGCTGAACTCGGATTACGGCACCGTCGACAAGTACCTGCGCGATGGTCTCGGTCTGCGCGCTGAGGTCGTCGACGCACTGCGGGCCAAGCTCGTCGAGTAGCCGGGGAGAACGCCGACGCCGCAGCGATCCTCCGGCGCGACGTCGGGTTCACCCGATCAGCACGAATCGGCTTCGTGCGGCTATACGGTGAGGTCGAACTGTTCCGCGCTGTCACGAACACCGCCGGACGACCAGCAGACAGTGATGGGATTCGCGCGTTGAAGATCGACACGACATTGACCGGCGGGCTCGCCACGATGGCCGGGGACGCCGCGGCCGCCGAGAGCGCGGGGTACGCCGGCATCTGGACGTTCGAAGGAGCGCACGACCCGTTTCTGCCGCTGCTGCTGGCCGCCGAGCACACCGAGCGGGTCGAGCTCGGAACCTCGATCGCGGTGGCGTTCGCCCGCAATCCGCTGTTGCTCGCCACCATCGCCTGGGATCTGCAGGCCTTCTCCCGTGGTCGGTTCGTACTCGGCCTCGGGAGCCAGATCCGCGCGCACATCACCCGGCGCTACTCCATGCCGTGGAGCCGACCGGCCGATCGGATGCGCGACATGGTGCTGGCGGTGCGCGCCATCTGGGCGAGCTGGGAGCAGGGCGGGCGGCTCGACTACCAGGGCGAGTTCTATCACCACACCCTGATGCCGCCGCTGTTCCGCCCCGCGGCCGACGAGGTGGCCGGGTTCGGTCCGCCGCCGATCTATCTCGCGGGCGTGGGGCCGGGGATGACCGCGGTGGCAGGCGAGGTCGCCGACGGCTTCATGTCGCACCCGTTCTGCACTCCGAGATTTCTGCGCGAGGTGACCGTGCCCGCCCTGGCGCAAGGCGCGGCGCGCGCACGGAAACCCGTGGACGACATCGTGATCCACCATTCGGCGATGATCGCGACAGGCAGATCCGCGAGTGAGCTCGCCACCGCCAGGCAGGCCATCCGAAAGCAGCTGGCGTTCTACGGATCGACACCGGCCTACTGGCCGATTCTGCAGCTGCACGATCGGGCCGAACTCGGACCCCGGCTGAAAGCGATGTCCAAGAACGGGGAATGGGATCACATGGCCGACCTCGTCGACGACGATTTCCTCGACGCCGTCGCGATCACCGCCACCGACCCCGCCCGCGCGGCGGCGCAACTGCACGAGCGCTACGACGGAATCGTCGAGCGGCTCGGGTTCAACACGCCCTATCGGGTCGACCCGGCGCTGCTGACAGAACTGTTGCGGGAGATGTGATCTCGCGCTGGGTGCCGATGGGTCAGAGCGCAGTCGTGTCGTCGACGTGGAGTCGACGATCGAGGCGGTGCGGATCGACTTCGAGGAGCGGGCGGTCCCAGTGGGCCAGGTCGGCCGCGGAGGCGTAGGTGGTGTCGAGGAAGTGCAGGAGGGTGGCGTCGGGGTCGGGGGATTTGCGGACCACGTCGTACGGCAGGACGAATTCGCCGAGGGTGCTGTCCCACTGGGCGCCGTCGGGACCTGCGGGGCGAGCGGAGTAACCGTCCGGAGCCGGGTAGGAGTAGGCGTAGAAGGTGCCTTCGGTGCCGCCCGGCCAGAAGCCCGCGCTCGCGCATTCGCGGGAGTAGGCCTCCTCCATCACCCAATCGGCGCAGTTGGGGGCGCCGCCGGGGTGCAGGGGCGCGGGGCGGCCGGAGAAGCGGGTGCAGGCCAGGTCGAACGAACCCCAGAAGAATTGCACCGGACTGGATTTCCCGGCGAAACCGGCGCGCCAGAGCTGGAATACTCGCTCGATCTGGACCAGCTGTTGCCAGAACAGGTGGACGGCGTCGGCGTCGTAGGAGTGGTGGGTGGTGTCCTCGGCGAAGGGGATGGCCGGGTCGACCTCGTTGGGTGAGGCCTCGATGTCGACCACGATGTCGAGTCGACCGAGCACATGGCCGAGTTCGGCGTAGAAATCGGCGACCGTGCGCGGCCGCAGGGCGATCGTGGCGTGGCGGCCGTCGCTGCTGCGCAGGACGAGTTCGTGATCGACGAAGTCGAATTCGATGTCGAGCAGGCGGCCGTCGACGGGAATCGCACCGGTCGCCATCCCGCGCGCGCTGACCGCGAACGTGACATTCCACCAGTGGTTCACCAGCGGTGTGCCCGCCATCGTCAGCTTGCCGATGATCTGCGACCACATGTGCAGGGTGTCGCGGGTCTCGGACCAGTCATCGACGCGCAGAGCGGGCCAGACGGCCTTGGCGGGAGTCGAACGTGCCATCGGATTCCTCGCTTTCTCGGTGCGCGACCCCGTGGGTCGCGCCCGTTCACAGCCAGGTGCGCTGGCTGACTGGTCAACCGTTCGGCGTGTCCTGCGACGCTTCATCGTACGTCGGTGCTGGTAGATCGCGCCGCAAGGACGAATCGCGACCCCGGAGGGGTTGTGTGGGACTCCGAGTCTCATATAACGTAGGTCTCGCGCCATACCGAAGGAGACACCGCTGATGCTGTCGACAATCAAGAACACCGCCACTGATCCCGAGTACCACGAGATCCTGCGCAACCTGTCCGAAGGTTCGGTCAACCGACACTTCGACCCCTACGTCGACATCGACTGGGAATCCCCCGAGTTCGCCGTGCACAGCGACGATCCGCGCTGGATCATGCCCGAAGAGGACCCGCTGGGCCGTCACCCCTGGTACAAGGCTCAGCCGATCGAGAAGCAGATCGCCATCGGCATGTGGCGCCAGGCCGGTATCGCCAAGGTGGGCCTGGATTTCGAGCAGCTGCTGATCCGCGGGCTGATGCAGTACCTGGTGTCGGTCCCCAACGGCGACCCGGAATTCCGGTACATCACGCACGAGGCTGCCGAAGAGTGCAACCACACGATGATGTTCCAGGAGATGATCAACCGCATCGGCTATCGCGATGTGATCGGCATGGGCACCATCGATCGCAAGCTGACGATGGCCATCTGGCCCGCGGTGAAGTACTTCCCCGAGCTGTTCTTCACGATGATCCTCGGCGGCGAGGAGCCGATCGACCACCTGCAGAAGTCGCTGCTGCGGGCCGGCGTCGATCTGCACCCGATGGTGCAGCGGGTGATGCAGATCCACGTGGCCGAGGAAGCCCGGCACATCTCCTTCGCCCACGAATACCTGCGCCGGAACGTGCCCGGCATGAACCCGATCACGAAATCGGTGCTGTCCGTGGCCTTCCCGATCGCCATGCGGGTGATGCTCGACATGATCATGACGCCGCCCAAGGAATTCGTCGAGAAGTTCGACATTCCGGCGGAGGTCATGCGCGACGCCTACTGGAGCAGCGAGGAATCGCAGACCACGATGCGCAACATCTTCGGTGACGTGCGCGCCCTCGCCACCAACAGCGGCCTGATGAACCCGGTCGCCAAGCTGACCTGGCGCCTACTCGGCATCGACGGCCCGGTGACCCGCTACCGCAGCGAACCGGCCCGCAAGGTCGCCTGAGCGATCAGGTGAGCACGATGTCCCGCCGGAGTACCGTTCCGGCGGGACGTCGGCGTTCTACCGGGCTACTCGATGAGCTCGGCCCGCATGCCCTGACGCTCAGCGATGCCGACCTGGCCACGGTCGAAGGCCTGCGGCCGGCAGAGGTGATCGGCATGCGCAGCGACGACGAGCTCAACATCAACGCACTCGGAACTGTACACAGCGATGTACAGTTGACTATGGCCGATTACGACAGTGTGCCGCTGACCGAGTTACGTGGTCAGCTGGGTAGTGTTTTCGACGGGGTGTCCGCGAGCGGACGGCCCGTGATCGTGACGCGGGAGGGGAAAGAGTTGGTCGCGGTAGTACCCGCTGAGGTGTTGCGGCACGGGGCGTTGCCCCCCGCGTACTTCAACGACGATCTGCGTGAGCAGATCCTGGGCAAGCTCGATGCCAGGATCACCCAGCATTCCGCGGAAGACATCGCGGAGGCGGAAGCCAAATTGAGCAAGCTGATGGGCGCGCTGGACAGTCGCCAGTGAGCGTCGCCGATCACACCGCGCTCACCTCGCTGGCCTTGTCGCCGCTGTTCGGGCAGGTGATCATGCGCCAGTTCACCCAGCAGCGCCGAATCCTGGTGGTGCCCACCGTGAGTCTGATGGCCGCGATGCGCGCCGTCGACAACATCGACGAACTCGGGCGCCTGCTCGACAACCGCGTCGCCGTGCGCTGGGCCGAACTCGACGCCCCCACCGCGATCCGCATCGGCACCACCGTGCCGATCGTCGACGACCATCTCGACTGGCCGCTGATCGCGCCTGTGGTGTTCACCGCGCAGAATCTGGACATGCCGGTCCTCACCGCCAAACCCGAGCTCTATCGCGGCTACAAAGTAGAGATCGCGAACATGCCGTAACCGACCCTCGTGGTCCTGAACTCGACTTTCCCCGGGGTAGTGACAGATCCCACATCGGCTGTCGGTACCGTGCACAGGTGGTCGGCGGCTGATAGCCCGACCGACCCACACAGCGGACGAATCACCAGGGAAAGCAGTACCAGGAACACTCGAGGAGAGCTGGTTATGCATCATCTGAGTTTCATGCGTCGCTTCACCACCGCGGTAGCCGTCACCTCGGCCGCCGCCGCCATCGTCTTCGCGGGCCCCGCGGTCGCGGAACCGACGACACAGACTGTCGATGTGGCCGCGGCCGTCTCGCAGCTGCGCACGTCGGTGGCGAACAATCCGGGCGCCCTCGCCGCCCTCGACAAGCTCACCGCCAAGGGCACGGTCGACGTCGCGCTGCCCGCGCAACCGTTCCAGATCCCGGCGACCTCCGATATCGGCCAGAACGGCGGCGGGCCAGGGGTGTACGGCTCCGGCATCGCCCTCGATATCGACGGCTTCCGCCTCGGTTTCTTCGGCGGGCCCGGCACCATCTCACCCAACCAGGGCGGCGCCAAGCTCGAGGTCATGTGGCTGAACCTGTCCAGCGGACAGAGCGGCACCGCGATCCTGACCGAACACCAGGACGTGCCGGTCGACACCACCATCCGCACGGCGCCGCTGAACACCGGCGCCGGACTGGTCGTGGCGGCGGTCTACGGCAACCTGTGGCACCGCTGGCCCGTGCCGGTCGACGAGGCGCACCCGGACGGGTTCGCCTACCAGCTCGGCACCGTCCAGCAGCCCTCGTTCGGTGCTGTCACGCGCTGACGTTCGTCCACCGCGCACCCCGGGTCCGAGCGATCCGGGGTGCGTTGTCGTTTCGATGAAGCAGCGCAACAGCTTCGGTGTGGCGTAGGTTGACCGGCGTGGAGGATCTGGTCGACCGACTCGAAGAACTGGAACGCCGCGTTGCCGCGCTGGAGAGCGCGCAACCCGAGCACGCGCAGCTGCCGTGGGCGGTGGCACGCCTGCGGCAGGAATTCGCCGATGCCGGGAAACGCACCGGCGGTGTGCTGCTGGCGGGCGCGTTGCAACTGCCCACCGGTGAGCGCTTCGATTGGCAGGCTCAGTACCCCACCGATGCCATCGTCGGTGATGTCTGGACCATCGAGGCGGCCAATTGCCTTGCCGCGCTGGCTGATCCGGTTCGGCTGCGGCTACTTCAGGAAATCGTCTACGGGCGACGAACCGCCGCCGATCTCGCCGCCATCGCGGAACTGGGCACCTCACCCGAGATCTACCAGCACTTGCGCCAGCTGGCCGCCGTCGGCTGGTTGCAGACCGCGGGATTGGGCCGTTTCGAGGTGCCGGAGAGCAGGCTTGTCCCACTCCTCGCGGTGCTGGCGGCGGCCCAACGCTGATCTTGTGGAGATGTCCCAATTGCCCGGTTAGACTACTGTGATGCAACGCACATCGACTGCTACGGTGAGCGTCGAGTGAACAATGCTGCGGAGGTAGTCCAGTGAACCTGTCACATCTGCTCGAAAGCGTGAAGGCGATCGGTGTACTGCGCGCACGCGGAGTCTCCGATCCCAAAACACCGCTCGAGACCCTGCGGACGATGAAGGAGTCCAAGATCTACGGCCCGCAGGCCACCCTCGTGCGCCATTCGGCCCGCGTCGCCCCCGACCAGGTGGCCCTCGTGGACGAGCGCGGTGAGCTGACCTATCGCGAGCTCGACGAACAATCCACCGCCATCGCCCGCGGGTTACGCGAAGCGGGCATCAGCGAGGGCACCGTCATCGCCGTGCTGGCCCGCGATCACCGCGGCTTGATCATGTCGATGATCGCGGCGGGCAAGCTCGGCGCGCGCATCGCGCTGATGAACACCGGCTTCGCCAAACCGCAGTTCGCGGAGGTCTGCGCACGCGAGAACGTGCGCGCGGTGCTGCACGACAGCGAGTTCCTCGGCCTGCTCGACGCACTGCCCGCCGACCTGCCGCGCTACCTCACCTGGGTCGACGAAGGCACCGAACTCCCCGCCGGCGCGACGACATTCGACGACCTCGTCGCGAACAACTCCACCGAGGATCTGCCCGCGCCGAGTAAGCCGGGCGGTTTCATCATCCTCACCAGCGGCACCACCGGCCTGCCCAAGGGCGCACCGCGCACCAAGGTCACGCCGATGGCGACCGCGCAGTTCGTCGACCGCGTGCCGTTCCCGAAGCGGGGTACGGCGATGATCGTGTCGCCGATCTTCCACAGCACGGGCCTCGGTACCTGGCTGGTCAACACGATCCTGTCGAACAAGATCGTCATGCGCCGTCGATTCGATGCCGAGGCCACCCTCGCCGCGATCGCCGAGCACAAAGTCGAGATGCTCGTGTGTGTGCCGACGATGCTGCACCGGATGACCGAGCTGCCCGCCGATGTCCGCGCGAAATACGACCTGTCCTCGCTGAAGGTCATCCTGTTCGCCGGCTCCGCGCTCACCCCGGAGCTGTGCGTCAAGGCCACCGAGGCCTTCGGACCGGTGCTCTACAACCTCTACGGGTCGACCGAGGTGGCCATCGCGACCATCGCGAACCCGGCCGAACTGGCGGAAGCGCCGGGCACGGTCGGCCGTTCGCCGATCACCTGCGAGGTCCGCCTCTACGACGACCAGGACCAGCGGGTCGAGACGCCGGGCGCGCGTGGCCGGATCTTCGTGCGCAGTGGCGCGCCGTTCGAGGGCTACACCGACGGCAGGCACAAGCAGATCATCGACGGCTTCATGTCCAGCGGCGACATGGGCCATTTCACCGACACCGGGCTGCTCATGGTCGACGGCCGCGATGACGACATGATCGTCTCCGGCGGCGAGAACGTGTACCCGCAGGAAGTCGAGAACCTGCTGGTCGAGCGGCCGGAGATCTTCGACGTGGCGGTGATCGGCGTCGACGATCCGGAGTTCGGAAAACGCCTGCGCGCCTTCGTCGTCCTCGAAGAAGGTCACACCCTCGACGCCGCCGAACTCCAGGCGCACGTCAAGGCGAATCTGGCCAGGTTCAAGGTGCCGCGCGAAGTGATCTTCCTCGACGAACTGCCCCGCAACGCCACCGGCAAGATCGTGCGCCGGACCCTCATCGACTATGAGGTCTCACAGGGATAGGCCTCGGCTACTACGGAGTAGACAGCGTGGCCGGATCGCTTGCTAGTGTTAGCAACAGCACTGGATCTCGAAGACGCGGTCCGGCCTGCGGTTCTGCGTGGGCTCGGTCTGCCGGAAGGCTGTTCGATGTCTCTGTCTCTGCCCGCGCTAGGTACTACCGCCCGACGTGCCGGTGATTTCGCGCTCGGCGTCAAGGTCATGGTGGATCGCAAGCTGTTCAACCCGCTGCGCCTCGACCACGCTGCCCGTTCGTTCCGCAATGTCTCGAAGTTCGGCCCGTTCGCCGGCGTCGTCATGCACGCCGCTCAGAGCAGGCCGCAGGCGGGCGCGATCGTCGACGAACTGGGCGAGATCACCTTCGGCGAACTCGACGCACAGTCCAACGCCTTCGCCCGCGGCCTGCGCGCCAGCGGCATCAGCGAGGGCGACGTGATCGCCGTGCTGGCCCGCGACCATCGCGGCATGGTGTTGAGCCTGCTCGCGGCGGGCAAGCTCGGTGTGCGCGCGGTGCTGATGAACACCGGGTTCGCCAAACCGCAGTTCGCCGACGTGGCCGCCCGCGAGAAGGTCAAGGCGGTGCTGCACGACAGCGAGTTCCTCGACCTGATGAGCGCCATCCCCACCGAGATCCCGCGCGTACTCACCTGGGTCGACGAAGCGCACGGCGCCGACCCGTCGATCCCGACCGTGGCGTCGCTGTCGGCGGATCGTTCGACCGCCGCGATCACCGCGCCGAGCAAGCCCGGCGGCATGGTGATCCTGACCAGCGGCACCACCGGCACCCCCAAGGGCGCCCCGCGCGACAAGGTGAGCCCGTTCGCGTCGGCGCAGTTCGTGGATCGGGTGCCGCTGCCCAACAACGGCACCATGATCATGGCGGCGCCGATCTTCCACGGCACCGGCCTGTCGCAGTTCACCCTCGGGCTCGCCCTCGGAAACCGGGTCATCTTCCAGCAGCGCCGGTTCGACCCGGAGCAGACGCTCGCCAATGTGGTGAAGTACAAGGCGGATTCGCTGGTCGTGGTGCCGACGATGCTGCAGCGCATCCTCGATCTGGACGAGCAGGTGCTGGCGAAGTACGACCCGTCGACGATGAAGGTCATCTTCGCGGCGGGCTCGGCGATCGCGCCCGACGTGGTGACCCGCACCCTCGACTACTTCGGTGATTCGCTCTACAACCTCTACGGCTCCACCGAATGCGCGGTGATGACCGTGGCCACCCCGGAGGATCTGCGCAAGGCGCCGACCACGGCGGGCAAGGCGCCGGTCGGCATCCGGATCGTGCTGCTCGACGAGAACCGCAAGCCGATCACCGCGCCGAATGTCACCGGAACGATCTTCGTGGACAACGGGTTCGCGTTCACCGGGTACACCGACGGCCGGACCAAGGAAATGGTCGACGGCATGATGTCCAGCGGCGACGTCGGCCATTTCGATGCCGACGGTCTGCTCTACATCGACGGCCGCGACGACGACATGATCGTCTCCGGCGGTGAGAACGTCTTCCCGCTGGAGGTGGAGAACCTCATCGCGGGCCGCGCCGATGTGTTCGAGGCCGCGGTGGTCGGCGTCGACGACCACGACTACGGCAAACGGCTGCGCGCGATCGTGGTGCCCGGCCCGGAGTCCAAGCGCGACGCCAAGGAGATCAAGGAATACGTCCGCGAGAACCTGGCCCGCTACAAGGTGCCGCGCGAGGTGATCTTCGTCGACGAGCTGCCGCGCAACGCGACGGGCAAGCTGCTGCGCAAGCCGCTGATCGAGATGCCGGTCGAGACGGACTGAGAACAGCTGGACGTAGCCCGCTCTATTGCCGCCGAGCGGGCCTCGTCGGTCGACTATCATCAGCGCGTGATCATCGGGTTCGAGCAGGCGTCCGCGCCGTCGCGTGCTGTCGGCGCGCGGCTGCGTGGTGCCTGCGCGGGCTCGATGTCGGGCGCGCTGTCGTTGGCCGCGCACGGGATGGCCGCCGGTGGGGCGCTGCCGGGCAGCACGGCGATCGTGTTGCTGGCGGCGGCCTCGGCGGTTGTCGGCGCTCTGGTCGCCGGGATCGGACCACTGCGCCACGGTGCGCTGGGTTTGGCGGCAGTGCTGCTGGGTGGTCAGTTGATCGGCCACACCACGATGAGCTGGTCGGGGCACTCGCACTCGGCTGACGATTCCCTCGGACTCGGCATGCTCACCGCCCACACCGTCGCCGCGCTGCTCGCGGCCGTCGTCATCGTGGGCGCCGAGGCCGCGTACCGGATCGGCGGCGCTGTGCTGGCGCGCATCCTGCCGGTGCGCTACCGCACTCCCCGCATCCCCGACCCGGCGCCGCTGCGCCTGGTCCACCGCGACCGCGTCATCCTGCGAATCTTCGCCACGTCGTCGCTGCGAACCCGCGCTCCCCCGCTCGCTGTTCCTTTCTGACTTTCCCTCACCCGGTGCACGGACTCGTCGTGCGCTGTCCCCGTGTCGAACACGCGCCTCGTTGTCGACTCCCCGCGCTGACGTCATCCGCTCTCCCGACGTGAGCGTGGCGCTCGACGTGTGCCGCCGGTCGGCCGTGTTCGTCCGGATCCGCTCGGACGAAGACCGCGCCCAGCGATCGGCAGGCTCCACGCCGCACCAGGTCGACGGCTCTCGCGTGCTGTCGTCGATGCGGGCGCCGAGCCGGACCTGTCCGCGCGCACCGGGTTCCAGTACTCCAGAAATGAATCAGCATGAGCATCACGGACACTCGTCCGGTCGAGGAGAACTCACCCTCGGCACCACCGATCTCCGGTGACAGTCCGCGTTCCGGCGCACGCCGGGGCTTACGCCTGTCTCCACTGGCCCTGCGCCTGCACTCCTACGCGGGGTTCTTCGTCGCCCCGTTCATCCTGATCGCCGCGCTCACCGGCGCGCTGTACGCGATCGCGCCGACGATCGAAGGGTTCGTCTCGCGCGATCTGCTCCAGGTCGACACCACTGGACCTGATCAGGCGCTGTCGGCCCAGGTCGGGGCTGCCGTCGCGGCTCGCCCCGACCTGACGCTGGTCGCTGTCGCCCCTGCCCCGAACGAGGGCGACACCACGCGCGTGCTGTTCAACGATCCGGCGCTCGGCGATTCCGAGCGGTTGTCGGTGTTCGTCGACCCGCACACCGCCCAGCCGGTCGGCGAGTCCGTGGTCTACGGAAGTGGTGGCGCGCTGCCACTGCGCACCTGGCTCAGCGAGTTCCATCGCAGCCTGCACCTGGGCGAACCCGGCAGGCTCTACAGCGAACTGGCCGCGTCGTGGCTGTGGGTGATCGCGGTGTTCGGGCTGGTGCTGTGGGTGCACCGGGTGCGCAAGCGGCGCGAGCGCAGGTCGGCGCAGTGGCTGCTGAAGCCGGATCTGTCCCAGACCAGGCGTCGAAAGATGAACTGGCACGGCGCGATCGGCGTCTGGATCCTGCCCGTGGTGTTGCTGCTCTCGGCCACCGGCATGACGTGGTCGACCTATGCCGGTGAGAACGTCACGAAGCTGCGCGAAGAACTCAGCTGGACCACCCCCGCGGTGAGTGTGAAGCTGCCGGGCACCGCCGGTCCCGCCCAGTCATCGGGCGGCGACCATCACAGCGGCGGGCAGACCGTCCCGGCCCCGGTCGATCCCTCGGCGCGGATCGCGCAGCTCGATCGCGTGTACGAGGTCGCGCGTGCCGAAGGCATCACCCAGGGCGCCGAAATCGCCATCCCGGCGACGCCGGAGAAGGCGTTCGGCATCAAGGAACTGCGCCTGCCCGGCACCTACACCGTCGACTCGCTCGCCGTCGACGGCTCGACCGGCACGGTCACCGACCGACTGGCGTTCGCCGACTGGCCGCTGATGGCCAAGCTCACCAACTGGGGCATCGCCTTCCACATGGGTCTGCTGTTCGGCCTGGTCAACCAGCTGCTGCTGCTCGCGATCATGGCCGGCCTCGTTACCGTGATCGTGCTCGGATACCGCATGTGGTGGCAGCGTCGCCCCACCCGCAGGGCTGCTCTGCCCGTCCCGCCACGGCGTGGGGTGCTGCGCCGCACGTCGCCGTGGATCACCGTTCCGCTGGTCGGCGCGGCGGTGGCCGTCGGCTGGTTCCTCCCGCTCATCGGGGTGAGCTTGATCGTTTTCCTGCTCATCGATGTCGCTTTGGGCCTGGCCGCTCGCGCGGACAAGGTGTAACGCATGGCTAACTATCGAGGAAACATCCCATGTAACCCATGACACTCGATGATCGGAGCTCCCCCATGAGAACTTCAGCTCGCGCAGTAGCGATGTGCCTGGCCGCTCCGGTCATCGCGATCGCCTTGACCGGTGTCGCCGCGGGTACCGCCGCCGCTGATCCCGGCTGCCAGGGATCGATGAACGGCCCGTGGGCGTTCAACGGCGGTTGTTACGGCGGCGAGGGCACCTACCGGCTCGAGGTCGACTGCGTCGGCTACAACATCGCGCCCTTCGCCGTCGGGCCGTACACGATCCGCCAGGACCTGCCGGTCGGCCAGGCGGGCACGGTGGCATGCTTCGGCCCGAACTGGTCCAGCGCGGGGTGGGCCGTCGGCTCGCGGATCTTCCGGCTCTGACGCCCGCACCGCGACGCCGAACCGGACACGATCGGTGGATGGTTCGGGTCCGCGGTGAAAGGATCAGCCGATGACGCTGTCTCGTCGACAACTCCTGCACGGCGGCATCGGCGGTTCGATCGCCGCTGTCGTGGGGGTGTCCGCGGTGAGCAGTGCGCGGTTCGCCGCGCCCCGGCGGCTCGGCGAACCGTTCTCGCTCGGGGTCGCTTCCGGCGAGCCGACCCCCGACGGAGTGGTGCTGTGGACGCGACTCGCCCCCGATCCGCTCGCGCCCGACGGGTACGGCGGGATGACGGTCGCCCCGGTGACCGTCGACTACGAGGTCGCCGAGGACGAACGATTCACGAAAGTCGTGGTCAGGGGCTCGGCGGTGGCGACCCGCGAGCTCGGGCACAGTGTGCATCCCGAGGTCGCCGGGCTGGCGCCGGATCGGTGGTACTACTACCGGTTCCGGGCCGGTTCGGCGATCTCGCCGGTCGGGCGCACCCGCACCGCGCCCGCGCTCGACAGCCCGACCGCGCGGCTCCGGTTCGCCTTCGCGTCGTGCCAGTCGTGGAGTTCGGGCTACTACACCGCCTATGAACACCTCGGCGCCGAAGATCTCGACCTCGTCGTCCATCTCGGCGACTACATCTACGAATCCTCCTGGGTGCTGGCCCGCCGGGGTGCGCACCTGCCGCCGCAACTCGTCGGCGAGGCAGTGGATCTGGCGGGCTACCGACTGCGCTATGCCCAGGCCAAAGGCGAAGCGCCGCTCCAGTCCGCGCACGCGGCGTTCCCCTGGCTGGTCACCCTCGACGATCACGAACTCGACAACAACTGGGCCGGTGACAGTCCCGGTCTCGGCCTCGACGTGTACCGCCTCGCGCCGCTGTTCCGCCGCCGCAAGGCCGCTGCCTTCCAGGCCATGTACGAGCACCAGCCGATGCGCCTGGCGCAGCTGCCCGCGGGCCCGTCGATGCACCTGCACCGCCGCTACCGATTCGGCGATCTGGCCGAATTCACCATGATCGACACCAGGCAGTACCGCACCCCGCAGGCCTGCGGTGACGGCTCGGCGGTCCTCGGATGCGCCGACCGCTTCGCCACCGACCGCACCATTCTCGGTGCGGCCCAACGTGACTGGCTCGTCGACGGCTTCGCCGCCTCGCCCGCCCGCTGGCAGGTGCTCGGCAATCAGGTCGCCATGGCCCAGTCCGATTACGACCCCGGCCCCGACCTGCTGCTCGGCACGGATGCCTGGGACGGCTACGTCGCAGACCGCAATACGGTGTTGGCCGCAGCCGCCGACCACGCTGTCGACAACCTGGTCGTGATCACCGGCGACCGCCACGAGAACTACGTCGCCGACCTGCGCCGCGACTACGCCGATCCCGAATCACCCGTCGTGGCCACCGAATTCACCGGAACCTCGATCAGCACCGGTAGCGACGGCGCGGACCTCACCGATGCGGGTCGCACCCTGCTGGCCGCCAACCCGGACCTGAAGTTCTACAACCGGCAACGCGGCTATGTCCGCGTCGACCTCGACCATCACCAGTGGCGCAACGACTTTCGCGTGGTTCCCTACGTGAGCCGTCCGGGCGCCCCGATCAGCACGCGGGCGAGTTTCGTCGTCGAGGACGCGATCCCCGGCGCGGTCAGAAGCTGATCACTCGAGTTTGCGCGCACCCGCGGCCGGCTCGACGGCGAAGACGCGCGGCGAGGCGAAACCCGCTGCGGCGAACCGGTTCATGATGTTGCCGGCCACCTGGTCGGCGTGCTCGACCAGGGCGATGATGCTGCCGCCGAAGCCCCCGCCGACCATGCGGGCACCGCATGCGCCCGCGTCGAGCGCCGCGTCCACCGCGAGATCCAGTGCGGGCGCGGAGACCTCGAAGTCCTCGCGCAGCGAATGATGCGAGGCGGTGAGCAGCTCACCGATCGCCCGCGGGTCCGCACCGGCGCGCAGCCGGTCGACCACCGCGAGCACCCGCGCGTTCTCGGTGACCACGTGCCGCGCGCGACGCCGCAGCACTCGATCCCGCAGGCGCGGCAGGTCCTCGGCGGTGGCATCGCGCAGGGCGGACAGATTCAGCGCGTCGGAGGCGGCTTCGCACTGGGCTCTGCGCTCGGCGTATCCGCCGTCGGCCAGATCGTGCGGGTGGCCGGTGTCGGCGACGATCAGCGCCAGACCGGCAGCGCCGAGATCGAACGGAATCTGCTCGGCACCACCCGATTCCGTGCCGGTGAAGGCGCGGATATCGAGGAACAGGGCGTGGCCCTCGGTACACAGGATCGAGGCGGACTGGTCGAGCAGGCCCGTCGGCACTCCGGCGAAGCCGTTCTCCGCCGCCCTGGCGATCTCGACCATGCTCCGATCGGTGAGTGCGGGCGCGAACAGATCGCGCAGCGCGATCGTCACCGCGCAGCACAGGGCCGCCGACGAGGACAGGCCGGCGCCGATCGGCACCGAGCCGTCGAGTTCGAGGTCCACCCCGGTGACGCGGTGACCGCCACGGACGAACTCGTCGACGACACCGAGCGGATAACGGGCCCACCCGGGCAGCCGATCCCGTTGTGCCGCAAGAGCATCTACGCGCACCTCGACGACCTCACCGGGCCGCTGCGCCGAGGTGAGCCGCACCAACCTGTCACCGCGCGGTCCGGCCGCGCAGACGACGCCGAGCGGCAGGGCGATCGGCAACACGAACCCGTCGTTGTAATCGGTGTGCTCGCCGATGATGTTCACCCGGCCCGGCGCGATCCACTTCTCCACCCGTACTTCCCTTCCGCTTCCTGCGACGATGTCATCACCGAACACCGCGGCGGGCAACCGTCGAGCACCGGGTGCCGAATCGGTATGCGGCAATGCTCGCAACGCATCGACAGCAGGGCCGTGGACGTGTCATGATCGACTGAGTTGTAAAGGTTTTGAGCGTCGGCACTGCCGGCTGGGGATCGTGCTCGGACAACAACACTCGGTGCTCTCGGCCGATACTTCGAGTGATTCACCGGCCTCACATTCGATCGACGCTCGTCGCGTGCGCAGCAAGATCGAGGGGGGCTGATGACCATCAGCGAGACACGCTACGGGAGCCTGCGACGGTGCGTGGTGCTGCTCGGCGCGGCGGGGGCCGTGCTGATCGCGCCGCTGGCGGGTGGCCGGGCGCTGCCGTTTCTGCTGCTCATCGTGATCGTCGCGGGATCGCTGGCGATGATCGGGTACGGCATGTACTGCCATCGACCCGCGCAACGCCTGCCCTGGTACCTGCTGGCCGCCTCGGTGCCGCTGTTCGCCGCGGGCACCGCGATACGCGCGCTCGGGCTGCACCCGAGCTGGCACCCGGTCGACGATCTGTGTACCTTGGCGGCCTCGCTGTGCCTGGGCCTGGCCGCCGTCGGCTGGTTGCAGCCACACCGCCTCCGCAATGCCCGTGACCTCTGGCTGGACTCGACGCTCATCGGGCTCAGCGCGCTGCTGGCCTCGTGGACATTCCTGATCTCGCCGATCCTGCGGCACAGCAGCGGGTTCGTCGATACGGCGCTGGCCGCGAGCTATCCGCTGATCCACGCACTACTGGCTACCGTGCTCGCGCATTCGCTGGCGACGGTGGTCCGCTCGGAGACATCGCTGCGGTTGTTGCAGGCCGCACTGATCGCCGTCCTCATCGGTGGGCTGATCGAAAGCCTCACTGCCGCAGGCACGATCGCGGTCGATCCCGAATTCGCGTTGGTGCCACAGCAGTGGGCGTACCTGCTGGCCGGGCTGGCCGCGGTGCAGCCCACGATGGGTACGCTGCGCGACGCCGAGGATGTGGGACCGCATCGATCGCGGCAGCGGGCCGGGATGATCGCGGTGGCACTGGTGGCGGCCTCGCTGGTGAGCGTGGTCGGCGCCGAGCTCGGGGTGGTCGACCGCGTGGTGATCTGCGCGCTGCTCACGTTGCTGCTGGCCGGTGTGCTGGTGCGCAGCGAACGCGCCATCACACGCAGCATGCGCAGCGAACGCCGCGCCCAGTACCAGGCCGACCACGACCTGCTCACCGGCCTGTTCAACCGGGCCGCCCTGCTGCGCGCACCACACCGCTATCGCGATCAGTGGGCCGGAAAACCGCTGTGCCTGCTGTTCATCGACCTCGACGGCTTCAAAATGGTGAACGACAGCTACGGTCACGCCGTCGGCGACGAACTCATCGCCAACGCCGCGTCCCGCATCCGCCGTACCACCGCCAGCGCCGACCTCACGGCCCGCTACGGCGGCGACGAATTCGTCGTCCTGGCACCACGCACCCGCACCGAAGCCGCCGTGCTGGCCGAACACATCCTCGGCGCCTTCATCCGCCCCTTCGAACTGAGCTGCGGTGAAATCCCCATCACCGCCAGTATCGGCGTCGCCTGCGTGACCACCCGCCCCACCGAAACAACCATCTACGACCTGATCCGCACCGCCGACGCCGCCATGTACCACGCCAAGGAATACCGCCTCGGCCTCAGCTTCCACGACGAACTGAGAAAGCCGTCGACGCGGCGGCGTCTGTCCGCCTCCCCGCGGATTCAGCGCGTGGCCCAGTAGGTCAGTCCCCCAACTCCTCCAACAGCTTCCGAGCCGCCTCCAGCTCGGCCTGCAACTGCGCGACCTTCGCCTGCTGAGCCCCTCGAGCAGCCTCCAGAATCCCGGCCACCACTTCCTCCACCTCGGGATGCAGGATCTTCGCGGCCTGAGCGACGGCCGCACTGCTGACCGCCAACCCCTTCACACTGCGCTTCTTACCGTTGATCACATCGACAGTCCACTCACCGTCGGCGGTTCCGGTGAGGGTCACGGTCACCTCGGCCACCTTGGTCTTGCGCACCGCGGGAGCCTTCGCCGGCCGCGGCGTTGCCGGGGCGGGCTTGGGATCGTCGGCTACCGGGGCGAGCGACCTCGGCGCGGGCGTAGCAGCGCTCGGCAGGGTCGACGGCTGGGTCACAGTGTTGTCCTTTCGGTTGCTCGGCGCGGGGGCACTTTCCGGGCGGGTCCGTGCGGATCCGCCCGGCGCTACGGTAGTCCCGCGGGCCGGCTTGGTCAGCGTCACCTCGCTCGGGCCGAACGAGAGCACATCTTTGGAACCGGTGGGCCGCACCTGCAGGAAGTCGCCCGCGGACGGGTCGTCGAGCGCGACAACCTTGCCCGACTTCCCCTCGGCGACACCGACAGCGGCGGCGGTGAACCACACCATCGGCGGTTTGCCCTCGGCAAGCTCGCCTGCGATACGCGCGAGCTCGGCGTCGGATAGTACCGGCGGTGCTGATCGGCGGGATGCGGACTTGGTGCTCGGCGAGGACATCGTGGACTCCGGGGGTTGGTGCTACAGCGTGGTCTTCGCACCGATGATGCCGCACAGCACCGACAAGTTCTCCCCCGAGCCGCCCACACGGCCCGAAAAACCCTCCTGCTCGGGGATTCCGGGCCGCGCCGCCGTCAGCCGAGAGTGGCGCGGCCGCGCGTCGTCGGCCGGATGTTCTCGCGCACCGCGGCCACGTCGCGATAGCCGTTGACCGCCATCAGCAGGTCCGCTTCGGCCGCGTAGCTGCGCAGCAGATGCACCAGACCGCGCACACCGCCCAGCGCGAGCGCGTACACATACGGCCTGCCGAGCCCGACCATCGTCGCGCCGAGTCCGAGCGCCTTCACCACATCGGCGCCCGAGCGCACCCCGGAGTCGAACAGCACCGGCACCCGGTCGTCACAGGCGGCCACGACCGCGGGCAAGGTCTCCAGCGCGCTCAGCCCGCCGTTGGCCTGGCGCCCACCGTGATTGGAGCAGTAGATGCCGTCGGCGCCGAAGTCGATCGCCTTGCGCGCGTCCTCGGGATGAGAGATGCCCTTGAGGATCAGCGGCAGATCGGTGATCGAACGAAGCCAGCCGAGGTCATCCCAGGTCAGCGAATTGCCGAAGGTCGCGATCCAGTGCAGGACAATCAATTTGGGATCGTCGGAGCCGACCATCTGCTGGAAGACCGGGTCGCTGGTGTAGTTCTTCAGCACGTGCCCACGCAGCTGCGGGAAGTTCCCACTGGCCAGGTCGCGCGGACGCCAACCGGGCACCCAGGTGTCGAGGGTGACCGTGATCCCCGCGTACCCCGCGGCCTCGGCGCGGTGCACCAGGCTCTCGGCGAGCTCACGGTTCTTCGGCGTGTACAGCTGGAAGAACGAGGGCGTGTCGCCCGCGTGCGGCCGCACGTCCTCGAGCGGATCCTCCATCAGCGTCGAATACATCGCGGGCACACCGGTCTGCGCCGACGCCTCGGCCACCGCGATGTCACCGTGGCCCTGCTCGCCGACCAGACCGATCACCCCGACCGGTGCGAGGAACAGTGGACTGGCGAAGGTGTGACCGAACGCGGTGACGGCGAGGTCGCGCTCGGTGGCGCCGACCAGCATTCGCGGCACCAGACCCCAATCCGCGAACGCTTCGGCGTTGCGCCGCTGCGTGAGCTCGTCGCCCGCCCCACCGGCGATATAGTTCAGCAACGAATCCGGCAGTGCCGCAGTGGCTTTGCGCTCGAGCGTCGCGTAATCCATGGGAAATTCCGGCTGGATCCCACCGAGCGCGGCCAGGTAGATCTCGTTCTGATAGTCGGCGAACTGACTCATTGCTGCACTTTCGCACGCCGACCGGGGTTCACGGACCGCAGGGTGGATGTAAGGTGCGTCATACTCGAAAATACGAGATTGTGAGTGCCCCTGCCGTGACCGTCGTCGAACACTCGGCCGCGCCCGCCGACCCGGACGCTCTACTCGCCGACCGCTTCCATTGCGATGCCATCCGTCACCTGACCCGCCTCGCGCTCGGGCTGTCCCAGGATTCGATGGATCTGCTGACCTCGGTCACCGATCGCCTGCGGGCCGCCGAGGGCGCCCTACGCGATCCGCTCACCAGCGACCTCGGCTTCGACTGAACCTCACTGTCGCCGCGCGGTGAGCGCCGCCAGATCGGCGAGCCGATGCGCACGGGCGATCTCCGCGGGGGTGAACGGCTCGTCCGGGCGTACGAAACCCCAGCGACGATCGTCGCGGTCCAATACCAGCAGCGTGCCCTCGCCCGGTTCGCCCACCTCCGGTGTACCGGGCGCGAGGTAGCGCGCGCCCAGCAGTTCGGCCACGGCCAATGGCAATTCGTCCGGATCGCCGACGATGCGGGCCGCGATGGCGAGCGCCTTGGTCTGACCGTCGATCAGCGACAGCACGGTCGCGGGCCAGACCCGCACGCCGGAACCTCCCGCGTGCTCCGCGGCGGAGGTGATCGCGTGCGCGGTGACCTCGGCGGGCGCGGCGACGACGAGTTCGTCGAGGACGGCGTCCTCCAACTGGTGCACGTGCACCGTGAGAATGTTGGCGTCGCGGTGGGCGAGATGTTTGGCCAGCGTCTCGAGCGCGCCGGGGCGGTCGGCCAGGCGCACACGGATCCGCCAGAGCGCGGGCGCGGAGTCGATGCGGTCGCGGTGCCGTAGTTCCGGGCTGTGCAGCCAGCCGCCGAGCATGCGCATCGCCGACGGCTCCACCACCCAGATCACCAGGATCGTGGTGGTGACCGTGAGCAGGGCGACGGTCAGCAGGTACGGCGGGTGCAGGTGGACGACCAACGCGTGCAGCGCCAGCTCCACCGGGAACACCGCCGCGAGTTTGGCCAGAGTGAGCCTGGTCCGCCCAGGATGCGGCAGTCTGCCGCACACCTCGCAGGCCAGGACCGTGACACGGGGTCGCACTGCGAATCGCCACATGGGGGTCAGCGTCTCCGGCCTTCGTGTCGATCTTCGACGAGGTGCGTAACAGCGACGTGAAAGCGCGGGCGAAAGCTGTTGACCTGCACTGATTTCCGCGGTGATGTCGAGCACCCGCGCTGTTCGGATGTGACTGTCGGCACCATCAGCTCGATAGGCAGCGGCAACGATTGTGACTCGGATCACCAGAATTCATTGACAAACCCACACGAACGGGCATAAAACAACATAAGTAAAGATTCACCGAGACCGGAGGACCTCCATGTACGCCGAGGAACGGCAGCAGGCGATCGCGACCCTCATCGGGCATCGCGGACGCGTCTCCGTCGCCGAACTCGCCGACCAGTACGGGGTCACCACCGAAACCGTGCGCCGCGACCTGGCGGTGCTCGACCGACTCGGGGTGATCCGGCGGGTACACGGGGGCGCGGTCGGTTCCGGCGCGCTCACCACCTTCGAACCGGGCACCGCCGAGCGCGACAGCACTCGCGCCGCGGAGAAGGACCGGATCGCCGAACTCGCGCAGCGGTACCTGCCGCGTGCGGGCGGCAGCGTGCTGTTCGACGCGGGCACGACGACCGTTCGGGTGGCCGCGGCCATGCCGGTCGACGTCGACCTGGTCACCGTCACCAACTCGCTGCCGGTCGCCGCGCGCCTCACCGGGTTCGCGGGTGTGCGGTTGCACCTGCTCGGTGGGCGGGTTCGCGGAGTCACCCAGGCCGCCGTCGGCGCCGAGACCTTGCGTCTGCTCGGCGAACTGCGGGTCGACGTCGCGTTTCTGGGCACCAACGCGCTGACCGTGCGACACGGGCTGTCCACCCCCGATCCGGAGGAAGCCGCCGTGAAACGCGCGATGATCGCCGCCGCCGATCGGGTCGTCGTGGTCGCCGACGCGAGCAAGGTCGGGCGCGAGGACTTCGTGCGCTTCGGCAATGCCGCCGAGGTCGACGTGCTGGTCACCGATACCGACATCCCGGCCACCGCGCACGCGGAACTGGTCACCGAAGGAATCGAGGTGGTGCTCGCATGATCGTCACGCTGACCGCGAACCCGAGTGTCGACCGGACGGTCACCCTCACCGAGCCGTTGCGGCGCGGGCAGGTGCATCGCGCGGCGAGCGTCACCTCGCACCCCGGCGGCAAGGGAGTCAATGTCGCGCGGGTGGTGTCCGAGGGCGGGGCGGCGGTCACGGCGGTGCTGCCGGGGGCCGACGACGACCCCGTGGTGCACGGATTACGGACGGCGGGAATCGAATTCCGCACGGTACCGGTGTCCGGCGCGCCGCGGGTGAATCTGACCATCGCCGAATCCGACGGCACCACGACCAAGATCAACGAGCCCGGCCGTGCGTTGTCGGCGCGCGAACTGGCCGAGCTCGCGGCGCTGCTCGTGGAGGTGGCCGCGGGGGCAGAGTGGATCGTGCTGTCCGGGTCACTACCGCCGGGCGTGCCCGTCGACTGGTACGCGCAGCTCGTCGCGACGTTGTCCACACCGCGCGTATCACCGAACGGAACGCGACGCCCCCGCGTCGCCGTCGATACCTCCGACGCTCCGCTGCTCGCCCTGTTCGCCGGATCAGTCGGCGCCGCACCGGATCTCATCAAACCGAACTCGGAGGAGCTGGCTCAGCTCAGCGGTCTCGACGCCGTCGACCTCGAGAACCCCCTGGCCGCGGCCGAAGCCGCCACGACGCTGATCGACCGTGGCGTCGGCGCGGTGCTGGCCACCCTGGGCGCGGCAGGCGCGGTCCTGGTCACCGCCGAGGACGCGTGGTTCGCCGCCGCCCCGCCGATCGTCGCGCGCAGCACCGTCGGCGCGGGCGACTCGGCCCTGGCCGGCTACCTGCTCGCCGACCTCGCGGGCGAATCCCCCGCCGACCGCCTGCGCACCGCCGTCGCCTACGGCAGCGCCGCCACCGCGCTCCCCGGCACCGAACTACCCGGCCCCGCCGACATCGTCCTCGACGCCGTCACCGCTCACCCACTCACCGCCGACCGACCATCGGCCCCGGCATGACCACCGATCACCACCGGCACCGGCCACCGCGCTGCTCGACCCCACCGGCCGACACCGGATAAGCCCCGTCGACCGACGCCACCACTGGACCGACAAGCCCCTGCTCCACCCCCACTCCGGAAAGACACGACGATGGCCGATTCGATCATCACCCCAGACCTGATCGCGCTCGACGCCGATCTCGGCGCCGACAAGGGCGCCGTGATCACCGCGCTAGCGGGCAGGCTCGCCGCCACGGGCCGCGCGACCGACGTCGACGCGGTGGGCGAAGCCGCCCTGGCCAGGGAGGCGCAATCGGCCACCGGGCTACCCGGCGGCATCGCGATCCCGCACTGCCGATCGGCCGCCGTCACCACCGCCTCGCTGGCGTTCGCCCGCCTCGCACCCGCCGTCGATTTCGGCGCTCCCGACGGGCCTGCCGATCTGGTCTTCCTGATCGCCGCTCCGGAAGGCGCCGGCGCGGAGCACATGAAGTTGTTGTCGTCGTTGGCTCGCGCGCTGGTCCGCCCGGAATTCGTCGCCGACCTACGCGCCGCCGCGACACCGGCAGCCGTGGTGGCCCTTGTCGACGGCGTCATCAATCCCCCACCGGCCGCGACCACCCCTTCCACCGGTGCCGCCCCAGGTGGCACAGCGGCGACAGAACCGGCTGATCCGGCCGGGTCCGGTTCGCCCGCCGACGGCGGATCGGGGATCTCGTCCGCTGCGGGCGCGACTCCCGTTTCCGAGTCATCGGCCCCCGAAGTCGGCGCGGCGGCAGTCGGTACGGCCGCGTCGGGCGTAGCGGTTTCCGGCGCGGCGACCACTGCGGGCGATGCACCGGCCGTCAGCACAGCGAAGTCCGGTGCGCCGAAGAAGATCGTCGCGGTCACCGCCTGCCCGACCGGCATCGCCCACACCTACATGGCCGCCGACTCCCTGGTCGCCGCGGGCGAACGCGCCGGAGTCGACGTGGCGGTGGAAACCCAGGGCTCGAGCGGTGGCGACACGCTCGACCCGGCCACGATCGCCGACGCCGACGCCGTCATCTTCGCCACCGATGTCGGCGTGAAGGACCGAAGCCGGTTCGCGGGCAAGCCGGTGATCGAGTCCGGCGTCAAACGCGCGATCAACGAGCCAGACACGATGATCGCGGAGGCCGTCGCGGCGAGTACCGCCGCGGGCGCCGCCACCGTCGGCGGTACCGCACCCGCACCTTCGCAGGCGGCCAAGGGCATCGGCTGGGGCACCCGCCTGCGTCAGATCCTGCTCACCGGCGTCAGTTACATGATCCCGTTCGTCGCCGCGGGTGGTCTGCTGATCGCGCTGAGCTTCCTGCTCGGCGGCTACGAGATCTCCGACAGCGCGAAGACGATCGTGCTCGACAACTCGATCACCGACCTGCCCGACGGTGGTCTGGCCACCTATTTCGGCGCCGTGCTCTTCCAGATCGGCTCACTGGCCTTCAGCTTCCTGGTCCCGGCGCTGGCCGGATACATCGCCTTCGCGATCGCCGACCGTCCCGGCCTGGCGCCGGGTTTCACCGCGGGCGCGATCGCGGTCTTCGTCGGCGCGGGATTCCTCGGCGGCCTGGTCGGCGGTCTGGTGGCCGGATTCGCTGCCCTGTGGGTGAGCAAGCTGCCGGTGCCCACGTGGGCCCGCGGGCTCATGCCGGTGGTGGTGATCCCGCTGCTGGCCTCGGCGATCGTCGGCATCTTGATGTTCGTGCTGCTCGGCAAGCCCCTCGCCGCCGTGACCAACGGACTCACCGACTGGCTCAACGGCCTGTCCGGCACCTCCGCCATCGCGCTCGGCGTCATCCTGGGCGTGATGATGTGCTTCGACCTGGGTGGTCCGGTCAACAAGGCCGCCTATTCATTCGCCGCCGCCGGACTCTCGGTCACCGATATCGCGACCCTGCGGATCATGGCCGCGGTGATGGCCGCGGGCATGGTGCCGCCGCTGGCGATGGCCTTGTCGACCGTGCTGCGCCCGCGCCTCTACACCGAGGCCGAACGCGAGAACGGCAAGGCCGCCTGGCTGCTCGGCGCCTCGTTCATCTCCGAGGGCGCGATTCCGTTCGCCGCCGCCGACCCACTGCGGGTGCTGCCGTCGATGATGGTCGGCGGCGCGGTGACCGGTGGGCTGATCATGGCCACCGACGTCACCTTGAGCGCACCGCACGGCGGCATCTTCGTGTTCTTCGCGATCGGGCACCTCGGCTGGTTCCTGGTGTCACTGGTCGCCGGCACGCTCGTCGCCGCGGCCTGCGTCACCCTCGCCAAGGAATTCACCCGCAAGCAGTCCGTCGCCCCTGTTCTCACCACCGCGTAATCCATTCGCACACAAGGAGATATCCCATGGCAAGCACCACCGTCACCGTCGGCTCCTCGGTCGGCCTGCACGCCCGCCCCGCCGCCCTGATCGCCGAAGCGGTCGGCGCGGCAGGTGTTCCCGTCACCATCGCGGTCACGGGCGGTGACCCGGTAGACGCGGGCTCCGCGCTGATGATCATGACCCTCGGCGCGGGCCAGGGCGCCGAAGTGGTGATCACCAGCGACGATCAGCCGACCCTGGACAAGATCGCCGAGCTCGTCGCCAGCGACCTCGACGCCTGAACCGACCCGCACGAGAGCGAACCGGAGAAACACGAAAGGCCCGGAACCAGTGGTTCCGGGCCTTTCGTTTTGTAGCGGGGACAGGATTTGAACCTGCGACCTCTGGGTTATGAGCCCAGCGAGCTACCGAGCTGCTCCACCCCGCGTCGGTGTGAACACAACATTACACACAGGTGCGCGCAGGCGCCAAATCGCGAGGTCAACACGGGTTTTGTGGCCGAAATGCACAATCTTCGACGGACAACACCGCACATCGAAACCTTTGACTGTGGCAGCCATCACACATTCCGGCAACCGCATGTGTCGGGGCCGAGCTTCGGTGAGCGGCGTCACTATCACCTCGTGATCCCGAACACATAACGGACCAATAACAGACCGACCGGAATCTAGGTATTCCCACTGGCTATGCAGCGTAAACATTGAAAAGACGGCTATTCCATTCAGAGAATCCGCTCGTTATCAAGATGTGATCGGCGTCGATTCTTTGGTTAGCGTCTCCCCCATGACTGAGACCCGGAAATTCAGCACCCGCGCCCTTGGCGTCGCCGCCATCGCCGGCGCCCTTGTTGCCGTTCCGTTCGGCCTCGCCACCGGCACCGCCTCCGCCGCCGCCTACAACTGGGACGGCGTCGCCCAGTGCGAGAGCGGCGGCAACTGGGGCATCAACACCGGCAACGGCTACTACGGCGGCCTGCAGTTCTCGCAGAGCACCTGGGCGGCCAACGGCGGCCAGGGTTCGGCGCACAACGCCAGCAAGGAAGAGCAGATCCGCGTCGCGGAGAACGTGCTCGCCAGCCAGGGCGTCGGCGCGTGGCCGCACTGCGGCCAGTACCTCCAGTCGGGCGCATCCGCGCCCGAGGTGGTCGAGGAGCCCGCCGTCGAGCTGCCGGTCGAGCTGCCCGCCGAGGCCGAGACCGATGTCCAGGCTGCCGTCGACCAGGCCAAGGCCGCGGGCAAGGCGCTGGCCGACCAGTACGGTGTCGGGGGCCAGTACCAGGGCCTGCTCGACGCCAACGCTCCGCTGATCGCCTCGATCGGCGGCTGATCCACCGTTCCCCCTGCACAAGAAAGGCCCCGTCATCCAGACGGGGCCTTTCTTGCTGCTACGCGGCGGCCTGCTACCGGCCGCCCGCGTCCTGATACGCCTTCACCGCGGCGTCCAGTTCTTCCAGGGCCTTACCGAAATCGGTGAAGTTGCCCGTCCGCATCGCCGTGCGCACCGCCTCGATCTTGCGGCTGAGCTCGGCGGCCGCGGCCTCCTGCGTCGACCCCGCGGGCGGAGTCGTCCCCGGCTGCGGCGTGGTGCCGTTTCCGGGCGGAGTGACGGTGCCCGGATCGACCGGCGGGATCGCCCCCGGTTTCGGCTTCACCGACGGGTCGCCACCGAACGGTGTCGCCAGCGAACCCGCACCCGGCATCACCTGGTTCAGCGCATCGGCCAGCGTCGCCGCGTAGCCGACCTTCACGCTGCCCGCCGCGTCGCGATAGCTCACCAGCACGCGAAGCAGCTGCGGGAACGTCGATGAACCGGTGTTGCGCTCGTTGTAGAACGGCTCCACGTAGAGGATGCCGCCGTCTGCCACCGGCAGCGTGAGCAGGTTGCCGTAGCGGATCTTGTTCGAGTTCGACAGCAGGGTTTTCTCTCGGGAGACCGCGTCGGCGGTGGTCATCGAGTTCTGTGTCTGCTGCGGACCCTGCGTCTGCGTTTCCACCGGCAGCTGCAACACGGTGAACTTGCCGTACCCGTCGGGGTCCGACCGCACCGAGATGTAGGCCGAGAGGAACTGCCGGTTGTAGCCGACCATCGCCGAGGTCAGGTTGAACACCGGCTTGTTGGTCTTCGGGTCACCCAGCAACACGTAATACGGGGGCTGGTTGAACGTGCCGCCCTCGATGGTCGGATCACTGGGCACCGACCAGAACGCGTTGTTGGTGAAGAACTCACGCGGGTTGTCCACGTGGTACTTCGTGAGCATGTCGCGCTGGACCTTGAACAGGTCCTCCGGGTAGCGGAAGTGCGCGCGCAGCTCGGGCGAGATCTCGCTCTGCGGCTTCACCGCGTCGGGGAACACGCCGCGCCAGGCCTTGAGCACCGGGTCGGTGGTGTCGGTCTCGTACAGGGTGACGGTGCCGTCGTACGCGTCGACGGTGGCCTTCACCGAGTTGCGGATGTAGCTGACCTCCTTGCGGGGGATCACCCGCCCGGTCTTCTTGTCGATGCTGTCCTCGACCGCCCCGTCGAGCGACGTCGGCTGGGCGTAGGGGTACTTGTCCAGCGTGGTGTAGGCGTCGACGATCCAGACCACGCGCTCGCCGACGACCGCCGGGTAGGCGTTGCCGTCGGTGGTCAACCACGGCGCCACCTTCTGCACCCGGTCGCGCGGACCACGGTTGAACAGGATCTTGGAGTCCTCGCTGATCGCCGAGGAGAACAGGATGTTGCGCTCGGCGTACTTGGCCGCGAAGGCCAGCCGGTTGAACCAGTTCCCGATCGGCACGCCACCGCTGCCGTCATAGGTGAACTGCGCCTGATCGGAGTCGTACTCACGCGGCGCCTGGCCCTCCGCGGTGCCGACGATGGCGTAGTCGGGATCGGTCTGGGCGATCAACTCGCCGTAGTAGATCCGCGGCTGGTCGACCTTGATCTGCTGATCCTCGACCTTGGTGAACAGGTCACTCACCATGAACAGCGGATAGCCCGAATCACTGCCGCCGGTAACGCTCTGGGCCTCGGACTGTGGCTTGTTGACCCGGTTGGCCGGCGCGGCGACGAAGCCGTTGCCGTGGGTATAGACGGTGTGCTGGTTGATCCAGTCCTTCTGGTTGCCCGACAGCGCGGCCGGATGCAGCTCGCGCGCGGCCACGATGTAGTCCTGGACATCGCCGTTGAGGCTGTAGCGGTCGATGTCGAGCGACTCGGGGAAGCCGTAGAAGTTCTTGCGCTGCTGGAGCTGGGTGAAGGTGGGCGAGAGGATGTTCGGGTCGAGCAGGCGGGCGTTGCCGATGGTGACCGCGTCGGCGGGCACCTCGAGCGGGCTCTTCTTGCTCTCACCCTGGTAGTTCTGGTACTCGACCTTGTCGTCGGTGATTCCGTACGCCTCGCGAGTCGCTTGGATATTGCGCTCGATATACGGACTTTCCTTCTCCGCGGCGTTGGGGCGCACCGAGAACTGCTCGACCACCATCGGCCACACCGCACCGACCAGGATCGACGACAACACCAGCAGCGCGGCCGCCATCGCGGGAACCCGCAGATCGCGCAGCACGATCCCGGCGAAGAACGCCATCGCGCAGATCACCGCGATCGACAGCAGGATCAGCTTGGCGGGCAGCACCGCGTTGATATCGGTGAACGACGGACCGCCGAACGTCGGCTCCTTGCGCGTACTCGACAACAGGTCGTACCGGTCGAACCAGTACGCCACCGCCTTGAGCAGCACGAAGATTCCCGCGATCACCGCGAGCTGCACGCGCGCGGCCCTGGTGAGGGTGCCTTCACGCCCGGCCAGCCGCAGGCCGCCGAACACGTAATGGGTCACCAGGTTCGCGAAGAACGCGATCACCACGGCGACGAACAGCCAGTTCAGCACCATCCGGTAGAACGGCAGATCGAAGGTGTAGAAACCGATGTCGAGGTGGAACTGCGGGTCCTGCTGACCGAACTCGCCACCGTGCAGGAACAGCTGCACCGTCGCCCAGTTCGACTGCGCGACCAGCCCCGACAGCACGCCGAGCAGCACCGGGATACCGACGCCGAACAGCCGCAGCTTGCTCATCACGGTCGTGCGGTAGCGCGCGATCGGATCGTTGGGCCCGGCGACCGGTACGAAGACCGGACGCGACCGATAGGCCAGCAGCAGCGCCGCCCAGACCACGACGCCGACGAGCAACGCGACGACCACGAACAGGATCAACCGCGTGCGCAACACGCCGAGATACACACTGCGATAACCGACCTCACCGAACCACAACCAATTGGTATAGGCATCGGTGAAGCGGGGCCCGAGCAGCAACAGCGCCGCGAGGACGACTGCCGTCACCAGCAGCACACGGCTGCGTCGGGACAACGAAGGTAAGCCGGTGGGGGGCCGCATGCCCACGGTGCCACTCTCCATGCTCCGGCGGTTCCACACCGTGATCGGCGCAGTCACCGCAGTCCGAATGTTGCGGGTGATCCGTTACCGGACCGTTGGCGCCCACTCTACGGAAATCGGACACCGTGCAAGCGTCTGGGCCGAAAATGATTGGATGTGCGGGTGACCGAAGACGAGCACGCCGAAGTTCTCCTCGCCCGCTGTGTGCGCGAGGTCGTCGAGTTCGCCGACGCCGAGGGCTGGGGAAACCCGCCGCAGATGTTCGCGTTGGTGCCGACCGCCGACCTGGCCGCGGCCGAACCGGACCTGCAAGACCAGCTCGACGACGGCAGCGAGCTGACCCCCGTCGCCCAGGAAGCCTTCCCCGACGACATCACCGGCGGGTCGATGGCATTGGACGAGTTCCTGGCCACCACCACCTGGCCGCCCGCGGTCGAAGGCTGCGTGCTGGTGCAGGAGATCGTGGTGCTGCCGCCCGACGCCGAGAGCGATCTCGACGAGGCCCTGGTTCCGCTACTGGCCGATGACGAGGCCGCCGACGCGGCCGGGCGCGCCGCCGCGCACGCGCATCCGGGTCGCCGCGACGCCCGGCTCATCGCGGGTGTGCTGCGCCAGGGCGCCACACTGTGCCTGCTGCAGATCCGTCCCGAGGACGACGACGGCTTCGGCGACCTCGACCTGCGCACCTACCCCAACCTGGCACCGGGCCTGGTCGAGGCCCTGCACCACACGCTGGAGTGACTACCCGCAGCTGATCGCCTCGCGACCGGCGTTGATCTCGGCCAGTCCGGCGATCGCGCTGTCGAGGGTGTCGACCTTCACCAAGCGCAGGCCCTCCGGAGCACGCTGACCGGCCTCGTTGCAGTTGTCGGCGGGGACGAGGAAGGTTTCCGCGCCTGCCTCGCGCGCCGCGATCATCTTGTACTGGATGCCACCGATCGGGCCGACCTTGCCGTCCTGGTCGATGGTGCCGGTGCCCGCGACGAACTTGCCGCCGTTGAGTTCGCCCGGGGAGAGCTTGTCGATCAGCGAGAGGCTGAACATCAGCCCGGCCGACGGTCCGCCGATGTCGGCGAGGTTGAACTCGACCTGCAACGGCGGACGTCCGCCTTCGCCCGGGGTGATGCCGAGGTAGCCCTTCGCCTCGTCGCCGGGACGAGGCGCCAGGGTGATCGGACTGGTCAGCTCGAGGTCGCCGCGACGGTGGACAACGGTGATGGTGGCGCCGGGCGCCTTGGTGCCGACGATGTCGATCACGTCCTTGGGCGTGGTGATCGGGGCGCCGTCGATGCTGATCAGCTCGTCACCGACCTCGAGCACGCCGTTGGCCGGTCCGTCCTCGCCGAGTCCGCGGACCAACACGACCGTCGGCATCTTCAGGTAGTGCAGCGCGGCGACCTCGGCATCGCTCTCGGAATCCTTGAAGTCCTGCTGATTGGACTTGTCGACCTCTTCGCGTGACACGCCGGGCGGGTACACCTCGGCGCGCGGCACCAGGCCGTGCTCACCGCTGACCCAGAACCCGAACGCCTCGAACAGGTTCAGCCCGTCGCGCACCGACACGGTCGTCATGTTCAGATGCCCGCTCGTGGGATCCAGTGGCGCGCCGGTGACATCGACCACCTGCTTGCCCTCGACCTGGCCGAGGGTGTCGAAGGTCGGGCCGGGGCCCAGCGCGACGAACGGCACGGTGACCACGCTGCCTGCCACACCGAGCACGAGGACAGGGACGAGGGCGACGATCAGGGTGAGGATCCGACGATTCACTCGGACCACAGTAGTGATCAACGGCCGTGACCGACGGCAGTGGCACGCTTTACGGCGTGGGCGTCGTCGCGCGATTTCGCGATGCGCGAACACCGTGGGCCGGGGGGTCCCGCGTAACGTAAGAGGTATGAGCGATCTCCCCTTCGGCTTCTCGACCGGCGACGACGACGATTCCGGCAAGCGTCGCGACGAGGGCAACGGACCCGGCGGAAACGATCCGTTCGGGTTCGGAGCGGGCGGCGTCGGTGGTGCGGGCGGCTTCGATCCGTCGCAGCTGGGCCAGATGCTGAGCCAGCTCGGGCAGATGATCAGCGGCATGGGCCAGGGCATGGCTCCCGGCGGTTCACAGTCCGGCCCGGTCAACTACGACGTCGCCAAGCGACTGGCCCGCCAGCAGCTCGGCTCCAGCATCGCCCCGATCGCCGCGGGAACCACCACCGCGGTGACCGACGCGGCGCACCTGGCCGAACTGTGGCTCGACGGCGCCACGGTGCTGCCCGCCGGCGCCACCAAGACGGTCGCGTGGACCCCGAACGACTGGATCGAAGAGACGGTGCCCACCTGGAAGCGCCTGTGCGATCCGGTGGCCGAGCAGATCTCGGGCATGTGGACGGCGCAGCTGCCCGAGGAGGCCAAGCAGTTCGCCGGGCCCATGGTCGGCATGCTCGGCCAGATGGGCGGGCTGGCGTTCGGCTCCCAGCTCGGTCAGGCGCTCGGCCAGCTGGCCAAGGAGGTGCTGACCTCCACCGATATCGGTCTGCCGCTGGGCCCGGCCGGTACCGCCGCGCTGCTGCCGACCGCGATCTCGGCGTTCAGCGAGGGGCTAGAGCAGCCCGAGAGCGAGATCATGGTCTTCCTGGCCGCCCGCGAGGCCGCCCACCAGCGGCTCTTCGCGCATGTGCCGTGGCTGCGTCAGCAGGTACTCGGCGCCGTGGAGGACTACGCGCGCGGCATCAAGATGGACTTCTCCGCGATCGAGGAAGCCGCGCAGGGCATCGACCCGATGTCGCTGAGCGACCCCGCCAAGCTGGAGGAACTGCTCTCCCAGGGCACGTTCGAACCGCAGACCACGCCCGAGCAGAAGCAGGCGCTCGAGCGTCTGGAGACCCTACTGGCGCTGATCGAGGGCTGGGTCGACGTCGTGGTCAGCGATGCGGTGGGTGAGCGCCTGCCGGGCGCGAACGCGCTGTCGGAGACGCTGCGTCGCCGCCGGGCCACGGGCGGACCCGCCGAGCAGACGTTCGCCACGCTCGTCGGACTGGAGTTGCGGCCGCGCAAGGTGCGTGAGGCCTCGGCGCTGTGGCGGCGGCTCACCACCGACGCGGGGATGGAGCGGCGCGACAAGGTGTGGGAGCACCCCGATCTGCTGCCCGATTCCACCGATCTCGACTCGCCTGCCGGGTTCATCGACTCCATCATCGGTGGCGGCACCGGCGCTTTCGACGACCCGCTGGCCCAGCTGGCCGCGACCGAGGCGCGCGAACGCGACGCGGCCGGTCTCGGGAAAGCCGAGGTCGAGGAGTCCGATTCCGACGAAACCCCGCGCGACGAGGGTGATTCCGACTCGGGTTCCGGCAAGGCCTGATCCACGTCGCCGCCGAGGTCGGTGAGAAACTTCCGATCTCGGTGGCGCAACACGGTTCCGAGGCTAACGTTCGTCGCGAAACGCGGCGACGACCCGCGGTACAGCGGTTGTTCACACTTCGGAATCCGCCGGCCGACACGCCGAAAGCCTGTGGATAACTGCACTTTCGGCGCACCTGGCGCCGCTGTCGGGTGCCGATACTTCTGGCATGACGACCACCTCCCCACTGCGCGGGCCGATGCTCAACCCGCGAGTGACCACCCTGGTTCGCCCGTCCGGCACGGTCCAGCTCGGCTGGGACCCCGAACGCGCGCTGCTCCTGGAGACCACCGAGCACGACACCGGTACCGTGCTCGCCTTCCTTCGCCTGCTCGACGGCTTGCAATCGCGGCCCCAGATCATTTGGCGGGCGGGCGAATTCGGCATCAGCCCCGATCGCACCATGGGCATGCTCACCGCGATCGAGCGTGCGGGCCTGCTGCTCGAGCCCGAACCCACACTGGGCAAGATCCGCGGCATCACCGTGCACGGCCTCGGTCCGCTCTCGGATGCCGTGGCGATCGGATTGCGGCGCATGGGTTTTCGTCCCACCCGCTCGCGTGCGTACCGGCCCGACAGTCCGCTCGGTACCACCGCGGGCGATCTGGTGGTGCTCACCGACGCGTTGATGATCGACCCCGGTCTGTCGGTGGATCTGGTGTTGCGCCGGGTGCCGCACCTGCAGGTCCGAGTCCGCGACGGGGTCGGTGTGGTCGGCCCGCTCGTGCTGCCCGGCGAGACCAGCTGCCTGCGCTGTGCCGACCTCACCCGGGCCGGATTCGACAACGACTGGCCGCATCTGGCCGCCCAGCTACTCGGCCGCACCGGGCACGCGTCCCCGGCGGGCATCGCGGCGACGACCGCGCTGGCGCTCGGCGAGCTGGAGGCGATCGTCGCCTGCTCACCGCGGCGTCCACCGCGCACTCTCGACGCCACCGTGGAACTGAACCTCGACACCCACGAGATCCAGCGCCGGCCGTGGCTGCCGCATCAGGATTGCGGATGCCGGAACATGACCGCACGCGCGCCGGAAACCGCCCGGTGACGGGCGTCGCATCGGCCGGTGTGAGCATTCTTATGGCACACACCCCGCGAGTTCGGCCATGATGGGTACCGTGTCCGAGATCGTGCGCCGCAGTTCCAGCCGCAATGCCAAGTTGGCCAAGATTCCGCTCGGCATCGCCGGACGAGCCGCTGTCGGGTTCGGCAAGAAGCTCGTCGGCGGTGACAAGAAGCAGATCAACGCGAACCTGAACCAGAAAGCAGCCGAGCAGCTGTTCACCGTGCTCGGCGAGCTCAAGGGCGGCGCGATGAAGTTCGGGCAGGCGCTGAGCGTGATGGAGGCCGCGGTCCCGGAGGAATTCGGCGAGCACTATCGCGAGGCGCTGACCAAGCTCCAGGCCGCCGCACCGCCGATGCCCGCCGAGACGGTGCACCGCGTGCTCGACCAGCAGCTGGGCACCAAGTGGCGGGAACGCTTCACGTCCTTCGACGACACCCCGGCCGCCTCGGCCAGCATCGGCCAGGTGCATCGCGCGGTCTGGTCCGACGGTCGCGCGGTGGCGGTGAAGGTGCAGTATCCCGGCGCCGATGACGCGCTGCGCGCCGACCTGAAGACGCTGTCCCGGATGACCGGACTGCTCTCGTCGGTGATCCCCGGCGCCGATGTGAAGCCGCTGCTCGCCGAGATCACCGAACGCACCGAGGAAGAACTCGACTACCGCATCGAGGCCGCCAACCAGCGCCGCTTCGCCGCCGCGTTCGAGGGACACCCCACCATCGCGATCCCGAAGGTGGTGGCGGGCGCCCCGAAGGTGATCGTCACCGAGTGGCTCGACGGCACCCCGGTGTCGGCGCTGATCAAGGCGGGCGCGGAGGACCCCGAGGGCACCTTGGCGCAGCGCAACCGGATCGCCGAGCTGATGGGGACCTTCCACTTCAGCTCGCCCGAACTGGTCGGCCTGCTGCACGGCGACCCGCACCCCGGCAATTTCCTGGTGCGGGCCGATGGCACCCTGGCCGTGCTCGATTTCGGCGCCTGTGCGCCGATGCCGGACGGCTTCCCGGAGGTCCTGGGCCGCATGCTGGCCCTCGCTGTCGCCGACGAGCACGCGGCCCTCACCGAATTGCTCTACGAGCACGGCTGGGTCATTCCGGGCCGGGTGGTGACCCACGAGGAGATCGAGGCGTACCTGCGCCCGTTCAGCGACCCGATTCGCACCGACACCTTCCACTTCACCCGCTCGTGGATGCAGCGGGTGGCGGGCAAGGCCTCCGAGTTCTCCAGCCCGGAGATGAAAACCGCTCGTGCCCTGCAACTTCCGGCCGAGTACCTCACCGTCTTCCGGGTGCTCGGTGGCTCGGTCGGCATCCTGGCCCAGCTCGACGCGGAACTCGGCTTCATGAACCTGGTCCGCACCTGGGTGCCGGGCTTCCGCGCCGAACAGGCTTCGTAGGGCACCCCTCGCCCGGGGCGTCTCAGTCGGCGGATGCCCCGGACGAGCGTCGGCCCACCGTGCACAGCAGGTGCACCACGATGCCGACCACGGCGGCCATGGTGACGCCGCTGCCGAGCAGCAGCTTCAGATCGGCGGGGAAGCCGCGGTAGAGGGCGGGAACCAGGATCGGCAGCAGGCCCGCGGTGAGGGCCGCGGTGGTGGTGAGCAGGGCCGCGTCGTCGTTCAGGTCGACTTCGCGGAACAGGCCGATCGCGGACGCGATGATCGTGGCGAACACGATGGCCGCCGTCGCGCCGACGACGGGGCCGGGCAGGGAATTCACGATCCGGCCGACCGGGGCCACGAACGCGGCCAGGATCAACATCAGGCCGGTCAACGCCGTGACGTAACGACTGCGAACACCGGTGAGCCGGATCAGCCCGATGTTCTCACCACTGGTCACCATGGTCGGTCCACCGAACAGCCCGGAGAACAGGGAGGTGACAGCGTCACCGCGGATCGTGCGCCCGACCGTGGGCGCCGTATCGATCTGCTTGCCGACCACCTGCGCGTTGAGCACCGTCTGTCCGGTGGCCTCGGCCATCGAGCCGATGCTGAACACCAGCAGCGGCACGGCCGCCAGCAGGTCGAAATGCGGTGCGCCGAACAGGAACGGCTCCGGCAGTTGCACCAGCGCGTCACCCGGGGCGAGCGTGAACCGGCCGAGCGCGGCCGCCACCGCGGTCCCGACCCCCATTCCGATCAGCACCGACACGCGTCGCCAACCGGAAGGCAGGAAGCGATGTGCCAGCACTGTCGCCGCGATGGTCACCCCGGCGATGATCACCGACCTGACCGGTGTCGGGTCGTCGGCGGAGGTGATCAGATTCGCGCCGACCTTCACCAGGTTCACCCCGATCACCAGGATCATGGCGGCGATCACGACCATCGGCAGGAAGCGCACCAGCTTGCGCGCGATCGGTACCAGCGCGATGCCGGCGACCGCGGTGATCAGTACCGCGCCGGTGGCGGTGGCGGGGTCGTAGGTCTGCGCGGTCTGGATGAACAGCACCACCGCCGCGCCACCGGGCAACATGACGAACGGCAGTCCGGCCCCGAGGCCGTACCGGCCGCCGGACTGCAGGATGGTGCCGATACCGCTGAAAAGCAGGGCGCCACAGAGCAGGGCGCGGGCCGCCGCGTCGTCCAGGTGCAGGCTGCGGCTGATCAGCAGCACCGAGGTGAGCGGCATCGCGATCATCACCACCAGGTGCTGTAGCGCACCGGCGAAAGCCCGGCCCGCGGGCGGAATCTCGTCGACCGGCGCCACCACCGGTTCGGTCACCGCAGCCATGGGAGTTCCTCGGCGCGGTATCGGTAGGCACGGAAGATCGCGTTGGAGATACCCGGAAACACCTGGGCGGTATCGGGATCGGGGTATTCGGTGAACGAGGGCACCACGTACTCCCAGCAGATCTGGCGTTGCGGGGTCACCTCGAAGATCCGTCCGAACGCGGCCTCGGTGATCAGCGTGTTGCCGTTGGGCAGCCGCTGCGCACCACCCATGAAGGGAGTGAAGAACGCCTCACGCGGGGAGTCCTGATAGGTCCACCCGACTTCGCCGGTGGCAGCGTCTATTTCGACGACGCGGCTGTAGGTGACCGACTCTCCGGTGCGGAAGGTACCGTTGTCGAACACCAGGATCTTGCCGTCGCCGAGCGGGGTGGCGTGATGCTGTTGAGCGACGGTGTCGCGGTCGGCGAGCTCGGTGACCACGCCGGTGCGCCGATCGATCAGGATCACCGCGGAGACGCTGCGCAGACTGGCCACCACCGTGTGCTCGTCGAGCGGGTGCACGCTGTTGATCAGCGGCCAGTGCTCACGCCAATAGTGCGGCTGCAACGCGAATTCCGCGGGATCGAGATGCTCGACCGCACGCCACTCCCAGATCGGCGCGCCGTCCGGGCCGACCTCGCGGATCACATCGGACCAGACGATCCCGTCGGCTTCGGTGCCGGGCACGCCGCCCTGGATCCGTGCCGCGTCGGCGCCGGTGAGCGGCTGCACGGCGGCGTAGAGCACGCGCCCGTCGTCGTAGTGGTGGGCGTCGTGGTGGGCCAGATCGTCGCGGAACTCGGACAGCTGAGTACCGGTGTGGTCGTAGCGGGCCATCGAACCGCCGGAGTACTTGCGCCACATGGCGAACAGCGACGCGCGGGCCAAGGTCGCACCGTTGTAGGCGAGCGTGCCGTCGGCGAGGATGCGGGCGTGCCTGCCCGGGCGGTAGGGCAGGTGCCATTGGTGGACGATCTCGCCGTCGAGGTCGACCAGGTCGACTCGACCGTTGCCCGCCAGCGGCGCGTAGAGCGTGAAGCCGGGCGAAGCCAGCTCGGCATTGCTGCCGATCAGCCCGATGCCCCGGCGCTTGAGGGTGTTCTGTTCCATGCCGCCTCTTCCTGAATATTCGATGCCACTGAATATTCAGTAGAATCACGGGAACAGGAACCGTTCCGATCACGGTGCGCGAAACCCGCTCACCCCCTGGTCGGCCGCCGAAACAGCGGACCAGCACCGGTCGCGGGCACTGAAGATTCACTACAGTCACAGACACAGCCAGGACCGAGGACACGGAGGCGATCAGTGGCCAGTGAGCACATCCGGAATCGGCAGCTCGGCACCGTGATCCGCGATCGGCGACTCGCCGCCGAATACACACTGGCCCGCCTTGCCGGCGAAACCGGCCTGTCCCAGTCATTTCTGAGCCAACTCGAGAACGGCCGGACCAACACCAGCCTGCGCTCGCTACAGCTGATCGCCGACGCGCTCTCGACCACCGCGACAGCTCTGCTGGCCGCGGCCGACGACACCGCGCCCGCGGCCGTGGTCCGCGCCGCCGACGACACCGCCCTGCCCCAAACCGAGCCCGGCGCGGGCACTGTCCGGTCCCTCGTCCACGGTGACCGCGACCTGCGCGCCCTGGAATTCACCGGCGGTACCGATCGCGGTGACCGCGATTTCGTCCACCGATCCGACGAGATCATCCACGTGATCCGCGGCCGGATCACACTGGTCGCCGACGGCACCGAACACGATCTCGGCACCGGTGACACCTATTACTGCCGCGCGGGTGAGAAGCACCGGTGGTGGGCGCACTCCCCGGACACCACCACGTTGGTCCTCGCCGTCGCCGACGGTCGCACCGTCAAACGCGCATCCCGCACAGAGCAAAACGAACCGCTCACCATGACGAGGTGAGCGGTTCGCTTGCGGTACAACCCTTTTCCCGGGTTCATGCCACGATCGCGACCTTGCGCGGGCGACCGCGGGGGCGCTTACGGGCGATCACGACACCCTGGTCGAAGATCTCACCGCCCCACACGCCCCACGGCTCGGCACGATCGATGGCCGCGGTCAGGCAGCCCTTGCGGATCGGGCAGGCCGCGCACAGTTCCTTGGCCTGCTCGAGATCGGTGGGGCTCTCGGCGAACCACAGATCGGGGTTTCCGCCCCTACAGGGCAGAGTCCTGGTGACCTCACGGACGCGAGGGGTCTGCGCCACGGTTCGGCATGTCACGTCAGCAGTGGCCGTCGGCCAGTCCTGGGCGGTGAACACGTCGTTCTCCTTCAGCTCGTTTGCAGCGGTCGAATGTTCGGTGTGCGAACCCGGTGCCAACGGCTGAGGAGCCGAAAGAAAGATGGCCACGGATTTCGCTTCTCGCGATCCGTGGCCAGGAGGTCTGGGAGGTGTTCCCTACCTAGTTCGACATCTCTGTCGAGACCTGATCACGGTCGCTGGGTGGACGCGGAGGCGGATTGCGCCGATGAACTCCGGTGCGTAACCGGCTTCATCGGCGATTGCTGCCGGTGCCGCAACGGCGGTCGGCTGCCAACCCACGTTGGGCTTGTCCTGGAGACGAATCGGAGTGTGCTGATGGACGACAGTCATCGGCACAGCTTTGGCATCGACGCCGGACAGGCCGGTCCCCTGCAGAGCGAGGACCCCCCGGGAGGCGGACATGACAAATCCGTTCACCAGGACGCGATTACTCATCGCATCGAACGTGGTGTTCGTGTTCGTGTTCATGTGTCTGCCTCCCTCCTGAACTCGTGTGTGAACAATTACCGCGCACCGGGATCACTCTCGGTGCGTGTTCTCCACCATAGGCAATGATCGAGAACCGAACAACTTATTTTCTACCTGGGGTTTTGTGCCGTTGCCCGCAAACGTGACGCAACGATGGCGAGCACGTCGGCACCGTACTGTTCGATCTTCTTCGCGCCGATACCCGCGATGGCCGCCAGCGCGGCGTCGTCGGCGGGCAGCTGTTCGGCGATCGCGGTGAGGGTGGTGTCGGTGAACACCACGAAGTCGCGCCGCTGCAGCGCTTCGGCCTTCTCGGCTCGCCATTCCTTCAGCGCCTCGAGCAGCTGGGGGTCGACCTCGCCCGGGCAGCGCCTGCAGCGGCCGAGCATGGTGGCATAGGTGCCGATCAACGGCTTGAGGCACACCCGGCACAGCGGACGTGGGGTGTCGGCCTTGACCGGGACTTCCACGGCGATCCGCGAGGCCGCCGAACTGTCCGGAATCAACCCGTTGAGGAACCGCGACCGGGTCACCGGCCGATAGTCACCGCCCGCTTGCAGCCGCCGCTGGGTCCACGAAAGGCTCAGATGTTCGCGCGCCCGCGTGACGCCGACGTAGAGCAGCCGGCGCTCCTCCTCCAGCCCGGCTTCGTCGACGGGCGCGTTCTTGCGACCGAGCACATGGAAGATCGGCAGCGTGCCGTCGGTGAGCCCGGCCAGGAACACCGCGTCCCATTCCAGGCCCTTCGCCGCGTGCAGCGAGGCCAGGGTGACACCGTCGACGATCGGTGGATGCTTGGCCTCGGCGCGGGTCGCGAGCTCGCGCAGCAGCGCTGTGAGATCCATGTCGTCGTCGTGGCTGACCAGTTCCTCGGTGAGCTGCACCAGCGCCAGCAGCGCGGACCAGCGCTCCTTCGCCTGCGCACCGGCCGGTTCCTCCGCGGTGAGCCCGACCGGCGCCAGCGCGGCCCGCACCAGCGTGATCAGCGACGCCCCGCTGCGCGCCTCGTCGGGCAGGTCGTCGCGCGCGTCGACCTGACGCAGCGCCGACACCGCCTGCCGCACTTCCTGACGCTGGAAGAATCCCTCGCCACCGCGCACCTGGAACGGAATCTCCCGCGCGCCGAGCACCTGTTCGAACGGTTCCGACAGTGCGTTGGTCCGGTAGAGCACCGCGATCTCGGACGCGGGCGTTCCGGCGGCGATCAGCTTCTCGATCCGCCCGGCGACGGCGACCGCCTCGGCCTGCGCGTCGGCGTACTCGGCGAATTCCGGTTCGGGGCCGTCGGGCCGCTGACCGATCAGGGCCAGGCGGGTACCGGCGATACGTCCGCGCGCGGCACCGATGACCTGGTTGGCCAGCGACACCACCTGGGGTGTCGACCGGTAGTCACGTTCGAGCCGCACCACGGTGGCGTCGGGGAAGCGCCGGGAGAAGTCGAGCAGGTAGGACGGGGTGGCCCCGGTGAACGAGTAGATGGTCTGGTTCGCGTCGCCGACCACGGTGAGGTCGTCGCGCTCGCCCAGCCACGCGTCGAGCACGCGCTGCTGTAGCGGCGTCACGTCCTGGTATTCGTCGACGACGAAACTGCGGTAGCGACCGCGGAACTCGTCGGCGACGGCCGGGTAGTCCTCGAGTGCGGCCGCGGTGTGCAGGAGCAGGTCGTCGAAGTCGAGCAGCAGGCCGTCGGCGGAGGCTTTCGCGGATTCGTAGCCCTGGTACACCTCGGCGACCTTGGCCACGTCGACCGGCGCGTCACGATGATGTCTGGCAGCAGCGGCCGGATAGTCCTCCGGGGCGATCAGCGAGGCCTTCGCCCATTCGATCTCGCTGAGCAGGTCGCGCACCATTTCGGTGGAGGCGCGCAGTCCCGCCCGCTGCGCGGCCTGCGAGACGATGGGGAACTTGCTGTCGATCAACCGCCACGGCACATCCCCCACCACCTGCGGCCAGAAATACCGCAACTGCCGCAGCGCCGCGGCATGGAAGGTGCGCGCCTGCACCTGCCCGGCGTCGCCACCGAGTCCCATCGTGCGCAGCCGATTGCGCATCTCCCCCGCCGCGCGTGCCGTGAAGGTCACCGCCAGCACCTGGTCGGCCTTCACATGCCCGCCCGCGATCAGGTGCGCGATCCGATGCGTGATCGTCCTGGTCTTACCGGTCCCCGCACCGGCGAGAACACAGACCGGCCCCCTCGGTGCCCGCACCGCGGCGGCCTGTTCCGGGTCGAGGGCGGTGAGATCGAGTGCTGGCACGCGCACCATCATGACAGCGCCCACCGACATCGTGCCGCGACGCCCGCCGATCCCGTGGACGCGGGGCAAGGAACACAGCGCCACCTCGCGACGTTGCACATCGCGTGACTGAAGCAACCCCAGACCTGACGATGTACTCGACCACGTGGTGCGGCTACTGCCGGCGCCTGCGGACCCAGCTCGACGAGGCGGGCATCACCTACTCGGTGATCGATATCGAGGACGATCCCGCTTCGGCCGAGTTCGTCGGCAGCGTCAACAACGGCAACCACGTCGTGCCGACGATCAAGTACCGCGACGGCTCCACCGCGACCAACCCGTCGTTGGCCGCGGTCAAGCAGGCACTGGCCGCCCAGCAGGCCTGATTCGCCGCGTCAGTCCGCCCAGGACTCGATGATCGAGCGCGCGATCGAGATGGATCCGGGGACGAGCAGCCGGGCGCCGGGTTCGCGCGCCGACCAGTCGCCGACCCGCAGTGCCGCGCGGACCTCGTCGCGGGTGAACCAATGCGCCTCGGCGATCTCGCCATCGGAGAACACCAGTTCCTGGGCGGGGTCGCCGACCGCGGCGAAGCCGACCATCAGCGAGCGCGGGAACGGCCACGGCTGGCTGCCGAGGTAGTGGATATCGCGCAGGTCGACACCGACCTCCTCGCGGATCTCGCGTTCCACGCAGTGCTCCAGCGATTCGCCGGCTTCGACGAAGCCGGCCAGCAGCGAGAACATCGTCTCCGGCCAGCTCTGCTGACGGGCGAGCAGCACCCGGTCGGCACCGTCGTGGACCAGGCAGATCACCGCGGGGTCGATCCGTGGGAACTCTTCCTCACCCGCCGCGGTCAGTCGCGACCACCCGCCGCGCGCCGATGTGGTCGCCGTGCCGTCACCGCCGTGATACCCGGCCCGATCGTGCCAGTTGAGCAACGCGTACGCGGTGGACAGCAGCTCCGCGGTGAAGTCGTCGACAGCGCCGAGGGTCCGCAAATCCTTCAGGGTGCCGTCCAGATCGTTCGCTCGCACCGCCCACAGGTGGCTGCCGTCGACGGCACCGAGGAACACCGCGCCCTCACCGGGCTCGTCGGCCACCGAGACGGCCGCGTCGAGGACGATCTTGCCGTCCTCCACCCGCACTTTCCCCCGCGCATCGATACGCAGAATCTTCGCTTTCCCCCACCCTTCGCGCAGGGCACCGGGATCGAGCCGGGCGTGCTCGGCCCGGTCGATGGTGGAACGTGACAGCAGCGGAACGTTTTTCAGCCGGAACGACACGATCCGAGCATAGAGCGAAGGCCCAGGTGCGGCTGCGCCCGGGCGGCCGTCTACTTTCCGGCGCGGCGGATGTAGAGCAGTTTGTCGCCGGTGTCGAGGGCGTCGACCTCGGGTTCGCCGACCCGGATCAGCGCGCCGTTGCGCACCACACCCAGCACGATGTCGCTGAGATGGCGCGGCGATCCGCCCACTTCGCTCGCCTCCACCTCGCGTTCGGCGACGGCGAAGCCCTGCTCGGGCGTGAGCAGGTCCTCCATCATCTCCACGACCGTCGGCGTGGTGGTGGCGATACCGAGCAGCCGGCCCGCGGTCTCCGAGGACACCACCACCGAGTCGGCGCCGGACTGGCGGACCAGGTGGGTGTTCTCCGCTTCGCGGATGGCCACCGAGATCTTGGCCGTCTTGTTCAGTTCGCGGGCGGTGAGCGTCACCAGCACGGCGGTGTCGTCGCGATTGGTGGCGACGACGACCGCGGCGGCACGCTGCACGCCGGTCAGTCGCAGCACATCGGACTTGGTCGCCGAACCGTGCACGGTCACCAGACCCGCGGCGGCAGCGGCCTCGAGCGCGACGGGATCGGTGTCGACCACCACGATGTCGGACACCTGGATCCCGTCACCGACCATCGCATCGATCGCGGTCCGGCCCTTGGTGCCGTAGCCGACGACGACGGTGTGATTACGCACGGTGTGCCTCCATCGCTGAATCTTGAATGCCTGCCGCGACCGTTCGGTCAGCACGCCGAGAGTGGTACCGACCAACACGATGAGGAACAGGACGCGCAGTGGGGTGATGACGATGATGTTCACCAACCGCGCCGACGGGGTCACCGGGGCGATATCGCCGTAGCCGGTGGTCGACAGCGACACCGTGGCGTAGTACATCGCGTCCAGGAACGACAGCTCGTCGCCGGTGTTGTCGCGGTAGCCGTGACGGCCGACGTAGACCACTGTCGCGGCGGTGAACAGCAGTGCGATCGCGAACAACACGCGACGGGTGAGCGAAACCCACGGGCTGGACTGCGCCGCCGGGATCCGCAGCAGACCGACCAGGGCGTAGTCGGGACTGCTGCTCAACCCGACCGGGTTGCGCGTGTCACCGAACATTCCTGCTCCTGTAATTCTGGCGGCTGGCGCCGCTGGTCTTCGGCCTGGGAACCTTGATCTTCCCTCCCGCCGGGTACTCCTTCGTCGCACCCTCTGGTCAGCCAGATCAAGGCGGCCCAAAACCCGGCGGCGACCGCAACACTATCGGCTCAGTGGGTCTCGTGTGGATCGGTGTCGGCGTTTTCCGGTGCCGCGTCGCGGATGAGGCGCTCCAGTTCAGCGGGCCCGGCCAGTTGCGCGGGGGCGATGGTGCGGCCGGAGCGGATGTAATGGAATGCGGCACCGACACGTTCGAGCATCCGGTCCTCGGTCTCGCCGCTGCGGGCGGCCATCAGGCGGGCCCAGGCGAGGCGGTAGACGGCCAGCTGCATGGCGACGGCGGGCTCGTCGGCGGGGCCGGGTTCGGCGCCGGTCTTCCAGTCGACCACGATCCAGCGGCCACCTGGTTCGGCGAAGACGGCGTCCATGCGGCCGCGAATCACCGTGCCCGCGATGCTGGTTTCGAAGGGCACTTCCACGTCGACCGGGTTGCGGTGCGCCCACGGTGAGCGGCGGAAGGCGGACTGCATGGCGGCGAGTTCCTGGTCGGCACGTCCCATTTCGGTGGTGCTGTCGGCGGCGCCGGGCAGTTCGTCGAGGCCGAGCAGCTGTTCGGTGCCGAACCAGGATTGCACCCAGGCGTGAAAAGCGGTGCCGCGCCGAGCCATCGGGTTCGGGGGGTACGGGAGCGGGCGGCGCAGGCGGGCGGCCAGGCGGGTCGGGTCGGCGCGGAGTTCGACGAGGGCGGTGGCGGGGAGCTGGCCCGGGAGTTCCACCTGTTGTTCGGCGAGTTCGGCGGTGGTGAATTCGGCGAGGAGCGCGTCGACATCGTTGACCCAGCCCTCGGGGTCGTCGCTCTCGGCCTGATCATCGACGGTGCTGTCGGCAACCGCTGTGCCGCTGCGCAATTCGTCGAGCGCGTCGCGGACGAGCGCGGCGCCCTGTTCGATGGGATCGCGACGGTTGCCCAGTGGGTCGCGTGGCCATGGGGCGGTCGGCGGGTTGTCGGCGAAGGGGTTCACCGCGTCCGGCGGTGGCTTGTCGTCCCAGCGGGCGATGGTGGCGACGTCGTAGGCCTCGCTGTCCAGGTTCTCGTTCGCCTCCTTGAGCTCGAGCAGGAAGTCCGACGGGCCCTTCTGCGAGGTCCCCGTCTCGGGCCAGTAGTAGGCCGAAACCAGCAGCACCCGTTCGGTTCTGGTGAGCGCTACGTAGAACAGGCGCCGTTCCTCGTCGAGTCGGCGGCTCTTGAGCGCGTCCTTGTGATCGGCGATCGCGTGTTCGAGTTCGGAGCGGTCGCCCACGGCGCTCAGGTCGAGGACGGGCACGCCTTCGGACGCGTCCGGCTGGGCACGATCACCGCGCAGCGTGGTGGGAAGTTCGGTGAGTGCGCCGAGCCAGGTGCTCAGCGCGGTGGTCGACGGGAACACCGTGGCGCTCACGTGCGGCACCGCGACGACTTCCCATTCCAGGCCCTTGGCGGCGTGCACGGTGAGCACCTGGACCCGGTCGCGCGCGACCTCGACTTCGCCCGGCTCCAAACCGTTTTCGACCGATTCCGCCGCGGTGAAGAAGGCGAGCAGGCCGCTCAGCGATGCCCGGGAATCAGCCGCGTACCCGGCGACCACCTCGGCGAAGGCGTCGAGGTGCTCGCGTCCGGCGCCGCCACCGGCGATCGCCCGCCTGGCCTGGGTCTCGACCCCGACGCCGATGGTGCGTTCGACATCGGCGACGAGTTCCACCAGCGGCTGCCCACTGCGTTCCCGCAGGGCGGCCAGCTCCTCGCTCAGGGCCGCGATCCGCGCGAACCCGGCCTCCGAATACTGATCCGCCGCACCGGGATCGGCGATCGCGTCGGCGAGACCGGCCTTCTCGGTCGGCTCGGGTGCGACCTCGCGCAACGCCGTCGCGAGTCCGGTCGCATCGGTGATGGCGTCGGTGGCACCCGACCCGCTGCTGATGGACAGCATCTGCGCCCGCCGCGCCAGTGCGGCCAGATCCGCCACCCCGATCCGCCACCGGGCCCCGGTGAGAATCCGCACCGCCGCGCTCCCGGTCCCCGGCTCGGCGATCAACCGCAGGGTGGCGACGATATCGGCGACCTCCGGCGTCGCCAGCAACCCACCGAGCCCGACGATCTCCACCGGCAACCCCTGCTCGCGCAGTGCCTCTGCCAGCGGCGCCGCATCGGCGTTGCGCCGGATGAGCACCGCCGAGGTAGGCGGCGGACCCTCGTTCTCCCGCGCCGTCGCCCACTCGCGCGCGATCCGCTCGGCGATCCAGTCCCGTTCCTGCGCGATGGTTTCGGTCAGCGCGAACTCGACGACCCCCGCATGCGATTGCGGCTTGGCCCGCAACGCGTCCACGGTCGCCCCACCGGCTGCCCGCGCCACCGCCCGCAGCGGATCCGCCACCAGGTTCGCCAGCGCCAGCGCTTCGGGCGGGTTCCGCCAACTGGTCAGCAGCGGCAGCACCGGCGCGGGAACCCCTGGCGCAGCGGGGAAATCGGTGGCGAACCTCGGCAGGTTGGCCGCCGACGCGCCCCGCCACCCGTAGATGGATTGCATGGGATCACCCACCGCCGTCACCGCGAGCGCTCGCGACGGCGGAGCGGATACCCCCGACGCCGCGGCCGGCGACCGGATGCCCGCGAGGGCATCTTCCTGCTCATCCATACCGAACAGCGTGTCGGCTTCGCGCGTTCGAACCGGGGATGCCTCACCCCGGATCCGCACCGGCTGTCGCTGCCGATCCCGTTGTACCGCTTCGGCATTGCCGAACAGCGCCGACAACAGCACTCGCTGCGCGTGCCCGGTGTCCTGGTATTCGTCGAGCAGGACCAGTTTGAACCGCGCGCGTTCGGCGGCGGCGACTTCGGGATGGTCGACGGCCAATTGCGCGGCCAGCGACATCTGGGAGCCGAAATCCAGTGCGCCACGGCGGTTCAGGGCTTCGGCGAGCTGGCGAACCAGCGGGAGCAGCGCGACGCGCTCACGTTGCGCGGTTACCACGCCGACCAGCGCCTGGCTCGGTCCGCCGCGTTGCCGGGGGCCCGCGGGCAGCGTGTAGACGAGTTTCTCCAGCTCCGCGTGCGCCTCGGCCAATTGCTCAGGTTCCACCAGGTGTTCGGCGAGCTGCCCGGACAGGGCGAGCACCGCCTCGGTCACCGAGACCGGCGTGCGATCGGTGTCGAGATCGCCGTCCCAGGACCGCACCACCTCGTGCGCGAGCTGCCACAGCTGGGTCTGGGTGAGCAGCGCCGCCGAGGGTTCCACCGGCAACAACAGTCCGTGCGCGGTGAGCAGCCTGCCCGCGTACGAGTGGTAGGTGCTGATCTCGGGTTCGGCACCGGCGACGATCGTGCGTAACGCGCCGCTGGGATCGATCTCGCGCAGCAGCGGCGCACCCGCCAACCGGGCGAGCCGGGTCCGGATCCGGGAGGTCAACTGCTGGGCGGCTTTTCGGGTGAAGGTCAGCCCGAGTACTTCGTCCGGGGCGACCAGCTGGTTGGCCACCATCCACACCACGCGCGCGGCCATCGTCTCGGTCTTGCCCGCGCCCGCGCCCGCGACGACCAGTGTCGGCTCCGGTGGCGCGGCGATGACCGCCGACTGCTCATCGGTCGGGGGCGGCAGGCCGAGCGCGTCGGCCAACCGCTGCGGGGTGACGCGCACGCCGCTCACTCGTCGGTCACCTGCCGTCCGGTGTCCTGCACCGGGCAACTGCCCGCGACCGGGCAGTGCCGGCACCCGTCGTTGCGCACCGCCAGATAGCCGGGCCCGCGCGTCGCGTCGGCCGCGTCGTGAATGGTGGTGCGCCACTGATCGAGACCGTCGCCGTCGAGCGCGCTCTGTGTCCGTTCGGCCGCGCCGGTCTTGCGGTTCGGCTTGGCGACATAGACCAACCGCGCGCCGCCGGGGTCGACCACGGGGGCGGGTTCGCCGGACTCGTCCTCGTCCAGCGCCCCGTGCGCGGCTGCCACCTGGTAGGTCGCCAGCTGCGCGTGATCGGCCACCGCCTTCTCGCTGACCGGCGTCTTGCCCGTCTTCACATCGACGATGACGAAGCGCCCCTGCGCATCTCGTTCGAGCCGATCGATTCGCCCCCGAATGCGCACGGCCCGTGCGCCTTCCGTGCGCGCGGGCAGCACACAGTCCACCGGCACCTCCACCCCGGCCTGGGTGAGTTCGCCGCGCGTGGTGCGCACCCAGGCGAGGAAGGTCTCCAGCATCGTCTCGGTGCGGCGCAGTTCCTGGCGCGAATGCCAGCCGTCGGCCGGGTCGACCGTTTTCCACGCCTGATCCAGCGCCGCTCGTACCTGTGCCTCGGGGACATCGCCCGCCAGCGCCTGCACGAGCGTGTGCACGAGGTTGCCCTTCACGGCGTGCGGGTTGTCACCGTCGGTGCCGCCGTGCCGTTCCAGGGCCCACCGCAGCGGACAGGTGCGCAGCAGTTCGACCGTCGACGGCGACAACCCGATCGGGGAATCGTCGTCGTCCCAGAGTTCGCGCTGCGAGCTGAGTTCGGCGGTGCCGTACCAGTCACCGGGGTCGGTACCGGGCACGCCCGCGTCGGCCAGGCGCGCCAGCTGCCGTGCGGCCCGGTCACGACGTTCGGGGTCGGCCCCGGGATCACACACCACCCCGCGCAGTTCGGCGACCAGCGCGTGCATCACCAGCGCCCGCCCGGGGTCGGCGACCGGCAGCGCGCCGGGTTCGCCGCTGTCGTCGTCGCCGACGAGTTCGGTGAGAAACCGCGAGGGCACCAGATCCTGATCTCCCGCAGCGGATTCGACGGCGGTCACCAGCAACGATCGCCGCGCGCGGCTGCACGCCACGAGCAGCAGCCTGCGTTCCTCGGCCAGGATCGGCGCGGCGCGGCTCACGGTCGCGCCCGGATCGACCCCGCCGACCAGGTCGACGAGATCCTCGGTGTGCAGCAGCGTGCCCCGCGAGCGCGGGTTGGGCCAGATGCCCTCCTGCACGGCCGCGACCGCCACCACGTCCCATTCCCGGCCCGCCGCGGCGTGCGCGCTGAGCAGCGTCACCGCCTCGCCCTCGGCGGTCAGCGGCCTGCCCTGTTGCGCGAGTTGCTGGTGCAGCAGGTATTCGACGAAACCGTCGATGCTCGCCTTGGGCAACCGGTCGACGTAAGCGGCTGCGGCATCGAACAATTCGACGGCCGCGTCGAGGTCGCGATCGGCCTGCATGCCCGACGCCCCGCCGCGTCGCGACTGCCGGAACCAGCGACGCTCCAGCCGCGAATTCGTCCACAACGTCCACAGCACGTCTTCGAGCCCCTGCCCCCTGGCCTGGGTCTCCTTCGCCTTCGCCACCGCGCGCAACACGCGACGCAGCGGCGCCGCCTCGACCTCGGTGAGCCCGTCGAGCAGACGTTGCTCGCCGACACCGACGATCAGGTCGCGCAACACCTCGGCCGAGGACTGATCGATCAACGGCACCGCGGGCGGCTCCGGGCGCACGATTTCCACGACAGTGTGCGCGGCAGGCGGGTTTTCGGCATCGAGGAGGTCGATATCGTCGGGCAGCCGTTCGGCGATATCCCAGTCCGGTTCGGGTTCCGGGCGCAGCGGATCGTCCGGTTCCGGGGGCGGCAACCAGTCGTCGTCGACCGGATCCGGTTCGGGTTCAACGATTTCCGGCGCGGGTGCGGCTTCGTCCCAGAGCAGGAACTGGTCGGCGCCATCGTCGAAGGGTTCGGCGAGCGCACCCGTGCGTTCCAGGTCGAGCACGCTGCGCCGCACACCGCGACGCAACCGGCGCAGCGCGATCTGGTCGGCCCCGCCGAGCGGCCCGGACAGCAGCTCCATCGCGTCGTCCGAGGAGAACATCGCATCGATCGCCCGGCGCGAACCCGGCCGCGACGAATCCCCCGCCAGCAGCACCCGCAGCGCCAGCACCATCCATGCCGCCCCGCGCCGCCGGGCCAACGGCTCGGCGACCGCGGGCCTGCGCACCGGCACCCCGGCCGCCAGCAAGGCCCGTCGCAACGGCGCCAGCGACAACGGCACCGACCGCACGATCACCGCCATCGCCGACCACGGCACGCCGTCGGTGAGGTGCGCGCGGCGCAGATGGTCGGCGATCAGCGCCGCCTCCTTGGCCGGAGTCGACAACACCCGCACTCGCACACTCGACTCGTCGGCGGGAGGCAGATCCGCCGGGGGCGTCCACTCGTCATCGGGCGGCGGTTCGTCATCGGGCGGCAGGTCTTGCGGCACCGGCCGAAGATCTGGTTCCGCGCTCGGGCCGGCGTGCGCGAACAGATCACCAGCACCTTCGAGTCCCGGATCCTGGCCGACGACGGGCTGGGCCATGGGCTCGGGTGGTTCGTTCTCCTGTCCCGGGAGTACCCGGTGCCGCGCACTCCCCGGCAACCGCGCCGCGATGCGGGCATTCGCCAGGCGAATCGGCGCTCCACTGCGATGGTTGTGACGCAGGATGATTCGCCGCTGCGCGACGGTGTCGATGTCGGTGAGGAAGTGCGAATCCGCACCGCGGAAGGTGAAGACCGCCTGGTCCGGGTCGCCGGTGACGACGGTGCTCGCGCTGCCGCTGCCGATGGCGCGCACGAGCGTCGCGGCCTGCGGGTCGAGGTGCTGTGCGTCGTCGACGAGTAGGTAGCGGATCCGATCCCGTTCGGCGGCAAGCAGATTCCGGTCTCCGGCGAGCGCATCCAGCGCCGCGCCGACCAGTTCCGCGGCATCGAGAGCGGGCGCGGTGGCCTCCGGCGCGGCGACGCCGACCGACCAGCGCAGCATCGACGCCTGCTCATAGCGCTGGAAGAAGCGCCCGGCCGCCACCCACGCGTCGTTGTCGTGCTCGCGACCGAGTGCCATCAGGTCTTCCGGGCCGAGCCCCCGCTCGGTCGCGCGCAGCATCAGGTCACGCAGTTGCTCGGCGAACCCGCCCAGCGCCAGTGCCGGCTGTAATCGCGGTGGCCACAAGCCACCCGCCCCGGCTTCGATGTCGGCGAGATCTCCGCGCAGCATCTCCCGCAGCACCGCGTCCTGTTCGGCGCCGGTGAGCAGCCGCGGTGGCGGATTGCCGTGCAGGTCCGCGTGCCGACGCAGCACCGAGAACGCGTAAGAGTGCAGCGTGCGCACCATCGGTTCCCGGCTCGCGCCCGGAATGCCACCCGCGGCAGGCCCCAGCTGGTGGGTGATCGCATCCCGCAGCGCCGCGGCCGCGTGCTTGGTGTGCGTGAGGACCAGCACCGACGCCGGGTCGGCGCCGTCGACGATCCGCGCGGTCACCAGGTCCACCAGCAGGGCGGTCTTGCCCGTCCCCGGCCCGCCCATCACCTGCCACGGTCGCCACCCCGGACGCGGTGGCGCGGGCTGGGCCTGCTCGGCGAACAGCGCGCGAACGGACGCACCCCAGGCCCGCGGCCGGGGTGCCCGCGTTGTCCGGCGCACGAGTCGCACCGAGCTATCCGATCGCACCACATCGGCTATTGCAACAGACCAGTCCGACACACCGGCGCACCCCTACCGGGGGGACACGCTGCGAGAGCGTGCGCGACCGGCCAGAATGGCAGTCGTGTCGTCGCTTCATGTGCACCGATTCGGCCCCGCCGACGGTCCCGTCGTCCTCGCCCTGCACGGTCTCACCGGCCATGGCAACCGGTGGGAAACCCTCGCCACCGAGCATCTGCCCCAGGCCAGGATCATCGCCCCCGACCTGCGCGGACACGGCCGTTCCACCTCGCTGCCGCCCTGGGATCTCGAAACGATCGTCGCCGATCTCGCGCAGCTGCTGCGCGCCGAGACCGACGGCCCGGTCGTCGTGGTCGGCCACTCCTTCGGCGGCGCCACGGGCATCCATCTGGCCCGGCAGCACCCCGACCTCGTGCGTGCGCTCGTCCTGCTCGATCCCGCCATCGGCATCGACGCGAAGCTGATCGAGCAGGTCGCCCTCGCCAATCTGGCTTCCCCCGATTACACCGATCTCGCCGAAGCCCGCTCCGACAAGCAGGTCAGTGCGTGGGGCCCCGACGAGGTCGATCCCGAGGTACTGGAACGGGAGTTGGCCGAGCATCTCGTGCCGACCGAGGGCGGTCGGGTCGGCTGGCGCATCTTCCAGCCGGCGATCACCTCGTACTGGGGTCAGCTGGCGCGACCGTTCGTGCTGCCGCCCGCCGACCTGCCGACGGTGCTGGTCCGCGCCGCCAAGGTGCAGCCGCCGTATGTCACCGCGGAGTTCCTCGAGGCCCTCACCGCCCACCTCGACACGTTCACCGCCGAGGTCTGGGACTGCGACCACATGGTCGCCCAGGCCCGCCCCGCCGACACGGCCGCGCTGATCGCCGCGGTGCTGTAGGCCGATGGCCGTCACGACGGAGGAACAGGTGGAGAAGGTCCGCGAACTCGTCGCCGCGATTCCGCCCGGCCGCGTCTGCACCTACGGCGATATCGCCGACGCGGCCGGGCTCTCCTCGGCCCGCACGGTCGGCTGGATCATGCGCACCGATTCAGCCGACCTCCCCTGGCACCGTGTCATCGGGGCGTCCGGTCGTCCCGCCGCCCACCTGGCCGCTCGTCAGCTCCGGCTCCTCGGTGAGGAGGGCGTCCCGATCGTCGACGGCCGGGTCGTTCTACGGACGGCGCGACTCTGAGCCCGATCGCTTCTCCGCATTCGCCCGCGGACTTCCCGGCGGACAGGAGCGGCACGCTCGGCTGCGGGGGCTCGAGCATCGGGGTCGCGCCTGCTGTGCAGGACTGCCTACTAGCATGACTTTTGTGCCGATCACCCGATTCCGAGTCAGTCGATGACCGCCGATGCGATCGTGCTCGCCGGTGGGCGAGCCAGTCGGATGGGCGGTGTCGACAAACCGGCGATCATGATCGGCGGGCGGTCGATGCTCGACGCCGCGCTGGCTGCGGTGCGCGACTGCGCCGAGGTCGTCGTGGTCGGTCCGCATCGTCCCGAACTCGATGCCCGAGTCGGTCAGGTTCGTGAGGTACCACCGGGTTCCGGCCCGGTGGCGGCGATCGGTACCGGTCTCACCGCACTCGGCACCACCGCGCCCTTGGTCGTCGTGCTCGCGGCCGACATGCCCTTTCTGACCGACGTGACCGTCCACGCATTACTACGCAGCGCAACCGAGTCCACCGCTGATGCCGTTTTCGCGATCGACGCTTCCGGTCGCCCGCAGTACCTCGTCGGTGTCTGGCGGCGCAGTGCGCTGGTGGCGGCGCTGGCCGGACTGGATTCGCTGGTGAACCAGCCGATGAAGGCCATCGTGCCCGCCGAGACCGTCCTGGTCGAGCTGGCGGACATCGCCGACTGCGATACCGAGGAAGAGGTCCGCCGGGCCCGTGAATCCTTGGCCGCCGACCGCGCGTCGGCCCGCCTCGATCTCACCGAAGCGCGCGAGCGCATCGGTTCCGGCCTGACGCCCCTGGTCGCCTATGAGGCCGCCTTGGGTGAAGTCTCCGGTGCCGCGCTGGCTACGGCGATCACCGCCGCGGGCCCACTCCCCCGGTTCGATGTCTCGGCCATGGACGGTTATGCCGTGTGCGGCGACGGCCCGTGGCAGTTGCGCCGCGACGTCGGATTCGCGGGTGGTGCGCGGCCGGCCGGCCTGCTCCCCGGTGAGGCGGTGCGCATCGCCACCGGCGCCCACGTTCCGGACGGCACCACGTCGGTGGTGCGCGACGAATTCGCCGCCGTCACCGGCGACGAGCTGGCTCGCCTCCCCGACAGCCCGCTCCGCGGCGATGTCCGAAAGAGCGGTGAGGACAGGAAGATCGGCGATCTCGTCGCACCGGCGGGCACTCGGGTCACCGCCGCCTTGCGCTCGGCAGCGGCCTCGGTGGAGGTCACCACCGGCACGGTTCGCGGACCGGTGCGTGCGCGAATTGTCATGACCGGCGACGAAATTCGCAGCACCGGCCCGCTCCAGACCGGCCAGACCCGCGACTCGATCGGGCCCGTGCTGCCAGATCTGCTCGCGGGCTGCGGCGTTCGCGTCACCGACCGAGTGCATCTGCGCGACACCGCCCATGGCTTCGACGACATGCTCAGCGGCACCTCTGATTTCGACCTGCTGGTCGTGGTCGGCGCCACCGGCGGCGGCGCGGCCGATCAACTCCGTACCGCCATCGCCCGAGCCGAGGCCCGCGTCCTGGTTCCTCGATTGTCCCTGCGCCCAGGCGGTTCCACCGTCGTCGCCGAACTCCGCACGGGCCCGACCGTCCTGGGCCTGCCCGGCAACCCCTTCGCCGCCATCGCCGTCCTCCTCGCCCTCACTCCCGCGATCGTCGCCGCCCGCATCGGCTCCCCCCTCCCCCGAAGAATCCTCGGCCCACTCCACAACGCCGCCGACATCACCGCCCCGGTCCAACGCATCACCCCCGCCCGCTACGCCCCCGACGGCGGCTGGCTCGGCGACCCCACCGTCCGCACCGCCCACCTCGCCGGCCTGATCGACCGCGACGGCCTGGTCATCGTCCCCCCGAATGCCACCGACGGTTCAACCGTCGAATTCATCCCCCTCCCCTCCTGACCGGGACTCCGGACAATGGTCGAGATCGAATCTCGCGCACTCGCCGCAATTCTCGCATTGTCACAGAACGGCGAAGTCCGGATTAATTGGCCGGAGCACGCCGGAGCGTGCTTGACACGCCGCATTCGCACAGGTCAGAAACCTATTTTTGCCGCAGGTCTATCCTCGTGCCGTAATGGTGCTTATTGTTGGACGGGTCAGGCGTGGGACGCCCCGCACGCGAGGTGGATTGCGTCGGACAGTGCGTTGAAGGCTTAATCACTTATCCCTCGGAAAGGACCGTGTGGAGATGGCTGACAAGTCTAAAAAAGCACCGAAGAAAATGCCCAAGCAGATGCCGCGCCAGCAGCAGGAGCAGCGGCAGGAGCAGGGGCAGGACTCGCAAGGGATGACGCGAGCAGGCCAGGACGATCGGCGTGAACAGCGCCGCCCCGGCCATCACTGAAATACGTGTGTCGACGAGCCGCCGGTATCGCTATCGGCGGCTCGTCCACGTCATGCCCCGATGCTCACAAGCGCGCCTGCCCCGGATCCGTCCCGCCCACGCCGAGCCGTCGACGGATCGGGAACGGGCACCGCATCGACCAGGCGGCGGGTGTACTCCTGAGCCGGTGCGGCGAATACCGCGCGCGCCTCGCCGGTTTCGACGATCCGGCCCTGCCGCAGCACCACAACCCGGTCGGCGACCTGGTGCACCACGGCCAGATCGTGACTGATGAACAAGCTGGCGAAGCCGTACTCGGCCCGCAGGTCGGCGAAGAGGTCGAGCACCTGCGCCTGCACCGACACATCGAGCGCACTGGTCGGCTCATCGGCCACCAGCAGGCGCGGCGCCAAGGCCAGCGCGCGAGCCAGCGCCACCCGCTGACGCTGCCCGCCGGACAACTCCCCCGGCCTGCGGTGCGCGTAATCCCTTGGCAGTCGCACCGATTCGAGCAGGTTCTCGATCTTGGCCTGCAACAGCGTGCCCGACGCGGCCCGATGCACCTGCAACGGTTCGCCGATCGAGTCGGCGACGGTACGTCGCGGATCGAGTGAGGCGCTCACATCCTGATGCACCAGCGCGACATGCTTACGCAGTCCACGCAGCTCGCGTCGCGACAATCCCGCCAGCGCAACACCTTGCAGCTCGACGCGTCCCGTGGTGGCGGGCACGAGTCCGAGCGCGGTGCGCCCCAGTGTGCTCTTGCCCGACCCGGATTCACCGACCAGCCCGAGCACTTCCCGGGGACCGAGGGTGAGCGAAATGTCCTGCAGTGCCGGGAAAGAGGCGCCGCCGTGGCGTCCCGGATACACCACCGACAGGTCGTCGATCCGCAGCACGTCGCGGTATTCGGATTCGCCTCGCCCGCCGCCTTTTTCGGCGACAACCGCGGGCCCACGCACGACCACCCGGCGCAGAATCCTTCGAACACCGCCTTCCGACGGTTCCGCCGGCACATCGGCCACCGAGGCCGCCGACTCGTCCTCGTGATCGGACGCGCCGACCACATCGGCTTCACTGTCGTCGTCCTGCACCGTGGCACGACCCGACTCACCGGCGAGAACCGCGGCCTCGGCATCATCCGGGGCAACGCTATTCGCCCCAGTGTCGGCGGCAGGTTCTGGATCTGCACCCCGCGAGGACACCGCGGGCAACCGCGGCACCGCCGCCAGCAACGTCCGGGTGTAGTCCTCGCCCGGCTCGGCGAACAACCCGAACACCGTCTGCTCCTCGACCACCCGCCCCTCGCGCATCACCACGACCCGGTCGGCGATCTCGGCGACCACCCCGAGGTTGTGGGTGATGAACAGGATCGCCGTCCCGCGCTGACGTTGCAGGGTGCGCAACAGTGCGAGGATCTCGGCCTGCACGGTGACGTCGAGTGCGGTGGTCGGTTCGTCGGCGATGAGCAGTGCGGGCTCGCCGGACAGCGCGAGTGCGATGACCACACGCTGTTTCTGCCCGCCGGAGAGCTGATGCGGGTACCAGTCGAGGCGCTTGTCCGGCTCCGGAATCTCCACGGCCGTCAGCAGTTCGATCGCGCGGGTGCGCGCGGCGGCTTTGTCGGTCACGCCGTGCGCACGCAGCGCCTGCGCGATCTGGGTGCCGATCTTCTGCACCGGGTTCAGCGCGGTCTGCGGTTCCTGAAAGACCATGGCGGCCTTGGTTCCACGCAGGTCCCGCAACGCCGATTCGGCGGCGCCGACGACCTGTGTGCCCGCGATCCGGATCGACCCGGCTGCCCGCGCGGTCTCCGGCAGCAGCCCGAGCACCGATCGCGCGGTGAGCGACTTGCCCGAGCCGGACTCACCGACGAGGGCGACGACTTCACCCCGGCGAACCCGCAAGCTCACCCGGTCGACGACTGTCCGGTCGCCGAAACTCACCGTCAACTCGTCGATGTCGAGCACGGGGTCGAGCTGGTCGGTTAGTGTGCTCATGCCAATCTCCTTGCCCGGCCCAATGCTTGGGCGATCAACAGGAATCCCAGGGTCAACGCGGCCACCACGACCAGCGGTCCGATCGCGATCCACGGATTGGCGTCGAGGTTGGCGATCGAGCCGGCGATCAGTGAACCCAGCGACGGCTGCGGCGGCAGCACGCCGATCCCGATGAAACTCATCGCGCCTTCGATGAACACCGCCACCGACAGCGACAGCGCGAACTGCACGCCGAGCGGCTCGATCACATTGGGCAGCACATGCTTTCGCAAGGTCCACCAGGTATCGGCACCGATCACCTCCGAGGCCTCCACGAACGGCTGTTCGCGCACGGCCAGCACCGCCGTGCGGATCTGCCTGCCGAAGATCGGGATCTCGGCGGCGATGATCACGATGACCACCGCGTGCCAGCCGGGGCCGGTGATCGCGGCGAGCGTGATCCCCAAGATCAGGGTGGGGAAGGCCAGGATCAGATCGAACACCCGCTGGACGGTCACGTCCGCGATCGGGTGGACGGTGGCGGCCAGCCCGACCAGCGCACCGATCAGGGCGCCGACAGGCACGGCGAGCAGCGCGATCAGCAGGTCGATCCGGATACCGGCCAGCACCCTGGCGGCCACGTCACGGTTGAGGTGGTCGGTGCCGAGCCAGTGCTGCGCGCTGGGGCCGAGCAGGTTGGCGCCGGGGATCTGGGTGAGCGGATCGTAGGAGCTGAGCAGCCCGGCGAACACCCCGGCCAGTGCCACGACAGCGACCAGCAGCACCCCGGCCAGTCCCTGCCCACGAAGCAGGGCGCGCAAGGGACCCTCGTGCCGTGGTGATTCGCCCACAGCGACAGCGGTTTTCGCGACAGTCACGAGCGTCCTCCGATGCGAATCCGCGGGTCCAGCCACGCGTGCGCGACATCGGTGATCAGCTGGATCACCACGAACACCGCCACCGACAACAGCAACAGCACCTGCACGAGCGGATAGTCGCGACGACTGATCCCCTGCTCGATGAGCTGGCCGATCCCCGGCCACACGAACGCCGCCTCCACGAGCACCGCACCGCCGAGCAACTGCCCGGTCTGGATGCCGAGCACGGTGAGCATGGTCGGCAGCGCGTTGCGCAGTGCGCCACGGGTGACGATCTCGCGATATCCGATGCCGAGTGAACGCGCGGTCAGCACATACTGTTTCGCGAGTTCGGTGCGCAGCGCTTCGGTGAGGAACCGGGTGAGCGCCGCCGACACCGGCAACGCGAGGCAGATCGCGGGCAGCAGCAGGTACTGCACGGCGATATCGGGCCGCGCGATGAATCCGTCCGGCGGCACCCCGCCCGCGGGCAGCACCGGAATCGCGACGGCGAATACCAGCACCAGCAGGGGTCCCACCACGAATGTCGGCAGCGCGACCGCGATCGTATTAGCGGCGGCGACCACAGTATTCAGCCAGCGGCTCGGCCACAGCACCGACGCCACCGACACGACCAGACTCACCAGCACGGCCAACAGCAGTGCGGTCACCGTGAGCACCAGCGTGTTGGTGAGCCCGCGGCCGACCAGGTCGGTGATCTCGCCGCCGATGATGTAGGAGCGACCGAGGTCGAGGGTGAACACGTCGCCGAGCCACTGCAGGTACTGCACCGGGATCGATCGGTCGAGGCCGAGCTGGTGGCGGATCACCGCGATGGTCTGCGGTGTCGCGTCGTTGCCCGCCAGGATGGTGGCGGGGTCACCCGGAACCAGCCGCAGCAACAGGAAGATCAGCACCGAGGCGCCGAACAGCACCAGCAGCGCCGAGGGGAGTCGGTGCAGCAGGTAGCGCGTCATGACAGGAAGGTGTCGGTGAGGACGGGTTCACGCCGCTTGGTCCAGGCGAAACCGTGCACCTTGTTGACGGTGGAGTACTGCTGGAAACGCACGCCGATCTCGATCAGGAACAGTCCTTCGAGCAGCTGGTCGGTGACGGCCTGGTACGCGCGCACCGCTTCGGGCCCGGTGCCCTGGGCCAGCTGCCATGCGGTGTCGGCGGCCGCGGTGTAGGTGGGCGATTCGTAGCGCGAGGCATTGCGGCGGGCGTTGAACGGGTAGGCGCTCACCGTGAGAGTCGACGGGACGAACTGCGCCCACGAATGGTCGGTGACCCACAGGCCACGGAACTGCTGGCCGGTGAGCTGCTTGACGAAGGTGGCGGCGTCGACCGGGTCGAGTTCGACCTCGATACCCACGTCGGCGAGGTTGGCCTGCACGATCTGGGCGACCTCGCCGTAACCGGGGGCGAAGGTCAGCGGCAGCTTCGGCGGCCTGGCCGACTGGTCGAGGAGCTGCTTGGCCTTGCCGACGTCGCGGTTGTACTTGGTGTTGCGGGATTCGTCGAAGGCGGGCGAGTTCTTGGGCCACGGCACGTTCAGCGGATATCCCGCGCCGCGGAACACCTCGTTGATGATGCGTTCGCGGTCGAGCGAGAAGGCGATGGCCTGGCGCACCCGGATATCGGCCAGCGCGGGTTCGGTCACATTGACGCCGACATAGGCTTGCAGCTCGGCGCCCTCGAGGTCGTGCACCGTGTATCCGCCGCTCTTGCCGAGGTTTTCGGCATCGCGGTAACCGAGCTCGCGCGCCGCGGCGATCTGACCGGACTTCAACGCGTTGAGCAGTGCGTTCGGGTCGGGGATGATCGACACCTCGACCCGGTCGAGGTAGGGACGCTCGGGGATCCAGTAGTCCGGGTTCTTCTCGAAGATCAACTGCGAGTTCGGCACCCGCTCGACATATTTGAACGGGCCGGTACCGATGTAGGTGTCGCCGGTGCCGAGCTTGTCCGCGGTTTCACTGTCCAGGATCGGCACGGTGTCGAGCAGGTCGTAGATATTGCTCAGCGGATGGGCGAGCTGCAACACGATCCGCGTCGGCGAGACGATGTCGAACCCGGTGACGGCAGCGGCCGAACTACGCAGCTGCGCCGACCATTTGGCGTCGGCGTAGGTGCGCAGCGAGAACTCCACGTCCTTGGCGGTGAAGGGACGCCCGGAATGGAACTTCACGTCGTCGCGCAGGTCCAGGCTCAGCGATCGGCCGTCGGCGGCGAGCTGCCACGACTCGGCCAGTAATGGTTGCGGTTCCAGCTTGTCGTTCGGGTAGCGGATCAGCGACTCGTAGACCAGGCCGATCACGACCGGGGTCGCGGCGGTGTTGGTGAGCAGGTTCGCCGGCACCAGGTCCTCGCGGATGCCGACCTTCAGGGTGCCGCCGCGCACCGGTGTCGCGTCGTCCCCGCCCGCCTTCTGTTCCGAGACCGCCGAGGTGCAGGCCGCCAGTGCGGCACCGCCGAAGATGGCCGCGGCGGCGATGCCGCTGGTGCGCAGGAAGTTGCGGCGGCCGAAGCCACTGGGCGTTGAACTCATCGTGAAGATCCTCGAAGACGCATCGACCCGCGTGGCGGGCCGAGGAGGGTGCACAGCGCACCGCGGGAAAGGGAACACATCGGATCGGCCGCGAACGTCGTGGGCGTTCGTCAGCCGCGCAGGACGCGACACGAACAGCAGCAGGGTGGCTGATTCGTGGGCACGGCAGTGACGCTAACAAGTTGCGGCGGACCGGTCACCGATTCCACGCACACTGCACATAACCCTGGTGACCAGCGGATACGTCGCCTTTACTGCCAGAATGCCTGTTCCACCCCATGCTCGCGGTTACGCGTCCTTCGGCGGCTCGGCCGGTCGCACGTCCGCGGAGTCGACCCCCGATTGGACGTATCCACCCACCGCGCCCGCCGGTGCGCCGAACATCGTCGTCGTGCTCGTGGACGACATGGGTTACAGCGATATCGGCCCGTTCGGTTCGGAGATCGAGACGCCGACCCTGGACCGTCTCGCGGCCCGCGGTGTTCGACTCTCGAACTACCACACGACGCCACTGTGCTCGCCCTCGCGCGCGGCGCTGCTGACCGGCATCAATTCCCACCGTGCGGGATTCGGCTTCGTCGCCAACGCCGACCCCGGCTACCCCGGCCTGCGCCTGGAACTGGCCGACGATGTGCTCACGCTCCCGGAGATACTGCGCGGCAACGGATACGCCACCTACGCGGTGGGTAAATGGCATCTGGTGCGCGACGCCACGATGAACCCGTCGGCGCATCGGGACTCCTGGCCGACCCAGCGCGGATTCGACCGCTACTACGGGTCTTTGGAGGGTCTGAACTCCTTCTACTATCCCAACCAGCTGGTCTCGGACAGCTCGGTGGTCGATGTGGAGGAGTACCCGCAGGGCTACTACCTCACCGACGATCTCACCGACAAGGCGCTGTCCTACATCAAGGACCTGCGCGCGCACGACGCGGAGAAGCCGTTCTTCCTGTACTTCGCGCACGTGGCGATGCACGGGCCGCTGCAGGCCAAGGCCGAGGATCAGGCCAAGTATCGGGGTCGCTACGACCAGGGCTGGGACGAACTGCGCAGGCGACGCTTCGCCGAACAGCTGGCCCAGGGCTTGTTCCCGCCGGGCACCGAGCAGAAGCCGCGCAATACCGAGCCGGGTTACGAAGCGGCGGAGTGGGATTCGCTCTCGGCCGACGAGCAGCGACGCTACGCCAAGTACATGGAGGTGTACGCGGGCATGGTCGACAGCATCGACCAGAGCCTGGGTCGCATCGTCGACCTGCTCGACGACCTCGGCGAACTCGACAACACCATCATCGTGTTCACCTCCGACAACGGCGGCACCGCCGAGGGCGGACCGGAGGGCACGCGCTCCTATTTCGCCGAGTTCGCCCATGTCGACGATCCCGACTGGGTGGGCGATGTCCCGCACGACGAGGACCTGATCGGCACCGCGAAGCTGGGCGTGCACTACCCGCGCGGCTGGGGTCAGGCGTCCAACACCCCGTTCCGGTTCTACAAGGGCCAGACCTTCGCGGGCGGGGTGCGGGTACCGCTGGTGGTGTCGTGGCCGAAGGGGTTGCCGCGCACCGACACCGACTCCGGTATCCGCCACGAATACGCCTACGTCACCGATCTCGCGCCGACCCTGCTCGAGTTGGCGGGCCTGGACCGTCCTTCTGTCCGCAACGGACTGCCCGCCAAAGACTTCGACGGCATCTCCGCGGCCGAGCTGTTGCGCGATCAGACAGCCCCGACGCGGCACACCGAGCAGTACTCGGAGATGACCGGTCACCGCGGCTTCTACCGTGACGGCTGGAAACTGCTGTCGCTGCACGACTCCGACGCCGACATCGACGCCCCGAACTGGCAGCTGTTCGACGTGCGCGCCGACCCCACGGAGCTGCACGATCTTTCGGCGCAGTACCCGGACAAGGCCGCCGAACTGGCCGCCGCCTGGGACGAATCGGCGTGGGCCAACACCGTGTTCCCGCTCCTGACCCGCGCCGACCTGTTCCGCCGTCGCCCGGAGGAAGCGCGTTTCGCCGCTCCGGTGCGGCTGCTGCCCGGTACCCCCACCCTGGAGCGCTACCGCTCCCAACGCCTCATCGCCTACCGCGACTTCACCATCACCGCCGATCTGACCGGTACTCACCAGCGCCCCGTGCAGGGCTTCCAGCCCGGCGACGAGGGAGTGCTCGTCGCACACGGCGACCCGCTCGGCGGGTACGTGCTCTACGTCGAGGACGGCGAAGTAGTGCTCGGTGTGAACAGCTATGGGCGGTACACGTCGGTGGGCGTGCCGCTGCCCGTCGGGACGCGCGAGATCACCGTGCGAGCCACCGTCGAGCCGCGTCTGCGCTGGGACTTCACCATCCAGGTCGACGGCACGCCGCTCGCGGAGCTCACCGACCAGGTGCAACTGGTGGGCATGGCGCCGTGGACCGGGATCTCCGTCGGCGTCGACGCGCGCGGCCCGGTCTCGTGGGATCTACGCGAACGCCGTGGACCGTTCCGCTATACCGGGAGCCTGCGTGCGATCACCTACACGCCCGGCCCCGTGCAGGTCCCGCAGCGCACGATCGACGCGGTGGAGCGCGAGGCCGAGTACGCCGCGGAATGACGGACCGCCACTCATTCGACGAGCGCCGCTCAGCGCGGGGCCCCGAGGATCGAGTCGCGACCAGGTCGGATACCGTTTACCAGCCGGAAAATGCCACGCAGACAGGACGCAGGAGATGGACGACAGTTCCCTGATCTGGGACGACGGTGCGCTCGTCACCATCGACCAGCGCGGACTGCCGCACGAGGTGCGGGAACTGCGCCTGCGCACCGTCGACGAGATCATCGAGGCGATCACCACCCTCGCCATTCGCGGCGCTCCGGCGATCGGGATCGCGGGCGCGTTCGGCGTGGTCATCGCCACCAGGGCGCACACTCACGGCGGCTCGGTGGACGCTCCGGGTCACCCGGTCGGCGATGCGGGTCGTCGAGCCGGCGGCGTGGTCGACGTGGCCGCTGTGCAGGCCGAGGCCGACCGGATCGCCGCGGCCCGGCCGACCGCTGTCAACCTGGCATGGGCGGTCGACCGGGTGCGAGCCCGGATCGCCGAGGGCGCCGACGCGGTGCTGGCCGAGACTCTCGACATGCTCGCCGAGGACGGACGGGTCAACCTGGCCGCCGCCACCCACGCCGCCGACCTGGTGCAACGCCTGTGCGGTGCGCGGCCCCTGCGCCTGCTCACCCACTGCAATACCGGGCGCCTGGCCACCAGCGCGGTGGGGACCGCGATCGGCGCGTTGCGGGTGCTGCACGAGCGCGGCGCCGTCGCGGACGTGATCGTCGACGAGACCCGCCCGCTGCTGCAGGGCGCGCGCCTCACCGCGTGGGAACTGGCCGAGGCGGGCATTCCGCATCGCCTGACCATCGACTCCGCCGCCGCCTGGGCGATGGCGACCGGGCAGGTCGACGCCGTGCTGGTCGGCGCGGACCGGATCACCGCCAACGGCGACGTCGCCAACAAGATCGGCACCTTCACCCTGGCCCTGGCCGCCCGCCACCACGGCATCCCGTTCATCGTGGTCGCGCCGGAGTCCACCCGCGATACCGCGATGGCGACCGGCGCGCAGATCGTGGTGGAACAGCGGGCCGCCGCCGAGGTGACCGGGTTCGGTGGGGTCGCGACGGCGCCGGCCGACACCGCGGCGTTCAATCCGGCTTTCGACGTGACGCCCACCGACCTCGTCACCGCGGTGGTCACCGAACACGGTGTCGTCTACCGCAATTCGGATTCGTTCGATGACCGGGGCCGGGCGATTCCCGCCGGCGCGGGCAGCGCGCCGGGTCCGGCAGCGGACCCGGCTTTCGCCGAACAAGGTCTGGCGATCGCCACCACCGCGCGCCAGCTCTACCAGCGGGGGTGGATGCCGGGCACGGCGGGCAATATCTCGGTGCGGATCGCCCCGGCCCAACCGGGCGGGGGCGAGGACGCGCTCATCACCGCCAGCGGTTTGTCCAAAGGTGAACTGGGCGCGGACGACACGGTGCTCGTCGCGATCGCCGATACCACCCCGCGCCCTGGTCAGCGCCGGAAACCCTCCGCGGAGACCAGCATTCACACCGCCGTCTACCGCACCCGCGCTGCCGGCGCGGTCGTGCACGTGCACTCCCCGTTCGCCACCGCGCTGGCTACCACCGCCGCGCGCCCCGGTGACGCGGTAACCCCTGTGCGGATCAGCGGTTTCGAACTGCTCAAAGGATTCGGGCTGGCAGACCCATCGACGGTCGTGATCCCAGTGTTCCCGAACTGGCCGGATGTGGCGCGGATCGGCGCCGACATCGACACCTACCTGCGCGAAAACCCTGCCGCACCACCGATTCTGTTCATCACCGGGCACGGGATCACCACCTGGGGTGACACTCTTGCCCAGGCGCGCGATCGCGCCGAATGCCTGGAAGCCCTGTGCGAGTTGATCGCCCGCACCGGACGCACCGACGCCACGCCCCTCGAGATCGGACCGACATGACCCTGCTGCAAGTGATGGCCGCCGACAACGCCGCCGACGTCCGGGTGCGCACCACCGACCCCACCGAGATCGGCGCCGAGCTGGCCCAGCACGGCATCGCGTACTCGCACTGGGATGTGCGCGCCGACGCCGCCGCCACGGACTCCGACACCCTGCTCGCCCACTACGGTCCGCAGATCGCCGAGCTCAACGCCGCCGGCCGTTACCAGCACATCGACGTCGCCCGCATCCACCCGGACGCCGACAACCCGGAGTGGCCCGCCACGGCCGCCGGTGCGCGCGCGAAGTTCCTCGACGAGCACCGCCACGCCGAGGACGAGGTGCGCTTCTTCGCCGCGGGCCGCGGCTGCTTCTACCTGCACGTGGGTGACGCGGTGCTCGCGACGGTCTGCGAAGCGGGCGACCTGCTCTCCGTCCCCGCGGGCACGCTGCACTGGTTCGACATGGGCACCACCCCCGACTTCATCGCCATCCGCTTCTTCGAGGAGGCCGACGGCTGGGTCGGCGACTTCACCGGCGACAAGATCAGCGCGGGCTTCCCGACGCTCGACGAACTGCTCGGGTGACCCGCGCGATCGTCCTCGACATCGAGGGCACCACCAGCCCCACCGACGCGGTCCGCACCGACCTCTACGGCTACACCTCCGCCCACCTGACCACCTGGCTGTCCGAGAACACCGACGGCACAGCGGATTCGGTGCTCACCGCGACCCGCGAGCTCGCCGGTGAGCCCGCTGCCGGCCCCGACCGCGTCGCCGAGATCCTGCGCGGCTGGCTGGAATCCGACGTCAAAGCCGAGCCGCTCAAGACAGCACAGGGCGCGATCTGCGCCCAGGGATTCCGTGCGGGCGCCCTGCACGGCCGCTTCTTCGACGACGTGGCACCTGTCCTGAAAGCCTGGCACGCCAACGGCTTCCAGCTTTTCGTGTACTCCTCGGGGTCCGAACGCAACCAACGCGATTGGTTCACCTTCGCCGACGCCGGCGATCTGTCCGACCTCATCACCGACCACTTCGACCTGGTGACCGCGGGCCCCAAACGCGAACCCGCCTCCTACGAATCCATCGCCGACCGGATCGGCGTCCCCCCATCGGACATCCTGTTCCTCTCCGACCACCCGGACGAACTCGACGCCGCCGTCACCGCGGGCTGGCAAGTCGTCGGCGTACACCGCCCCGACGAACCCAACCCCCCACGCCCGCCCCACCGCTGGGTGAGTTCCTTCGCTGACATAGATCCGTAGTTACCGACCCACTAGTCTGCTTCCATGAACGACCAGGGGCCAAGCCTCGAACCCGCCCCGCAGCAGACAGATCCGCCGGCACCAGCCTTTGTCCCGACGATGCCGCCGACCGTCGCACAGACCGACGTCGACCCCTTCACCCAGCTCGCCCCTGAGATCCCGGGACTGGACGCCCCGGACGCGATCTTCGCGCTGACACCCGGCACAGCCGCACAACTGGCCCGGCACAACGCGCTGCGGGCGGCGCCACGGTACATCGGGATCGTCCTCGCGATCGCAGTGCCGACGAGCACCATCGCGCTGCTCTGGATCGGCCTCCCCCTGGCATCGATCCTGGTGCTCCAGAGTGTGGTCGTCGCGTACGTGCTCGTCGTCATGTACTTCTCGCTCCGTCGCCAGTTCCGGAGCCTGTCCCGGTCCGATGTCACGACCGGCAGTTGCGCTATCGCGCTCGGTGACGACGCGCTCGACTTGGCCGAGGGCTCCTCGCGCACCCGGATCGGGTACGACCGCATTCGCACCGTCCGAGCCACCCGCCGAGTCGTCACCCTGAGTTTCGACAATCGGCATCTCGCACTGCCTCGGCCGCTGTTCCCTGACGCTCCGCTCACGCAGTTGCGCCTGCTCATCGCCACCGAGCCCTCGCCCCGCCCGTCTGCGCTGCCGCCGTTCCCTCGGCTCCCACAACCCCAGGTGCACACGGTGATCGCGGCCGACACCGCCCGCCGTCTCACCATCGCGCGACGCCTCGAGCCGTGGCGCCGGGCCTCGGGGCAGCTCGCCACCGTCCTGCTGCTGGTCGAGGCCGGTGCGTTCGGCGCACTGGAATTCGGCATCCCCGGTGCGCTGTCGGCACTGGTCATCGCGTTGCTCTTCGGGCTGACGGTCCGGTTCTGGATGCGTCGACCGTCGGAGAACGCCTTGCGCCAGTATCAGGGACTGTTGCCCGTCGCGAGTGGCCTCGCGGCACAGTTCGGCACCGACGCAGCCGTCCTGGGCGGGGCAACGTTCCTGCTGCGCGCGCCGTATTCGATCGTCACCAAGGTCGTCGTGCGCGCGGACTGCGCGGTCCTGAACTACGGCAAGACCGCACTGGTCTATCCCAGAGCGTTGTTCCCGCCGGAAATCTGCCACCGCCTGCGCGAGCTCGGCGTCACGGTTGTCGAACGCTGACTCCCAGCGCTTGTCAGCCGACCTGAGCCCGGACTGCCCCTAACGTCCCCCGCTGCACCGCCCCGAACACCCGTCGTGCGTGGACCGCGACCGGGCTCGTCGACCACGGTGCCAGCGTGGTGGTGAACATCAGTTCGCACCAGGACAGGGCGGGAATCTCGCCCGCGGCGAGGGTGGCGATGAGGGAGAGTTCGGTGTCGTGGCCGAGCCAGGCCGCGACCAGCCAGGAGGCGTCGAGGCGGCCGAGGAATTCCTCCGCGTCCTCGGGCGGGCCGTGGGGGGTGTCGACGGCGAGGTGGACGACGGCGGCGATGGCGTGGCGCATCTTGGCGTCCATGCCGATAGCGTCGTGCAGCAGCAGACTTTCCAGTGCCGAGCGCAGTTCCATCGAGGGATCGAGTGCTAGTTCCTGCATGACGAGCCTTTCCTGTGGTTCGGTCTGCTGGTCGAGGCCGCCGGTGATCGCCCGGAGTGCCGGAACAGTCTGTGGCATTTCCGGATCGACCAGACCCGTCAACGGTCCCGACGACCAGTCGAGCCTGCCGAACGCCTGGCACCAGTCCAGTGCCGGATTGTCGTCGGTGACAACCAGATCCAGTGCGAGCCCGGCCATCGACGCGGTGCAGGCCAGGGTGATGGCGTCGAGCCCCTCTTCGCTGACCGCCAGGTGCAACGTCACCTTCTCCACCCCGGTGTCCTCGCGTGCTCGGCCCGCGAGCCAGATCGCGCGGCCCGCGGCCCCCATTGCGGCCGTGAGTTGGTCACCGCGCGGATGGTCGGCGTCGGCGTCGATGAACGGGCCGTACCAGATCGCCCTGCCCTCCGCGTCGCAGACCGCGAATGTCGCCGAGACACTGTCGCCCGCGGCGGCCAGACTTATATGGGCGTCCAGCCCCTGCTCCGTCACCCTCATCAAAATCCCCATTTTCCGATTCGAGCCGAATATCGGTACGCCCCCTATCCAATCGGTCATGAACACACATGTCCACAGGGCGCGCACAAATATTTGTCCCCGGTGAGGTACATACACTCGCCAGTGAATTCACAGGACCGGCAGTACCCCAGACGGGAGTACCGCATTCAGTCCGCAACCGGGCGAAATCGACCGGTTGGCTTGTATGTTTCGACAATGCCCTTCGTACACTCCGATTCTGTGAACGTCCATTTCCGCACCGATGCCGTCCACGGTCCGACGCTGCTGCTGGCCCATGGATTCCTCATGGACGAATCCATGTTCGACCCGATCCGGAAAGTCTTGGCGCACACCGATATCAATGTCGTCGCCTGGGACGCCCGGGGTCACGGCCGCACCGGATACGGCGACAACCCGCGCTTCGATTACTGGGATCTGGCCACCGACGGCCTGCGGGTACTCGACGCGCTCGGCATCGAGCACGCGATTGTCGGCGGCATGAGCCAGGGCGGTTACACGGCATTGCGAATGGCACTGCTCGCTCCCGAACGCGTCACCGGACTGGCACTGCTCGATACCGAGGCCGACGCGTGCACCAGGGACGACGAAACCTATTACGAGAACTTCTTCGACGAATGGTGCGGCACGGGCGCATTGCGGCCGCTGGCCGAAGACCTCGCGCCACGATTGATCGGCGGCACCGATGCGCAGATCTGGCAGACCTGGATCACCCGCTGGCTGGCCGGCGATCGCAGCGCCATTCGCCCGGCGGCCGACTGCCTGATCGGCCGCGATTCGGTGCATGGGCGGCTCGGTGAGATCACCGTGCCCGCGCTCGTGCTGCGCGGCGAACACGATGACAGCAGCACCGCGGACAAGTGCGCGCGGCTGGCCGACGGGCTGTCGGGAGCGAGCGAGGTACGCACGGTGGCCGGCGCGGGACACGGCTGCGCGCTGACCCATCCCGAGCAGGTCGCCGCGGCGCTGGCCGGACTGGTCACGGCCTGCACCCCGTACGCCGTCGAGCCGGTGGCGGTCGCCGGGATCTAACGGTCGGGACCGCGAACGCCCAGGTAGTACTGGATGCGGCCGGGGTAGGCGACGGAGTCGAGCCGGAACAGCTGGACGTCGACGGTGTAGTTCTCGCCGGTGTGCAGATCGCACAGCCGCATCGCGGTGTGCTCGCGGCCGTAGACGGTGTCGCCGTCGTCCCAGATGCGGCGGAAGTCGCGATACTGCGCCAATTCGTCGAGCAATTCGGTGGCCCAGTCACCGCCGCCCTGCTGGCCGATCAGACCGCGCAGCCAGTGCACGGTGAGCGTGGACTCCGTCTCCCATTCGACCATTACTTTGCGCGACAACGGGTTACCGAAGAACCAGCGCAGAATATTGACGTCCTCGACCAGCCCGGGAAACGCGCGGTCGTAGGATTCGTTGACCGCCAGTACGTTCCAGCGCGTGTCGACGTAAGCCGCCAGATCCGGTTCCTGCAGCGCCAATGTGCGGCGCATCTCGGTGCTGATCTCGGCGCGCAGATCCTCGACGGTCGGGTTGTCGACCGGGGCGAGCCCGGCAAGATCGAAAAGATGTCTGCGTTCGATATCGGTCACCGGCGCGATCCGGTGGAGGTAGCGCACGAGCGCCTCGATCACGGCGTGCGTGGGCCGGTCCCGGTCCCCACTCTCCAAATGGGTGATGTAACTGGAGCTGACCCCCGCCGCGAAGGCGAGCTTTTCCCTCGAAATCCGCCGATCGTCGCGAAGTCGCCGCAGCAACCCGCCGAGCGTCGGCGGTTTCGGCGGCCCGTCAGGCCCGTCGAACGATGGCTTCGGTATCACCCCAACCCTCCCTGTCTGCACGGGCTCATCCTGGATGACTATTCAACCTCGAGCCAACCGCCGACCGGAAAAGATGCCGTTTCTTTATATTGGCGCCCCGTCATTTGGGTAGTTACCGCTGGGCAACTGTGTGCGCGGTCACGAAATGTGGTGTGCTGAACCGAATTAAAAGGATTCCAATTCGTTCCGTTCAGCAGTGCTATAAGATTCCGCACCGCTCGACCACGACCGTCGCGATCCCCACCCCGCGGACACCCCGGGGCCGACCGATCGGCCCGGTTCACCGCGGATCGACCCGCAAGCGCCTCCCGCGGAGCACGGCGCTCGCCCGGAATCAGTGGACCCGGCCGCCACCGTCGACCGACTCGAGCGCCGCGTCGACTCGGACTCGACCCGACCATAGTTGTGTGTGGCGTCACATCAGCGCTGTTCAGCGGGCACACCGGGTGTGTAAACAAATGTAAACCGCGGGAGAACCAGTCGTTTCCGAAGCATCACCGCCGGCCCGGCGACGGACCCCCCGATCGCCGCGTTCTGCCAGCTCGCGGCTCGTTCACCCTGGTGAGCCCCCGATCGCGGGCGTCGTCGCGAACCTCCCCCGTGACCACGACATTTCGCCGACCTCACAGCTCACCGGGGCCCGAATCCGGATGTGAAAAGTTCGTTTTGCCGAAGGAGTCCGCCTCCTTACAGTTTCCCCCAACAGCCCGATTTCACAGCTCGAAGGGGGCGTCGTGGTTAATTCGCGCACGCAAGGTCCGTCGCCCGCCGATTTCGGCGACACATTGCTGAACCTCGGTAAGTATTTCCAGCGGGGCGAGGTCTCGCCCGACAACCGGTCCGTCTACAAGGTCGGTGGCCGCGATGCCGACGAGTTCTACCGCGACCGCTGGTCGCACGACAAGGTGGTGCGCTCCACCCACGGCGTGAACTGCACCGGCTCGTGCTCCTGGAAGATCTACGTCAAGGACGGCGTGATCACCTGGGAGTCCCAGCAGACCGACTACCCGTCGGTGGGTTCGGACAAGCCCGAGTACGAGCCGCGCGGCTGCCCCCGCGGTGCGTCGTTCTCCTGGTACACCTACTCCCCGGCCCGCGTGCGCTACCCATATGTGCGCGGCACGCTGCTCGACCTGTACCGCAAGGCCAAGGCCGAGCTCAAGGACCCGGTGCTGGCGTGGGAGTCCATCGTCGAGGACCCGGCCAAGGCCAAGGCTTACAAGACCGCGCGCGGTAAGGGCGGTTTCGTCCGTGCCGAATGGTGGGAAGCCGCCGAAATCGCCGCCGCCGCGCATGTTTACACGATCAAGCAGTACGGCCCCGACCGGGTGGCCGGCTTCTCGCCGATCCCGGCGATGTCGATGGTCAGCCACGCCACCGGCGCCCGCTTCGTCTCGCTGATCGGCGGCTACATGCTGTCGTTCTACGACTGGTACGCCGACCTGCCGGTGGCCTCGCCGCAGGTGTTCGGTGACCAGACCGACGTGCCGGAGTCGGCCGACTGGTTCGACGCGGGCTACCTCATCATGTGGGGCTCCAACGTCCCGGTGACCCGCACCCCCGACGCGCACTACATGACCGAGGCGCGCTACCGCGGCCAGAAGGTCGTGGTGGTCTCCCCCGACTACGCCGACAACACCAAGTTCGCCGACGAATGGGTGGCCGCGCGCCCCGGTACCGATGCCGCGCTGGCGATGTCGATGGGCCACGTGGTGCTCAAGGAGTTCTTCATCGAGAAGCAGACTCCGATGTTCACCGACTACATCAAGTCCTTCACCGATCTGCCGTACCTGATCTGCCTCGACGAGGCGGCCGATCAGGGCGGCGCCCTTCCCGGCAAGTTCCTCACCGCGGCCGATCTCGGCCACACCGGCGAAGGCGTCGAACACAAGCCGGTCCTGCTCGACCAGGCGGGCAACCCGGTGGTGCCCAACGGGTCGCTGGGCCACCGCTTCGGCGAGGGCGACGCGGGCAAGTGGAACCTCGACCTCGAGGGTGTCGACCCGCTGCTCACCCTGCTCGGTCACTCCGACGACGCGCCGGCCACCATCGCGCTGCCGCGTTTCGACACCGACGTCGCCGGGTCGATCATCCGTGGTGTTCCGACGAAGATCGTTGCGGGCAAGCGCGTTACCACGGTCTTCGACCTGTTGCTCGCCCAGTACGGTGTCGGCCGCGACGGTCTCCCGGGCGAGTGGGCGAAGGGGTATGACGACGCCGAGTCGCCCTACACCCCGGCCTGGCAGGAGGCCATCACCGGCGTTCCCGCCGTGCAGGCCGCCCGCATCGGACGCGAATTCGCCGACAACGCGGAACGTTCCGGCGGTCGCTCGATGATCCTGATGGGCGCGGGCACCAACCACTGGTTCCACTCCGATCAGATCTACCGCGCCTTCTTCACCCTCACGCTGCTCACCGGCTGTCAGGGCAAGAACGGTGGTGGCTGGGCCCACTACGTCGGCCAGGAGAAATGCCGTCCCGTCACCGGTTGGGCCACTCTGGCTTCGGCGAGTGACTGGCAGCGCCCGCCGCGTCAGATGCAGGGCACCGTGTTCTGGTACCTCACCAATGATCAGTGGCGCTACGACCCGTTCACCTCGGACTCGTTCGCATCGCCGCTGGGCAAGGGCAAGTTCGCCGGTCGCACCGCCGCCGACAACATCGCTCTGGCGAGTCGTCTCGGCTGGATGCCCAGCTACCCGACGTTCAACCGCAACCCGCTGGACCTGGCCGACGAGGCCGCCGAAGCCGGCAAGACCCCGGCCGAGCACGTCGTCGACGGGTTGAAGTCCGGCGACCTGCGCTTCGCCTGCGAAGACCCCGACGCCCCCGAGAACTTCCCGCGTGTGCTCACCGTGTGGCGGGCGAACCTGCTCGGCTCCTCGGGCAAGGGCAACGAGTACTTCCAGAAGCATCTGCTCGGCTGTGGCTCCAATCTGCAGACCACCGATGCGACCGGAGTACGCCCACAGGAACTGGAATGGCGCGAGGAAGGCGCCGAGGGCAAACTGGATCTGCTCCTCGCACTGGACTTCCGGATGACCAGCACCACGCTGTTCGCCGACATCGTGCTCCCCGCCGCCACCTGGTACGAGAAGCACGATCTGTCGTCGACCGACATGCACCCGTTCGTGCACGCGTTCTCCCCCGCCATCTCCCCGCCGTGGGAGGCCAAGACCGACTTCGAGGCGTTCCACCGGATCGCGCGCGGCTTCTCCTGGCTGGCCGAGAAGCACCTGGGCACCCGCAAGGACATCGTCGCCGTGCCGTTGCAGCACGACTCCCCCGATGCGCTGGCGCAGGCAGGCGGCAAGGTGCTGGACTGGAAAGCCGGTGAGTGCGAGCCGATTCCGGGCAAGACCATGCCCAAGATCGTGGAGATCGAACGCGACTACACCAAGATCGCGGAGAAGCTGGCCGCGCTCGGACCGCTGGTGGAGAAGCTGGGTCTGACGACCAAGGGCGTCACCACCTTCCCCGAGGAAGAAGTGGCGTACCTGGCCGGGCAGAACGGCACCATCGTCTCCGGCATCGCCGCGGGCAGGCCCTCGCTGGCCAAGGACACCCACGCCGCCGAGGCCATCCTGTCGCTGTCGGGCACCACCAACGGCCGCCTGGCGGTCGAAGGGTTCGAGGCGCTCGAGCGGCGTACCGGCACCGAGCTGGTCGACCTGGCGAAAGAGGCCGAGGGCAAGCGGATCACCTTCGCCGACACCCAGGCTCGTCCGGTCCCGGTGATCACCTCGGCGGAATGGTCGGGCTCGGAATCCGGTGGACGCCGGTACTCGCCGTTCACCATCAATGTCGAGCGGCTCAAGCCGTGGCACACCCTCACCGGTCGCCAGCACTTCTACCTCGACCACGACTGGATGATCGAACTCGGCGAGCAACTGCCGATCTTCCGTCCACCCCTCGACATGTCGGCGCTGTTCGCGGAGCCGAGCATCGGCAATGTGAGCGGCAACGGCCTGACGGTGCGGTACCTGACACCGCACTCCAAGTGGTCGATCCACTCCGCCTACCAGGACAACCTGCACATGCTCACGCTCTCGCGCGGCGGTCAGACGATCTGGATGTCGGATGTCGACGCCAAGAAGATCGGGGTGGCCGACAACGACTGGATCGAGGCGATCAACCGCAACGGCGTCGTCGTGGCCCGGGCGATCGTCTCGCACCGCATGCCCGAAGGCACGGTCTTCATGTACCACGCCCAGGACCGCGCGGTCGACGTGCCGCGCATCGAAGGCGCCGAGGACACCACCAAGGAAGCCAAGGGCAAGCGCGGCGGTATCCACAACGCGCTCACCCGGGTGCTGATCAAGCCCTCGCACCTGATCGGCGGCTACGCCCAGCAGTCCTTCGCCCTCAACTACCACGGCCCGACCGGTAACCAGCGTGACGAAGTCACCACCATTCGCCGCCGCAACCAGAACGTGGAGTACTGACATGCGCGTAATGGCACAGCTCGCCATGGTCATGAACCTGGACAAGTGCATCGGCTGCCACACCTGCTCGGTCACCTGCAAGCAGGCCTGGACCAACCGTGGCGGCACCGAGTACGTCTGGTTCAACAATGTGGAAACCCGGCCGGGGCAGGGGTATCCGCGCCAGTACGAGGACCAGGAGAAGTGGAAGGGTGGCTGGACGCTCAACAAGCGCGGCAAGCTGACCCTGAAGTCGGGCTCGCGGTTCAAGCGCCTGATGAACATCTTCGCCAACCCGGATCTGCCCACGGTCGCCGACTACTACGAGCCGTGGAGCTACGACTACGACAACCTGCTGTCGTCGCCGCCCATGGACACCACCCCGGTGGCGCGGCCCAAGTCGCTGATCACCGGGGAGGACACCAAGGTCACCTGGGGCGCGAACTGGGACGACGACCTGGGTTCGGGTCCCGAGCAGGTCGGCAAGGACCCTATCCTCGGCAAGCTCGAGACCAAGGTGAAACTGGAGTTCGAAGAGACCTTCATGTTCTACCTGCCGCGCATCTGCGAGCACTGCCTGAACCCTTCGTGCGCCGCGTCGTGCCCCTCCGGCGCGATCTACAAGCGCGAGGAAGACGGCATCGTGCTCGTCGACCAGGACAAGTGCCGTGGTTGGCGCCAGTGCATCACCGGCTGCCCGTACAAGAAGATCTACTTCAATCACAAGACGGGCAAGGCGGAGAAATGCACCTTCTGCTACCCGCGCGTGGAGGTAGGCATCCCGACCGTGTGCTCGGAAACCTGTGTCGGACGGCTGCGCTACATCGGCGTGATGCTCTACGACGCCGACGCGGTGCTCGAAGCGGCCCAGGTCACCGATCCGCAGGACCTCTACACCTCACAGCTCGGCGTGTTCCTCAACCCGCATGACGAGCGCGTGATCGCCGAGGCCGAGAAGGCGGGCATCTCGCCGGAATGGATTCAGGCCGCCCAGGATTCGCCGGTCTACAAGCTGATCGTCGACTACCAGCTGGCGCTGCCGCTGCACCCGGAATACCGCACCATGCCGATGGTTTGGTATGTGCCGCCGCTGTCGCCGGTCGTCGATGTGCTCGCCGAGACCGGTCATGACGGCGAGGACGTGCGCAACCTGTTCGGCGCCATCGACGCACTGCGCATCCCGCTCGAATACCTCGCCGAGCTGTTCACCGCCGGGGAGATCGGGCCGGTGCGGTCCTCGTTGCAGCGGCTGGCCGGGATGCGGGCGTTCATGCGTTCGGTCAACCTGGGCGAGGAGCCCGAGGCCCACATCGCGCCGTCGATCGGGCTGGAGCCCGAGGAGATCGAGGCCATGTACCGGCTGCTCGCCATCGCCAAGTACGAGCACCGGTACGTGATCCCGATGGGCGCGACGTCCAAGGCGCACGAACTGGATTCGCTGGCCACCGGGTGCAGTCTCGATACCGACGGCGGACCGGGTATGACCGCGTTCGATCAGGTCGTCGAGAAGTTCTCGCTCTCCGACGTCAACCAGGCTGCGCCGGAAGAGAAGTCGGGCCGGATCAACCTGCTCAACTGGGACGGGCGCAGCACCAGCGGACTCCTGCCGAGCGCGAACGGCAACGAGAAGACCGGCAACGGCGCCGGTAACGGCAACGGCAGCAATGGCGCTGCCGTCGCCGACTCCCCCGTGAGCGGTGTCGCGCCATGAGTCTGCTGTCGATTCGCAAACGGCCCCAACCGGTTACCGAGATGGCCGAGCACGACCGCCTGGTCGTGTGGCGGCTGGCCGCGTTCCTGCTCGACTACCCCGGCGAGCAGACACTGGCCATGCTCGACCAGTTGTCCGAAGCCGCGGCGCGATTGCCCGAGGAGGTGCGGGCGCACTTCGCCGAGATCTTCGCCTACCTGCGCGACACCCCGGCGATCGAGGTGGCACAGAGCTATGTCGAGACCTTCGACATGCGCCGCCGCGCCAGCCTGCACTTGACGTTCTATGCCTTCGGCGACACCCGCAAACGCGGCATGGCGTTGCTGCGGTTCAAGCACGCCTATCGCCAGGCGGGAGTGGAACTGGGCGACGAGGAACTGCCCGACCACCTGCCGGTGCTGCTGGAATTCGCCGCCACCATCGACCCGATCGGCGGCGAACGTCTGCTCGGCGAGCACGTGCCGGTGATGGAGTTGCTGCGACTGTCGCTGGGCGACAACAACTCTCCCTACAGCGGCGTCCTCGGCGCGGTCCTCACCACCTTGCCCCCGGTGACCACCGCCGACCGCAGGCGCATCGCCGAACTCGCCGCCCAGGGTCCGCCCGAGGAAGAGGTCGGCCTCGAGCCGTACGCCATGGACCCCGCCCTCTTCGAAGCAACAGAAGGCCGCCGATGAACGCAACCATCCCCCTGCCCGAAGGCCTGTGGCTGATCCTGCCCTACATCGCGGCGACGTCCTTTGTGCTGGGCCATGTCTGGCGCTACCGCTTCGACCAGTTCGGCTGGACCACCCGGTCCTCGCAGATCTATGAGTCCAAGCTGCTGCAACTGGGCAGCCCGCTGTTCCACTTCGGCATGCTCGGGGTGTTCGGCGGACATGTGATGGGTCTGCTGATTCCCGAGTCCTGGACCTCGGCGATCGGCATCTCCGAGCACGCGTACCACATCGTCGCGGTCGGCGCGGGGTCGATCGCGGGCCTGATGGTCGTGCTCGGCGTGGCCATCCTGTGCTATCGCCGCATCGCGATTCCCGCCGTGCGCAAGAACACCAGCCGCAACGACGTCATGATGTACACGCTGCTGACCCTGGCCCTGGTCACCGGACTGCTCAACACCTGGGGTTCCAACCTGCTGTGGGGCACCTACAACTACCGCACCACGGTGTCGCCGTGGTTCCGCAGCCTGTTCTCGATCAACCCCGAACCCGGCCTGATGGTCGGCGTTCCGTGGACCTTCCAGCTCCACGGCCTCGTCGTTCTCGTTCTGGTCGCGGCCTGGCCCTACACCCGGCTGGTCCACATGTTCAGCGCCCCCATCGGCTACCTCACCCGCCCCTATATCGTCTACCGCCGCAAGGAAGTGGACACCAAGGACAAGACCCGCTTCGCGAAGGCCTGGGACGCCCCGGTCACGCCCGACCGCTGGTAGTTCGCGGTGGGCGCCGCGATCGCCCGTTTCGCCGGCCCGCCCGCTTTCCACGCAGGCGGGCCGGCATCGTTTCGGCCCACTCAGCGGGAGATCCCCCATTGCCCGCAGGACTGTAACGTGTTTCACTTTTGCGCATGAGCGATGTCCTCGCACCCGCCACTCTCGGTCCGCTCACCCTGCGTAACCGGGTGATCAAGGCTGCCACGTTCGAGGGGCGGACACCGGACGCACTCGTCACCGACGACCTGGTGGAGTTCCACCGGGAGGTCGCCGAAGGCGGGGTGGGGATGACGACGGTCGCCTACTGCGCGGTCGCGCCGGGTGGGCGTACCGACCGGCACCAGATCTGGATGCGCGAGGAGGCGGTGCCCGGCCTGCGCGGGCTCACCGACGCGGTGCACGCCGAGGGCGCGGCGGTGAGCGCACAACTGGGGCACGCCGGACCGGTCGCGAACGCCAAGTCGAATCAGGCGCCCGCGCTGGCGCCGAGCCGGATGTTCAATCCGCTCGGGATGCGCTTCACCAAGGTGCCGGACGCGCTCGGGATCGCCGAGGTCGTCGCGGCGCACGCGCGGGCGGCGCGATTCGCGCGCGAGTCCGGGTTCGACGCCGTCGAGGTGCATCTCGGGCACAACTATCTGGCGAGCGCGTTCCTGAGTCCGATACTCAATCGGCGCAAGGACGATTACGGCGGGTCGCTGGTCAACCGGGCGCGCGTGGCCAGGGAACTGGTGAAAGCCGTGCGTGACGCCGTCGGCGACACGATGGCCGTGACGGCCAAGCTCACCATGGAAGACGGTGTGCGAGGCGGGTTCTCGATCGAGGAGTCGCTGCAGGTGGCGACCTGGTTGCAGGACGACGGCGCGATCGACGCCCTCGAACTCACCGCGGGCAGCTCCCTGCTCAATCCGATGGCGATCTTCCGCGGTGACGCGCCGCGCAAGAACTTCGCGAAGACGCTGCCGGTGCCGACGCGGTGGGGATTCCAGCTCGTCGGCAAGGGCTTTCTGCGCGAATATCCTTACCGCCCGGCCTATCTCGCCGACAAGGCGCGCCGGTTCCGCGAGGAGCTGACGCTGCCGATCATCCTGCTCGGCGGCATCACCGACCGCCCGACCGCACAGCAGGCCATCGACGAAGGCTTCGATTTCGTCGCCATGGGCCGGGCCCTGCTGCGTGAACCGGACCTGATCCGCCGCTGGCACACCGACGCGACGACCCGTTCCCTGTGCACGCACTGCAACGAATGTGTCCCGACCATCTACTCACGCACGGAATGCGTGCTCCGCACCTAGCCCACCTGGTCGGTCGATCGCCGACCAGGTGATCACGACGCGGGTTTACCGAGGGCTTTGCGCACCGCGTCGAACCAGGCCTGGGTGTCGACGAGACCCTTCTCATTGTCCTTGCGGCCGCCGACGAAGCCGAACAGGTCGGCGGCGTAGCGGCTCAGGACGGTGCTCTCGTTCTCCTCGAGTTCGGCGAGGACCTCGGCGTCGCCCAGCACATAGGCGACGACAGCCACCTGACCGGCGGGCCATTCGGTGCGGTGGCCGGCCCAGCCGTCACCGCGCACGGCGCGCGCCTTGGCGAGCAGGTCCTCGCGGAGGGCGTCGCGGTCGGCGTCGGTGGGATGACGCGGTTTACCCCAGGTGATCCGTTTCGCGTCCGACATATCGAGTCCTCTCGCTGATGTCCTGGTGTTCGGGCGGGGGGGGCCGCGGCGCCGGGGGGGGGGCCCGCGGCGCGGGCGGGGGGGGGGGGGCGAGGGGGGGGGGGGGGGGGGGCCCCCGGCCGCAGCCCCTCGTCCATCTGTTCGCCCACATCATCTTCCAGGCGGCCCTTTTGTGTGGGGGGGGGGGGCGCGGCCCCGCGCGGGGGCGGCCCCCCCCCCGTCCGGTCGTCAGCTGAGGGTGGCAGATCGGTGCGGGGCCGGTGCGCACCGGGCTCACCTACTCGGCGCGCAGGAAGGCTCCCACTCGTTCGGTGCCGAGCACGGGATCCGCTTCGCCCTCGCCGAAGACGTAGCGGCCGTTGACGAAGACCGCGGTGACCGTGTCGTCGTTGCGGTTGACCATGCGCGAGAGGTTGCCGAAGATGGCGAGGGGGCTCTCCGCGTAGGCGTCCAGGGTTTCGTCGAGATGGGCGGGATCGATGACGACCGCGTCGGCGCGATCACCCACGCGCAGGTGGCCGGTGTCCAGGCCGTACCAGTCGGCCAGTTCGCCGGTGAGGCGGTGCACCGCGTGCTCGACCGTCATGAACGGCTTGTCGCTGGTCGCGGCGTCGTTGACGCGGCGAAGCAGGCGCAGACCGAAGTTGTAGAAGGCCATATTGCGCAGGTGCGCGCCCGCGTCGGAGAAGCCGAGCTGGACCGACGGGTCGGCGGCCAGGACGTCGGCCACCTCGGGTCGGTGGTTGGAGATGGTGGTGCGCCAGCGCAGTTTGTCGCCGTGTTCGACGACGAGGTCGAGGAACGCGTCGACCGGATGCAGACCACCACGGTCGACACCGACTTCACCGAAGGTCTTGCCGATGACGGTCTCGTCGGGGCATTCGACGATGTCGGCGTCGAAGAAATCGCGGTGCCACGCGCGCGGACCGTACTTGTTGTCGTAGTCCTTGCGGAACGTGCGGCGGTACTGCTCGTCCTGCATGAGGTGACGCTGCTCGTCGATGTGGTCGGACAGGTGCAAAGCCGCCGCGCCGGAGCCGAACTCCTCGAACACCGGCAGCGAGATGCCGTCGGAGTACACCTCGAACGGCACCGGCAGATGCTGCCAGCGGAAGTTGCCGTCGAGCCCGTTGATGATCTTGCCGACGGCGGGGAACATCTTGGACGCGCCCGGCACCGCCTTCACATCGGCCGCCGACAGCAGGCTCACCTTGAGCGCGTTACGCCACAGACCGATGCTCGACACCGCCATCGACACCAGGCTCTTGGGGTTGGTGATGTCGGGTCCGCCCTGCAACGCGCGACCGCGCTTGCGCAGGATCGTGTTGAGCCGGTGGCGTTCCTTGCTCTTGGCGTAGGTGGACGGCAGCGTCCGCGAACGGCAGGTCTCGCCGTCGAGCTTGTCGAAAAGCAGCTGCTGCGAAGACATTCCGACGAAGCCGACGTCGAGCGCGTCGGCGAGCATGCGCTCGATCTCGGCCAGCTCCTCCTCGGACGGTTTCACGTCCTTGCGGGTGGAGCGGTCCAGCCCCATCACCGCGGCCCGGATATCGGAGTGGCCGATGAAGCCGGCCAGGTTGGGCCCGAGCGGCAACTGTTCGAGCGCGTCAACGTATTCGCCTGCGGTACTCCAGGTCTGGACGTCGTTCATCGCGCCGACCACGTACTGACGCGGGATGGCCTCGACCCTGCCGAACAGGTCGCCCGCGGTCTCGCCGTCTACGTGCACGGTCGAGAGCGAACACGAACCGAGCAGCACGGTGGTGACGCCGTGACGCACCGACTCCGACAGCGACGGGTCGAGCAGGACTTCGACGTCGTAGTGGGTGTGGATGTCGATGATGCCGGGGATCACCCATTTGCCGGTCGCGTCCACGACGCGGGAGCAGCCGGTCTCGTCGAGCGGGGTCGCCGAGATCTCGGCGATCCTGCCGTCGGTGATGCCGAGGTGACGAACCGCGGATGGGGCACCGGTGCCGTCGAACCAACGGGCACCCTTGATGATGCTGTCGAACATTGTGTGACCCCTCTTAGATCGCGAGCTCGCGCCTGGTGACTTTACCGGTCGCGTTGCGCGGCAGCACGTCCGAAGTGATCCGCCACCGGGCGGGCACCTTGAAATAGGCGAGGCGATCGGCGACGAAGGCGCGCAGTTCCTCCGGGTCCACCGCCCCTGGTTCGGCGACGACGATCGCCGCCACTTCCTGGCCGAGATCGGGGTGGGCGACGCCGAAGACCGCGCAGTCGCTGACGGCCGGATGTTCGACGAGCACGTTCTCGATCTCGGTGGGGTACACGTTCTCGCCGCCGCGCAGGATCAGGTCGGTGCGCCTGCCCGACACGGTGAGCCTGCCGTTGTCCATCGTGCCGAAATCACCGGAGCGCAACCAGCGCTGGTCGTCGACAGCGGCCGCGGTGGCCGCGTCGTCGTTCCAGTAGCCGAGCATCACGTAGGGACTGCGGATACAGATCTCGCCCTCTTCACCCTCGGCGACCGCGTTGCCCTCGGCGTCGCGGATCTCCACCGCCACCCCGATGATCGGCCTGCCGACCGAGGCGTCGTCCGCGGCCAGGTCCAGCGGGGTGGCGACCGTCGCCGCGGTGCCGCTCTCGGTGAGGCCGTAGCTGGTGGTCAGCGAGAACTGCAGGGCCGGGATCTTCTCGCGCAGGCTGGCGAGCAGCGCGGGCGAGGACGGCGCGGAGTTCAGCGAGAGCGCGCTCAGCGACGACAGATCGTGCTGGGCCACATCGTGTTCCAGCAGTCGCGACGCCATGGTCGGCACCGCCGCCCAGTTGGTGACCTTCTCGCGTTCGACCAGGCTCAGTACCCGGCCGACTTCGAAGGCGCCGTGCGGGAACACCGCGGCCGCACCCGTCAGCAGGCGCGGGATGACGAGGTTGTGCAGGCTGGCGATGTGGAACAGCGGCGCGGTGACCAGGTAGCGGCGATCGCTGGGGGCGTCGCCGGGCTCCTGCCCCATGAACGCGGCCATCATGGCGTCGGTGAAACGGTGATAGTCGCTGATCGCCACCATGTTTCGCTGCGAATGGACAACGCCCTTCGGCCTGCCGCTGGTCCCGCTGGTGTAGAGGATCACGGCCGGATCGTCCTCGGCGACCGGCGTGCTGGGGATCTCCCCGCCGCCGAACTCGGCGATCAGGGCGGGCAGATCCTCGTCCATGGTCAAGACGGGCAGTTCGGTGCCCGTTTCGGCGAGCAGCGCAGCCCTTTTCGCGTCGGCGATGACGACGGTCGGGGTGGTGTGGCCGAGCCCGTAGGCGATCTCCGGCGGCGCCCACCACGCGTTGTAGCCGACCGGGATCGCGCCGAGGCACTGCGCGGCCCAGAACGCGATCACCCAGTCCGGGCCGTTGGCGGCCAGGATGCCCACGCGATCACCCTTGCCGACGCCGTACCTGGCGGCCAGCGCGGTGGCCAGCGCACCCGCGGCCGCGGCGTGCTCGGTGAAGGAGATCCGGCGGTCCTCGGTGACGAGGTAGTCGCGCTCGCCCCACTTGCGCGAGTGCTCCAGTAGTTCGCGCAGGTTGGCACGGCGGTGGGCGAAGACCGGAATCGGCACGCCGAGAACGGGTTCGACGGCCATCTCGAACGGCGCGCCCGGCGCGGTCAGGCCCGCCGCCACCTTGGCCACGAATTCCTGTGGGTCTACAGCGTTGGTCATGTTCTTCTCCATCAAGGAATCAGGACGGCACGGCCGCGGATCGCGCCGGAGTCGAGTCGGTCGAAGGCGGTGCGGGCGTCGGCCAGGTCGAACCGCTCGACCTGGGCGCGGAGCTTGCCCGCGGCGGCCAGAGCCACGGAATCGATGAGGTCGGATCTGGTGCCGCCGTAGGACTTTCGCACCGTGGCACCCCATGGCAGTCCGGGTCCGCCGGCCGGTCCGGAATCGATGCCGGTGGCGCCGCCGCCGAGACCGACCAGCCGGACAGCGCCGTTGGGGGCGACGGATTCGACGGCGACCTTGACGGTGGGGTCGGCGCCGACGAAGTCGAACACCGCCTCCGCACCGCGTCCGCCGGTGAGCTCCAAGATCGTTGCCGCGGTGTTCTCGTCGGCCTTGAGCACGATGTCGGCGCCGCATTCGGTGGCCAGGGCGAGCTTGTCGGCGTCCACGTCGACCGCGATCACGGTGGTTTGGGTGAGGGCCTTCAACAGCTGGATCGCGACGTGGCCGAGTCCGCCGATGCCGATGGCGACCGCGGTGGCGCCGGGCCACAGCTGGTCCATGGCGCCGCGAATGGCGTGCATCGGCGTCAGGGCCGCGTCAGCGAGAGGCGCGGCGTGGGCGAAGTCGAGTTCGTCGGCGATCGGTACGAACGAGCGCACCGGGATGCGGACGTACTCGGCCATACCACCGTCGGGGCCGAGGCCGGGGCACGGCGGCATCGCGGTGCGACCGGCGGCCAGGCAAACATTCTCGTTGCCGCGCAGGCACTCCCGGCACTCTCCGCACGACCAGCACAGGTACACGATCCCGCGTTCGCCGACGCGGCGACCTTCCACCGCCGAGCCGACCGCCTCGATGGTGCCCGCGATCTCGTGACCCAACGTCAAGGGCTTCTCGCTCATCGGGAACGGCAGGCTCAGCACGAACGAATCCGAATGGCAGATCCCGGCCGCGCCGACCCGCAGCAGCAGATCGTCGGGGCCGAGCTCGGGTACGGGCACCGTACGCAATTCGAGGGTGCCCGGCGCCGTCAACTGCATCGCACGCATGGTCATCGGGCGTCTCCTACCGCGTCGAACGTGGCCTTCAGATAGCTGTCGCACCGATCGGAGCCGATCAGTCCGGTCGCCATGCGATTCATGGTGTAGGCGAAGGTGATTCGGCGATCCAGGTCGTTGACGACCATCGAGCCGCCGTAACCGGCCCACCAGCAGACCCGCCCGTCGGGGATGTGCGGGAACGTCTCCGGTCGTGGCAGCCCGTAGCCGATGCCGAAACGCAGCGGAGCCAGCAGCGCCAGGTCGATGCCGTCGGCCTGCTCGCGGAAGATCAGCTCGATCGTCGCGGGCGAGAGGAACTGCCTGCCGCTCAGCTCGCCGCCGTTGGCGATCAGCGACTGAATGCGGGCCACCGAGCGCGCGTTGCCGTGCCCGTTGGTGCCGCCGATCTCGGCCTCTCGCCACGCCGGCGTCGCGGTTTCGGAGACCTCCAGCCAGGGACTGGTGAGCGTCTTGATCAGCACACTGTCCTGATCGAGGGTCGACAGGTCGAAGTCCGGCATCTCCGGCGGCACCAGGGTGGCGATCCGGTCGGCGTGCTCGGGACCGGTGCCGATGTGGAAATCGGCACCCAAGGGCCCGGCCAGTTCGCCGGCGAAGAACGTGCCCAGTGAACGACCGGTGATGCGGCGCACGAGTTCACCGACGAGATGGCCGTAGTTGATGGCGTGATAGCCCGAGGCGGTCCCCGGCTCCCACCAGGGCGCCTGTGTCGCCAGCCGGGCGGCGGCGGCATCGGTGTCGTAGATGTCGGACAGCGCGATCGGCTTGTCCCAGCCCGAGACGCCCGAGGTGTGCGAGAGCAGGTGCCGAACTTCGATGTCCGCCTTGCCGTTCGCCGCGAATTCGGGCCAGTAGTGGGCAACCCGCTGATCGACGTCGAGTTCACCACGGTCGACCAGCAGCAGGGCACACAGCGCCGTCATCGTCTTGGTGACCGAGAAGACGTTCACCAGGGTGTCGGCCGCCCACGCGGTGGTCTGCTCCGGGTCGGCGTAACCACCCCACAGGTCGAGTACCGGGTCACCGTCGACGGTGACGCACAGGGCGGCGCCCAGTTCGGCGCCGGAGGCGAGGTGTTCGTCGAAGGCCGCACGCACACCGGCGAATTCGTCACGGCAGAAGCCCGAAGAAGTGCTCATCGCGCCACCTCGGCAGCCACCCGAGCGGGCACCGGCAACGTATTGCCAGCGGCGGCGGCACGTTTCGCGCCGCGCTCCAGCTCCTTGGTCATCGAGCGCACGTACGGCTCGAATTCGGTCTGGATGGTGTGGCGGGGCGAATCGTAATAGCGTCCGGCGCGTTTGGCCTCCTGCGCGCCGAGCACCTCGTCGATCCGCTCGCGCGGGGGCAGGTGATAGCGACCGGTCAGGTAGGCGGCCACCAGCTTGCTCTGCTGCTCGGCGAAGTTCACCAGCGTCGGCATCGGCTGGGCCAGGCCGAGATAGAACAGGTTGTCCACGCCGGGCTTCATCATCATCTGGAACAGCGGGAAGCGATTGGCCGCGTCGGGCACCAACTCGGCGTCGGCGAAGAACGGAAAACTGATGTGGTAGCCGGTGGCGCACACGATCACATCGACCTGCTCGCTGGTGCCGTCGGCGAAATGCACGGTGTCGCCGTCCAATCGGGTGATCGCGGGCTTGCACTCCACGTCACCGCAGCCGGCCCGGTGCAGGAATTCCTCACTCGCCGAGGGATGCGCCTCGAACGGCTCGTGATCGGGCGTCGGCAGTCCGTAGGTCGACATCTCGCCGCGGTTCTTGCGCACGAAGCGCTGTTTGAGCTTGAGTGCGATCTTGTCGGGAATCCACGCGGGCATCGACGCACGGTCGCCCACTTGCCCGTTGACGTACTTGGGCAGCACCCACACGCCGCGACGGGCGGAGACGAACAGCTTCGAGGCGATGAACCGCTGGGACAGTTCCGAGGCGATATCGAGCCCGGAGTTGCCCATGCCGACCACGACGATCCGCTTGCCGCGCATGTCGATCGGGTCGAACGGGTCGTTGTAGGCGTGGCTGTGCATGAGCACGCCGTCGAATTCGCCGGGATAGTCCGGGAATCGGGGATTCCAGTGGTGGCCGTTGCACACGATCAGCGCGTCGTAGACCTCGGTGTCGCCCGCCGCCGTCGTGACCCGCCACAGGCCCGCGTCGTCGCGCTCGGCCGAGGTGACCAGGCTGTTGAACCGAATACTGTCGCGCAGGCCGAAGTGGTCGACGTAGTCCTTGAAGTACTGCAGCAGCTGCGAGTGGTGCGGGAAGTGCGGCCAATCCGCCGGGGCCGGGAAGTCCTCGAACTGCAGGCGGTACTTCGAGGTATCGATGTGCAGGCTCTGATAGCAGGCCGACATGCCGTTGGGATTCTTGAAGTACCAGTTGCCGCCGACCTCGTCGGACGCCTCATAGCAGTCGAACGGAATTCCGCTCTCGGCAAGCCGCTTGGCGGCGGTGATACCCGAAGGTCCGGCGCCGATGACGCATACCTTGGGTAATTCGCGTGTATCCATGCACAACTCCTCCAGCGGCCTCGGTCACGATGACCATGCCGGGTGACGTGGACCACAGGATAGCGTCTCGCTAGACATCATGTCCAGTGAATGAGCTGATCGTCTAGGATCAACACATGACGACCGAACCCGCCCGCCGTGGATCGCTACGCGAGGAACAGAAGCGCCTGACCAAGGCCCGGATCGTCGAGACCGCCCGCACCCTGTTCGAGACGCAGGGCTACTCCGATGTCCGCGTCGACGACATCGCCGCCGCTGTCGGCTGCAGCCGGGCGACCTTCTACCTGCACTTCACGAGCAAGGGCGAGGTGCTGCGCGCCATCGCCCAGGAAGGCACCCTCGCCAGCGTCCGGGATTTCTACGCCGACCTGGACCGGGTACTCACCATCGGCTCCCGAGAGTCGTTCGCGGACTGGATGACTCGCGCGATCGACTGGTTCTTCACGAACAAGGACATGCTCCCGGCCTGGGACGAGGCCACCGCGCTCGAACCGGAATTCCGCGCGGTGGCGCGTGAGGGCATCATGACCCTGGCCGACACCATGCCCGCCTATCTCGCCCGCTGGCCCGAGCACCGCCGCGACGAGGCCCGGCTGCGGATCGAACTGCTCGTCGCCCAACTCGAGCGGTTCTTCACCCGCTGGGCGATGCAGGGCACCATCGACGTCTCGGCCGCCCAGGCCGCGGCCGTGCTCACCGATGTCTGGTTTCCGGCCCTCCAGGCGCCGGACTGAGATCAGAGCAGACCGAGCACGCGAGCCTGGGCGATCGCTTCGGCGCGCGCGTTCACGGCGAGCTTCTGGTAGATGCCGCGCAGGTGCGTTTTGACGGTGTTCACCGAGACGCCGAGGTCGGTGGCGATATTGCCCGCGGTCATCCCCGAGGGAAGCTGGCGCAGCACCACCAGTTCGGTGTCGGTGAGTTGCGGTGCGCCCGCGGTGGCGCCGCGGTGGGCACGGATACGGTCGACGAGCGCCGCGTACTGACCGAAGCGCGCGCCGATCCGGGCGAGCAGTTCGGCCGCCTCCGGCACGTCGAGGAACGGGCGCGTCAGCTGTTCGGTCGCCGCCTGCGCGAGAGCCTGCTCGCAGGCGTCGTCGACCTTGCGGGGACGATCGAGGCGGTCGGCGGCGACCGCGACCAGCAGCCATGCCGCGACCAGCGAACGCGACGAACAGCGCGGGGTCGCGAGCAGCGGTTCCAGCACCGCCAGCACGACGGCGGGGCGATGGGCGTAGAGCGCCAGTCCCGCTTCGGCGACAGCCATCTCGGGGGTCCGGCCGAGCACGCGCGTGGCGTGGTCGATCAACTGCTGCGCGTCGGCCCTGGCCTGCACGCGCAGCAGCAGCCACAACACGTCGGTGACCAGTTCGCCGGTGCCGTGCAGCGTCGGCGATTCGTCGAGCAGGCGGTGGAGTTGCTTGGCGAGTGCGACCGCGGCGGCCGACCGATCCGCGGCGTCGGCGAACATCAGCACGCCGGTCATGATCGCCACCTGACGCACCGGCGCGGGCACCACGGTCTCGTCGGCCGCGACCCAGGGTAGGCCCGGCAACGGCCGCTCGAAATCCACGCCCTGCTGATAGGCGCCATAGGCCGCGAGCACTCTGGCCGGCACGGCATCGGCCGAGCCGGCCAGTTCGTAGCGTTCGGCGCAGTCGATCGCCTGGGCCGCCAGCGCGCGCAACTCACCGATCCGGCCCGCCATCCCGGCCGCCCCGGCCGTCGCGCTTCTGGCACGGACCGCGACGCGACCCAGCCCGGCCTGCTCGGAGTGCACGATCGCGTGACGCACAGACGCCGCGCCACTGTCGATTTCGCCCCCGCAGATCTCGGCGATGCCGCAGTGCAGCGCGGCATAGCAGTCGAGGTCGGCCTGGCCGGTCACCGGCGGCAGTGGCCAGCTCATCGAGGACGAATCACCCACCAGGACAGCCACTCCCGCGCTCACGGCGCGGTCGAGAGCGGCCACCCACTCGGGGGGCACCACCGGCGCGGCCGATTCGGGGCCCACATGGGCGGCTTCGAGATAGACCTCGGCGGCGGCGATATCGCCCGACTCGACCGCGACGGCCGCGCGCAGCAGACGAACGAAAGTGTCGTGTTCGGAGAGGTTTTCGAGGGCAGCGAGCAGGGTGTGGCCCGTGCCGTCCAGGACCATGCGCAACCCCCAGTCGCGCAGGAAGGGCACCAGCCCCGGGGCGCCGGGCTCGGCCAGGACGTGCCCGAGCGCGGGCCCCGGCATCGCGGCCGCGGTGAACCACGCCGCCACCCGGCGATGACAGTCGGGCAGGCGCTCCGGCCTGGTGTACGCGGCCTCGGCGAGCAGGTAGGCGCGCAGGAGCGGATGGTAGGTGTGCCAGAGCTCGCCCGCGTGGGCGACGGTGTGCAGCGGGAAGTTCGCGCGCAGCAGTTCGTCGAGGATGCGGGCGGCGTCGTCACCGACCAGATCCTCGGCCATGGGCAGGCAGAATTGCTCGGGAACCGCTGTGGCGAGCAGGAATTCGAGCGTGGGCGCGGGCAGCGCGGCGAGCAGTTCGGCGACCAGGAAGTCGGCGACGGCGTGCGAGGGGCGGGCCAGCGCGGCGAGGGCGGTGCCGCGGTCGGTTCCGTTGGCCGACAGGCAGATCGCCGCGATGCGGACCAGCGCGGCCCAGCCACGGGTCAGGTTCTGGACCACGGCGAGTTCGGCGTCGTCGAGCCGGCACCCGTGCTGGGCGAGCAGTTGCGCGACCCGATCCGGGGACAACGCGAGTTCGGGCACCCCGATCCGGGTGAGCCTGCCCGCCAGATCGAGGGCGTGCCAACGCAGCGGCGGATCGAATCGGCTCGCGATCACCGCGGTGACCTGGCCGGGCAGGTGCGTGAGCAGGTATTCGAGGCCGGCGAGTTGCAGTGGGTCGGTGAGCAGGTGGGCGTTGTCGATCACCAGCACGGTCGGCTCGACGTCGGCCAGCGCGGCGACGAGGTCCACGGCGCGGTCCATCGGTGTGTGCAGCATCCCGGTCGGGACGAAATCCGGGGTCGGTTCGAGTGTTCGGGCGATGTCGGCGAGCAGATCGAATCCGCGCTGTTCGGCGACGGTCGACCACGCGACGCGCGCCGAGCACCGGCGGCGCACCCAGTCGACCAGCACGACGGTCTTCCCGCTGCCCGCGGGCCCGCACAGCAGCACCGTCTGCCCGGTGGCGGCCTGCGCCCGATCCAGGCGGGCGAATGCCTCGTTGCACCGAACCGGGGCGAAGGACAGCTCGGGAAGACCGGCGGACCGCCCCGCCACAGCTATCACCGAGCCGCCACCGTGAAAGTCCAGAGAACCCGACGACGAAGCCATCTTCACCCTCCTGAACACGCTGTTCACCGCGCGGCGGCCGACCTCCGCCGAGATCGACGGTAGGCGAATCAGCGGCTGTACGGTTGCTGGCGAGGAGAAGTGAGGGCGCTCGTTATCAGATCGACGTCGACTCGTCGGCGAATGCTCAGTCGGGCAACTGGGACATACTCAGCAACGTGAGGCCGAGGGTGTCGATGCGGGCCATCACGCCGCGCATGGCCGTGCTGTCGGCGACCAGACCGAACAGGGTGGTGGTTCCGGTGGGCGAATGCGAGCTGGGGCGCAGCTCGGGAAAGGCCGCGAGGACACGCTCGGACAGCTCGCCCTCGATGACGAACTGATAGCGCAGCGGGCCGGACGTCGACATGATTCGAGTGTCGTGGCCGGTCGCCGAGGGCGCCTCATCCGCTCCGGGTGAATTCGCTCGCCACCTGCGGCGTCACCGGCCGTAGAATTTTTAAACATCGTTATTTCAGTTTCCGGGACGCGGTGCCGAACCGGTGGCTAATGTCGCGCTCATCATCAGCGCGAACAGGAGAACATCATGAAGATCTACCAGGCGCGGCGTGCCGGTTTCGGACTCACGGCATTCACCGCGGTGGCCGCGGCCGCCGTGCTGGCAGCACCCCAGGCATCCGCGCTCGTGCAGGGGATCGCGGTGAGCGGCAGCACGCACTACGTGGATACCACCTACACCGTGACCGCCGATGTCACGGCCACCTCGTTCCTGTTCAAGGTGACCTTCACCGACAACGGCACCCAGATCGGCGAGCCGGTCTCGGTGGCCGACGGCAAGGCCACCATCAGCTGGACGCCGAAGACCACCGGCGCGCACGAGATCAAGGCGGTGCAGGAGCTCATCAGCTCGAAGACCGTCACGATCACCGTCGCCCCGAAGCCGACCAACCCCGGCGGTGGCACGAGTACCGGTTCCGCTGATCTGGGTGGGCTGCTGTCGGGCTCGGCCGGCTAGCCCCACCCGCACGACGGCCGCCGCGAACCTCTCCCCGCGGCGGCCGTTCGCGCGTTCAGGCTTGGTCGTAAGCCTGTTGCAGGGCGGCGATGTCGAGCTTGGACATCGAACGCAGCGCCGTGCCGACGGCGATGACGCGATCGGTCTCGCCACCCATCAGCTTGGGCAGCACCGCCGGGACCACCTGCCAGGACACCCCGAAGCGGTCGGTGAGCCACCCGCACGGGCCGGGCGCACCGCCGCCACTTGTCAACGCCTCCCAGAGCCGATCGATCTCGTCCTGGGTATCCACGATCACCTGCAGCGAGGCGGCATCGCTGTGCGGGTGGCCGGGCCCGCCGTTCATCAGCGTGACGGCCTGGCCGTCGAGGTCGAGGGTGACGATGAAGGCCGAACCGTCGCCCTGGCGGGTGACCTCGACGACGCGCGAATTCGGGACGGTCGCCGCGTAGAGTTCGGCCGCCGCTTCGGCGTCGGCGTCGAACCAGAGGAAAGTGGTGACGGACATGATGCGCTCCTTGGGTGAGTGGCTTGCTTCACCCACTGGTCGGAGCCGAACATCGCCCTTCGACACATCCGCCGAACTTTTATTTCCGCGGCAAGGTCTCCGCGAACCCCACCCCGCGCTGGACCCATTCGCGCAGTGCGGCGTCGTCGTCGACCGTCTCGGGAGCCACTCGCAGCCAGCCGTGTAGCTCACGCCCGCCCATCACCATCGGCGTGATCGTCGAGCCGTCGAGCAGGGCGTCGCCTTCGGCCGGGGCGACCCGCACCAGCAGCCCACCCTTGCCGCTGGCGGCCACGGCCATGTTGCCGCCGATCAGGAAGGCGAGACCGCCGAACATCTTCCGCTCGTCGAGGTCGGGCCGTGGGTAGACGATCTCCCGGATCCGCTCGGCGAGTTCCTCGTCGTATGCCATCGACTCAGTGTGCGCCGAGGCACCGACAGGAAGGCTCAGATGCCGAGGGCGGCGGCGAACATCGGCCAGGAATCGTGGACGTCGTCCTGCCAGTACGGCCAGGCATGGGTGCCCGCGGCGCGGAAGCGGACGTCCGCGGGGATGCCGAGTTGGGCCAAACGTCCCGCGAGCGGGCTCGAGCAGCTGCCGACCACGGCTTCCATGGTGCCGCCGACCATCAGCCGGTCGAGCAGGACCCCGACGTTGCCCGCGATGCTCGGATCGTTGAAGGCCTCGTGCGGGCCGGGGGCGCCGTTGCCCGAGGACAGGTAGATGGCGGTGCCGCGCAGGCGGTCGGCGTGCAGGGTCGGGTCGTTCGCCGCCCACGCCGGGTCACCGGGGGCGCCCCACATGTTGGTCGCGTCGGCGCCGAACGTGGCCAGCTGGGACCGGACCAGCGTCTCCGCGAGCGGATTACTGGTCTGCGTGCACCCGCTGAAGGCGCCGACCGCGCGATACAGGCCGGGTGCCGCGATCGCCAGGTTCAAGGCCGACGTGGCCGACATCGACAGGCCCGCGACGCCGTTGGCGCCGGTCATACCGAAGCGATCGTTGAGCAGCGGGGGAAGTTCGTTCGTCAGGAAGGTGGACCACTTGTTGCGGCCCAGCGCGCCGTCGTCGCGCTGCCAGTCGGTGTACATGCTGGCGCGGCCGCCGATCGGGACGATCACATTCACCGGCTTGTCGGCGAAGAAGTCGACCACATCGGTGCGCCGCATCCACGGCCCGCCGCCCTCGCCGCCGTCGACCGCGTTCAGCAGATACAGCGCGGGCGCACCGGACCCGGGATGCGACATCCAGAGGGTGATCGGGCGGTTCATCGCCGCGGAATACACGACCACCTCGAATTGCCGGCCGCCGAGCGGGCGGACATCGAGGATCCCCGATTCCGCCGACGCCGCGGGCGAGACGACGATTCCACAGCCGAGCAGGACGAGCAGACAGCACACAAGCCGACGCATGCGACGTAGTGTGCCGCATGACCCCGCTAATGTCCGGCATTGGCCGGTTCGTGTCCCTATTGTGCGTGTTCATCCGGAAAATGCGCGCGTAGCTCGGTGACCGAGGCGGGTCCCGCGTCGGGGATGTGCATCCGGTCCGCAATCGTGGCGCGGAGCTTGCGCGGGAGTCCGGGCGCGTGCCGGGCGAGGTAGGCCGAGAGCCATTCCGGTTTGCCGACGAGGAACGGGAAATCGGTGTTCATCATCGGGCGGATCACCAGCATCGGCAGTGGAGCGTGCAGCGGGCGGTAGTCGCGATTCCACAGGCCCGCGACCGGGCAGCCGGGATAGAACTGGCCCAGCATGGCGCCCGCCCGGACGATGTCGCTCTTTCGCGCCGCGTGGGCGGCGTCGATGCGGGTGGTGTCGTCGAGGTCGGGGAAGACGGTGAGAACGGCCGGGGTGTGGTCGAGGGTGCGGTAGAGGTCGAAGGCGTCGTCGATGGCCGCGGCGATCGAGCCGGTGTCAGCCGTTTCGGCGATCCACAGGGTGTGTTGTGCGGCAGCGGGTTTGACGAACGGGCAGACGGGGCCGGGCCGTCCCTGGGCGGGGTCCGGTCGCATCAGAGTCTCGGCGAACCACTCCAGCAACGGCGCCGTTCGAGGATGGTCGGCGGACCAGCGGACGGGGTCGTCGTAGACGCACCACCAGGTGGCGGCGGTGCGTCGGCCGGTCGTCGAGCGCAGGGTGGTCACGGTGTGGCCGTCACGGTTTCGACCGCACGCAGATGGCGGTCGAGGATCGGGCCGATATGGGCGACGACGTCGGCGTTGGTGAGTTGGGCGTGGGTGGTGTCGACGGGGTGTTCGAGGAGACGGCCGGTGACGAAAGGACGCCAGATCTGGGCGTCGAGGAAGGCGGTCATGCCCTGGGTGGCACAGAAGTAGAGGAGGTCGCCGTCGAAGCGGTCGGGGCGGAAACCGTGGGAGAGGCGGACACCGTCGGCGTAGGCCTCGTGCAGTCGGGTCAGTTGGCCCGCGCTGAGTCCGGACCCGAGAGTTGCTCCGGCTCCGGCCAATTCGGCTGCGGCTTGCTCCGCCGAGAGGTCGGGGAGGGTGTCGGCGTCGTCGGGTTCGTCACCGAGCAGGTGGGTGAGCAGGTCGCGCATGCGGGGGCGCGGAGGCGGGTCGGCGTGATCGGGGATGACGACACTGTCGAGCATGGCGAGGGTGGCGACGTCGCGACCTTCGGCGCGCAGCCGGACGGCGGTGGCGTGGGCGAGTTGGCCGCCGAGGGACCAGCCGAGGAGGTGGAGGGGGCCATCGGGTTGCAGGCGGGTGATCTCGGCGGCGTAGGTCCTCGCGAGGAAGTCGACGGTCAGGGCGTCCGGTCGCGATGGTTTCGCGGTCACGTGCTCACCTGATGCGGCCCGGCCCGGGCCTGCGACCGACAAGGTCGGTGCCTGCAATCCGTACACAGGACGGTCCGTGATGTGGCGGGCCAGGCCGGTGTAGCACCAGGCGAGCGGGACGGCGGAGTGGACACAGAACAGAGGGGGGTGGGTGCCGCCGGTGCGCAAGGGCAGCACGGTAGCGAGGGCGTCGGCACCCGGGTCGGCGTCGGTGCGGTAGGTCTCGATGCGGTGGGCGAGGGCGGCGACCGTCGGTGCGGTGTAGAGCCAGCGGACCGTGATCGGGGTGTCCGTCGACTGGGCCAGTTGCGCCGAAACACTCACGCCGGTAAGGGAATTGCCGCCGATCGCGAAGAAGTCGTCGTCGGCGCCGACCGTGTCGAGATCGCAGGCGGTGGCGAAGGTGGTGGCGATCAGGTGCTGGAGCGGGGTTTGTGGCGATCGGTAAGGAGTGGCCGGCTGCGTGGGAAGTGCCGCGCGGTCGAGTTTGCCGTTGGCTGTCAGTGGGAGGCGGTCGAGGGTGACCAACGCGGCGGGGACCAGAGCCGCGGGTAGGACAGTGCGTAGACGGGCGAGGGCCGCGGCGGCATCGAATGTGATGCCCGAGGCGAACAGATGCTCCGACCCGCGGGCCAGGGCCGAGGCGGTGTCCGATGCGGGGGGATCGTCCGAGCCGCAGGGCAGGGGCGAGGCACTGTCGGACGTGGTGTTCGGCGCGCAGGATTGCCGCGGATCGGGGTGGCCGGAGGTCCGGTTCGGGACGACGTAGCCGATGAGACGGGCGGCGGGGGTGCCCGCGTCGGCGATGTCGACTGCGGCGTGGGCGATGGTGGGGTCGGTGAGCAGGGCTGTTTCGACTTCGGCCGGTTCGATGCGGCGGCCGCGGACGGCCAGCTGGGAATCGATGCGGCCGAGGAACTCGTAGCCGCCGTCGGCGCGCGGGCCGACGAGATCGCCGGTGCGGTAGACACGTTCGCCGCCACCTCGGGGATCTGCCACGAAACGGGCCGCGGTGCTCGCGGGATCGCCGAGATAGCCCTGCGCTACGCACGGTCCACCGAGGTACAGCTCGGCCCGCGCACCGGCGGGAACGGCTCGCAGATATGGATCAAGGAGCAGCGCCGTCACTGCCGGCAGTGGTGTGCCGATAGTCACGGGCTCCCCCGCTCTCAGGGGCGCCGATTGCGTTGCCATCACCGTGGCCTCGGTCGGGCCGTAGCCGTTGTGCAAGCGGACTCGGGATGCCCAGGTGGCGACCAGTTCCGGCGGGCAGGCCTCGCCGCCGACGACCACCACCGCCAGACTCGGTACGTCATCGGGGCGCAGTGTCGCCAGCACGGCGGGCGTGGTGAGCAGATGCGTGACGCGATGCTCGGTGATCAGCCCGGTCAGCTCCGGGCCCGCGACCACCGTGGGCGGTTCGATCACCAGACGTGCGCCCGCGGCGAACGCGGCGAGGAGTTCGAGGAGATGTGCGTCGAACGCGGGCGAATGCGCGTGCAGCACTACCGAATCCGGAGTGGTGCGGTAGCGGTCGAGCAGGTGGCCGGTCAAGGGAGCGAGGCCACGATGTGTGACCGCGACGCCCTTGGGCGCCCCGGTTGTCCCCGAAGTATGGATCAGGTAGGCGGGGTGCGCGGAGGTCAGCCGACCGCGACGATCCGCGTCGGTGACGGGGTTCGATCGCTGATCGGCCACGCGGGCCAGAGTTTCCGCGTCATCGAGCATCAGCCAGGTGACCCCGGCGGCATCGCCGGATCGCCCGGGGCGAGCAGCCCGTGTCGTCAACCCCAGCACCGCACCGGATCCGGCGATGATCCGGGCGATCCGCTCACCCGGATCACCCACATCGATCGGTGTCAGGCAGGCACCGGCCGCCGCGATGGCGCGCACGGCTAGCACCGACTCGAGCGACCTCGGAATCGCGGTCAGTACCGGACTTCCCGGCGTCGCCCCGTGCGCGATGAGCACCCTGGCCCACCGCGCCGCCGACTCGCCGAGCTCCCGATAGGTCAACGACCGGCCACCGTCCACCACCGCGACGGCGGCTGCCTCGTCGAATCGGCCGAACAGTTCGGGCAACGTCGAAGTCGTTGCCGCACAGACGGCTACCCGCGAGAAGATCGGGACCGATTCCGCGACGGACCGGAGCAGCGGTCGTCGTGCGACGTCACCCGCATCATTGCTGTTACCTGGTTCCTCGGCGGGGGATCGCGAAGGGCGCGGGGTGGTGAACTCGGTACTCAGGTCACGGATCGGCCTGGCTGGTTCGGCGGCCAGGAAGGTAGCGAACCAGTCGAGGAACAGGCGGTGGTACCAGGCCAGGGTGGCGGCGTCGTAGCGGGCCGGGTTGGCTTGGAAGTCGATAGTCGCGCTGGCGTTGTCGGGACCGAGTTGATAGCCGTTGACGAGGAGGTCTTCGACGGGGCCCAGGCTCAGCAGGTGGGCCCGGCCGGTAGCCGCACCGAGGGTCAGCGGAGCGGTGAAGCCGAGGAGGTTGATCACCGGACCGAATCCGCCTCGGGCCAAGTGGGTTTCGCCACGGTCGCATTGGATGTCCTCGTAGCGGTAGCACTGGTGACGCAGGGCGCCGATCACCCGCAGTCGCACCTGATCGATCAGCTCTTCGACTGTCGCCGTGCCGAGGTGGCGCAGACGCAGGGGCACGACATTGGAGACCGACCCGGCCGAGCGTCGCAGGGCAGCGGTGGGCCGAGCGGCCACGGGCAGCGAGAGGACGATCTGGTCGGAGCCCGACATTCTGGCGAGGAACGCGGCGAAGGCAGCGGCGGTCAGCTCCGGAAAGCTTGCCGCGTACCGCCCTCGCGCGGCGGCCAGCAGAGTCGCGCTGCGCTCGTCGAGGCAGGCCGACACCCGATGCGGACAGGCCGACGCGGGCGCGGCGATACCGGCCATCCCGATCGGATCAGGCAGCCCCGCAGTCTCTTTCGCCCAGAACTCCCGATCCGCCACCGCGCGAGCGGAATGACGATAGACCCGATCGGCGTCGACCAAGCCCTCGATCGACAACACCGCACCCTGGTCGAGATCTCTTTCCCGCGAATAGTTTTCGGCGGCCAGCCGCAGCAGCGCCGCCGCACCGACACCGTCGAGCACCAGATGATGACTGCGCAGGTAGAGAAAGCACCGCTCGGGTCCCACCCGGTACAACGTCGCGACAGTGATCGCGTCCCCACACAGGTCCCACCGGGCCCGGCGATCCGCCTCCATCCGCGACAGCGCTTCGGCCACCGCCGCACCATGATCCGCACCGCCACCCGGCGCCGCCTCGCCGACACCGGTGAGATCGACCTCGGTGAGTTCGCCGAAGACTGCCGGGTCGAGGTACTGGTGGGGCGTGCCATCGACGAGCCGTACCCGCACATGCGGTGACTGCAGACGCACTGCCGCCGAGCGGATCGCGGTGCGCAGGCGCGCGATGTCCAGTGGCCCACGCAGATCCAGATACAGGGCGATCGTGGCGGGCACACCGGGTGCGAGCTGATGAGCTACCCACCAGCGTAATTGACCGGGAGACAAAGGAATCGGCACAGCCTCGGCCGCCATCACGGCATCTACCGCGCCGATACCATCCTCGCCTTGCCGCACCGGGCCTCCCGGGATTCGGAGCAACCGTTGACTGGTTCCCCGGCAAACCTACGGCATCTACCCCGCGTCGGGCACGGATAGCCGCGCGGCCACGTCGGCGGCGACCACCTCGGCGAGCACCTCGTCCAGCTTCGACGCGGTGGTACCGAAGGTGGTACGCATCGCCGAATCGTCGACGACGAACTCGCGATGGGACATGTGTTTCGTCTCGAACAGTTCGTTCCAGAACGGGTCCTGCTGGGCGAATTCGGTGATCTCCGCGTCGGTGAGCACCGCGAGTTCGGGTATCGCGACGTCGGCCAGCTCCGCGAGCCGGTTGGCGATCTCGCGCACGGTCGCGGTGATCACCGGGGCGTGCCAGGCCCTCCCCCACGACCGGTCGTCGCGCGCGACCGCCACCAGCGCCGCCGCGGCATCACCGATCGCGGTGTAGGAGTGGGTGAGGTCGAGTTCCTGCGGGACCTTGACCGGGGTGTTCGCCAGGACCGCGGACTGGACGAACAAGCTGAAGACCGAGACAGCGCCCGCGCCGAGGAATTGGCCCGCGCGCACTTCGGCGACGCGCAGCCGGCCTGCCTCGTGCGCGGCGAGCGCGTCGGCCCACATCCTGGCCCTGACCACACCCTTGCTGCCCGTCGCGGCGAGCGGGGTGCGTTCGGAGACGACACCGTCGACCGAGCCGTAGCCGTACAGGTTCCCCAGCATGACCAGGTCGGCGCCGGCGGTTTCGGCCGCCGACAGGATCGAGCCGAACAGCGGCGGAACCGTTTCCGGCCAGGTGTGATACGCGGGCATCGCCAGGTTGAAGACGGTGCTCGCGCCGGTCGCGATCTCGGTCAGAGCGGCGGTGTCGAGCGCGTCGAGCGCGATCAGTTCCACGCCGGGATGGGTGGGGCCGAGCCCGCTCCGGCTCACCATCCGTACGCGATCCCCGGCTTCGACCAGCGACAACGCGGTGGCGGTAGCGGTGCCGCCACGGCCGATCACAACATGAGTGGACATATGAATTCCCTTTCACAACAACATCTTTCGATGCGGGCGACGGGGTTTCGCCCGCACCTTCCACGATGCCGTTCGCGAGACGGTTAAACTAGTGGCCGCAATGCCAGCTATCCCAAGGATCAGGCCATGAAGACCATTGCCGTGGTTGCTGTCCCACCGGTGAAGTCTTTCGATCTGTCGATGCCGGAAACGCTGATGGGCTCGATCACGGTCGACGGCGAGCCCGCCTATCGCGTGGTGGTCTGCACAGCCGTGCCGGGGACACTGCCCTCGATGACGCCCGGCGGGTTCGACGTCGTGATCCGGCACGGGCTCGAGGTACTCGACACCGCCGACGCGGTGATCGTGCCGAGCACCGGCAGCCGCGCCGACGCGGATCCGGTGACGCTGAAGGCGCTGCGCGCGGCCGTCGACCGCGGCATCCTGGTCACCTCGATCTGTAGCGGCGCGTTCGTGCTCGCCCAGGCCGGACTGCTCGACGGGCGCACCGCGACCACGCACTGGGGACTGGCCGAGGAGCTGGCCCGCGACCATCCGCTCGTCCAGGTGCGCAGCGACGCACTGTTCATCGAGGACGGGCCGGTGACCACCGCGGCAGGCGCGGCAGCCGGAATCGACCTGTGCCTGCACCTGATTCGCGCCGACTACGGCGCCACCGTGGCGAACGCCGCCGCGCGGGCCGCGGTGGTGACGCCCGTGCGGCCCGGCGGACAGGCCCAGTTCGTCGACACGCCATTACCCGCCGACGACGACCTGTCCCTCTCCGCCACCCGAACCTGGGCGCTGGAACGCCTCGACACACCCCTGTCCCTGCGCGAACTGGCCGAGCACGCACGAACCAGCGTGCGCACCCTGAGCCGCCGATTCCACGAGGAGACCGGCCTCAGCCCGCAGAAATGGTTGCTGAGTCAGCGCATCCACCGCGCCAGGGAACTGCTGGAATCGACTACCTTGCCGATCGAGCAGGTCGCGCGGCACAGCGGCATCGGGTCGGCGGAGTCGTTGCGCCAGCACATGGTTCGCCAGCTCGGTGTCTCCCCGAGTACCTACCGCGCGAATTTCAGTACGGCGCGATAGGCGGATAGCCGGGGAAGGGCTGGTATCCCTGCGGCGCCCGAGCCGCGAAGAAGGGCGCGGACGTCCGGTTCCACAGCAGGATCACCGCGGCGAGTCCGATGGCCAGGGTGACTGTGCTGAACACCAGCGCGATCCCGGCCGTCGAGGTGACGAACGCCATCACCGTGCCGGCGACGTAGAACAGCGTGTTGATCCCGAAGAAGACCGTCCCCGTGATCCGGCCCCAGTTCTTGCCCGCCCGGCAAACGAACGCCATCCACACCCACAGCCCCACCGTCACCAGCGAACTCAGGAGGGCCCCGCCGACGCTCGCGTACACCAGCAGGTCGAGGTCGTCCCCCCGCAACACCCCACCCGACGCATCGAGCGCCTCACTGCGCGTCTCGTCGAGCATGGTGAGCGAGTAGGCCATGCCGAGCAGCGTGACCACCGCGCCCGCCAGCATCACGTAGAACGCGATCTGCACACTGTGCGGAACACCTCGAGGCCCGGCGTCGACCGGCGCACTCCCCGGCACGGGATACGGAGCGCCCGGCCCATAGGGCAGCGGCGCGTAGGGCGGCGGCGATCCCACCGCACCCGGCACCGGTCCGTACGGCGGTTGCGGGACGGCCCGGCTCGGCGGTTGTGGATAGGCGCCGGGAACCGGTGGATTCGCGGTCCCCCGCGCCGCCGACTCGTCCGGATACGCCGTCAGCCCGTCATCCTGCGATGGATAGCCCTGACCTGCGGACGAATCTGACATCGAGCGGTGCCCCCTTGGTGTGAAGTCGGCCCAACTCTAGCCGCAGCCACCCACACCGGCTGCCTGTGCGATCGGCGTCAGCGAACGCCGACCAGCTCCCGGGCCGCACTCCGATACCGATCGACGATCAACCGGACAACCCCCGGATGCACACCGATCGGCTCGGCCACCCCATCGGCGCCGGCATCGTGCAGCCGCTGATGAAAGAGCCCGTGCGCCAGCAGGTACGAAGCGATGAACACCCGTTCCGCACCCGACTCACGCAGCGAGGCAACGACTTCGGGCACGCGAGGCGTCCCGGTCGCCACATACGCGATCTTCACCGGCGCGCCCAGCTGCTCGGCCAGCATCCCCGCGGCCCGCCGAACATCCTGGCGCGCACGCGAATCCGAAGACCCCGCGGCCGCGAAGACAACCGCGTCACCGGGCTTCCACCCGGCCGCCCGCAACCGCACCGCCATGATCCTGGTCAATGCCGGATCCGGTCCCATCGCCTCGGTCACAGCCACCGCGCAATGCCCACTCTCGGCGACCTCACGCGGAACATCTTGGTACACGTGATAACCGGAAGCGAGGAACGCCGGAACAACGACAGCGGGCCCATCGAGATCCCGCAGGACCTCCGACGGCGAAGGACCGAGCACGTCGACGAAAGCGGTCCGCAGCGCGGTATTCGGCGCCGACGACACCGCTACCCCGAGTTCGGCGGCCACCGCGTCGGCCAGCGCGGCGATCATCTCCACCCCGCGCGCACTGCGAGTCCCGTGCGCGACCAGCACCAGAGCCGGATCACCCGGCTGTCCGGCGCTCACCACACCCCGATCGCTTGGGCGGGCCGGGGCGAGCGGGCGGGTGTTCCGATTCCCGCGGCGTGCGGCGCCTGAACAGCCGCCCGCACGGGCGTATCGGAGCAGTCGGCCGCGTCCAGCGCCAGCCGGTACCCGCGCTTGACCACGGTCTGAATCGCCTTGGGAGTGCCGAGGCCGGCCCGCAGTCGCGCGATCGCGGTCTCCACCGCATGGGTGTCGTCACCGCCACCCGGCAACGCGGCCAGCAGGTCTTCCCGCGAGACGACCCGACCGGGCTGACGAGCCAGCGATCGCATCAACGCCATCGGCGCGGGCGCCAGCTGACGCACCTCACCGTCGACGACAACACATCCACCGCGCACGCTGATCAGGTGACCGGCCGCGTAGATGCGGCTGGCGCGACGCGGAAGTTCTTCTGCCACATGGCGAGCCAGCGCACCCAACCGGGCACGGCCCGGCATCGTCGTCGACACGCCGAGTTCTTCCAGCGGGGCCGCGGTGATCGGCCCGACACAGGCGGCGAGCACCCGGCCCCGGAACGCGTGCAGCACCGACTCCAGGAGCCCGGTTTCCTTGGCGCGCATCAACAGTGACGCCACGGCGGGCGCACTGGTGAAGGTGACGCAGTCCAGGCTGCCGGAGATGATCGATTCGATCATGTTGTCCATCGGCCCACGATCGGCCGGCGGCTCCCAGCGGTACACCGGAACCGGGACCACATCGGCGCCCGCGCAGCGCAGCACCTCGCAGAAGTCGGGAACCGGCTCCCACTCGGTGGTCGCGCCGTGCAGCTGCACCGCGATACGGACGCCTTCGACGCCCTCGGCGAGCAGATGGTCGAGCACCTCGGCCGAGGACTCCGAGGCAGGCGACCATTCCTCACGCAGTTCGGCGGCGCGGATCGCGCCCTTGGCCTTGGGTCCGCGGGCCAGCATCCGGGTCGAGGCGAGGGTGTCGCGCAGGACCTCGGCCAGGCCCCAGCCCTCCGCCGCTTCCATCCAGCCGCGGAAGCCGATGCCGGTGGTAGCGACGGTGATCTGCGGCGGATCGGCGATCAGCAGTTCGGTGACCCGTTCGAGCTCGGTGTCATCGGCCAGCGGGATGATGCGGATCGCGGGGGCGGACACGACGGTCGCGCCCTTGCGGGTGAGCAGGGTGCTGAATTCCTCGGCGCGGCGAGCCGCGGTGACGCCGATGGTGAAGCCGGCAAGGCAAGGGCCACTGTCGGTGGGAGGGGTCATGGGGTCTGCACCGGCTCGTTGGAGACCGCGACAATGCCGCCATCGAGTTGGACGGCGTACACCGGCAGGGACTGCGACTCGTCATCGAGACAACGGCCGTCGATCAGCGAGAAGGCCTGCTTGAGCAGCGGCGACGCGACGACGGGAACACCGCCGCGATCACCGATGATGCCGCGTGACATCACCGCGGCCCGGCCGAACGGATCGATGTTGCCGACGGCGGCGAGCGTGCCGTCCGTGAGTAGGAACAGAGCCGCCTGACGGCCGCCCTCGAGCAGGACAGCCACGCCGCGCCCCGGGATCAGGAAATCGAGCCGGCAAGCCTGGGTCCAGGTCACGGTCTCAGTGGTGATGGTGGGTGTGTCGATAACGGTCATCGGTTCCTCCTCCGAACGCCTTACCTATTGGTACAGGCGGCCTGTTTCCGCAGCGTTAAGGGCTTATTTCCCGGCCGGTGCTGTGTCCGAAGCAACACCGACGGGCATGCCGGGAAGACCGAGGAGCACTGGTACCTTGCGTTCTCCGCTGTCGTCGAACGAAATCGTCGGGTCGGCTTCGTCAGGGGCATTGACGAAGGAGACGAAGCGCGAGAGCTTGTTCTCGTCCTCGAGCACGGCCGCCCACTCGTCCTTGTAGCCCTCGACGTGCTTGGCCATGGCGGCCTCGAGGTCACCGGCGATGCCGAGGCTGTCGTCACAGACGACGGCCTTGAGGTAGTCGAAGCCACCCTCGAGGGCCTCCTGCCACGGCGCGGTGCGCTGCAGCCGGTCGGCGGTGCGGATGTAGAACATCAGGTAGCGGTCGATGTAGCTGATCAGCGTCTCGTCGTCGAGGTCACCGGCCAGCAGCACCGCGTGCTTGGGGGTCAGGCCGCCGTTGCCGCCGACGTAGAGGTTCCAGCCGTGCTCGGTGGCGATCACGCCGACGTCCTTGCCACGGGCCTCGGCGCACTCACGCGCGCAACCCGACACGGCCAGCTTGATCTTGTGCGGCGAGCGAAGGCCGCGGTAGCGCTTCTCCAGCAGCACGGCCATGCCGACCGAGTCCTGCTGGCCGTAGCGGCACCAGGTGGAACCGACGCAGCTCTTCACGGTGCGCAGCGACTTGCCGTAGGCGTGGCCGGACTCCATGCCGACGTCGACCAGGCGCTTCCAGATCAGCGGCAGCTGCTCCACGCGGGCGCCGAACAGGTCGATGCGCTGACCACCGGTGACCTTGACGTAGAGGCCGAACTCCTTGGCGACCTCGCCGATCACGATCAGCTGGTCGGCGGTGACCTCACCACCGGGCATCCGCGGGACGACCGAGTAGGTGCCGTTCTTCTGCAGGTTGGCCAGGAAGTGGTCGTTGGTGTCCTGCAGCGCGGCCTGCTCGCCCTCGAGGATGTGCTCGCTCGAGGTCGACGCGAGGATCGAGGCCACGGTCGGCTTGCAGATGTCGCAGCCCGAGCCCTTGCCGTGCTTGGCGATCAGTTCGGAGAAGGTGCGGATGCCGGTGACGGCGACCACGTCGTAGAGCTCGGCACGCGACTGGGTGAAGTGCTCACACAGCGACTTCGACAGCGCGACGCCGGACTGCTCGAGCAGCTTCTTGATCATCGGCACACAGCCACCGCAGGAGGTGCCCGCGTTGGTGCAGCTCTTGACGGCCGGGATGTCGCAGGCGCCCTCGGCGATCGCGCCGCAGATGGCGCCCTTGCTGACGTTGTTGCACGAGCAGATCTGGGCGTCGTCGGGCAGCGCGTCGGCACCGAGTTCGGCGCCGGCCGGGGAGATCAGCGCGGCGGCGTCGGCGGGCAGCGGGCGTCCGACCAGCGGGCGAAGGGCCGCGTACTGGCTGGCGTCGCCGACCAGGATGCCGCCGAGCAGGGTCTGGGCGTCGTCGGAGACGACCAGCTTGGCGTAGGTGCCCTTGGCCGCGTCGTGCAGCACGACCTCGAGGGCGCCCTCGGTGGTGCCGTGCGCGTCACCGAAGGACGCCACGTCGACGCCCATCAGCTTCAGCTTGGTGGACATGTCGGCGCCGGGGAACTCGCCCGCCCCGCCCAGCAGGCGGTCGGCGACGATCTCGGCGGTGGTGTAACCGGGGGCGACCAGGCCGTAGCAGACGCCCTCGATCGCGGCGCACTCACCGATCGCGTAGACGCTCGGGTCGGAGGTCTGCAGGGTGAGGTCGGTGAGGATGCCGCCGCGGGCGCCGATCTCGAGGCCAGAGGCCTTGGCCAGCGCGTCCTGCGGGCGGACACCGGCCGAGAACACCACCAGCGAGGCCTTGATCTCGGCCTCGTCGGACAGGTGCACGGTGACGTTGTCGGCGCCTTCCTCCTCGATCGAGACGATCTTGGCGGTGCCCACACCGGTGTGCACATTGAGGCCGATATCGGTGACGAGCTTCTCCAGGATCGCGCCGCCACCGGCGTCGACCTGGGCGGGCATCAGACGACCGTTGTACTCGATGACGTGCGGGGTCATCCCGAGCAGGCGCAGCGCGTTGGCCGCTTCCAGACCGAGCAGACCGCCGCCGACGACCACACCGTGCGCGCCGGGACCGGCCGCTTCGGCGGCGGCGCGGATGCCGTCGAGATCGTCGATGGTGCGGTAGACGAAGCACTCGGGCAGGTCGTGGCCGGGAACCGGCGGCACGAACGGGTAGGAACCGGTCGCCATGACCAGCGCGTCGTAGGCGATGACATCACCGCTGGTGCTGGTGACGGTCTTGGCTTCGAGGTCGATGGCCTCGCCGCGCTGGCCCAGTCGCAGGTCGACCAGGTCGTCGCCGTCGTACATGTTGCCGGGCAGGGCCAGGTCGTCGGCGTTCCAGTTGCCGACGTAGTAGGACAGGCCGACGCGGTCGTACGCGGGCAGCTTCTCCTCCGACAGGATGATGACCTGCCACTGGCCTGCCTCGTCGCGCGAACGAAGGGCTTCGACGAAACGGTGTCCGACCATGCCGTGGCCGACCACGACCGCTGTCTTACGAGTGCTGTTCATGAGAGTGACCTCCTTGGTAGTGGTCGGTTGTCAGCGAGCCGACGAGTTGGCCGACGAAGCGTTGGATTCGGCCTCGAGGACCAGGGACTCGGCCTCGACCACGACAGCGGCGTCGGAGGAAAGGCGCGGACGGCGCAGGAACACTGTCCAGGTAACGGCGGCGCAGACCACGTAGAAGGCGAGGAACACCCAGAACGCGGTGGTGGCCGAGGCGGTGCTGGCGTAGGAGCTGCGCAACACCATGTTGATGCCGACCCCGCCGAGGGCGCCGATGGCGCCGACGAAGCCGATCAGGGCGCCGGAGGTGTTCTGCGACCAGGCGGCCTGCTCGACCCGCGAGACCGGCAGGCTCTTGGACTTGGCCTCGAACACCGACGGGATGATCTTGGTGACGGCGCCGTTGCCGAAACCGGACAGGACGAACAGGGCGATGAAGCCCGCGACCAGCATGGTCATCGTGGCGCCGGTGGCAACGCCTTTGTTGCCGTCAGCCATCGTCGAGGCGGTGACCACGAGCAGCGCGGCGAGCATCATGGCGCCGAAGGTGGCGATGGTGACCTTGCTGCCACCGATCCGGTCGGCCATCTTGCCGCCGTAGGGGCGGGCCAGCGAACCGAGCAGCGGGCCGATGAAGGCGATCGAGGCGGCGTGGATGGCGGCCTGGGCGGCGGTGTCGCCACCGGCCTTGAAGCTGATCTGCAGGATCTGGGCGAAGGCGAAGCTGTAACCGATGAACGAACCGAAGGTGCCGATGTAGAGGAAGGCGATCGCCCAGGACTGCGGCACCCGCAGGGCCTTGACCATGTAGGACAGGTCCGCCTTCTGGTTGGTCAGGTTGTCCATGTAGAAGGCGGCGCCGACGGCGGTGATACCGACCAGGACCAGGTAGACCGCGCAGATCACCGAGGCGTAGTCGCCGCCGAGGGTGACCAGCACCAGCAGACCGAGCAGCTGGATCACCGGGACACCGATGTTGCCGCCGCCGGCGTTCATGCCCAGCGCCCAGCCCTTGAGGCGCTGCGGGTAGAAGGCGTTGATGTTGGTCATCGACGACGCGAAGTTGCCGCCACCGAAGCCGGCGAACGCGGCCACGACCAGGAACGTGGTGTAGGAAGTGCCGGGCTGGTTGACGAAGTACAGCGTCAGCAGCAGCGGGATGAGCAGCAGGAACGCGGAGAAGATCGTCCAGTTGCGGCCGCCGAAGCGGGCGGTGGCGACGGTGTAGGGGATGCGAAGGAACGCGCCGACCAGGGTGGGCATGGCGACCAGGAAGAACTTGCCCGCCGCGTCGATGCCGTACTTGTCGGTGGGCATGAACAGCACCATCACCGACCAGATCGACCACACCGAGAATCCGATGTGCTCGGCGATCACCGACCAGATCAGATTGCGCTTGGCGACGTCCTTGCCACCGGCTTCCCAGGCCGCGACGTCCTCGGCATCCCAGTTGTCGATGTCGTGGTTCCGCTTCAGCGTGCTCAAGATTGGGCCTCCCAAAAGTGCGATGGCCCAACGGTAGGAAATGGGTATTGCCGAAATGCTGCGGGAAATGTCGCTTGAATCAACGGTTTCTCACCTTCCCTCGATCAGGGAGGTGAGATCAGCCCTTTTGTTTCCGGCATGTGTCGCAACGATTTCCGCGCGTAAGGAAGCAGCAAGAAATCATCGGAAACGCCCGTGAGGGTGTGACCTACACAGCATTACTCCGAACGCACCGGTTCGCAACCCGAGCGGTGAGATCAATTCCAGCTGTCTTCGAGCATGCGCGGTTTGCAGGCCTGCCAGGCTCCCGCGAGGAGCACGCCGAGGGCGACGAACAGCATGGCGAACGGGACGAGCCAGCCGCCGGTCCAGGTATGCAGCATGCCGAACAGCAGCGGGCCGACGCAGGCGATCGCGTAACCGACGCCCTGGGTGAAACCGGACAGGGCCGCCGAGCCCTGGGGGGTGCGGGTGCGCAGGTTGATCAGCGTCAGCGCCATCGGGAAGGTGGACGGGCCCAGACCCAGCAGCACAACCCACAGCAGGGGTGCCTGCATCGGCGCCACCAGCAGGCCGATGAAAGCGGTCGCGAACAGCACCATGCAGCCGACCACGACGGGGAACGGGTTGCGCATCCGTGAGACCACGGTGGGCGCGCCCAGCGCCGGGATCAGCCCGATCAGCGCGAACAAGCCGACCATGCTGCCGCCGAAGCCGGCGCTCGCGCCCGCGTCGGACAGGATCTTGGGCAGCCAGGCGAACATCGCGTAGGTGGTCAGCGAGGTCATGCCGAACATGCCCGCCATTCCCCACGCCACCGGCGAACGCCAGACTTTGCCGGTCTCGGGTGCCTCGGCGGGCAGCGCGGTGATGTCGACCGTGTCGCGACCGCGCCGATCGCGCAGCACGACGAACCACGGGATCGCGGCGGCGAAACCGACCAGCGCCCACACCCCCATCGAGATCCGCCAGCCGTGCGCCTGCGCCACCGGCACCGCGATGAACGCCGGAATGACCGTACTGAGCTGCACCATCACGATGTAGAGGGAGCTGATAGCGGCCAGGTGATCGCCGAAATACCGCTTCACCAGCGGCGGAATCACCACGTTGCCGATACCCATACCGAGCAGCGCCACCCCGGAAAACGCCAGCAGTGCACCGGTCCCGGTGGAGAACACCCGCACCAGCGACCCGGCGCCGGCCAGCAGCATCGCCACGAACACGGTTCGCTCGAGCCCGAACCGGCGCACGAACAGCGGCGCGATGAGCCCGGCGAGACCGAACATCGCGGTCGGCAACATGCCGAACACCCCGACGATCCCCGTCCCGTACCCGACCTCGGCGCCGATCGTCTCGGCCAGCGGACTGAACGCGGTGACGGCGGCGCGCAAGGTCAGTGCCGACATGACGATGGCCGCCAGAACGAGCAGCCGGCCTTCGATCAGCGACCGCTCGGTGATCTCGGGCGACGGGTCGACGCGACCACGCCGGTCGTCCTCGAGGGTCGACACGGCACCAGAAGCTGGCTGGAAATCACGGAGCGGCGGCACCTGAAAATCATAGGATGACCCGATGACTACTGCCAAGAGGCTGTGAGCAATCTCCCCGAACGCGAGGACATGGGTAACTCACCGGGAACGGGCTGACGCACAGCCGACATCCCGCAGGCCGCCGGCCCTGGTCGACCCCGCGCACAAGTCCGGCCTGAAATCCCGGAGAGGCGGAACAGCCCAGTACCCTTGCTGACGTGCAACCCGTCCGGCGTACCAGCCTCATCGCCCAGGTCACCGAGCAGCTTCGGGCCGAGATCCGTTCCGGCCGTTGGCCAGTGGGTCAGCGGATCCCCACCGAACCGGAGCTCACCGAGCTCACCGGGACCGGCCGCAATACCGTGCGCGAAGCCGTCCAGGCGCTCGTGCACGCGGGCATGCTCGAACGCCGTCAGGGCTCGGGCACCTATGTGATCGCCACCTCCGAGGTCGGCGGCACCCTGGGCAAGTACTTCGCCGACGCGCACGAACGCGACATCCTCGAACTGCGCCAAGCCCTCGACACCACGGCGGCGGGCCTGGCCGCGCGCCGCCGCGACGACGCCGATATCGCCACGCTCCAGCGCTTGCTCGCCGAACGCAGCAACCGGAATTGGGCCGAAGCCGACCCGGTGGCCATCGCCGCCGACGTCGAATTGCACCGCGCGATCGTCGTCGCCAGCCACAACGCGGTATATCTGGAGTTCTACGATTCGCTGCTGCCGATCATCGAGCAGGTGATCCACGCGCGGACCGCGAAATCCGACGACGCGTACGACACCGAGCATGCCGAGCTGGTCCAGGCCGTCATCGACGGTGACGCCGAGCGGGCCGTGCAGGCGGCCAACTGCTTCCTCGGCTCGCTCATCGCCGAATATCCGGACCGCTGAGCAGCGAAGAGAGACGCTTCCTAAATCCAGGTAACCGGGCTGTCACCACCAGCGAATTCGCGCGGTGAGCCCGAGTTGCCTCGAACGTCACCTGAGGCCATTGTCACGCAACAACCGGCTCCTACCTTTATCTCGACACCGCAGGGAGCATCGTCGAACACAGGCGAGCCGCTCCTATCGAGCCCGATCGAGAGGAAGCCGATGACCGCGATAGCCGCCACCGGCCATGAGACGGAAGCCCCGTCCTTCGAATACCAGAAGAAGGGCCGCTGGATCTCCCATTGGGACCCCGACAACAAGGGGTTCTGGGAATCCGGCGGCGCGAAGACTGCCAAGAAGAATCTGTACTTCTCCGTATTCGCCGAAAATCTCGGCTTCAGCATGTGGGTCATCTGGGGCTCCATCGTCACCGCGATGGGCCCGGCCGGCTTCGAATTCCTGCAGGGTCTGGGCAAGGGCAACGCGGTCGCCGTGAGCAACGCGCTGCTGCTCACCTCGATCCCGACCTTGGTCGGTGCGGCCCTGCGCATTCCGTACACCTTCGCGGTACCGCGATTCGGTGGGCGCGCGTTCACCGCGTTCAGCGCCGCGATGCTGTTCCTACCCGCGCTCGGCATCCTGTACTTCGTCAACCAGCCGAGCACGCCCATGTGGGTGTTCCTGGTGCTGGCCTCCCTCGCCGGTGTCGGTGGCGGCAACTTCTCCTCGTCGATGTCGAACATCTCGTTCTTCTTCCCGGAGGGCAAGAAGGGCGCCGCGCTCGGCCTCAACGCCGCGGGCGGCAACCTCGGTGTCGCGCAGACCCAGCTGATCGTGCCGCTGCTGATCACCTTCGGCACCCACATCATGGCCAAGGACGCGGGCGGCTACCGCTTCGGTATCACCCTCGCCGTGCTGTTCTGGCTGCCGTTCATCGCGGTCGCGACCGTCGGCGCGCTGTACTTCATGGACTCGCTGGCCGAGGCCAAATCCGACGGCAAGTCCTACAAGCTGGCGCTGACCAACCGGCACACGTGGATCATGTCGTTCCTCTACATCGGCACGTTCGGCTCGTTCATCGGCTTCTCGTTCGCCTTCCCGACGCTGATCAAGGCCACCTTCCCCGACCTCGCCAAGATCGGCTGGATCACCACCCTGGGCAACCTGGCCTTCCTCGGCGCCCTGGTCGGTTCGTTCAGCCGCCCGTTCGGTGGCTGGGTCTCCGACAAGATCGGCGGCGGCGCCAAGATCACGGTGTTCGTCTTCGGCGGGATGTCGATCGCGGTGGCCTGCATCGTGGCCGCCGTCGATCTGAAGAGCTTCCCGCTCTACCTGACCGCGTTCCTGGCCCTGTTCATCCTGGCCGGTATCGGCAACGGCTCCACCTACCGGATGATCCCGTCGATCTTCAACGCCACTGCCAAGAAGTACGCCTCCGAGCACGGCATGGACCTGACCGAGGCGGCCACCTCCGCCAAGCGTCAAGCCGGCGCCGCGATCGGCGTCATCGGCGCGGTCGGCGCCGCGGGCGGCTTCGTCGTCCAGCAGGCCCTTCGCCTGTCCAACGTCCACCTGAAGACCATGGCCCCCGCCTTCTGGGCCTACGCCGCCGTCTTCCTCGTCATGGCCGCCGTCACCTGGTGGTGCTACCTGCGCACCTCCTTCGCCACCGACAAGGCCCCCTCCCTGGCCTACGCCAGCGTCTGATCCCTCCCCCAACCCCGAAAGCCACGTTCGGTCCCCCTCCCGAACGTGGCTTTCGGCTGTCACGGGTCGGATTCCAGCCGGATCGAACGACGACGCAACAGTTCGCGATGCACACCCCGCACAGCCGGTGAACATCGAAACGTAGTACGGCACAACCGATGACAACGCAGTCAGCGAGTCTGCATACTGACGGAGCTTGGCTGTATCGAGGGGACATCGATGAGAATACGACCGCGGCAACAACTTCTGGACCTCTGGCGCGCGCACCTGCGGACCACGTTCCACGATGACAAGTGGGTCTGGGGCGGACGAGACGGCCGCAATTCGGTCAGCGACGCCGAACAGTTGATGTGCCTGCTGTATCCGTCGAGCGAGTTGGCGAATTTCGCCCTCGACCCGGACAGCATCGCGACCGCCGACGATGTCGCCGCCGTGATGGCCGTTCTCGGCGACGACATCCGGGTCGGCGGCACGCTGGTGACAAAGCTCGAGGAGTTCCTCGACGCCTACACCGACGCCGACGGGGAACCGACTTTCGCCGGCGGCAGCTACTTTCGCGACGCGGGCTTCGGGGAACCATCGGCGGCGCAGCGTGAGTTGGAGGTCGTCGACTCGTATTCGATGTCGCTGAGCCTGTGTATCGCTTCGCTGCGCTTTCTGCGTGGCATCGAGCGATACCTCGAACACGAGGTGCGACGTGAGGCTCGCCGGCTCAACGAACGCGTCAAGGCATTGATCCCGCGGGTGAGCACCCGGCTGACCTGCGCGATGGTCGGCTTGATCCGCAGTTTCGTGATGGACACCCCGCCGTTCTCCTCACCGGCCGGGCAGGAGATCCTCGATCTGGTCAACCAGACCGGCGCCCCGGCCAAAGAGATCATCGCCGAATTCTCCGCCGCGCTCGGCACGATCCGCGTGCAGGCAGAGACCGACGTGCGCTCCGGTCACCCGGAAGGGATCGACCTGCGCGACGACAATCGCGCCTTCGAATGCGGCTGGACGTGGAGCATCGGCGCGAACGTCGGCGCCCGTGCCGACATTACGGCCAGGATCGCCACCCAGCCCGGATATGCGATCACCCAGCCCTATCTCTACTTCACCCTCGTCGCACTCGACGGCATCAAAGATCTTTATTCCCAACGTACTTCGGAGCCAGATCTGTTCGAGCCGCATCAGGTCGAGCTGGTCGAGTCGCTCAAGCGCCGCGCGGAACTGGCGCAGAAGTACTGGTCGACGATCTCGCGCTTCGGCAGCGGACGCTGGCCACTCGAGGACCTGCCGTGGCGCACGTCCGACGGAAAGCAGTCGGACTACTACAGCCTGGCCGTCACCGCGTTCCTCATCCAGGATCTGCTGGAGAAGGAGTCCACCACCGATCTGGAGCGCACCGTCGCGGTACTGCGTCAGCTGGCCGAGCGCGGCCGGATCATCAGTCGTCCGGTTCCCGACGACCCGGCAGACCGGCTGCACCATCCCGGACTCCTGTTGACGCTCAAGGGATCCGAGGAGGTCGAGGCCGGTCCGGCGATCGGTTATCACGTGAGCGACTACACCACCTTGCTGCTCAAGCGCAGCCTCCAGGCCGCCCGCCTGGCGCGCGATGTGGCCACCCGCGAGGAGCTGCTCCAACTCGCCGGATCAGCACTCGAACACATGGAGGCCAGAGCGATCACGAGTGGTCGCTCGACGGGACTGTGGGACAACCTCGGCCCCGAGGGCGATACCGCCGACGCCGCGCCGTCGTGGTTCCTGACCGAACGCATGATGGAGTGCCTGGTCGTCGCGCACAACACCTATGCCGGTCCCCCGCTGGCTTCGCAGAGCATGAGAAATACGGCGCTGGGCAAGATCAGTGAGGCAGACCACCTGTTCATCCAGGAGTCGCTCCAGGTCAGCGACTCCGTCGACTCGCCGCGATACAAGGAATTGGAGGCGATCGAACAGTCGCTCGACCGCGCCGGCGAGGTCATGGCCAAACGTCCGCACACCGCCGAGGCGCTGGCCACCGACGCCCTGCTGCGACTCGACGCGCTCGCCTACGCGCGGGAGGACGCCACCCGATGAGCGTCAACGATCCCGACTCGATCCTGGTCTTCGCGACCTCGGACAAGGGTGGCACGGGGCGCTCGGTCACCAGCTGCAACATCGCCTACCGACTGTGGCTGCGCGGCTTGGACGTGGCCTATGTCGACTTCGACTTCGGCTCGCCGACGGCGGGCGCCCTGTTCGAAATCGGCAGCGCCGAACGCGGAGTCACCGAGGGCCACGGGTTGCATTCCTATCTGCTCGGACACACCCGCGAGCCTGCGCGAATCAACGTCGGGCGCGAGACCGATCGCCCCCAGCTGCGCCGCAATCCGCCCCGGGCAGGCAGCCTGACACTGCTGCCCGGCGACGTGGGCGGCGGCGAATTCGGTTGTGACGACGCGAGTGTGGAACTCGGCGCGCTGCTGCTGGCCAATCTGCTGACCGAATTCGCCGTGGTGATAGTCGATCTCAGCGCCGGACGCTCGGTCGCCCTGGAGATCGCGTTGCGGGCCACCGCGTCGACCGTCCTGCGCAACCACACCCATCGCTGGCTGGTCTTCCACCGGTGGACCCGCCAGCACGTGCTGGCCGCCGGCGGTCTGGTGCACGGACCGCACGGGCTACTCAAGACCGCCACCATATGGGGTCACAAGGAGAGCGAGCTGATGGCCTCGATGCGCTGCGTGCGCACGGCGGTCGCCGAATCGGACGCGACCCGCTCGGTGGACCCGGCACAGGCGACCTGGCTGAAGGAACAGTCGAACGCGCTGCGCGAACTGGCAACGACCAACGGCATCGGCGCGGCCATGGTGCTCGGCCAGACTCCGATCGAGCCCATGCTGCAATGGCGTGAACAGCTCATTCTCGATGCCGATGTCGGCGCCCGGCTGGCCAACCCGGCGACTGTCGATGCGTACACGAATCTAGCTCGGCGGCTGACCGATTCGGCGACCTGGGATACGAGCAGATGAGTTCACCGATCTATCGGGAAGCTTCCGAGGATGCCGATATCACGCCGCTACCCATGGCCCACCTGTCGATCGAGGTCTGCCACTTCCGGCACGAGGAGATCATCGACGACACCGACATGGTCCGAGCGCAATTCCGGCGCGCAGTCCCGCTGGTCGCCGCGTTCATCGAGTCGGCGCGGGTCGAATTCGGACCGAACACGCGAGTGAGTACGTGCTATCTCACCGACGACTACTTCCAGCCCCGCTTCGAACCGGCGAAGGTGCTCGACCGGCTGCTCGGCGCCGCCGACGACGCCGGCCTGACCATCGACTATCTGGCCAGGGAGTCGGCCTGCCACCTGGCGCCGGTGTTCGCGGAGGGGGTTGCCATCGGCACACCGGTACCGGTCGCGGAGATGGTCGCGGCGCGGCTCATCGCACAGCCGGAGGACGAGTTGACCGCCACCGGAGGGAGACCGCCGACGACCGAATTCGGCTGGCTGTGCAACGGCCGCCGAGAACAGAACGGCTCCTCCCGCGCGGCCATGCATCCCCAACCGTATCGACCTCCGCAGGAGTACGGCCGCGGCGAGCATTCGATCTTCCTCGACGTGGAGTTGTGGCACGACCGGGACGAGACGGCGCGCCGATGGTCGTGCCCGTTCCTGGCCGCTGTGTGGCAGCTCGTGCGGCTGGGCATGTTGCGCTATCACGGTGCGCCCGTGGTCGAGCCACAGTTGTGGTCCCCCGATCGAGAGTGGCCCGACCGCTGGCAGGACCTGCCGCCGGTGGTGCAGCTCACCGCGGACGCGGCGCCGTTCACGGCCTACCGGACACTGTCGATGCTGCCCAAGCGCTATCTGCTGATCGAGTCGGCCGTGCGGGTGATCCTCGATCACCTCGCGCCCGATGACGATGTCGCCGCCCAGGTGGCGGCCCAGGGACGAGCCGAACGGGTGCCGATCCCGGCCAAAGTCGTTGAGCGCGTAGGGCATCTGCTGCTGGATGGGACCTGATCTTGTCCGCGTCCGCCCCACCGCGCCGCACCACGTCACGACCTTCCACGCCGGTCGTGGTGCTCGGCGAGATCCGCACCCGTCTGCTGCCGCATTCGTTGACCCTGGACAGCCTGGCCACCGAAGAGGTGCTGGCGACAGTTGCGGGCACGACCGTCGTGCGGCGCGAAAGGCCTTGTCCCCTGGCTTTTTCCCCTCGCCGCGCCACCGGCATCGACTGTCATCTCGGCTGGGGTGAGACAGCGAGCGCGACCGCCCGGGTGGTGGGAACAGTCGCGTCGACCGCGATCCTGGTGGGCGGGCGGATCGCACAGCTGTCCTCGCACACCACGGTGGTGCGGGCCCAGCAGAAAAAGCGCATGCCGTGGTCGCATTACATCGGTCGCCTCGGGGTCACCGAGATCATCGGCGAACTCCCCGACCACTCGATCGCCGATACAGAACTGGCGGCAGGCTTCTACGCCCCTCGGGGCGCCACCACCCTGGATCTCGGCTCGATCTGTACCGGGCATCTCGAAGACCTGCGTTCCTCGCCACTGCTGGATCAGCGCCCACCGCTGCGGGCGCCGACGACACGACTGCGCTGGTGCGCCGTCATCGGCGGCAGCACCGGCCCCGCCGTGTCGATGCGCGTCGAGGACGGGGAGTCGAGGACATTGCGGGTCACGGTCAAGGAGGCCGCGGATCTCCCCGATGCCCTGCGGTTCTGCGAGGATGTCGCGATCCACGACTGGCTGCTCACGGTGATCGACGCGCGGGTGCGCTCGGCCGAGGCCTTCGACGACGGTCGGCAGGTCGCCATCCTCGCGCCGGTGCTCGAACATCTGACCCACCTGTGGATGCCGGGCGCGCAGGTGGCCGCCTCGATGCGGGCGCCGTGGCGGGACTTGCAGACCGCGGCCGGCCTTTCCAAACAGTGGACCGCCCGCGTCGAACAGATTCAACGCCGGATCGAGGTGGCAACCTACTACGCCGCACGCGGCGCGAATTCGGTCGGCCGCAGCTGATCACAGCCGAAACCACCGACGGACCAGCAACGCGAAGAACACCGACATCGAGACCGCGCCAAGGCACGCCTCGACCGCGAACAGGACTTTCGCCTGCGGTTCCATCCCCGTGACATTGTTCGGGTCGAGCGGATTCAGAAAGGTCAGTACCGCCAGGTAGACGACGTCGGTCGACGACCTGGTCCCCGCCGACAGCAGGGCGATGCCGGTACAGAGCGCGATCTGCACAACAACCCAGCCGAGCAGCCGAAACGGCCGATAGCCATAGCCGCACAGGAGGTCGGCGGCCATACTGACGCCGCGTTCCCATCCCGGCGCCATCGTGGCGCGCCGGGCTCGCGCCAGCTCGAGCCCGCACCGATCCTCGGCGGCGGAGTCGTGCGCACGGCGGTACAGCTCCATCGCGCCGGTCCAGGCACGCACCGCGTGCGCAGGCAACTCGCTACGGGCGAGCGCGGCGCCCAATGTCTCGAATTGACTTGCGAGGAGTGCGTTCTGGGTCGGGCTCAACCGCAGTGGCCCGCGGAACTCGACCTCGGCCGCGATCAGCCCGGCGATCAGTGGCTTGCGCATCGACCACGGCTCGTCGTCCGGGCCGACGTTCGACACCTGCTCGTAGACAGAGCCGAAACGCAGCTTGTTGCTGTACCGCCCGCGGATCAGCAGCGCGGAGTCATCGAGCAAGGCCTCGATGACGATGTCGAGATCGTTCAGGCTGTCGGTCTCCGCGATGTCGGACGAATCCAGCCGCTTGGCGTAGTCCTCCGCGCGGTCCTCGATCGCGTCGCTGACCGAATCGTGTTGCGATGACGACCCCCCACCCCTCGTCATGTCGTGCTCCTGCGCCGTGCCAGTGTCGAATCAGGCTCCAGGGTAACCGTTTTCGTCAGTAACGACCGTCGGCAGCTCGGGCAATCTGCGCAGCTTGTATACCAGCACGTCGCGTGGATGGCCTTCGCCGAAATATTCTTCGTCGTGCACGCGCATGACGAAGCCGAAGTCCTTGAACAGGGTGTACGCGGTGACGTTCTTCGGGTCGACGGTCAACCAGATCTCGTCCGCGTCCCCCTTGTCCTGGCACACCTCGATACTGTGCTGCAGCAGCCCGCGCCCGTAACCGTGACCGCGCCGATCGGGCGAGACCGCGAGGCTGAGCAACCACGCCCGCGAGCCTTCGCCCATGATCGTCAGCGCGTACCCGACCACCTCGTCCTCATCGTCGCCGGGCTCCACGGCGACGACACTGCGGGAACTGTCCGCGTGGAGCAACTGACGAAGAACGAAGAAGGGGTACGGGCCGGTCGGAAAGGCCGCTCCGTCGATCACCTGAATGTCAGGCAGGTCTCCCGGCGTCGGCTCCCGATATTCCACAGTTGTTTCCGCGATGGTGGTCATCTGCTCCCTTGCGTTCGCGCACAAGAACACCCCTGAGGTCAAGCGTAGACGCCCGCACCGGCTCTCTCACATCGAAACCGAGGGAAGTGTACTCAGCGCCTCGGTCGTCTGTCGGCAGCGGCGGGATGCGTGCGCCATCGCGGCGCGATTCGCCTCACAGCGCCAAGCGGACCATATCGGCGGTGCGGGCCAACCCGGGAAACGCCTCCGGCGTGGAGCGGGGGTGCAGGGCGTGGACCGCCAGCCGGAACATCAAGGCGCGTAACAGCATTTGGGGCCATTCGGGCAGAGTCGCCCAGCGGTCGAGTAAGCCGTCGTCGCCCCCGCCCCAGGCCAGTGCGTCGACGACGACGACCCCGGCGGCCCAGGTGGCGGGGCGCCAGTAGGGGGTGATGTCGGTGAGGCCGGGGGTGTGGGCGCCGGTGAACAGGACGGTGCCGAAGAGGTCGCCGTGGACTAGTTGGTCGGGGCCGCGGACCGGTTTGCGCAGGGTGGAGAGTTGGCCGATCAGTTCGAGGGAGCGCTGGCCGTCGGGGGTGGCGGCGACGGGGACACCGCCCGCGCGCAGGGTGCGCAGCGGGACCGATTCCCAGGCGGCGCGGTCGGCGGCGACGAACACGTCCACGTCGACCCAGGGCGCGACGGGCGGTTGGACCAGGAAGCGGGGGCGTTCCAGTTCCGCTGTCGCCTTGTGCAGGCGCAGCGAGACGGAGACGACCTCGTCGTGGCGGGGCTCGGGGGCTCCGTCGACGAAGGTGTCGGCGCGCCACCCGGAGACAACATAGCGACCGTCGGTGGCGCGGACGGGGCGGGCGACGCGCAGTCCGTCGACCGCGAGGTGTTCGCGTACTTTCGCCGACCACGCGGCCCGCGCGTGATCGGCGACGGGGCTGAGTACCACGTCACCCATGCGCCAGCCACCGTCCCAGTCCCCGAGGGAAACCGGCGTCACTTCGCGAAGCCCGAATGTGGCTCGCACATGCTCGGGAGGTTCGACTGAGGTCACGGCCGTACCGTAACCCCGCGATCACCGCAGGCGACCCAAGGCACGCTGTGATAGTCCACTTTGCGACCTCACCGCAATATGCGATGAGGTCGCAAACCGGCAGCTATCGGGTCAGTAGACCGGAAGCGACGGATCGACCTGCTTGGCCCAGGCCACCACGCCGCCCTGCAGATGCGTCGCGTCGGCGAAACCGGCGCGCTTCAACGCGGCCAGCGCCTCGGCCGAACGGATGCCGGTCTTGCAGTGCAGCACGATCGGCTTGTTCTGCGGCAGTTCGGACAGGGCCTCACCGGACAGGATGCGGTCCTTGGGGATCAGGGTCGCGCCCGCGATGTGGACGATGTCCCACTCCACCGGCTCGCGCACGTCGATCAGCTCGACCTTGTCGGCGTCGAGAAGATCCTTGAGCTCGGCGGCGGTGATGGTCGACCCGGCCGCGGCGGCGGTGCCTTCCTCCGACACCACACCGCAGAACGCGTCGTAGTCGATCAGTTCGGTGATCGGCTCACGCTGCGGATCGCGGCGCAGCTTGATGGTGCGGTAGTTCATGTCCAATGCGTCGTAGACCATCAGGCGGCCGAGCAGCGTCTCGCCGATACCGGTGATCAGCTTGATCGCCTCGGTCACCATCACCGATCCGATCGACGCGCACAGCACGCCGAGCACGCCACCCTCGGCGCAGGACGGGACCATTCCCGGCGGCGGGGCCTCCGGGTACAGGTCGCGGTAGTTGATGCCGCGACCGTCGGGGGCGTCTTCCCAGAACACCGAGACCTGGCCCTCGAAGCGGTAGATCGAGCCCCACACGTAGGGCTTGCCCGCGAGGACGGCGGCGTCGTTGACGAGGTAGCGGGTGGCGAAGTTGTCGGTGCCGTCGACGATCAGGTCGTACTCGGCGAACAGCTCGACCGCGTTCTCCGGTTCCAGCCGGATCTTGTGCAGCCGCACGTCGATCCCGGAGTTGATCTCCAGAATGGAATCGCGGGCGCTGTCGGCCTTGGGACGGCCGATATCGGATTCGCCGTGGATGATCTGGCGCTGCAGGTTGGAGGCGTCGACCTCGTCGAACTCGACGATGCCGAGGGTGCCGACACCGGCGGCGGCCAGATAGAGCAGGGCAGGCGAGCCGAGGCCGCCCGCGCCGATCACGAGGACCTTGGCGTTCTTCAACCGCTTCTGACCGTCGACACCGAGATCGGGAATGATCAGGTGCCTGCTGTAGCGAGCGATTTCGTCTTTGGTCAGTTCCGCGGCCGGCTCGACGAGCGGCGGCAACGTCCCATGAAGAGACACGTGAGAACTCCTGTATCTATGGCGGCGGGCGCGGCCGTGAACCGGTGGCCGCTCTGCTGACTACAACAAGACCTGCCGCGCTGTTCTTCCCCGTTCATGTTCCCGCATGGGCGAGGCCACTATCCGCGCGGGTACGGCCAGGGGTTGAAGCGGCAGGTCTTGCCGTCGGCGGGAACCACGCCGTGGGGGTCGAGTAGGGCGATGTCGTTGTTCTTGGTGCCGAATGTCTGCTGCATCATGATCGGCGCGAGTCCGCCGTCGGTCTCGCACGGCTGATGGCCGTGGTAGCCGATGGCGTGGCCGACCTCGTGGTTGATCTGGTACTGGCGGTAGGAGCCGATGTCGCCGTCGAAGGCCAGCGCGCCGCGCACCCAGCGGACCTCGGAGAGCACGACGCGGTCGAGGTCGGCGTTGTAACACGACGAGTCGATCGGGATCTCGAATCCGCACGCGGCGCGGGTGCTCTCGCGCGAGGTGAGCGAGAGGCGGAAGTCGGCCGGGCCCGCGTCGATGCGCTGGAAGCCGAATTTGGGGTCGTTGGTCCAACTCTTGGGGTTGGCCAGGGTGGTCTCCACCATCTTCGCCACGGCGCCGTCGCCACCGAACGGTGACGTGTCGATGCCGTCCTCGACTTCGACGGTGTAGCGGAACACGCGCTCGGTGCCCGCCCCGACCTGAGCGCTGGTGCCCGGCACGATGTGCCAGGTGCCTGCCGCGCGTTCGACGTATTCGCCACCCTCCGGCAGCGCGCCGAGGGGCAGATCGGCGGGGAACTTTCCGTCGCCGGGCGGTGCGCCGATGATGCCGGACTGCGCCACCTTGGGGCTGAGCGCGCCGAAGCCGGGATCGCTGGGCAGCGGTATCGGGCCGGTGCGCACCGCGTCGACGACGACCAGCACGGTGATGGCGAGCAGCACCGGCAACGCGTAGGCCCGCCAGCCGTACGCGGAGACGAATCGGCCGAGGGCGCTCTGCTTCTTCGCATCGCGCTGTGGGCTGCGGGCGCGGCCGTTGTCGTTGTCGGTGGGATCCCAGCGGGCACGTAGGGGCTGGCGGGATCGGTCGGCGGGCTGATAGAGCCCGAGCGGGTCATAGACCTGCAGTTCCCGCCCCTCCGACGCCGACGTGACAGCACCGGACTCGGAGGGGTGCGTGGAGCGAGCGATATCGCGCCCGCCGTCGGCATGGTCATCCGTCCGGTCGGTCACCCCATCAGATTCTCACAGTAGGCAAATCCGCCGTGCGGGCGGCCGGAGGAGATCGCCCGGTTACGGCCCGGCGAACTCCGCGGACTGGTACTACATTTCCAGGGCGAGACGCAGGGTGAACACCGTGCGAGTATCGTCTTTGGGATACCCGGACCGCACACCTCCGGCCGGGGGAATCGACTATCTATAGAGAGCCGAGATGACTGACCTCGTGGACCGCATGCCCTCGCGCCGATCGGTGCCGGAGACGGTCCCGGCCAAGCGCGGTACCCGCCTGCCTCGTGACGAGCGCCGTCAGCAGTTGCTGCTCGCCGCCAGCGAGGTCTTCGTCCAGCGCGGCTACCACGCGGCGGGCATGGACGAGATCTCCCAGGTGGCCGGGGTCAGCAAGCCGGTGCTGTATCAGCACTTCGCCAGCAAGCTGGAGCTGTACCTGGCGGTGCTGCAGAACTACGTCGACATTCTGGTGTCGAGCGTGCGTCAGGCGCTGCGCTCCACCACCGACAACAAGCAGCGCGTGCGGGCCGCGGTCGCCGCGTACTTCGATTTCGTCGACAACGAGATGCAGGGCTTCCGCCTGGTCTTCGAATCCGACCTCACCAGCGAACCGCAGGTGCAGCGCCGGGTCGAGCAGGCCACCGAGGCATGTGTCGACGCGGTGTTCGATCTGGTCGCCCACGACTCGGGTCTCGATCCCTACCGCGCCCGCATTCTCGCCGTCGGCCTCGTCGGCGCGAGCCAGTTCTCGGCGCGCTACTGGCTCGAAGCCGATCGCCCGGTCCCCAAGGACGAAGCGGTCGACACCACGGTCTCGCTGGCGTGGGGCGGCCTCAAGCACGTGCCACTGACCGCAGCCCAGCGTGCGTATTCGCAGGAACTCTGAACTAACGACAAATGCCCCGTCATCTTCGAAGATGACGGGGCATTTTCGTGTTCGCGGCTCAGACGGTGGCGAACCCCACGCGGCCGGTGGCCGGGGAACCGATTTCCACGTAGGCGACCTTCGCGGCCTGGATCAGGAACTTGCGGCCCTTCTCGTCGGTGAGCGACACGACGCCGGCGGAGCCGCTCAGCGCATCGGACACCAGCGCCTCGATCTCGTCAGGGCTCTGCGCACTGTTGATGACGAGCTCTCGCGGGCTATCCGAAATACCGATCTTGACCTCCACGGCCAACCTCCGAACGTAAGAGTCCTGTGTTGTCAGGTCCCAGGCTAGTGCAGCCCGAACACCACCGCTCCCACACCTGGTGCGCTGTCAGCGAACGGGGTCAGGCCGGCTCGATCAGTTGGATCTCCAATTCGATCTTCACGGTGTCCGACAGCATGCCCGGCATGGCGACGCCGACCCCGAAGTCGGTGCGCTTGATGGCGCCGGTGGCGGAGAAGCCGGCGTGGCGGGTGCCGTCGGGGAAGTCGGCGACGCCGCCCCATTCGACGTCGAGGGTCAGCGGCTGGGTGATCGCGCCGAGGGTGGCCTCGCCGGTGACGGTGAAGGTCTCGGCGACCCGAACCGGCTGGGTGGAACGGAAGCTCAGGGTCGGGCGGTTGGCGACGTCGAGGAAGTCGGCCTGGCGGATGTGGGCGTCGCGGTCGGCGTTGCTGGTGTCGAAGGAATCGAGTTCGATGGTGGCGCCGAGAGTGGCCGCGCCCGTTTCGTCGACGACGAACTCGGTCTGGAAGCGGGTGAAGCCGCCGCGCACCTTGGCGATCCCGAGGTGGCGAATGGTGAACGCGACCGAGGAGTGGGCGGCGTCGAGGGCCCAGGATCCGGTCTTCAACTGCTGGGTCTGTGTCGAGGAAGTCATGTACCCACCCTGACCGGACTACGGTCCGTTAACCAGACCGCGGTTATCCTGGTCCTGGCAGGGCGTGGCTGAAAATGCCATGACCGGGCACCATCGAGACATGGTAGGCGCAGATATGGCAGATCATCCGGGCGCTCGTTCGGCATTCGCGGAACTTCTCGTCGCCCGTCGAGCCGAGCTGAATCCGGCCGACGTGGGCCTGCCCGGCGGCGGCAGGCGTCGCACCCCTGGTCTCCGCCGTGAAGAGGTCGCGGTGCTGGCCGGCGTCAGCGCCGACTATCTGGCCCGGCTCGAACAGGGCCGCGACACCAACCCGTCGATGGCAGTCGTCGACGCGCTCGCCACCGCCCTGCGGTTCAACGACACCGAGCGGGGCCATTTCGCCTGGCTGGCCCTGACCACCAGCAGCGACGCCCGGTGCCCGAGTACCGCTTTCGATCCCGCCCTCGATCAGGTGCCCGCGGCCCTGCGCGGCGTGCTCGACTCGCTCGACCCCACCCCGGCGTTCGCTCTCGGACCCCGTGCCACCGTGCTCGCCTGGAACAACGCGTGGTCGGAACTGGCCGCCCCGCTCGGCCTGCTCGACAATCCCGACCTGGTCAACCTGGCCCTGTGGACGTTCCGCCATCCGCTCGCCCGCGCCACGGTCACCGACTGGGCCCAGTTCGCCGACCAACTCGCCGACCAGCTCGCCAGAACGCGCCTGCGTCGCCCCGATGACGAACGCGTCGCCGAACTCATCGCCGACCTGTGCGAGGAACCCGAGTTCGCCCGCCGCTGGCAACCCCACCGTCTCGCGGAGGATCTGCCCACCCTGCTCGGCTTCGAACACCCCACCCGAGGCACCATCACCTACACGGTGCAGACGCTGGCCGCCGACAACGATCAACAGGTCGTGATCTGGCTACCACGCGAAACCGTATCCCGCGCACCGGAATTGCGCCTGGTCCAACACCACGCGATCGGTGGCTGACGACCGATCGCCCCGGCTACAGGCCCAGTTCCGCCATGCGGGCCGCGTGCCGCTGCTGCATGCGGTCGAACAGGGTCGCGATGCCGTTGAGATCGCCGGTGGCGGCGAGGACCAGTTCGGCCAGCTCGTCGCGCTGGGCCATCACGAACTGCGCCTGCGTGATCGCCTCACCGAGCAGCCTGCGCCCCCACAGGGTGAGGCGGTCGCGCTCGGAGCGGCTGGCCGCCACCGCGCCGCGGACCTCGTCGACCACGAACTGCGAGTGACCGGTCTCGGCGAGGACATCGCGCACCACATCGGAGACCTCGGCGGGCAGCGCGCCCGCGATCTCGGTGTAGAAGTCGGCGGCCAGGCCGTCGGCGACGTAGAACTTCACCATCGACTCGAGCCACGTCGACGGGTCCGTGGAGGCGTGGTAGGAGTCCAGCGCGCCCTGGTACTGCGCCATCGCGGCTTCGGCGTCGGCGCCGCGCTCGGTGAGCGCCGCTTCCAGGGTCTCGAAATGCGCGAGCTCGGCGGCGGCCATCTTGGCGACGCCGATCCGGCCGCGTAGCGACGGCGCCTGCTTAGCCTCTTCGGCGAGCCGATAGAACGCGGACAGCTCGCCGTAGGCGAGGACCGCGAACAGCTCCGTCACCCCCGCGTGGTCCGCGGCGAGCGGCTCGGTCGAGAAGAATTCCGGCGCGGCAGAGGTCTGGGCTCCCATGACTGTCAACAATAGTCCCGATCGGTACTCAGTCGCGTTCGGCCAGGAATTTGTCCAGGTGCGCCCACGTGGTTTCGCGAGCCTCCGGTCCGGTGAGAATGCCGAGGTGACTGCCCGGAACGAGCTCGTAGGTGACCGAAGGCGAGCCCGTCAGCGTGCGCAAACCGGCCTCGACAGCGGCGTGGGGGGTGATCACGTCGGACTTGCCGCCGATCAGCAGAACGGGCACGCGCACGTCGGCGAGTTCGATGGTCCGGTCGCGCAGTTCGAGCCTGCCGTTGCCGATGTCGTTGGCCAGCATCATCCGGCCCCACAACTGGTTGTAGAAACGGCCGGGGTAGCCGGGCATGGCAGCCTGGAAACGGTCGATGGATTCCATCTTGGCCAAGGTCCCGGTGTTCGCGATATTGCTCGCGATGAATCTCGGACGCGCCAGTTCACGGTCGTAGGCGGCGAGCCGATAGGCCAGTTTGGTCAGCGGTGCCGGAATGCCGCCCGCGGCCCGGACCGCCGTGGTGGCGCCCCAGCCGCCGGTGAGGCCGGCGACGGCACGCAGCTGCGGAATACCGAGCATCTTGTCGTAGTCGAGCGGCGGGCCGACCCCGGTGACCGAGCGGATCGGCAATTCCGGGTTCGCGGCCGCGGTGAGCAGCGAGAACATGCCCCCGACGGACCAGCCGATCAGATCGACCGGGGCACCGCCGCGATCGGCGCTCACGCGCAGGATCGCCTCGGGCAGGATGTCGAGGACCCAGTCCTCGAAGCCCATCCGGCGATCGGCGAAGGAGATGTCGCCGTAGTCGACCAGGTAGGGCGCGCGGCCGGTCTCCACCAGGTACCGGGCCAGGCTCTGGTCGCGGCGCAGGTCGAAGCAGGTGGCGGGCGCGGCCAGTGGCGGCACCAGCAGCACCGCGGAATCGCTTGCGGCAGAATGGAATTCAGTATCGTAGCGACGCAGCAGACGGTGCGGCTCGTCCCACAGCACGGTCGAGGGCACCGGGTCGACGGGCTCGATGCCTGCGCCGAAGCTCAGCGCCCACGCGTTGCGCGCGGCAGTGGTGACGGTGTCGGTGAAACTCACGACTAGAAATGTCTCACACACGGTACCGCCGGTACCAGTGAGCTCGATTACACCTGCGGACACGCGCGAAATCCGGCGCCGATGAATTGCGCTGCGACACACCACTCGTCCCGAGGTAAACCCGTGGCGAGCCCGTATTCGCACGGCATTCAAACCACGTCGAAATTCGGATTCCGCAGAATATCACGCTACAATCTCCGTGGACAACGCTAGTTTCGACGCCCGGACATACTCCGCGGCGTGGCACTCCACCGGCGCACAGCGCGGGCGGACAGCGGCGTTGCCCAGACAGCAATGTCGAAGAAAATGTGCGCGCAACGAATCCGCATCACCGCAGCGCCGCGCCGATGACACCGTCTCGACGACCACGCATAACGCCTGGTCGGCGATGGTTATCCGGCGCCGGCCCGGTGAATATCACAGGCGGGTATGTGGTCGTCGCGGGCCGACCGGCCCGCCCCACCTCGTGCGTGCGAGATGCAATGACGAGGAAGGCACGAACACTGAGCAAGATCACCGTCGAACAGGAACCCGGTTTGGCCGACACACTCCTGACGGCCGAACTGGACAACACCCACATCCCGCCGAGTTTCGCCGAATTGGGCGTGCGCGAAGAAATCGTGCGCGCACTCGGTGAGATCGGGATCGAACGCACCTTCGCGATTCAGGAACTGACCCTGCCGCTGGCACTGGCCGGCGAGGATCTCATCGGCCAGGCCCGCACCGGCATGGGCAAGACCTTCGGTTTCGGCGTGCCGCTGCTGCACCGCATCGCCACCGCCGACACCGGCACCACCCCGCTCGACGGCACCCCGCGCGCGCTGGTCATCGTGCCGACGCGTGAGCTGTGCATCCAGGTCACCAAGGACCTGGAGAACGCGAGCAAGTTCCTGACCAACCACCAGGGTTCGCTGAAGGTCGCCGCCATCTACGGTGGCCGCCCCTACGACACCCAGATCGCCGCACTGCGCGACGGCGTCGACGTGGTCGTCGGCACCCCGGGTCGCCTGCTGGATCTGGCGAACCAGAATCACCTGATCCTCGGCAAGATCGGCGTGCTCGTCCTCGACGAGGCCGACGAGATGCTCGACCTGGGCTTCCTGCCCGATATCGAGCGCATCCTGTCGATGGTGCCCGACAAGCGTCAGACGATGCTGTTCTCGGCCACCATGCCCGGCCCGATCATCACCCTCGCCCGCACCTTCCTGACCAGGCCCACGCACATCCGCGCCGAGCTCGCCAACGACTCCGCGGTGCACGATCGCACCGCGCAGTTCGTCTACCGGGCCCACGCGATGGACAAGGCCGAACTGGTCGCGCGCGTGCTGCAGGCGGAGTCCCGCGGCGCGACGATGATCTTCACCCGCACCAAGCGCACCGCGCAGAAGGTGGCCGACGATCTCGCCGAGCGTGGTTTCAATGTCGGCGCCGTGCACGGCGACCTCGGTCAGATCGCCCGCGAGAAGGCGCTGACCAAGTTCCGCAAGGGCACCATCGACGTGCTCGTCGCCACCGATGTCGCCGCGCGCGGTATCGACATCGACGACGTCACCCACGTCATCAACTACCAGTGCCCCGAGGACGAGAAGACCTACGTGCACCGGATCGGCCGCACCGGCCGCGCGGGCCGCACCGGTGTCGCGATCACCCTCATCGACTGGGACGAGCTGCACCGCTGGGAGTCGATCAACAAGGCACTCGGCCTGAACATGGCCGACCCCGCCGAGACCTACTCGCGCTCCCCCCACCTCTACAGCGACCTCGGCATCCCCGAGGGCATCACGGGCGTGATCCGCAAGGCCGCGCCCGCCCGTGACGAAGACGCCGTAGTCGAGGAGCGCACCGAGCGCCCCAAGTCCTCCCGCAGCCGTCGCCGCACCCGTGGCGGCAAGGCCGACGCCGAGGGCACCGAGTCGACCACGACCACCGAGTCGGCCGACAACGCCGACGAAGCGGCCGAGGGCGACAAGCCCGCTCGCCGCAGGCGCCGCCGCCGCAAGCCCGCCGAGGCAGGCGACGCGGGGACCGAGTCGACCGATGCGGCAACCGCGGAGTCGAGCGCGGCTTCCGACGACGTCGCCGATTCGGCTCCGGTCGACAACGAGGGCGACGACACGGCCAAGCCCGCCCGTCGCAGGCGCCGCCGCAAGCCCGCCGGTACCGGTGCAGGTGGCGACACCGAAGCCGCGACCACCGAGTCCGCCGTGCACGCGACGGCAGGCTCCGTCCAGTAAGACCGATCGGCTAGTGTCGCTGTCGTGCTCGCACCCGAACGGCGGACGCGCGCCGACATCTTCGTAGCAATCGCGATCGCCGTCACCCTCGTGGTGGCGGCTTTCGTCGTCTGGGCGCGTGCCGATGCCACCGGCACGGATTCGGTGACGGCGGCCTCGCCCGCGCCCACCGTGACCGCGGCCACCCAGCTGCCCACCACCTTGCGCGAGCAGTGGCATGCCGCCGACGAGTCGAGCAGGCGGGCGCTCACGTCGGGCAATGTCGTGGTGACCGGCGACCACGGCACCGTGAGTGGGCGCGATCCGGTGACCGGTAACCAGCTGTGGTGGTATCGCCGGGATATGCCGCTGTGCGGGGTCGAGTCGCAGTTCGGGACCGTGATCGCCACCTATCGCGATCAGCGTGGGTGCAGCCAGTCCGTGATGCTCGAGGCCGATACCGGTCAGCGCCGGGTCGCGCGCAGCAGCTACATGGACGACGAGATCCGGGTCAGCGGCGACGGCACCTACCTGCTGGCGCTCGGCGCGAACCGGCTGGAGATGTGGCGTTCGGATCTGGTGCGCACCCTCGAGTACGGCTACGTGGATGCCCCGGTGAATCCGAATACGCAGCCGCGCAGCGGATGTGCGCTGCGGTCGGCCGCGTCGAGTTCCTCGCGTCTTGCCGTGCTCGAGCGCTGCCCGGGTGACGCGACCGACCGGCTGACCGTGCTCAATCCGGCGCCGAAGGAATCGACCGCCCCCGAGGAATACGGCTCGCGGGCGCTCACCGCACCGGGCGCCGACGCGCCTGAGATGCGGGTGATCGCGGTGTCGGACAACAAGATCGCGGTCTACTATCCGCCGACGGCCGCGACCGCCACCGGCCTCGGGCTGCCGGCCAGGATCGCCGTGCACGACGGCACCGGCAACGAGATCGCGACCCACCAGCTCGCCGCCCCGTGGGACGAGCGCACCACGGTGACCCGCCTCGGCTCGGCCATCTATGTCTTCACCGGCAACAGCCTGATCGCCTTGAGCTCCAGCTCATTACAGCCGGTCTGGACGGTGCGCGACGCGCTCGGCACCCCCGCCCTGATGGCGGGCAGGCTGCTGGTCCCGGTTCCCGACGGGCAGCTCGCGGTGGACAGCGGCAACGGCGCGACCGTCGCCCAGATCCCGGTCGCGCGCACCGACTACCGCGGCGACACCATCTCCACCGCCGTCCTGGGCAACACGGTCTTCGAACGACGCGGCGGACAGCTCTACGCGCTCGGCTGAACCCGCACTGCCATGATGGACCCATGTCCACACCCGATGCCCGCCTGGTCCTGCTGCGCCACGGCGAAACCGAGTGGTCGAGTCAGCGCAAGCACACCAGCTTCACCGACTTGCCGCTGACCGAGCTGGGCGAAGCCCAGGCCGTCGCGGCCGGGCTGGTGCTGAAATCCCTCGACCTGCGCGATCCGCTCTGCTTCACCAGTTCGCGACTGCGGGCCAGGCACACCGCCGAACTGGCAGGCCTGTCGCCGATCGAGGTCGACGACGATCTGGTCGAGTGGAACTACGGCGAGTACGAGGGCATCACGACCGCGCGGATCCGCGAGACGGTCCCCGGTTGGACGGTGTGGACCGCACCCGTCCCCGGCGGGGAGACGGCCGAGCAGGTGGGCGCCAGGGCCGATCGGGTGCTCGCCCGGGTGGAGCCGGAGCTGCCGCGGCGCGATGTGGTCCTGGTCGGTCACGGGCACTTCTCGCGGGTGCTGATCGCGCGCTGGGCGGAGTTCGCGGTGCGCGAGGGCCGCCGGTTCGCGATGTCGACCGGTGCGGTGAGCGTGCTCGGTTTCGACCACGACGCCCGCTCCATCTGGGGCCACAATCTGACGACCCGCACCGAGCCGATCGAAGGAGTCCACCGATGAGCGCACTCGTCCGCCGCGCCACCCCCGCCGACGTGACCGCGATGGTCGGGCTCGTCCACGATCTGGCCGAGTACGAGAAGGCGCCCGCCGAGTGCACGCTCACCCCGGAGCAGTTGCGGTCCGCGCTGTTCGGGCCGACCCCCGCGCTCTTCGCGCACGTCGCCGAGAACGACGGCGACGTGGTCGGCTGCGCGATCTGGTTCCTGAACTACTCCACCTGGGACGGCGTGCACGGCATCTACCTGGAGGACCTGTACGTGCGACCCGAGACCCGCGGTACGGGGCTCGGCCGCGCCTTGGTCGCGGCGCTGGCCGCCGAAGCGGTCGAACACGGCTACAGCAGGGTGTCGTGGTCGGTGCTCACCTGGAACACGCCCTCGATCGAGTTCTACCGATCCCTCGGCGCCGCACCGCAAGACGAGTGGATCGGCTATCGACTCGCCGGTGCCGAACTGTCGGCGCTGGCCGCCACCGCGAGCTGAACCGTGCGCATCGCGTTGCCCCACGATTGGCCACGAACGCCCGACGAGGCGATCGCCCTCCAGGACGAACTCCGCCCTTCGGTATCCACCGAAAACCCCGCGCCGCCGCGATTTTCGACAGCGGCCGGAATTGATTCGGCGTATGCCGACGACGGCACCGTCGCGACGGCCGCGGTAATTATCGACATCGCCACCATGGAAACGGTGGAATCAGCAGTCGCACACGGTATTTCGGAATTCCCTTATGTGCCGGGACTACTCGCGTTCCGGGAACTGCCCGCGACGGTTGCCGCATTGGAAAAGCTCACTGTCACACCGGATCTCCTCGTGTGCGACGCACAGGGTGTGGCGCATCCGCGGCGTTTCGGATTGGCGTGTCACGTCGGATTGCTCACCGGAATTCCGACCATCGGTGTCGCCAAATCGGTGTGGGGCGAATACCGCGCGCCGGGACCGCGCCGCGGTGACGCCAGCGAAGTGACCATCGACGGCGAGGTCGTCGGGCGGGCACTGCGCACCCGCGACGACGTCAAGCCACTGTTCGTCTCGGTCGGCCACCGCATCGACCTCGACACCGCCTGCGACCGGGTACTGGCCCTCACACAGGGTTTCCGGCAACCGGAGACCACCCGCCGGGCCGACCACCTGTGCCGCGAGGCACTGCGTGCGGCCACGGCCTGACCTACGGACGCTCGTCGTCCTCGGGGATCTCGCCGTAGTCCTGAGCCATGAATCGACTCGTGGCAGGGGCGAACAGCGCGGCCAATCCGGCGACCGCCACGAGCCCGAGCACACTTCCCCACAGCGGCTGATGCGAGTCGGTCAGCAACGACCAGGCCACCGGCAGCAGCAACACGTTCGCGATGACCGCGATGGCCCGGCCCCAGCGTTTGCCGCGCAGCAGCCCGAGGCCCGCGGCGAGGACCCCGCCGAACAGCACCCCGAACCAGATCGCGGTGCCGACCCCGCTGGCCGCGGACTGATCGTGTCCGGTCAGCGCCCGCACGATCAGCACGATCGCGGTCACCACCCCCGCCAGCCCCTCCAGCGAAACCAGCCCACCGGCCACCCGCACCGTCATCGGGATACCGGTCGACACCTGGCCGCCGCCCTCGCGCTGGTCACCGTCTGTCACGTCCTGCTCTGCCACGTGCCCCAGCCTACGACGACGCGTCGTGGCGCCCGGCGCGCGCCGGGTGTTCGCCCGCGCGCACTACCCTCGGCACTGTGCGGACGCTGCTCATTGTCAATCCCAATGCCACCTCGACGACCCCGGCCACCCGGGATCTGCTCGCTCACGCCTTGGAAAGCCGAACGCAGCTGACCGTTGCGCACACCCAGCATCGCGGCCACGCGGCCGAACTGGCCCAGTGGGCATCGACGCAGGAAATGGACCTGATCGTCGTGCACGGTGGCGATGGGACGGTCAACGAGACCATCAACGGCTTCCTGCCGGTGCCCCAGGTCGGCGACGACCAGGTGTGGCGGCCACGTCTCGGGATCATCCCGGGCGGCTCGGCGAACGTCTTCGCCCGCGCGCTCGGCATCTCCCCCGATCCGGTGACAGCAACCAACCAGCTCATCGATCTGCTGGCGCGCGATGCCGACCGCCGGATCGGGCTCGGCCTCGCCGACGACCGATGGTTCACCTTCAGCGCGGGCGTCGGCCTCGACGCCGATGTGTGCGAGTCGATCGACGCCGCGCGCGCCAAAGGTCGCAAGGCGACGCCCGCGCGCTACCTGCGCACCACGGTGCGGCAGTTCTTCCGGGCCCGGCGTCAGGATCCGACTGTCACCGTCGAGGTCACGGGAAGGGATCCACTCGAGGAGGTCTATTACGCCTTCGTCACGAATTCGAGTCCGTGGACCTATCTCGAGGACCGTCCGATTCGCACGAATCCCACCACCACCTTCGAATCGGGTCTCGGTCTGTTCGCGGTCAAGTCGATGAGTGTGACCCGAACCCTGTTGCTTGCGCGGCAGTTGCTGGCCGAGAATGGAAACCCCAAGTCGCCCATGCTTTTCCGTGCCGATGATGTGCCGTCCGTGCGAATCGAGACGGGCACGGAGATCGGCCTGCAAATCGATGGCGACTTCATCGGAAAACGCAAGATGGTGCATTTCACATCTGTCCCCAGCGTGCTGGATGTGGTGGCCCCCAAGCCGTCCTGACACTCGACCGTCAAGAAAAATCTCCTGGTTGCGCTGCGAAAACCCGGAGACGCGAGTACAAAGGACCGGGCAGGTTCCCCTTGTGGGGGCCCAGAGCGTGATCTCCCCCACGGTGCGCCGGAGACCTATTGACATCTACGGTGATCGTGAAAGCATTCACAAGCAACCGTGCGGAAACATTCGAGTCGCACAAGTGAACGATCCACTAACTACAGGCGCCCTTTGTGGCGCCCTCGCAAAGGAGCAGAGGAATGGACTGGCGCCACAAGGCCATCTGTCGCGATGAGGACCCCGAACTGTTCTTCCCGGTGGGTAACAGTGGTCCTGCGCTCGCGCAGATTGCCGATGCCAAGCTGGTCTGCGCCCGCTGCCCCGTCACGGCCGATTGCCTGTCATGGGCCCTCAAGTCCGGACAGGATGCCGGCGTGTGGGGTGGAATGAGCGAAGACGAACGTCGCGCGCTCAAGCGGCGCAACGCGCGCACCCGTACGCGTACCTCCGTCTAAGTCGACGGACCTGGCGTTGCCGGGCCATCAGCCCCGGTCCGGTAACGCATGTGTGAGAACCCGGCACCTTCACGGTGCCGGGTTTATTGTTGCCCACCTGCACTTTTCGTAGTCTCAGCGCCCGGAACGACGTCCGAGCGGAACCCGCAACACTGCGTCGGTACCCACATCGGCACCGGGGTGCAGACCGATCGAGCCGCCCAGTTCCGATGTCACCAGGGTGCGCACGATCTGCAATCCCAACCGGTCGGAACCTTCCAGACTGAACCCTGACGGCAGGCCGCGGCCGTCGTCGGAGATGATCACGTCGAGCCAGCGCGCCGAACGTTCCGAGCGAATCGTCACGGTACCGTTCTCCCCCGCGTCGAAGGCGTGCTCGATCGCGTTCTGCACCAGTTCCGTCAGGACCATCACCAGCGGCGTCGCCCGCTCGGCGGAGAACACCCCGAGCGAACCGGCGCGGCGCACCTTGATCCGCGCGGTGTGCACCGTCGCCACATCCGCCATGATCGGCAGCAGCCGGTCGATCACCTCGTCGAGGTCGACTTCCTCGTCCACCGACATCGACAGCATCTCGTGCACCGAGGCGATGGAGGTGACCCGGCGCACCGATTCCGTGAGTGCCACTTGGGCTTCCGGGTTCTCGGTGCGGCGGGCCTGCAAGCGCAGCAGCGCTGCCACGGTCTGCAGATTGTTCTTCACCCGGTGGTGGATCTCACGGATCGTGGCGTCCTTGCTCAGCAGCGCGCGATCGCGCCGCTTCACCTCGGTGACATCGCGCACCAGCACCGCGGGCCCGGCCAGTTCCCCACCCGGACGCAGCACCAGGGTGCGCAACAGCACCGTCGCCCCGCGCGCCTCGACCTCCATCCGGCGCCCGGTTCGCCCGGCGAGCGCGGCCTGGATATCGGCCACCACTTCCTGGGCGTCGAACGGATCGGTGATCAGGGAACGGGTGGTCACCGCGAGATCCTGGCCGACGAGATCGGCCTGCATCCCCATCCGGTGATAGGCCGAGAGCGCGTTCGGGCTCGCGTAGACGACGATGCCCTCGGTATCGAGGCGGATGAAACCGTCACCCGCGCGCGGACTGGAATGCGTGGCCGCCCGATCCTCGGGTGTCGGGAAGCTGCCGTCGGCGATCATCTGGCACAGATCGTCGGCGCACGACACATAGGCCGTTTCGAGAGTGCTGCGGACCCGCGAGCGCGCCAGGTCGGAATCTCGGCTGAGCACGGCGATCACATCGTCGCCGCAGCGCACCGGAATCGCTTCACGCACCGCGTGCACCGGGCTCGGGTGATAGACCCCGCTCACCTCGACCTCGGTGTCGGTGCGCACCGTGTGTCCGCTGAGCAGGGCATCGAAGACCTGCGGGAAGTCGGTGCGCGAGGCAGTGGTGTCGACCTTGTCGTCGAGATGCACGGTCGGCGCGGTCGTCGGCCGGATCTGGGCCACACACACCACATCGGAGCCGTCGACGACCGGGCCCGCGCCCACCCACAGCAGCAGATCGGAGAACGAGAGGTCGGCGAGCAACTGCCAATCGCCCACCACCCGTTGCAGATGGTCCACGGCGATGCCGGGAAGGTCGGTGTGTTCGGCCAGGAGCTCGCTCAGTGTTGCCACGCTGGATCTACCGCTTCGTTGCTCGGGTGACTTACGCGATGGTGGCGATGAGGTCGCCCGCCTGGAGAACCTGGCCCGGGCTGACGTCGACCGAAGTGATGTCGCCCTCGACCTCGGTGAGCACCGGGATCTCCATCTTCATCGATTCGAGCAGCACCAGTGTCTGGTCGACCCGGACGTGTTCGCCCACGGTGACCTCGACAGCGAGCACGGTCGAGACCATCTCCGCGCGCACTTCTTCAGGCATGGCACCCCTTCGTTAGTATCCGCCGAAGCTACAGCCAACCACACGTGAAACAATGGCTCTCGACCAGACATAGAAGGGAGCTCCCATGGGTAAGCGTGGACGTAAGAAGCGCAGCCGCAAGGGCAACGCCGCGAACCACGGCAAGCGTCCTAACGCTTGAGTCGTGCCGCTGCGCACAGACGACAACAGCACGCTCTCGATGAGAGCGTGCTGTTTCCGTATTCGGGGGTGATCAGCCTTCGGTGGTCTCGATCCTGGTGACCGAGATCGTCCGGTGGATCTCCAGCTTCAGCCGGTCGCGCAGACCTTCGGGAGCGTGCTCGCCACCGCACTTGCGGCTGAGCAGACCCTTGATCTTCTCCTCGATGCCATAGGCCTCGATGCACGGGCTGCAGTGATCCATGTGCTCCTGCAAGCGCTGCCGAGTGGCCTGATCGCACTCGTTGTCGAGCATGAGCCACACATCCGCGAGGACCGCGGTGCAGTCCATGTCGAGATCGGGATCGTCACTCACTTGACTACCTCCTGGCGTTCCCCACGGTCGAATCCACGTTCGCGCGCCACATCGGCGAGCAGGCCCTTGAGCTGCTTGCGTCCACGGTGCAGCCGAGACATCACGGTACCGATGGGGGTGCCCATGATGTCGGCGATTTCCTTGTACGGGAAGCCTTCGACATCGGCGTAGTACACCGCCATCCGGAATTCCTCCGGCAGCTGCTGGAGCGCGGACTTGATCTGATCGTCGGGCAGGGCGTCGAGCGCCTCCACCTCGGCCGAGCGCAGACCCACCGAGGAGTGCTCGGCGGTGGCCGCCAGCTGCCAGTCGGTGATCTCGTCGGTCGGGTACTGGGCGGGCTGACGCTGCTTCTTGCGGTAGGAGTTGATGTAGGTGTTGGTCAGGATCCGGTACAGCCAGGCACGCAGATTGGTGCCCTCCCGGAAGGACTTGAACCCCTGGAACGCCTTCACGAACGTCTCCTGCACCAGGTCCTCGGCGTCGGCCGGGTTCCTGGTCATCCGCAGGGCGGCGCCGTAGAGCTGGTCGATCATCGGGAGCGCGTCGCGCTCGAACCGGGCCGCCAGCTCGGCTTCGTCGACTTCCGTGCCGGACGCACCGTCGGACACCACGTCGTCGTCGCTCGTCACACCAATCCCTTCGATCGCCGTAGTAGCCGAATCTACCGGCACGACGGAATCGATAGGCAATCGCGCACCCCGTGGCAGGACAGGACGCTCCTCGAGCAGCAGTGTCACTATCTCTCCTTCACGTCGTCTCGGGCCGCGTTGGCTTGTCACTTGTGTGCAACATGCACCCCCGCATTCGTGTTCCCACACCGGCGGAAATGTGGTTGCCGGACCGGGCGTGGTCGCGGTTAAGGTGACCGCTTATGTCGACTCCCGCGATCAAAGCCCTCAGCGGTATCGCGCATACGGTGCATTCCTATTCCCACGATCCGCGCGCCGACTCCTACGGCGACGAGGCGGTCGACGCACTCGGCGACGCACTGGGAGTGCGCGCCGCGCGGATCTTCAAGACGCTGGTGATCGAACTCTCATCCGGTGCGCTCGCGGTGGCCGTTCTGCCGGTGCCCGCGCGGTTGTCGTTGAAGGCGGCGGCCGCCGCGCTCGGCGCGCCGAAGGCGAGCATGGCCGACAAGACCAAGGCCGAGCGCACCACCGGCTATGTGCTGGGCGGGGTTTCACCGCTGGGTCAGCGCAAGAAGTTGCCCACTGTTGTCGACGCCTCCGCGCTCGACTGGGATCGGGTGCTGTGCAGCGCGGGCAAGCGTGGTCTCGAAATCGAGTTGGCGCCCGCGGATCTGGTGCGCGCCTGCGCGGCCGTCACCGCCCCGATCACCAGCTGAGGCAATCCGGTCGGCGCCTCGTTCCGAATAAATTCGACGCATTCTGCGCCCGGTACGACCGATTCGACCCGAGGATGTGATGCGAAAATGTCCGCTCGTTCGACGATCGCCGCCCTGTCCGGTGCCCTGGTGATCACTTTCGGCGCCGCTGCTCTGGCCCCCGCCACCGCGGTTCCGCAGGTGGTTCCGCCGTCGCAGGCCGAACCCGGCGACTATCCGCTCAACGGCCAGGGCACCACGCCGAAGAGTTCGCCGAAGACCGACCCGGAGACCGACAAGAGGGCCGAGAAGTCGGAGAAGCTCGGCGGTGGGGTCGCCACCGAGGTGATCGATCTGATCACCGGGATCATCAAGTGCGGGCTGAACATCGCCACCGATTCGGTGCCCTGCTCGCTCTGAGATCTGCTGCCCGAGGCCGGGCACGATCACAGCAATGTGGTCTGCCCGGCCTTGTCGTCACAGGTCCCGTCCGGCACCAGCAGTTCCGGGCCGTTGTTGCGCACGTTGTTCACCAGGGTGGAGACCGGGCGCGCCACGATCCTCGCCAGCTCCGCCTGCGAGGGCGGTCGCAGCAGATCGGCGGGCGCCGGGTGATCCGGGTCGAGCCAGGCGTCCCAGTGTTCGCGCGGCATCGGCAACGGCATCCGGTCGTGGATGTCGGCCAGCTCGCCGCTCGCGTCGGTGGTCAGGATCGTGCACGACATGAGCGGCTCGGCATCGGGCAGGCCGCGATCACGCCAGACCGACCAGAGCCCGGCCATATAGAGCAGGGAACCGTCGCTGTGCGACATGTAGAAGGGTCGCTTCACCGCCTTGCCCTTGCCGGTCGGTGACGGCTCGACCAGCCATTCGTACCAGCCGTCCATCGGCACCAGGCAGCGCTTGTGCTTGGCCGAATCGCGGAACGAGGGCGCGGTGGTCGCCTTGTCGGCGCGCGCGTTGAACAGCGGTTTCCCCTTGGCGGGCACGCCGGGTTCGGCCGCCTTGGTCCAGTGCGGGATCAGGCCCCAGCGCATCCGCCGGATCCGCAGTCGCGGGTCGTCGTCGGGTTCGCCGTGCGCGTGGCGCTCCACGACGGTGAGCACCTGGGTGGTCGGCGCGACGTTGTAGCTCACGGCGGCGTCCGGCTCGTCGAGCCCCGTCTCGTCGACAGCGTCCAGTTCGGCCGCCAACCGGCCCGGATTCGTGGTCGTCGCATATCGTCCACACATAAAGGTCAAGATACGCGCGGGGACCGACATCAGGCCCCGCCGACGACGCCACCCCACGCCGAAAAGCGCACCACCGGTGCGTCCGAACCGCACATAAGCGAAGATGGGGACGTGAGTTTCTGGCCTGCGCCCCATATCGAGGTCCCCGTCCACGCGACCGTGACCCTGCCCGGATCGAAGTCCATCACCAACCGCGCGCTCATCCTGGCCGCACTGGCCGATGGGCCGTCCACGCTCACCGGTGCCCTGCGCAGCCGCGACACCGATCTGATGATCGGTGCCCTGCGCGCCCTCGGCACCGAGATCACCGGCGACGCCGAGATCCTCGAGATCACCCCGGCGCCCCTGCGCAGTGCCGCTGTCGACTGCGGGCTCGCGGGCACCATCATGCGATTCCTGCCGCCCGCCGCCGCACTCGCCACCGGCGATGTCGCGTTCTTCGGCGACGAGCAGGCGAAGTTGCGCCCGCTGTCCACCATTCTCGACGCCCTGCGCAAGCTCGGTCTCGATGTCGACGGTGACGCGCTGCCGTTCGTCGTGCACGGCACCGGCGCGCTGCGCGGCGGCACCGTCACCATCGACGCCTCGGGTTCCTCGCAGTTCGTCTCGGGCCTGCTGCTCTCGGCTGCCCGCTTCGACGAGGGCATCACCGTCCACCACGACGGCAAGGCCCTGCCGTCGATGCCGCACATCGAGATGACCATCGAAATGCTGCGTCGCGCCGACGTGGCCGTGCAGACCCCCGCCGATTCCGGCAACGCCCAGACCTGGACCGTGGCGCCCGGCCCGATCCGCGCGGTCGACTGGGACATCGAGCCCGACCTGTCCAACGCCACCCCGTTCCTGGCGGCGGCCGCGGTGACCGGCGGCGAGGTGAGCATCCCGATGTGGCCGCGCGGCACCACCCAGCCCGGTGACGTGATCCGCGAGATCCTCGTCCGGATGGGCGCCGAGGCCCGCATCTTCGACGGCATCCTCACCGTGCACGGCCCGGAACGCCTGGCGGGTATCGACATCGACCTGCACGACGTCGGCGAACTCACCCCCACCGTCGCGGCGCTGGCCGCACTGGCCGACTCCCCCTCGCGACTGCGCGGCATCGCCCATCTGCGCGGACACGAAACAGACCGTCTCGCAGCGCTTTCCGCCGAGATCAATCGACTCGGCGGCAATGTCACCGAGACCGAGGACGGCCTCGAGATCGTGCCGACCCCGCTGCACGGCGGCCGGTGGCACTCCTACGCCGATCACCGAATGGCCACCGCCGGTGCGATTCTCGGCCTGCGCGTGCCGGGCGTGGAGATCGAGGACATCGGCACCACCGCCAAGACCCTGCCGACCTTCGTCGCGCTGTGGGAGCAGATGCTGGCTCCCGCGTTATCCAGTGACGGAGTGGCGCGCTGAGCCGCCAGGGGCGATCCTCAGCCAGCTACGACGAATCCGACGTCCGGGTACGCCCGGGTAAGGCGTCGTCACGTCCCCGCACCAAGACCCGTCCGCAGCACGCCGACGCCGAGGCCGCCATGGTGGTGGCCGTCGACCGCGGCCGCTGGGGATGCGTGCTCGACAACGACGCCGACCGGCGCATCGTCGCCATGCGCGCCCGCGAACTGGGCCGGACCCCGATCGTCGTGGGCGATCAGGTCGACGTGGTCGGCGACCTCACCGGCAGGCCCGACAGCCTGGCCAGAATCGTGCGGGTGAGCGAGCGCAGCACCGTGCTGCGCCGCACCGCCGACGACACCGATCCGTTCGAGCGCATCGTCGTGGCCAATGCCCAGCAGTTGTTCATCGTGGTCGCGCTGGCCGATCCGCCGCCGCGCACCGGTTTCGTCGAGCGGGCGATGGTGGCCGCGTACGCCGGGGGGCTGGAACCGATTCTGGTGCTCACCAAACGCGACCTGGTCTCGGAATCCGAATTCGCTTCCGCCTTCGACGGTCTCGATCTGAAGATCCTCTACGCGGGCATCGACGATCCGATGGAGCCGGTGCTGGAAATCTTGAACGACCGGCTCACCGCGCTGATCGGACACTCCGGCGTCGGTAAGTCGACGATGGTGAATCGTCTTGTGCCCGATGCCTATCGGGCGGTGGGCGAGGTGTCCGGTGTCGGCAAGGGCAAGCACACCTCCACCCAGTCGGTGGCGCTCCCGCTACCCGAAGGCGGCTGGGTGATCGACACTCCCGGCGTGCGTTCGTTCGGCCTTGCCCACATCACGCCCGACGATGTGATCGCCTCGTTCACCGACCTCGCCGGCGCCATCGAGGACTGTCCGCGCGGCTGTACCCATCTCGGCCCGCCCGCCGATCCGGAATGCGCGCTCGATCAGCTGCCCGGCACGGAACGGCGGGTCGCCGCGATTCGCACGCTGCTGACCGCCCTGATCGCCAATGACGCTTGGTAGCAACCGATTCCGTGCCGGGTGAAGCTCAGAAGCTGAACGACCCCGTGTCGACGCCGCCGCCACCGCCGCCACCGTCGGTCGGAACCTCGGCCACGGTCACCGACGCGGTGCTCGACGAACTCGCCACTCCGCTGCGGCCGGAGAAGGCCGCGCCGATGCTGTAGGTTCCCGGGGCGCCCGGCGTCCAGACGATGCTCGCCTTGCCGTTCGCGCCGACCGGGATGTCGCCGAGCACGTTGTCGCCCGCCTTGAACTGGATCGTGCCGCCCGCCGCGGCCGGGGTCACACTCGCTTCCAGCGTGACGGCCTTGCCGACCTGCGCACCCGACACCGCGGTGATGGCGGTGCTGGACACGGCGTCGCCCGACACTGTGATGGCCGGTCCCTTGGCCTGGTAGATGCCGTCGCCGAGCGAGCCACCATAGTGCATCGAGGTCGGCAGCGGGGTGTCGCGGGCGCAGTTCACGCCGACCTTGTACTGGATCTCGAAGGTCTGCGATTTCGGCGAGATATTCGGATACACCGGGTATTTGGTGATGCCGAACTCGGCGCGGATCCAGTCCGAGGACGACGTATCGATCGAGACGGCGTCACCCGACATCTTCGCCGAGCCCGCGACCGGCGTCAGGCACGCCGGGTGCAGGTCCTTGATCGAGTAGATGTATTCCACCGGAATGCCGGTGCGTTCGAACTTCGTGGTCACGGTGACCGTGTCGCCGACCACCGGGTTGGTGTTCGATACCGTCCTGGTGAAGTGGCTGTTGCCGTCGTCCCAGGTGATCGCTCCCGGAGCGGCTACGGCCGAGCCGGGAAATGCCGTCATCGCCAACCCCGCCGCGGCGGCGAAAACGGCCGCGCGCTGCACTCTTCTGTCCACCATCATGTGTCTCCAACTACGTGCCGGACGCCCTCGACGTCGTCGAGGCGCTGATTCGCCCGAGTGGCGAGCAGTAGATCACGCCATGGTCCCCGGCGGATCCAAATCCGAAATAGATCTCGTTCAGATTTCGAATTCGACTCGCGTTCGCTCGCGTTCACAACCACGACACTGTCCGCCGGTACCGTCATCCCCATGAAGCCACCGGCGATCGGTTACCTGCGCCGCGACATCTCGGGTGTCGCCCAGTCCTGGGACGAAACGCAGATCCGTTCCCTAGCCGAGCGTCTGGGCTACCGCTTCACCAAGACGGTCGTCTTCAGTGACCGCACCGCCGATCCGATCGGCCGCCTGCTCGACGTGGTCACCACCACCGAAGCCGCCGCGATCGTCACCCCCAGCCTCACCCACCTCGGCTCCGACCTCCCCCACCGCATCGTCGCCGCCTGCGACATCATCACCGTCACCCCCGAGATCACCCACACGAGAACCCTCCCCGCCCTACCGGCCTAGGCCGGCGAGACACCCAGCGAACTCGCTGGGCCCGGGGCTATTTCGCGGGCGCGGGGTGGATACGGCTCCCGGAACACGACTATTGGGGTGTCGTGCGGGAAAATGGAGGGGTGACCACCGAGAACGAGCGCCCTGGACCGCCGGCTATGAGCCCGAGCATTTTGGTGATCACGATGTCGCGGCGGGTGGAAGCGGCGCTGGGGGTGGAGTTGGGGGCGCTGGATTTGACGGTGGCTCGGCTGGGGTTGCTCGGGCATATCAATGGGGTGCCGGGGGCCTCGTTCAGCGAGTTGGCGCGGATGTCGGGAACGAGCGTGCAGAGTGTGCATGCCGCGGTGAAGGGGCTGGTGGGGGCGGGGTTGGTGCAGGATCGGACGGCGCGGGCGGGGTCGGCGTCGGCGATCGAGTTGACGGAGGCGGGTGCGGGGCTGCTCGCGGAGGCGCGTAAAGCGGTGGCGCGGGTGGACACCCAGCTGTTCGGGGCGGAGTCGGATCCGATTCTGCGGCGGGTCGGAGCGGCGATCGTCGACGCGTTCGCCGGGGCGATTCCCCCTCGACCCGGGGCGTGACGAATCCGACCTTCAATGTGACTGAAACTCGAGCTAGGCTTCAATCACATTGAAGGTCGGAGGGAGTCGGTAGTTGGAACACGTCTTGTTGTCCGTGCATGTGCTCGCGGGCATCGTCTTCGTCGGCGGCTCAGCGGTCGCCACCAGTCTTTTTCCCCGGTACGCGCCGGTCGCGGGCGCGCCCGAGCCGGAGTCGGTGCGCAGCAGGCCGGTCGCCGCCGCCATGCACCGGATCACCGGGAACTACGCGAAACTCGCCGTCATCGTGCCGGTGATCGGCATCGTGCTGGCCACGATTCAGGGCCGGATGAACGAAATCTGGATCACCACCGCGATGGTGACGACCGCGGTGGCCGGCGGGCTGCTCGCCGTGCAGATCGTTCCGATGCAGCGCGAAGCCCTCGACAAGCCCGACGACGGCAAGCGACTGCGGGTGCTGTCGATGCTCGCGGGTATCTACAACCTGCTGTGGACGGCCGTGGTCGTTCTCATGATCGTCCGTCCCGGATCCGCCGCGTGAACGAACAGGAGCTCCACATGACCGACCAGGGTGTCACTTTCATCAATGTGATCGAGGTTTCCGCTGACGACATCGAGGGATTCGTCGCGCAGTGGCGCGAACGGGCCGCCCACATGCGCACCGCTCCCGGTTTCCGCGATGTCCGCCTGCACCGCGCCTTGCTGCCCGATTCGCGGTTCCAGCTGGTGAACGTCGCGCACTGGGACAGCGCCGAGGCTTGCGAGGCCGCCGGACTCAACCCGACGGTCGTCGCCTCGGTCGACCAGGCGCGTCAGGTCGCGCGCGCCAACCCCGCCCTCTACGAGGTGGTCGCCGAGTTCTGCTGAGCGACAATCATTCACAGCGCGTCGAGCACCGCCGCGGCCAGCGAGCCCGCCCGAGCGTTCTTCGGCATGTCGCCATCATCGCCTCCGAGGAGTGGATTCTCGATGTCAGTGCTTGGCGCCGATGGTGTGGAGGATCTCGTGGATGATCGGGTCGGTGAGCCGGTTGGTGACCGATCGGCCTTCACGGCTCGAGGTGACACACCCCTCGTGCCGCAGCACGCGCAGGGCCTGGGAGATCGCGTTCTCGTTGCGGCCGACCGCGGCGGCCAGTTCACCGACACTGATGCCGGGTGAGCGGTGCAGACACAGCAGGATTTCCAGGCGACCGGGGTCCGACAGCAGGTCGAAGCGCTGCGCCCATTCCCTGATCTCGACGTCGCCGATCGCGCGACGGCCGAGTTCGACCGGCGACCCGTGCAGTGTGCGTGGCTCTCCCATGGCGGTGCCCAGCTTAATCGCCGAGTGGACAGGACGGCACCGTCCGCGACTATTATCTGTTCATCTGTTCAGATAAACATGTAGGGATGATGGATGCGCACTCGGCCGCTGTTCGCTGTAGGGGCCGCGTTGGCGGTCGTGCTGACATCGTGCGGAGCGCCCGACAGCGGGTCCACCGACTCGCTCGTGCTCGCCGACGCGTATGAGCTGGGCGGATACAACCCGGTCGCCGGGTACGGCGCGGCCGGCGAGGCCAAGGTCTACGACGGATTGCTGCGGCTCACCGGCGGCACCGGCATGCCCGGTTTCGAGCCCGCCCTGGCAACGGCGTTGCCGACGCCCGACGCCGACGCGACGGTCTGGACGGCGCCGCTGCGCCCCGGTGTGCGGTTCAGTGACGGGTCGGCGTTCGACGCCGCCGACGTCGTGGCGACCTACCGGGCGATTCTGGATCCGGCATCGGCCTCGGAGGTGCGGTCGTCGTTTTCGATGATCGACCGGGTCGACGCTGTCGATCCACTGTCGGTGCGCTTCACCCTGCGTCATCCCTACGCCGCGTTCCCGACCAAGTTGCTGATCGGGATCGTGCCGTCGGAGTCGGTCGCCACGCCGGGACCCGCGACCGAATCGCCGCTCAATACCGCCCCGATCGGCACCGGCCCCTATCGGCTCACGGCGCTGGAGCCGACGCGGGCGGTGTTCGGGGCGAACGACAGTTATTGGGGTGGTGCGCCTTCGGTCAAGCGGCTGACGGTGCTCTACGTGCCCGACGACAACACCCGCGCGCAGCGGATGGCGGGCGGTGAACTCGACGGAACGTCGCTGCCGCCCCTGCTGGCCGCCACATTCGAGCAGCGGATGTCGGTGCAGGCCAACACTTCCGCGGATTGGCGCGGGGTGTCGATGCCCGAGCGCGATCCGGTCGCCGGCGACCCGGCCGTCCGGCTGGCACTGAACTACGCGGTGGACCGCCAGGCGATGATCGACAACATCCTCGGCGGCTACGGCCGACCGGCCTACACGCCCTTCGCCGAGGTCTACGGCGAATCCCACAACCCGGCAGTCTCTTTCGCCTTCGATCGCGCGCGAGCCGAGCAGATCCTCGAGGGTGCGGGATGGCGGACCGGCGCCGACGGCGTGCGCGCGAGAGACGGTGTGCGCGCGCGATTCACCGTGATGTACAACTCCACCGACACGTTGCGCCGTGACCTCGCGCTGGCTTTCGTCTCCGATGCGCGGCGGGTGGGCGTCGAGGTCGATCTCGCGGCGCTGTCCTGGGATCGGATCGAGCCGCGCATCGCGCAGGCCGGGATCCTGCTCGGCGGCGGCAGCGAGCCCTACGATCCCGACACCCAGGCCTACAACACCCTGCACTCGCCGTCGCTCGACCCTAGCGCGGGCAGCCCGTACGACAATGCGAGCAGGCACGCGGACCCCGAGATCGACGCGCGACTCGACACCGCGAGGCGCAGTGTCGATCCCGCGGTGCGCGCCGCCGCGTACCGGGAGGTGCAGAGCCGGTATGCCCAGGATCCGAGCCACGTCTTCCTGGTGCATCTCGATCACACCTATGTGGTGAAGGATTCTTCCTGGACGATGTCGGGGCCGATTCTCGAACCGCACGCGCACGGCGTCACCTGGGGACCGTGGTGGTCGCTGCGGACCTGGACCCGCTGATGGGGCGCAGTCGCGTTCGCGGACGCGGCCTCCGGGCAATGGTCGGGTGGCGATCGGTGGCGTTGATTCCGGTGCTCGCCGCGGTGTCGGCCGCGCTCTTCGCCGCGGCGGCGGTATCGCCGTTCGACCCGCTGGTCGGCTATCTCGGCGCTCGCTACGAGACGACGAGCGCGTCGGATCGGGCGTTGCTCACGGATCAACTCGGGCTGGACGCGCCGTGGTACCAGCTCTACGGACGCTGGATCGGCGACCTGTTCAGCGGCGATCTCGGTGTTTCCCGCGGGTTCGCCCAGCCGGTGAGCACTCTGCTCGCCCAACGGATTCCGTGGACGGTGCTGCTGGTCGTGGTCGCGATGAGCGTGGCGATCGCCGTCGCGCTCGGCGCGGGCGTCTGGGCAGGTATGCATCGCGGTGGGATGATCGATCGGCTGGTCACCGCGTCGTGTGTGGTGATGCAGGGGCTGCCGCCGTTCGTGGTGTCGCTGGCCGCGATCGGCTTGTTCGCGGTCGGACTCGGCTGGTTGCCCCCCGCCGGGCTCACCGACGCCGGGGCCGAGGTCGGAGTCGGTCAGGTGGCGCGACATCTCGTACTGCCCGCCGTCGCGTTGGCCGTCTCGCAGGTGCCGTGGCTCCTGCTGGCCGTGCGGGAATCGGTGTCGGGCAATCGCGGTGAGGATTTCGTGGTCGGTGCCGCCACGCGCGGCATCGACACCGTCACGATCACCCGCAGGCACATCCTGCCGACCTCGCTGGCCCCGTTCGTGACGATCCTCGGCGCACGCCTGCCGGAGGTCGTGGTCGGGGCGGTGCTGGTGGAGGAGATCTTCTCGTGGCCGGGGATCGCGGGTGCGTTCGTGCAGTCGGCGAAGGACCTCGATATGGCGCTGTTGGCGGTGCTGACTGTCGGCACGACCTGCGCGGTGATGCTCGGGTCGCTGCTCGCCGATGTCGCGGTGGTGCTGCTCGATCCGAGGGTGCGCGCCGATGGGTGAGCGGTGGCGCGACCTCACGCACGGGTCTGCGGAGCGACGGTTGTACCTCGCGCTTTCGGTGCTGGTCGCGGTCGTGCTGTACGCGGTGATCGTGCCGTGGGTGGGTGGTGTCGACGAGCGGCTGACCGATTTCGCGAGTGCGCGGCAGGCGCCGTCGGGGCAGTGGTGGTTCGGGACCGACTCGGCCGGGCGGTCGCTGTTCGTGCGAATCGCGGCGGCGCTGCGAACCTCGCTGATCGTCGCGGCGTGCGCGGCGGCGGTGTCGACGGCGATCGGCGTGCTCGTCGGTGCGGTGTCGGCGCTGGCAGGTGGGTGGGTGGACCGGGTGGTGATGCGGATCGCCGATACCGCCAACGCGCTGCCGCATCTGCTGCTGGGGATCGTGATCGTGGCGCTGTTCCGGGGGAACGCGCTGGCGGTGGTGTTGTCGATCGGACTCACGCACTGGGTGCAGGTGGCGCGGATCGTGCGGGCGGAGAGCTTGAGTCTGCGCGAGCGCGAGTACGTGTCCGCGGCGGTGCTCGCGGGTGCGAGCCGCACGCACCTGTTGTTCAGGCATCTGCTGCCCGCCGTCGCCCCGCAGGCGTTGATCGCGGTGGTTCTGCTTCTCCCGCATGCGATTTGGCACGAGTCGACCTTGTCGTTCCTCGGGTTCGGGCTGCCGCCGCACGAACCGAGCCTGGGCACGCTGCTGGAGGAAGCGCGCACTTCGCTGCTGCTGGGCGGGTGGTGGACGCTGGCGTTCCCCGCCGGCTTCCTGGTGCTGACGACGGTGGCGGTCGCTGTCGCGGGGTCGTCACTGCGCGGACTTCTCGCCCCACCGAAACCGTCGAGGATGCCGCGATGACAGGACCCGCCCTCCCCCGCCGAACAGCGCACGCACTGATCGACGCCGACCGTGGACCTCGGGGCACCAGCTTGTCGATCGATGCGCTGACCGTTCGGATTCCGGTCGGCCGGGGCGACGTGGTGCATGCGGTGACCGAGCTGTCGCTCGACGTCGACGCGGGCAGCGTCACCGCGCTCGTGGGCGAATCCGGGTGCGGGAAGTCGATTGTCGCCGGTGCGGTGATGGGTGTACTGCCGCGTGACGCCGTCACCACCGGGTCCATCCACCTGCACGTGGACGATCCGGCGAACGCCGCCGCCGGACCGGTCGACATCCTCGCCGGCGAGCACTCCTATCGCGGCCGCCATATCGCGCTGGTGCCCCAATCTCCGAGCACCTCTTTCACTCCCGTGCGGACCATAGGCTCCCAGCTCCAGGAGGCGATCGTCGCCCTCGGCACCGCACACACCCCCGCTGACCTCCTCGATCGAGCGGGACTCGCCCGCACGGCGCTCGACCTGTACCCGCACGAACTCTCCGGCGGGATGGCCCAGCGGGCGGCCGTGGCCGCGGCGCTGGCGGGCGATCCCGAGGTGATCATCGCCGACGAACCGACCTCAGGACTCGATCGCTCACGCACCGACCAGATCGGAACACTGTTGCGCGAGTGCGCCGACCGTGGCGCCGCGGTCCTGCTGATCACGCACGATCTCGCGCATCTGATCCGCGCCGGCATCGCCGACACTGTCGCGGTGATGTACGCGTCACGCCTGATGGAGGTCGGCCCCGGTGCCCACGTGCTCGACGATCCGTGGCACGACTACACGCGCGACCTGCTCGCCGCCCTGCCCGAACGCGGCCTGCACCCGCTCCCCCATCCCCCGCGAGCGCTGACGAACCTGTCCGAGAGCTGCCCCTACGCGGGTGGCCCGACACAGTTGATTCCCCAGCCGCCGCGCATGATTCGCCGACCGAGGTCCTGATGCTGATCGCCGACTCCATCACCGCGGGCTACGGCTCGGAACCCGTCATCCGCGGGGTCGACCTGCGGATCGCCCCGGGCGAGATCGTCGGGATCACCGGCGACTCGGGATCGGGGAAAACCACGCTCGCGCGAACCATGGCCGGGCTACTGACGCCCACCTCCGGCACCGTCACCGTCGACGGGCAGGCACCCCGCCGGGCTCGCGGCACCATCGCCATGGTCTTTCAATCCCCCCGTGCCGCAACGAATCCCCACTTCACCCTCGCCCAGATCATCGCCGAACCCGCCCGCATCCGCCGTGCCGCGGTCCCCGATCTCACCGCACTGGCCACCACGGTCGGTCTCACCCCCGACCTGCTCGACCGCCGCCCCCACACCCTCAGCGACGGCCAACTCCAACGCGCCTGCCTGGCCCGCGCCCTCGCCCAGAACCCCCGCTACCTCATCCTCGACGAAGCCACCGCCATGCTCGACGCGGCCACCACCGCCACCATCATCCGCCTGGTCATGACCCGCGCCGACGGCAACCTCGGCGTCCTCCTGATCAGCCACGACGAGCCCCTCCTCGAGGCCGCCTGCACCCGCATCGCCGCGATGCACGAAGGCAGGCTCACCCCTCGGCAAGCATCTCCGCAATAACCGCACGATTACCTCAGGCTGCGCACAGGAACCCGTTTTAGCGTGAGCCCCTGTGACATTCACGCAACCGAATCCAGTCAGCGCGTGCCGCAGCCTCAGCGGATGGGCCCGCACCGCACCGACCGTCGCCGAAGTGCTGCGCACCCCCGACATCGCGGTGATCGCCGAACGGGTGCGGACCGCGGGGCCGCGCGGGGTGATCGCGCGCGGGCTCGGACGTAGTTACGGGGATCCGGCGCAGAACGCGGGCGGACTGGTGGTCGACATGACCGCGCTGGACCGCATCCACAGCATCGATCCCGACAGCGGGATCGTCGCGGTCGACGCGGGTACCAGCCTGGACGCGCTCATGCGGGCGGCGCTGCCGTTCGGACTGTGGGTCCCGGTGCTGCCGGGCACCCGGCAGGTGACGGTCGGTGGGGCGATCGGCGCGGATATCCATGGCAAGAACCATCATTCGCAGGGCAGCTTCGGCAATCACGTGGTGTCGATGGATCTGCTCACCGCCGATGGATCGGTGCGTACCTTGACGCCGGAGGGGCCCGACTCGGCGCTGTTCTGGGCGACGGTCGGCGGGATGGGGCTCACCGGCATCATCGTCGGTGCGCGAGTTCGGTTGAAGCACACCGAGACCGCGTATTTCCTCGTCGACAACGACCGCACGCGCGATCTCGACGAGACGATGGAATTGCTGACCGGCGGTTCCGACGACGGGTACGACTACTCGATGGCGGTGCCGGACACCATTTCCACCGGGGCGAAACTCGGGCGGGCCGGATTCAGCCGAGGTTCGCTGGCGACTGTCGATCAGTTGCCGGCGAGATTGCGTAGCAAACCCTTGAATTTCGACGCCCCACAATTGTTCACAGTGCCGGATATCTTTCCGAACGGGATGGTCAATTCGGTGACCACCCGGATTGCCGCCGAGGCCGCTCATCGCCTGTTCCCCCGGCGGGCGCGTGGGCGCATCCAGAATCTGACGCAGTTCTATCATCCGCTCGACCTGCTCGGCGAATGGAATCGGGCATACGGCAAGCGAGGGTTCTTGCAATATCAGTTCTCGATGCCGTTCGGGGCCGAGCAGCAGCTGGCCGACACGGTGCGCACCATCGCCGAGTCGGGGCACCACTCGTTCCTCAATGTCTTCAAGCGGATGGGCCCGAGCAACCCGGCGCCGCTGTCGTGGCCGCACCCCGGATACATGCTGAGCTTGGACTTCGCGCTCACCAGCGGACTCGACCGGTTCTGCGTCGACCTCGACGAACGGGTGCGGGCGGCGGGTGGACGCCTGTACCTCGCGAAGGAATCACGCACCACACCCGAGATGATCGCGACGATGTATCCGCGACTCGACGAATGGCGTCGGGTCAGGGACCGAGTCGACCCCGAACGGGTATTCGCCTCCGACCTCGCGCGGCGGTTGCAGCTGGTGACAGGACTTCGACATCGATGTGCTTCAGGTCACCGCAGGTGAATGGCGAGCGAAAGTTGTTAACAGCTAATCGAATTGGCCGGCAATGACGCACGTCACTGTCCGTTTTGAACTCTTAAGACTTTTTAAGTTACATTTCAGCAACAAACAGTTGGACACTTGATCATGGGTGCTCGATCGAGGGCCTGCGCTCCCCAGGGAGCATCGCCATTGAGGGAAAGACTGCATTCATGAACATCAGCAAGGTTGCCGCAACCTCCGCACTCGTCATCGCCGCGCTCGGCGTTGCCACCGGCACGTCGCACGCCGCTCCGGCGCCTGCTCCCGCGCCCGTCGCGGCCTTCCTCGACGGCGTGAACCAGGGCGTGAACCAGGTGCTGCCCGGTATCAACTGGAAGACCGGCATCGAGGGCGACGCGGTCGTCGTCGAGACCGACGCGGGCTCGCTCACCACCGAGAACAACCAGTTCCAGGTGCGCGACAACCAGGGCAACATCGTCGCCGCCCTGCCGCTCGCCTACACGATCGACGACCTCGAGTACCCGATCGACGCCGTCGTCGACGGCACCCGCGCCACCCTGACCCCGCGCACCGACGTGGCCTCGGCCCGCCCGTCGACCCTGCTGAAGGACGTCGTCCGGCAGGACGCCTTCGACGACGCCGTCGGCGCCGCCGCCACCCAGTTCGGCATCATCACCGCCATCGGCACCCTCGTCGGCACCCTCACCGGTGGCCTCGCGGGCTGCGCCATCGGCGGCGTCGGCGGCCTGGTCCTCGGCGTCCCGGTGCTCGCCCTCGGCGGCGCCACCGGCATCGCCGGCTGCCTCGCCGGTGCCGCCGTCGGCATCCCGCTCGGCGCGGCCGCCGGCCTGGTACTGACCGGCGTCCCCGCCGCGATCGCCATCGGCATCGGCTTCCACAACCGGATCAACGCGCCCGAGAACCAGTAGTCCACACGAACAACGGGCCCCGTTCCACCATTCGGTGGAACGGGGCCTTTCGCGTCGGCGGTGTCGGGATGGTTGCTGTGCGTCACGTTTCGACCCGAATTCATTAGTGGCGCATAGCAATTAAAGGTTCCTGAGTATTTGCGGCGTGTCGCAGCAAGATCGGTAACGTGTCGGATTCCCGCGGGCGATGTGGTCAGCGATGTCCCGCGCGAGCACCGTGGTGCGCGCCCACCGAAGGGAGTGAGGGCCTGCCGGACGACGACGCCGGTTCACCGCTCGATGTATTCCGCGACGGTGAGCCGCCACCACGGCGCAACACCAAAGGCCCGGTGATCTGGAGCACGCGCAGCGAGCCGATCACCAGGCCTGCCAAGGGGCCGACCACCGCACCGCCCCGATCACCGGTCAGCACCGGCCGCCGCCCCACGGTGCCGAGACCGGCGGCGACCAGGCCGACGTCATCGCCGCGGACCAGCCCGGTCGTGCCCGACGACGTCGCATCGGCACGACGGCGGGCCCGCGGACCCGCTCCGCTACTCGCTTCCCAGCGCGCGGCGCTGCGCCGACAGACCTGGCGCGCCACCGGCGCCATGCGCGGACGCGGGTTCGGCAGCTTCCTGGTCAACCTGGTGCTGTGGGCCGTGGTCTGCAACATCTCATTTCTGCTGATGTTGCTGTGGCGGTTCGATGTTCACCCAGAGGACGCCTTGCGCGACGACTACCTGAACCAGCGCGGCTGGGTCGTGATCGGCTGTTCTGTGACGGTCACCCTGCTCTTCCGCAATCGCAACACCAGCGCGTTGTTCGCGGTGGCCTTCGGTCCGGTCGGCTACGGCGGATACGAGATGTCGCTGCGCGTCTCCGGCGCGTGGGGCGAGTGGGCACCGCTGTTGGTGCTGATCGGCTGGGCTGGGCTCGCACGCCTGCTCACAGCCTGGTACGAGTCCGTCGCCCGAGACCGGATCGCCTACCGCGAACACCGGTGGCAGCAGGCTGCGAACGAACGGAGGCGACCATGACCGACCGTCAGCCCTACCGCCCGGTGAACCGTCGGCGGGCCGTGACGCGCGAACCGTACCGGCCCGAGGCACGGCGACGCGCGGGCGAACCGATGCGACTGACCGAGGTCAGGTCCTACTGCGGCGCCGGCGGTCTCTTCGCCACCGCGGCAGCGCATTTCACCGCCCATCGCGTCGATCGGGAGCACGCGCGTCGACACCTCGCCGTCAATCTGATCGCGGCGTTCTTCGCGACCGTCGCCATGGTGCTCGTCCTGGCCGCGATGTCGCTGGTGAGTCGCGGCGCCTACCGCGTCGTGTTCGACACCGACCGCTCGATCGTGCGACTCGACACCGGAACGCCCATCACCTCGAGCCTGCTGCTGATGCTGGCAGGGGTGGTGTTCGCGGTGTTGTTCCGTGCCCAATCCCTGCGCAGGCAGGTGCCGCGCTGCGCGTACCGGGCGATCTATCGCCGGTTCGCGATCGGGTTCGTCGCGGGGAGCGTCGTCATGGTCCTGCGTCTGCTGTTGCTCACCCCCGGGCATCTGGACGTGCTGTGGGGCCCGGCATTCGGCTGCCTCGCCGCGTACGTCTACTTCCGCACCCATTTCCCTCTCGAGATCGGAACGAAATGATCTATCGCACAGCAACATCCACTTCCACCCCGGTCACCGTCCTGACACCGGCCCCGATGCACGGCAGCGGGTGGGACGACGTCGACAGCACCATCAAGGCGATCGAGAACGGCGAACAGGCCATGGGCGTGTACGCCGGGCCGGGTGGTCAGATCATCGTCGCCGCCCCCGGTGACGTCTCCGACGGGCGCATCGGCGGTACGCCGGTGACCGTGCTGCCCAGCGGGCGGATGGCATGACGACCATGGACGACTACAACGTCAGATCCTCCGATGTCGCCGTGCTCAAGCGACTCGACCCGAAAAACGTCGGCAACTGGACTGTGGTCACCGCGCCCTGGCTGAAGGGCCGTAGTGCGCTGTCGTTCGTGTTCGACCCGCCCTACGGCGGCCACGCCTACAAGTTCCTCACTTTCCGCGACGCGAATCAGTACGGTCGCTGGCAGATCTCGCCGGTCTGGCCCAACCAGGACGCGCTGCGCGGACATCGACCGCACATGATCGACGTCCTCGTCAACGACGTACGGGTGCCGATGATCTGTGGCAGCAACGCCGCCGAGGGCTACCGCACCATCGAAGAAGTGTGCGGCGCGACCGCCAAATGGAGCTTCTACACCTCGATGCTGCTGTCCGGCCGCGACCCCTCCTTCTCGGACTGAGCGAGGAGGCAATCCATGGAACCCGAACCCGAGATCGCGTGGCTCAAGTACGACCGCGACATGCTCGCCGAGGTCGACCCGGACAACCGCTGGAAATGGCACCCGGTCGACCTCGGCTACGACGCTCTCAAAGGGTGGCACTGCACCATCGAGACCACCGATCCCGACCTGCAGTTCAGCTTCGTCCTCTTCCGTAACTTCGCCATCGACAACAGCGGCAACACCTGGGATATCGCACCCCAGCGACCGGAACCGCAGGCCTACGCCGAGCACTTCGACCTGGCCACCGTCACCTTCACCGAGGGGGCGTCGATGGTCGCCTTCGACCCACCCGTCACCGCACAGTCCGTCGTCGAAGTGCGCCAGCACATTCTGGACCTGGTCGACCGAGCCTTGAGGAGCGCAGTCCGATGACTTCAGCGCCACCATCCCCCGCCGATCGCCGGATCCCGTCCTCGGGCGGGCCCGCGCACATCCGGATCCTCGACACCGTGGTCGCGGCGATCCGCGAGACCATCGCCGACTACGCCCCCGAACGCGGTGCGGCGCTGGTGGGCTACGGCTCGCTGATCGTGGCCGCGATCCCCGACACCTCGGGCGCGTACACCTCGGTGTCCTGGGACATCAGCACTGATCTCAGCGCGGTCATCGGACAGCTGGAGACCGCCGGTTCGGCCCGGTTCCTCGGCACCGTGCACAGTCACCCGAGCGGCGTGGTGAATCCGTCCGGCCAGGACGTCGCGTCCACCACCCAGCAATTGCAGGCAAACCCGCACATCGCCTCCCTGGTCGTCGCCATCGTCACCGCGGGCGCGGTCGAACAGTTCAATCAGATCGCGGTGGGTGAGCGGCACCGGATGACCTTCCACGTGATGTCGCTGTCGCGCTCGGGTCAGGGGCTGATGGCTCCGGTCGAGGCGAAGGTCGTACCGATCTCCGATCTCGTCGCGGCGACCGGATTCGGTGGTGATTCGTCGTTCTGTATTCCGGTGTCGCGCTGGCTCGGTCAGCGCGACGAGGTCGAGCGGTCGATGCCGAGGTTCGTCGACAACCAGTACCTCACCGGGTTCAGCTACCCGATGCCCGCCGCCCGCAACGGCTGGCGCCGAGAGATCGTGATCCCGGTCGGCTATCCCGTCGCGGGGCCGGTGGCCTACGCGTTCGGACCCGACGGTGCCGAGGTGCCGACGCCGTTCGCGTGGGACCCCGCCGAGAACCCGAAGCACCGATCGTCGCTGCTGGGAGCGCTGACCCGGATCCCTTTCGACGAAGCCCCGAGCGGGGAGACCGAACATCGGCTGGATCGGGTCACGACGATCACCGGTCCGCTCGACGACAAGCACGTACTGATCGCGGGCGCTGGTTCGGTCGGCAGCGCGATCGCCGAACGCCTCGCCCGGTCGGGGGTGCGCACGTTCACGCTGATCGACCCGGATCTGGTGTCCCCGCCGAACCTGGCGAGATCCGCGTACTCCACCCGTGATCTCGGCACCGCGAAAGTGACCGCGCTGCAAGCGATCCTGACCGGGATCGGCACCGATATCACGGTGCGTACGTATCAGCGTTCGCTCTACGACGTCCCGGTGGGCGCCCTGCTGCCGGAGGTCGACCTGGTCGTCGGGGCCACCGATGACATGACCCAGCAGACCTGGCTCACCGACCTCGCCTACCGCGCGGGTGTGCCCGTCGTCTGTTCGGCGATGTACGCCGGACTGCGCGGCGGCGAAGTGATCCTCAGCGTCCCCGCCGCCCACACACCGTGCGTCAAGTGTTCGCTAGGCGGCAGCGCGAACGCCGAGAAGGCGCCCAAGGACTACGGCCAGGACGGCCGGCTGGTCGCCGAACCAGGACTCGGCGCGGCCATCGATCTGGTGTCGGCGACGGCTTCGCTCATGGCGATCGGCCTGCTCGCCGGGCGCGACCGGCCCGCGGGCGCCCACGTGCTCGAATCGCTGCGCACCGGTCGCGTGCTCGGTCTCGTCGCCACCACCTCGCAGTGGGAGGTCACCGACAGCATCGCCGAAGCGCTGCTCGGCAAGGAATCACACTCGGCGCACCTGTCGTCTCAGCTGCTACCGCAGAGCATCTGGCTGCGCACGCAGAGTATCGAGGGGTGCAACGTCTGCGGCGCATAGCCGATCAACGAGCGAGCCGGATGCGTAGCGTCTCGTAGGTGGGGATGAAAACCTTTCTGCGATAGCGGCGTTCGACGATTTCCCACGGGCGACCGGCGGCGGTCAAGGCTTCGAGGAGCGCGGTGAGTTCGGAGTGGACGAGCTGGGCGCCGAGGCAGAGGTGGCGGCCGCCGCCGAACCAGAGCTGGCGGGTTTCGGGGTTGTAGTCCCGGTCGACGCGGAACTCGCCCGCGGCGTTGTTGATGGTCCAGGTGAGGATCTTGACGTGTTCGCCCGCGCGCAGGTCGCGGTCGGCGACGCGGACGTCCGCGGTGACCGAGCGGCCGACGAGGTAGGCCGGGCTCGTGACGCGCAGGGTCTCGCGGACCGCGTCGGGGAGGCGGTCGGGAGCGGCGAGCAGGGCGCGGTGCTGGCCGGTGTCGTGCATGATCGCGACCATTCTGGTCATGGCGCTGGCGAGGGTGTCGGTGCCCGCGACTGCCATCAGAATCGCCAGGCCGCCCGCGTGCTCGACATCGAGGCCCAGTTCGCGGCAGCGACCGAGCGTGGTGTCGGGATCGGCGCGGGCGTACGCGGCGGGAACGTTGACGGCGAGCTGGGTGGCCAGCTCACGGGCGCGGGCCAGCGCCGCTGGGTCGAGTGTGGTCGAGGCCATGGTGCCGAAACCCAGGTTGACCAGCTCTTCGACGTGATGGAACAGGCGCAGGAACAGCGCGTCCTGATCGTCGGTGTAGTCGCCGCCGATGGCCGCGGCGATGTCCTCGGGGCGCATGCCGACCAGGTCGGAGACGCTGCGGCCGACCAGGATCTGCGCGCGGGCGGCGATGTCGACGGTCTCCCCCGCCGCGAGCCGTTCGCGCAGGTCACGCAGGTCGGGGCCGATCACGCGCTCGACCAGCGCATCGGTGTGGCCGAGGGTGAACAGGTCGCGCACCTTGGTCCGCAGGTCGGTATGGCCGGGACCTTCGAACAGATCCTCGACCCAATCGCCGATGACCTGCGCCCACCAGTGCCCGGCCGCGCCCTCGGACACGATGCTGAAATGGGTGCTGTCGTTGTAGATCTGGCGGGCCACCAGCGGATCGGCGACGAACCAGCCGAGTTCGGGCACCTTGCGGATCGGCCGCGCGAACCGTCCCAGCAGCAATAATCCAGGCAACCAGGGTTGACCAGCGGCGAGTAGGGTTAGTTCATGGCGTCGGGCGGAGCTCCACACCTCGGCAGAATCTAATCGAGCGGGCCCGATTAGTGAAGGTCTGTGGCTAGGATCGGCGAGATGCGCTGGTGGTGATCTGTGCATCACGCGATATCTGGAAGTGAACAAGCATGGTGAGTTCGACAATCGAAGCCGTCGGCGCGTATCTGCCGGCCAGGGAAGTGACCACGGCGGAGTTGCTGGCGCAATTGGCCGTCGACGCGCCGCTGGATCTGGAGAAGGTCAGCGGAGTCAGGGCGCGCAGGGTGCGCGGCGAATCCGAGGACTCGTTCACCATCGCCCTCGCCGCCGCCCGCAGCGCACTGGACAATTCGCGCTACGACGCCACCGACCTGGACGTGATCATCTCCTGCTCGATCACCCGGACCCGCGGCGAGGACTTCTGCCTGGAACCGTCGTTCGCGCTGATGCTGCGCACCGCGCTCGGGGCGAACAGGGCGATCCATTTCGACGTGTCCAATGCGTGTGCCGGGATGATGACCGGAGTTCTGTTGCTGGACAGGATGATTCGATCCGGTGCGGTGCGTCGCGGCATGGTGGTGTCCGGGGAGTGCATCACCCCGATCGCCGATACGGCGGTGCGGGAGATCTCGCAGAAGTACGACCCGCAGTTCGCCTCGCTCACCGTCGGCGACGCCGGGGCGGCCGTGGTGCTCGACGGCACCGACGGGCCCGGGCTCGACTACGTGGAGCTCAACACCAGCGCCGCGTTCGCGAAGCTGTGCTTGGGGATGCCCAGCGATCAGGGGCCGGGAGTCGCGCTCTACACCGACAATCGGGCGATGCACAACGAGTCCAGGTACCTGCTGTGGACCTCGCGGCAGCTGGAGTTCCTGGCCGCCCGCGGTTCCAGCTTCGCCGAGGAGGGCTACGACTACCTGATCCATCACCAGTTCAGCGGCCCCGCTGTGGAATTGATCAACAAGATCGCCGAGCGCGAATTCGACGCGGCGATGCCGCCCGGACTCGCGGTGCTGGACAGATACGGCAACACCGCGTCGACCTCACATTTCGTGGTGTTGCACGACGCGTTGCGGCAGGGACTGATCGCGCCGGGGTCGAAAGTACTGCTGGTACCGGCGGCTTCCGGGGTGGTCGCCGGATTCTTGTCGGTGACAATCGGCGATCTGCGGGTATAGGACAGTATGGGAATCATCATTTCTGCGGCAGTGACGCGCAGCGGCGGAGTCAGCTCGGTAGGCCAGGCGGCAAGCGCCGCGCGCGAGGCGTTGACGGGAGCCGGTTGTTCGCCCGAGCAGGTCGACGCACTGATCAATGTGGGGGTCTATCGCGATGCGAACCTCGTGGAACCGGCGGTCGCGGCGCTGATCCAGCAGGCCGCGGGGATCGGGTTGGACTATCGGCGCGGTGACGTGCCGTGCTTGTCGTTCGACCTGATGAACGGTGCCTGCGGGGTGGTGAACGCGGTCGGGGTGGCCGCGTCGCTGCTGGCGGATCTGCCCGCGGGGCACGTGGTTGTTGTCTCGGGCGACGCGCATCCGTCGGGTCGAGACGAGGTGGAGTTCGCGTTCGAGCCGGTCGGGGCGGCTTTCGTGCTCGAGAATTCCGCCGAAGCCCCGGGTTTCGGCGGAGTCCACGTGAGCGCTGGTGACGCACTGCCCGACCCGCAGGGGTACGTGAAGCTGTCCGCGATGGGCGCCGAGGGCCGGTCCGCGCTGACAGTGGAGTTGCTCACCGGGACAGCCGAACTCGTCGAACATGCCGCTGTCGCGGCGCGAGAAGCGTTGGCGGCGGACGGTATCGACGCCGGGCAGGTGGTGCTGCTGTGCGGTAAACCGACGGCGGACTTCGCCGGCGAACTGGCAGCCCAGCTCGGCGTGGGCGCGGTGGTGACCGACGACTTCGCCGCAGACGCACACACTTCCGCGTTGACCGCCGCGTTCGTGGCGGCACGTGACGCGGGACTGGCCGATCGGCCGTTGCTGTTCGTCGCCGCCGATGGTGGACCCACCGCGGCGGCCGTGACCTATCGAGGGGTTGGTGTGCGGTGACACGGTCTCTGCATGTTGTTCCGGATCCGGTGAGTGTGCCGCGACATGGTCGCCATCGCGCGCGGGCCGGCATCTCGGCCGGGGCGCCGAGCCCGACGACGGTGCTGGCCCTGCGGTCGATTCCGGTGATCGGCTGGATATTCCTGATCGCCGGTGTGGTGCGGCCGTTCCGGGCCCGATGGCTGCGGGTGGCCTTCTGGATCGATGTGGCGCTGAGCGTCGGAGTGCACGCCGCGCAGATTCCGGCGGCCCGGAAAGTGGCCGCTGAACGGGGGATCTCCGGTCGTCGTGCGGCCGTGATGACCATGCTGCTCGGGGCTACCTGGTGGAAGACGCTGGGCGAGGGCGAACAGTGACCGAGGCGGCGCCGTCCGGCCGCGGCTTCGCGAGATCGTCGACGGGATAACGTGGCGCGATGACAGTGCTGGTGACGGGCGCGAGCGGGTTCGTCGGCGGGGCGATCGTGCGCGGGCTGGTGGCGCGCGGGGTGCCGGTGCGGGCGATGGTTCGGGATCCGGCCTCGGCGCCGCGAGGTGTCGAGGTGGCGGTGGCCGATCTCGCGGACGCGGGTGCGCTGGCAGCGGCGGTGGCCGGGGTACGCGCGGTGGTGCACGCGGCGGCCCTGCTCGGCGAATTCGGTAGGCCCGCCGAGTTTTTCGCGGTGAACGTCGCCGGGACCGATCGGCTGACGCAGGAAGCCGCGGCGGCCGGGGTGCGACGGTTCGTGTTCATCGGGAGTCCGAGCGCGTTGATGGCGCCCGACGGTGGGGATCAGGTGGGGATCGATGAGACCGTGCCCTACCCCGCGCGATTTCTGAACAGCTATTGCGAAACCAAAGCAGTTGCCGAGCAGTTGGTGCTGGCGTCGGATACCCCGGAGTTCACGACGTGTTCGTTGCGACCGCGAGCGGTGTGGGGTCCCGGCGACCGGCACGGGCCGATCGTGCAGATTCTGGCGAAGTTGCGGGCGGGGCGGTTGCCGGATCTGTCCGGCGGGCGCGAGGTTCGGGCTTCGCTGTGCTACATCGACCACCTCGTCGACGCCGTCGCTCTCGCGCTGACGGCCGAGCAGGTCGGTGGGCGTGCGTATTTCATCGCCGACGCGGAGCCGGTGTCGGTGTGGGCGAGCTTGGATGCGGTGGCCGCACGGTTCTCGTTGGCCGGACCGAGCGTGACGGTGCCCGCACCGGTCCTCGGCGGGGCCCTGGCGGCGATCGAAACACTGTGGCGGATACCTGCGGTCGCGCGGCGGTGGACTCCTCCGCTGTCGCGGTACGCGGTCGCGCTCGTCACCCGGTCGGCGACCTATGACATCTCGCGGGCCTCCCGTGAACTGGGCTACCGGCCGGAGGTTCCGTTCACGACCGGCCTGGACAACTTCCACCGCTGGGTAGACCAGGTCGGCGGGCTCGACCGGCTGCTGGAGGACGCGTGAGTGATCTGTGGGTGGTGATTCCCGCGTTCGACGAGGAACGTGGCATCGGCGGAACCCTGGATGCCATCGCAGCGCAACAGGACACGGATTTCACGGTTGTCGTGGTCGACAACAACTCCACCGACCGCACCGTCGAGGTGGTCCGGGCATTCGCCGCCGCCCATCCGCTGCCGCGCATCGTAGTGATCGACGAGCAGCAGAAGGGCACCGGCGCCGCCGCCGACACCGGGATGCGCTACGCGATTTCCCAGGGCGCCGTCTACCTCGCGCGCACCGACGCCGACTGCCTGCCCGCCCCCGACTGGACACAGCGGATCAAGGCCGGGTTCGGCTCCGGGCTGCGATTGGTCAGCGGTCAGCTGATTCCGCGCACCGACGAAGGCGTTTCCTGGATCGACCGCACGATCATTCGGGTGGCACTGGAAGTGGCGTCGACGTTCGGCAAGGTGCGCTCGGGCAATCGGGATCCGAAGTATCTCGGGCCGTATGTGATGACACCGGGGTGCAATATGGCCATCACCGCCGAATTATATGTTGCCGCAGGCGGATTCCCGCGCACCGCGATCGAGGATCTGCACGAGGACCGGGCGCTGGTCAACGCGGTGCGCACGATCACCACCGACTATGGTTTGCGCCGGGACGTGCGGGTGCACGGCTCGAACCGGCGAGTGCGCGCCTGGGGTATTCGCAAGACGCTGGCCTGGTACGCCGATCATCGGTATCGGCCCGACGTGGTCGATATTCGGTGAACGCGGCCGGCTCGATCGGCAGTGGAGGGGAACATCGGTGACCGACTTTCTCGCGAGGCTCGGCGCGCAAGCCGAACGGATTCCGGACGCGTCGGCGCTCGGCACGGTCGGCAAGCGCGCGCTCACCTACCGCGAGCTGGCGGATTCCGTCGGCAGGGTGGCACACAATCTCGGCGAGGCGGGGTTCGCGCCGGGCGATCGAATGCTGTTCTCGATCCGGCCGAGTGTGTCGTCGGTGGTGCTGATCTTCGGGGTGATCGCAGCGGGCGGGACGATCGTGTTCGTCGACCCCGGTGTCGGTCCGGAGCTCTTCGCCAAGCGGATCGGTCTGGTTGAACCTGCCTGGGCCGCAACGGAATCACTGCTGTACGCGGTGAGTGGTCCGCTCGCCGGGTTCGGGCGCAAGAAGGGGCTGGAACTGGCGCGGTTCGGCGCGCTCGATGTTCGCCATATCCACAGCGGAGTGTGGTTGCCCGGTACGCCGTTCGGGTCGATTCCGTTGCGGCGGTTCACCGGTGACGCACGCGCGACCGCCCTGCCTGCCGCGCAGCCCGATGCGGCGGCGTTGATCGTCTTCACCTCCGGAACGACAGAGGATCCGAAAGCCGTTGTGCACACCCGCGCGTCGCTGAGTGCGGGCCTCGCCGCGATGGGAGGAAAGACCAGCCTCGCGCCCGGCGCCTTCCTGCACACCGAGCAGCTCATGATGGGACTGCCCGCGTTGATGGCGGGGGCACGGTGGGCGATGCCGCGGTATCCACGGTTCGGGACGCATATCGACCCCGTCCGATTCACGCGACATCTGCGGAGCGCGACGCACACGTTCTACACCCCGGCCGATCTCGCAGTCGCGCTCGACGCGATCGAAGCGGGCGATCTCGAGGCGCCGCCGAATCTGCGTCAAGTGGCCCTCGGCGGCGCACCGGTCACCTCCGCGCTCCTTCGCCGGGCCCGGACATCGTTGCCCGACACCGAGTTTCTCGCGATCTACGGCATGACGGAGATCCTGCCGGTGGCGGTGGCGACCGGCACGGCCAAGCTCGCGCACGACGGGGATCTGCTCGGTGCTCCGGTGCGGGGCGTGCAGGCGCGGATCGCCGACGACGGAGAACTCGTGCTGTCGGGTCCGAACCTGTGCCGCGGGTATCTCGGCGCGGAGCCGCTGACCGAGATCGCGACCGGGGATCTCGCGCGATGGGACGGTACGGAACTCGTCCTCACCGGACGCAAGAAGGACATGATGATCCGGGGGAAGACCAACATCTATCCGGGGTTGTACGAGCCGGTGATCACCGCGATCGACGGGGTGCGCGAGGCGATCATGGTCGGCCTGCCGGACGAGATCGGCGATGAGCGGATCGTGCTCGCCATAGTCGCCGAACCGGGGGCAGACGACATCGCGGCCCTGCTCGGCGAACGGCTGCGGCAGATCATCGACACCACCGCCGTCCCCGACGACATCGTGGTGGTGGATCGAATTCCGGTCAGCGGGCGGACGAACAAACCGGACCGTGCGGCGCTGCGGGAGCTTGTGGGCAAGCTACTCGCCTGACGCGGACAGCTGCTGGACTCCCGCGCGTAATGACGGTTGCCGGTCGGCTCAGCGGGTCACCGAGCGGAGGGTGCGGTCGGCGAGGGATTCGATGGTCGCCCGAGGGAGCATGGTGTCGACGTAACAGAAGGTGATCGACATCGTGGCGCCGAGCGTGGCTACCGCGACCGTCAGCGCACTGGCGCAGGAGTTCGTTCCGGCGACCGTCAGCGCCGTGATGTCCAGCGGCTCAGCGGTTTCGGGCGGTGACAGTCTGCCCAGGTTGCTGAGAGTGACATTCCACGGAGCTCGGCGGTCGATGAGTTCGATGGTGCGCCTGCCGGATTCGAGCGAGCGGGGGCAGCCGTAGCGGATGGCGGCCAGGGCGGTGAGGTCGTTGTTCTTCGCCAGCCGTCGGTTCAGTTGGGTCTTCGCCGCGCGAGCCGCGTCCCAGAGGGAGTGGGCCGGGCCGTAGGGGACGAAAGTGGGGACCACCGCGGTGAACATGCCGGGCTCGTCGTCGGCCGGAGGCGGGAGCAGGCGGGAGCGGACGTCGACCGGAATGCCGATGCCCGCGACGCCGGCGGACCGGGGGGCGAGTTCGCCGAGGGCGTTGGCCAGGGCGGCGGTCAGCGCGGCGTTGATGGTGACGTCGTGTTGGTGGCAGCGGGTGCGCAGGTCGGTGAGGGTGTCGCCCTCGATGGTGCGGATCACGGTGCGGGTGCGGCGGATCGGGAGTGGTGGCGGCGTGCCGGGCAGGCTGGTCGGGCGGCGGGCCATCGCGGTGAGCTGGCCGGTGAGGTTGGTGCGCAGGCAGCGCAGCAGGCGCGTGTGTGCGGGTGGGATGAGGTCGTCGGGGGCCGGGATCGGCGGGCGAGAGGCGGCGGGGAGCGCAGATCCGAAGGCGTAAGCGAGGATTCGCCAACCCAGCGACGTCATCGAGCGGCCGTCGAGCAGCACATGGGACAACACCAGGATCAGGTCGTGGTGTTCCTCGCCCGTGCCCGGACGCCACGCCACATCGATGAGACGGCCGGGTGCGGTCGCGAGGTCGATGGGCTCGGCGAGCTGGTCGTCGAAGATCGTGCGCCACTCGTCGGGGGCTTCGGCTATGCGGTGCAGGACCGGTAGGTGCGGGTCGGCGGACGGGGCGAAACGGGGGCCGTCGACCACCGTCGTCCGCAGCAGCGGAAATTCCGCGACCAGCGCGTCAGCGGCTTCTTCCAGGCGGTAGGCGCCGATCGAGCCGCGCAGCCGCAATCGGACCACACAATTCGCCGGCGACAACTGATCGACGAGCCAGAACCACCGCTCCGACGCCGACAGCGGCCGCATCACCTCGCCCAACACGGCCTCCGCTGTATCGACACACCGCGAGCGTACCGACGCCCGTCCGATACTCAGCACTTTCACATGGCGTTACTACATGCGTATTATGGACTTATGGGTTTCGAGTGGCCTGATTGGGCGATCGCTCACCTGATCGGCATCGAACCCAGCGAGGTTCGGCAGGTCCTCGCAGCGTCACGACGGTGGCCACGCCCGGCCTTCGACGGCCAGGTGACCGTCCTGACGGTGTGGGGGCGCACCACAGCCGGCCGCCCGTTGATCGTGGTGATGCGACAGCGGGAGGACTGGACGTGGGTGATCATCGGCGCACGCACGATGCGCGCCGAGGAACTGGCGCAATTCGAGCAGTGGGAAAGTGAGACCCGATCATGAGCGAGCCAGGACTTCCGTCCAGCAAAGAAGAACTCGCCGACTTCATGGATCGGTTGAGTTTCTCCGACGAGCCCACCGACGCCCCACCACGTCTTCCGGTCAACGAAGACATCATGGTGACCACGTCGATCCGCCTCCCCCTCGGCCTGCACAGCCGCCTGAAATCCCTCGCCGACGAACGCCGGGTAGGCGTGTCCACCCTGCTGCGCGAATGGGCCGAAGCAGCTGTCGCCGACATCGACGACGAAGACCAGATGATCTCCCTGGCCGAAGCCAAACGCGCCCTCTCCCGAGTCCACCCGATTCATCGGGCGAGCTGACGAGCGAATCCGAGGCGGGCATCCCCGGGGACGACAGTTGACGGGGACTTCGGGGTCGAGATCCTTCGGTCTCGTTCGTTACGCTGCGAAATCATGACCACGCCCGAGCGCGGTGGACGCATGGATGAAATTCCTTGCGCGAGTATGTAATCCGCGCGCATTCTGGCGCAGTGCAAAAGCTGTTCACGGTGATGCTCGCGCTGGTTGTCGCGTTCGGTGTTGCCGGATGTGAGCCCGACGGCGCCGGCAAGGAAGCCGGCGACAAAGCGCAAGAAGTCGTGTGCGAGATGGTGGTGCCGATCGTCGAGGCGGTGGCGGTGAGAATACGGGCCGGGTGACGGTGACGGCAGCGCTGATCGCGACAGCCACCGGGCTGGTGCTCAGCAAAGCCTGCACCTATCTGCTCGACCGACTCGGCGAAGCCCCCGACGAGGAGCACCAGGTCACCCTCGACAACGGCAAGGGCTCGGAGAGCACCAAGATCAGTGGCACCACCTTCACCGGCGTGACGGAGAGCTGGTGCGCCGAGACCGGCGGCTGCACCGGCTACGACCGCTGCCCTACCTCCTACATCTAGGGCGACCTGCCCGCCGACTGGCAAGCCACCGCACGCTCGATCACCGTCGGCCCGCTGCCGACCACAACGCCATCGAGTACCACAACGGGTCCGAGCACCCCACCGTCGGTCCACAGCACGAACCACCCCGAATTCGTCGACACCGTCGAACTCCGCCACAAAAGCCGCCGTACCCACCTCATAACAATGGCTCCCACGGAAAAGCCGTGGGAGCCATCGTTATGTCGATTACCGGATCAGCGGCGGCGCTTGCCCTTGGAATCGGTGCGGGCGGCTTCGCGGCGTTCGCGGCGGGTGCCGGACTGCGGCTGGCCGCCGTATTCCTGGGCGTCGGAATGGGATTCGGCGTGGCCGTCTTCGGCCGGACCCGAGTAGTTCATGGCTCGGGGGGCCTGGTCACTGATTCCCTTGGCGCGCAGCGCAGGCGGGGCCTGGGTCTCCGCGGGGGTGTCCTGCGGGCGGGCGCCGACCGGCGAGCGCAGGCCCTTGTCGATGGAGACGCCTTCGGGCTGGGGCTGCTGGACCTCTACCTGGAGGTTGAAGAGGAAGCCGACGGACTCCTCCTTCAGGCCTTCCAGCATGGCGGCGAACATGTCGAAGCCCTCGCGCTGGTACTCGACCAACGGGTCGCGCTGGGCCATGGCGCGCAGGCCGATGCCCTCCTTGAGGTAATCCATCTCGTAGAGGTGTTCGCGCCACTTGCGGTCGAGGACCGAGAGCAGGACCTGACGTTCCAGGTTGCGCATCGCGCCTTCGCCCGCGAGGCCGTCGATCTCCTGCTCGCGCTTCTCGTAGGCGTTGTGGGCGTCTTCGAGCAGGGTTTCGCGAAGCTCGTCGCGGGTGAGTTCGCCCGCGTCGCCGGTGGCGGTCTCGCCGGTCAGTTCCTTGTGATCCAGGGTCACCGGGTAGAGCGTCTTGAGGGCGGTCCAGAGCTTGTCCAGATCCCAGTCCTCGACATAGCCCTCGGCGGTGGCACCGTCGACATAGGCGGTGGTCACGTCGGTGATCATGTTCTGAACCTGACCCTCCATGTCCTCGCCGCGCAGGATCTGGTTGCGCTCGCCGTAGATGACGGTGCGCTGCTGGTTCATGACCTCGTCGTACTTCAGAACGTTCTTGCGGATCTCGAAGTTCTGCTGCTCGACCTGGGTCTGGGCGCTCTTGATGGCCTTGGAGACCATCTTCGCCTCGATCGGCACATCGTCGGGCAGGTTCAGCCGGGTCATGATCGACTCGAGCGCGGCGCCGTTGAAGCGGCGCATCAGCTCGTCGCCCAGCGACAGGTAGAAGCGGGACTCGCCCGGGTCGCCCTGGCGGCCGGAACGACCACGCAGCTGGTTGTCGATACGACGCGACTCGTGACGCTCGGTGCCGAGCACGTAGAGACCGCCGGCCTCGCGGACCGTCTCGGCGTCGTCCTCGGTCTGCTTCTTCACCTGCTCGAGCGCGGAATGCCAGGCGGCCTCGTACTCGTCGGGGGTGTTCACCGGGTCGAGGCCCTGCTTGCGCAGCAGGATGTCGGCGATGATGTCGGCGTTGCCGCCGAGCACGATGTCGGTACCACGACCGGCCATGTTGGTGGCCACGGTGACCGCGCCGGGGCGACCGGCCTCGGCGATGATCTGGGCTTCCTGCTCGTGGAACTTCGCGTTCAGCACCGAATGCGCCACACCGCGCTTGGTGAACTGCTTGGACAGGTACTCCGAGCGCTCGACGCTGGTGGTACCGATCAGGACCGGCTGGCCCTTCTCGTGCCGCTCGGTGACGTCGTCGACGACCGCGGCGAACTTGGCCTCTTCCGACTTGTAGATCAGGTCGGCCTGGTCCTTGCGGACCATCGGCTTGTTCGTCGGGATCGGGACCACGCCGAGGTTGTAGATCGAGTGCAGCTCGGCGGCCTCGGTCTCGGCGGTACCGGTCATGCCGGAGAGCCGGTTGTAGAGGCGGAAGTAGTTCTGCAGGGTGATCGTGGCCAGGGTCTGGTTCTCCGGCTGGATCTCGACCTTCTCCTTGGCCTCGATCGCCTGGTGCATGCCCTCGTTGTAGCGGCGGCCGACCAGGATACGGCCGGTGAACTCGTCGACGATGATCACTTCACCGTCGCGGACGATGTAGTCCTTGTCGCGCTGGTAGAGCTCCTTGGCCTTGATGGCGTTGTTCAGGTAGCTCACCAGGGGCGAGTTCGCGGCCTCGTAGAGGTTGTCGATACCGAGCTGATCCTCGACGAACTCCACGCCCTGCTCGTGCACGCCGATGGTGCGCTTCTTGATGTCGACTTCGTAGTGGACATCCTTCTTCAGCAGCGGCGCGATGCGCGCGAACTCGGCGTACCACTTCGAGGAGGCGTCGGCCGGGCCCGAGATGATCAGCGGGGTGCGGGCCTCGTCGATGAGGATCGAGTCGACCTCGTCGACCACGGCGAAGTTGTGACCACGCTGGACGAGATCGTCCAGGGAGTGAGTCATGTTGTCGCGCAGGTAGTCGAAGCCGAACTCGTTGTTCGTGCCGTAGGTGATGTCGGCGGCGTAGGCCACGCGACGCTCGGCGGGGGTCATACCGCCCAGGATCACGCCGACCTCGAGGCCGAGGAAGCGGTGCACACGGCCCATCCACTCGGCGTCGCGCTTGGCGAGGTAGTCGTTGACCGTGACCACGTGCACGCCGTCGCCGGAGATGGCGTTCAGGTACGCGGGGAGCACACAGGTGAGCGTCTTGCCCTCACCGGTCTTCATCTCCGAGATGTTGCCCAGGTGCAGCGAGGCGCCGCCCATGATCTGGACCTTGTAGTGCTTCTGGTTCAGCACTCGCCACGATGCCTCACGCGCCACGGCGAAGGCCTCGAGCAGCAGGTCGTCGAGGGTTTCCCCGTCGGCGTAGCGCTGGCGGAACTCGTCGGTCTTGGCACGCAGCTCGTCGTCGGTCAACGCTTCGATCTCGTCGCCGTACGCGATGACCTCATCGGCGAGGTTCGAGAGCCGCTTGACCATGCGACCTTCACCAATCCGTAGCAACCTCGTCAGTGTCAGCGCAGGCACGGGTCTCGTCAGTCCTCTGGTCGGAGTTGTGTTCAACGGCGATGGTAGTCCGCAGACCACCGTACCCGGCGGCGCGGACCCGTGCCCGACGTACCGGCGCAGTCATTACCCCAGGTCACGACGCTCGGCGAGCCTCCTTGCCCGGCACCGCGATTCACCTGCCGTGACGTAGGATGTAGCGCGTGCCCGATCAGCGCCATACGGCACCGGAAGGAGCTTCGGAGCGCGTGATCACGAGATTGACGCCGCAGGACGCGTCGTTCTATCGGCTCGAGTCGAGCAGTAACCCGATCCACATCGGCTCTCTCGCGATCCTGAACAACTCCTCGCCGGACAGCACGGGCCAGGTACTGGACTACGACCGCCTCGTCGACCTGGTCGAATCCCGGCTGCCGATGGTGCCGCGCTACCGCCGCAAGGTGCGCGAGATCCCGCTCGCCATGGGCAGGCCGGTCTGGGTCGAGGACAGTCGTTTCGACATCAGCTATCACATCCGGCGCTCCGCGCTGCCGAGTCCCGGCAGCGACTGCCAGCTCTACGATCTCGTCGCCCGGCTCGCGTCGCGACCCCTGGACCAGGGACGACCGCTGTGGGAGATGTATCTGATCGAGGGCCTCGCCGACGGGCGCGCCGCGGTGTTCACCAAGTCGCACTCGGCACTGGTCGACGGTGACACCGCCCTCGAGATCGGGCACGTGATCCTCGACAACTCCCCGCTGCCGCGCGAACTGGCCGATGACTCGTGGCGTGCGCCGCGCGAACCCACCGATGTGGAACTGCTCGCCGGGGCGCTGTCGCAGCTGGCCGCGCAACCGCGCGAGGCCTACAGCGTGATGCGCGACGCCGGATCGAACGCGTTCGGGGTGGTGCGCGGCACGCGGATGGCGGTGAAGGCCGCGGCCAACGTGGTGCGCGCGGCGACCTCGAGCGCGGCGCCGGACAGCCCGCTCAACGCCCGCACCTCCCGCAGCCGCCGCTTCGACGTGGTGCGCACAGATCTGGACGACTACCGCACGATCCGCCGGCATTTCGACTGCTCGATCAACGACGCGGTGCTCGCGGTGGCCACCGGGGCCCTGCGCAACTGGTTGCTCTCGCGCAACGAGGCGCTGGTCGAGTCGACCAATCTGCGCGCGGTGGTGCCGATGTCGGTCTATGTCGACGGCGACAATCAGCTGACCCCGGCCAGCGAGGTGTCCTCGTTCCTCATCGATCTGCCCGTGGGCGAACCGAATCCGACGATGCGCCTGTCGCACATCTCGCATGCCACCGAGGCCGCGGGCAGGCAGCGTCGCGGGGTGCGGGCGCGCACGCTCGTGCACCTGGCCGGGTTCGCGCCGGCGAGCCTGCACGCGATGAGTGTGCGGGCGGCGAGTACCTTCGCCGACAACAGTTTCAATCTGGTGATCACCAACGCGCCGGGACCACAGACCGCGATGTACATCGGCGGCGCGCGCATGCTGGAGATGTATCCGGTATCGCCGCTGCTGCGGAATCAGACGTTGAGTTTCGGACTCACCTCGTACGACGGTCAGGTCTTCTACGGACTCAACGCCGACCGCGACGCCATGGCCGATATCGATGTCCTCGCGGCATCGGTGCACGAATCGATGGAGGAGTTGCTCGGTGCCTGTCTCTGAGAACGACACGATGCGCGTCTACATCCCGGCGACGATTCCGCTGCTGCGCCACCTGGTCGACGAGCAGCAACTGCTCCCGCTCGGCGCGACCGCCTTCGCCGTGACGCCCGCCCTGCGCGAGGCCTACGCCGCGGGCGACGACGAGGAACTCGCCGAAGTGGCGATGCAGGAAGCCGCGCGCGCCTCCATGCGATTGATCGGCGCCGAGCGCGACGGACTCGACGATCTCGACGACGACGCCGAGGGTGCGGCCGGCACCCCGGGTAGCCCGGTGTATCGACGCGCGGTGATCGCGGCGGATGTAGCGGGGGCGAAACTGCGGCCCGATCTCGACGATGCTGTGGTGAAGCTGTCGGGGCCGGTCACCTTCAAGCAGGTCGCGGCGGTGCACGTGGACCTGGCCGAGGCCGAGCCGCAGGTGGCCAAGGCGGTGGATGTCATCGACGCCGCTGACCTCGGCGATACCGACGCGGAATTCGTACTCGGTGACGCGGAGGACCACCAGCTTGCCTGGTACGCACCACAAGAACTGCCGTTCCTGCTCGAGCTGTTGTAATGTGCGGCGGTCGGCGCCGGGGTTGCCCAATGTTCACAACTGGCGCTGAACCTACGATGCCGTAACCTGGCTGCGAGCGGGCTACCCCACGGTGGACCGGATGCACGACAGGGAGAAATCGCACAGCATGGTCCTCAACAAGTTCCGGGAATGGCTCGAAGCACCGGCGGCGCAGGTCGCCGACCGCGGCGGCAAGCTGAACGTCTTGCGCGGCGCGGTAGCCCGGGTCACCACTCCCCTGCTGCCCGACGACTATCTGCATCTGGCCAATCCCCTGTGGTCGGCGCGCGAGCTACGCGGGCGCATCGTCGAGGTCCAGAAGGAGACCGCCGACTCGGCGACCCTGGTGATCAAGCCGGGCTGGGGCTTCGATTTCAAGTACCGCCCCGGGCAGTACATCGGCATCGGCATCCTGATCGACGGCCGCTGGAACTGGCGTTCCTACTCGCTGACCTGCCCGCCGGACTGGACCGGCGAGGGCGGCAAGCGGCTCATCTCCATCGCGGTGAAGGCGATGCCGGAAGGCAAGTTGTCCAGCCACCTTGTCAACGGGGTGGCCGCGGGCACCATCGTGCGGCTGGCCGCGCCGCAGGGCGGGTTCGTACTTCCCGAGCCGCCGCCGGCGAAGGTGCTGTTCCTCACCGCGGGCAGCGGGATCACCCCGGTCATGTCGATGCTGCGCACGATGGACCGGCGCGACGGCGTCCAGGATGTGGTGCACGTGCACTCCGCGCCCACCGACGCCGACGTGATGTTCGGCGCCGAACTGCGCGCCCTGCACGACAAGCACCCCAGCTTCGTCTCCCACCTGCAACTCACCGATGCCCACGGCCTGTTCTCCCTGGCCAGCCTGGACGAGCTCTACCCCGACTGGCGCGAACGCGAGACCTGGGCCTGCGGACCTGCCCCGATGCTCGACGCGATCGAAACCCACTGGAAGAACGCGGGCGTGGCCGACAAGCTGCACATCGAGCGCTTCGAGGTGGAACGCTCCGCGATCGGCGAGGGCGGCACGGTGACCTTCGGCACCACCGGACGCACTCTCACCGTCGACGGCGCCACCAGCCTGCTCGAAGCCGGTGAGTCCGTCGGCGTGCAGTTGCCCTTCGGCTGCCGGATGGGTATCTGCCAGACCTGCGTGGTGACGCTGTCGGCGGGACACGCCCGCGACCTCCGCAACGGCGACGAACGTCAGCCCGGCGACAAGGTGCAAACCTGCATCTCCGCCGCCGCAGGCGACTGCACGCTGGACATCTAACCGGTTGCCGAACCGCCGAGCGGGTACCCTCGAAGTATGCGTCGGCCATAACCCGTGACCGGCGCCAATCGCTTAGGCCCCTCACTTCGATCAATGCCTGAGGGCGCGACTTAGGATCACTCACAGGCCGACCAGCATCGAGGGCGACAACCCTAGGCGCGCAGCGCCCGGTTTTCGGCCGCCTCGATCTGGACTCGCCGACGAGTGCAACCACGGAGCGCCCTCGGCGAGGCAAGATCGAGGTGCCCAGGCCGAGAACCCGCGGCACCAGCCGCTGATAAACAACAGGAGGACCCCCGGTGGCCATCACCGATATTCAGGCCTTCGCCCATCTGACGGCGGCCGACATCGAGACCCTGGGGAAAGAACTCGATTCGATCCGCCGCTCGGTGGAGACCTCCCGCGGCGAGCGCGACGCCAAGTACATCCGTCGCACCATCGCGGCCCAGCGCGCACTGGAGGTAGCCGGGCGCGCGGTGCTGTTCGGCAGCCGTAACCGCTGGGCCTGGCTCGGCGGTACCGCGATGCTCTCGGTCGCCAAGATCATCGAGAACATGGAGCTCGGCCACAATGTGAGCCACGGCCAGTGGGATTGGATGAACGATCCCGAGATCCACTCCACCAGCTGGGAGTGGGACATGACGGGCACCTCGTCGCAGTGGCGGCGCGCGCACAACTACTCGCACCACACCTACACCAACGTCCTCGGCAAGGACGAGGATCTCGGTTTCGGCATTCTGCGGATGACGCGCGACGAGGAGTGGCGCCCACTGCATTTGGCTCAGCCCGCCGCCAACCTGCTGCTGGCCGCGACATTCGAGTGGGGTATCGCACTCCACGATCTCGGCATCGAGAAGGAGCTGGCCGGGATTCCGATGAGCGACCACACCTCGGCGCCGGACATCGAGTTCTACCGCAAGGCGGGCCGACAGGTCGCCAAGGATTTCGTGCTGTATCCAGCGCTGACCGGACCGGCGTGGAAGTCGACGTTGAAGGCCAATGCCACCGCGAATCTGGTGCGCAACCTGTGGTCGTATGCCGTCATCTTCTGCGGCCACTTCCCCGACGGCGCGCAGAAGTTCACCGCCGAACAACTCGACGGGGAAACCCAGGGCGAGTGGTACCTGCGCCAGATGCTGGGCAGCGCCAACTTCAAGGCCGGTCCGGTGATGGCGTTCATGAGCGGCAACCTCTGCTACCAGATCGAACACCACCTGTTCCCCGACCTGCCGAGCAACCGGTATTCCGAGGTCGCGGTGCACGTACGCGAGCTGTGCGACAAGTACGACCTGCCCTACACCACCGGCTCGCTGGGCAAGCAGTACCTGCTGGCCTTCCGCACCATCCACAAGCTGGCGCTGCCGGATCGTTTCCTCAAGCGCACCGCCGACGATGCGCCCGAGACGTCGTCGGAGCGCAAGTTCGCCGGTATCTCGCTGCCCGACAGCCTGCGGGTCGACCCGGAGACCGGCAAGCGTTTCGGTCTGCGTTCGGCGCTGCACGATGCGAAGGTCGCGCTCGAGATCAAGGCACGGCACGAGAAGGAAGTGCTGCGCGAGGCGAAGGTGGCGCTCAAGGCGCGAGCACGGCAGGAGAAGCTGGCGCTGCGCGAGGCCAAGCGTGCACTGGGCGAACGCGCTGTGCACGAGCGGGGTGTGTTGCGCGACAAGGCAGCTCGCCGCATGGCCCGACACGCCTGATAACATTTACATCTCGATGACGCAATAGGACTTATCACACATTTCGTCGCCGAAATCGCCAACCTACGCTCTCGTAACTTACGGTACTGTAGCCGCCATGGCGATCTCGGATGTCAAGGAATACGCGCACCTCACCGCAGCGGATGTCGAAGCTCTAGGCGCGGAGTTCGATGCGATCCGCCGGGAGATCGAATCCTCGCGCGGAGCGGCCGACGCGCGCTATATCCGCAATGTCATCCGGCTACAGCGCGCGCTCGAGATCAGCGGCCGCACGGTCCTGTTCGCCAGCTTCCTGCCCCCGGCCTGGTTGGCCGGTGTCGCCCTGCTCGGCTCCGCCAAGATCATCGAGAACATGGAGATCGGGCACAACGTCATGCACGGGCAGTGGGACTGGATGAACGATCCGGAAGTCCACTCCACCTCGTGGGAATGGGACAACGCGGGCCCCTCGGCACACTGGAAGATCACCCACAACTTCCTGCATCACAAGTACACCAACGTGCTCGGTATGGACGACGACATCGGCTACGGCCTGCTTCGCGTCACCCGTGACCAGCGCTGGATGCCGTTCTACCTCGGCAACCCCATCTACAACTTCCTGCTGCAGGCGCTGTTCGAGTACGGCGTGGCGATCCAGCACCTCGAGCTGGGCAAGGTCGCCAAGAAGAAGTGGGCCAAGGACTCGCCCGAGTGGAAGCAGTTCGAGGCCGACCGCACGCTGGTGCTGAAGAAGATCGGCAAGCAGGCCGCCAAGGACTACGTGGTCTTCCCGCTGCTCACCGGCCCGTCGTTCGTCACCACGCTCACCGCCAACATCGCCGCCAACGTGATGCGCAATGTGTGGACCAACGCGATCATCTTCTGCGGTCACTTCCCCGACGGCGCCGAGAAGTTCACCAAGGCCGACATCGAGAACGAGACCAAGGGCGAGTGGTACCTGCGCCAGATGCTGGGCAGCGCCAACATCAGCGGTGGGCCGCTGCTGCACTTCATGAGCGGCAACCTCAGCCACCAGATCGAGCACCACCTGTTCCCCGACCTGCCCAGCAACCGCTACGCCGCCATCGCGGTGCGGGTGCGCGAGCTGGCCGAGAAGTACGACCTGCCCTACACCACCGGCTCGCTGCCGGTGCAGTACTTCAAGTCGTGGCGCACCATCCTCAAGCTGTCGCTGCCGAACAAGTACCTGCGCCACACCACCGACGACGCGCCCGAGACCAAGTCCGAGCGCCTGTTCGCCGGCAACACCACCCCCTCGATCGATCCGGTGACCGGGCGTCGTCAGGGACTGCGCACCGCACTGGCCGCCGGCCGCAAGCTGGCCCGCCGAACCGTGGCCTGACCGGCTGCGGTTGTATGGGCGGCGTGAGTGCCGATCAACTGAGCGTCTACGACGCGATCCGTTTGCGTCGTGACGTGCGCGCCGAATACACCGGCGAGCTCGTCGACGACGACACCCTCCTGCGGATCCTCGACGCCGCGCATCGCGCGCCCAGCGTCGGGAACTCACAACCGTGGGACTTCGTGGTGGTTCGGCAGGCCGAGACCCTGCGCCGTTTCGCCGACCATGTGGCGGACAAGCGGGTCGAGTTCGGCGCGTCGCTGCCCGCCGAGCGCGCGACGACATTCGCGCCGATCAAGATCGACGGGATCGTCGAGAGCGGCACGGGTGTCGTTGTGACACATGATGATTCGCGGGGCGGCCCACAGGTGCTCGGTCGGGCGAGTGTGCCGGAGACCGGCGTGTACTCCACGGTGCTGGCGATCCAGAACCTGTGGCTCGCGGCGACCGCCGAGCAGGTGGGGGTGGGCTGGGTGTCGTTCTACGATCCGGAATTCCTGCGCGAACTCGTCGGCCTGCCCACCGCGATCAAACCGGTGGCCTGGCTGTGCGTGGGCCCCGTCGACGCATTCCAGCAGGTGCCGGACCTGGAACGGTTCGGCTGGCGGTCCGGGCGATCGTTGACCGAGGCCGTACATCACGAGACCTTCGGCGGCTGAACAAGATCCGGACACCCGCACGGCGGATGCCCGGATCGGTCAGGGTTCTAGGCCAGCTTGATCAGGCCGTAGTCGAAGGCGTGTCTGCGGTAGACCACCGACGGACGGTCGGTCTCGCTGTCATGGAAGAGGAAGAAGTCGTGGCCGACCAATTCCATCTGATAGAGGGCGTCGTCCACCGACATCGGTGTCGCGGTGTGCACCTTGGTGCGCACGATGTGGCCGGGGCCCGCTTCGTCGGCTGCCTCGTCGTGGTCGTGGGCAACTGAACCGTCCGGCTGGGCGAACAGCGACTCGTCGACCAGTGTGGCAGTGGCCTGCGCGACCGAGACCGGCGTCTTGTCGCCGTAGTGCACGACGCGCCGCTTGTCCTTGGCCCGGCGCAGTCTGCTCTCGATCTTCTGGGTGGCCGATTCGAGCGCGGCATAGAAGCTGTCGGCGCACGCCTCGGCGCGCACGATCGGTCCACGGCCACGCGCGGTGATCTCCACGCGCTGACAGGCCTTGCGTTGACGACGGTTGCGTTCGTGGAACAGTTCCACATCGAAGAGGAAGATCGATGGGTCGAAGCGCTCTAACCGAGACAGCTTCTCCGCCACGTAGATTCGATAGTGGTCAGGGATTTCGACGTTGCGACCGGAGACCACCACTTCGGCGTTCGGGGTCTCGAGGTCGATCGTCTCGGTGGCACCGTTCTGGAGTGCCGTGGGTTCAGCATCTTGCACTGATGCCCGTGAAGAAGTCGTCACGCGTACCTCCCGGATATGGCCGCACAACTACAAGCGTAGGGCGGCGGGATTGAGCTGTGCCGATCGGGAATCGCCCGGCACCTGTATCCGCGGCACCACCTCCCAAACTTGTGGTTCGGTGTGTGCTCGCGACGCTAGTCCGCCATCGGCAAGTCCGCCACTGTTCACGCGAACTTTCATCAGTCAAGCCGCGCAAGTCACCAAAACGGCGCACGGAACTATGCCGATCCGGTGGAGAACACGTGTCGATTCGCAGACTGTGGCGCCGGTGGTGAGCACATCGTCCACCAGCACTACCTGGGCTTTCGCGCCGATGGCGACCCATTCGTCCGGATCGGCGACGGTCATGATCTTGCCGCGCACATTGTGGCTACGCTCATGCGTCGTCAAGCCCACCGAATCCCGGACACCGCGTCCCATCCGCAGCAGCGGCGCGCTCCGGCAATCGATCAGCCACCGTGCCGCGACCTCGGCCGAGCGGGCCACCGGGTCACCACCGCGGCGCCGCGCCGCCGCGGTTCTGGTCGGCGCCGGCACGAGCAACAGCGGGCGATCGGGGGCGCGCAGGCGGGCCAGTGCGCGGGCGAGCGCCAGTCCGAGTGGGGCGGCGAGGTCGCGCCTGCTCTGCTCCTTGGCCGCCAGCACCGCCCGCTTGCCCACGCCGGCGTACGGACCGAGCGCCCAGCACGGAACACCGGGATCAGCGCGCGGCCGCACCCGGACGGGATCGCGGCCGAGTTCGGTCGCGCACTCGGCGCACCACGTCGCGCCGAGCGCGCCGCAGCCACCGCACCGGTCGGGCAGGATCAGGTCCAGCAGGGTCCTCATAGCGGGACAGCATGACAGCGGGCACCGACATGCTCAGCTCGGCAGAACCGGCACAACCTGTTCTCCGGTCAATCCGGGTACCTCGCGCCAGAAACGGTCGTTGCGGGTCGGATCGGCGGTCTGTAGCTGCAGGACGGCCCGGGAATCGGCCACGTACTGCGTGGCCGGGGCCGCCGTCACCACCCGCACCGGCGGAGTGAGGTTCTGCGAGGTCACCGCACTGAACTGGGACCCGTCGATGGAGACGGTGAAGACCGGGTCGACATTGCCCTCACGGGCCACCATGATCGTGTCACCGGTGACCCAGCTCAACGACACCGCGCGCGAGCTCAGGCCGAGCGCGAGCGGCAGCGGCGAGGTGAGCGCGTACTTGCCGTCGGGGCGACGTTGGACCACCGCCACATAGACCTTGCCGTCGGCGATCAGCGCCGCGCGCACCCCGGTGCGCGAGATCACCACCTCGCTGATCGGCGGGCGTGGAGCGCCCGCGCCTTCGAACAGGGCCGTGATGTCGACGTCCTCGGTGGAGACATTGCCGGTGGCGCGATCGGTGACCGCCCGGATGACCCGATCACCGTCGATCACCGTCCAGGCGGCGCCGCCGTCGCTGGTCCAGGACGGGCGGGCGATGCTGGCGCCCTCGGCGACCGCGAACGCCTTGGCGCCGTAGTTGCCGATGAGCAGGGTGCGGGCGGGTTCTGGCAGCGGTTTGCCGGACTCGGCGACCGCGGCGACGAACTGGCCGTCGGCCGAGATGCCGACGGACTGCAGGTTGGTCGCCTCGCCGAAGGAACCACTCGGTGTGACGATCCCGTCCGGGGTGACCTGCACCAGGGTGCCGTTGCGCAGGGCGTGCAGGCCGATCCGGTTCTGGCCCGGCGCCGAGGCGCTGTACTGGTCGACATCGGCGACCGACCAGCCGTTGGCCGCGTACCGGTCGTCGAGCGGTTTGCCGTCGGCGAGCAGCACGTACGGTCCGAGGATGTCGGCGCCGGCCAGGGTGAGCACCACCTGCGCGGCGAGCAGTTCGCGGTCGCGCTGGCCGAGTCCGCCGATCCCGGCGAAGTCGATGCGCACTCCCCCGATGCCGATACCGACGTCACCCGGTTCGTTGTTGGCCTTGGTGATCGGACCGCGCAGCGAGACCGGCGGCGCCAACTGGTTGCGCACCACCGGGGCGATCGTGGACTGCGGGCCTTCGGCGAGCATGCCGATCAGTCGCTCGGTGAGCTGGGCGCGCGGCACCGAGATCCAGCGCGGATCCGGGACCAGCAGCGAATTACCCGGGTCGATGTAGTTCAGGACATAGCGGTGGTAGGACTTGACGAACGCGTCGTTGCCCATCACGACGCCCGGTGGCAGCTCGGTGATCCGCCACTCGCCGTCGATCTTGCTCATCTCGATCTTGTTCTCGAGGGTGCCCTCGGTGGCACGGTAGCCGCCGTCGCGGGCGAGTTCGCCGACCTTGCGGGCGCGCAGCACGTAGCTGGCCTTGTCACCCGACCGCGACTCGCGCAGCGTGTCGGGGCGATCGTCGACGATGGTGGTGCTCGCCTCGTCGTTCCAGCTAGCCGCCGTCTCGGGCGCCATGTATTGGCGGGCCGCGGCGTGCCGGTTGGTGGGGTCGGCGCTGGCGGTGAGGAAGTCGCCCAGCAGCAGGTCGGGGTCGCGGCCGGAGGTCGGCGGGGTCGGGCCCTCCGAGGTGGGGGCGCGGTTGATCGTGCCGAGTGCCTGCGGTGCGGAGGACTCCGGCAGGCTGGCGCACCCGGTGAGCACCATCAGCCCGGCCAGAACCGCCGCGACCAGTGCGGCGCCGTGCCGATCCCGACGATCACCACGCGCACTAGTCATGACTTCCCGTCTCTGGTGTCGGTGGGCATCGACTCGTCACGGTCGGCATCGGCGGGGACCGCGTCGCGGCCGTTGGTCGCCGGATGCGCGCCTGCCGAGGGCGGTTCGATACCGGGCTCGTCCGCCGAGGCGTCGTCCTGCGGTTCGACCTCCGGCTCCACAACCGTCAGTTCGACAACGGTCGATTCGGATCCAGCCGACTCGGCTCCGGTCGGCTCCGCGCCGGTCGGCTCTGTCCCCGTCGCCTCGGCCGCGGTCGGCCCGGCAGGCTCGGCAGGCTCGGCTTCGATGATCGTCGGCTCGGGTTCGGCTTCCGGCAGCGCGGGGACCTTGCGCAACATCGGCTCCAGGGCGAGCGGGCTCTGGCCGAGTTTGCGGCCGCGCACCATCGGGAGCAGCAGCCGGAAGCTCGCGCCGACGCCGGGATCGCCCCAGGCCTCGAGCCTGCCCTCGTGCAGATTCGCGTCCTCGACGCTGATCGACAAGCCGAGCCCGGTGCCACCCGAGCGACGTACCCGCGAGGGGTCGGAGCGCCAGAACCGGTTGAACACCAGCTTTTCCTCGCCCGGCCGCAGCCCGACGCCCTGATCGCGCACCACCGTCGCGACGGCGTTGGCCTCGGCGTCGCCGCGCATGCGGATCAGCACCGGCTTGCCCTCGGAGTGGTCGATCGCGTTGGCGAGCAGGTTGCGCAGCACGCGTTCGACGCGGCGCGGGTCGACTTCGGCGACCACCGGCTCCTCCGGCAGGTCGATCACCACCTCGATCTCGGCGTCGCGAGCCAGGTGGCGGACCGTGGAGATCGCGGCACGCGCGCACATCCGCACATCCAGCGATTCGACCTGCAGTTCGGCCACGCCCGCGTCATGGCGGGAGATCTCGAGCAGGTCGTTGAGCAGGCCCTCGAACCGGTCGAGCTCGTTGACGAGCAGTTCGGAGCTGCGCGCGAGGGCGGGATCGAGATCGTCGCTGGAGCCGTGGATGAGGTCGGCCGCCATGCGCACCGTGGTGAGCGGGGTGCGCAGTTCGTGGCTGACATCGGAGGTGAAGCGGCGCTGCAGATTGCCGAATTCCTCGAGCTGGGTGATCTGGTTCGACAGGCTCTCGGCCATCTCGTTGAACGCCTGCGCGAGCCGGGCCATGTCGTCCTCGCCGCGCACCAGCATGCGTTCTTTGAGTCGGCCGTCGGCGAATCGTCCCGCGATCCGCGCCGCCGACCGGATCGGCAGCACCACCTGCCTGGTCACCAGCGCGGTGATCGCGGCGAGCAACACCAGCAGCACCACGCCACCGATGAGCATCGTGCCGCGCATCAGCGACAGGCTCGATTCCTCGCTGGCCAGCGGGAAGATCAGGTAGATCTCCAGGGTCGCGATCTCGGCGCTCGGGCTGCCGATGACCAGCGCGCGCCCGCGGTAGCCGTCGGGGTCGGCAACGGTGGTGAACTGGTAGGAGACCTGGTTGCGCTGGACGAACCGGCGCAGTTCCTGCGGCACCTCGGCGAGCGGTCCGGCCGCGATCTCGTGTGGCGGAGTGCCGCCGACCATCGCCAGCGCCGAGTCGAAACTGCCCGCGGCGCCGCTGGACTGCCCGGTGCCGCCACGGCTGGACAGCGCGGCTCGCGCGTCGGCGAGCTGCTGGTCCGGGCTGTTGCCGGACGGAACGCCCGACATCTTGTTCTCGATCGTGCTGCGGGCACGATCCATCTCCTCGACAGCCGCGTTGATCTTGGCTTCGAGGAGCCGATCGGTGATCTGACCGGTGAGGACGACCCCGAGGATCGTGATCACGATGAGCGACAGGGTCAACGTCGAGACGATGACTCGCAGCTGCAGCGATCGGCGCCACAGGTGGCCGAGTGCGGTCCCGACGGCCTGGAACCAGGCCATGATCGGGCTCGCCCATCGCCGCAGCTGCGCCACTGGACCAGTGGTCACAGCGGCGCCCCGCAGTGATCGATCACGGCGGTCCGGCCTTGTAACCGACGCCGCGCACGGTCAGCACGATCTCCGGGTTCTCCGGATCCTTCTCGACCTTGGCGCGCAGTCGCTGCACATGCACGTTCACCAGACGGGTGTCGGCGGCGTGCCGGTAGCCCCACACCTGTTCGAGCAACACCTCGCGGGTGAACACCTGACGCGGCTTGCGCG
>NZ_JBHXWQ010000002.1:0-1073829 GCF_042671725.1 Nocardia sp. NPDC127606 | reverse complement strand
TCCCAGAGACCCGCCTTCGCCACCGGTGTTCCTCCTGATATCTGCGCATTTCACCGCTACACCAGGAATTCCAGTCTCCCCTGAAGTACTCTAGTCTGCCCGTATCCCCTGCAAGCTTAAGGTTGAGCCCCAAGTTTTCACAGAAGACGCGACGAACCGCCTACAAGCTCTTTACGCCCAGTAATTCCGGACAACGCTCGCACCCTACGTATTACCGCGGCTGCTGGCACGTAGTTGGCCGGTGCTTCTTCTACAGGTACCGTCACTTGCGCTTCGTCCCTGTCGAAAGGGGTTTACAACCCGAAGGCCGTCATCCCCCACGCGGCGTCGCTGCATCAGGCTTTCGCCCATTGTGCAATATTCCCCACTGCTGCCTCCCGTAGGAGTCTGGGCCGTGTCTCAGTCCCAGTGTGGCCGGTCACCCTCTCAGGTCGGCTACCCGTCGTCGCCTTGGTAGGCCGTTACCCCACCAACAAGCTGATAGGCCGCGGGCCCATCCTGTACCGATAAATCTTTCCACCCGAGAACATGCATTCTCGGGTCATATCCGGTATTAGACCCAGTTTCCCAGGCTTATCCCGAAGTACAGGGCAGATCACCCACGTGTTACTCACCCGTTCGCCGCTCGTGTACCCCGAAGGGCCTTACCGCTCGACTTGCATGTGTTAAGCACGCCGCCAGCGTTCGTCCTGAGCCAGGATCAAACTCTCCGTTGAAGACTCTTAACTCATGCCCGAAGACACAAATCAGAAATATCTAAACTAGAGTCCGAAAACCTAGCAAAGCCAAACACCAGCAAAAAGATTCGCTGTTGTTTTTCAATGTCCAACCTTCCACGACCGGGGGGTACGCGAAGGCTGGAACCAATATAAATATTGGCACTGACATTCATCGACACACTATTGAGTTCTCAAAGAACACACGCACACACTTCTACCCACAACTTCTCGTAGGGGTTTCGGTGAGGCAAGAGTTCAAACTTAGCTCATGGCCAACCCCGGAAGCAAGTTCCGAAGTATGTAACCCTGAACACATGATCAGTCAGGCGCTCAACATCCTACCTCGTGTCCCAGCCAGTGGCTGAGTCGGTGTCCGTGTCGCTCTGACTCGAATAAAGTTACGTGCCGACCAACGCGAAGTCAAATCGGCTGGTCAGCGGCCTATTTTGGCGCATCTACCCGTTCGACCTGTCCCCCGAGCGCCTGCATCTGCTCGACGAACCTCGGGTAGCCGCGATCGATGTGATAGACGTCGTGCACTTCGGTGACACCGTCGGCGACGAGGCCGGCGAGCACCAGACCCGCACCCGCGCGGATGTCGGAGGACCAGACCGGCGCACTCGACAGCCGCGGGATCCCACGCACCACCGCGTGGTGACCGTCGGTGCGGGCATCGGAGCCGAGCCGGATCATCTCCTCCACGAAACGGAACCGCGCCTCGAAGACGTTCTCGGTGATCATCGAAGTGCCGTCGGCGATGGCGGCCAGGCCGATCGCCATCGGCTGCAGGTCGGTCGGGAAACCGGGGAACGGAAGCGTCGCGAAGTTCACCGCACGCGGACGTTCGGCCTGCACCACCCGGAAGCCGTTGGGCTCGTAGGAGATTCGCGCACCGGCCGAGCGCAGCTTGTCCAGCACCAGGGCGAGGTGCTTGGGGTTGACCCCCGTGACACGGACGTCGCCCGTGGTCATCGCGGCGGCGATACCCCAGGTGGCGGCGACGATACGGTCACCGATCACCCGGTGCGTGGTGGGCGAGAGGCTCTTGACGCCCTGCACGGTGAGCACGGAGGAACCGGCACCGTCGATCTGCGCACCCATCTGGACGAGCATGGTGCACAGGTCGACGATGTCGGGCTCACGCGCCGCGTTGTCGATGACCGTCTCCCCCTCGGCCAGGACCGCGGCCATCAGGATGTTCTCGGTCGCGCCCACCGACGGGAAGTCGAGGCGGATCCGCGCGCCCTGCAGCTGTTCGGCCGACGCCACGACGCAACCGTGCTCGATCGCACTGGTCGCGCCGAGCAGACGTAGCCCCGCCTGGTGCATGTCGAGGGGGCGCGAACCGATCGCGTCACCACCGGGTAGCGCCACCACGGCACGTTTGCAGCGCGCCATCAGCGGACCGAGCACACACACCGAAGCGCGGAACTGGGTCACCGCGGGGAAATCCGCGTGGTACTTGGGTTCGGCGGGGGTATCGATGGTCACCACCGAGTTGTCACCGCCGACATCGTCGGAGATCGTCACGTCGCAACCGAGGCCGCGCAGCACCTCCGCCATCAAGGGGACATCGAGGATGTCCGGGCAGTTGGTGATGGTGGTCGTGCCCTCGGCCAGCAACGAGGCAGCCATCAGCTTCAGCACGCTGTTCTTCGCGCCGCCGACCGCGACCTCGCCGACGAGTCGATTGCCGCCGGAGACCAGAAACCGTTCGCTCACCACGCCAGCTTATCGACCGTCATGCGACGACACGCCCCCCTGCCACGAAAGAACAAGAAACCGACCGATTCTCCGCGCCGGAGAGTCGCTTTCAGCGTGGCAGCCCGCCGCCGGGCTGCCACAGGACATCGCCGGCGGGATTGGTCGCCCGGCTGAGGATGAACAGCAGGTCCGAGAGTCGGTTCAGGTATTTCGCGGGCAGCACACCGGTGTCGTCAGGGTGCGCTTCCACGGCCGCCCACGCCGATCGCTCGGCGCGGCGCACCACGGTGCGGGCTGTGTGCAACAACGCAGCCAACGGCGTGCCGCCGGGCAGGATGAACGAATTCAGCGGTGCCAGACCGTCGTTGAACTCGTCGCACCACTTCTCCAGCCGGTCGATATAGGGCTGGGTGATGCGCAGCGGCGGGTACTTCGGGTCGGCGACAACCGGGGTGGACAGATCGGCGCCCGCGTCGAACAGATCGTTCTGGATCTGGCGCAGCACCGCCAGCACAGCCGGCTCGGGCGCACCGAGCGCGACAGCGACACCGAGGGCCGCGTTCGCCTCGTCACAGTCGGCGTAGGCGATCAGCCGGGGATCGTTCTTGGCGACGCGGGAGAAATCGCTGAGACCGGTCGTACCGTCGTCACCCGTGCGGGTATAGATCCGGGTCAGGTGCACACTCACGACGGGCCTCCACGAGTACGGCGGGCGCGATCGGACGGTCGCGACTCCACCCAGGACAGAAAAGCCGCCATCGAACCGCGGTCGAGCGCGAGCTCGAAACTGCTGTGCGGATCGGTGACGGCTACCACCACGATGTCATCGCTCATGATGTCGAATTCGTCGCCCTGCGGCGCTCGGCGCTCGACGATCTCGAGGCCCTGCCGATGCACCGTGGAATCAGGTCCGAATTTCAGGCTGGTCAATTTGAAGAAGACGAGGCGATCCTCGTCGTAGCGAATGAGCCCGTGCCGCCAGCCTTGGCCGCCGCGCGCGGGCAGTGAACGTAGGAGTGCGGCCGTGCCCCCGCGGCGCAGCATCACCAGGCGATAGGTCGACGCACCGGCTACGAACACGAGCGTCAGCACCAGAATGATCAGGAGAACCATCCCGGTTTGCAATGCCGTACGCCCTTTCGCTCTAGCCGGTGTCAAAGACACCCCCGCCCAGACATTCAATCACGCCCACTACGCGGCGCTCCGGCCGGATCGTCTATCCCCACGAAAAGGCGGTGCAAACAACTCTGCCGGCGAGGAACCGAAGTTCCTCGCCGGCAGAGAGTCGTACTACTGCGATCAGTCGGTCACGGTCGCTTCGACCGCACGCACCTGGCCCTTGGCCGCGCGCAGCTCCACCTCGGTGGCGCTCGCGTCGGCCAGCACCTTGCGTGCCGCGTCGACGTCGACCTCGCCCGCGAGTTCCGCGGACTCGGCCAGCACACGCACGGTGTCGGCGGTGACCGAGAAGAAGCCGCCGTGCACCGCGGCGACGATCCGCTCGCCGTCGGTCGACACGATGGAAACCGTGCCGCCCTCGACGAGCTGACCGAGCAGCGGCTCGTGGCCTGCCATGATGCCGATCTGACCTTCGGTGGTCTGCGCGCTGACGAACGAAGCCTGGCCGGACCAGAGCTTGCGTTCGACAGCTACGAGATCAACTGTCATCTCCGCCATAGTGGACTACTTCCCGAGGATCTTCTTCGCGGCTGCCTCGACGTCGTCGAGACCACCGCAGGAGTTGAACGCCTGCTCCGGGTAGTGGTCGAACTCGCCCTTGCAGACACGGTCGAAGTCGTCGATGGTCTGTTCCAGCGGAACGACCGAGCCGACCTGGCCGGTGAACTTCTCCGCGACGATGAAGTTCTGACCGAGGAACTTCTCCAGGCGACGGGCGCGACCGACGAGGACCTTGTCCTCTTCGGAGAGCTCGTCCATGCCGAGGATGGCGATGATGTCCTGCAGTTCCTTGTACTTCTGCAGGATCCGCTTGACCTCGTTGGCAACCCGGAAGTGGCGCTCGCCGACGATCGAAGCCTCGAGGATACGAGAGGTCGAGGTCAGCGGGTCGACGGCCGGGTAGATGCCCTTCTGCGAGATCGGGCGCGAAAGCTCGGTCGTCGCATCCAGGTGGGCGAAGGTGGTCGCCGGCGCCGGGTCGGTGTAGTCGTCGGCGGGGACGTAGATCGCCTGCAGCGAGGTGATCGAGCGACCCTTGGTCGAGGTGATGCGCTCCTGGAGCTGACCCATCTCGTCCGCCAGCGTCGGCTGGTAACCCACGGCCGAAGGCATGCGACCCAGCAGGGTCGAGACCTCGGAACCGGCCTGGGTGAAACGGAAGATGTTGTCGATGAAGAGCAGCACGTCCTGGTGCTGGACATCGCGGAAGTACTCCGCCATGGTCAGCGCCGACAGGGCGACGCGCATACGCGTGCCCGGCGGCTCGTCCATCTGGCCGAAGACGAGGGCGGTGTCCGGAAGGACGCCCATCTCTTCCATTTCCAGACGGAGGTCGGTGCCCTCACGAGTACGCTCACCGACGCCCGCGAACACCGAGGTGCCCGAGAACTCGCGAGCGATACGGGTGATCATCTCCTGGATCAGCACGGTCTTGCCGACACCGGCACCACCGAACAGACCGATCTTGCCGCCCTTGACGTACGGGGTCAGCAGGTCGATGACCTTGACGCCGGTCTCGAGGATCTCGGTCTTGCCCTCGAGCTGGTCGAAGCTCGGCGGCTGACGGTGGATCCCCCACTGCTCGCCGTCCCGGCCGAGGCCGGGGGTGTCGAGGCAGTCACCGAGGGCGTTGAACACGTGGCCCTTGACGATGTCGCCGACGGGCACCGAGATCGGCTTGCCGGTGTCGGTGACAGTCGCGCCACGGACCAGGCCGTCGGTCGGCTGCATCGAGATGGTGCGCACGATGTTGTCGCCGAGGTGCTGAGCGACCTCGAGGGTGAGGGTCTTGGCCACCGACGGGAGTTCGATGTCGGAGTTCAGAGCATTGAAGAGCTCGGGGATGGCGCCACGCGGGAACTCGACGTCCACGACGGGGCCGATGACACGGACGACGCGACCAGCGGTTTCGCCCGCCTTCTTCGCGTTGTCCTGAGTGACAGCTGCGGTCATTAGATTGGTTCTCTTCCTGCGCTTCTTAGTCGCGGTCCGAGCTCGACGCCAGCGCATTGACGCCGCCGACGATTTCGCTGATTTCCTGCGTGATCTGGGCCTGACGCACCGAGTTCGCCTCGCGCTGGAGCACATTGGCCAGCTCGTTGGCGTTATCGGTCGCCGCCTTCATTGCGGTGCGCCGAGCCGCGGACTCGGATGCCGCTGCCTCGAGCAACGATGCGTAGATACGCGTGTTGATGTACTTGGGCAGCAGAGCCCCGAGCAGCACATCGGCGTCCGGCTCGAACTCGTACTGTGCCGTGGCCACCACGTTCGGCGAGTCCGACATGATGTCGTCGCCGAGCTCGTAGTTCTCGTCGACGTAGCTGACCTGGATCGGCGCCAGGCGGCGCACCTCCGGGTTCTGGGTCAGCATCGACACGAACTTGGTGTACACGATGTGCAGCTCGTCGACACCCTCGATGGTTCCGGTTTCGTCCAGCGAGGGGACCTCGCCGTCGGAGCCGGCCATGAAGGCCTCGACCAGGTGCTTGCACGCGGCCGACGCGTCGGTGTACTTGGGCTGCTGAGAGAAGCCGAACCACGACGCCTGGAACGGACGGTTGCGGAACTTGTAGTACGTGATGCCCTTGCTGCCCATCACGTACAGAACGGGTTCCTTGCCGTCGCCACGCAACGAGGTCATGAGCTCCTCGGCACGCTTGAGCACGTTCGAGTTGTAGCCACCACACATACCGCTGTCACTGGTGATCACCAGGACAGCAGCCCGACGAGCGTTGGGACGCTCGGTCAGCAGCGGGTGCGACAGGTTCTTCGAAGCGCTCGCCAGTTCGCCGAGGACCTTGGTGATCTCCTCGGCGTACGGCTTGGCAGCCGCAACCCTGGCCTGGGCCTTGGAAATTCGCGAGGTCGCGATCAGTTCCTGAGCCTTGGTGATCTTCTTGATCGAATTCACACCACGAATGCGGGAGCGCAATTCGCGCAAACTTGCCACTAGCGGTTCACACTCCCTTCATTCGCCAGATCGGAAATTGCCGACATCATGACCCGGCTTACTTGTCGACGTGCTTGCGGGTGACCGACAGCGACTCGACCTCTTCGTGGTCCAGCTCGCCCGCGGCAGCCTCGTTCACGATGCGATTGCCGTTCGAATCGAGGAAGCCCTGCTTGAACTTGTCGGTCTCGGCCTTGATCGCGTCGGCGGCCTCGCCGGCGAGCGGCTTCTTGCCACCCTCGAGCGCGTCGAACGAGCTCTGGGTCGCACCGTGCAGGTACTCGAGCAGCTCGGCGGTGAAGCGACGCACGTCTTCGACGGGCACCGACTCGTAGTAACCGGCGTCGACCAGGAAGATCGAGACGACCTGATCCTCGACCGAGACCGGGGAGTACTGGTCCTGCTTGAGCAGCTCCACCCAGCGGGCACCACGCTCGAGCTGCGCCAGCGACGCGGCGTCGAGGTCGGAGGCGAAGGCGGAGAACGCCTCCAGCTCGCGGTACTGCGCCATTTCCAGACGCAGCGAACCGGCGACCTTCTTCATGGCCTTGGTCTGGGCGGCGCCACCGACACGGGAGACCGAGGTACCGACGTTGATCGCCGGGCGGACGCCCTTGTTGAACAGGTCGGACTCGAGGAAGACCTGGCCGTCGGTGATGGAGATGACGTTGGTCGGGATGAACGCCGAGACGTCGTTGGCCTTGGTCTCGATGATCGGCAGACCGGTCATCGAGCCCGCGCCCATCTCGTCGGACAGCTTCGCGCAACGCTCCAGCAGACGGGAGTGCAGGTAGAAGACGTCACCGGGGTACGCCTCGCGGCCCGGCGGACGACGCAGCAGCAGCGAGATGGCGCGGTACGCCTCGGCCTGCTTGGTCAGGTCGTCGAACACGATGAGGACGTGCTTGCCCTGGTACATCCAGTGCTGGCCGATGGCCGAACCGGTGTACGGAGCCAGCCACTTGAAGCCGGCGGAATCGGAGGCCGGGGCCGCGACGATGGTGGTGTATTCCATCGCGCCGTGCTCCTCGAGCGCGGTCTTGACGCCCGCGATGGTGGAGCCCTTCTGGCCGATCGCGACGTAGATGCAGCGAACCTGCTTGTCGACGTCGCCGGTCTCCCAGTTCGCCTTCTGGTTCAGGATCGCGTCGATCGCGACGGCGGTCTTGCCCGTCTTGCGGTCGCCGATGATCAGCTGACGCTGGCCGCGGCCGATAGCGGTCAGCGCGTCGATCGCGGTGATACCGGTGGCGAGGGGCTCTTCGACCGGCTGACGTTCCAGCACGGACGCGGCCTGCAGCTCCAGCACGCGGCGCTCGTCGGACTCGATCTCGCCCAGGCCGTCGATCGGCTGGCCGAGCGGGTTGACGACGCGACCGAGGAACTTGTCACCCACGGGAACGGAGAGTACGTCGCCGGTGCGACGGACCTGCTGGCCCTCTTCCAGCGAGGCGTACTCGCCGAGGATGACGGCACCGATGTTGGTGTCCTCGAGGTTCAGCGCGACGCCGAGAACCCCGCCGGGGAACTCGAGCAGCTCGTTGGCCATCGCCGAAGGCAGGCCACTGACGTGCGCGATACCGTCGCCGGTATCGGTCACGACGCCGACTTCTTCGATGGAGGTTTCCGGGGTGTAGCTCTGGGTGTAGCTCTCGATCGCGCTACGGATCTCGTCGGAGGAGATCGTCAGCTCCGCCATGTTGTTCCTGCTCTCGCTGTGGTCTCGAATGTCGGGGGTTGGAGTCTGCGTGGTGTCCGTCAGGACAGTGCCCGACGCAGCTTCTCCAGTCGGCCGGTGGCGCTGCCGTCGATCACGTCGTCTCCGACGCGGACGACGACGCCGCTCAGCAGCGTCGGGTCGACCTGCACGTGCACGGTGACCGCCTTGCCGTAGATCCGCCGCAGGGAAGCCGACAGCTTCTCCTTCTGCTGATCGTTCAGCTCGACCGCCGAGTTCACGTGGGCGACGATCTGGTCACGACGGGCCGCCGCCAGATCGGACAGGGCGTCGAAGGCGACGCCGATGTTGTTGGTCCGCAGGCGGGTCACCGCCTGCTCGGCCAGCGCCAGGGTGACCGGCTCGACCTTGCCGTTGAGCAGCCGCTCGACCAGTTCGCGCCGCGCCGAGGCGGGCTTTCCCTGATCGGAGAGTGCCTGCTCCAGCTTCGGGTTGTCGGCGACGATGCGTCCGAGCCGGAACAGCTCGTCCTCCACCGCGTCCTGCCGACCGCCGACGGCGGCAGACTCCAGCAGAGCCTCCTGCCCGAGCAGCACCAGGGTGTCGACCAGGTCGCGGGTGCGTGACCAGTCCTGCGCCACCGCGGTGGTCAGCACTGCCTGCGTAGCAGCGCTGACCTTGCCGCCGAAGACCCGCTCACTGAGTTCAGCGCGCGCCGAACCCGGCACCGAGGCGTCCGCGAGCGCCACACGCAGCGAACGCTGGTCGTCCAGCACGGCGACAACGGCGAACAGTTCCGACCCCGTTGTGGCCGCAACAGTTTCGCTTCCGGTCAGAGCGACCCGAAGCGCCTCGCGAGACCGGGTACTGGCCTCGCGGCTCGCTGCGTACATGCTTCTCACTTTCGCGTCGCTACCTTCCGACCCCGATGGCGTCGGTGTCGTCGAGTTCGCTGAGGAACTTGTCGATCGACGCCGCCTGCTTTGCTTCGTCCGAAACAGACTGACCGATGATCTTCTCGGCCAGGTCGACGGCCGTACGGCCGACCTCGGAACGCAGCTCCGTCAGGATCTGCTGGCGCTGGGCTTCCAGCTGGGAGTGACCGGCGGCGACGATACGGTCGCTTTCGGCCTGGGCATCCGTGCGCATCTGCGCGAGGATCTGCTGACCCTGGGTGCGTGCTTCCTCACGGATGCGCGCGGCCTCGAGCCGGGCGTCGGCCAGCTGCTGCTGATACTGCTGCAGCGTCTGCTGGGCTTCGGCCTGGGCTGCTTCGGCCCTGGCGATACCGCCTTCGATCTTGTCCGTGCGCTCTTCGAGTGTCTTGGTCACACGTGGGATCACGTATTTCCAGAAGAGCACGCCGATGATGACGACGCAGACGATCGACCAGACGATGTCGTACGTTGCGGGAACGAGAGGATTCACATCCTCTCCACCCTCAGCTGCGAGCGTGATGAGTTCGCGCATCGGAATCAGAAGATGAAGCCGGCGACGAGGCCGATCAGCGCCAGGGCCTCGGTGAACGCGATACCGAGGAACATGGTGGTGCGGATCTGGCCGGACAGCTCGGGCTGACGAGCGATGCCCTCGATGGCCTTACCGACGACGATACCCACGCCGATGCCGGGGCCGATCGCGGCCAGACCGTAGCCGATGGCGCCGAAGCCCTTGAAGGTGCTCTCGGTGGTCGCGGCTTCCTGGGCCAGGTAAGCGAGGCTCATGAATCTTTCCCTTTCTGTTGCTCACCCGCCGGTCGGCGTGTGTAGCAGGTTTCCGGTCGTTGGTCAGTCAGGTCAGTGGTCGGCAGCGTGCTGCGACTGGCCGATGTACACGGCCGTCAGCAGCGCGAAAACGTAGGCCTGCAGGAAGATCACCAGCAGCTCGAAGAGCGTGAAGCCGATGCCGGCCAGCAGCGAGAACGGCGAGAAGATCTTCATCCACGCGGCGGCGTCGAACAGGAAGAACCAGGTCGCGCTGAAGAACAGCACCAGCATGATGTGGCCGGCCAGCATGTTGGCCAACAAACGCACGGTGAGCGTGAACGGACGCAGGATGAAGGTCGAGATGAACTCGATCGGGATCAGCAGCACGTGCAGCGCGATCGGCACGTCGGGCACGATGATGCTGTGGCGGATGTAGGAGAAGAACCCGTACTTCCGGATGCCGACGTAGTTGTAGGCGATGTAGACGATCGCGGCCAGGACCAGCGGCATGCCGATGCGCGCATTGGACGAGATGTTCAACCCGGGAATCACGCCGGAGAAGTTCAGGAACAGAACCGTGAAGAAGATCGTCGCGATCAGCGGGAGGAACTTCTTGCCGGTTTCCTTACCGAGCACCTCGTCGGCGATCTGCTCCTTGACGAAAACCACACCGGCTTCCATCACGTTCTGCAGGCCGCGGGGCACGATCTTCGGTGACCGGAAAGCCAGCACGAAGACGGCCACCAGAACGGCGGTCATCAATAGGCGGACCAGCATCAGGCGATCGAGTTCGAACGGCGTCCCCGCGAACAGCACTGCTGGAGGGTAGAAGTCGGACAGCGATGGCGCGTGAAACTCGCCCGCCGCCAAAGTGATGACGCTCAGCGTTCTCTCCCGTGTTCGGGCCGCGGGTACGACGGTCATTCCCGCGGTTCGATCGGACATTGACGATCAATGGGGGTCGACTCTGGTCGGCTCGAAATTCGACAGCCGCTTGTACGGTGTAACCCGTACAGCTACTGATCGGGCGTCGGCGACATCGTCGACATGCTTCAACCGGATACATTTCACCCGGATCGGCAGTAAGCATAGCGGCACCGGGTGGGATCTCGATGATCCCCCCTGGTAACTCGAGGCAATGCCCCGAGTTTGTCGGGCCTAGCCTCTAGCTTGGGTGCTTGCTTACCAACACTTTACCAAGCTATCTACGACAGTGTGTAGCTGGGTGGGATTATTCCTGCTCGGAAGCCGTTTCGCTGTCTCCCGCGCGTGTCGTGACGTACGGAACCTTCTGGCTCACAACGCCGTACGTCTCGGCACCGAGGACGATCAGCAGGGCTCCTACCACCGTAAAGAACAGTGCGGGCCCGCTGTAGAAGTCGAACTGCTTGAGCACCACGATCACCAGCAGCGCCACCAGCAACTTGCCGACCCAGCTGACCAGCATCACCGCACCTGCCATGGTCGGCGGCAGCTTCGCGCCGAGCAGCACCGCGACGACCGTGGTGAGGATGAACCCACCACCGATCGCGGCACCGAGCAGCGCGCCCCACAGACCGGGCATCCCGGCCACCGCGGAGGCGATCGCCACCGAGACGACGACGAGCACGCCGAGGCCGATCAGGCCGTAGCGCAGCGCGGCGCGCAGAGGGGCGTCAGGGCCTGGCACGGTTTCGGGTGTAAAGCTCACGGCCCGAACTTTACCTTGCGGGCCGAACTCAGTGCTGCGTCGACTCCGACCTGCGCACGGATGGGATCGCGGTCACTACCAGCGCGAACACCAATCCGCCTGCCACCAGCAGGACAACAAGACGCCTATCCATCAGCGAAGTTCCCACCGCGCCGAACGCGAGTACGCCGACCCATAAATAGATCAGCAAGACCACGCGCCGGTGCGAATGCCCGATCTGGAGCAATCGGTGGTGCAGATGCATTTTGTCCGGTGTGGAGAAACTCACGCCGGCGCGCACCCGGCGCACGATCGCCAGCAACAGGTCGAGCACCGGAATGAACATCACCGCGCCGACCAGCAACAGCGGCGACAGCAAACCGACAATGTCGCGCGGACCGTAACCCTGCAGCGGAATTCGGCCGGAGGCGCCGGTGGATACCGCGGCCAAGATCAAACCGATCATCATCGAGCCGGTATCGCCCATGAATATTCGGGCGGGCGAGAAATTGTGCGGCAGAAATCCGAGGCAGGCGCCGGCCAGCGCGGCGGCCAGCAACGCGGGCGGATAGGTGTCGACCGAACCGCCCTGGTCGTAGAGCAAACCGATGGAGAACACGAAAACCGCGCTGGCGCAGATCAAACCGAGACCGGCGGCGAGGCCGTCCAAACCGTCGACGAAGTTCATCGCATTCACCAGGGTGACGGTGATGCCCACGGTGACCAGGCCGCCCTGCAACGCGTCGAGCACAACAGTGGTGTCGTTGAAGGGGTTGTAGATCACGTACCAGCTCAGGCCCATCACGGCCATCACGCCCGCCGCGGTGATCTGACCGACGAATTTGGTGAGCGCGTCCAAGCCCCACCGGTCGTCGACGATGCCGACCAGCACGATGATCGTCGCGGCGACCAGCACTGCCGGGATATCCGGGGCGTAGTCGAAACCTCTTCGCAGCGCGGGCAATTGGTGCGCGAACAACACCGCGGCCACGACGCCGACATACATGCCGACACCACCCATCCGCGGCACCGGCTTCACGTGCACATCACGCTCACGTGGCACCGCCACCGCGCCGAACGCGATGGCGAGCACCCGCACACCTCCGGTGGCCAGGAAAGTCACCGTGGCGGAGACGAGCAGCACGAGCAGTAGCTCGCGCAGGGGAACGACTGAACTCATCAGCGGCGTGCGATCACCGCTGTGCGGAACTGATCAGGGCTTCCGGCACCATCCCGAGCACCTCCGCGATATCGGCCACCGACACAGCACCCTCCCGCAACACCCGCGGCTGATCCGCGGTGAGATCGACGATCGTCGAGGCCACGGCATGTTCGGCCGGACCGCCGTCGAGATACACGCTCGCCAGCGACCCCAGCTGCTCGCGCGCCTGCTCGGCAGTGGTCGCGGGCGGCTGCCCCGACACATTGGCGCTCGACACCGCCAGCGGCCCGACCTCACGCAACAACTCCAGCGCCACCGGATGCAACGGCATCCGCAGCATCACGGTGCCACGGGTATCGCCGAGATCCCACGCGAGCGAAGGCGCGGCCTGCACAACAAGACTCAGCGCACCGGGCCAGAACGCGCGGATCAGCTCCCGCGCCTGCGGCCGCACCGAGAAAACCAGCCCGTCGATCGTGTGCCACGACCCGACGAGTACCGGCACCGGCATATCGCGCCCACGCCGCTTGGCGGCCAGCAGATCACTCACCGCGGCGGAATCGAACGCGTCGGCGGCGAGGCCGTAGAGCGTGTCGGTCGGCATCACGACAAGACGACCGGACTTCAACGCGCTGGTAGCCGCCGTAATACCCGCGGCCCGCGAGTCGCTCTCGGCACAGTCATAGACGGTACTCACGCTGTTCCGCCTCTCCGAATATTTAGCCGGTCTTAGGTGCGGCAAGAGTGTAGCTCTCGAGCCGACGGCCGGATGTAGGGGGACTTTTTGGCCGTACCCGGCGAGCTACCCCTGCGCGTGTGAGATCGGCCGTCGTCTCCGATGCTCGGAGTGTGCTGGGTCGTACGGGTGCTCGTTCGACCATGCGATTCGACGGCGTTCGGTGTTTGCCGGTCACCACCGGCAGCCGCGACGGACAGCAGGCGCCACCGTCGCACTCGGTCGCGGTCAGGGGGTGGCGGTGCGGGCGACGACGAAGCGGGGCTTGTCGGCGAGATCGGCGTGTTCGACGATGTCGGTGAAGTCGGCTGCCGCGAGCAGAGCCGCCACTCCCCCGCCGTTGGTGTCGTCGTGCTCGATGGCGGTCGCACCACCGGGGCGTAGCAGGCGGGCGATGGAGGGGACCATCCCTCGAATGACGTCGAGGCCGTCCCGACCGCCGAAGAGGGCGCGGTGGGGGTCGTGGTCGGCGACCTCGGGATCGAGGATCGCGGCTTCGGGGATGTAGGGCGGGTTGGCGACCACCAGGTCGACACGGCCCGTCAGCGACGCGAGCAGGGCCGGGTCGGTGACGTCGTCGGCATAGAGGGTGATCGGGGTGTCACCCTCGGCGATGCGGGCATCGGCGTTGCGGCGGGCCCAGACGAGGGCGTCGGGGTCGAGCTCGACGGCGTGGACGTCGGCGTCGGGGCGGGCGTGGGCGATGGCCAAGGCCAGTGCGCCCGAGCCTGTGCACAGGTCGACGACGATCGGCGCGTGGTCGTGCGGCAGGGTCGCGAGGTAGGCCAGCGCCCACGCGAACAGCAGCTCCGTCTCCGGGCGCGGAACGAACACACCGGGGCCGACGGCGAGGTCGATCTCGCCCATCGCCGCCGTTCCGGTCAAGTGCTGCAAGGGAATTCGCGCTGCCCGCTGCTCGATCAGCGCGCGGTACCGGTCGGCGACGTCGGGCTCGACCATCGGGATCAGCGCCAGCCGCATGCGCTCGGTGCCGAGCACATAGGCGGCCAGGTTCTCCGCGTCGGGCATCGGCGAACCGACACCCGCCTCGGCCAGCCGGGCGGCGGCTTCGACGATCAGCGGACGCAATCGGAGCCGCTCGGTCACCGTGTCGGCCCTCGGCTGCCCCGCGTGGTCACGCGAGCCGCGTCGTCAGCGCGCTGACGGCTCATGCCGATTACTCGGCAGCCATTCGCGCGTCGCGGTCGGCCTTGCCGAGCGCGTCGAGCAGCGGGTCGAGGTCACCGTCGAGAACGGCGTCCAGATTGTGTGACTTGAACCCGATGCGATGGTCGGCGATCCGGTTCTCCGGGAAGTTGTAGGTGCGGATCCGCTCGGAGCGGTCGACCGTACGGATCTGGCTGGCGCGACCGGCCGCGGCTTCCTGGTCGGCCTGCTCCTCGGCGAGTGCTTGCAGCCGGGCGGCGAGCACCTGCATGGCGCGCGCCTTGTTCTGCAGCTGGGAGCGTTCGTTCTGGCAGGTCACCACGATGCCCGAGGGCAGGTGGGTGATGCGGACCGCGGAGTCGGTGGTGTTGACGCCCTGGCCGCCCTTGCCGGAGGACCGGTAGACGTCGATGCGCAGGTCGGTCTCGTCGATCTGCACCTGCTCGACCTCGTCGGGCTCGGGGTAGATCAGTACGCCCGCGGCCGAGGTGTGAATGCGGCCCTGCGATTCGGTCACCGGCACACGCTGCACCCGGTGCACCCCGCCCTCGAACTTGAATCGCGACCACACTCCGTCGCGCGCGGCGTCCTTGCTCTTGATCGACAGCGTCGCGTCCTTGTATCCGCCCAGGTCGGAATAGGTGACGTCGAGCGTCTCCACCTTCCAGCCGTGCCGCTCGGCGTACCGGATGTACATGCGCGCCAGATCGGCGGCGAACAGCGCGGATTCCTCGCCGCCCTCGCCGGACTTCACCTCGAGCACCACGTCGTCCCCGTCGTGCGGGTCGCGAGGGGCGAGCAGGTCGGCAAGAGCCTGCTCCAGCTCCACCAGCTGGGTCTCCAGCCCGGGCACCTCCGCGGCGAACGAGGCGTCGTCGGAGGCCAGCTCGCGGGCGGCTTCGAGGTCGTCACGCACGGTCTCGAGCTTGCGATAGGTGCTCATCACCGGCGCCAGCTCGGCGAACCGCTTGCCCACCCGTCGCGCCGCACCCGCGTCGTTGTGCAACGACGGATCGGCGAGCTGCATCTCCAGGCCCGCGTACTCGGCCAGGATGTCGTCGATAGCGGACGGCTGCGTCACAGAGAGTTCCTTATGGTGTGGAAAGCGATTACCTCGGGCAGAGAAACCACCGACGCCCGGCCTGCGTGAGCAGTACCGGGCGTCGGGAGAGGTAACTAGGAGGCGTCTTCGGCCTGCTTGGCACCTGCGCGCTTGCCGTAGCGAGCCTCGAAGCGAGCCACCCGGCCGCCGGTGTCGAGGATCTTCTGCTTGCCCGTGTAGAACGGGTGGCACTGCGAGCAGACCTCGACCGAGATCTGGCCGGACTCCTTGGTGGAGCGAGTCTGGAAGGTGTTGCCGCAACCACACACAACGGTGGTCTCGACATACGTGGGGTGGATTCCTGCCTTCATGGGCGTCCTCTCGATAATGGTCGCCGGGTCGTAGCCCCATGGAGTGGAGTACGTGAACCGGAACCGACTAGGCGGGATGTCTGCGAACTCGCAGACACACAGTTGTCCAGTATGCCAGAGCAGACCGCACCCTCCCAGAACACCCCCCACCTCCGCTTTGTTCCCTGTGATATTGCGGCTGGCGCCGCGCGTTCTCGGCCTGTTCCCGAGAACGAACAAGGGCCCCGCCGAAGCGAGGCCCTTGCCGGTGGTTCTAGACGATCACTCGTCGAGAGCGCTCGGTGCGGTCTTGGAGACCGTCATCAAGAACTCGAGGTTGTTCTTGGACTTGCGCAGACGATCCATCAGCAGATCGATCGCCTGGTGCGAGTCCAGACCCGACAGCACGCGCCGCAGCTTGTGCACCACAGCCATCTCGTCGGGCGAGAGCAGCAGCTCGTCGTGGCGGGTGCTCGACGGGTTGATGTCCACCGCGGGGAACACGCGCCGCTCGGCGATCTTGCGGTCGAGCTTGAGCTCGGCGTTGCCGGTGCCCTTGAACTCTTCGAAGATCACCGTGTCGCCGGTGGAACCGGTCTCCACCATCGCCGTGGCGATGATGGTGAGCGAGCCACCGTTCTCGATGTTGCGGGCCGCGCCGAGGAAACGCTTCGGCGGGTACAGCGCGGTCGAGTCGACACCACCGGAGAGGATACGGCCCGAGGCAGGCGAGGAGTTGTTGTACGCGCGACCCAATCGGGTGATCGAATCGAGCAGCACCACAACGTCTTTGCCCATTTCCACCAGACGCTTGGCACGCTCGATGGCGAGCTCGGCGACGGAGGTGTGGTCACCCGGCGGGCGGTCGAAGGTGGAGGCGATGACCTCACCCTTCACCGAACGCTGCATATCGGTGACCTCTTCGGGACGTTCGTCGACCAGGACAACCATGAGGTAGCACTCGGGGTTGTTGATCGCGATCGCGTTCGCGATGTCCTGCATGATCGTGGTCTTACCCGCCTTGGGCGGGGACACGATCAGCGCACGCTGGCCCTTACCGATCGGCATGATCAGGTCGATCACACGCGTGGTGAGCTTGTTCTGCGCGGTTTCCAGGCGCAGGCGCTCGTTCGGGTACAGCGGGGTGAGCTTCTGGAAGTCCGGCCGACGACGCGCCGCTTCGAGCTCGCCACCGTTCACGGTGTCCAGGCGAACCAGCGGGTCGAACTTCTGTCGCTGGTTGTTCTGCTCGCCGTCGCGCGGAGCGCGCACCGCACCGGTGATCGCGTCACCGCGGCGCAGGCCGTTCTTGCGCACCAGGTTCATCGACACGTACACGTCGTTGGGGCCGGCGAGGTAGCCGGAGGTCCGCACGAACGCGTAGTTGTCGAGGACATCGAGGATGCCCGCGACCGGCTGGAGCACATCGTCTTCGCGAATGTCGTAATCGCGGGCCTCGGACTGGCCGCCGCCGGCGGGACCACCATCGCGGTCACGACCACGACGACGCTCGCGGAATCGACGACCCCGGCGGCCGCGGCCGCCTTCCTCGTCGTCACCACCGCGGTCGTCGCGGGGTCCGCGATTGCCGCCGCTGTTGCCGTTCTGGCTCTGGTTCTGGTTGCGCTCGTTCTGATTACGGTCGCCACCGGTGCGCTCGCCACGGTCGTTGCCGTTGCGGTCGTTGCCGGTGCGCTCGCCGCGCTCAGCGCCGTTGCGGTCGCCACGCTCGCGGCGACGCTCGCCCTGGTCGCCACCCTCGGCCTTGTCGGCCTGCTTGGGCTCCTCGGCGCGGTTCTCGGCCGGGGCGCGGTTCTCGGCGGGGGCATTGTCGCCACCACCGGAACGGGCCTGGTCACGGCCACGACGCTGCCGACCACGACCACGCTGACCGCCGTCGCGACCGGAATCCTCGCCTGCGTCGGCGGGGGCGTCGGTCTTCACCTGCTCGGTCGCGGCCTGCTCGGCCGGAGCCTCGACGGTCTTGGCCTCGGGGGCCTTGACCTCGACGGGAGCCTGCTTCTCGGCGGGCGCGGCCTGCTTGTCGGCCCTGGCGGACTTCTCCACCTTCGCGGGCGCTTCGTTCTTGACGGGCGCGTCGTTCTTGGCAGGCGCTTCGTTCTTCGCGGGCGCGTCGTTCGCGACGGGCGCGGCGGCGGGCTTGTCACCCTTGGCGGGCGCTCCGGATTGATTTTCCTTGATAGCGGCGATGAGATCGCCCTTACGCATTCCGGAGGTACCTCGGATACCGAGCTCCCCCGCCAGTGCGCGCAACTGCGGCAACAGCATTCCAGTCAGCCCCGATCGTGCGACGTCGGTTTGTTCGCTCATTTTCGAAATCTGTCCGGATTCACTTTCGCGGCTGCCCGAGTTCGTAGGGTTGGAATCCACCCCGGGTGTCGCGAGCAGGTCCGTTTCTGTCACGGAAGTCCTTTCCTTCCCTCGAATGCCGTGTGCTGATTCGAGGGTTCCGTTCCGTAGACCCGGCAACATATGCCGAGCTCGGATTATGCGTCCATGTTCGACGCCTGTGCCGTACTACCCGCCGCGGGAGGACCGGAGGCCTTCGCCACCAGAAGACAGTGGTGAGGGGAGCGATTGCCCTGATGAAGCACCGGCGTCTGATGCGCACGATGTACGGACTTGCTCAGAATAGCTGCCTATTGCGAACAACGGCAAGGCAGGCACGCCGTCAGTCGATCGATACCCCGTCGGCAATGCCGGGCTCGACCACGCGCAGACCGTCCGATTCGGCCTGTTTGCGCAGGTCATCGGGGAATTCTTCGGTGGTCAAGGCAAGAACGGTCGGGCCGGCGCCCGAGACGGTCGCCGCGATACCCGCGGCGCGCAACAGCTCGATCCACTTCGTGGTGAGCGGTAGCGCGGGGGCACGCTGGGTCTGGTGCAACCGGTCGGCGGTGGCCGACATCAGCAGATCGGGGCGTTCGGTCAGCGCGACGACGGCCAGCGCCGCCCGGCTGACGTTGAACGCCGCGTCACCGTGGGGCACCTGCTCGGGCAGCAGCCCCCGGGTGTGCGCCGTGGACGAGCGTTCCTGGGGGATCAGCACCACCGGGCGCAGCGCCGACGCCGGGGTGAGTCGCACCGCCCGGTAGGCGCGCGACTGCGCGGCATCGGTTTCGGTCCACGACACCACGATTGCACCGAGCACGCTGGCCGCGGCGTTGTCGGGATGGCCTTCGAACTCCGAGGCGAGCTGCACCAGCCGGTCGTCGTCCATGCGCAGCTCGGGGTCGAACTTCGCGGCCAGCCCGGCGCCGGCGGCGAGCCCGCCGACCACGGCCGACGCGCTGGAGCCAAGGCCACGCGAGTGCGGAATCACATTGCGGCACACCACGTCGAGACCGTCGGCCCACACACCCAGCGATTCCAGTCCACGCTCGATCGCGCGAACCACCAGATGTGTTGGGCCCCAAGGCACGTCATCGGCGCCTTCACCCTCGACACGGATGTCGAGACCCGATTCGGTGGTGCGCACCACGATTTCGTCGTAGATGCCCAATGCCATTCCCAGACAATCGAATCCGGGACCGAGATTGGCCGTGGAGGCGGGAACGCGCACGGTCACTTCGAGACCGGCGGGCAGCGTCGCTGTCATCAGTGTGGGCTCGGGTGCGGCCAACTCAGGCCAGCTCGAGTTCACGGGCGATGGCGACCGGGTCGACGGCGATCGGCTTCACCTCGGGCATTCCGGCCAGCGCGTTGTCGGGGTCCTTGAGACCGTTGCCGGTCACGGTGCACACGACGGTCAGGCCCGAATCCAGCCAGCCTTCCTTGCGCGCGGCCAGCAGACCGGCCACGCTCGCGGCCGACGCGGGCTCCACGAAGACGCCCTCTTTCGCGGCGACGAGGCGGTACGCGGCCAGGATCTCGTCGTCGGTGGCCGCGCGGAACGCGCCACCGGACTGCTCCTTGGCCTCCATCGCACCGTTCCACGACGCCGGGGCGCCGATCCGGATGGCGGTCGCGATGGTTTCCGGGTCCTTCACCGGCGCGCCGTTGACCAGCGGCGCGGCACCGGCGGCCTGCACGCCGAGCATGCGCGGCAGCACCGAGGTGATGCCGTCGGCGTAGTACTCGCGGTAACCACGCCAGTAGGCGGTGATGTTGCCCGCATTACCGACCGGAAGCACGTGGACATCGGGCGCCTTGCCCAGCACGTCGCAGATCTCGAACGAGGCGGTCTTCTGGCCTTCGATACGCGCCGGGTTCACCGAGTTCACGAGGCCGACCTGCGGGAACTCCGCGGTGACCTTGCGCGCCAGCTCGAGACAGTCGTCGAAGTTGCCCTCGACCTGGATGATCTTGGCGCCGAGCATCACGGCCTGGGCCAGCTTGCCCATCGCGATCTTGCCCTGCGGGATCAGCACCGCGCATTCCATGCCGGCGCGGGTGGCGTACGCCGCGGCCGAGGCCGAGGTGTTGCCGGTCGACGCGCACAGCACGGCCTTCTGGCCGCGGTACTTGGCGTCGGTCATCGCCATGGTCATGCCGCGGTCCTTGAACGAACCGGTCGGGTTGGCACCCTCGACCTTGAGATATACCTCGCACCCGGTGAGCGCGGACAGGTGCGGCGCGGGGACCAGCGGGGTACCGCCCTCGAACAGGGTCACCGGCTCCCAATCGGCCGCACCGGCCAGGCGGTCGCGGTAGGCAGCGATCAGACCGGGCCAGCGCGAGTGCACGCCGGTCTGGGGGGCGATGCCGTTCGTCATTCTTCGGTGCCTTCCAATCTGAGAACGCTGGTCACAGCGGTGACGGATTCCATGTCCGCCAATACGGCGACAGTATCTGCCAGCGACGACTCCACCGCATGGTGGGTGACGACCACGAGCCGGGCGCCGTCGCCATGGCCCTGCTGACGCACGGTCGAGATGCTCACCCCGTGCTGGGCGAAGGTGTCGGCGACCGCGGCGAGCACGCCGGGACGGTCCTCCACCTGCAGGTTCACGTGGTAGCGGGTGGGGGTGTCACCGATCGGCGCGATCGGCAGCTCAGCATAAACCGATTCGCCGGGCGCGCGACCACCGTAGAACTTGTTACGCGCGGCCATCACCAGGTCACCGAGCACGGCCGACGCGGTGGGGGCGCCACCGGCGCCCTGCCCGTAGAACATCAGGCGACCGGCGTTGTCGGCTTCCACGACGACCGCGTTGAACGCGCCGTTCACCGAGGCCAGCGGGTGCTTGCGCGGGATGAGCGCCGGGTAGACGCGCACCGAGACGCGATCCTTGCCGCCCTCCTCCAGCGTCGGCTCGCCCGGACCGGCCGAGACGCGCTCACAGATGGCGAGCAGCTTGACCGTGCAGCCGACCGCCGACGCGGTCTCCAGGTCTTCGGCGGTGATCTTGGAGATCCCCTCGCGATAGACATCGGCCGCGGTCACGCGGGTGTGGAACGCCAGCGAGGCCAGGATCGCGGCCTTGGCGGCGGCGTCGTAGCCCTCGACGTCGGCGGTGGGATCGGCTTCGGCGTAGCCGAGCGCGGTGGCTTCGGCGAGCACGTCGTCGTAGGCGGCGCCGGTCTCGTCCATCGCGGAGAGGATGAAGTTGGTGGTGCCGTTGACGATGCCGACGACCTTGTTCACCCGGTCACCCGAGAGCGACTGGATCAACGGCCGGACCACGGGGATCGCACCGGCGACGGCGGCCTCGAAGTACAGGTCGGCCCGGCTGCCCTCGGCGGCGGCGGCGAGTTCGCCGGTGTAGTCGGCCAGCAGCGCCTTGTTGGCGGTGACGACGGACTTGCCCGCGTTGAGCGCGTCGCCGATCAGCTTGCGGGCGGGGTCGATGCCGCCCATGACCTCGACGACCAGGTCGACATCGTCGCGGGCGACGAGCGCGGCGGCGTCGGTGGTGAGCAGCTCGGCGGGCAGACCGCGGTCCTTGCTGATGTCGCGCACCGCGACACCGCGCAGCACGAGCGGCGCTCCGACCCGCGAACGCAGGTCATCGGCGTGATCGCGGAGCACGCGAACCACCTCGGTGCCGACAGTGCCCATCCCGAGCACGGCTACGCCGAGCGGACGTCCCGCGTCATTGGTGCCGTTCATTCTTCCACCTCCAGGCTGAGCAGGTCCGCCACCGTTTCCCGGCGCAGAATCAGTCGCGCCGCACCGTCACGCACCGCGACCACGGCGGGCCGGGTGAGCAGGTTGTAGCGGCTCGACATCGAGTAGCAGTACGCACCGGTCGCCGCCACGGCCACCAGGTCACCGGGGGCCGCGTCGGCGGGCATCCATGTGTCACGAATGACGATATCGCCACTCTCGCAATGCTTTCCGACCACGCGCGCGACGACCGCATGGGCGTCCGAGGAGCGCGAGACCAGACGGCAATCGTAGTCGGCCTGATACAGCGCGGGGCGGATATTGTCGCTCATCCCGCCGTCCACGCTGACGTAGCGACGGCGCGCGCCACCGTCGAGTTCGACATCCTTGATGGTGCCGACCTCGTACAGGGTGACGGTGCCGGGACCCGCGATGGCGCGACCCGGTTCCACGGCGATGGTCGGCTCGGGCAGCCCGGCACGGGCGGCCTCGGCCGCGACCAGAGCGCGCAGATTGGTGGCGAATTCGCCCAGCGGCGGCGGGTTGTCGCTCGGCAGGTACGAAATGCCGAGGCCACCACCGAGATCCAGGGTCGAGATCTGCGCGGTGCGGTCGATGCCGAACTTGTCGATGGCCTCGCGCAGCAGGCCGAGCATGCGGCGCGCGGCGATCTCGAAGCCGTCGAGTTCGAAGATCTGCGAGCCGATGTGGCTGTGCAGACCGACCAGGCGCAGGTTGTCGGCCTCGAAGACACGCGCGAGAGCTTCCATGGCGTCGCCGCCCGCGATCGAGAAGCCGAACTTCTGGTCCTCGTGCGCGGTGGAGATGTACTCGTGGGTGTGCGCCTCGACGCCGACGGTCACGCGGACCAGTACGTCCTGCACCACGCCCGCCGCACCGGCGACGGCTTCGAGCCGCTCGATCTCGTAGAGCGAGTCGACGACCACGTGACCGACACCGGCCGTGACGGCCGCTTCGAGCTCGGGCACCGACTTGTTGTTGCCGTGCAGCGCGATGCGCTCGGCCGGGAAACCGGCGTTCAGCGCGACCGCGAGCTCGCCGCCGGAGCACACGTCGAGGGAAAGGCCCTCGTCACGGATCCAGCGCGCGATCTCGCCGCACAGGAACGCCTTGGACGCGTAGTGCACGCGGGCGTTCGGCCCGAACGCGGCGACCATGTCGCGGCAGCGCGAGCGGAAGTCGTCCTCGTCGATCACGAACAGCGGCGTGCCGTACTGCTCGGCGAGCTCGGTGACGGGCACGCCCGCCAGCCGGACCACACCGTCGTCACCGCGCGCGGCGTTGCGCGGCCAGACGTTCTCGGGGAGGTCGATCATCTCCCTCGGGTCGGTCGGGCGCTCGGCCAGACTCGGCGCGTGCGGGATCTCTGCGTGCCGGGGGCCGGCCGGGTGTGCACTCATTGCGGTGCGTCCTTCCTGAAAAGCTTGCCGGTGTTCACATGCGCTCCGGTGCGCTCACGCCGAGCAGGGCAAGGCCGTTGGCCAGTACCTGACGGGTCGCCTTGACCAGTTCGAGCCGGGCCGCGTTGAGCGGAGTGACGGCGTCGTCACCCTTGGGGAGTACGCGCATGTCGTCGTCGGACTGGAACGGGTGGTACACACCGGCCAGTTCTTCGAGGTAGCGGGCGATGCGATGGGGTTCCCGGGTATCGGCGGCGGTGGCGACCACGCGCGGGAAATCGCCGAGGGTACGGATCAGATCACCTTCGCGACCGGACGTCATCAGCGCGAAATCCGGTTCGACAGAAGCGAATTCGGGGTACTTCGCGGCATTGCCGATGATGCTGTTGGTCCGCGAGTGCGCGTACTGGACGTAGTAGACCGGGTTCTCGCTGCTCGCCTTGGTCCACAGGTCCAGGTCGATGTCGATGCTCGAGTTCACCGAGGACCGCACCAGCGAGTAGCGGGAGGCGTCGACGCCGATCTGCTCGACCAGGTCGTTGAGGGTCACCACGGTGCCCGCGCGCTTGCTCATCTTCACGGCGACGCCGTCGCGCACCAGGTTCACCATCTGCCCGATCAGCACCTCGACGGTGTCGGGGTTGTCGCCGAACGCGGCCGCGGCGGCCTTCAACCGGCCGATGTAGCCGTGGTGGTCGGCGCCGAGCATGTAGATGGCCAGGTCGAAGCCGCGGCCACGCTTGTTCTGGAAGTAGGCGATGTCACCGGCGATATAGGCGGCGTTGCCGTCGCTCTTGAGGACCACGCGGTCCTTGTCGTCGCCGTATTCGGTGCTGGCGATCCACCATGCACCGTCCTTCTCGTACAGGTTGCCCGAGTTCTTGAGCTGCTCGACGGCCTGTTCGACGGCGCCGGAGGCGAACAGTTCGCTCTCGTTGAAGTACACGTCGAAATCGGTGCCGAACTCGTGCAGGTCCGCGCGGATCTGGGCGAACATCTGCTGCACGCCCTCGCTGCGGAACACCTCGTGCCGCTCGTCGGCGGACAGGGTGAGCACGTCGGGATGCGCGGCGACGATGCTCGCGCTGATCTCGGCGATGTACTCGCCCGCGTACCCGTCCTCCGGGGTCGGTTCGCCCAGCGCGGAGGCGACCAGCGACTTCGCGAAGCGGTCGATCTGCGCGCCGTGGTCGTTGAAGTAGTACTCCCGGGTCACGTCGGCGCCCTGAGCGGCCAGGATGCGACCGAGTGCGTCACCGACGGCGGCCCAGCGGGTACCGCCCAGGTGCACCGGACCGGTCGGGTTCGCGGAGACGAATTCGAGGTTGATCTTGGTGCCCGCCAGCGCGAACCCGGTGCCGTAGATCTCCCCCGCGGCCAGGATCTGGCTGACGATGACGCCCTGCGCCGAAGCGGCGAGACGGATGTTCAGGAAGCCGGGCCCGGCGATCTCGGCCACATCGATACCCTCGGTCGCCGACAGCGCCTCGGCCAGCCACCCGGCCAGCTCACGAGGGTTGGTTCCGACCCGCTTGGCCACCTGCATCGCTACATTCGTGGCATAGTCGCCGTGTTCGGGGTTGCGCGGACGCTCCACTGTGACCTGCTCGGGCAGGACCGACGAGTCCAGTCCGCGTTCGACAAGCACCTTCGCCGCGGTGGTACGAAGGAGATCTGCAAGGTCAGCTGGAGTCACGAGTCTCTATCCTATTGGCTGGGCCCCTTGCAACCACGACCGCCCGCCACGAACCCACCGATCCACACGTCGAAAGAGCACAACGAGCGATGCCTAGCAGGACCAGCGCCACATCAGCCAAGGCCGTGCGGGCCGCGGGGAAGTCGTCTCCGTCCCGCAAGACCCGCAAGGGCAACCTTCCGGGCAAGAAGCGCGACACCCCATGGGTGCTGCTCGGTGCGGGCGTCGCCATCGTCGCGCTGATCGGCCTGCTGGCCTACAGCCTGGTGCCCAAGTACATGGACCAGGCCGCGATCCGCGAAGCCCAGACCGACCTCAAGGAATGGGTTCCCTCCAAGGAGAACCAGGACCCGTCGGCGAAGATCGACGGCGTCGTGAAGTCGGAGTACCCGGCCGGTCTGCACGTGACCGCCAGCCAGCGCGTGGCCTACGACAAGGCCCCCGCCTTCGGTGGCCCGCACGACGGCGCGTGGGCGAACTGCACGGGCACCGTGTACGCCAAGCCGATCCGCATGGAGAACGCGGTGCACTCGCTCGAGCACGGCGCGGTCTGGATCGCCTACAACCCCGACAAGGTCGACGCGGCCGGTGTCGAGACGCTGTCGAACTTCGTCAAGGGCCGTCAGTACTCGCTGATGTCGCCGTACCCGGGTCTGGACTCGGCGATCTCGCTGCAGTCGTGGGGCCACCAGCTAAAGCTGGACAACGCCGACGACGCGCGGATCAAGCAGTTCATCTCCGCCCTGCGCGAGAACCCCTACGCCTACCCCGAGGTCGGCGCGAGCTGCTCGAACCCGATCTTCGACGCGAACAACCCGCCGCCGTTCGACTCCTCGCCCTACGGTCCCGAAGCGGTCCCGATGGACGGTAAGGGCCTGACTCAGGACCAGACCGAACTCGGTGGCGGCGGCATCGGCTCGGGCATCCCCGGCCTGCCGAACATCCCGATGCCGGGCGGCCTGCCCGCGGGTCAGTAGTGAGCGCGGAAGAAAGCGCGGTCGAACCCGACGACACCGCGCCCGAGTCGAGCGCGCGTCGCCCGGCCGGGGCGGTGCTCGTCCTCGGCGCGATCGGTCTGCTGCTGCTCGGCGCGGTGGCGGGCGTGCTGTTGCGGATGCCGCTGGAGAAGAACGCCGAACCGGAGCCGAGCGCGGTCGACATCGGTTTCAGCCAGGACATGTCGGCGCATCACGCTCAGGCCGTCGACATGGCCGGGGTGGCGCTGATCGCCTCGACCGACAACGACGTGCGTCGCCTCGCCTACGACATCCTGACCACCCAGCAGAACCAGATCGGCCGCATGCAGGCGTGGTTGCAGCTGTGGGGCGAGTCCAACCAGAACGTCGACGGCTACATGGGCTGGATGACCGACGACCACGGCAACACCGGCCACCACGGCGGTTCCACCGCCGAGCCGGCGATGTCGGGCCCGATGCAGTCCATGCCCGGTATGGCGAGCCAGGAAGAGATGACCGCGCTGCGCCAGTCCACCGGCCCCGCGCTGGACACGATGTTCCTGCAACTGATGCTGCGCCATCACCAGGGCGGCGTCCCGATGCTCGACTACGCCGCCGAGCACGCCGACACCACCGCGGTCCGCACCTTGGCCGCCACGATGTCGAAAACCCAAGAGGGCGAATCGCAGCTGATGACCACCATGCTCGCCGCCCGCAACGCCACCCCCCTCCCCCTCAGCTGACAACTGCGGCCGGACCGGCCCCAACCCCCGGTCCGGCACAGTTTTTGGCGCACCGCACTCGATGCGATACGCTGTCGCTGCCCGATCGCCTCACCGCGACCGGCATCTATCCCGCCCTCGTAGCTCAGGGGATAGAGCGTCTGCCTCCGGAGCAGAAGGCCGCAGGTTCGATTCCTGCCGAGGGCACAAAAACGAGGTCCCGTCCGATCGGTCGGGGCCTCGTTTTTTCGATAGCCAGGTTTGATCTCGCACGGTTCCACAGGTTGTGGGGGCAGGCGCCCCCGATGACATCAGGAGCGTTGCCATGACGAATCCGCCCGAGGGACAACAGCCTCCCTTCGGTCAGCAGCCGCCCGGCGATCCGGGTATGCCGTCCGGGCCGCCGGGGTATCCGCACGCGGGGTTCGGGGCCGGGGGGCCGCCGGGGCCCGAGTATCCGGGTGGACCCGATGTGTTCGTGCCGCCGCCCGCGCCGAAGAAGAAGCGGACCGGGTTGTTCGTCGCGCTGGGGATTGTCGCACTGGTGGTGATCGGTGTGCTGGTGACGGGCGTGGTACTCACGTTGCAGGGGCGTACGCCGTTGTCGTCGGACGAGAAGCAGATCGATGTCGCGGTGCGCGACTTCTACGACACGCTCGATTCCGACGGTTTCATCGCCGCCGCGCAGCTGGCCTGCCAGGCGGATCGCACGGAGATCGACAATCTCACCCCCGAGCAGCGGGCACAGTTCGAGCGGGCGACGGTGCAGGTGACGATCGACGAGGTGAAGGACATCGTCATCACCGGCGACGATGCGAAAGCGACGGTCACCGGTCAGCTGACGCTGTCGGTGGAGGGCGAGGAGCCCGATACCGAGTCGAGCACCGAGGAGCACCTCACCAAGGAAGACGGCACCTGGAAGATCTGCTCGGCACCGGCGAACAAACACTGACCGAACACCCGGTGACGCCTCCCGGTATCGCCTGGAACCGCCGATACGCTCGGAAACATGGGCTGCTGCGGAGCGTCGCGCCGAACGGTACTGGCCGCCGCGGCGGGCGCGGCGCTCGCCGCGGCGATACCGGGTTCCGGTGCGGCGCACGTCGATCCGCTGCTCGCGCTCGACCTGGAAATCGTCACCGTGACCGATCGTGGCGTGGTGCTGACCTGGACCACGTTCGGTCTCGATCCGGGAGGCCGACCGTTCCCGGTCCCCGCCGATACCGAAGTGCGCCTGGCCCCGGCGGATTCGCCCCGCGAGCCGGTCACCGTCTACCGCGACGACTCCAGAACCCCGTTCCACTACGCCGAGATCGACGACCTCGAACCCGGCCGCCCGTACCGATTCCAGGCCCTGTCCAACGGAATTCGCGCGCTCCCCGCCCCGACGCTCACCACGGCGGCACCCGGCGCTCCCGAAGCGCGCGGCGAATTCACCACGCTCACACCACCTCCCGGCCGCCTGCTACACACCATCGCCCTGGCCAACGACGTGCACTACGGCGAAACGGTGAGCGGCATCGTGATCGCCGGTTTCCCACCCGGTTACCAGAGCGACCCGCCATATCCGCGGTTCATGCTCGATGCTCTCCTCGCTGATATCAGCGCCCGCGACGCCTCGCTCCTGCTCTTGGCCGGCGACCTCACGAACGAGGCCACCGCCGACGAATCGCGTGCTGTCCGAGCACATCTGGACACCTGGGGCACTCTCGGCACCGACTACCTGGTCGCCCGAGGCAACCACGACCGCCCGCACGACTATCCGGACTGCGCCGACTGCTGGGGCGATCACTTCGTCCCCCGTCAGCAATTGACCGAACACCACCTCGGCGACCTGCGCATCCTCGGCCTCGACACCAGCGCCCCGGACGCCGCGGGCGGCACGATGGACCGCCCGCAACTCGACGCGCTCACCGAGACCCTGCGCGCCGACCCGGACCGGCCGACCATCGTGTTCGGCCACCACCCCGTCACCGCGGAGGCGGGCTTCAGCAATATCGGCGGCCCCGGCTTCATCCTCGACCGCGCGGCCGCCCTCGAACTACAGAGCCTCTACCAGCGGGCACCGGGCGTGTTCCTGCACCACAGCGGTCACACCCACCGAACCAGACGCACCCGGCCCGACCTGCCCTGCGCGGTGGAATTCCTGGAAGTCGGTGCGGTGAAGGAGTATCCGGGCGGCTACTGCCTGCTCCGCGTCTACGAGGGCGGCTATCGGGTGAACTTCTACAAGACCCGATCCGAGGATGCTCGCCGCTGGAGCAGCCTGACTCGCGGCCAGTATTTCGGCACCGCACCGGACTATCTCCTCGGCACGATCGAGGACCGCAATCACGTCGTCACCCGGGATCTCTCGGGACTCTGATTCGCCGGTCGTCCGCATCCGCGCATGTCATGCGGGGTATCTTCCTTAGGCAAGCCTCATCATAGGATGGGGACCCTTGGTGGAAGGACGCGAATGAGCTCGCGCAGTTGGAAACCTCTGGCCGGACTGATGGCGGTCGCCGTGGCGACACTCGGCCTGAGCGCCTGCTCCTCCTCCTCGGGCAGCGCCGACGAGATCACCGTCTACAACGCCCAGCACGAGTCGCTCACCAAGGAGTGGGTCGCGGCGTTCACCGAGGAGACCGGCATCAAGGTCACCCTGCGGCAGGGTGGTGACACCGCGCTGGGCAATCAGCTCGTCGCCGAGGGCGCAAACTCCCCCGCCGACGCCTTCCTCACCGAGAACTCCCCGGCCATGGCACTGGTGGAGAACGCGGGCCTGTTCGCCGATGTCGACAAGGCCACCCTCGACCAGGTGCCGGAACGGTACCGTCCGTCGACCGGTAAGTGGACCGGAGTCGCCGCTCGCGCAACGGTTTTCGTCTACAACAAGGACAAGCTCCAGACCGCCGGGCTGCCCGCCTCGCTGCTGGATCTCGCGCAGCCGCAGTGGCAGGGCCGCTGGGCGGCGGGCACGTCCGGCGCCGACTTCCAGGCGATCGTGGCAGGTTTGCTCGCCCTGAAGGGCGAGGACGTCACCCGCGCCTGGCTGCGCGGCATGAAGGCCAACGCGACCAGCCTGCAGAACAACGTCGCGACCATGAAGGCGGTCAACGCGGGCAATCCCGACGGCGGCGTGATCTACCACTACTACTGGTACCGCGACCAGGCCAAGACCAAGGAGGGCAGCGCGAACACCGCGCTGCACTACTTCAAGAACCAGGACCCCGGCGCCTTCGTCAGCGTGTCGGGTGGCGGCGTGCTGAAGTCGAGCAAGAAGCAGGAGTCCGCGCAGAAGTTCCTGGCCTTCATCACCGCGAAGAGGGGCCAGGAGGTGCTGCGCGACGGCGATTCGATGGAGTACCCGGTGGCGAGCGATGTCGCCGCGAACCCCGCACTGCCCCCGCTGGCCGACCTGCAGGCGCCCGCGATCGACCCGAGCAAGCTCGACGCGAAGAAGGTCACCCAGCTGATGACCGAGGCCGGGTTGCTCTAGGTGCCCACCACCCTCGTGAGGTCGACACCTCGGGTCGGTCGGCCCGGGGTGTTCATCACGCTCGTCGCACTGGTGCTCACGGCGGCGACGTTCGTGCCGCTGGGCTATATCGTCTCGGTGCTGTTCGACACCGGGCTGAGTGAGGCCGCCGCGCTGGTGTTCCGGCCGCGGGTAGGTGAGCTGCTGACGAACACCGCACTGCTGATGGTGTGCACGGTGCCGGTCTGCGTGGTGCTCGGGATCGGACTGGCCTGGTTGGTCGAACGCACCGATGTGCCGGGACGGGCGTGGTGGGGGCCGGTGCTGGTCGCCCCGCTCGCGGTGCCCGCGTTCGTCAACAGTTATGGGTGGGTGAGCGTTTTCCCCTCGATGCACGGGCTGTCAGCCGCGGTGATCGTGGCGACGATGTCGTATTTTCCGCTGGTGTACCTGCCGGTCGCGGCCACGCTGCGCCGACTCGATCCGGCGATCGAGGAATCGGCGCGTGCGCTCGGCTCGGGGCCGGTGGCGGTGTTCTGGCGAATCACGCTGCCGCAGTTGCGATTAGCGATTCTGGGCGGCGGCCTGCTGATCGGCCTGCATCTGCTCGCCGAATACGGCGCGTTCGTGATGTTGCGCTTCGACACGTTCACCACGGCGATCTTCGAGCAGTACCAGAGCAGTTTCGCCGGTCCGGCGGGCAGCATGCTCGCGGGGGTGCTGGTGCTGTGCTGCCTGGCGCTGCTCGGTGGCGAGTCGCTGCTGCGCGGCGACGAGCGCTACGCCCGGCTGGGCGGTGGCGCGGCGCGGGCGGCGCGGCCGATCGCGTTGGGTGGGCTGCGGGTGCCGCTGTGCGGCGTGCTCGTGGCGGTGGTCGTCGGGGCGCTCGGCGTGCCGCTGTGGACGATCGGGCGCTGGCTGTGGCTGGGCGGATCGGCGGTGTGGGATTCCGCGGAAATCGGTGCGGCACTGGGCCAGACGATCGCCCTGGCGGCCGCGGCCGCGCTGGTCACCACGCTGTGCGCGTTTCCCGTCGCCTGGATCGCGGTGCGTTCGACGAGCGCGTTCGCCCGGCTGATCGAGGGCGCCAACTACATCACCAGTTCACTGCCCGGCATCGTGATCGCGCTCGCCCTGGTGACCGTCACCATTCGCTGGACACCGCCGCTGTACCAGACGGTGTCGCTGGTGGTGATCGCCTACGCGCTGATGTTCCTGCCCCGTGCGCTGGTGAGCGTGCGAGCCGGGCTGGCGCAGGTCCCGGTCGGCCTCGAAGAGGTGTCGCGGTCGCTGGGCGAATCGGCCTCGACCACCTTCTTCCGGGTCACCCTGCGGATGACGGCGCCCGCCGCCGCGTCGGCCGCCGCGCTCGTCTTCGTCGCGGTGTCAACGGAACTCACCGCGACATTGCTGCTGGCGCCCACCGGCACGCGCACCTTGGCCATGCAGTTCTGGGCGAAGTCGGGCGAACTCGATTACGCGGCCGCGGCGCCGTACGCGTTGATCATGATCATCGCCGCCGTCCCGGTGACCTATCTGCTGTTCACCCAGTCACGAAAGGCGGCCGGGATATGAGTCGGCTTGTTGTCGAAGGGGTTTCGAAGAGTTTCGGCGGCACCACGGTGCTCGATCACATCGACCTCGACGTACCGAACGGCACGGCCACGGCGGTGGTCGGCGCGTCGGGCTGCGGCAAGACCACCTTGCTGCGGGTGATCGCCGGATTCGAGGGGCCGGATACAGGTTCAGTGCGACTAGGCTCGGAAACTGTTGTCCACCAAGGTATTTGCGTACCGCCGCAGCGCAGGAGAATCGGTTACGTCGCCCAGGACGGCGCCCTGTTCCCGCATCTGAGCGTCGCCGACAATATCGCCTACGGCCTGCACACCGGGCTGCGCGGCGCCGTCGACCGTCTGCGCCCACACCGCGACCGCCCCCGGGTCATCGAACTCCTGGCCATGGTCTCCCTCGACCCGGACTACGCCGACCGCAAACCCCATCAGCTCTCCGGCGGCCAGCAACAGCGTGTGGCCCTGGCCCGCGCACTCGCCCGCAAACCGGATCTCATGCTGCTCGACGAGCCGTTCAGCGCCCTCGACACGGGCCTGCGCGCCACCACCCGCCAGGCGGTGGCCGACACGCTGCGCGCCGCGGGCATGACCAGCATCCTGGTCACCCACGATCAGGAGGAAGCGCTCAGCTTCGCCGAACAGGTCGCGGTCATGCGCGCGGGGCGGTTCACCCAGGTCGGGCCGCCGCAGCAGGTCTACCACCGGCCCGCCGACCTGTTCACCGCCCGCTTCCTCGGGGACTGTGTGCTCCTCGACGCCCTCTGCGAAGCCGACACCGCCAAGTCCGTCCTGGGGCCCGTCCCGGTCCAGCCGGGCGCCCCCACCGGCGAAGTGACCCTGATGATCCGCCCCGAACAGCTCGCCGCCCAGGTGATCGCCGACGACGAACCGCACTCCGGTCACGTCACCGCCGTCGACTTCCGCGGCCCCGACGTCATCGTCACCATCGACCTCGCCGAGGGCGCGGGCACCGTCCGCGTCCGCCGCACCGGCATCGACGCCCCCGCCGCCGGCAACCGCGTCCGCCTCACCGTCCACGGTCCCGCCGTCGCCTACTGATGTTGCGATCACGCTGATCACAACCCTCGCCGCGAGCGCCGGAGCACGGCACTATCAATGGCGAGGCGGGCGTGGCTGAGTGGTTTAGGCAACGGTCTGCAAAGCCGTTAACGCGGGTTCAATTCCCGCCGCTCGCTCTGTGGGAAAGCGGCTGGGTCGTGGAATGATCGTTTTCATGTCACGGCCCAGACCGCTTTCCCAGGACCCTATCGCCGAGGCTTACCGGCAGTGGGTCGCCCACGGCTGGGAGTCGGTCGCCGACGGGATGGCCCTGGTGACCTCGCTGGTTCGGGCGCAGCAGATCGTGATGGCGCGTGTCGACGAGGCGCTCAAACCGTCCGGGCTGACGTTCTCCCGCTACGAACTCCTGCAGCTGCTCAGCTTCAGCCGCACCGGCGCGCTGCCGATGGCCAAGGCGAGTGCGCGTCTGCAGGTGCATCCGACGAGCGTGACCAATACCGTCGATCGGCTCGAAGCCGCCGGGCTGGTGGTCCGGGTGCCGCACCCCAGTGACCGACGGGCAACTCTCATCGAAATCACCAGCGCGGGAAGGAAATCGGTGGCCGAAGCCACGGCGGCGCTGAACGCCGAGGTGTTCGCCGAACCCGGCCTGCCCGCCGACCAGGGCCGCGACCTGTTACGACTGCTGGCACAATTCCGTCACGACGCGGGCGATTTCGAGGTCGACGATCCGGAAAACCTCGCATTCCACGCGACCTGGCAATCGACCGGAGAATCTTCGGCCGATTCCCTTGGCAGCTAGCCCGAAAGGGTCCACGATGTAGCCCATGGTGCTGATCCTCGGGGTGTCAACAGGCGCGGGTGGAGCCCGTGCGTTGCTGACCCATTCCGATCAGCCCCACATGCCGCCCATCGACCGGATCCACGTACCGCGCCGGGCGGGCGGATCGGTGGAGGAATCGGTACTCACCGCGATCCATCGCATGCGTGCCGCGGCCGCCGCACGCGACGAGTACATTTCCGGCACCGCGGTCACCTGCCGCAGCGAGTTACAGGCCGATGCGATCAGAGCGGCAGCGGGTCAGACCGACTTCGCGATCGTCGACGAGCCACTGGCCCAGCTGCGGTATCTGCGTTTCAGCGGCCTGCTGCCCGCCACCGACTCGGTGATGCTCTACGACCTCGGCAGTTCCGGTTTGACCATCACCCACGCCGATTGCCGCACCGAAACCATCCTCGCGGGCAAACGCAGCACCGTCCTCAGCGGCAACGGCTACGACGCGCTCCTGCGCTGGCAACTCGCGCGCAGTGGCGTCTCGGCCGACGCGCACGCCAGCCGTGAACACCGAGAGTCGTTGAGCCGCATCAGAGTTGTCACCGCCGCCGATGCCGACACCGGCGGCCGCACCGTGCTCACCCGCAGCGATCTGGCCGCCCTCTGCGAAGCGGGACTGCATCATTCGGCGTCGTTCGTGCGCCTGCTGATCGAGGAGACAGGGGTGCAGCCGGGAGCGCTGGCGCTGCTGGGCGGCTGCACCCGCAACCCGAGTCTGCGCGCGGATCTGGCCCAGCTGATCGGCCTGCCGATCGTGTACGACCCTGAGCCGGAATATGTTTCGGCGCGCGGCGCGGTGCTGCTGTGCGCCCGCCGTCCCTCGGCGCGGTTACGGATGCCGCGTCGAGGCGCGGCGGTCATCGGAGTGCCGCCGCGCCAGGGCCGCCGAAAACTTCTCGCCGCGGTCGCGGTGACGGCCACCCTCGGTGGCACGGTCGCCGGCCTGCTCAGCAACGACAACCCCTCGGCGCGGTCCCCGGAACAGGGCACCGCGCCGAGTACCGCGCACTTCATCGACGGTGCGCCGCACTGGAAACCGAACTAGCGGTTGGTGAAGTTCGGCGGCCGCTTCTCGACGAAGGCGGCCATGCCTTCCTTCTGATCCTCGGTCGCGAACAGCGAATGGAACACCCGGCGTTCGAACAGCAGCCCCTCGGCGAGCGTGCTCTCGAACGAGCGGTTCACCGCCTCCTTGGCGATCATCGCGACCGGCAGCGACATCGACGCGATGGTCTGCGCGGCCTCCAGCGCGGTGTCGAGCAGTTCGTCGGCGGGCACGACCCGCGAGACGAGCCCGGAACGCTCGGCTTCCTCGGCACCGATCATCCGGCCGGTCAGGATCAGATCCATCGCCTTGGCCTTGCCGATCGCGCGGGTGAGACGCTGCGAGCCGCCGATGCCGGGGATGACGCCGAGGGTGATCTCGGGCTGGCCGAACTTGGCGTTGTCGGCGGCGATCAGGATGTCGCACAGCATCGCCAGCTCACAACCGCCACCGAGCGCGTAGCCGGAGACGGCGGCGATGGTGGGCTTGCGGAAGTTGGCCAGGCGGTCCCAGCGGGCGAAGTAGTCGGCCAGGAACATGTCCATGTACGACTTGGGCGCCATCTCCTTGATGTCGGCGCCCGCCGCGAAGGCCTTCGCCGAGCCGGTGATCACGACGGCGCCGATGGAATCGTCGCGGTCGAGCTCGTCGAGCGCGGCGATGACGTCGTCGAGGACCTGGGCGTTGAGAGCATTGAGTGCCTTGGGCCGGTTCAGGGTGATCCAGCCGACCCCGCCCTTACCGTCGGTGCCGCCCTTGCGCTCCAGCAGAATCGTCTCGAATTCGGTCACAGCCACCCTCTTGTCAATCAACGGTCACGGATGGTGCAGACCATACCGATCCGCACCGCCCCGCGGTGACGTGGATCTGAACTGTGGCACGCCGTCTGTGACGCATTCCACCGCGCCCGATTTGCGGCACAATCGTCGGCATGGGCAGCGACCACTTCGTGCGGATCACCCGCCTGCGCGCACTGATCGACCACGAGAACACCGGCGCGGGCGAGCGCGCCACCGCGGAACGCATGCTCGACCGATTGCTCCGAAAATCCGAAGGCCACATCGCTTCGAACGCCGCTCCGGACCGCGTCTACGGGTCGCGGCACCATCGTGCGGGCAGGCACGCGAGTACCGCGTCGATCGTGGAATCGGTCCGTGAGGACATCGCCTTCGCCCGCACTTTCGTCGCCGCGGGCGCGCCCGGCGAGGTCACCGTCCACAGCCCGCTCGCCGCGGCACCCGCCGAGCTCACCGTGGCCGTGACCACTCCGTTCGCCGACCAGATCGTCGTCACCATCACCGACATCCCACCCGCGTGGGGCTGGGAACCCGACGAATTCGACCGCATCACCGCTACCGAGGACCTGCGCCGACTCGCCGACGAGCTCGCCGAGATCATCGACAGCTACAACCACGACGGCGCCGATGTGGGCCCACGCTTCTTCCGGACGATCCGCGCGCAGGAAACCACCCTGATCCGCTGATCCGAACCGATCCTCCCGAGGCCCACAGCCCGCTATCAGGTGCGACGCCAGGTCATCCCTGCCTGCCGACCACGACCACCACCCCGGCGGTGAGCACCAGCGCGCCGATCCCCAGCACCACACTCGCGACGACCGGCCCGCCGGCGGTGTAGTCGGCCACCACCTGCACGACCGCGACCGCGATCCCCGCCGCCCCACCGAGCACCAGCACGGCGTCGCGACGCAGCACGTACAGCACGAAGCAGAGCACCCCGATCAGCGCGGTCAGGCCGGGTCGCCACAGCGATTCGCCGAACGTCACCGATTGCGCCCCGATCACCGCGATCACCCCGCCGAGGAGATATCCGGCCCATTCGGCCACCAGCAGGCGAGCCGACGCGAGTCCGAACCACAGCGCACCGAACGCCATCAGCGCGATCCCCTGCCACGGCGACCGGACATCGAACAGCTCCGAGGTGACGTTCAGAATGCTCGCGACACCGAAGCAAGCCACGGCGACCATTCCGAGCACGCTCGGCACCAGCAGATATCCGAGAATCGCGACGACCAGTCCCGCGACCGAGGCCGCGACGGCCGTCGCGTCGCCATGATGCCCGTCGAAGGCCGTCGCCACCGCACCGGTCACCGCCACCGCCGCCAGCACGAGCAGCACCGCGGCCAGCCGCACCCGCCCCGCCGACGCGATCGGCACCCGGCGGAACACGCCCACGCAGCCTTCGGCCAATACCACCGCTCCCCACATCGCGCACCCGGCCACCACCACCAGCAACACCACCCGCCCCGACTGCGCCACCTGCGCCCACGCCTCGTCGATGAACAGCCCCAAGCCCGCGGCCACCAGCGCGGCCCCCACGTACGCCACGATCTCGGCGGCCACCCGTCCCCCGCTCGCGCGCCCGGCCCGCTCCTGCTCGTCGACCGCCCGCAGCACCGCTGCGCGCTGCTCCCCGCTGATCACCGCGGACGCCACCAGTCGCTCCAACGCCACATCCACCCGGTGCTCGCGAACCATCCGTCGAGTATGTCGACCTGCGGCGACGATTCCGCCGCAAGCCGGGCGGGGCGTTTCGCGGCCAAGTGACGCGGTTCACAGTAGAATTACTTTGATGTCCTAGTATCGGGCGATCTATCAATGGCGGAGGCAGTCATGAGCCTGCATGTTCCGGTGAATCCCGTGCGATTCGTGACCTCGGCGGCGCTGTTCGACGGGCACGACGCGGCGATCAACATCATGCGGCGAATTCTGCAGGCCCAGGGCGCCGAGGTGATCCACCTCGGGCACAACCGGTCGGTGCGCGAGATCGTCGACGCGGTGATCGAGGAAGACGTGCAGGGCGTCGCGGTGAGCTCGTATCAGGGTGGGCACATCGAGTTCTTCGAATACCTGGCGCAGGCACTGCGCGAGGCGGGCGCCGGCGAGGTGCGGATCTTCGGCGGTGGCGGCGGGGTGATCGTCGCCGAGGAGATCGAGCGGCTCGCGGCGAGCGGCGTGCGGATCTTCTCCCCCCAGGACGGCCAGCGACTCGGTTTGCCCGGCATGATCAACGAACTGATCCAGCTCTGCGATGTCGACCCCGCGCGCACCGCCCCCGATCTCGACGCGCTCTATACCGGCGATCGAAATGCCTTGGCGCGCACCATCACCTGCCTGCAGCAGGGCTCGCTGCCCGAATCCGATCGCGCCGCGCTCCTCGCGGCCGCGACCACACGGCGTGTTCCCGTTCTCGGCATCACCGGCACCGGCGGGTCCGGAAAGTCCTCCCTCACCGATGAATTGGTGCGCAGGCTCCGCACCGACCAGCAGGACAAGCTGCGCATCGCCGTGCTCGCGGTGGACCCGACCCGCAGGCGTGCCGGCGGCGCCCTGCTCGGTGACCGGATCCGGATGAACGCCCTCGACGGCGATCACGTGTACTTCCGGTCGCTGGCCACCCGAGGCAATCACGAACTGCCCGACGATATCGACGCGATGATCGCCGCCTGCCGGGCCGCCGGTCACGACCTGGTCATCCTCGAGACCCCCGGCATCGGCCAGGGCGACGCGGGCATCGTCGACCACGTGGATGTGGCGCTGTATGTGATGACGCCGGAGTTCGGCGCCGCGTCGCAGCTGGAGAAGATCGACATGCTCGACTACGCCGATGTCGTCGCGATCAACAAGTACGAGCGCCGTGGCGCGGCCGACGCGGTCCGCGATGTGGCGCGCCAATTGATCCGCAACCGTGCGGAATTCGGAGCGAGCCCCGCGGACATGCCCGTCTTCGGCACCAGCGCGGCGACGTTCGACGACGACGGCGTCACCGCCCTGTACCAGCACCTCACCGGCCTGCTCACCGAACACGGCCTGACGCTCGAGCCCGGCGCGCTGCCCCGCGTCGACACCTCGGTCTCCACACGCTTCGCCCAGCTCGTGCCCCCGTCGCGGGTCCGGTACCTGGCCGACATCGCCGACACGATCCGCGGCTACCACGCCGACACCCAGCGTGAAGCCGCTGCCGCCCAACGGATTCAACGGCTGGCGCTGGTACACGACGAGCTCCCCGACGACGCGGCGGTCACCGACCTGCTCACACAGGCTCGTCCAGCCCTCTCCCCGGCCTCGACCGCCGCACTGGCCGAATGGCCCACGGTCGCCGAGAGTTATCGCGGCGACGAACAAGTGGTCCGAATCCGCGACCGCGAATTGCGCACACCCCTGCGCCGCGAATCTCTGTCCGGCACCAGCATTCCGCGCGTCGCCCTCCCCCGCTGCACCGACGACGGCGACCTCCTGCGCTTCCTGCGCGCCGAGAACCTGCCCGGCCGATTCCCGTTCACCGCAGGCGTTTTCCCCTTCAAGCGCGAGAACGAGGATCCCGCCAGAATGTTCGCAGGCGAGGGTGATCCCGCCCGCACCAACCGCCGCTTCAAGGTCCTCAGCGCCCATGCCGAAGCCACCCGCCTGTCCACCGCGTTCGACTCCGTCACCCTCTACGGCCACGATCCGGCCGAGCGCCCCGACATCTACGGCAAGGTCGGCACCTCGGGTGTCTCGGTGGCCACCGTCGAGGACATGCGCACCCTGTTCGACGGTTTCGATCTCGGCGCCCCGACCACCTCGGTCTCGATGACCATCAACGGCCCCGCCCCGACCATCCTCGCGTTCTTCCTCAACACCGCGATCGATCAAGCGCTGCGACGCTTCTCCGATGCCGAAGGCCGCGAGCCGACAGTGGCGGAAGCCGCCGATATCCGGGCACACACGCTGTCGACCGTGCGCGGCACCGTGCAGGCCGACATCCTCAAGGAGGACCAGGGCCAGAACACCTGCCTGTTCTCCACCGAATTCAGCCTGCGCATGATGGCCGACGTCCAGGAATGGTTCGTGCGCAACGACGTCCGGAACTTCTATTCGGTCTCGATTTCGGGATATCACATCGCCGAGGCCGGCGCGAACCCCATCAGCCAACTCGCCTTCACCCTCGCCAACGGATTCACCTATGTGGAGACCTACCTCGCGCGCGGGCTGGCGATCGACGACTTCGCCCCGAATCTGTCGTTCTTCTTCTCCAATGGCATGGATCCCGAATACACGGTGATCGGCCGGGTGGCCCGCCGGATCTGGGCGATCGCGATGCGTGACCGGTACGGTGCGGGCGAACGCGCCCAGAAACTCAAGTACCACGTGCAGACCTCGGGACGTTCGCTGCACGCGCAGGAAATGCAGTTCAACGACATTCGCACCACCCTGCAGGCACTGATCGCCGTCTACGACAATTGCAACAGCCTGCACACCAATGCCTTCGACGAGGCGGTGACCACCCCGACCGAGGACTCGGTGCGCCGCGCGCTGGCGATTCAGCTCATCATCGCCAAAGAATGGGGACTGGCCGTCAACGAGAATCCGCTCCAGGGCAGTTTCATCGTCGACGAACTCACCGATCTCGTCGAAGAGGCCGTGCTGCTCGAATTCGAGCGGATCAGCGAACGCGGCGGGGTACTCGGCGCGATGGAGACCGGCTACCAACGTGGTCGCATCCAGGACGAGTCCATGCGCTACGAACAGCGCAAACATGACGGATCGCTGCCGATCGTCGGGGTGAACACCTTCCGCGGCCGCGACGACGACACCGCGCACGCACCGCTGGAACTCGCTCGCGGCACCGAAACCGAACGCCGCTCCCAACTGGACCGGCTGCACAGTTTCCAGGCTGATCACGCCGAGGAATCCCATCGCGCGCTGGCCCGGCTCACCGAGGTAGCGCATACCGACGGCAATATCTTCGATGTCCTCATGGACGCGGCGCGGGTGTGCACATTGCAGCAGGTCACCGATGCCTTCTTCGCAGTGGGCGGACAGTATCGACGCACTGTGTGAGCCGCGTAATCCGTCGCTGCGCGGCGTCGGCGTGTGACAATCGCCGTGAGCTCTGCCAGCGGCGGCGATGGGACGCACAGCATGGATCTGACCGACTTCGACATCATCGATGCCCATATTCACCAGTGGGATCCGCATGCCACGCCACGCGAGTTCAGCAAGCTCGCGAAATTGATGCGCTATCTGCCGTTACCGGTCGATATCGCGGCAAAGCTGGCCCCGCTGCGTGACCGCCAATTCGTCGGCGAGCCCAGCGCCTACCTGCAGCCCTATCTGCCCGCCGACTACCGCGCGGACCGGGGAAATACGCCGGTCGCATCGGTGGTGGAAATCGAGGTGCAGTGGACGGGCTGGAAGCCCGACGAGACGCGCTGGGTGGCGAGCCTGCCCTTCGGCGTCGACACCCCCGCTTTGTCCACGATCATCGGCTCGGCCGACCCCGCCGCCGCGGACTTCGGCGCGGTGCTCGATGCGCATCAATCCGCGTCGCCGCTGTTCCGTGGCATCCGGACGATGGTCGCCTACCACCCCGATCCCGCCGTGAAATCCTTCGCCGCCCACGACGGCGCACTCACCGCCCCGGCGTTCCTGAACGGCTTCGGGCAGCTCGCCGAGCGCGGGCTCTCGTTCGACGCGTGGGTGTACTCGGGGCAGCTACCCGAGGTGACGGCGCTGGCCGAACGGTTCCCCGAGGTACCGATCGTGCTCGATCACCTCGGCACGCCCGCGGGCATCTTCGGGCCGGTCGGCAAGGACACCGGGCACACCGCCGGGCAGCGGGCGGCCCTGTTCGATCGGTGGCGCGAGGATCTCACCGATCTGGCCGCGCAGCCGAACGTGGTGGCCAAGGTGAGCGGGCTGATGATGCCGGTGCTCGGGCATCCGGTGCCACGACGCGGTACTCCGACGCCGGTCCCGACGCTGCTGGGACGGGTGGGGCCGCTGCTGGCGCACGCACTGGCGGTGTTCGGCGCCGACCGGCTGATCTGGGGATCGAACTTTCCGGTCGACAAGCCGATCACCAGCCTCGGCGGCGCGGTCGAGACCGTGGCCACCGCGCTGAGCGACGCGGGCGCGAGCACCGACGACCTGCGGAAGGTGTTCGGCGGCAATGCCGTCCGGTTCTACCGGATCGAGCCGACCGGATGAATCGCCGTCTCCGCGAGCCGGTTTCTGTCGGTGGACGGGTTTAGCATCGGCGCATGAAAGCCATCGGCACCTTCGAGGTCACCGCGTTCGATCCCACCGAGCTGACACCGCAGCCCCCCATCGTCACCGGGATGCCGGTCGGCATCTCGACCATGACCAAGGCCTACGCGGGCGAGATCGAAGGGCTCTCGGCCACGCTGTTCACCGCCGCCTTCGACATGAGCACCGGCGCGGGCACCTATCTCGCGATGGAGTCGTTCGAAGGTGCGCTCAACGGCAAGGCCGGTGCGTTCAACTTCGTCCACTCCGCCACCACCGGCGGTACCGATCGCACCGACGAGTTCTTCCACATCGTCCCCCGCAGCGGCACCGGGGAATTGACCGGCATCACCGGTACCGGCGCTCTGTACGTGGATGCCGAAGGCGGACATCACATCTGGTTCGAGTACGAGCTGGGCTGAACCGCGGACCTCTCGCGAGACTCAGGTGTCGAATTCGGTATAGAGCGTGCGCAATTCGCGTAAGCCGGTTGCCGCGGTCGGTTCGTCCTCGGCGGACATCCGTAGCGCGCGACGCAGTGGAATCGCGTCGAGATCGTCGATGACGGCGTGGAATTCGACGCGGGGCAGCTCGGGCAGGACCAGCTCGTCGCCGTAGGGGTCGTCGGAATCGGCGGTGCGCGCGGACTTCTCGACACCACCTATGAGGGTGTCGAGGTCGAGACCGCGCAGGGTGAGGATCTCGCTGGGCTGCTCGTCGAGGCGCTCGGCGAGCAGATAGCAGACCGCCGCGACGTGCTTGCACGGCCAGCCCATGTCCGGGCAGCTGCAGGTGAAGTCCAGTTCGGAGGCCGTGGTCGGCAGCAGGTGTGGGCCGAGCGCGGGCGGGAGCGCGCCCGAGGCGATCTCGGCGAGCATGCCGGGCGCCTCCCTGATCTCGGCCAGCAGCAGTTCCACCTCGTCCTCGCGCAGCGGCCGGATCGACAGCACCGAGGTGAACGGGCTCGGTTGGCTGCCCTGCACCTCCGCGGTCACCGCGCCGCGTTCGATCCGGTAGTTCACCACCTGCCCGACCCTGGCGTAGGTGCGTCCGCGCGAGAGCCTGCCCGCGTCGGCGACTTTCTCCACCGCGTCGAGCAGCGACTTGCCCCACCAGGTCCGGCCGAAACCGCCGCGAGCCTGGGCGCCGCCGCGCACCGGTTTGCGCGGACCGAACTGGCTGAAGTCGGCCATCTACTCACCCACCGCCTCGGCGCCGAGGGTGAACAGCTCGCGCAGTTCGTCGGTGCTCATCTCGGTGATCCAGTTCTCCCCCGCGCCGACGGCCAGATCGGCCAATTGCTTCTTCCCGTTGATCATTTCGTCGATCCGCTCTTCGATGGTGTCGACGCACACCAGTTTGCGGACCTGCACCGCGCGCTGCTGGCCGATCCGGAACGCGCGGTCGGTGGCCTGGTTCTCGACGGCCGGATTCCACCAGCGGTCCAGGTGGATCACGTGATTGGCGGCGGTGAGGTTCAGGCCCGTGCCGCCCGCCTTGAGCGAGAGCAACATCAGCGGCGGGCCGTTCTCACCCTGGAAGCCGGTCACCATATCGTCGCGGCGCTGCTTGGCCACGCCGCCGTGCAGGAACGGGATCGGGGTGCCGAACCGTTCGGTGAGGTAGGGCAGGATCAGGTCGCCGAACTCACGGAACTGGGTGAACAGCAGGGCTTTCTCGCCGTCGGCGAGCACCGCGTCGAGCACGTCCTCGACCAGCGCCAACTTGCCGGAGCGGTGGCCGCCGCGTCGCAGGATCGGCGAACCGTCACCCAGGTAGTGCGCGGGGTGGTTGCAGACCTGTTTGAGCCGGGTCAGCGCGCCGAGCACAGCGCCCTTGCGCGCCATGCCTTTCGCGTCTTTGAGCTTGTCCAGCATGTCGTCGACGACGGCCTGGTAGAGGGCGGCCTGTTCGACGGTGAGGTTGGCCCGCACCGTCATTTCCAGCTTCTCCGGCAGGTCGCTGATCACCGCCGGATCGGTTTTGAGTCTGCGCAGCACGAACGGATCGGTGATCAGGCGCAGCCGGTCGATGGCCTGCTGGTCGCGTTCGCGTTCGATCGGGACCGCGAACCTGGCGCGGAACGATTGCGGGCTGCCGAGCAGCTTCGGCATGGCGAAGTCGAACAGCGCGCGCAGTTCTTCCAGGCGGTTCTCCACCGGAGTTCCGGTGAGCGCCAGCCGATGTCGCGCGGTGAGCGCCCTGGCCGCCCGCGCCTGCCTGGTCACCGCGTTCTTGATGTGCTGGGCTTCGTCGAGCACGATCCGCTCCCACTGCTGCTCGTTCAGCAGGGTGATATCGCGGGCGAGCAGTGCGTAGGTGGTGATCACCAAGTCCGAATCAGCCACCGCCGCGGCGAATTCCGCACCCTGGCGCCGACCCGGACCGTGGTGCACGAGCACCCGCAGGTCGGGGGCGAAGCGTTGCGTTTCGCGTTGCCAGTTGCCGACCACCGACATCGGGCACACCAGCAGCGTCGGTCCGACCCGCGACCACGCGTCGCCGGTCGCGGTGGCGGCGAGCACGTCGACCGCCGCGGGCTGCGTCGACTCACCCGCCGTGGTCGGCCGCGCGGCAGCCGTGCCGACCTCGCGCTCGTGCACGAGCAGCGCCAACACCTGCACTGTCTTGCCCAGACCCATGTCGTCGGCCAGGATCGCCCCGCAGTTCAGCCGGCTCATCGTGGCCAGCCAGCTCAGACCACGTTCCTGGTAGGGCCGCAGCTGGGCTTTCAGGCCGACCGGAACCGGAACCGGCTCGGGTTCGCTCTCCCTGGCGAACAATTCGGCCGCCCAGCCGTCGGCGGTGACCTCGGTGACCGGCACATTGTCGACCCGCTCGGCGGCGAGTTCACCGATCATGTCGGCCAGGGTGATCGGGCTGTCGTCGGCGTGCTGCGCGACGTAGCGGGCGGCGGCGGCCAGCGCTCGGTGGTCGGCCTGCACCCACTCACCACGCAACTGGACCAGGTCGGACTTGCTGCTGATCAGCCGTTCCATCTCGGCCTGGGTGAGCACCAGATCGCCGAGCGCCAACTCCCAGCGGTAGGAGATCAGCCCACTGAGGCCGACAGTGGATTCGGCGGCCGCGGGGCTGCTCACGCGCAATCGCATGCTCGGTTCGGCGATGTTCCAGGCGCGTGGCAGGAGCAGACGAATACCGGCTTCCTGCAAGGCATGTGCGCCGTGAGCCACCAGGTCGGCGACCACCTCGGTGGGGAGCAGCAAGTCGAGGCCGCGCGGATCGGTCGGTAGGTCGCGCAGGCGCGGGTAGGCCTTGCGCGCCTGGCCGAGCTTCTCCGCCGCCGTGCGCACGAGCACCGGATCATCTTCGAAGACAACGGGTTTGGGTGCGTCGTCGACCGGGCGCAGGCACACCTGTAGTCGCCACAGCGCCACCGATTCGTCGGCCGTGCCGAATTCGCCGTCGGGTTCGCACAGGCGCAACACCAGTTCCGGCTCGTCGGCGGCATAGCCCTCCCGCCACTGCGTCAGCGTTTCCGACAGGCGGTAGGAGCCGACGTCCAACGGGGTATCGGCGACCAGCGCGGCCAGCAGCGGGTGCGTCATCGTGCGGTGTGCGAGGTATTCGCGGGCGATCGGATCGGTGAGGTGCGTGCACAGGTCGTCGAGCACGGCGGCGGGCGGGCCTGCCACCCGCAGCGCCGGCGGCATCGCGGCGGCCAGCTCCGCCAGCCACGCGCGTTGACGTTGTCCGCCGACGAGCCGCCAGCGCACCCACCACTGACCGTCGGCCCGCTCGATCTGCGGCACCACGCGCCCGGCCCGCACCCACCGTTCGATACCGCGCGCGACGTGCGCGAGGAACCGCAGATCGCCGGAGATGTTCTCGCGCGGCAACCGGCTGCGCAGTACAACGGCCGCCGTCGGTGGCGCGAGCGCGTGCGCGCGAACCTCGGCGGTCTCGGACTGCCCCTCGGCATCGACGACGAGCACCTGGGCCCGGTGCCGGAACCTGGCGCGATCCAAGATGTCGCCGAGCACCGACCCCACGGCGACCGGCTCCGCGTCGTGCCACAGCAGTAGGCCCGATTCGGGGGACCACAGACCGTGCAGCATGGGCTCCATCCAAGCAGGCGGCACCGACACCGATCACGGCCGCCATACCCCTGGATTTCTCGCCGCAACGAGAACATACTGAAATAACCCCAGGTCACGGGCCGGAACACCCACCGGCGACAACTCCATACGGACCCAGGCGGACCGGACGGATCCGGTTCGACCGATGACCCCCTTGTAATTCGTGCGGAGGGCAGCGATGACGATTCTGCTCCAGGTTCTCGAGCAGAGCTACACCCCCAACACCCCTTGGGAACGGCGCAAATTCACCTTCATCGACACCACGAAGATCCTCGGCATGCGGCTGGACGGCCAGGCAGGCGTCTGGCTCGATCTGTCGCGGCCAGGCGAATCCCAGCGCCTGGCGCACACCATCGACCCCAGGGAATCCATCACCTTCCTGCTCACCGTCTTCGCCAAGATCGCCGAATGCGAAGACCGTGGCGGCTCCTGGCTGGTCGGCCATGACGGCGCCCATGTCTCCTCGATCGCCGCGACGCGCTTCCCGCCCAACCCGGCCGAGCAGGCCGCCGACGACCTACTGGCGCGAGCCTGGTTATAGGCCGCATCGTCGACTGACGCGGTTCTCCCCTCGCCCAGCGCTGCTCGAAGCGCGATTGTTGTCGGTGCCACCGGCTACAACATGCGGGTATGGGGAAACCGGCGTGGTTGCTCGTCACAGTGCTCGCAGTTGCCGGGTGCGCGGTGATCGGACCGGATGAGCCGGTCACGCCCGCACCCGGCAGTCCGACGCGCGCCGAGCTCACCGCCTTGCTCGACACGGTGCGCGTGATCGCCGCGCGTCCTCGGCCCGGCGGCTACGAGCGAGGGTGCAAGGCGGGTCAGGCCTGCGTCTTCGGCCCGGCCTGGACCGACGATTCCGACGCACCGGGCAGCCACGACGGCTGCGACACCCGCAACAACGTGCTGGCGATGCAGTTGCGCGAAGTGGTGCATCGCGGCCGTTGCGTGGTGGTGGAAGGCATCCTCACCGACCCCTACACCGCCACCGATATCCGCTTCAGCAAGTCCGATGGCGGCCGGATCCAGATCGACCATGTGTATCCACTGGCCGCCGCCTGGGACATGGGCGCTGCCACCTGGACCCCCGACAAACGGCGCCGCTTCGCCAACGACCTCGCGGTGAACCTCCTCGCGACCGGCGCCGCCACCAACCAGTCCAAGGGCGACGACACCCCCGCCGCATGGCTGCCGCCCGCGCGCCCCAACCACTGCTTCTACGCCGCCAAGTACCTCACCGTGGCGCTCGACTACGACCTGCCCATCACCGCCGCCGACAACGCGACTCTGCACGACATCGCCCGCGGCTGCCCGTGAGGACCGAGAGAAGGCGTTCAGTCCAGGACGTTGATCCGCGCGCCGGCGCTGAGCAGATCAGTCGCGGAGAGACCGCACATGGCGTGGAAAGTGTCGCTGAAGTGTGAGGGGCTGGCGAATCCGGCGTCGGCCGCGGCGGTGGTGAAGTCGGCACCTTTGGCGACAGCACGGCCGACGGCGAGCATGCGCGCCCAGACACGATAGCGGCGGAAGGTGGTGCCCGCGTGCTCGGTGAACAGGTGCAGCAGCCGGGATTTCGACAGCTGCACTTCGGCCGCGAGTTCATCCGCGGTGATCGATCGAGTCGGGTGCGCGCGCACGATCGCGGTCGCGGCGGCAATCCTCGGATCGAGTCGGATCCGCGCGGGACCGCACACGATGTCCATCACCTCGGCCGGGTCCATGCCGTCTCGGTCGGCGAGGCGGATCAGAGCGGTTTCGTGGTGGTGGTGGATGCCGAATTCGTGCACGCGCTCGGTCATCTGCTCCCAGCACGCGTGGGCGCGGGGCGATCCGGGGTCGATGTAGCAGAACAGCATTCGGGTCTGATGCGCGACTACCCGGTGCAGCGTGCGTGGGGGTATCAACGCGCTGCGAACTGTGCGCCGATCGAACGAATCGGCGTGCAGGGCGAACGGGCCGTCGACGCCGACAGCGAGGCAGTGCACCGACCCCGAGTGGCGGTCGAGCCGCAGCGAGGGCCCACGGTAGACGGCGTGGCCTATCCACAACCACACGTCCGCGCTCGCTGCAGACGGGTAGCCCGTTTCTGGAAGCGGCCGCTGACCCATACCCGCCATGCTTGCACGAGATCAACCGGGATGAACGAGCACAGCAGTGCGCTCGCGCCGCGATCGAACAGGAAACGTGATGAGTGTTGTCTCCGAACTCGGCGAGTCTCGCCTTGTGCACCTGCTCCAGGGCACTATCCGGATCTACGAACGCGGACAGGGTGAGCCGGTGCTGTTCGTGCACGACTTGTTCGCCAATGCGGCGGCATGCTCTCCCAGCTCGTGGTGACCCACCGGCCCGAACGAATCGCCCGGCTGGTGCTGACACCGTGCGGCGCCTACGAGAACTTCCCGCCACCGCTGTTCGACGATATGTGCTGGATGGCCCGCATACCGGGCGCCGGATCACTCACGGTTCTCGTCGCATGGGCTGAGCAGGACCGGTTCTTCCCGTTCGATCACGCGCGACAACTCGCCGCGGATTTTCCGAACGCCCGCCGGTGCTCACTCTCCTGTTGCCACGGACCGTTTCGGATCGTTCGACCACTGCGAGTACGAGCCGGGGTAGAGGGCGGCGTCGATGCCGGCGACGGCGAGGGCGGCGATCTGGTGGGCGGCGGTGACGCCGGATCCGCAGTACACCGCGACCGCGCCTTCGCCGAATCCGGCGAAGCGGGCGCGCAGCTCTTCGGCGCTCCGGAAATGCCCTGTGCCGTCCAGGTTTTCGGCCGTCGGCGCACTGATCGCGCCCGGTATGTGTCCGGGGCGCGGATCGATCGGTTCGACCTCGCCGCGATACCGCTCGCCCGCGCGAGCGTCGAGCAGCACTCCCGACCATTTCGCGGCGGCGTCGGCGTCGATCACCGGCAGACCGCCTGGCCGTACCACCAGGTCACCGTCGAGGGGCTCGGCTTCGGCGCCGGTCGCGATCTCGCCACCGGCCGCGATCCACGCGGGCAGCCCGCCGTCGAGGATGCGCACGTTGTCCACACCGGCCCAGCGCAGCAGCCACCATGCCCTCGCGGCCGCCGTTCCCCCGGTCGCGTCATAGACCACCACCGGATCCCCCGCGCTCAATCCCCAACTGCGCGCGCATTTCTCGAAGGTGCCCGGGTCGGGTAGCGGATGCCTGCCACGGGCGGGCGATGGCGCGGCGGCCAGCTCGGTCTCCAGATCGACGAAGACCGCGCCCGGAATATGCCCGTCGAGATAGTGCTGCGGACCGTCGGGATCACCCAGCGCCCACCGCACATCGAGCAGGTGAATCGCTTTGTCCGCCAACTGTTCCCGAAGCTCGTCCGAGGAAATCAACACCGCGCCCAATTCCACTCCTACTCCAAGCCCCCGCCTGCGAAACCGTTCCCGACACCCTACGCATCGAACCGACTTCGCGGCACCTATCGGCACACGAAGGCCGATTGCCCAACTGGACCTGCCCACGCCCCGCACGAATCAGTCCACTTTCGCGAGACTGGCAGGCGACGACCCCCGCGTCGTCGGGCAGTATCGGCACAATGTCGCAGGTCTCCACCACTTCGCCCGATATCGCCGACAAACCGGCGGGCATCGCACAGCCGCTCGGTGCGGGCGCTATCACCGCACTGGTCGGCTTCACGAGCTCGTTCGCGGTGGTGCTGAGTGGTCTGCGCGCGGTGGGGGCGAGTCCGGCGCAGGCGGCCTCGGGCCTGCTGATCCTGTGTTTCACCCAGGGCATCGGCATTCTGCTGCTGAGTTTCCGGTACCGGATCCCGATCACGCTGGCCTGGTCCACGCCGGGTGCCGCCCTGCTCGCGAGCACCGGACTGGTCGCGGGCGGCTGGCCCGGCGCGGTCGCGGCCTTCGCGGTGACCGGCGTGCTGATCGTCATCACCGGGCTGTGGCAACGGCTCGGCTCGCTGGTCGCCGCGATCCCCGTGCCGATCGCGCAGGCGATGCTGGCCGGTGTCCTCGTTCCACTGTGCCTGGCCCCGGTGCAGGCGCTGCGCACCTCGCCCGCCGTGGTCGTCCCGGTCATCGTGGTGTGGCTGGTTCTGCAACGGTTCGCCCCCAAGTGGGCCGTGCTCGTCGCCTTCGCCACGGCGGCCGTCGGTACCGGCATCGATATCGTTGTGAACAACCGGCACCTGGAATTGTCCGCCATGGTTCCGACGGTGGAATGGACTGTCCCCCAGTGGCATTGGCAGGCCGTCATCGGCATCGCCGTTCCGCTCTACATCGTCACCATGGCCTCGCAGAACATTCCGGGCGTCGCGGTGATGCGCTCGTTCGACTTCCAGGTCCCGTGGCGTCCCGCCATGCTCGTCACCGGTATCGGCACCATCCTCGGCGCGGCAGCGGGCGGCCACGCGATCAACCTCGCCGCCATCAGCGCCGCCCTCGCCGCCGCACCGTCCGCGAGCCCCGACCCCAGACGCCGGTGGATCGCCGCGGCGACAGCGGGTGCCAGCTATCTCGTCCTCGGCTTGGCCTCCGCCGCCCTGGTCACCCTCATCGCCGCCGCGCCCGAGGGCACCATCGAAACCGTCGCGGGCCTCGCCCTCCTCGCCACCCTCGCCGCCGCCCTGACCGGCGCCCTCAGCGACCCCACCCACCGCATGGCAGCCCTGGTCACCTTCCTCGTCGCCGCCTCCGGCACCACCCTCTTCGGCATCGGCGGCGCCTTCTGGGCCCTCGTGGCCGGCCTGGTCGTGCGCCGCTTCCTGCCCACCGGCACCTGAGGGTCCCGCGGCAGGGCCGCGTTCAGTTCGGGCCTGCCAGTCGGTCGAGCAACGGGCCGGTGCGCGGTCCCACCAGCTCGCGCATGACCAGGGCCATATTGGTGCGCTCCACGCCGGGGATCTTCAGGATTCGGCCCGCGATGCGGTAGAGGTCGTCGGCGTCGCGCGCGACGATGCGGACAGTGAGATCGGTGGCGCCGGTCATGCCGCAGACCTCGGTGACCTCGGGGACATCGGCCAGCTCGTCCACCACGCTGTCGAGTCGGTGCTGGTCCACCACGACCGCGACGAACGCTGCCAGTGGGTAGCCGAGGGCGCGCGGCTCCACTCGGCGTTCGAAGCTGCCGAGCACCCCACCGCTGTCCCAGCGAGCCAGCCGCGCCTGCACCGTGTTGCGCGACAGGCCGAGGCGCGCCGCGAGCTCCACCCCGGTCGCACGGGGGTTGGCGATCAACTCGCGCAGCAAACGCGCGTCGGTGGCGTCGAGCGTCACGTCGGGTTCGCGACTGGTCATACAACGCAGTATGACAGTGCACACCCCCCGAAGACCGTGCATTCTGCTCATATGCGCGTGTACCGCTTGCGCACACCGCATTATGGTGGATGCTGAGTGATACACATCGCACTCAGCGGAGTGGCGTACCTGCATCGGCCCACAAGGCGCGGTAGCGAGGAGGCGATCACGATGTCGCAGAAGCAGACCTACCCGGTCCAGCTGGTTCAGCCCGACGGCCGCCGGGTGTTCGACAGAGAGCACGGCGCGCTGGTCGCCGACATCGACGCCGAGCGGTTGCGGCAGCTGTATCGGGACATGGTGATCACCCGCCGAATCGACGTCGAAGCGACAGCGCTGCAACGCCAGGGCCAGCTCGGTTTGTGGCCGCCGCTGCTCGGCCAGGAAGCCGCGCAGGTCGGCTCGGCGCACGCGCTGCACCCCGACGACTACGTGTTCTGCTCCTACCGCGAAACCGCCGTCGCCTACTGCCGCGGCGTCCCGCCCGAGCAGCTCACCGCCCTGTGGCGCGGCGTCTCGCACCACTGCTGGGACCCCGACGCGGTCAAGATGACCAATGCCAATATCGTCGTCGGATCCCAGGGGCTGCACGCGACCGGCTACGCCTTCGCCGCCCACCTCGACGGCGCCGATATCGCCACCATCGCCTATTTCGGCGACGGCGCGACGAGCCAGGGCGACCTCGCCGAGGCCCTCGGATTCGCCGCCGCGTGGAGCGCGCCGGTCGTGTTCTTCTGCCAGAACAATCAGTGGGCGATCAGCGAACCGGTGGCCGTACAGAGCCATACCCCGCTGGTCCGCCGAGCCGATGGCTACGGGATCGCGGGCGTGCAGGTCGACGGCAACGATGTGCTCGCCGTCCTCGCGGTCACCCGCCAGGCCGTCGAACGCGCGCGCACCGGCGGCGGCCCCACCTTCATCGAGGCGATGACCTACCGGATGGGCCCACACACCACCGCCGACGACCCGAGCCGCTACCGCACCGCCGCCGACACCGAGTACTGGGCCCAGCGCGATCCCATCGAGCGCGTGCGTCTGCTCCTCGACCGCGAAGGCGACCTCTCCCCCGAGTTCACCCAGCAGGTCACCGACGAGGCCGACGAGGTCGCGCGCCGACTGCGCACCGCGACGATCGAGATGCCCGACCCCGATCCGCTGCGGATCTTCGACAACGTCTACGCGACCGAGCATCCCCTGATGACCGAAGAGCGCCAACAGCTCTCGGCCTACCTCGCCGAAGGAGCGCAGTCATGATCACCACCTTCGCAGGCGCCCTCAACGTCGGCCTGCGCAGCGCGATGGAAGACGACGCCAAAGTCGTCTTGCTCGGCGAGGACATCGGCCGGCTCGGTGGCGTGTTCCGCGTGACCGACACCTTGCAGAAGGATTTCGGCGACAATCGCGTCATCGACACACCGCTGGCCGAATCCGGCATCGTCGGAACGGCTTTCGGGATGGCTTTGCGCGGATACCGCCCCGTGGTGGAGATCCAGTTCGACGGTTTCGTCTATCCGGCCTTCGACCAGATCGTTTCGCAGGTGGCCAAGATCCACAACCGCACCGACGGAAAAGTGAAGGCGCCGTTGACGATCCGCATCCCGTTCGGCGGCGGCATCGGCGCGGTCGAGCACCATTCGGAATCACCCGAGGTGTATTTCGCGCATACCGCGGGCCTTCGCGTTGTATCACCGAGTACGCCCGCCGACGCGTATTCGATGATTCGCCAGGCGATCTCACTGGACGACCCGGTCATCTTCTTCGAACCCAAACGTCGCTATTGGGACAAAGCCGACGTAGATTTCGAAGGTGAACCGGATCTGCCCCTGCACAGGGCCAGGGTCTGCACCCGCGGCGCCGACGCCACCGTCGTCGCCTATGGCGGCACCGTCGCCACCGCGCTGACCGCGGCGAAGATCGCCGCCGAGGAAGGACATTCGCTCGAGGTGATCGACCTGCGCAGTCTCTCGCCGATCGACGTCGACACGATCGCGGAATCGGTGGACAAGACCGGCAGGCTGGTCATCGTGCACGAGGCGCCCGTGTTCGCCGGGCTCGGCGCCGAGATCGCGGCCCGCGTCACCGAACGCTGCTTCTATCACCTCGAGGCGCCGGTGCTGCGCGTCGGTGGCTACGACATCCCCTACCCCCCGGCTAAGCTCGAAAAGCACCACCTGCCCGACCCCGACCGCATTCTGGCGGCGGTCGACCGCTGTCTAGCCGCGTGACGAAAGGTGCCCTCGTGCCGGAACCAGCCGCCGACGACGACGGTCATGTTCTCGAATTCCGCCTCCCCGATCTGGGTGAAGGCCTGGCCGACGGCGACCTGGTGTCCTGGGCCGTCGCGGTCGGCGACACGGTGGAGCTGAACCAGACCATCGCCGAGGTGGAGACCGCGAAGGCGGTGGTGGCGCTGCCGTCGCCGTTCTCCGGGGTTGTCGTCGAACTGCTGGCTCAGCCCGGTGACACCGTGCCGGTCGGCGCGCCGCTGATCCGGGTGCGCAACGACCTCGAGGTGTCGGCCCCGCCGACCGCGGAGCCCCGCACGAACGTGCTGGTGGGTTATGGGCCCGAGGCCGAATCGACCTCGCGGAGAACGAAAGCCACGCCGTCCATGGCCGCGAGCACCCCGAGCACCCATCGCGCCGCCGCGACCCCCGCGGCACGCAAACTGGCCAAGGAACTCGGCATCGACCTGTGGTTCGTCGCGGGGTCGGGGCCGGAGGGCGCGGTCACCGTCGACGACGTGCGCTCGGCCGTGCCGGTGACCCAGCCGCGCACCCCCGCCCGCCTCGGCGATGTCGTGCCCGCACCGTCGAACGGCCACGTCACCGACGGCGACGGCCTGATCGAGCCGACCGCCCGCGAAGAACGCACTCCCATCGCGGGCATCCGGAAACGCACCGCCGCCGCGATGCAGGCCAGTTCGCGCACGATTCCCCAGGCCAGCACCTTCGTCACGGTCGACTGCACGGCCTCGATGGAACTGCTCGACCACCTGCGCACCACCAAGTCCTTCGAAGGTCTCACGCTCACCCCGCTGGCGCTGGTCGCCAAAGCCACGCTGGCGGCGATCGCGGAGTACCCGGGGATCAACACCGCGTGGGACGAGCAGAATCAGGAGATCGTCACCAAGCACTATGTGAATCTCGGGATCGCGGTCGCCTCGGATCGCGGCCTGATGGTGCCCAATCTCAAGGAGGCGCAGTCGTTGAGCCTGCGCGAGCTGTGCCGCGAGATCGGCTGGGCGGCCGACACCGCCCGCTCCGGCAACGCCACCCCGAACGACCTGCGCGGCGGCACCTTCACCCTCACCAACGTGGGCGTCTTCGGTGTCGACAGCGGCGTCCCGCTGGTGAATCCGGGCGAGGCCGCGATCCTGTGTCTCGGCTCGATCCGCAAGCGTCCCTGGGTCTTCCGTGACGAACTGGCCGTCCGCTGGGTCACCACCCTCGGCCTCAGTTTCGATCACCGCATGGTCGACGGCGAGCTCGGCGCCCGCTTCCTCGCCACCACAGCGGGTTTCCTGGAGGACCCGTTGACGCTGCTCAGCCGCATCTGAGCACGCGTCGGGACCCGGCCGTATAGTTCGGGCCGGTGCGCGTCCGACCGGACCGCGCACCGTGCGAACGAATTTCGGCAGGTGTGTCCGAGGAAAAAGGGGGCGTCATGGGGTATCCGTATGGGCAGCAGCAAGGTCAGGGCTATCCGCCCGTCGGCCAGCAGGGCTACCACCCGTATGGCCAAGCCGCTCCCGGGTACGGCGCACCGGGCCCCGGTGTTCCCGGATACGGCATTCCCGGGCCCGGCTACGGCGCTCCCGGATACGCAACGCCCGGCGCACCCGGATACGGCTACCCCCAACCACCCGCTACCGGGGGCACGGCGATCACCGCAGCTGTTCTCGCCCTGCTGCTTTCATTGATCGGTGCGGCAGGGTTGGCGATCGGCTACGAGATCGTGGGGGACGCCGGCGCCGGCCCGCTGGTCCAGTTGCCGGACGGCAGCTTCGGGCGCAAAAACGTGCCCGTCTCTTCCATGGTGATGACCTACTTCGTGATCGGAGCCATCGTCGCCGCGCTGTGGTTCATCGGCGCGATGCTGCTGTTCCTGCGCAAATCGGCCGGCCGAGTGATCATCATCATCCTGGCGTCGCTCACCGCGCTGGGCGGCCTCGTCTCCCTCGTGTTCACTCTCGGATCCGGGGTGAGCTCGGTCGCGGGTGTGGCCATCGGCCTGATCCAAGCCGGGTTCGCGACGCTGATCCTGTGCCTGGCCGCGGCCGGGTCGACCGGACGCTGGATCCGGGCAGCACAGCAGCAACCGCACTACCCGCAGGGCGGTTACCAGCAGTATTGAACCCACCGGGTGATATATCCGACCCGCAACGCCGACGAAACACGGCGCTCACTCACGGTAAAAAACAGGGACTACAACCTGTTACATGAGTGAGGCGCATCCCGTCGACACCCGGTTGCCGTTCGCTCGGCAACTGGCGTTCGGCATCCAGCACGTCCTGATCATGTACACCGGCTGTATCACCGTGCCGCTGGTCTTCGGCGCGGCCGCGGGGCTGGACCGGGCGACGATCGCGCTGTTGATCAGTGCGGATCTGCTGGTCGCGGGCATCATCACGCTGGTGCAGAGCCTCGGTGTCGGCAAGCTGGCCGGTGCGCGGTTGCCGATCATCTGCGGCGCTACGTTCGTCGGGCTCAACCCGATGATCCTGATCGCCAAGGAGTACGGCCTCGACGCCGTGTACGGGTCGATGCTGATCGGCGGGGTGGTCGGTGTGGCGCTGGCGTGGCCGTTCGCGCGGGTGGTGCGGTTCTTCCCGCCGCTGGTCACCGGAACTGTGCTGACCGTGGTCGGGGTATCGCTGATCGGGGTCGCCGGGGGCCTGATCATCGGGACCGACCCGAAGTCGGCGAGCTTCGCCTCGCCCGCCAATATCGGGCTGGCGGCGGCGGTCGTCCTGATCGCGGTGGGCTTCGTCTGCCTCGGACGCGGCGTGTGGTCGCAGCTCGGTGTGCTGATCGCGCTGGTCGCGGGCATCGTGATCGCGCTGCCGATGGGACTGATCACCACCGCCGGGATCGGTACCGCCGACTGGATCGGCATCCCGCAGCCGTTCCACTTCGGGTCGCCGCAGTTCCCGGTGACCGCGGTGGTGGCGATGAGCATCGTGATGGCCGTGGTGTTCGCCGAGTCGACCGCGAGCATGCTGGCGATCAGCGAGATCACCGGAAAACCGCTCAGCAGGGGCGATCTCGCGCGCGGCCTGGTGGGCGACGGCCTGTCGGGTGTGCTCGGCGGCATCTTCACCGCGTTCGTCGACACGATCTTCAATCAGAACGTCGGCGCGGTCGCCACGACCCGGGTCTTCAGCCGGTATGTCACCGCGGTGAGCGGCGCGATCCTGGTGGTGCTCGGGCTGGTGCCCCGCATCGGCGAGGTGGTGGCGGTGATTCCGAAGCCGGTGGTCGGCGGGGTCGGGCTGGTGCTGTTCGCGACGGTCGCCGTCGTCGGCGTCACCACGCTGCTCAAAGCCGATCTGACGGACCGGGTCAACGCGACCGTCGCGGCCACCGCCATCGGCATCGGTCTGCTGCCGGTGTTCACCAAGGACATGTTCGACAAGTTCCCCACTTCGGCCCAGATCCTTCTCGACAGCGGCGTCACCCTCGGCGCGGCCACCGCGTTCCTGCTGAACCTGGTCTTCAACCACACCCGCCTGGGCACCCTCGCGCGCGGCTCGACCACACCACCACCGCCACCGGCTTCTCTGCCCACCACGCCGAAACCCGCCGCCGCAATCTGATCGAGCCGAGAGAACCAGTACCGCCGGCTACCGCGGCCCGCGCCGCATTCCCAGCCCGCACATCCCGACCCCGAGGAGGGATCGCCGACGAAGTCGGCGGTTCGCGCCCGCCAGGGGCGCGAACTCGAGCGCGCCAGCGCTCCAAAAGTTACTGTGCGGGGATGGAGATAGCAGGCAAGGTCGCGATCGTCACCGGCGCGGGTGCGGGCATCGGCGCCGCACTCGCCTATCGCCTCGTCGCCGGCGACGCGCGGGTCGTCGTCGCCGATCTCGACGCGGACAGCGCGGCGAAGGTAGCGGCCGACCTCGGCGACAACGCGATCGCGGTCGGTGGCGATGTGGCCGACGAGCAGGTCGTGGCCGAATTGATCGCCACCGCCGAACACGAATTCGGCCCGGTGGACCTGTATTTCGCGAACGCCGGCATCGGCGGCGGACCCGGCCTCGACAGCACAGAGGCCCAGTGGGCGAGCACCATCGAGGTGAACGTGATGGCCCACGTGCGGGCCGCGAAACTGCTCGTCCCCGGGTGGCTCGAGCGTGGCAGCGGCTATTTCGTCTCCACCGCGTCCGCCGCAGGGCTGCTCACCCAAATCGGTTCCGCCCCTTACTCGGTGACCAAACACGCCGCGGTCGGCTTCGCCGAATGGCTCTCGGTTACCTACGGCGACAAGGGCATTCGGGTGAGCTGCCTGTGTCCGATGGGCGTGGACACCCAGCTGCTCACCGGTGCGCTCATCCCCGACGACCCGGAAGCGGGCGCGCTGGCGATCAAGGCAGTGAAGACGGCGGGCGCGGTGCTCTCCCCCGAGGAAGTCGCCGACACCGTCGTCGAGGCGATGGCCGCCGAACACTTCCTGATCCTGCCGCACCCCGAGGTACTGCAGATGTACCGCAACAAGGGTTCGGACTACGACCGGTGGATTTCCGGTATGCGCCGGTTCCAGACCATGCTGCGCGCGTGAACCACGGACGGTGCGCCCGAAAAAATTCGGCGAGGTAGCGGCGAGATCGCTCGATTCCTGCCACGATGGTCTCTAGCTGCCGGTCACGATCCGCTGATCGGCGGAGGTCTACGCGGAGATCCGGCGATGGCGCACCTGATGTATTTCAAGAAGATTCGCGACGAGCTCACCGAGGTCGAATACCTCTGGGGGCCGAGCCGAGAACAACTCGACTCGTCCCTGGTGATCGACAAAACGACCTTCGCCGCCCTACCCGGGCCTCCCGGCTCGCCCGCGGGCCAGATCATCCTGCGTGCCCGCCGCGGCAGCGATTGGCCCGAGGTAGGCGTGATCGCATCCTGAGCGCTAGTCGGTGACGAGCTCCGCGGCCGCTGTCCGCACCACCTCGGGGATCGCCACCGGTTTGCGGGTGTCGGCGTCGACATAGACGTGGACGAATTCGCCGGTGGCGGCGAGCTCGAGACCGTCGTCGCCGGCACGGAAGATCGCCAGATCGTAGGTGATGCTCGAGTTGCCGAGGCGGGCGATCCGCAGGCCGACCTGGAGCTGGTCGGGAAAGCTGACCGAACCGTGGAATCGGCACGAAGTCTGCGCGACGACGCCGAGCGCGGGCAGCTCGGTGATGTCGGTGCCGGTGGCGCGCATCAGCCAGGCATTCACGGCGGTGTCGAAGTAGGAGTAGTAGGTCACGTTGTTCACATGGCCGTACTGGTCGTTGTCGGCCCACCGGGTCGGCATCGGCCACAGGACGGGATAGCTCATCGGGCCATCATGCCGCGCTCCCCTGCCGGTGGTCGCGCGGGCTCACCCCGAAGTGCCGTTTGAAGGCGGTGCTGAGGGCGAAGGCGCTGCCGTATCCCACTTGGTGAGCGATGGATTCCACGGTCGCGTCGGATTCGGCGAGCAGATCGGCCGCGAGCGAGAGCCGCCATTCGGTCAGGAAGCTCATCGGCGGTTCCCCGACCAGCTCGCTGAACCGGCGGGCCAGCGCGGCACGGGACATGCCGACCGCTTCGGCAAGGGCGACCACCGTCCACGGGTGGGCCGGATTGTGTTGGAGCAGGCGCAGCGCCTTGCCGACCAGCGGGTCGCTGTAGGCGTGGTACCAGGCGGGGGCGTCGTCGCGGGCGAACCAGGCGCGCAGGGCGGCGATGAGCAGCAGGTCGAGCAGGCGGTCGAGGACGGCGGTTTGCGCGGGCAGGTCCTTGGTCGCCTCGTCGACGAGCAGATCGAGCAGGCGGGTATCGAGCTCACCGCGCGGCAGCACCGCGACCTGCGGCAGCGCGCGCAGCAACCGCCTGCTCACCGCGCCCGCCGATTCGTAGGTCCCGGTGACCATCAGCGTCTCACCGTCGATATCGGTGCCCCACTGGCGGACACCCAGACTCAGTGTCTCGCACAGGATCTCGCCCTCGGGCGTGGTGGTGACCTGCCCCGGCTGGATGACGACCTGGGGTTCGGTCGCCGGATCGTCGGCCACCGTATACGGCTGCGGCCCACGGAAAACCGCGACATCGCCCGCGCCGAGTTGCCGCGGCGGCATGGAATCAGTACTGACCCAAGCCTTTCCGCGGATCATCGCGAGCACCGTGAGCGGGGCTTCGTCCTGCACGCGCAGCGACCACGGCGGGTTCAGCAGCGAACACATGAGGAACGCACCGCGGGCGCGTGGACCTTCGAGCAGACCGGCTAACGCATCCACCACTCCACAGTAGACGACAACCCGTAGACGACAACGCATGTTCGTGAGCGGCACGACGATGTCGCCGCAGGCCGCGCGACGGTGTACTTATCTCATGACAAACACCGCTTCTCACCAGCAGATTTCCCTCATCACCGGCGCTACCGGCAAGACCGGCAGCCGGGTGGCGGCCCTCCTCGAAGCCGCGGGCCGACCGGTCCGCCACGGCTCACGCACCGCCGCGATCCCCTTCGATTGGACCGACCGGCAGACCTGGGCGCCCGCGCTCGCCGGCGTCGACTCCGTCTATCTCGCCTTCCAGCCCGACCTCGCCGTGCCCGGCGCCCCGGACATCATCCGCGCGTTCACCGCCGCCGCCCGCACCGCGGGCGCGCGCTCGGTGGTGCTGCTGTCCGGTCGCGGCGAGCCCGAAGCGCTGGAATGCGAAGAGATCGTCAGGAATTCGGGCCTGCAGTGGACCATCGTGCGCTGTGCCTTCTTCGCGCACAACTTCAGCGAAGGCGCCTTCGTCGACGACGTGCTCGCCGGCGCGGTGGCGCTGCCCAACGGCGATGTACCGGAACCGTTCGTACACGTCGACGACATCGCCGAGGTGGCGGCGGCCGCGCTCACCGACGCACGCCACGCGGGTCAGCTCTACGAACTCACCGGCCCCCGCGCCCTGACCTTCGCCGACGCAGTCGGCGAGATCGCCGCGGCCACCGGTCGCGAGATCGCCTTCGTTCCCGTCTCCCGGCCGGAATTCGTTGCGGCGCTGAGCGAATACCAGGTTCCCGATGACGTGATCAGCCTGCTCGACTACCTGTTCGGCACCATCCTCGACGGTCGCAACACCCCCACCGCCGACGGTGTCCGCCGTGCCCTCGGCCGCGAGGCCCGTGATTTCACCGACTACGCCAAGGAGACCGCCGCCACCGGAGCCTGGACACCCCAGCAGTAGAAGTCGGCCGGTGATCCGATGGCGCGCCGCGATCCGCGGCGAGGCGAGGGATAGGCCCGGTACCGTCGAAGCGGTGAGTTCCGCGACTTCCGACCGCCGGCTTCGACCGGCCAGGGCCGCGGTGTTCGCGGCGTTCACGATGAACGGTTTCCTGCTGGCAATGTGGGTGGTTCACATTCCGGCGATCACCGACCGGACCGGGGTGTCCGCGTCGACGCTGGGCATGTTCGTCCTGTTGCTGGCGGGTACCGCGATCGTGGGGATGCGCCTGGCCGGGCCCGCGGCCGATCGGATCGGCAGCCGCACTCTGGTAGCGCTGGCCGCGTCCGCGGTGTCGGTGACGGTGCTCGGTCCCGCCCTGGCGACCGGGCCCGTCACCTTGGCCATCGCGCTGGCCTGCTTCGGCTTCGGCAACGGTGCGCTCGATGTCTCGATGAATACCCAAGCGGTGCACGTCGAACGGGCCTACGGCCGCCCGATCATGTCGGCCTTCCACGCGATGTTCTCCGGCGGCGGATTCGCCGGCTCGCTGGTCGGTGCCGCCACCCAGCGGGCGGGTTGGTCGCCGCAGGTTACGTTGACCTGTGCGGGCATCGCCGGACTCGTCGCTACCGCCGTGCTGGTACCCCACCTCGTCAGCCACCACCGGCCCGAAACCGGTTCACGGCCGGAGCAATACGACTCGGCTGCCGATGAAGGCGCACCGGCTCGGCACGATGCCTCCACTCCCCACGATGTGCCGGCACTCGACAAGGACTCCCGAAGCCGTCACGAACGCACGCGAAAGGTGGTCTCCCTCGGCGTGATCGCGTTCGTGCTGCTCCTCGCGGAGGGTGTGGCGGGCGACTGGAGCGCACTGCAGGCCCGCGAACATCTCGGCGTCTCCGAGTCCGACGCCGCCCTGGCTTTCGGCGCCTTCTCCGCGACAATGACACTCGGGCGCTTCCTGGCCGATCGGGTGAGTGGTGCGATCGGCCCGGTCGCGATCGTTCGCTACGGAAGTCTGCTCGCCGCAGCGGGATTCGCGGTGGTCATCGGATCGCCCTGGTTGCCGCTCACCCTCCTCGGCTGGGCGATGTGCGGCCTCGGCCTGGCGGGTGGTGTTCCCCAGATCTTCTCCACCGCGGGCAATCTCGGCGGCACGACAGCAGCCACGGACATGTCGCGCGTCTTCACCATCGGCTACCTCGGCCTGCTCGCGGGTCCCGCGATGATCGGCTGGCTCACCGCCGCGATCCCGCTGACCGCGGCGCTGGCCGTTCCGCTGGTGCTCACCCTGGCCTGCGCGGCCACGGCGAAGGTCGTCAGTCGGTGAAGGTGATCCGGACCGAGACCGGCGTGCTCTGCAACGCGCGGAAGGTGGCCGCGGTCAGCCCGGCGAACACCGGATTGGGTGCGAAGGTGCGCGACCGCGCGACGACATCGTCGGCCGGGCGCAGCTCCGCGGTCCCGGTTCGCCACCGCTTCCCCTGCCGGACCCGCACAGTCGGTTCCGCGCCGATATTGGCGGCCCACCCCGACCTGGTCCCGTGCTGGCTGATCACCCACGCGCCGCTGTCGTCGAACGCGACCGAGACCGGCACCACCCTGACCTGCCCGGACTTGCGTCCGATCGTCTCCAGCTCGGTCGCGAACGAGGTGCGGATGCCGATCCGGCTCAGCGCGCGGACCGCCGGGTTGGCGACATAGCGGCCCACCGCCCGCTCGACCTCGAACTTGCGTCGCTTCGGGTCCTTGTTGTTCATCGTCGATCCCCTTCTACTACGGAACGCGTCGACACCGTGATGTTTGAGCATGGCCGCCACCGTGAGCCAGGGTGTGCGGTCGGGGTCGGGCTCGTCGCCCGCACCGATCAGGTGCAACTGATCGGTGTGCCACTGCAGGTCGAGGGCGCCTTCGAGGCTCTTGACGTTGGACAGTGTGGATACCCGCGCGGGCAGGCGCAGCGAGATCTGCGGGGAATGCAGTCGCGCTGTGCGCTCGTGCAGGATGTCACCCGCGGCGTTCGGTGACACCGCACTCGGCCTGCCGAGGCCGACCACATCGCACTCTCCCGACTCGACCGCGTCGACCATGGCCACGCGCGAACGGAATCCGCCGGTGACGGCCAGCGGCACCGCCCCGGCGGCCGCGCGTACCGACTCGGCGTACTCGAGGAAGTACGCCTCGCGCGCGACAGTGCTCGCCGAACGCGCCGCCGGCCTGCCCATCATCGCGGGCGATTCGTAACTGCCGCCGCTGATCTCGATCAGATCGAGCTGCTCGGCGGCGAGGCGGCGCACCACCTCGCGTGACTCGTCCTCGGTAAAGCCGCCGCGCTGGAAGTCCGCGGAGTTGAGCTTGATCGCGACGGCGAAGGACTTCGATACCTCGGCCCTGATCGCGCGTACCGCCTCCAGCACGAATCGCGCCCGCCGCTCCGGGTCGCCGCCCCAGCGGTCGTCGCGCTGATTGGCCAGTGGTGAGAGGAACTGTGAGACGAGGTACCCGTGCGCGCCGTGGATCTGCACGCCGTCGAAGCCCGCACGCTCGGCGATCCGCGCGGTGGTGGCGAATCGGTGCACGATGTCGACGATCTCGCCGTCGGTGAGCGCGCGCGGCGCCGGGATACCGGGCAGCCCCAGCCCGATCGCCGAGGGCGCTACCGGCTGCGACCGGGTCGCGAGCGGATTCGCCTGCCGGCCCGGGTGATTGATCTGCATCCAGAGCCGGGCGCCGCCGTCCTTGGCGGTGCGCGCCCAGCGGCGCAGGTCGCCGAGGTGGCGTTCGTCGGCGATGACGACATTGCCCGGCTCGCCGAGATGGTCGTGGTCGACCATCACGTTGCCGGTGACCACCAGACCGAAACCGCCGGTGCCCCACCGGCTGTAGAGCCGCTCGAGCCGTTCGTCCGGCGCGCCGGCGGAGGTACCGAGACCTTCGCTGAGCGCGGCCTTCATCAGCCGGTTGGGCAGCACTTGGCCGCACGGCAGGGCGAGCGGATCGCTCAGGGCTGTCATCGTCGGCTCCTCGCGGATCGCGTCGAGTACACCGATCGGTGTACTTACCCGACGGTAGTACACCGATCGGTATACTTCAATCGGACCGATCGAAAGGATGTCGATGGCAGCACGCGACGGACTCGTCCAGAGCACGATCGACCTGGTGCGCCGCAACGGCGTGGCCGGGACCGGTGTCGCGAACCTGCTCGACCACAGCGGGCTCTCCCGCCGGACGATCTACCTGAACTTCCCCGGCGGCAAGTCCGAGTTGATCACCGAGGCCACCCGGGTCGCGGGCCGGGCGATGACAACGCTGATCGAGACCTTCAGTAGCAACACCAAGCCGGAGGAGACCATCGCGTCGTTCGCCGACGCGTGGAAACAGGTCGTCGAGTCCAGCGACTTCCTCGCCGGCTGCCCGATCGTGGCCGCGGCACTCGGACGCTCGGAGTCACCCGCCGCGGCCGACGCGGCAGGCGAGGCGTTCGACGACTGGGAGCGGACGCTGGAGACCCGGCTACGCGCGGAGAACATCGACCCCGACACCGCCGGCTCCTTGGCGACGACCGTCATCGCCACGATCGAGGGCGCGGTGGTGATGTCGCTCGCCAAGCACAGCACCGAGCCGCTCGACCGCGTCGGCCGTCACCTCACCGAGCTGGTCAGGGCGCACATCCGCCCGGTCGGCACGTCCTGACCAGCACGCCCGCAGCGCTAGAGGTACATGCCGACGTCGGTCGAGTGGTCGATGGTGGAGCGGATCTGGATCCCGCCGTCGCGATGGGCGACCAGTTCGGCCAGGGTCGCACCGTCGGGGAAGCTCGACTCGGCGGGGGCGCCGTCCTGGCGGGCCAGCCACTCGTCGGCTTCCGTCGCCGAGAGCCGGCCGACCTCGAGTTGGGCCAGGCAGCGGCCCGGTCGAACCACGGCGGGGTGCAGCCGGGAGAGGTCTTCGTTGGTGGTGATCGCGATCAACACATTGCGGCCCTGGCCCAGCATGCCGTCGGTGAGGTTGAGCAGACGCGAAAGCTTCTGCCCCGCCGCTTCTTTCGCCTCGCCACGGATCAGCTCGTCGCAGTCCTCCAGCACCAGCAGCCGCCAGCGGCCGTCCTCGTCGTCGCCGTCGGCGCCCGCCGCGACTTCCATCAGGTAGCCGGGATTGCTGAACAACTCTTCCGGATCGACGACACAGTCGACCTGACACCACGGCGCCCATGACCGCGCGAGCGCCCGCAGCGCGGTGGTCTTGCCGGTGCCGGGCTCACCGTGCAGCAGCACCAGCCGTCCCTTGATGTCGGCGACGCCGAGCCCCATCAATCGCTCCATGCTCGCGGACACCGAGCCGGTGTAGTTGCCACGGATCTCCGCCCACGCGGGCGCCGCGATCTGGCGTCGTCTGCGCGCGGGGCGCCGGACGTCCATGTGCCAGAATCCCATCTCGACCGTGGCTTCACTGTCACGTGACAGTGAAGCCCCCTCGGTGGCCTGTGCCAGCATGTCGACGGCGAGTTCGTCACTCACCGCGGTCACCTCGATCGTCGCCGAACCGCTCGCCCACCGCACCGCACGCAAAGCCCAGCCGTCACCGGCCGCGAGCAAGGCACTGCTGTCGTCGTCGGCGACCGAGCGCACGATCCGCGAGTCGGCGGGCCGCAGCGCCGCGTCGGGGCGCACCCGGTCGAGATGAGCCTGGCGGGCGAACGGCTGGTCGCCGCGCAGGAACGGGGCAAGGGCGAGCGCGTCGATCGCATCGCGGGTCGAATAGGTGGAGTCGATGGTCGCCGACCACGGAAACGGCTCGCCCTGATCCTGCGGCTGACGCGGCGAATCGACGAGCCTGAGCTGTTCATTACGTGTGGACACCGAGCCCATGATCGTGGTCGTCGGCCCGGAATGTCCAATGACTTACGGCGAGCACCGCCGGAAACTCGCTGGCACCGAAGGCGAATCCATCGGTACCGTCGTAGTGTGACGTCCACCCAGCACGACCAGTCCCCGCCGGAATCCACCACGAGGGCCGGGATCAAGGAGTGGATCGGACTGGCCGTCCTCGCCCTGCCGACGCTGCTCATCTCGATGGACCTGAGCGTGCTCTACCTGGCAATCCCCAGTATCAGCGAAGCCCTCGAACCCAGCAGCTCCCAATTGCTGTGGATCCTCGACATCTACGGCTTCCTGGTCGCCGGCTTCCTCATCACCATGGGCACCCTCGGCGACCGCATCGGCCGACGCAAACTCCTGATGATCGGCGCGTTGGCCTTCGGCATCGCCTCCGTGATCGCCGCGTACTCCACCAGCGCGAACATGCTGATCGGCACCCGCGCGCTGCTCGGCATCGCGGGCGCGACGCTGATGCCGTCCACGCTGGCGCTGATCCGCAACATGTTCCACGACGACCGCCAGCGCACCGCCGCGATCAGCGTGTGGATGACCAGTTTCATGGTCGGCATGGTGATCGGACCGCTTGTCGGCGGCGCGATGCTCGAGAATTTCTGGTGGGGTTCGGTCTTCCTGGTCGCGGTGCCCGCGATGGTGTTGTTGCTGGCGACCGGCCCGTTCCTGCTGCCCGAGTACAAGGACCCGAACCCGGGCAAGCTCGACATTCTCAGCGCGGTGCTGTCGCTGCTGTCGGTGATGGGTGTCATCTACGGCATCAAGGAGCTCGCCAAGGACGGCTGGTCGATCGAGGCCGTCGGCGTCCTGGTCGCCGGTCTGGTGCTCGGCACGGTGTTCGTCCTGCGCCAGAAGCGCCTGACCAACCCGCTGATCGACCTGCACCTGTTCGGCAATGTCCGGTTCAGCGGCTCGCTGGTCGCGTTGATGGTGGCCATGCTGGCGATGGGTGGACTGTTCCTGCTGCTCTCGCAGTATCTGCAACTGGTGCTGGGCCTTTCGGCATTCGAGGCCGGGCTGTGGACCGTGCCGCAGGCGGCGGCGATGGTGGTGGCCGCGGGTGTGGTGAGCGCGCTCGCCCCCAAGATCCGGCCCGCGTATCTGATGGCGGGCGGCCTGGTGATCGCGATGGCCGGGTACGCGATCTTCACCCAGCTCTCGGGCAGCGATGACCTCGCGTTGATCGTCACCGGCATGGTGGTGTTCTCGCTCGGCCTGAGTCCGATGTTCGTGCTCGGCCTCGATCTGATCGTCGGCGCGGTGGACCCGGAACGCGCCGGTGCCGCCTCGGCCATCTCCGAAACGGGTCAGGAATTGTCGGCAGCTCTCGGCGTCGCGGTGATCGGCAGCATCGGTACGGCCGTCTACCGCGGGCAGATGACCGAGCAGCTGCCCGCCGGACTTCCAGCGGAGATCACGCACACCGCCGAGGACACACTCGCGGGCGCCCTGTACGTCGCGTCAGCGCTACCCGAGCCCTTCGGCGCCGAACTGACCACGATCGCCCGCGAGGCCTACACCCATGCCCTGCAAGTGAATTCGGTGGTCGGCATCGGACTGACTGCTGTCGCCGCCGCGCTGGTCATGACTCTCTTGCGACACATCCCCGCACCGAACACGAAGGCCGCCGACACCGACTGACCACTTGGGTTCGGACACAACGAATCCCGCCCGATGCTGACCGGGCGGGATTCGTCTCTCGCTGAGTTGTCCCCTCCGCGAGGTTCGTATTCGGCCGATTCGGCCGAGGTCCTGATCGCCTACTTGGCAGCCGGGGCAGGGGTGTTCGGCATCGGGGAGTTGATGGTGGTGAAGTACTGCACCGCGGCCATGATCGCGACGGGGGCGGTGATGAAGATCTGGCCCGCGAGGGTGCCGAGCGCGCCGATGGCCATGATGCCGGCGATGCAGCCCACGGCCGCGGCCGGGATGAACGGGCCGAACATGCCGACGATGGTGGCCGAGGCGATGGTGGCGCCCGCGATGCCGCCGAGCACACAACCGACCGCGCCGCCGCCGAGGCCACCGACCAGGGTGGCGATACTGGCGCCCAGGGAGATGGTGCCGGTCATGCGGCTCCAGGCGGCCTGCTCACGGTCGTACTCGCTCTTCCACGGCGCCTTGTCCTCGAAGGGCAGCGCCACCGGCTTGTAGGTGGCGTGCGCCAGGTCGAACTGCGGGGTCAGCGTGGCGGTGCGGCCGGAGATGTCGGCGGCGATCGGGAACACGAATTCGTCTACGCGGAAGGCCAATTCGGTACCCGCGACGGTGGTGCCGTTGGCGGCCTTGATCTTGAAGACGCCGTCCTCGACCACCATCGAGCCCGCGTCGGTGCCGATGATCGTGGAGGTCTCGGTGGTGGTGGAGGTGTAGTTGATCGGCTCATCCGCGGCGGGTGCTGCGTGGCTGGTTCCGGCAGCGATGCCGAGGGCAACGCTGACGGTGGAGGCCAGCAGGGCGAACTTGGTGATTTTCACGGGGGTGAACCTTTCGTGTTCCTCGTGGTGAGTTGCGCGGCGCACAAGCTGCGGTCCGGGCGAGATGTGACCATAGCGAGGTAAGGCTCACCTATCAAGACCTTGCTTAGGCTAACCTCCAAGACGACCGAGTTTCGCCGCGAGAGAGAACCCTGATGAGAAATCCGCGTTGGTGCGGGTGGCTTCTTGCCGCATCCGCGCTGGTCGCAGTATGTGCTCTCAGCTTGCTGGTCGGCACGAAAGCCATTGCGATCGGCGAAGTCTGGCAGGCACTGTTCGGCGTGAGCACCACTCCCGATCACGTGACCGTCACCGAGTACCGCGTGCCACGCACGCTGCTCGGACTGCTGGTCGGGCTCGCGCTCGGCGTCGCGGGCTGCTTGATGCAGGGCCTGACCCGCAACCCGCTGGCAGACCCCGGCCTGCTCGGCGTCAACGCGGGCGCGGCCTTCGCGATCACCATCGCCGTCGCGATGTTCGGCGTGAGCGAGATCACCTCGTATGTCTGGTTCGGGTTCCTCGGCGCCGCCCTGGTGTCGGTGGTCGTCTACCGCGTGGGCACCGCCGGCCGATCCGGCACCGATCCGGTGCGTCTGACGCTGGCAGGTGTCGCCGCCACCGCGGTTCTCGGCGGCCTGACCAGGGGCTTGATCCTGATGCACCCCAAGGCCTTCGACGAAATGCGCCAATGGGATTCCGGCGGACTCACCGGACGCGGATTCGAGATCCTCTACGGCGCGACCCCGTTCATCGTGGTGGGCCTGATCATCGCGGCGCTGTGCGCGCGCTCGCTCAACGCGGTGGCGCTCGGCGACGATCTGGCGCACTCGCTGGGTGTGCACGTGGGGCGCACACGCTTGTTCACCGCGCTGGCGGTGGTGCTGCTGTGCGGCACCGCGACTGCCGCGGTGGGCCCGATCGCGTTCGTCGGTCTCGCGGTTCCGCATGTGGCCCGGTGGCTGATCGGACCCGATCAGCGCTGGATCTTCGCCTATTCGCTGGTGCTGGCGCCGATCCTGGTGCTGTCGGCCGACATCGTGGGCCGCCTCATCATTCGTCCCGATGAAGTCCCCGCCGGCCTGGTCACCGCGTTCCTCGGGGCGCCGGTACTGATCTGGCTGGCCCGTCGCGCAAGGGTAGGTGCCGCCGCATGAGTTCGACGATCGATTTCGGCCGCGCGATGCTGGTGGTCCGGCCGCGCGGAACCCGTTTCTCCGCCCGGATCGGCGTGCGCACCCTGGTGGTCTGCGCTGTCCTGCTCACGATCTCGGTGGTGACAGCGGTACTGGCACTCGGCAGCGGTGACTACCTGATCCCGCCACTGCGGGTGCTGCGCGCGCTGGTGATCGGCGACGAACGGTTCGACCGGCTGGTGGTGTGGGACTGGCGGCTGCCGCGCATCCTGCTCGCGCTGATCCTCGGCGCGGCACTGGGCGTGAGCGGCGCCATCCTGCAATCGGTGACCAGGAATCCGCTGGGCAGCCCGGACATCGTCGGGTTCAACACCGGCGCCTACACCGGCGCGCTGATCGCCATCCTGACCCTCGGCGGTGGACACCTGCAGACCGCGACCGGTGCGGTGATCGGCGGGCTCGGCGCCGCGTTGGTCATCCACCTACTCGCGTTCCGGCACAACGTGGCCGGGTTCCGGCTGATCATCGTCGGCATCGGCGTCAGCGCCATGCTCGCCTCGATCAACACCTGGCTGATCCTGCGCGCCGACCTGGACGCGGCGATGTCGGCGGCGGCCTGGGGCGCGGGCACGCTCAACGGACTGTCGTGGCCGCAGGTCGGTCCCGCGGTGGTGATCCTCGCGCTGCTGGCGATCGCGCTGATCCCGGCGGCACCCCGCTTGCAGATCCTCGAACTCGGTGACGACACCGCCCGGGCGTTCGGTCTGAATGTCAGCCGGGCGATGCTGTGGCTGATCGTGCTCAGCGTCGCGTTCACCGCGGTGGCGACGGCGGTCGCGGGCCCGATCGCGTTCGTCGCCCTCGCCGCACCACATCTGGCGCGCAAGCTGGCCCGCACGCCGTCGATCGCGCTCGCGCCCTCGGCGGCGATGGGAGCGATGTTGCTGATCACCTGCGACTGGATCGCCCAGCACGCGTTCGCCCCGACCACCGTGCCGGTCGGCCTCGTCACCGTCTCGGTCGGCGGCCTGTACCTGGCGTATCTGCTGGTCGCCGAGGCGCGACGGAACTAGGAAAGCGAAAAGATGAACGACACTTCACGGCTGCGCGCCGACCGGGTCCGCCTCGGCTACAAGGGCACCACGATCAGCGACCAACTGTCGGTGGATATCCCGGACGGCAAGTTCACGGTGATCATCGGCCCGAACGCGTGCGGCAAGTCCACCTTGCTGCGTGCGCTGGCCAGACTGCTCACCCCCGAATCGGGGACCGTGCTGCTCGACGACAAACCGATCAGCTCCTACCCGGCCAAGCAGGTGGCCCGGCAGATCGGTCTGCTGCCGCAGACCTCGACCGCGCCGGACGGCATCCGCGTCGCCGATCTCGTTGCGCGCGGCCGCTATCCACATCAGACGCTGCTGCGGCAGTGGTCGAAGGCCGACGAGGAGGCCGTCGCGTCGGCGATGGCGGCGACCGGCGTCACCGAGTTGTCGGCGCGGATGGTCGACGAGCTGTCGGGCGGTCAGCGCCAGCGGGTGTGGATCGCGATGGTGCTGGCCCAGGACACCCCGCTGATCCTGCTCGACGAGCCGACGACCTACCTCGACATCGCCTATCAGATCCAGTTGCTCGATCTGTGCCGGTCACTGAACCGCGAATCCGGGCGGACCGTCGTGGCCGTGTTGCACGACCTCAACCACGCCTTCCGCTACGCCGATCACCTCATCGCCATGCGCGACGGGCGGGTGGTCGCGACGGGTGCGCCCGCCGACATCGTGACCGCCGAGCTCGTCGACGAGGTCTTCTCGTTGCGGTGCCGCATCGTCGACGACCCGGAAACCGGTACGCCACTGGTGATTCCGCTGGCGCAGGACGCCGCCAAGGTGCGCTAGACCTGCGGCGATGCGGTAACCCAACGTAGGTATTCCGCAATTAGTTAAGTTAGGCTAACCTAACTGATTGTGAATGTGACGAGGGAGGGAGTTGCCGTGACCGATGGTCTCGAGTTGCCGCTGACCGGACCGCAGCTCGGCATCTGGAACGCCCAGCGCTTCGATCCCGAGTCCGGTCGCTACCTGGTCGGCGAGGTCCTGGAGATCACCGGAGACACGCCGATCGATGTCGACTCGCTGAGCGAGGCGATCCGTCGCACCGTCGCCGAGGCCGAGAACATGCGGCTGCGGTTCACCGAAACCGCTGACGGGCCGAGGCAATTCGTGAGCGATGCCGCAGCGGTGCTGCGACCGACCGTCGATCTCCGGGCGGCGGCGGAGCCGATGGCCCTGGCCTACGAGGCTGTCGCGCTGGAGCGCGCGCAGGCCGCGCAACGGTGCCGAGGCATGGTCGACCGGCAGCTCTACAACTACACCCTGATCCAGATCTCCGACCGCGTGGTCTGGTGCGTGCAGCTCTACCACCACCTCATCGTCGACGGGTACAGCGCGGCGCTGCTCTCGCGCCGGGTCGCCGCCCACTACACCTCCCTCAGACGCGGAACACCCTCGCCGAAACAAACTTTCGGAACCATCGCCGAGCTGGTCGCCGAGGAGCAGGCCTATCGGGCCGGGCCCGAATTCGAGGCCGACCGCGCCTACTGGCGCGACCAGCTCACACCGTGGCCGGATCTCGACGGTCGCGGTCGCCACCTGGGCGGTGCGGTCGAGCGGACGATCCGGGCCGAAGCCATCCTGTCCACCGAACTGCTCGCGGCACTGCGCGAGAGCGCCGAACGGCACGGGATCACGTGGGCCGACGCACTCGTCGCCTGCTACGCCGCGTTCCTGCACCGCCAACTCGGCACCGCCGACGTGGTGGTCTCGATGCTGCTGATGGGCCGGGTCGGCCGCGCCGCCCTGCGCACACCCGCCATGGCGGTGAACGTGCTTCCCCTCCGGGTCACGGTGAGCGCGGGCGACCGGCTCGGCGAGCTGGGCCCCCGCATCGCCGACACCCTGCGCGAGGTCCGCAAGCACCAGCGCTACAGCGGCGACGACCTCGCCCGCGACTTCCACGGTCACGGTGCGGGCGAACTCCTGCACGGAATCGGCATCAACCTCAAGGTTTTCGACTTCACCCTCGATTTCGACGGTGCGCGTGGTGTGCTGCGCAATGTGGCAGGCGGGCCCCCGGAGGACCTGGGGCTGACCGTCACTCCACTGCCCGACGGCACGGTGCTGCTCGGATTCGAATCCGACGCGCGAACCAACGACGCGGACACGGTGCGCGGGCGGATCGCCGGATTGGTCCGGGTGATCGAGTCTTTCACCGGGTCGGACAAGATCGCGGTAGGAGCGCTCGAACTGCTCGATCCGGCCGAGCGCACGCGGCTGCTGGCCGCGCGGTCGACGGCAATGCAGCTCCCAGACACCGAAACCCGGGCTCTGCACGACGACGAGCCGTCGGTCGCGATGGTCCCCGAGATTCTCGAACAGGTGCTCGCCGAGCAACCGGACGCCGTGGTGCTGAGTTCGGCTCGAGCCGAGTACACCGCCGCCGAACTTCGACTCCGGGTGAACCGGCTCGCGCGCTTCCTGCGCGGGGCCGGGGTCGGGCCGGACTCGATCGTCGGCCTCGCGCTACCCCGCGATGTGGAATTCGTTGTCGCGGTGCTCGCCGTCTGGCGGGCCGGTGGCGCGTATCTGCCCTTGGATCCGGAACATCCGGTCGCCCGGCTGCGAGCGACGATCGCGGATGCGGGCCCCGCTGTGGTGCTCAGCGCCGGTGAGTTCGCGGCCCAGCTCGGTGCCGACGCCCTCGCGATCGACGACGCCGACTTCCGTGCGCGCCTCGACGACCACGCGGACACCGACTTCGATCTCGCGGTGCGGCCCGAGCACGCGGCCTACGTCATCTACACCTCGGGCTCGACCGGTCAGCCGAAAGGTGTTGTCGTACAGCACGGGTCCCTGGCCGCGCTCGTCGCCGCGCACCGCGCCGGGATCCACAGCGCCGCCGCGAGCCGTGCGGGCGACCGTCAGCTGACCATCGCGCACACCACCTCCTTCGCCTTCGACGCCTCGCTCGACCCACTGCTGTGGATGACGGGCGGACATCGAATCCACGTGTACGACAGCGATACCCGGCGTGACCCTGCCGCCCTGGTCGAGGCTTTCGCCCGGGACGGCATCGACGTCGTCGACGGCACTCCGTCGTTGGTCGCCGCCCTGCTCGAACACGGCTTGACCAGCGAACTACAGTCGCTGGCACAGTCGAGCCCGGTCGGCCGGACGTCGGCGACAGCGAGCACCGAGGTGATCGGGCAGATCTCGACAGCGACGGATCTCGCGAGCGCCGACAGCGCCGATGAGGCAGCGCGCCCGCCGCTGACGCTGGTGATCGGCGGCGATGCCTGCTCGGCGGAGCTGTGGGGCGCGATCGATCGCGGCGGGTTCGCGGCGGTCAATCTGTACGGCCCGACCGAGGCGACGGTGGATGTGATCGGGGCGCCGATCGACAGCGCCGGTCCACGGATCGGGATGCCGGTCGCGGGCTCGCGGGCTCAGTTGTTGGACAACGGATTACAGGTCGTCGCCGACGGACAGGTGGGCGAGCTGTATCTCGCCGGTCCGCAGATCGCGCGGGGCTATCTCGGCCGGTTCGCCACTACCGCACAGTCGTTCGTCGCCGATCCGTACGGTCCGCCGGGAGCTCGGATGTACCGCACCGGCGACCGGGCGCGCTGGGTTCCCGGGCTCGGCTACGAATACCTGGGCCGGGTCGACAACCAGGTGAAGATCCGCGGCCACCGTGTCGAACTCGGTGATGTGGCGGCGGCACTCGACGGGCTGCCCGAGATCCGCACCGCGGCAGCCGATATCCGGGACATCGCCGGGCGCCCCACCCTGATCGGCTACGTCGTCGCCGCGACCGGCAACCTCGATACCTCGGCCGCACGCACCCGCCTGGCCGACCTGGTCCCCGAGCACATGGTGCCGGCCCGACTCGTCGTCCTCGACGCCCTGCCCACCACAGTCAACGGAAAACTCGACCGCACCGCGCTACCGGACCCGGCAACGGACGAGTCCGGACGCACACCGGCTACCGCTGCCGAACATGCTGTCCACCACGCGATCTCGACCACCCTCGGCCTCGACACCGTCAGCATGGACGACGACTTCTTCGCCGTCGGCGGCGACAGCATCACCGCCATCACCGTCAGCAGCGGCCTGCGCGCCAAGGGCCTCACCCTTCTCCCCCAGCAACTACTGACCCGGCGCAGCCTCGCCGCGCTGGCCGCGGAGGCGGCCCCCGAGCCGCGACATCCTACGACCGCCGAGAATTTCGAGTCGGCAGCCGCTGTCTCGTCGTCGCTCCCGACAGCGCCCGGTCGCCTGATCGCAGCGCTCGCGCAGAGCGACGTGGACGAGTTCAGCGCTACCTACGGACCGGTCGCCGACGTGCTCCCGCTGTCCCCCTTGCAGGAGGGATTGCTGTTCCACGCGCTGCGCGACGGCGCCGCCGACGTGTACACGATGACGGCCCGGTTCAGCCTCGACGGCGTCGTCGATCCGGAACGCATGGGTGCGGCATTCGCGAACATGCTGCGGCGGCATCCGAACCTCGGCGCGGCGTTCAGCTATGAACAGTTCGACCAGCCGGTGCAGATCGTTCCGCGGGCACCGGGGGTCTCGTGGCAGGTCGAGGATCTGCGTGCGACACCTGATCCCGAAGCGCAAGCGCGACTTTCGGTGCGGCGCGCCGGTTCCGAACCGTTCGACATCGATCACCCGCCGCTGATCCGCGGCCTCCTGATCCGCCTCACCGACACCTCGCACTGGCTGGTCCTGATCGCCCATCACCTCCTGGCCGATGGCTGGTCGGTACCGACGATGGTCCGGGAAACCCTCGCCCTCTACACCGGCGAGACCCTCTCGACCCCCGCCTACTTCGGCGACTACCTCACCTGGCTCGCCACCCGCGACACCGCGGCGACCCTGCACTGGTGGACCGAAAGCCTCACCGGCCTGCGCGCGCCGACCCTGCTCGCCGCCACCCTTACCGAGCCGACCACGAACGACGTGGGCGCACCGCGCTCGGCGGATTCGACGACGGCCCAGCGACAGCGTCCGGTCGGACTGCGGGTTCCGCTCGCCGCCGACGTGGCGACGGCCTTGGCCGAGAACGCCCGGCGACACGGGCTGACCATGAACACCGTGCTGCAGGGCGCGTGGGCGATGGTGCTCGCGGATCACTTCGGGCGGACCGATGTGGTGTTCGGGACCGTGGTTTCCGGGCGTCCCGCTGATCTCGCCGGGGTCGGCGGGATGGTCGGATTGTTCAGCAATACCGTGCCCGTGCGGGTGTCGCTGGGGACCGGTCGGCCGGTGGCCGAGCAGTTCGGGGCGTTGCAGCAGACCTCGTTCGACGGCCAGGCTCGGGGATACCTCGGGTTGGCCACCATCGAGCGGGCGCTGGGAATCGGGCGGTTGTTCGATTCGCTCGTCGTGTTCCAGAACTTCCCGAAAGCCGGTCTGTTGCAGCCGGATCCCGGTGGGGTTCAGGTGGTGGACGTCGACGTGGACGGGCTGACGGACTTCCCGGTCACGGTGACCGCGTTGCCCGGCGCCGAGTTCGCGCTGATGTTGCATCACGACGCGGCCGCGGTGCCGGGCCCGGTCGCCACGCGGCTGAGCGATCGCCTCGGCGCCGTATTGTCCACGCTGGCCGCCGATCTCGACGGTTCCGTCGAGGCAGCCATGGCCGCCGCGATGCCGTCGGAAACGCAGGGCGGCACGCTGGCCGACTGGTCGGCGACGGCGACGATCTCCGCCGATGCTCCGGCCGTCACCGCGAACGGCGTAACGATCTCGTTCGGTGAATTCGACAGCCGGGTCCATCGGCTCGCGCGCTGGCTCATCGACGAGGGCATTCGACCCGAAACTGTTGTCGCGGTGGCGATGACGCGGGGGATCGAGTCGATCGTCGCCGCGCACGCGGTGTGCCGGGCCGGCGGGGTGTACCTGCCGCTGGATCCACACAGTCCCGCGCAGCGCGCCGACAGGATCCTCGGAACATCCCGCGCGGCGCTGGTTCTCACCACCGCGGCCGACGGCTTCGCGACCGATCGCGCGCCGGTGGCGCGAGTCGAAGCATTGGATCTGTCCGGTTTCGCCGATACCCCGGTCTCCGACCTCGACCGACTCGCACCACTGCTCCCCCGCAATGCCGCGTACCTGCTGTTCACCTCGGGCTCCACCGGCGAACCCAAGGGCGTGAGCGTCTCGCACGAGGCCATCGCCAACACCTTCGAGTGGATGCAGCGACGGCACCGGTTCGGCGCGGGCGACACCGTCTTGTACCGCACCGCGGCGACGTTCGACGCCTCCCTGCTCGAGCTGTTCCTGCCGCTGCTGGTCGGTGCGCGCGTCGTCGCGGCGCCGGTGTCGGGTCGACTCGACCGCGACCCGCACTACCTGGCCGAACTGATGGCGACCGAGCGGGTCGGCATGGTCCAGCTCACCTCGTCGATGCTCACCGTGCTCGCCGAGGAGGCCGACCTGAGCGGCTGCACCGCGCTGCGCTGCGTGATCACCGGCGGCGAACCGCTACCGCCGCCGACCGCGGCGCGGATCAGAGCGCTCACCGGCGCCCGCGTCCACAACCTGTACGGGCCCACCGAGGCCGCGGTGTGCATCACCCACCACGAGACCTCCGACGCCGACCGCGGCAATGTCCCGATCGGTCTGCCCGCCACCGGCGCCGATGTGCGCGTTCTCGACACCGAGCTGCGCCCGGTCGCGGTCGGAGTGATCGGCGAGTTGTACCTCACGGGAACGCAATTGGCGCGCGGATACCTCGCCCGCCCGGCGCGGACCGCGGGTTCGTTCGTCGCCGACCCGCTGGGACACGGCGAACGCATGTACCGCACCGGCGATCTCGTGAGCTGGGGCCCGCACGGCGAACTCGACTACGTGGGCCGCGCCGACAGCCAGGTGAAGCTACGCGGTCAGCGCATCGAACTCGGCGAAATCGAGGCAGCCCTGCTGAGCTGCCCCGGCGTCGCCCACTCGGCGGTGATCCTGCGCGAAGACACCCCCGGCGATCAACGCCTCGCCGCCTACCTGGTGGCCAAGGCGGACACCGACATCGACATCGCCGCGGTCCGTTCCGGCTTGCGAGCACGGGTGCCCGCCTACATGGTCCCCGCCGCGTTCGTCGTCCTCGACCACATCCCCCGCACGACCAGCGAGAAGATCGACCGTAAGGCCCTGCCGGTCCCGGACTATGACGCCGGCCCGAGCGGAGGACCGGTAGCCGAAACAAGCACGGCGAACGACGCCGGCGGCTCCCACTTCGCGGCCGGCACCGCGACGGCGACCGGCAGCGGCCCTCACCAGGACGCCGAGCTGATCAGCACCATTCGTTCGGCGATGGCAGCCGTCCTGTCCACCAACGACATCGGTGCCGACGCCGACTTCTTCGAGGCGGGCGGTCACTCCCTGACCGCCGTCCGCGTGATGGGCAGGCTCCGACGGGCAGGTCTCGCGGTCGTCCTCGACGATGTCTTCGAGGCGCCGACCCCACGGGCGCTCGCCGATCGGATCACCCAGAGCGACAATGCCTCTCGACCGTCTTCGCGAGCACACGACGCGACGGCCGACAACGCCTGGGGCGCTCGACTCGATCATGTCCTCGAACTCCGCACCACCGGTTCGCGCGAGCCACTGTTCTGCGTTCACCCGGTCGGCGGCACCGCCTGGCAGTTCGGCCCCCTCGCGAAACTGCTGCGGGCCGACCGCCCGATCATCGGCCTACAGCTCCCGACGCTGAGCGACACCACCTTCCGTGCTCAGACCATCGATGACCTGGCCGCGTACTACGTGGCCACCATCCGCCGAATCCAACCGCACGGGCCCTACCACCTCCTCGGTTACTCCCTCGGCGGCACCGTCGCCCACGCCATGGCCGCCGCGCTGACAGCGGCGGGCGAGCAGGTCGCCTTCATCGGACTGGTCGACGCGTTCGCCCTGTCCGATCTCACCGAACAGGCGACCCGCGCCCTCACCGACCCCGCCGATCTGGACCGGCTGTTGCCCGACATCCCGGACGACGCACCAGAACTGGCGACGAAACTCCGCGATGCCGCGACCACCCTGCTCGGCATGGTCACCGCGTCCACCGCGGCCGACTACGACGGCCCGATGGCGCTCTACGCCGCCGACACCGGAACCACACCGGGCCGCACCGAAGCGCAACTGGCGGGCTGGCAGTCCGCACAGGCGCGGCTCGTGGTGCGCCGACTGCCCTACTCCCACTTCGAGATCGTGTCGCCCGCCGGCTGGGCCGAGGTCGCGGCACTTCTCGACACAGACCCGGTGATCGGCGGCTGAGCATGCAGCGCACCGCTTTTCACCGTTCGAGAAGAAAGATGAGGACAACTCCTTCCATGTTCACCACACGATCATCGGGCAGGCTCCGCGCCACCCTCGCCCTGCTGGTTCTCGCGCTGATCGCCGCGCTCACCGGCTGCAGCACCTCTTCGGGCGACACCGCCGCACCCAGCGGCCCCCGCGAGGTCCAGACTCCGAAGGGCCCGGTCTCCGTCCCCGCGGATCCGCAGCGCATCGTCGTGCTCAACGGCACCCTGGCGGGCTACCTCTACGACCTCGAGGCGCCGGTCGTCGCCGCCGACCCGCGGCTGCTCGGCGTCGCCAGCAAGCCGGGCGAGTTCCCGACCGGCTGGGCCGAGGACGCGGCGAAGCAGGGCACCAAGGCCCTGCCCACCGGTGAGAACATCAACCTGGAGTTCATCGCCGCCCAGCGCCCCGACCTGATCATCGGCGGCGGCCAGGGCTACCCGGCGCAGCAGTCGGTGAACGCCTACGACCAGCTCAGCGCGATCGCCCCGACCGTGCTGGTGCCGACCGAGACCACCTACTGGCAGGACCAGCTGCGGGTGATCGCCGACGTGGTCGGCAAGCCGTCCAAGGTCGACCAGCTGATCGCCAACTACAAGGACAAGCTGGCCAAGGCCAAGAGCTCCATCAAGGCGCCCGCGGGCAACACCGTCATCATGCAGTCGCTCAAGAGCCAGAAGCCGACCGCGTTCGTGCCCACCGCCGCACTGCCCACGCTGCTGTCGGAGGTCGGCTTCACGCTGGACCTTCAGCTCGAGAGCAAGGCGGGCAACCCCGCTCGCGAAGGTAGCGCCGACTTCATCAGCTTCAGCCCGGAGTTGCTGAACACCGCGGTCGACGCGCCCGTGCTGTTCATGATCCCGCTCAACGGCGGCCGCAGCGTGGCCGAGCTGCGGGCCGACCCGATGTACGCGTCGCTGCCCTCGTTCAAGGCGAACACCGTCTTCGAGCTGCCCGCGACCAGCTCACGTCCTGACTACCGCACGGTCATGACCACGCTCGATCTGCTCGTGGAACGCTTCAAGTGACAGCGGTCGGCGGCCTGCTCATCGACATCAGCCCGCTGCGGACCTCGCGTCCGTTCCGGTGCGCGTTCGCGGCGCGGCTGGTGTCGGTGCTGGGGCTCGGGCTGCTCATGGTGGCCCTGCCGTTGCAGGTCTATCAACTGACCGGCTCGACCCTGCAGGTCGCCGGCATCGCGACGACCACCGCGGCCGCATTGTTCGTCGGCAGCCTCGCGGGCGGTGTGATCGCCGACCGTTACGACCGGCGCAATGTGATCCAATGGTCGCGCAGCGCCGCGGGTTTCGGGTTTCTGATTCTCGGTATCAACGCGGTGTTGCCGGATCCGATGCTGTCGGTGATCTATCTGGCCGCCGTCATCGACGGACTCGCGGGCGGCGTCAGCGGCTCCGCGTTGATGGCGCTGGTCCCGATGTTGGTCGGTCGCGAGAAGATCGCGGCGGCGGGCGCTTTGACCGCGCTCACCACCGACCTCGGGACCATGATCACGCCCGCGATCGCCGGTGTGCTCGTCGCGCAGGCGGGCGTGTCGGTCGCGTTCTTCCTGTGCGCGGGCGCCACCGTCGCCACCGTCGGGCTGATCACCGCGATCGGGCCCGCGCCGCCACCGGCCCGCGACCTGCAGAACCCGGTGCGCGAACTGGCGATCGGCATTCGATTCGCGATGCAGCACAAGACGATTCGCATCATCCTGCTCACCGGCTTGCTCGCCATGCTCGTCAGCGGCCCACTGGTGCTGTTGCCGGCCTTCGCCGAGGTCGAACTCGGCGCGGGCCCCGGCACCCTCGGCCTGCTCTACGCCGCGCCGGGCGCCGGTGCGGTTCTCGGCTCGCTCACCAGCGGCTGGATGAGTCGCACCCGCTACAACGGGCTCGCCCTGCTGATCTCGCTGGCCCTCATGCCACTGGGTGTGATCGCCGCCGGACTGTGGTCGCACGCGGCGCTGGTGTTCCTCGGGCTGGCCGGATTCGGCCTGGCCAGGGCGGTGAACATCGTGCTGCGCTACACCCTGCTGCAACAGCAGGCGCCCGAGGAACTGCGCGGCCGGATGGCCGGACTTCTCATGGTGCAGTCGGTGACCGGCACCGCGATCGGTTCGATGGCCGCCGGTTTCGTCGGCCAATTCTTCGCACCGGGTTCCGCGCTCGTGTTCTACGGCGTCGCGGTCCTGGTTCTCACCGGCGTGGTGGCGCTTGCCGCCGGGCCGCTGCACGGAAAGGAACAGCAGTGACAGATCGCAGTGGCTATGCCGCGCGCATCGCCGAAGTGCTCGCCAGTGAGCACGGCGCCAAGGTCCCGTATCCGATCGGATTGCAGGAAGTGGAGGTGATCCGCACGGTCGCGGTCGGAGCCGGGCTGCTCAGGATCACCTTCGGCGGGCCCGATATCGCGTCCTTCCACAGCTATGTTCCGGATGAGCATGTGCGCCTGGTATTTCCGTGCGAGGACGGGGTGCTGCGGCTGCCCGCGCGCGACGGTCAGTCACTCGAGTGGGGCAACCCGCGCCCGGTGTCGCGCGAGTACACGGTGCGCCGCCACAGCATCGCCGACAACGAACTCGATATCGACTTCGCGATCCACCCCGGCGGCTTGGCCTCGGAGTGGGCGAGCGCGGCGACCCCGGGCACCAAGATCCACATCGCGGGCCCTCCCGGTGGCGTCGTCGTCCCGAAGTCCTACGACCGGTTCCTCTTCGTCGGTGACATCACCGCGCTGCCCGCCATCGCGCGCTGGCTGGAACGGCTGTCGCGGACCGCGCGGGGCTGGGCCTTCATCGAGGTGACCGGACCCGAGGAAGAGATCGAGATCGACGCGCCGGCAGGTGTCGAGGTGCGCTGGCTGCACCGCGGCGACCTGGAGCCGGGCACCGGAGACGCGCTGGAGAAGGCGGTCCGCGGGGTGGAAGTTCCTGCCGGGCAGCGGGTTTACGCCTGGGTCGCCGGCGAGGCGGGGTGTCTGCGTGGCATCCGCAAGGTGGTGCGCGGCGAACTCGGCATCGGGCCCAAGGACTCGCTGATCGCCGGGTACTGGAAGCGCGGCGTCGCCGATTTCGATCGAGAGGAATGAGCGATGACCGACGAACAAGTCATCTCGGACGTGGCCACAGCACTCGGCGTCGACCGATCCGAACTGGCCACCGATACCGATCTGCTGGACGCGGGCCTCGACTCGGTTCGCATCATGTCGCTCGTGGAGAAATGGCGGTCGGCCGGACATGCAGATATCGACTTCCCCACGCTCGCCGGTGATCCCGTGCTCGGGTCGTGGATCGAACTGCTGGCCTGACCGCGTGATGCGGGCCGGGGGCGGCTCGAAATCCATGCCGCCCCCGGCTCGGTCAGTTGCCGTGCGCCCCGTCGGCGAGTGCCTGCCGCAGATCCTTGCGGCTGGTCTTGCCGACGCCGGTTTCCGGGAATTCGTCGACGACCACCACCGTGTCGGGCATCTTCCACGCTGCCACTCCGCGCGAGCGCACGAACTTGCGCACCGAGATCAGCGTGGGTCGCTGTGCGGGGTCGATCGGCTGGACGAAGGCGCAGATGCGTTGCCCCAGGACAGGATCCGGTGTTCCCACGATGACGGCGTCGCGGACCGCGGGATGTTCGAGCAGGTGCGCCTCGAGCTCTTCGGCCGATACCTTCTCGCCGCCCCGGTTCACCCAGTCGCCCGCGCGACCCGCGACCACGAGATTGCCGTCGGGGCGCACGGACACGATGTCGCCGGTGCGGTACCAGCCATCGGCGGTGAAGCTGCGGGCATCGGCGTCGGGGTTGTTGTAGTAGCCGCGAATTGTGTACGGGCCCTGCGTGATCAGATTTCCGGTCGCGCCCGGCGCCACCTCGGCACCGTTGTCGTCGACGACGGCGAGCTGGTCGTACTCCGACATCGGCCGCCCCTGGGTGCTCACCACCACGTCGATCGGGTCGTCGAGCCTGGTGTAGCAGACCAGACCCTCGGCCATCCCGAACACCTGCTGCAAGGTCACGCCGAGCGCGGGACCGATCCGGCGGGCCAGCTCGTCCTGGCACCGTGCCCCGCCGACCTGGAGTACTCGCAGACTGGACAGGTCGGGGGTCGCGCCCGCCTCCGCGCGCTCGGTCCACAGCCGTGCCAGCGGGGGCACCAGGCCCGTGATGGTGACGCCGAACCGCTCGATCAGCGGGAAAGCCGTCGCCGGAGTCGGATCCGGCGTCATCGCGACCGCGCCACCCGCCCACAGTGCGCCCAGGATGCCCGGCGAACTCATCGGGAAGTTGTGCGCGACCGGCAGTGTCGCGAGATAGACAGTGGCACTGTCGAGTTCACAGATCTCGGCGCTGCGACGCACGCTGTAGAGGTAGTCGTCGTGGGTTCGCGCAATGAGCTTCGGGATGCCGGTACTGCCACCCGACAGTTGCAGGAACGCCACAGCACCGGCCGACGGACCCGCCAATTCGCTAGGGGTGTCGCGGCATTCGTCGATGCCGTGCGCGTCCTCGGGCAACGACTCACAGTCGACCAGCACCAGGTGACGCAGACTCTCGACCTCGCCGCGCACCTCGGCGGCCAGCGCCGCGTAGTCGAAACGCTGGTAAGTACCGCAGGTGATCATGGCCTTCGCCGCGGCGGCATGGGCGATCGGCACCAGCTCGGCCTTGCGATGGGCGGGCAGACAGAACACCGGCAGCGCGCCGAGCTTGAACAGCGCGAAGATCACCTCGACGAATTCCGCGCGGTTGGGGAGCTGCACCAGCACCCGGTCACCGGGCGCGATGCCGAGGCGGGCCAGACCGGTGGCGAGCGAGCGGGAACGGTGCTCGAGTTCGGCGTAGGTCCAGCTGTTCGCGTCGTCCAGGACCGCGATCCGGTCCGGCGCCGCGACCGCGCGCGCGGTGAGCACATCGCCGAATGTCTCACCGGTCCAACAGTTCTGCTCTCGATATCGTTGTGCCAGCTCAGCGGGCCACGGAGTGAATCCGGGGAGCACGGGATCGGTCAAGTCGAGCACCTCTTTCCAGCGGATCTTCGAAGTTCCTCGCCGGAAGCTGTAAGGGAAGCTAACCAACCGACGACGAAATCAGGTTAGGCTAACCTCATGCATAGTGGTGAGTCCAGCGGGCGAATCGTTGTCGTCACCGGCGCCGCCGGGGGAATCGGCGCCGCGATCGCCGCCCGTTTCGCCGGCGAAGCGGGAGTTCTCTCGCTGTGGGACCGCGACCCCGCCGTCCACAAGGTCGCCGCCGAACTGACGGCACGATCCGCGCATGGCGTCGAACTGGATGTCAGCGACCCCGCCGAAGTACAGGCCGCCTTCGACCGCCTCACCACGGAATTCGGAACACCCGATGTCGTCGTGCACGCGGCAGGGCTCATGGTCGGCGGCTCCGCACTCGAACTCGACCGACAAGAGTGGGCACGCTGCCTGACCGTCAACGCCACCGGCACGATGCTGGTCACCCAGCGCGCGGCCGCCGAGATGGTCCGCGCCGGTCGCGGCGCGATCGTGGTCGTCTCCTCGAACGCGGCCGCCACGCCACGCGTCGCGATGGCCGCCTACGGCGCCGCCAAGGCCGCCGCCACCGCGTTCACCCGGTCGCTGGCTCTGCAAGTCGCACCGCTCGGCGTGCGGGTGAACCTGGTCTCCCCCGGTTCCACCGATACTCCGATGCTGCGTGAGATGTTCGGCGGCACCGTCGACGACGCGGCCGAGAATGCGCTGCTCGACGGTGATCCGAGGGTCTATCGCCTCGGAATTCCGTTGCGCCGCATCGCCACTCCCGCCGACATCGCGGGCTCAGTCCACTTCCTGGCGTCCGAGGACGCCCGCCACATCACGATGCACGACCTGCGGGTCGACGGTGGCGCAACGCTCGACATGTGACCGAGAGGAATGATCACCATCAGTACCGACAGCTCAGACCCCGCTTTCCTGCTGTCCCGTCCGCAGCGGACCGTGTCCGCCACCGCGGGCGGGACCGTCTTCCGCTCGGCACACGACGCGATCACCGCGCTGCGCAGCGGCCGGATCAGCCACATCGTCGGCGCGCTACCGTTCACCCCCGGCGCTCCCACCGCGCTGTGGGCGCCGGACTCGGTGACGATCACCGAGGCGCCGCACCCACCCGGTTCGCGGGCGCTCCCCCGCTTCGAACTCGATGCCGCGCTGCCCGCGCCGGAGGAACACCGCCAGCGCGTCGCCACCGCTGTCGAGCTGCTCGGCGATCCCGCGCACCCGTTGCGCAAGGTGGTGCTGGCCCGCGCTGTGCGCGCTCGTACGACGAAACCTGTTCGAGCACTGGATATCCTGGATCTGATGGTCGCCTCGGACCCGATGTCCAACGGGTTCCTGGTCGACCTCTCCGCCGCGGGCGGACGTTATCCCGGCCGTCATCTGGTCGGCTCCAGCCCTGAGATCCTGGTACGCCGCAACGGAAGTCAGGTCCTGAGCCACCCGCTGGCAGGCTCGGCCCGGCGAATCCTCGACGACAGCGGCGCCGACCGCACCGCCGCCGACGCGCTGCTCGCCTCCACCAAAGACCAAGCCGAGCACCGCTTCGTGACCGACCAGGTCTCCGCCGTGCTGCGCGACCGCTGCGCCGAAGTACACACTCCCGCACCAGAACTCACGGCCACCCCCGCGATGTGGCATCTGGGCACGCCGATCACCGCGACAGTCCCGCTCGCCGGACCATCGGCACTGGAGTTGGCAGTAGCACTGCACCCGACCCCCGCGATCTGCGGCACACCCGCCGCGGCGGCCGCCCGCGTGATCGCCGAACTCGAGGGCGAACGCGGCTTCTACGCGGGCGCGGTCGGCTGGTGCGATGCCGACGGCAACGGGGAATGGATGGTGAGCATCCGCTGCGCCGAACTGTCCGCCGACGGCACCACCCTGCTCGCCCACGCGGGCGGCGGGATCGTCGCCGCCTCCGACCCCACCGCCGAATTGGCCGAGACCACCGGCAAATTCCAGCGCATCCTCGGGCCCCTCGGTATCGCCGACCTGCCCGTCACCGTCGGCTGACCCCGCCGACCCAACGCTCAACGGAGACTCCCCCCATGCCCATTCCCCCGATCGCGCCCTACCCCATGCCGACCGCGGACGAGTTCACCGCCGACCAGGTCGACTGGACCGCCGATGCCGGCCGTAGCGCCCTGCTGATCCACGACATGCAGCAGTACTTCCTCGACGCCTACGACCTCTACCGCGATCCCGCGCGCACCCTCATCGCCAATATCGCCACCCTGCGCGATCACTGCCACCGGTTCGACATCCCGGTCATCTACACGATGCAGCCCGGCGACCAGCATCCGTCGCGGCGCGGGATACTCGCCGAATTCTGGGGCACCGGCATGTCCGAGGGCGCCGATACCGAGGTGATCAACGCCATCGCCCCCGACCCACAGGACATCCAGGTCACCAAGTGGCGCTACTCCGCCTTCCAGCGCACCGATCTGCGGGAGCTACTCGGCTACTACGGTCGCGATCAACTCCTCATCACCGGCGTCTACACCCATATGGGCTGCATGCTCAGTGCCGCGGAAGCGTTCATGGGCGACGTGCGCCCCTTCCTCGTCCACGATGCCACCGCCGACTTCAGCCGCGACGAACACATCATGGCGCTGAACTATGTCGCCCGCCGCTGCGGTGCCGTCACCAGCACCGACGATCTGATCCGTCAGCTCGGCAGCACGAAGGTCGAATCCACCGAACGCCGAACCGCCTGATCGGTACCGACCAGGGCCCTGCCGTTCCGCTGAACGGCAGGGCCTTTTGCCCGCCGAGTCACTCCTGAACCTGCCCCAGAGAAGAAAAAGGAACACCTTTCATGTCAGTTCATCGAATGACGGCGCGCATGCGTGCCGCCGTCGCACTGCTGATCGTCGCGGTGGCCGCGACGGCAGCGGGCTGCGGCAGCTCCACTGCCGACCAGGCCGCCGACACCGGCACTCGCCAGGTGGAAACCGCCAAGGGCCTGGTCACCGTGCCCGCCGACCCGCAGCGCATCGTGGTCCTCAACGGCGCACTCACCGGCTACCTCTTCGACCTGGATGCCAAGGTGAAAGCCGCGGATCCGCGCATTCTGGGCATCACGCTGAAGCCCGGCGAGTTCCCCCCGTCCTGGGCAGCGGATGCCGCGGAACAGGGCACCGCGGCGGTGCCCTCCGGTGACGACCTGAACCTGGAGTTCATCGCCGCCCAGCGGCCGGACCTGATCATCGGCGGCGGACCCGGCTACCCGGGCATGCAGTCGATCAAGAACTACGACAAACTCACGGCCGTCGCGCCCACCGCGCTCGTGCCCTCCGACGCCGTCAACTGGCAGGACCAGCTGAAGTCGGTGGCCGACATCGTGAACCGCCCCGACAAGGTGGACAGCATGATCACCACCTACAACGACAAGGTCGCGAAGGTGAAGTCCGGCGTGAAGCTGCCGCAGGGCGCGACGGCCGTGATGCAGTCCCAATCGGACGGCAAGCCCATCCTGCTCGCCCCCAACACCCCGCTGGCCACACTGCTCGCCGAGGTCGGATTCACCATCGACGACAAGATCGAAGCGAAGGCAGGCAACCCGCCCCGGCCCGCGGCAGCCGACTGGGTGACCTTCAGTCCCGAACTACTGAGCACCGTCGTCGACGCTCCGGTGCTGTTCGTGATCTCGGTCGACAAAGGCCGCGATATCGCCCAGCTGAAGGCAGATCCGGCGCTCGCGATACTCCCGGCCTTCCAGAAAGGTCAGGTCTACGAGCTGCCCGCGGACAGCAAACGGCCGGACTACCGGGTTGCCCTAGCAACCCTCGACCTGCTCGCTGAGCGCTTCGAGTGAGACAGCCGTCGGCGGCCTGCTGATCTAGCGCGCCGACGAAGCCCAGGGCGCGGTGGCCGGCACTCGCTGGTCGCCGACGCGATCACCTGCGCCGGCATCCTCGGCGACGTGGGTGATCGACGTCGGGATCTTGGGAAACGCGTGGGCGTGGTGGCGCCCGATCCAGGTCAGCAACTCCTCGCGGACCGCGCAGCGCAGGGTCCACGCGTCGTCGGCATCGGCGGCCGACATCGTCGCACGGACGACGATGTCGGTCGGCGTGCTGTCGGTCACCAGCAGATTCCAGTTGCGGCCGTCCCACTCCCGGCAGTCGCGCAGGTAGGTGTGCAGGTGCTCGCGCAGCGCGGGCACCGGGGTGCTGTGGTCGAGGTGCAGCAGCACTGTGCCGGTGATCTGCGAGCCGCCCCGCGACCAGTTCTCGTAGGGCTGGCTGTTGAAGTAGGACACCGGCATGGTGAGCCTGCGGTCGTCCCAGATCCGCACGGTCAGGAAGGTGAGGGTGATCTCCTCGACCGTGCCCCACTCCCCTTCCACGACAACGGTATCGCCGATCTTGACCGAGTCGCCGAAGGCGATCTGCAGCCCGGCCATGAGATTGCTCAACGTCGACTGGGCGGCAACACCGACGATGATGCCGATCACGCCCGCCGAGGCCAACATCGACGTGCCGAGGGTCCGCAGACTCGGGAACAGCAACATGATGGCCACCGCGGCGGTGGTGACCACCAGCACCGAGGTGACGATGCGGCGCACCAGTCCGAACTGGGTGCGCAACTGGCGCACGCGCGAAATCTCGCTGGCGCGTTGGGCATAGCGGCCCAGCAGGCTGTCGGCGACCACATCGGTGGCCCGGATGACCAACCACACCGCGGCGATGATGGCCGCCGTGGCAAGGAAGTTCCGGATCACCATGTCCTGGCGCAGGTCGAGCTCGGCGAGCGGGTAGACCGCGTGCAAGGTGACCGTGCCGAGCAGAACCTGGAGCGGCAGTTGCAGTCGCCGCAGCGCTGGCAGATGGACGCTGGGACTTCGGCGCGCCGCGTAGCGCAGCAGACGCTCTACCAGCAAACCCACCGAAACCGTGACCGCCGCCGTAGCGAACAGCACGATGATCGGCCGCAATATCTCCTCCACGAGATCGAACTCCTCTCGTTGTCGGCTCGCTTCAGCTGCGGCATACCCGCTCCCACTCCCGGCAGACATGACTGTCTGATGGCGAGTCGCGGTCGGCACAACGACAAGAGGCTCCGCTGTTCGGCGAGAACAGCGGAGCCTCTTGCGGTTGTATTCGGCTGTCTTACAGCGCCTTCAGTTCCTCGGTGACCGCACCGACGGACTTCTTCGCATCACCGAACAGCATCGACGTGTGGTCGGCGTAGAACAGCGGGTTGTCGATACCGGCGAAGCCGGAGTTCATCGAGCGCTTGAGCACGATGACGCTCTTGGCCTGGTCGACGTTGAGCACCGGCATGCCGTAGATCGGGCTCGACTTGTCGTCGCGGGCCGCCGGGTTGGTGACGTCGTTGGCGCCGATGACCAGGACCACATCGGTACGGTTGAACTCACCGTTGATGTCGTCCATTTCCTTCATCGCGTCGTAGGACACCTCGGCCTCGGCCAGCAGCACGTTCATGTGACCGGGCATACGACCGGCGACCGGGTGGATCGCGTACTTGACCTCGACGCCCTTGCCCTCGAGCAGCAGCGCCATCTCCTTGACCGCGTGCTGGGCCTGGGCCACGGCCATGCCGTAGCCGGGGACCACGATCACCTGGTTGGCGTAGGCCATCTGGATCGCGGCGTCGGCGGCGGAGGTCGCCTTCGCGGTCTTGGCCTCACCGTCACCCGAACCCGCGACCGCGCCGCCGCCACCGAAGCCACCGGCCACGATCGCGGGGATGGAGCGGTTCATGGCCTTGGCCATCAGGTTGGTGAGGATGGTGCCCGAGGCGCCGACGATCATGCCCGCGACGATCATCGCGGTGTTGTTCAGCGCCAGACCCGCGGCCGCGGCCGACAGACCGGTCAGGGCGTTGAGCAGCGAGATGACGACCGGCATGTCCGCGCCACCGATGGGCAGCACGACCATGAGGCCGAGCACACCGGCGAGCACGAGCAGGCCGATCATCCACAGCTGCGAGACACCACCGTTGTCGGCACCGAGGCCGATCACGACGGCGCACACGATCGCGCCGACGAGCAGGATCAGGTTCAGCGGCTGCTGCAAGCGGCCGACGCTGATCGGCTTGCCGGACAGGAGTTCCTGCAGCTTGGCGAAGGCGATGATCGAGCCCCAGAAGGAGATCGAGCCGATCACCGCGGCGAACAGCGAACCGATGATGATGTGGATGGTCGGGGATTCGTGCAGCTCGGAAAAGCCCGCGCTGTCGACGAATTCGGCCCACGCGATCAACGCGACGGTGCCACCACCGACACCGTTGAACGCCGCGACCAGCTGCGGCATCTCGGTCATCTTGGTGCGGATGGCGGGCGGAACACCCAGTGCCACACCGACGATCAGACCGGCGGCGATGAGAATCCAGTTGAGCAGGGCCGCGTGCCGCACCGAGATCAAGGTGGCGACCACCGCGAGACCCATACCGACAGCGGCGATCTGGTTGCCGCGTACGGCCGTCTTCGGGCCGGTGAGGCCCATCAGTCCGTAGATGAACATGGAGAAGGCCACGATGTAGAGGCCGTTCACCAGGTAGGTCATGTTGTCGACTGCGTGCATCACTCGGCCGCCTTCTTCTTACCCTTGAACATGCCGAGCATGCGGTCGGTGACCACGAAACCACCGATGACGTTCAATGTTCCGAACACCACGGCGACGAACAGGATCACCTGTACCAGCAGCGAGGGGTCCTTCACATTGCCCAGGGTCACCAGGGCACCGAGCACGACGATGCCGTGAATGGCGTTGGTGCCCGACATCAGCGGGGTGTGCAGGGTGTTGGGGACCTTGGAGATCACCGCGAAGCCGACGAAGCCGGACAAAACGAGAATCGCGATATTGGCGAGCAGTTCGGTGTACATCAGGCTTCCACCTCACGGGTGACACAGGAATCCGCCAGGACCTGATCTTCGAAGTCGGGGGCGAGCTTGCCGTCGACCAGCATCAGTTCCAGCAGCGCCGAGATGTTCTTCGAGTACAGCTCGGAAGCGTGCTCGGGCATCGTGGCGGGCAGGTTCAGCGGCGAGGCGATGGTCACCTCGTGCTTGACCACGACCTCGCCGGGCTCGGTGAGCTCGCAGTTGCCACCGGTCTCACCGGCCAGGTCGACGATCACGCTGCCGGGCTTCATGCCCTCGACAGCGGCCGCGGTGACCAGGCGGGGTGCGGGGCGACCGGGCACCAGCGCGGTGGTGATCACGACGTCGAAGCCCTTGATGGCGTCTTCGAGCGCCTTCTGCTGCTGGGCCTTCTCCTCGTCGGTGAGTTCGCGGGCGTACCCACCCTCACCGGCGGCGTCGATCCCCAGATCCAGCCACTGCGCACCGACCGAGCGCACCTGATCGGCGACCTCGGGACGCACGTCGTAGCCGGTGGTCCGCCCGCCCAGACGCTTGGCCGTGGCCAGCGCCTGCAGACCGGCGACACCCACACCGAGCACCAGCACGGTGGCCGGCTTCACGGTGCCCGCGGCGGTGGTCAGCATCGGGAAGAACCGGGTCGACTCCGACGCGGCGAGCAGCACGGCCTTGTAGCCGGCCACGTTCGCCTGCGAGGACAGGGCATCCATCACCTGGGCGCGCGAGATACGCGGGATCGCCTCGACGGCGAAAGCCTGCACACCGGCGGACTTCAGCGCGCCGATCTGATTCTCGGCATTGCGCGGCGCCAGGAAACCGATCAGGGTCTGCCCGGAGGACAGCTTGCCCACCTCGGCATCGCTGGGCGGGGCGACCTTGACGACGACCTCGGCCGACCAAGGGTCACCGATGGTCGCGCCTGCCTCTACATAGGCAGCGTCGGGAATGAGAGCGCCGAGGCCGGCACCGGCTTCCACGATCACCTCGACACCCTGCTTGGACAGGGCGGGGATGATCTTGGGTACCAATGCGACTCGCCGCTCACCCGGGCCGGACTCGCGAACGACTCCGACACGCGCTCCGCGCGGCGAACCCTCGCCCACGTTTTGCGTTGTCTCCACTAGTCAGACTTCCTTTTCGTGCTGGCTTCGAGCCTGGGAACAACGGGGCGCCGAAGTTACCTGTGAGTAAGTTCGACTGAAATCCTGGCAACTGTACTCGGCTCGCGGTGAGCCTAGCGGAGATGCCCGTCACAACGGAGAACTGGACTGACGACCACAAAACGGACACCGCGGCCCTCGTCAGCCGTGACAACGAGCTCCCGACCCGGCGGACACCGGTCGGCGCCCGCACCGAGATTCGTCGCCGCAGGTGGGGACATACAAGAGCGCACATCCAGGTCGGTTACTTACCTCGACGTCCGACTCCAGGCCGGACACCCACACATCCGACCGGACGTGATGCGCGTCATGGTAGTGACCTGTTCGGACTGTTGCGCGACCCAGATCACACCGTAGGGTCGAGGCCGTGAACGACTGCGCCTTCTGTCTGATCGTGGCGGGTGCCGCACCGGCGACCATGGTCTACTCCGATGACGCGGTCTGCGCGTTCCTCGACATCCGTCCCATCACCCGTGGCCATACCCTGATCGTCCCCAAGGTCCACGCGACCGAGCTCGACGATCTCGACCCCGACCTCGGCGCCCGGATCTTCCGCACCGGCCACCGTCTGGCCCGGGCGCTGCGCCTGAGCGGGCTCGCGAGCGACGGCGCCAATCTCATCCTCAACGACGGTACCGCCGCGTTCCAGACCGTCGGCCACGTCCACCTGCACGTGGTCCCCCGCAAACACGGTGACAAACTCACCTTCGCCAAGGGTTTCCTGTTGCGTCGCCCGCACGAACCGAATTCGACCGCAGCGGCGATCCGCGCCGGCCTCACCGCGCTCGACCAGAGCGAAGCAGAAGGAGCACAGGGATGATCGAGACGCCGGGGCGCGAACAACTCACCGACCTACTCGCCGAGCAGTGGGAAGCCATCGCGCTGCTGGTCACCGACCTCGACGAAAAGGCGTGGCGCCGAACGTCCCCACTGCCCGGCTGGACCCTGTTCGACGTGGTCGCCCACGTGATCGGCACCGAGTCGTGGCTACTCGGCGAGACACCGCCGCCGCACGATCCCCTGCGACCCAAGACCGACGTGCGAACGCTGCCGCATGTGCGCAACGAAGTGGCCGTGCTCAACGAGATCTGGGTCGACCGGCTGCGCCCGCTCTCGGGCAAGCGGCTGCTCGCGCTGTTCGACGAGACCACCGAGCGTCGCCGGGCGGCACTGGCCGCCATGGACGACGACGCCTGGCAGGCGTCGACCGTCTCGCCGGTGGGGCAGGTCCCCTACGGGCGGTTCATGCGGGTGCGGCTGTTCGATTGCTGGATGCACGAACACGACCTCGCCGACGGGATCGGGCGCAGCGTGCCCGAGGGTGGCGCGCGGGCCGAGGCCGCGTTCACCGAACTGACCATCGGTCTCGGCCGTGCGGTGGTGAAAGGCGCCAAGGCGCCGGATGGTTCGCTGATCACACTGGATCTGACCGGTCCGGTGACCAGGCAGGTGCATCTGTCGGTCGCCGGTGGTCGCGGATCGGTTCTCGACGAGGTCTCCGACGAGCCGACCACCGTGATCCGCATGGACTCCGGGCTTTTCGCGCGACTGCGCGGTGGGCGCACCACCGCCGACCGGCACCCCGGCGAGGTTGCCGTCGAGGGCGATACCGCGCTCGGTGAGCGGCTCGTGCGGAATCTGGCGTTCACCATCTGATGCGACTTTTCCTGGCGTCGTACAGGTTCGGTGGTTTCGCCGATCGGCTCGTCGGGCTCGTCGGTGCGCCGGGACGGGTCGCGGTGATCCCGAACGCGTGTGACGCGTGGCCCGATGCCTGGTCGTCAGCGGTGACGAGCGATGTGAAACCGCTGGAGCAGCAGGGTTATTCACCGGACGTGCTGGATCTGCGCGAGTACGCCGGACAACCGGAGCGGCTGGAACGGCACCTGCGCGAATTCCCGATGGTCTGGGTGCGCGGCGGCAACACCTTCGTTCTACGCGCCCAATTCGCCCGCAGTGGCGCCGATTCCGTGCTGCCCGCGCTGTTGGGCGAGGACGCGCTGGTCTACGCGGGCTACAGCGCGGGCGCGTGCCTGCTCGGACCCGACCTGCACGGCCTGGAAACCATGGACGACCCCGCCGAGGTGCTGTCCGCCACCGGCATCGAACCACGCTGGGACGGACTGGGCGTGGTGGATCGTCGCCTGGTCGTCCACCTGGACTCCCCCACCGACCCGGACGGCGACTCCGCCGCGATGCTGGCCCACTGCGTCGACGAGGGCATCGCGCACTGGGCGCTCACCGACAACGACGTCGTCCTGGTCGACGGCGATCGCACCGAGGTGCTCCGGGGCTGACGCCGCCAGCACAACCGACGCGCGATCAAGCAGCGGTCGTCGCCGTCATCGCAGGCCGGCGGCGGAAGACGAGCCAGCGCATCGCGCAGTACATGTACACGGCCTCACAACCGCCCGCGAGCAATCTGGCCAGGTGGTATTCCAGGCCTAGCGCGGTGAGACCCGAGCCGACGCCGAGGATGAACGCCAGGTAGTTCACCAGGACCACGACCACATACACCGCGGCTTGCTTGCCCATCGGCGCGTGGGAGTGGAAGTTGAAGGTGCGGTTGAGCAGGAAACTCAACCCGAACGCCACGATGTAGGCGAGGGTGATCGAGAGCCAGACGGGCAAGCCGAAAACGCCGTGCAGCAGCGTGAGCAACAGCAGGTCGACACCGAAGGTGAAGCTGTTGATCAGCGCGAAGCCGAGGAACGTCGCGGGCACATACCGGTCGAGCCCCCACGGCAACCGGGCGACGACCGCCTCACACCAACGGGTGAATCGATCGGCCACCGATTCGGTGACGCTCGCCTGATGCTCCACGCGGCCAGCCTGCCAGCGGCAGATGAAGCCGGGGTGAGCAAACGGCAAACGGGCGGACCGAGAAGCTAGCGGCTGACCGCCGCGATCGGGCGAGTGTCGAACGAGGCCCACGCGGCGAGGCAGCGGCGGCGGGTGAGCTCATCGGCCTCGGCGAGCAGAGCGTCACGCAGCAATGCGGGGTCGGCCGCCCAGCGGGCGGCGATCTCGGCCATCGCACGGACATCGAACATCCCGGTCGATTCCAGCGCGGACAGCCATTCGTGATGTGCGCCGGTGTGCACACCACGCATCACCTCGGTGTCGATGCCCGCGTCGGCGAACTCCGCGGCCAGCAGAGCACCCACCAGCTCGCTGCGGTCCTGCGGTTCCTTCATCATCGCCAGTCCTCCCTACGAAAAGCGGTGCGGCGCAACAACGTCGCATGATCGATGCGCGCGGAGCGCACCCGTGGAGCAGAACTCGAAACACGCTGGGCGGCGAGGCGATTCACCGTCGAACACACCCTGTCAGGGCATTGTGACGGATTGGACGGCGTATATACCAACGGGGCGCGCCAGATCACATTGATGCGTAGATTTCCTTGTTCGGGCACACATCACATCCGGTCGATCACCAGGCATTCTCGCGCCCTGGCGCGGTTCGCGTGAACGCCCGGTGCGCGATCGACCGGGACGAACTGCCCGCGACTGACGGGGTGTGCGGGTTAGCGTGAACAGGTGGACGAGCGCAGCGGTGACCTCGATTCGTTGATTTCGGCGTTGTCGGACGGGGCGGTCGTCGTCGACCCCGATCTGCTGGCGGGCTACCGACAGGACTGGGCGCGCGATCCCGACGCGGGCACGCCGTTGGCGGTGGTGCGGGCGCGCGGCACCGCCGATGTCGCCGCCACGCTGCGGTGGGCGCACGCGAACAAGGTCCCGGTGGTGCCGCGTGGGGCCGGGACGGGCCTGTCCGGTGGGGCGACCGCGGTGGACGGCGGGATCGTGCTCAGCACCGAGTTGATGCGGGAGATCAGCGTCGACACCGTGACCCGGATCGCGGTGGCGCAGCCCGGGCTGCTCAACGCCGAGGTGAAGCGGGCTGTCGCCGCGGAGGGGCTGTGGTACCCGCCGGACCCGTCCTCGTTCGAGATCTGCTCGATCGGCGGCAACGCGGCGACCAACGCCGGCGGGCTGTGCTGCGTGAAGTACGGCGTGACCACCGACTATGTGCTCGGCATGGAAGTGGTGCTGGCCGACGGGACCGTGGTGCGGCTCGGCGGGCCGCGACTCAAGGACTCGGCCGGGTTGTCGCTGACGAAACTGTTCGTCGGGAGCGAGGGCACACTCGGCGTGATCACCGAACTCACGCTGCGCCTGCTGCCCGCACAGCCTCCGCAGTCGACCGTCGTGGCGAGTTTCGGCTCGCTCACCGCGGCGACCGACGCGATCCTGACGATCACCTCTACCCTGCGCCCCGCCATGCTCGAATTCATGGACACCGTCGCGATCAACGCCGTCGAGGACGAGATGCGGATGGGGTTGGACCGTACCGCCGCCGCGCTGCTGGTCGCCCGTTCCGACGCCCCCGGCGAATTCGCCGGGCACGAAGCACAGGTGATGGTGGGACTGTGCGAGAAGGCCGGGGCGACAGAGGTTTTCCACACCGCCGATGCCACCGAAGGTGAAGCCTTCACCGCGGCACGACGATTCGCGATCCCCGCGGTGGAGAAGATCGGGCCGCTGCTGCTCGAAGACGTCGGCGTGCCGCTGCCCCGCCTCGGCGACCTGATCGCCGGTGTCACCGACATCGGCGAACGCAACGACGTGCTCGTCTCGGTCATCGCGCACGCGGGCGACGGCAACACCCACCCGCTGATCGTGCACGACCCCACCGACCCCGACAACACCGCACGTGCCCACCGCGCCTTCGGCGAGATCATGGACCTGGCCATCGCCCTCGGCGGCACCATCACCGGCGAACACGGCGTCGGCCGCTTGAAAAAGGCCTGGCTGCCCGACCAGGTCGGCCCCGACGTGATGGCCCTGACCCGCCGCATCAAGGACGCACTCGACCCCGAAGGCATCCTCAACCCCGGCGCGGTCCTCTGACCGGGTTAGCATCCGAGGCATGACCACCAGGCTCGAGCACAACGTCGCCGACACCCGCTACGAGATCTTCCACGACGATGTCCTCGCGGGATACGCCGACTACGCCGAACGCGAAGACCCCAAGGTCCGCGACTTCCACCACACCATGACCTTCCCCGAATTCCGGGGCCGAGGAGTAGCGGCCGAAGTAGTGAAATACGGCCTCGACGACTCCCGCGAACACGGCTACCAGATCATCCCCACCTGCTGGTACGTCGAAAAATACATCGCCGAACACCCCGAATACGCCGAACTCGTCCCGTAACAGCTATTCGGCGCTGCCCGCCACATTCGTGTTGTGTACCGAACTGACCCACCAGGTGTCGTTGTGTTCGGTGAAAACCCATGTGCCGCGGTTGGTTACCGAGAAATTCGGGGTGCGTAGTGTCTGCTCGACATTGACGATCGCGTGTCCACCGGAGAGGAAGCGCGCGGCGAGAATCGTGTAGTTCGCTTCGGCGTCCGGGCTGTTCCGCATCGCGGTCCGGTGGTAGGCGTGCAGTTCATCCCAGCTCGAAAAGACAGTGCCCGCCGGGTTGATGAAAACCACGTCGGCGGTGAAGACACTGTCGAAGGCGTCGGCATCTTTTGCCGCGAGTGCGGCTTCGAGACTTCCGAACACGCCGGTGATCGCGGCTAGAGCGATGTCCTGATCCTGTGCGACTACGGCAGCCCTCGGGCGCGCGCCAGGTGCGTCAACAGTCATCGTTCCAACATACGTATGCCGCCTGCTGCCGACTCGAATCCACGTGCCCGCACAGCAATCGACCGGGTGTTCCGGCCTACGCCTCGAAAACTTCCTGGACGAGGAGCATAGGCGCTGTGGAACACCCGGTCGGTGCAGGAATCAGCCCTTGAGCAGGTTGCGGGCCATCACCAGTCGCTGGATCTGGTTGGTGCCCTCGTAGATCTGGGTGATCTTCGCGTCGCGCATCATGCGCTCGACCGGGAAGTCGGTGGTGTAGCCGGCGCCGCCGAAGAGCTGGACGGCGTTGGTGGTGACCTCCATGGCCACGTCCGAGGCGAAGCACTTGGCGGCGGCGGAGATGAAGCCGAGATTCTTCTCGCCACGCTCGGCGCGGGCGGCCGAGGTGTAGACCATCAGGCGGGCGGCCTCGATCTTCATGGCCATGTCGGCCAGCATGAACTCGGTGTTCTGGAAGCTGGCGATGGTCTTGCCGAACTGCTTGCGATACTTGGTGTAGGCGATCGCGGCGTCGAGCGCGCCCTGGGCCAGGCCGACGGCCTGTGCGCCGATGGTCGGGCGGGTGTGGTCGAGGGTCTGCAGCGCGGTCTTGAAACCGGTGCCGGGCTCGCCGACGATGCGGTCGCCGGGGATGCGGCAGTTCTCGAAGTACAGCTCGGCGGTGGGCGAACCCTTGATGCCCAGCTTGTGCTCGAGCGGGCCGACCACGAAGCCCTCGTCGTCCTTGTGGACCAGGAACGAGGAGATGCCGTTGGCGCCCTTGTCGGCGTCGGTCACGGCCATCACGGTGTACCAGGAGGACTTGCCGCCGTTGGTGATCCAGCACTTGGAGCCGTTGAGGATCCAGTCGTCGCCGTCGGCCTTGGCGCGGGTGCGCATCGCGGCGGCGTCGGAGCCGGCCTCACGCTCGGACAGCGCGTAGGAGGCCATCTCGCCGTTGACGATGTCGGCCAGGACCTTGGTCTTGAGCTCTTCGGAGCCGTTGAGGATCAGGCCCATGGTGCCGAGCTTGTTCACGGCGGGGATCAGCGAGGACGAGCCACAGACGCGGGCGACTTCCTCGATCACGATACAAGTGGCGACCGAGTCGGCGCCCTGGCCGCCGTAGGCCTCCGGCACGTGCACGGCGTTGAAGCCCGCGGCGTTCAGCGCGGTGAGCGCCTCCTCCGGGAAGCGAGCGTTGCCGTCGACGTCCTTGGCGTAAGGAGCGATTTCCTTCTCGGCGAGGCCGCGGATGGCGCCGCGCAGCTCGTCGTGGAAGTCCTCGAGCTTGAACAGATCGAAATCGGGGTTACCAGCCATCGGGGGCACACTCCTGGTCGTGGTCGTGATCGCTGCGGTCACAGCGCGTGGGGCATCGGCACGCAGTGCCAATCTACCGAGGATTATACGCGCGGCACTCTATCGCTACATGCGGATATATGGGTGGCACTCAGTGTCACCATCGAACGCTGCGGCTCGGGTGGCGCTCACAGGTTACCGAGGCGGGCAGTGAGTAGATCGGCCACCTTGCGTGGCGGCATGTCGCGGGGGAACACGGCGAGCACCATGTCGTCGGACTCCGTCGGCGCCCTGCGGCCACGCGGGATCATCGCCAGTTCAGTGCGCAGATCGGCGACCGCCGCCCCCGATTCGCCGCGCACCATCCGGCGCAGCAAGTAGTTGTGCGTGGCGGTGACGGCGGCCGTGTACTGCACCCTGACCAGATCGGGCACCTCCGGCAACCGGCCGCGCAGGAACTCGGTGAACAGCCGCTCGTACCGGAACACCGTGACGATCTCGCGCTCACGCAACGCGGGCACCCGCCGCACCACCTGATACCGCCGCGCCGCGATGTCACGCCACTGCGTGAACCGCTCGAACACCCCGATCACGGCCTCGCACACCGCTTCCCACGGATCCCCGTCGCCGACCCCCTCCAGAAATTCCTGCGCCGAGGCCAGCTGGAACTCGTGATCAGCGAAGATCACATCCTCTTTGGACCGGAACTGCCGAAAGAAGGTCCGCCGCGAGATCCCCGCCGCCACCGCGATCTCATCCACCGTCGTCGCCTCGTACCCCCGCTCGGCGAACAACCGCAACGCCTGATCAACCACCGTGAGCCGAAACTGCGCCGCATCATCGTGTGCCACGGGGAACAACCGTAGTCACTGCCATGTGGCGCGATTCAGGCAGGCGAATGCGGCGGCATCGACTGCTCGCCGAATGCGGCGACCAGTCCGGCCATCCCGCCGACGACCTGGTCGGGCGATCCACCACTCGCGAGACGGCGCAGCTGGAGGCCGATCAATGTCGCGACCGCCAGCGGCGCCGCCGATTCAGCGTCGGCGACACCTAGTGCGCGCAGGATCGACACGGCGAGGCGGTCGTAGATGTCGAAGAATTCAGCGGTCGCGGCATGCAGGGCCGGATATCTGGCGGCCTGGACGAAGAGTTCGAACCACGCGAGGTGGTCTCCGCCGAAGTCGGTATCGGTGACGATGCCGCCGAGGATCTCACCCGCCTGAGCCAGATCGATCTCACCCGCGGCGGCGCGGTCGGCGAGCTGAGTGAACTTGACGGTCTCCGCGGCGACGAAGGCGGCCATACCAGCCTCGACGAGGTCGCGCTGGGTCGAGAAATGGTAGGTGAGGGTGCCCAGCGAGATGCCCGCCTCGGTGGCGATCCGACGATTGGTCACCGCTGCCGCACCGTCGGCACCCATGATCCGAACGACGGCCCCGATGATGCGCTCCCGAGTGGGCTCCGACTGTGACATGAGTCTCGCTTCCCGCGGCTGCTCGCACCGCGCTATCGTTGATTCGTTCGTTCGTTCGAACGAACGATAACAGAGGATCGGAGCATTCGATGGCCACAGCCGTCCAGCCCACCCCCTTTCGACAGGCGCGATTCCGGGATCTTCCCGCCAGACCCGCCCGCCCGCATTCCTTTCTCCAGCTACCACCGGTGGACCTGCCGATGGACTCGTCCCGATACGGGCGGATTCGCATTCGATACCGCACCACCGGAACCGGGCCGCCATTGCTGCTCATCCACGGACTGATGACCACGTCCTACTCGTGGCGATACGTCATGGCCGACCTCGGCGCACATTTTCGTGTGGTGGCGGTAGACCTGCCGGGCTGCGGTGGCAGTGACGCGCCCGCGGGCGCCACATTCCGTTCCGCCGAGATCGGCGAATGGCTGGGCGAGTTCCAGCGCACCCTCGGCATCGAAGGGTGTGCGGTGGTGGGCAATTCGCTCGGCGGGTTGCCGGTGCTGCACCGCGCGCTCGCCGACGCCGATGCGTTCCGGAAGGTGGCGATCCTGCATTCGCCACTACTGCCGGAAATCAAGCACCGCGCGCTCGCCGCCGCGCTGGCGATACCCGGCGTCGCCACCGGGCTCGCGGCGTATGTGCGAAGACAGCCGCACCGGTGGGCACACCACCGCACGCATTATTTCGACGAAACCGTGAAGTCGCTGGAGGAGGCGAGCGAATACGGTTCCCCGCTGGCGAGTGCCGCCGGCTCACTGGCCTTCGTACGGCATCTGCGTGACGGCCTGCGCCCCGATGACTTGGCCGCTCTCGCTCGCACACTCAGCGCACTGGACAGCTTCCCGGTACCGCTGCTCGCCGTCTACGGCACCGAGCCCGATCCGATCGTGTCACCACGGGTAGCCGACACACTCGCGACCCACCTGCCGTCCGCGCGGATGGTGCGCGTCGACCGGACCTCCCACTTCGTTCAGGTCGACCGACCCGACGCGGTCATCGACACCCTCGTCGATTTCCTGCACCCCTGAAAGGGCGTGGCCGAAACGCGATCAGCCGAGGAGTTTGGTGCGCAGGGCTTCGTCCTTGTCGAGGACCATTTTTTCGAGGCCGGCCTGGAACTGTTCCATGCGGGTGCGCAGGGACTCGTCGAAGGTGCCGAGGATGCGGGCGGCCAGGAGGCCCGCGTTGCGGGCGCCGCCGATGGAGACGGTGGCTACCGGGACGCCTGCGGGCATTTGGACGATGGAGAGGAGGGAATCCATGCCGTCGAGGTATTTCAGGGGGACGGGGACGCCGATGACGGGCAGGGGGGTGGCCGAGGCGACCATGCCGGGGAGGTGGGCCGCGCCGCCCGCGCCCGCGATGATCACCTTCAGGCCGCGGCCCGCGGCGTCACGGGCGTAGTCGAGCATGCGCTGGGGGGTGCGGTGGGCGGAGACGACGCCCACTTCGAAGCGGATGCCGAATTCGGCGAGGGCCTCGGCGGCGGCTTCCATGGTGGGCCAGTCGGAGTCGCTGCCCATGATCAGGCCGACCTGGGGTCCGTTGGTGCTCACGTGGGTTCCTTAAGTGGTCGAAAGCGTTGTGGTCGAAGCGGTTTCACGCGCCGTGCGGGTCCCAGCCGTCGGTCCAGACGGCGTGCGACATCCAGTGCGCCGCCCGCTCGGCCTTTTCGCGGACCTCGGTGGCGTCGTCGCCGAGGATGTTGATGTGGCCGATCTTGCGGTCGGGCCGTTCGCCCTTGCCGTAGAGGTGCACCTTGGCCTCGGGGAGGCGAGCGAACAGGTGGTGCAGGCGTTCGTCCATCGACATCTCGGGAGCCTCGGCCGCACCGAGGATGTTCGCCATCACCGTCACCGGGGCGAGCGGCGTCGTATCACCGAGCGGGTAGTCCAGGACCGCGCGCAGGTGCTGCTCGAACTGGCCGGTGCAGGCACCGTCCATGCCCCAGTGGCCCGAGTTGTGCGGGCGCATGGCGAGCTCGTTCACCAGCAGTTCGCCGTCGTGGGTCTCGAACAGCTCGACGGCCATGACTCCCACCACACCCAGACCCGCGGCGAGCTCCAGCGCCATGGTCTCGGCGCGCGCGGCGAGGTCCTCGTCCAGGTCCTGGGCGGGGGCGATCACCACGGCGCACTGACCGTTGCGCTGCACGGTCTCCACGACCGGCCAGGTCGCGGCCTGCCCGAACGGCGACCGCGCGACCATCGCCGACAGCTCCCGCTTCAACGAGACCTTCGACTCGGCCAGCAACTGCACACCGTGCGCGAGCTGGTCGGTGACCAACCGGGTGGCCTCGGCGGCGTCGGCGGGCATCCACACCCCGCGACCGTCGTACCCGCCGCGCACGGCCTTCAGCACGAACGGCCAGCCGTGCTCGTCACCGAAGGCCACCGCGTCCGCGGGCGCGGCGACCTCGACGAACGCCGGAACCGGCAGACCCAGCGCGGACAGCTTCGTCCGCATGGCCAGCTTGTCCTGGGCGAAGATCAGCGCCTGCGGCGGCGGCGCCACATTCACTCCCTCGGCGACCAGCACCTCGAGGTGCTCGGTCGGCACGTGCTCGTGATCGAAGGTCAGCGCGTGCGAACCGCGCGCGGCCTTTCGCAGCGCGGACAGGTCGTCGTGGCTGCCGAACACGACGTCGGGGGTGACCTGGGCGGCGGGGTCGTCCGGCCGCTCGGCGAGCACCCGTAGACGCTGGCCCAGGGCTACCGCGGCCTGGTGCGTCATACGCGCGAGTTGGCCCCCACCGACCATCGTGACGGTGGGCATGGCTGACGGATCGAATGAACGTGCACTCACGTCGTGCAATGTTGTCATGTCGAATGCGAATGTTTGCGACCGGTACACTCAGAACTCGTGTCAATCGTCGACGACGTGGTCAGCGTCCTTCCCCCGCGCCTGCGAGAAATCGCGATCAGGCATAAAGAGCTGATCAAATTCGCCCTCGTCGGCGCCACGACGTTCGTGATCGACAGCGGCCTGTACTACCTCCTGAAATGGACGATTCTCGCCGACAAGCCGCTCACCGCCAAGATCATCTCGGGCGTGGTGGCGGTGATCGCTTCCTACATCCTCAATCGAGAATGGTCGTTCAAGAATCGGGGCGGCCGGGAGAAGCATCACGAGGCGCTGCTGTTCTTCGCAGTGAGCGGGATCGGGGTGGTCCTGGCCAATATCCCGCTGTGGATCTCGATCTATGGACTCGACCTCCGCGAACCCCATGTGAGCTTCCTCGTCGCGAACGTGGCCGATTTCTTCAGCGCGTTCATCATCGGCAACCTGCTGCAGATGGCGTTCCGCTTCTGGGCGATGCGGCGCTGGGTGTTCCCCGACGAGATCGACGAGATCGTCGCCGAGCTCGAGGAACTGGTCGAAGAAGAGCCCCTCGGCCAATCCTGAGTCAGCGCGGCTCGGTCAGGGTCGCGTTCTGCGGGCCTTTGAGCTTGGAACCGAGGAACACCGCGAACAGGGCCGGACGGCGACGCTGCAACTCGAGCCGACCACCGTCGGCCTCGACCAGCGCGCGGGCCAGCGCGAGACCGACACCGGTCGACCCACCCGCGGAGAAACCACGATCGAAGATGTGCGGCGCCAGCTCATCGCGCACCCCCTCGCCCTCGTCGGACACCTCCACACAGATCAGCGGGTCGCGAGAGCTCATCGTCGGGACCGTGCGCACCGAGATCGTGCAGGTGCCGCCGCCGTGCATCAGGGCATTGTCGACCAGCACCGCGACGGCCTCGCGCAGCCGCGAACCGGTGATCGGGGCCTGCAGGGACTCGTCGCCGAGCAGCAGCAGTTCGCGCCCGGTCTCGTGGAACGGGTGGGTCCACTCGGTGACGACACCGCGCAGTTCCGCCATCACCGGCACCGGGTCGCGGTCGGTGGCGTCTTCGTCGCGGGACGCGCGGACCAGGTCGTCGATGGCGTCGGTGAGCCGGTCGACCTGTGCCATCGCCTCCTCGGCCTCGTGCACCACCTCCGGGTCGGCGTGGGTGGACAACTCGTCCAGGCGCAGGCGAACGGCGGTCAGGCGGCTGCGTAGCTGGTGGGAAACGTCGGCCACCAGCGCGTGCTCGCGTTGCAGGCGACCCGCGATCTCGACGGTCGCCGAATCGAGCACATCGGAGACCCGGTCCAGTTCGGCGATGCCGTGGCGGCGCGGATCGGGCCGGAAGTCGCCCATCGCCAGCCGGGCCGCCCTGGCGGCCACATCACGCAGCGGGTCGGCGACGCGGCGCGCGGTCACCACCGCGACCGAGAACGCCGCACCGAGCGAGGCGAGCACGGCCAGCGCCACCGCGGCCACCGCCTGCTCCTGCCGGGAATGCATCGGCCCGGCGGGCACCTCGAGCCGCAGCGAACCGGACGTGCCCATCGACAGCGATTCGACCAGCGGATCCGCCACCTCCGCGACGCCGATATCGGTGCGCGCGGCATTGTCGTGCGGGGCCGGATAGACGATGGTGAGCTTGCCGCCCTCGGGCACCAGCGCGCTCATGGCGCGCACGTCGAGACCGTCGTGGACGGTCCCGTCGACGCGTTCCTGGGCGATCACCTCGGACGAGATCCGATCGAGGCGACTCTGCAGATCGTTGCGGGTGATGTCTTCGACCCACAGCCACGCGGTGTAGATCAGCGGCACGCCGAGCACCACCGTGGTGATGGTCAGCACGGTCAGGATCGAACGCAGGATGCGACGGCGCACTGCGGCGTCAGCCTCGGTGCGAGGTGGGTCCGTCGGTATTGAGCCGGAACCCCACACCGCGCACAGTGACGATGCGACGCTCCGCCATCGGGCCCTCGTCGCCGATCTTGCGACGCAACCAGGACATGTGCATGTCGAGCGTCTTGGAGCCGCGCAGGTCGGCGTCGCCCCAGACCTCGCGCAGGATGGTCTCGCGCGCCACCACCTGGCCTGCCCGGTCGATCAGGACCTTGAGCAGCTCGTACTCCTTGTTGGCCAGGTTCACCTCGGCCCCGTTGACCAGCACGCGCCGCGCCGCGGGTTCGAGCCGGATCGCGCCGACCTCCACCGCGTCGTCCCCGATCCCGCTGCGCCGCAACAGGGCTCGCACGCGGGCGAGGAGTTCGGCCAGCCGGAACGGTTTGCCCACGTAGTCGTCGGCGCCCGCGTCGAGGCCGACGACGAAGTCGACCTCGTCGGTACGGGCGGTGAGCATCAGCACGGCCAGATCGGCGCCGCTCGCACGCACCTGCCGGCACACTTCGAGCCCGTCCATGCCGGGCAGGCCGAGATCGAGGATCAGCAGGTCGTGGTTGCCCTCGAGGGCGCGGCGCAACACCGCCGGGCCGAAGCGTTCGACGGTGACGGTGTAGCCCTCACGCCCCAGTGCACGCGACAGGGGTGCGGCGATCGCCTCGTCGTCTTCGGCCAGCAGAACAGCGGTCATCTGCACAGGTTAAATGTTTCTGATCAGCGAGGACGGGCAGCTCACCGGTAGCCGCCGCCCCAGTGCTGCTCGTTGGCGGAACGTCCCGCCTCGAAGACCTGGTGGTAGAGCAGCGAATGGACCTGCTGGACCTGGGGCACGTCGTCGTACTCGAGCGGCTCCTCCGAGGAGGAGCCGATGATCAGGGTGCCGGTGCCGAGCGCCCGGTCCAGCAGGCCGTGGCGGAACTGCACACTGGAGATCCGGCTGAGCGGGATGTCGATGCCGGTGTGGGTGAGCACGCCCTGGCGCACCAGCACCCGGCGCCCGGTGACGATGAAATGCGTCGACTTCCAGGCGATCACGCGCGCGACGACGCGCCACGCGACCAGCCCGAGCCAGGCCAGCCCGATCAGGATCAGCAACACCGTGCGCACATGACCGGTGGTGTTGCGCCAGGCCAAGCCGCCGAGGAAACCGGCGATCGCGGTCACGACGATGAGAGTGACGATGGGCCACACCAACATTTTCCAGTGCGGGTGGCGGTGCAGGATCAACTGCTCGTCGGGCGCGAGGACATCCTCCGGGTAACCCATGATGCGACAGTACCGCGCTGGCACATCGAGTCCGGTGACAGTCGCACCGCATTTCTCGATGCCACGGCCGAGGCGATACTGTGGATTACACGCTAGATGCCAGGTTTTGTCCTTATCTGCTTGCTCGACACCGACAGTGGAGGCACGCGTGACCGAAGATCTGACTCAGCTCGAAATCCTCACGGCCCTCGAACCAGTGGCCGAACAGAACCTCAACCGGCACCTTTCCATCGCCAAGGACTGGAATCCGCACGATTACGTTCCGTGGGAGGAAGGCCGCAATTTCGCCGCCATGGGCGGAAGCGATTGGGAGCCATCACAATCGAGGCTCACCGATGTCGCCAAGGCGGCGATGATCACCAATCTGCTCACCGAGGACAACCTGCCGTCCTACCACCGCGAGATCGCCGAGAACTTCTCCCTCGACGGCGCGTGGGGCACCTGGGTGGGCCGCTGGACCGCCGAGGAGAACCGCCACGGCATCGTGATCCGCGACTACCTCGTCGTCACCCGCGGCGTCGACCCGGTGGCGCTGGAGGAAGCGCGGATGGTCCACATGACCCAGGGCGCGCACGCACCGGCGAACTGGGGTGGATTCCTGGTGAACGTCGCCTATGTGACGTTCCAGGAGCTGGCCACCCGGGTGAGCCACCGCAATACCGGTCGCGTGTGCGACGACCCGGTCGCCGACAAGATGCTGGCCCGCGTCGCCACCGACGAGAACCTGCACATGATCTTCTACCGCAACCTGTGCGCGGCGGCCCTCGACCTGGCCCCCGACCAGGCGATGCCCGCGATCACCAAGGTGCTCACCAATTTCCAGATGCCGGGCGCGGGCATGCCCAACTGGCGACGCAACGGCGTACTGATGGCCAAGCACGGCATCTACGACCTGCGCCAGCACCTCGACGAGGTGGTGCGCCCGGTACTCAAGCAGTGGAACGTCTTCGACCGCAACGACTTCGGTGCGCGCGGCGAGGCCGCTCGCGATGACCTCGCGCTGTTCATCGACAAGCTGGAGAAGGACGTGCTGCGGTTCGAGGAGCAGCGCGACCGGTTGCTGGCGCGCGAGCGCGAGGTGGCCGAGCGCGCGACCGCGGGTGCGGGCGCACGCTGATCCGTCTCGACGACGGGCCCGGCTTCGGGCCCGTCGTCAGTACTGTCCGCGCAGGTGGGAAACGTCGCCGGCCGACACCGCCCGCTCACCGATGAGCAGCCGCCCGGTGTCGTCGACATCGCTCGCCACCCCGGTGAGCACCGTCCCGCCGGGCAGTTCGGCACGCACTTCCATGCCGATGGTGGCGCACCGCTCACGGTATTCGGCCACCAGATCCACGGTGTCCCAGCCCGACCGCTCCCACGCGGTGAAGCGGCGCGAGAACTCGGCCAGGATCGCCGCGACCAGCGCGGTGCGGTCGACGTTCTGGGCACCGGCCAAGCTCAGCGAAGTCGCGTGGGCGACAGGCAGTTCCGATTCGGCGAGGTCGACGTTCATCCCGATGCCGACCACCACCGCGGGCGCGATTCCGGTCGCGGCGACCTCGGCCAGGATGCCCGCGAGTTTGCGGCCGTCGAGCAGGACATCGTTGGGCCATTTCAATTCCGGTGCGACACCGGCCGTGCCGCGCAGCGCGTCGACCACCGCGATGCCGGTGAGCAACGGCAACCAGCCGAGCGCGGCGGGGTCGATGCCGGGCAGGCGCACCAGGATCGACAACGAGATCTGCGCCCGGGGCGGACTCACCCACGCGCGGGCATGTCTGCCGCGACCGCTCACCTGTTCCTCGGCGAGCAGAGCCTGACGGTCGGCGGACGGGTCGGCGGCGCGAGCGACCAGGTCGGCGTTGGTCGATCCGGTCGATTCGACTACATCGATCCGGTCGTAGAACGACAGTCCCTGCGAGCTGCGCAGACGCGGTACATCGATGGGTGGCCTGTTCATTCTCGGCACGTTACTGGAGTTCTCTGTGAACGATCATGACCATACCTAGCTGGGGTTTCTCTACTGGCCGGTAAGCGAGACTGCCGTGGTGCGCGAAGGTGTCACTCGTTACACTCGCAACCCATGACGAGTGTCCAGCAGCAGCCCGCATCGGAATCGGCGGGCACCCCCGATATCCACACCACCGCCGGGAAGCTGGCTGATCTGCGGAATCGGCTGGAAGAAGCGCAACACCCGATGGGTGAGACCGCGGTCGACAAGGTGCACGCCAAGGGCAAGATGACCGCGCGCGAGCGCATCCTCGCCCTGGTCGACGAAGGCTCCTTCGTCGAGCTCGACGCCCTGGCCAAGCACCGCAGCGTGAATTTCGGCCTCGAGCACAACCGCCCGCTCGGTGACGGTGTCGTCACCGGTTACGGCACGATCGACGGCCGCGACGTGTGCATCTTCTCCCAGGACGTCACCGTGTTCGGTGGATCCCTCGGCGAGGTCTACGGCGAGAAGATCGTCAAGGTGATGGACCTGGCGATCAAGACCGGCCGTCCGCTGGTCGGCATCAACGAAGGCGCCGGCGCGCGGATCCAGGAGGGCGTCGTCTCCCTCGGGCTCTACGGCGAGATCTTCCACCGCAACGTGCAGGCCTCCGGCGTGATCCCGCAGATCTCGCTGATCATGGGCGCCGCCGCGGGCGGTCACGTGTACTCCCCCGCGCTCACCGACTTCGTGGTGATGGTCGATCAGACCTCGCAGATGTTCGTCACCGGTCCCGACGTGATCAAGACCGTCACCGGCGAAGAGGTCTCGATGGAGGACCTGGGTGGCGCGCACACCCACATGGTCAAGTCCGGTGTCGCCCACTACGTGGCCTCCGGCGAGCAGGACGCCCTCGACTACGTCAAGGAGCTGCTGGGCTACCTGCCGAGCAACAACCGCGCCGAGTCCCCGCGCCACGCGCCGACCGACCCGATCAACGGTGCGATCGAGGAGTCCCTCACCGACGAGGACATCGAGCTCGACACGATCATCCCGGACTCGCCGAACCAGCCCTACGACATGCACGAGGTCATCCGCCGTCTGCTCGACGACGACGAGTTCCTCGAGGTCCAGGCCGAGCGCGCGATGAACATCATCTGCGGCTTCGGTCGAGTGGACGGGCGCAGCGTCGGCATCGTCGCCAACCAGCCGACCCAGTTCGCCGGCTGCCTCGATATCGACGCCTCGGAGAAGGCCGCGCGCTTCGTGCGCACCTGTGACGCCTTCAACATCCCGATCATCACTCTGGTCGACGTGCCCGGCTTCCTGCCCGGCACCGGCCAGGAATACAACGGCATCATCCGCCGCGGCGCGAAGCTGCTCTATGCCTACGGTGAGGCCACTGTGGGCAAGATCACGATCATCACTCGCAAGGCCTACGGCGGCGCCTACGACGTCATGGGTTCCAAGCACATGGGTGCCGATGTGAACCTGGCGTGGCCCACCGCCCAGATCGCCGTGATGGGTGCCTCCGGCGCCGTCGGATTCGTCTACCGCAAGCAGCTGGCCGATGCCGCCAAGAACGGCGACGACGTCGATGCGCTGCGCCTCGAGCTGCAGAACGAGTACGAGGACACTCTCGTGAACCCGTACGTCGCCGCCGAGCGCGGCTACGTGGACGCGGTCATCCCGCCCTCGCACACCCGTGGCCAGATCGTGTCGGCGCTGCGGCTGCTCGAGCGCAAGATGGTGACCATGCCGCCGAAGAAACACGGCAACATTCCGCTCTGAAAACGCGATATCCCGGATAGGCCGCGCACACTTGTTGTGGAAGACAACTATTGATCGGTGCGGCCACACCGGGAATGATCGCGGCAACCGCGCTGTGAAGCGAAGTAAGTGCAGGAAGGATCTGGCACTGTGACAACTGTGGCAGAAGAAGACGTGTTGACAGTCGCCGAGCTCGAGCTCGTCGTCGAACCGCTCGTCGAAGAGGTCGAACTGCCGGCGGACACGGCGGCGCAGGCCACCGTCGACGCCGCGGGCGAACCGCTGTTCCGCATTCTCAAGGGTTCGCCCACCGATCAGGACATCGCGGCTCTGGTCGCCGTTCTGAGCGCGGCGGCGGCCAACGCGCCTGTCGGCGGATCGAACGGACCGGCCGACGCATGGGGCACATCGACGATGATGCATCGGGGCACGAACCCGTTCTCACCGTACGTGTACCCGATGCTGTCGCACCTGCGCTGAGGTGACCGAAACCGGCGCTGCGGCGACCAGGCTGGTTCTGGCGTCCGCGTCGCCCGCACGGCTCGGGATCCTGCGCACCGCGGGAATTGATCCCGTGGTGCGGGTCTCGGGCGTGGACGAGGACGCGGTATCGGCGGCACTGCCCGCCGGTACCTCCTCGCACGATGTCGTCGTCGCCTTGGCTCGCGCCAAGGCGGCCGACGTCGCCGCGTCGATTCCCGAATTCGGTGCCGACTGTGTCGTCGTCGGCTGCGATTCGATGCTGCTCGTCGACGGGCAGCTCCAGGGCAAACCGCACACCCCGGAGGTGGCGCGCGAGCGCTGGGCCACGATGGCGGGCCGCAGCGCGGATCTGATCACCGGGCACTGCGTGCTGCGGCTGCGCGACGGCGAGATCGTCGCCGAGTCGGCCGAATGCAGCAGTACCACGGTGCATTTCGCGAAGCCGACGCCGGATGAGCTCGATACCTACATCGCGTCGGGCGAGCCGTTGAAGGTCGCGGGCGCGTTCACCCTGGACGGGCTGGGCGGCTGGTTCGTCGACCGGATCGAGGGCGATCCGTCCAGCGTCATCGGGATCGGTTTACCGCTGTTGCGCCGACTGCTCGAAGACGTCGGTGTCGGTGTCACGCAGCTGTGGCGGGATCCGCGGGACTGACGGCGCGATCACGTGCTGATCCCCCGGCTCCATGGCCGGGGTGCGGTCGGGCGCGGTCATGGTCAGATCGAGCCGGGCCGTACACAGCTCGGGCTCGACGAAGGGGTGCAGCTGCACGTCCACCCGGCCACGAGCGCCGTTGCGTTCGAGCACCTCCCGCATGAGACCCATGTGCACACCGCACACCACCTCGGCGTGTGAGCGGGCCAGTTCCCGCAGCGGGCAGGCCGTCAGGTTGATCTGGACGTGCTCCGAGGTCTCCCCGGCGGGTTCCTTCTCGGGCGCGAACCCGAGCTCCGACATCAGCGACATGGTGATGTCCCTGGCATCGGCGAGGGTTTCCACCTGCTGCGTGCCGATGTCCATCCGCGCACCCCACGCGCGGCCCGCGGCCACGGCGGCGGCGGATCGGGCGACCGGATCGGGACCGAGATGGTCGGCCAGTACCTGCGCGAGCTCCTGATATCCCACCGAGCGCTGCACCGCGCGATAGCCGATGCGCGGGCGGCCGCGGCCGCGTGGCGGTTGCTGGAACTGGCGAACCAGCGATTCACGGGTGAGGACATCGAGGTGGAATCGGACGGTGGTGACGTGCTGTCCGGTGATGCGGGCCAGTTCCTGGGCATCGAGGGGCTCGGTGGCGCCACGTAGGATCGCGAGCAGTCGCCGTCGCGGCCAAGAATCGGACATAGCTCACCCCTCCTCTCCAGAGACTTTATCGGACATCCGTGCGCTTTATTCGCCCATTGTGTCGATTCGTGATGTGCCACCACACACTTACCATCGGCTGCGACCACACAGTGGTCGCACCCACCCAACTCGCGTGAAGGACCACACCGTGCCCGTCGCCCCGGATCCGCACCCCGCCTTCGGTTCCTACGCAGTCCCGCATCGATTGGTAACCACAGAATGGCTGTCCGCAAACATCGGCGTGCGTGGTTTACGAATCATCGAGTCCAACGATGACATCCTGCTCTACGACATCGGCCATGTCCCGGGCGCGGTCAAGATCGACTGGCGTGGCGACCTGAGCGACCCGGTGACCCGCGATTATGTCGACGGCAAGCGCTTCACCGAGCTGATGCGCGCCAAGGGTATCGAGCGCGACGACACCATCGTGATCTACGGCGACCGCGGCAACGCCCAGGCCGCGCACACCGCCTGGATCTTCACGCTGTTCGGCCACGAGGACGTGCGCCTGCTCGACGGCGGCCGCGACGCCTGGATCTCCGAGGAACGCGATACCACCTTCGACCAGCCCTACCCCACCCCCAGCGACTACCCCGAGGTCGTGCGCGACGACTCGGCCGCGCGCGCGTTCCGCGAGGAGGTGCTCGGCAGGCTCGGCAAGCCCCTGGTCGACGTGCGTTCGGCGCAGGAGTACTCGGGCGAGCTCGAGGACAAGCCGCTCAACCAGGAGTACGCGGCCCTGCGCGGCGGACACGTGCCGACCGCGGTGAACATCCCGTGGACCGCGGCCGCCACGATCGACGGCCGTTTCCGCTCGCGCGCCGACCTCGACGAGGTCTACGGCGCGCTTCCCGCCGACGACCTGGTCGTGTACAGCCGGGTGGGCGAGCGGTCCAGCCACACCTGGTTCGTCCTGACATTCCTGCTCGGCCGCAGGTCGGTGCGCAATTACGACGGATCGTGGATCGAATGGGGCAACTCGGTACGCGTACCTATCGCCACGGGGACCGAACCAGGTGTCGCGAATCAGATCATTTGAAACATGTTCACATCACTGGACGCCGCGTAGTGTGACCTGCGACCTACTCGACAGTAGGGCTAGCCGAGTTCGAGCAGGGTTGGCACACTGCCTACACTCGCCCGAGACGAAAGTTGTCGATACCGGGCACGGGGCCTAACCGGCGACCCGTTCCCCGACGCGACCAAAGATTGCACACAGGAGGCTCAGTGCCCAGCCATGCCAGCGCACGGATCACAAAGGTACTCGTAGCTAACCGCGGCGAGATCGCGGTTCGCGTGATCCGGGCTGCCAAGGACGCGGGAATCACCAGCGTCGCGGTGTACGCCGAGCCCGATGCCGACGCTCCCTTCGTGAAGCTCGCCGACGAGGCGTTCGCCCTCGGCGGTCAGACCTCTGCCGAGTCGTACCTCGTGTTCGACAAGATCCTCGACGCCGCGGCCAAGTCCGGCGCCGACGCGATCCACCCCGGTTACGGCTTCCTCTCCGAGAACGCCGACTTCGCCCAGGCCGTCATCGACGCCGGGCTGATCTGGATCGGCCCGTCGCCGCAGTCCATCCGCGACCTGGGTGACAAGGTCACCGCGCGCCACATCGCCGAGAAGGCGAAGGCGCCGATGGCCGCCGGTACCAAGGACCCGGTCAAGAACGCCGACGAGGTCGTCGCGTTCGCCAAGGAGTACGGCGTCCCGGTGGCCATCAAGGCCGCCTTCGGTGGCGGTGGCCGCGGCATGAAGGTCGCCCACACCATCGAGGAGATCCCCGAGCTGTTCGAGTCGGCGACCCGTGAGGCCATCGCCGCCTTCGGTCGCGGTGAGTGCTTCGTCGAGCAGTACCTCGACAAGGCCCGCCACGTCGAAGCCCAGGTCATCGCCGACCAGCACGGCAACGTGGTCGTCGCCGGTACCCGCGACTGCTCGCTGCAGCGCCGGTTCCAGAAGCTCGTCGAGGAGGCGCCCGCGCCGTTCCTGTCCGACAAGGTGCGCGCCGCGATCCACGAGTCGGCCAAGCGCATCTGCCGCGAGGCGGGCTACTACGGTGCGGGCACCGTGGAGTACCTGGTGCAGGGCGAGACCGTGTCGTTCCTCGAGGTGAACACCCGCCTGCAGGTGGAGCACCCGGTCACCGAGGAGACCGCGGGCATCGACCTGGTGCGTCAGCAGTTCGCGATCGCCAACGGCGACGAACTGTCGATCAAGGAAGACCCCACCCCGCGTGGCCACTCGTTCGAGTTCCGGATCAACGGTGAGGACGCCGGTCGCGGCTTCCTGCCCGCGCCCGGCCCGGTGAACGTCTACCGCGAGCCCTCGGGCCCTGGTGTGCGCGTCGACTCCGGTGTGGTCCAGGGCAGCGTCATCGGTGGTCAGTTCGACTCGATGCTGGCCAAGCTGATCGTCACCGGCGAGAACCGTGAGCAGGCGCTGCAGCGCGCCCGTCGCGCGCTGGCCGAGTTCGACGTCGAGGGCCTGGCGACGGTGATCCCGTTCCACCGTGCGGTCATCGAGGATCCGGCCTTCATCGGTGACGGCGAGAAGTTCGACGTCTACACCAAGTGGATCGAGAACGAGTGGAAGAACACCGTCGAGCCGTACACCGCCGGTGGCGCCTCCGACGATGACGACGACGATCTGCCCCGGCAGAAGGTTGTCGTCGAGGTCGGCGGACGTCGCGTCGAGGTGTCGCTGCCCGGTCAGTTCACCCTCGGTGGCGGTGCGGCCGGCTCGGCAGGCAACGGTGTGGTGCGCAAGAAGCCGAAGGCGCGCAAGCGTGGCGGCGCCGGTGCCGGTGCCGCGTCCGGCGACGCGGTGACCGCGCCGATGCAGGGCACCGTCGTGAAGGTCGCCGTCGAAGAGGGCCAGACCGTCGAGGCCGGTGACCTGATCGTGGTGCTCGAGGCCATGAAGATGGAGAACCCGGTCAACGCACACAAGGCCGGTGTCGTCACCGGGCTCGCCGTCGAGGCGGGTGCGGCGATCACGCAGGGCACGGTCCTGGCGGAGATCAAGTAAGAAGTTCCACCCACGGGCGCCGGTCTTTTCTTGACCGGCGCCCGTCGGCGTTCGTAGGGGTGAACGGACGGCGAAGATCACCTGTCTCCGCAGGGTGTGGGCGAAAGTTCTGTCGTATCGTGGATCGGGTGACCAGTACTGCGCACACCGATCTGGACCCGCTCTCGACGCCGGGTTCGGCAACGGTGGCCGAGGTCATCCAGGCTCGCCGGGAAACCGGTAGCCGCACTGACGGCAATCGTCTCGCGCTGGTGATCGAGGGCGGTGGCAGCCGCGGTGTGTATTCCAGCGGCATGGTGCAGGCGCTCGAGGAGCTGGGTCTGGCGAAGGTGTTCGACGCCGTGTACGGCACGTCGGCCGGGGCGATCAACGGCGCCTGGTTGCTGTGCGGGCGCGCGGCGACGGGGATGCGATCGTGGACCGATCCGGCGATCATGCGCCGCGTGGTCGACCCGGTGCGCATCTTCCGCGGTCGCCCCGTCTTCGATCTGAACTATCTGGTGCATCGCGTGTACGACGGCATCGAGCCGATGGACTTCCCCGCGATCCTGGCCAACCCCACCACCTTCCATCCCATCGCGACCGATATCCGCACGGGGCAGTCGGTGGACCTCGGGCCCTACATCACCGACAAACAGACGCTCATGACGGCGCTACGGGCCTCTGCTGGCCTTCCGCTGCTGGCGGGACCACCGGTCACCCTCGCGGGTGGCAGCTACTTCGACGGCGGCCTCACCGAAACCGTCCCGATTCGTACCGCCGTGGCCGCGGGCACCACCCACGCCCTGGTCCTGCGCACCCGCCGGACCGATGAAGTCCGCCCGCCCGCGCCCCTGCTGCACCGCGTGGTCGGCGGCGGCTACATGCGTGCCATCGCGCCCGGTGCGTTCCGGGCGTGGAGCAAGCGACCGGGCCAGCAGGCGATGGAGGACAGCTACCTCGACGGCCTCGGCGATCACGTCCTCCAGGTCCACCCACCCGCCGGTTCCCCCGCCATCGACAGCGCGGCCCGCGACACCGACCTGCTCACCCGCGCCCTCGACATCGGCCGCACGGCGGTTCACTCCCTGCTCGGTGGCGGCACCCTCCGCACGGCATGACCCGGCAATCGAACCACTAGGCTGCTCGCGTGGAACCGATCGAGATCAACGCAGGGTCCTGGTATCTGCGCGCGCTGCGCGCCGACGAGCGCATCGACGACCGACCCGCGCTGGCCGACGGCGGCATCACCGATCCCGACTACGTGGCCACCCGGTCGGCGCAGTGGGCCGATGAGTCGCACTTCTCCTGGGCGGTCTGCGTTCCGACTACGGCCGAGATGGTCGCCGAGATCGGCGTGACGCCCGGCCCCGACACCACCGCGGCGGTCACCGGGTGGGCTCGGCCCGGCGAGGACGAGGCACTGGCCGCCGGCCTGGCCTCCGTCCACCGCTTCGTCGCCGGCGCACTCGGATTGACCGCCGTGTCCGCCTGATCAGCGCCGCATCTGCCGACTGGGTCCTGCGATCACGGACGAGCGAAGACGGAAGTGGGCCGACGGCGATCGTGCCGCCGGCCCAGCCCGGAAATCCGGTGAGTTACCGACGTTCTCGCGTGAGCACCGCGTCGAGGGCGTCGACGGCCTGACTCAGCTCGTCCTCGGTGACAGTCAGCGGCGGACGGAAACGGATGCCGCGCTCCCCCGTGCCGAGCAGCAGCACGTGCTCACGTTCGCGCAGTTCCGTCACCACCCGATCGCGCAGCTCCGGCGTCGCCAGCGTCACCGCGCACATCAGCCCACGCCCACGCGCCTCGCTGACCGTGTCCGGGTGCGCGGCGGCCAGTTTGCCGAGCCGGTCGAGCAGGAACGCGCCGAGCGGTCCCACACCCTCGATCAGCCGATCCCGTTCCAGCACTTCGAGAATGCGCCGGGTGCGCACCATGTCGGTGAGGTTGCCACCCCAGGTGGAGTTGAGCCGTGAGCTCACCCGGAAGACATTGTCGACCACCTCGTCGACCCGGCCGCCTGCCATGATCCCGCAGATCTGGGTCTTCTTACCGAAGGCCACCACATCGGGCGTGACGTCCAATTGCTGGAAGGCCCAGGTGGTTCCGGTCAGGCCGACGCCGGTCTGCACCTCGTCGAGGATGAACAGCGCGTCGTTGGCATGGCACAGCCGCTGCATGGCGGCGAGGAATTCCGGCCGCAGATGACGGTCACCGCCTTCGCCCTGGATCGGTTCGGCGATGAAGCAGGCGATGTCGTGCGGGTTGTCGGCGAAGGCCTGTGCGGCCTGGGCCAGTGCCCGCGCTTCGAGGGCGGCGATGTCGGGGCCGGCGAAGGTGTGCGGTGTGTCGATGCGCGGCCAATCGAATTTCGGGAATCGCGCGGTCTTGACCGGGTCGGTGTTGGTGAGCGACAACGTATAACCGCTTCGCCCGTGGAAGGCGCCGGTCAGGTGCAGCACCTTGGTGCCGAGTTCCGGTGCGCGACCGTGCAATTCGTTGTGCCTGCTCTTCCAGTCGAAAGCGACTTTCAGCGCGTTCTCCACCGCGAGCGCGCCACCGTCGACGAAGAACAGGTGCGGCAAGCGCGGATCACCGAGCACGCGGGCGAAGGTTTCGACGAAGCGGGCCATCTCGACGGTGTAGATATCGGAATTGCTCGGCTTGTTCAGTGCGGCGGTGGCCAGTTCGGCGAGAAAACTCTCGTCGCCGGCCAGCGCGGGATGGTTCATCCCGAGCGCGTTGGAGGCGAAGAAGCCGAACATGTCGAGATAGCTGGTGCCGTCGCGTTCGTCGACGAGCGTGCGACCGTGCGATTCGTGTAGGTCGAGCACAAGCTCGAAACCGTCCGCGAGGATGTGCGAGGACAGGATTTCGTGGACCCGGTCGGCGGGGATGACCGCCGCGCCAGGGCGCTCCAGTTCGATGGTCATGAAACCGACGATACGCAAATATTTACGGAAGTTCTACGGAATCACGAATCAAATTACGGAAGATCACTACCTGTCATAGAATGTCTGCAGGATGATGGTGCTGCGGGTGTGCACGTTGGCCGTGGCCCTGATCTCCTGCAGCAGATGTTCCAGATGCCGAGGCGAGGCCACCCGCACCAGCAGGACGTAGCTCTCCTCGCCCGCCACCGAGTGGCACCCCTCGATGCCGGGGATGTGCTGCAGCAAGGCGGGCGCGTCATCGGGCTGGGACGGGTCGAGAGGAGTGATCGCCACGAACGCCGACAACAAGTGCCCGAGCGCTTCGGGGTCGACCTGCGCCGCGTATCCGCGGATCACGCCGCGCGCTTCGAGCCTGCGGACCCGCGATTGCACCGCCGAGACCGAGAGACTGGCCTTCTCCGCCAGATTCGACAATGTGGCGCGGCCGTCTGCCATCAGTTCTTTGATCAATAGTCGATCGATGTCATCGAGCTGGGGTCGAGCCGGTGTATCCGCCATCAGCGAAGGCTAACGCAGCGTGGGGCTCGCGCGGGGAAAACTTCTTTCCGTTCCCCACCGAATTCTCCCGAACTTTTCCGTGAGTCGTACCAAACAGCAGAAGGTGAGCAGAGTACCGATGACGCAGACCGTGAACTTCTCCGAGCAGCTCTCCCTGCGAGCCAGGGCGCTACTGCACGGCCTCGGCGCCGCAGTGCCGGAGCCCGGCCCGCTACTGGCGCGCACGCCGATCTCCGGCGGTGTCCTGCTGCCGCTGACCGCCGACGCCCCCGCCGACGTGGATGCCGCGATCGGCCGCGCCGCAACCGCGTTCGAGGCGTGGCGCACGGTCCCCGCGCCGGTGCGAGCGGGCCTGGTGCGCAGGCTGGCCCAATTGCTGGTGGCCCATCAGGACGAGCTGGCGGAGCTGGTGACCCTGGAGGCGGGCAAGATCGGCCCCGAGGCGCTGGGCGAAGTGCAGGAGATGATCGACGTCTGCGAGTTCGCGATCGGGCTCTCGCGCCAACTCTACGGCGCCACCATGCCTTCCGAACGTCCCGGCCATCGGCTCATGGAGACGTGGCATCCGCTCGGCGTCGTCGGGGTGATCTCGGCGTTCAATTTCCCTGTCGCGGTCTGGGCTTGGAATACCGCGATCGCCCTGGTGTGCGGCGACACAGTGGTCTGGAAGCCGTCGGAAACCACGCCGTTGACGGCGCTGGCCTGCCACACGCTGCTGCGTCGCGCGGCGGTCGACGTGGGCGCGGATCCCGCAGTGCACCAGCTGATCCAAGGTGACGCGACCGTCGGCTCGGCATTGGTCGACGACGGCCGGGTCGCCCTGGTGAGCGCGACGGGCTCGGTGCGGATGGGCGCCACCGTCGCCCCGCGGGTGGCCGGACGTTTCGGCCGGTGCCTGCTCGAGCTGGGTGGAAACAACGCCGCGATCGTCGCGCCGAGCGCCGATCTGGAACTGGCGGTGCGTGGCATCGTCTTCTCGGCGGCGGGGACAGCGGGCCAGCGGTGTACGAGTCTGCGACGGTTGATCGTGCATCGTTCGATCGCCGACCAGCTGGTCGAACGGCTCGCCGCGGCGTACAGCCAACTGCCCGTGGGTAATCCACTCGACGACGGCGTACTGGTCGGGCCGCTGATCAACGAGCGCGCCTTCGCCGGGATGCAGAAGGCGCTGGTCGGGTCGGTGGCCGAGGGCGGCGACATCATCTGCGGCGGTGAGCGAGTCGAGACACTCGGACCCGACGCCTACTACGTGCGGCCCGCCCTCGTCCGCATGCCCGCGCAGACCGAACTCGTGCGCGAGGAAACCTTCGCGCCGATTCTCTACGTGCTGACCTACGACGAACTCGACGAAGCCATCGCCTTGAACAACGGTGTGACCCAGGGACTTTCCTCGTCGATCTTCACCCTCGACCAGCGTGAGGCCGAACAGTTCCTCGCCGGTTCCGACTGCGGCATCGCCAATGTCAACATCGGCACATCGGGCGCGGAGATCGGCGGCGCCTTCGGCGGGGAGAAGAACACCGGCGGCGGTCGGGAGTCGGGCTCCGACTCCTGGAAGGCCTACATGCGCCGGGCCACCAACACCGTCAACTACTCCACCGAACTCCCGCTCGCCCAAGGCATCCATTTCGGCTGATCAGGCCAGCGATTTCGCCTTCCACCCCACCCCGTGTAAAGTGGTATTTGCAACGCGGGATGGAGCAGCTCGGTAGCTCGCTGGGCTCATAACCCAGAGGTCGCAGGTTCAAATCCTGTTCCCGCTACTACGAAGAAGGCCCCGGAGTTTCGACTCCGGGGCCTTCTTCGTTATCCGTTACCGAGTCGCAGGGTCCAGTTCCCCCGGTAGTGCAGCCGGGTGACGCTCGCGGGCGGAACATCCATGCGCCAGAACGACTTCGCCGGTGCGTCGAGCACCACGAGCAGCGCGGCGCGCACCACGGCCGGGTGCGTCACCGCCACGGTGTTACGACCCGACGAGGCGATCTCGGCCAGCCAGAAGCGCACCCGCTCGACCAGATCGGTGATGGATTCCCCACCGTGCCCACGGAATTCGGGATCGGTGAGCCAGGCGAACAACTGGTCCTGAGCGAGTTTGCCCATCTCACTGCCCCGCCACGACCCGGCATCGAGGTCCCGTAATCGCACGTCCTGTTCGCCGACCAGACCCAATTCCTCCGCCGTCTCGCGAGCCCGCCGCTCCGGTCCTGTCCGCACCAACGCTTCATCGAGCGGCACACAGGCGCGCACAGCGGCCCGCCCCGACTCGTCGAGGGGTTCATCGACAGGAAAACGCGCCTTACGCACCGCCTCGGTAAGGCCATGGCCGACAAGGTCGACTCTCAGCACCGTTTGCACGAGAGTCGAGGGTAGCGACGAATGCGATCCACGCCACAACCCGGCCTGGGCGCCTCCCCGGTCATCGCAGTGTTCGCGCTGGTCGGGGTGCGTGATGGCGCCGAAGTTGTCGGTGGGTCGGTGCACACTTGGTGCTATGGATCGGTTCTCCCCCGCGACGGCACAGTGGTTCGACGGCGCGTTCCCCGGCGCGACGTCGGCCCAGCTCGGCGCGTGGGATGCCATCGCCGCGGGCGAGAACACGCTGGTGGTCGCGCCGACGGGATCGGGCAAGACCCTATCGGCGTTCTTGTGGGCCATCGATCAACTGGCTCACCGGGACCCACCCGAGCCGGGCTCGTCCCGGGGCACGTCGGTGCTCTACGTGTCGCCGTTGAAGGCGCTGGCTGTGGATGTGGAGCGCAACCTGCGGGCACCCCTGGTAGGGGTGACGCAAACCGCGAAACGGTTGGGGCTCGACCCACCGGATATCTCGGTGGGGGTGCGCTCCGGTGACACCCCGCCCGCCCAGCGCCGGGCGATGTTGCGCACCCCACCGGACATTCTCATCACGACCCCCGAGTCGTTGTTCTTGCTGTTGACCTCTGCCGCTCGCGAGACACTGGCCCAGGTCAACACGGTGATCGTCGACGAGGTGCACGCCATCGCCGGGTCGAAGCGTGGTGCGCATCTGGCCTTGTCGCTGGCACGACTGGATCAGCTCACCGACAAGCCCGCTCAACGGATCGGCTTGTCGGCGACGGTGCGCCCGCCCGAGGAGGTCGGGCGATTCCTGGTCGGGAACGCACCGATCACCATTGTGCGGCCGCCCGCACCGAAGACCTTCGACCTGTCGGTGCGGGTGCCGGTGGCCGATATGACCGATCCTGGGGGCGACTCCGATCAGCCGGGTTCGATCTGGCCGCATGTCGACGAGGCCATCGTCGACCTGGTGCTCGAGCATCGGTCCTCGATCGTGTTCGCCAACTCCCGGCGGCTCGCCGAACGGCTGACCGCGCGGCTCAACGAGACCTACGCCGCCCGGCTCGGCGAGCCGGTGGAGACCGAGCACAAGCCACCCGCCCAGCTCGGACCGTCCACTGAGGTGATCCACGGGGCCGAGCACCTGCTGGCGCGCGCCCATCACGGGTCGGTGAGCAAGGAACAGCGCGCCATCATCGAGGACGACCTCAAGACCGGTCGGCTGCGCTGTGTGGTGGCCACCAGCAGTCTCGAGCTCGGCATCGATATGGGCGCGGTGGACCTGGTGGTCCAGGTGGAGGCGCCGCCCTCGGTGGCCAGTGGGCTGCAACGGGTCGGGCGGGCCGGACACCAGGTGGGTGAGATCTCGCGGGGCGTGTTGTTCCCCAAACACCGCACCGACGTGATCCACTGCACCGTCGCCGCCCAGCGCATGCTCACCGGTGAGATCGAGAAGCTCCAGATCCCCGCGCACCCGCTCGACATCCTCGCCCAGCAGACGGTGGCGGCCTGCGCGCTCGAACCCATCGACGTCGACGCCTGGTTCGATCTCGTCCGCTCCACCGGCAGCTACGCGAACCTGCCCCGCTCGGCCTACGAATCGGTGCTCGACCTGCTGGCCGGACGCTATCCGTCCGACGAGTTCGCCGAACTGCGTCCGCGCGTGGTGTGGGACCGCGACGCGGGCACCATCACCGGCCGTCCCGGCGCCCAGCGCCTGGCGGTGACCTCCGGTGGCGCGATCCCCGACCGTGGGATGTTCGCGGTGTTCATGGTGGGCGAAAAGGCTTCGCGGGTGGGCGAACTCGACGAGGAGATGGTCTACGAGTCGCGCGTGGGCGATGTGTTCGCGCTGGGTGCGACCAGTTGGCGGATCGAGGAGATCACCTTCGATCGGGTGCTGGTGTCACCGGCGTTCGGGCTCCCCGGCAGGTTGCCGTTCTGGCACGGTGACGGGTTGGGCCGGCCCGCTGAATTGGGTGCCGCGCTGGGCGAATTCGTTCGCACGGCCGGTCAGGTACCAGCCGACGAGTTGTCTCGGATCGTGGCGGACATGGGCTCGACCGAACCCACGAAGCCGGCCCCGGGCTCGAAGAAAGCCGGGCGCACCGCCGAGCAGAGCAAGCCCGCGGAACGGCTCGAGCAGTTGGTGCGCACCGCCGGACTCGATCAGAACGCGACAGCGAATCTGGTCGGTCTGCTCGAGGAACAGCGCAGTGCCACAGGCCAATTGCCGACCGATCGGACACTGGTCGTGGAGCGATTCCGCGACGAGCTCGGCGACTGGCGCCTGGTGCTGCATTCGCCCTACGGCACCCCGGTGCACGCACCGTGGGCGCTGGCGGTGGGTGCGCGCCTGCAGGAACAGTTCGGCATCGATGCCGCCCCGACCGCCTCCGACGACGGCATCGTGGTGCGCCTGCCCGATACGACCGACCAACCACCCGGCGCCGAACTGTTCGCCTTCGAACCCGACGAGATCGACGACATCGTCACCGAACAAGTCGGCGGCTCCGCCCTTTTCGCGTCCCGCTTCCGCGAATGCGCCGCCAGAGCGCTGCTCCTCCCGCGCCGCGACCCCGGCAAACGCGCGCCGCTGTGGCAGCAGCGGCAGCGCTCGGCCCAATTGCTGGACGTGGCACGCAAATTCCCGCAGTTCCCGATCCTGCTGGAAACCGTCCGTGAATGTCTGCGCGACGTATACGACCTGCCCGCCCTGCGCGACCTGCTCACCAAGGTGGCCCGCCGCGAGATCCGCCTGATCGAGGTCGAGACCGCGAGCCCGTCGCCCTTCGCCGGCGCCCTGCTGTTCTCCTACATCGGGCAGTTCCTCTACGACGGCGACAGCCCACTCGCCGAACGCCGAGCGGCCGCACTGGCTTTGGACTCCAGCCTGCTCGCCGAACTCCTCGGCCGCGTCGAGCTGCGCGAACTCCTCGACCCCGCCGTCATCACCCTGACCGAACAAGAACTCCAGCGCCTCACCCCCGAACGCCTGGCTCGCGACGCCGAAGGTCTGGCCGACCTGCTCCGGCTGCTCGGCCCACTCACGCCCACCGAAGTCGCGGCTCGCTGCGTTCCCCGCCCCGGCACCGCATCCGCCGCGCGCCACGCCGAAGCGATGGAGACCGGCGCCCACGCACCCGACGAACCCTCGCACAGCACACCGGGTGAGGTATTCGAGTCTGCCGACGGCGATCTACTCGCCGATTCCGATGCGCCCGCGTGGTTCGCGGAACTGCGGGATTCGCGTCGGGCGCTGGAGGTTTCGTTCGCGGGTCGTACCTGGTGGGTGGCGGTGGAGGACGCCGCTCGTCTGCGGGACGCGCTCGGAGTGCCTTTGCCGATCGGAGTGCCCGCCGCGTTCATCGAACCGGTGCCCGATCCGCTCGGCGACCTCGTCGGGCGCTACGCGCGCACCCACGCACCGTTCACCACCGCCGCGGTCGCCGACCGCTTCGGCCTCGGAACGGCCGTCGCCGCGACAGCGCTGCACCGATTGCTCGCCGAGAAACGCGTGGTGGAAGGTGAATTCACGCCGGACACCGCTGGTGGCGAGTGGTGTGACGCCCAGGTCCTTCGTCGATTGCGCCGCCGTTCACTGGCTGCCGCGCGGCACGAGGTCGAGCCGGTGTCCACCGCCGCGTTCGCTCGGTTCCTGCCGTCCTGGCAGCACGTCGGATCCGGCGAGCTACGCGGGGTCGACGGCGTGGCGACAGTGGTGGAACAGCTCGCGGGCGTGCCGATTCCGGCCTCGGCCTGGGAGTCGCTGATTCTGCCCACCCGAGTCCGCGACTACTCCCCCGCCATGCTGGACGAGCTGATGGCGACCGGCGAGGTGGTGTGGTCGGGCCACGGCGCGATCACCGCCCGCGACGGCTGGGTCGCCCTCCACCTGGCCGACCAGGCGCCCTTCACCCTGCCTCCCGCCGACGACATCGACCCCACCGACATCCAGCTCGGTGTCCTGGCCGCACTCGGCGCGAACCTGGAACCGTGGCCGGTGGTCGATCTCGACGCACCCGATCCCGGCGCCGCGAACCGTGTCCAGCGGCTGCCATCCACCTTGCGCGGCGGCGGCGCCTATTTCTTTCGCCAACTCGCCGATTCCGCGGGCTTGCTCGACGACAAAGCCGCCGGGGAGGCCCTGTGGCAGCTGGTCTGGGCCGGCTATGTCTCCGGTGACACCTTCGCCCCGGTGCGCGCCCTGCTGTCCGGCACCGCCCGCGCCACCACCGCGCACCGCACCCCGCGCCGCTCGCCCCGCGGCCGTGCGTACCTGCCGCGACCGGCGATGCCGACCCGGTCCGGTCCGCCCACAGTGGCGGGACGCTGGTCGATCCTGCCCGAACGCGTGCAGGACAACACCGTTCGCGCCCATGCCACCGCCGATCAGCTGATCGAACGCTACGGCGTGCTGACTCGCGGTTCGGTACAGAACGAAGGGATATCCGGCGGTTTCCAGCTGATGTACCGGGTGCTCACCGAGTTCGAGGACCGCGGCCGGTGCAGGCGCGGCTATTTCGTCGACACGCTCGGCGGCGCCCAGTTCTCCACCACCGACACCGTCGACCGCCTGCGCTCGTTCGACACCGACCGTGACACCACCAGAGCGGGCGTCGCGCTCGCCCTCGCGGCATGCGACCCCGCCAACCCCTATGGCGCCGCACTACCGTGGCCGAAGGGCGACGCCGAAGGCGGTCATCGGCCGGGCCGCAAAGCGGGCGCGTTGGTGGTGATGGTCGGCGGCGAACTGGTGCTCTACTCCGAGCGTGGCGGCAAGACTCTGCTCAGCTTCACCGAGGACATCGGCCTGCGCCGGGCGGCAGCGTTCGCGCTGGCCGGGCTGGTACGCGATCGCCGGGTCGACAGCTTGGTGATCGACAAGATCAATGGAGACACTGTGCACGGCAACCTCTTCGCCGAAGTCCTGACCGAAGCCGGTTTCTCGATGACCCCGAGCGGCCTGCGGCTGCGCAGGCAGGTGTAGTCGAATGCCCGAGGGCGATACCGTCTTCCGCGCCGCGCAGCGCCTGCGCACGGCGTTGGTCGGTAAAACGCTCACCCGCAGCGATTTCCGGGTTCCGCGGTACGCCACCGTGGATCTGGTCGGCGAACGTGTCGAGGAGGTCGTCAGCTACGGCAAGCACCTGTTCATCCGCACCGACCGCGTGAGCATCCACACCCACCTGAAGATGGAAGGCGTGTGGCGGGTGTTCCACCGCGGCCAGCGCTGGACCAAACCCGCGGTCACCGCGCGAGTGGTGCTTGCCAACGACGAGGTCGAGGCCGTCGGCTTCTCGCTCGGCAAGGTTCAGGTACTGCTGCGCGCCGACGAACACACGGTCATCGACCACCTCGGCCCCGATCTCCTCGGCCCGGATTGGGATGCGGCCGAGGCCTTGCGCAGGCTCACCGAATACCCGCGTCGCGCCGTCGGTCTCGCCCTGCTCGACCAGCGCAATCTGGCGGGCATCGGCAACATCTACCGCAGCGAGATCTGTTTCCTGCGCAAAGTCCACCCCGTTACCCCGGTCGGCGACATCCCCGATCTCGTGGCGCTCGTCGACGAAGCGCACCGCGTTCTCGGCAAAGCCGCACACCAACCACCGTGGCGCGCCATGGTCTACGGCCGCACTCGTCGTTCCTGCCCCCGCTGCGGCACCCCTATCGCTTCCCAGTTGCTCGGCGAAGACGACCCCGCCGACCGCATCACTCAGCGCGAACGTGGCATCTTCTTCTGCCCGAACTGCCAGCCCCCTCCGTGAAACCCGTCGCTGGACAGCTGCTCGTCCGATACGATCTCGGGATTGTTTTCCGCTGCGGGCCAGGGAAGTTCGGCGACGCTACCCGGTAGAGAGCAGGTTTCGTGATGGCATGTCGGATCAGTGAGCTCGTGCTCGGTTGCCGCGACCCGGAGGCGCTGGCCCAATTCTGGTGCGCGGTACTCGACTTCGTCGTACTCGATCGCGAGGACGACGGCACGCTGGAGATCGGCCCGCGCACAGGGTTCGGCGGTCCGCAGGCGACGATCATCCTCAGCCGCAGGCAAGAGCCCGAGCCGGGGAAATCCCGCCTGCACATCGACGTCAACCCCACCGACCGCGATCAGGACGCGGAGCTCGAACGCCTGCTCGCGCTCGGGGCGCGCCCGGCCGACATCGGGCAGACCGGCCAGGAGCAATGGCATGTGCTGGCCGATCCCGAGGGCAACGAGTTCTGCCTGCTCAAAGCCCGCATCGACCCGGTCTGAGGTTCAGCGGTCCTGTGGCACCGGTTCCAGCAACTGCGGTCGCGGCTCCGGAGCGGCGGCCCGCAGCGCGTCGGCCGACGTGTCGTCGGGTTGGGTCTGCGATTCGATCTCGGCCCGTACGCGCGCCTGGTACGTGGACACCTCGCGGTCGATCTCGTCCGCGTCCCACCCGAGAACGGGTGCCACCAGGTGGGCGACCTGCTCGGCACAGTTCGCGCCGCGATCGGAGTATTCGATCGAGATCCGGGTGCGACGGGCCAGGATGTCGTCGAGGTGCAGCGCGCCCTCCGCGGCGACCGCGTAGACCGCTTCTACCTGCAGGTAGGCCGGTGCGTCGGTAATCGGTTGCAGGAGTTCGGGTTTGCCCGCGGCCATCGCGAGCACCTCGTCGACCAGCGAGCCGTAGCGGTCGAGCAGGTGCGTCATCCGGTACGGGTGGATGCCGTAGTGCTCGGCGAGCTGCACGGTCTGGTTGACCAGCGCGAAGTAGCCGTCGGCGCCGAGCAGCGCCACCTTCTCGGTGATCGACGGCGAGACGCGTGCCGGAATGTCTTGTGCGGCTTCGTCCATCGCGTCCGCCGCCATCACCCGGTAGGTGGTGTACTTGCCGCCCGCGATGCTCACCAGTCCGGGCGCGACCCTGGCCACGGCGTGCTCGCGCGAGAGCTTGGACGTTTCGTCGTTCTCCCCCGCCAGCAGTGGGCGCAGGCCCGCGTAGACGCCGTCGATATCGGCGTGCGTGAGCGGGGTGACCAGTACCTCGTTGACCCGGTCGAGCAGGTAGTCGATATCGGCCTTGGTCGCCGCGGGATGGGCGAGGTCGAGATTCCAGTCGGTGTCGGTGGTACCGACGATCCAGTGCGCGCCCCACGGGATGATGAACAGTACCGAGGTGGTGGTGCGCAGGATGATGGCGGCATCACTGACGATGCGGTCGCGCGGCACCACGATGTGCACACCTTTGGACGCGCGCACATGGAATCGGCCGCGTTGGCGCGACAGACTCTGCACCTCATCGGTCCACACGCCCGTCGCGTTGATCAGCACATTCGCGCGCGCCTCGCCGGTGCGCCCGTCCTCGGTGTCACGCAGCTTCACCCCGACGACCCGGTCGGCTTCGCGCAGGAATCCGACGACCTGCGTGGAGGTGCGGATGACCGCACCGTAGTGCGCGGCGGTGCGGGCGACCGTCATGGTGTGGCGGGCGTCGTCGACGACGGTGTCGTAGTAGGTGACGCCGCCGATCATCGAATCCCGACGCAGGCCGGGCGCCAGCCGCATCGCGCCGTGCCGGGTCAGATGATGCTGTCCTGGAACGGATTTCGCGCCACCCATGGTGTCGTACAGGGTCAGGCCCGCGGCAACGTAGGGCCGCTCCCACACGCGATGTGTCAGCGGATAGAGGAACCGCAGCGGCTTCACCAGGTGCGGCGCGAGCGTCGACAACGCCAGCTCACGTTCCTTCAGCGCTTCCCGGACCAGGCCGAATTCGAGCTGTTCCAGGTAGCGCAGGCCACCGTGGAACATCTTGGACGAGCGGCTCGACGTGCCCGACGCGAGATCGCGGGCCTCGACCAGCGCGACCGACAGCCCCCGTGTCGCGGCGTCGAGCGCGATACCGGCGCCTACGACGCCGCCGCCGACGACCAGGACGTCGAACCGATCCTTACCCAGCCGCTCCCAGGCGGTACGCCGATGTTCTGGCCCCAGATCGCCGGGTCCGAGCCGATCCCTTTTCCCGCCCGCGACCAACTCTCCCGGGTGCAGGAACGGAAACTCCGGTGTCTGCGACATGCTCGACTCCTCGCCGCCGACCGATTCCGGCCGGTCCCAGCCGACAGTTGGGCCAGACGCCGCGTTCCCGGCGCCGCTGCGTACAGGCTAAACGTAGTCCGCACTCGTCGCTGGGGACGTGCGCGGCGAGGCGTGGGTCCGAAATTCGTCGCCGACCACAAATCTTGCGGTCGCCGGCTCCGCTTTCGGTAACCTGCATCAATGCGTCGCTATGTGGCTGCCATCGATCAGGGCACGACTTCGAGTCGGTGCATCATCTTCGATCGGCAGGGTCGGATCGTCGGAACCGCGCAGCGGGAGCATCGGCAGATCTTCCCCAAGCCCGGCTGGGTGGAGCACGATCCGGCGGAGGTGTGGCGCAATACCGAGTCGGTGCTCGGTGCGGCGCTGGGCAACAGCCGGTGTTCGGCCGGGGATCTGGCCGCGGTCGGGATCACCAATCAGCGCGAGACCACCGTGGTGTGGGATCGGGCGACCGGCGATCCCGTGTACAACGCGATCGTGTGGCAGGACACCCGCACCGATCGACTGTGCGCCGAACTCGCGGGTGATCAAGGGCCGCAGCGTTATGCGGACCGCACCGGACTTCCGCTGTCGACGTATTTCGCCGGTCCGAAACTGCGCTGGATCCTCGACAATGTCGACGGCGTGCGGGAACGCGCCGAAGCGGGCGATCTCTGTTTCGGCACCATGGACAGTTGGGTGCTGTGGAAGCTGACCGGTGAACACCTCACCGACGTCACCAATGCCTCACGCACCATGCTGATGGATCTTCGTACCCTGCAATGGGATCCACAGATCTGCGCCGATTTCGACATTCCGATGTCGCTGCTCCCACAGATCCGCAGTTCGTCGGAGGTCTACGCCGACATCACCTCCGGCCCGTTCGAGGGCATCCCGGTCGCGGGCATTCTCGGCGACCAGCAGGCGGCCACCTTCGGCCAAGCATGCCTGTCCCCCGGCGAAGCCAAGAACACTTACGGCACAGGCAATTTCATGCTGCTCAACACCGGCACCACGCCGGTGTTCAGCAAGCACGGCCTACTCACCACCGCCTGCTACCAACTCGGTGACGCGCCGGCGGTGTACGCCCTCGAAGGCTCGATCGCGGTCACGGGCTCGCTGGTCCAATGGCTGCGCGACAACCTCGGCATCATCTCCTCCGCCGAAGAAGTAGAACCGCTGGCCCGCAGCGTCGAAGACAACGGCGGCGCCCACTTCGTCCCCGCCTTCTCCGGCCTGTTCGCCCCCCGCTGGCGTCCCGACGCCCGCGGCGTCATCGCAGGCCTGACCCGCTTCGTCACCAAGGCCCACTTGGCCAGGGCAGCACTGGAATCCACCGCCTTCCAAACCCGCGAGGTAGTAGACGCCATGCGCGCCGACGCCGCCGCCCAACACCTCGACCTGGAACTCACCACCCTCAAAGTCGACGGCGGCATGACCGGCAACGACCTCCTCATGCAATTCCAAGCCGACATCCTCGACGTCCCGGTAGTCCGCCCCGTTGTCCGCGAAACCACCGCCCTCGGCGCCGCCTACGCCGCCGGCCTGGCCGTCGGCTACTGGTCCGACCTCGAAGACCTCCGAGCCAACTGGATAGCGGACCAGACCTGGACCCCCTCCATGCCCGAAGCCGAACGCACCCACCGCTACGCCGACTGGAACAAAGCCGTAGAACGCACCTACAACTGGGTCTGAGGATTCCGATAGGCACAGACTTCAGGTCGTCATCCCGGTCGCTCGGTCAAACTCCTCCTCCGCCGCCATCCGCAAGGCGACAGCTCCCAGGCCTGCCGGTATGAGACCTGTCGGAGCAATCCGTTGCCGTGCAACGTGCGCAAAGCACGTCGTGTTCGGCGGAGGGGGACAGCGGTCTCAGCGGTGATCTGGTGGTCGGTGAGCTGTCCGCCCGGGTGCAGGATTCGCAGGACGAGCGCTTGGTCGAGCAGTGTTGTCATCTGTCATTCCTCCGCTGGGATCAGGTCCGCTGAAACCGAAAACTATGGGAATACGATGCGCACCTGAACCACGCCTAGGACGTTTCAGTGGACATTTGAAAGGTCCTGCACGTCCCGAAAAGGCGCCGTATGGTTCAGGAATGACCCAGCGTTTGCACTCGGCGATGCTGTGCGCGCGGCTGGACTCGGCCGCGCTGGCCGAGGCCGTCGACGTCGACGCGAAGACCGTCAACCGATGGCTGTCGGGCAGGGTTCCGCATCGTCGAACGCGAGCCGCTGTCGCGCGGGTTCTCAACGAGTCCGAAGACCTTCTGTGGCCGCAGACGCGGCCCGACCTCACGCCCGGGGCCTCAGCCACCGCCGAGGTTCAGTCTGCCTACGCACACCGGGCCGACATTCCCAATGAGCTGTGGACTTCGTTGCTTCTCGGCGCCGACGAACAGATCGACATCGCCGGATACGCCTACCCGTTTGTGCTGGAACTCCTTCCGGACGCCGCGGACATCCTCGCATCGAAGTGCCGCGACGGAACTCGCATTCGAATGGCTTTCGCAGACCCTGACTGCCCCCCATGTCGCCGAACGTGATGCGCTGGAGCAGATGAGCGGGACGCTGCCCGGCCGGATCCGCAATGCACTGAATATGTTGGGTGAGCTGACCGATACCCCCGGCTGCGATATCGGTCTGCACACCACCCATCTCTACAACTCGGTGTTCCGGTTCGACGACCAGATGATCGTGACCCCCTACCTCATTCGGGCCCGCGGGTATCAGCACCCGGCGCTACACCTGCGGAAGCTGTCCCCCCACGGAATATTCACCTCGTTCGCCGAGCAATTCGAACAGATCTGGGGTTCGGCAACCCACTACCCAGAAGGACTCTCGCGTGAGCTCACGGCGTGACTACTACCGCGATCCCCACGCGCCGAAAGCGAACAGCCTGGTGCCTGGCGGTTCCATGCTCGTCGTGGATGGCGAAAGCCGAATCCTGATGCAGCGCAGGGGCGATTCCGGAAAATGGTCGCTGCCGGGTGGCGCGATGGAGATCGGCGAGACGCTCGAAGAGTGCGCCGTACGCGAGACAAAAGAGGAAACCGGCCTCGACACCGTGATCACAGGACTATTGGGGATCTACACCGACCCGGAGCATGTCATCGAGTACTCGGACGGCGAGGTGCGACAGGAATTCGCCGTCACCTATTTCGGTCGAGTGGTGGGCGGCGAGCTCGCTGTCAGCAGCGAGTCGACCGAGGTCCGCTTCGTCGGACCGGACGAGCTGGATGATCTACCGATGCATCCCACCGTCCGCCTGCGACTCGAGCATTTCGCCGAACGACGGCCGCGCCCATACCTCGGCTGAGCCACGGAGCGCTGGGAAGTTCTGCCCGGTGCGCGCCGGTCGCTAGCCGATCGCCGACGACAGCCTGTTGACCGCTTCGGTCAGGGTGGCCTCGTCGGAGGTGGTGAAGCAGAGACGGAGGGAACTGTCGGCGGTGCTGGAGACGGCGAAGGCTGCGCCGGGGACGTAGGCGACGCCGGCGTCGAGGGCGGTGGGGAGGAGGGTGGCGGTGTTGGTGTTGTCGGTGAATTCGGCCCAGATGAACATGCCGCCGGTGGGGTCGGTGCAGTGGAGGCGGTCGGCGAAGGTGGTGCGCAGGGCGGTGGTCAGGGCTCGGGCTCTGGTGCCGTAGGTGGTGCGGATCGCATCGATGTGGGCTGCCAGCCACGTGGTGTCGGTCAGCAGGTCGGTGGTGATCTGCTGGGTGAGCGACGATCCGCAGAGGTCGGCGCCTTGTTTGAGGAGTTCCACCGCGCGGGCGACTCTGTCGGGGGCGATCATCCAGCCGACGCGCAGGGCGGGAGACAGGATCTTGGAGACGCTGGAGAGGCGGATCACCTGGGGTGAGTACGACGCCACCGGTGCGGGGGCGGGCTGGTCGAACCACAGTTCGCCGTAGGGGTCGTCTTCGATGACCCAGAAGCCGTGCGCCTCAGCGAGTTCCGCGAGCCGGCGGCGGCGTTGCGGCGCGAGGGTGACGCCGCCGGGGTTGTGGAAGTTCGACACGGTGTGCACGAGCGCAGGGCGTTCACCCGCGGCCAGCAGGTCTTCGAGGATGTCGAGGCGCATGCCGTCGGAATCCAGGGGGACGGCGACGATTCGGGCACCCGCGGCTCGAAACACTTGCAGCGCACCGACATACGCGGGGTCTTCGACGATGACGAGGGCACCGGGATCGAGGAGGACTTCGGCCAGAAGCGAGAGCGCCTGCTGCGAGCCGTGGGTGATGAAGACTTCGTCGACGGGAACTGTGCGGCCGATCTCGGCGGATTCGCGGGCCGCGATCACCTCGCGCAGCGCCGGCCAGCCGGACGACTCCGTGTACTGCAGGACGGCGGGGTCACGCAGCGCGGCCTCGGCGGCGAGGGCGATGCGTTCGCGCGGCATCAGGGCCGCGTCGGGCAGCCCGCCCGCGAGGCTGATGATGTCGTCGCGGGCGGTGAGTTTGAGCAGATCCCTGATCGCCGAGCTCTGTAGACCGGCGAGCTTGCCCGCCAATGCTGGAATTGTCAGCGACATGGGAACCTCCGGGGACGCCGAGAGAAGCAATCATCCTACGATTGCATATCGTCCACCAGAATGTGAAATTATTGTCTCATACAATGAGACTCTACCGAGCGGTGATGGACTTGACCTGCCACTTTCCGTCGGTGTTCGTGGTGATGATCTCCTGCTTGTAGACCACGGCCGAGCCATCGGGGTGCATTTCGCGCAGTTCGACGTCGTAGCGGCCCACGCTGGTTTCGCGCATCTTCACGCAGTGGGTGGTGCCCGCGGGGATCTGACCGTCGATCGCCTGCTGGATGGTCTCGGCGGGCGAGATGTTCTCGGCGTCGGGCGCCACGAATTCGCGCACCTTCGCCCCGGAGCGGTCGGTGTAGAAGGCGTACTGGAAGCCGAGGATGGCCCTGGCGCCAGTGCTGGTGTCGCCCGGTCCGTTGCCGACGGTCACGGACTGTTCGGCGACGGACTGGCATTCGGTGCCCGACGCGACCGAGGGAACCGGCGCGGCCGTGGCACCGGGATCGGCGCCGCCACCGCGCTTGACCAGCCCGATCGTCAGGACCAGCGCCACCACGAGCAGCACCGCCGCGGCCACACCGCCGATGATCCAGCGCAGGCGCTTGTTGTCGGGTTCCTTCTCCACCGGCGCCGGAGCGGGCGGTGTCTTCGGCGCGAGACGGCGCGCGATCGGGTCGTCGGCCCACGACAGGCCGGGTTCGGCCGGTGGCTTCGGAATCCCGCCGTCATCGTCGGGGTTGTCCCACCACGCCTTGTCGGCGGCGGGCCTTGGCTTGTCGGGAACCAGCGGAGTGCGCGAGCCCTCGGGCGGGCGCACCGTGTCCGCGGCGGGCGCGCTGTCGCGTGACGGCGGCTGCGGCGCAGGGTCTTTGGGGCCGGGGCGACCACGACGGATCACCTCGGTGAGTTCACGACCGGATGTCACCGGCACGGAATCACCGAAGACCGAGTCGCCGAAGACCGAACTCTCGGCACGCGGCGGCTCGCCACCGAAACGCACAGTCGGGTCGGCGGCGGGCGGACCACCGGGGGTGGGTCCGCCGAACGGCGCGGGAGTACCCGGACGAGCGGGCGGTGGCGTGGCTACCGCGTCGCCGAAGACGGAGGTCGGCGCGGAACGGCGACCGTCGGGCAACCGAGGCGGCGCTTGGCCACTCCCCGGCACCGAGCCTTGACCGGTCGGCGTGGAGCTCGAAGGCGGAGCTGAGAGCCGCGCGGGCGGACCGGGCGGCACCGAGCCGGCGAACGGACCGGCAGGCGGCGGAGTAACGGGCGGCTGACCGGCAACGGGCCCACCGAACGGCCCCGGCGCGGGTGCACCGGCCGGCGGACCGAACGGGCCGGGCGTGGGTGCGCCGGAAGGCGGTTCGGCCGGTCGCCAACCCCGCTCCGGAACCCCGGACGGCGCGGGCGGCGGCGTGGCGGGAACGGGCCCACCGAAACCGGCGTCATCGACCGGCGGCCCGAAATCGCCTACGGGAGAGCCGAAATCCGCGGCCGATCGTTGCCGATCGCCGCGTTCGTTGTCGTCGCCCTCGGTGCCCAAGTCCAATCCTTTCCCGGGACACACGTGTGGGGCGGTCGAAGGCGACCGCCCCACACGACGTACTGCGTGTCAGTACTGGATCGAGCCACCCCACTGGGTGTTCACACCCGCGACGTTCACCGTCTGAAGCAGCTCCCCCGGCACGGGAAGTGTAGCCTTCGCGGCCGCATCGAGCGCGGCGTTGCCGCCCGGCTGCGCCTTGATCCAATTCTCCACCGCGGCCTTGGCCAGGTTGGCCTGGGTGGTGTCGAGCACGGTCACGGTGGTGTTGTCGCTGCGGCCGTCGCCACCGTTGAAGGTGGTGACCTTGACCTCGTTCGCGCCGACGTACTCGACCGAGATACCGGCGTCACCGAAACCGCCACCGGGCGTCCGGTAGCCGACCGTGCCGACGTAGCCCGAGGCGTTGTTGTAGTGGTGGGTGTTCACCAGGACCCCGGCGCCGTCGACGGTGACGCCGACTTCCTGGCGCGGGCCCTCCATCTCGACGACGGGGGCGGCGGGCGCGTTGGCCAGGCGAGGCGCCTGCCAGGCCGGCTCCTTCGGCTCCTGGACGAGGGTGTCCGGAGACTCGACCTCGGCCTCGGTACCGGTGCCCTGACCGGAAGGCACGGTGGGCTGCGTCTGCTGCTGGCCCGGCGTGGCGCCCGGCTGGCTCGGCGTGGTGCCCGTCTCCGGCTTGGTGGTGCCCGGCTGGTCGGGCGTCGCGCCCGCGCGCTCCGGCTGGACCGCGGGCTGCGCCTGACCGGGGACCGGCAGCGGCGCGACACGGGGGCTGGTGACACCCGGCTGGCTCGGCGTCGGCTTGGCGGGGGTGCCCTGCTCCGGCTGACCGGGCGCGGGGCTGGTGACACCCGGCTGGGCCGGCGTCGGCTTGGTCTCGCCCGGCTTCGTCTGACCCGGCTTGACGCTTTCCGGGGTCTCCGGGGTTTCCGTTCCCTGGGTCTCCGGAGCTTCTACTTCACCCGAAGGCTGGCCCGGCTGCGCAGGAGCCGGAGTCGCGGGCGTGGTCGGCTGGTCACTGGGGACCGCGCCGGCCGGAGCCGCGAGAAGGGTTGCCACGGCTGCCGCGGCGGCCAAAGGCAACGACGTGCTTGCCATCGCTCGCTGCGCCCGACTCGGCTTACGATGCTTCACTTTTCGTAATCCCTTTCCCGGAGGGAATCCCCCACTGCTCCACCACGCGATCACAACTGATCGCGCCTCGGCGGTGAGTCAACCACATGAGCGCGGGACAGGCAACGCAGCACCAGGTTTCGCTTTCACCGGGCTTCGCCTGCGCAAACACCTGGTGCTGCGGCTGCCGAGAAGCGACGAGCTGCGTTGGCGAACAACACAATTCGAAACCCGAAAGGCATTGTGATTCGTTTCACAATACGGTGTCAGGGGCTCAGTCGAGGTCGTCGTGGCGCATCAGCAAACGTCCGGCTTCGGTGAGCGAGCCGGTGAGCGAGGGGTACACCGAGAAGGTCTGCGCCAGGTCGGTGACCGTCAGATTGTTCTGCACCGCCAGCGCGATCGGCAGGATCAGCTCCGACGCGATCGGCGCGACCACCACACCGCCGATCACCACGCCGGTCGCCGGGCGGCAGAAGATCTTGACGAAGCCGCGTCGCAGCCCCGACATCTTCGCGCGCGGATTGGTGTTGAGCGGCAACATCACTGTGCGCGCGGGGACCTCGCCGTTGTCGATGGCGGTCTGGCTGACACCGACGGTCGCGATCTCCGGGCGGGTGAACACCGCCGAGGCCACCGTCTTCAGCCTGATCGGGCTCACGCCCTCGCCGAGCGCGTGATACATCGCGATGCGGCCCTGCATGGCGGCCACCGAGGCCAGCGGCAGCAGACCCGTGCAGTCGCCCGCGGCGTAGATACCGGGCACCGACGTGCGCGAAACCCGGTCGACACGAAGGTATCCGCCGCGATCGAGTTCGATGCCGACCCGGTCCAGGCCCAGGTTCTCGGTGTTCGGGGTGGAACCGACGGTCATCAGCGCGTGCGAACCGGTGACGGTGCGGCCATCGGACAGTTTCACCACGATGCCGTCGGCGGTGCGCTCCACCGCGTCGGCGCGGGCGTGCTTGACCAGCTCGACGCCGCGTTCGGCCAGGGCCTCCTCGAGCACGAGGGCAGCGTCGGCGTCCTCGCCGGGCAGCACGCGGTCGCGGCTCGACACGAGCTTCACCCGCACACCCATCTCGGTGTAGGCGGACACGAATTCGGCGCCGGTGACACCGGATCCGACGACCACCAGCGTCTCGGGCAGTTCCGGCAGGTCGTAGAGCTGACGCCAGTTCAGGATCCGCTCACCGTCGGGCTCGGCGCCGGGGAGCACCCGCGGGCTCGCGCCGGTCGCGATCAGCACGACCTCGGCCTCGAACTCCTCGGAGCTGCCGTCGGTCAGGTTCGCGCGCACGCGATGCGCCAAACCCGGTGCGGGCCCGACCAATTCGCCATAGCCCGGAAGTAGTTGCACACCCGCGGCCTGCAATTTGGCACGGATATCGGAGGACTGCGCCAGCGCGAGCGCCTTGACGCGCGCGTTCACCTCGGGCAGATGCACCTTGGCCTGGTCGGCATCGATATTGATGCCGAGGTCGCGCGCGCGGCGCAGGTCGGTGCGCAGGCCCGTCGAGGCGATGAAGGTTTTCGACGGCACGCAATCCCACAGCACACAGGCGCCACCGATGCCGTCGGCGTCGACCAGGGTCACCGTGGCCCCGTGCTGAGCGGCTACCAGCGCCGCCTCGTATCCGGCCGGTCCACCACCGATGATCGCAATCCGTGCCACCAGTCACGCTCCTTGTGCTCGCCTGATCGGACCTGCCCCTTGTGAGGGCTCGTCCGTGCTGTCGACTCATCATTTCAGGTGCGATGTGACACGGCCGGGTCGGATCGGTGAACAACGGTGCGCGTGTTCTACGCCACCGGTAGGTGTGACGGTCAGCCGATCTGGGAGGGAGACGGGAATTCCGCCGTGGTTATTGGCTACAGTTCGATGGTGCCGATCTATGCCGCCTACGGGTCCAACATGGACTCGACGCAGATGCTGGAACGCTGCCCGCATTCGCCCATGTCCGGGACCGGGTGGCTGGAGGGTTGGCGCCTGACCTTCGCCGGTGACGACATCGGCTGGGAAGGGCCGTTGGCCACCGTCGTCGAGGATCCCGGCTCGCGGGTATTCGTCGTGCTCTACGACGTCTCCCCCGAGGACGAAAACAGCCTCGACCGCTGGGAGGGCTCCGACTTCGGAATCCACAAGAAGATCCGGATCCGGGTCACCGGCACCCAGGGCGAGTCCCGCCTGGCGTGGCTCTACGTCCTCGACGCCTACGAAGGCGGCCTCCCCTCGGCCCGCTACATCGGCGTCATCGCCGACGCGGCCGAAAAGGCAGGCGCCCCAGAGGACTACGTCCATGCCTTGCGCACCCGCAACAGCAAGAACGTCGGGCCCGGAGCTTGAGCGGAGCCCGCGCCGGTCACGTGACCGGCGCGGGTTCGCTCAGTGTGCCTGCAGGATGATGTTGGTCAGGGTTCGCACGCCGACCGCCAGCGCGCGCTCGTCGATGTCGAACGTCGGCTGGTGCAGGTCCAGCTGCTCGCCGACACCGGACCAGACACCCAGCCTGGCCATGGCGCCGGGCACTTCCTCCAGGTACCAGGAGAAGTCCTCGCCGCCGCCCGACTGCGGGGTGTCGGCCAGCGCGTCCTCACCCATCCCCAGGATCGCGTTCTCGAACATCAGCGCCGACGTCGGATCGTTGACCACCGGCGGCACGCCACGCTTGTAGTTGAGCTGGTAGCGCACGCCCGTCGGCGCGAGCAATCCGTCGACGATCTCGCGGACCAGCGGTTCCAGCATCAACCAGGTGGCGTGATCGCCGGTGCGCACGGTGCCCGTGAGCATGCCCGTCTGCGGAATCGCGTTGGGCGCCTTGCCCGCACTCACCGCACCCCAGACCATGATCGTGCTGGTTCGAGGATCGACGCGTCGGCTCAGCAGTCCGGGCAACCCCGTGATGACGGTTCCGATCGCGTAGACCAGGTCGCTGGTCAGATGCGGCCGCGAGGTATGCCCACCGGGCGAGTCGAGCACCAACTCGACAGTGTCGGCCGCCGACGTGATGGCCCCGGTCCGCACGCCGACCTTGCCGACCTCCAGACGGGGATCGCAATGCAGCGCGAAGATCCGATCGACACCGGTCATCCCACCGGCCGCGACCACGTCGAGGGCGCCACCGGGCATCACTTCCTCGGCAGGCTGGAACACCAACCGCACCCCGACCGGCAGCTTGTCCTGCGCCTCGGCCAGCGCGAGCCCGGCACCGAGCAGCACCGTGGTGTGCGCGTCGTGCCCGCAGGCATGCGACACACCGGGCACCGTCGAGGCGAAGGTCAGACCGGTGAACTCCTGCATCGGCAGCGCGTCCATATCGGCGCGCAAGGCGACGCGCGGCCGATCGGTGGGGCCGAAGTCACAGATCAACCCGGTGCCGCCCGGCAGCACCTCCCAGGTCAGCCCGGCCTTGGTGAGCCAGCCCGACACGAACTCGGTGGTGGTGAACTCCGCCCGCGACAATTCGGGGTTGGCGTGGATATGCCTGCGCCATTGCACCAGGTCACCGGTGTGCTCGGCCAGCCATGCGTCAACGATCTCGGTTCCCGACATCAGAGTTGGTTCGGTGTCCGGCGTGGTCGGACACGCTGCGGTCTCGCGCGCCATCGAGTGGGTACCCACACCCATCGATAGCGCGTCGGAGCCTGCGCGTGCGGTGCCCGGATGGCCGGAAATGGTCACCGAATGTCCTCCTGTCGTTCGATCAGCCGTTGCAACAACCTGTCCCTGTGTACTTCATCGCCCGCGATAGCGACAGCGGTACGCGCCAACGCCAGTGCGCCGTCGAGTACCGCCCGGTCCGCCGAGGCATTCACCGCGGCGGCGGCGAACGCGGGCTGGTGGGTTGCCGCACCGCCCGCATCGATGCCGATCACCGGGTGGATACCGGGGACGACGTTGGTGACGTTGCCCATGTCGGTGCTCCCGAGCGGCCGCAGCACCTCGAGCTCGGGCGCGATCGGCACCCGTCCCAGTCCGGTGATCTGCGCGCGGTAGGCAGCGGAGAGAACCGGATCGGGGGTGAGCTCGGTATAGGTGGGCGCGAGCGTCCGTATGTCATGGGTGCAGCCGGTTGCCAGGGCGCCCGCTTCGAAACACGCCTTCGCTCGGCGCATCAGGTCGTCGAGGGAGTCGGAATCGGCCGCGCGGAGGTAGTACAGCAACTCCGCGCGTCCGGGCACGATGTTGGGGGCTACGCCACCGTCGGACACTATACCGTGCAGCTGCTGGCCGGGTCGCAGATGCTGACGTAGCAAGCCGACAGCAACCTGGGTCAGGGTCACCGCGTCGCCGGCGTTGCGGCCCAGTTCGGGCGCGGCGCTGGCATGCGCCTCGCGGCCGTGGAAGACGATGGCGAGGTCGGCCAGTGCCAGTGAGCGCGCGCCGACGATGTCGGTGGGCCCAGGATGGACCATCATCGCCATCGCGATGTCGTCGAAGGCGCCCGCTTCCAGCATGAGCACCTTGCCGCCGCCGCTCTCCTCCGCGGGCGTGCCGAGCACCACCACGGTCAGGCCGAGCGCGTCGGCCACGGCGGCCAGCCCGATGGCCGCGCCGACAGCGGACGCGGCGATGATGTTGTGCCCGCAGGCGTGCCCGATCTCGGGCAGCGCGTCGTATTCGGCGCAGATGCCGACGGTGAGCGGGCCGCTGCCGTACACCGCGCGAAACGCCGTCGACAGCCCGGCGACGCCCGTTGTGACGGCGAATCCGCGCTCGACCAGCGGCGCGAGGACCTTGGCGACGCTACGTGTTTCGGCGAAGGCCAGCTCCGGTTCGGCGTGAATCGCGTGCGAGAGCCCGATCAGCTCGTCCGCGGCAGCCAGAATCGCGGCGTCGGAGGCGGTGGCTGTGAGTTCGCCGGTGCGCGAGGGTGCCATACCCCCAGTCTTGCATCAGTGCCCGACAGCGGCGCACCGGCGAGCGAGGTCAGTTGCCGAAGGGAAGGTTCTCCGGGGTGACCGGCGTGGCCAGCGCGGCGAGGGTCTCCGCGTGCAGCGCGGTCTTGATGATCGGGGTGATCGGCTTGCGCAGGCTGGTGAGCGCGGCGGCGCGGGCGATCGCGGCGGGCAGCACCTCGTCGGCGTCGGCCTTGGCATCGGCGATGCCGGCGGCGATGGCCTCGTCGGCGCCGAAACGGTGGCCGGTGGTCATCGCCTTGACGCACACCTGGTTGCTCAGGCGACCCTTCAGCAAGCCGTTCATGCCGATCGTGAACGGCATGCCCAGGTGCACCTCGGGCAGCGACCAGAAGCCGCGGTCACCGCGCATCACGCGGAAATCGTGGGAGGTGGCCAGCATGGCGCCCGCGCCGAACGCGTGGCCGTTGACCGCGGCGATCGTGGGCATCGGGAAGGTCAGCAGGCGGGTGTAGAGCGAGTGCACCCGGTCGAGGTAGCCGTGGATCTTGTCGAGGTTGCCGAAGACGTAATCGGTGTCGAGGCCGTTGCTGTAGTACTTGCCGGTCGCGACGGTGACCAGCGCGGCAGCGCCCTCGGACGCCTCGACCTTGTCGAGTGCGGCGTGGAAGGCATCGATCCAGTCCGGCGAGAAACGGTTCTCGTTGTCTGTCTCACCCTCGTTGCCGAGGTACAGGACGAAAACATCACCAGAGCGCTCCAAATACGGCATGCAGGGAGAATAAACCGCGACGGAAGGCGCACCTACTCGCGGGTACGACACGTGGGGACCGCATCGTGGTGCCACTGCCGCTCCGGCCGGGGACACCCACCGCCCACGCGGCTTAGACTCCCTTCATGACTGCCGAACAGGCCGCTGCGGCGATTGCCGAACGTACGGGGGTGCCGCGTCATCGCGTGGCCGTGGTGCTGGGATCGGGGTGGCAGGAGGCAGCAGCCGAGATCGGCGCGCCGCATGCCTCGATCCCGATGACGGAGCTACCCGGCTTCGGTAAACCCAGTGCGCAGGGGCACGGCGGCATGGTGCATTCGGTCACCGTGAACGACAACAATGTGCTGCTGCTGATGGGCCGCCAGCACCTGTACGAGGGCTACACGCCGCAGCAGGTGGTGCACCCGGTGACCGCGGCGATCGCGGCGGGCGCCGAGATCGTGCTGCTCACCAATGCCGCGGGCGGGCTCAGGCCGGGCCTGCGGGTGGGTGAGCCGGTGCTGATCGCCGACCACATCAACCTCACCGCGCGCACCCCGCTGGTGGGCGCGCGATTCGTCGACCTGGTCGATGCCTGGGATCCCGAATTGCGGGCGCTGACAAGGGAAATCGACCCGAGCCTGACCGAGGGCGTGTACGCCGGGCTCATCGGTCCGCAGTACGAGACGCCTGCCGAGATCCGCATGCTCGCGACCATCGGCGCCGACCTGGTCGGCATGTCGACGGTGCTCGAGGCGATCGAGGCACGTTCGCTCGGCGCGAAGGTGCTCGGCATCTCGCTGGTCACCAATTCGGCCGCGGGCGTTACCGGCGAACATCTTTCGCACGCGGAGGTACTGGCCGAGGGGCAGGCCGCGGCGCCCCGGTTGGGCAAGTTGCTGCGCGGCATTCTGGAGCGCGTGTAGATGCTGCGCTTCGGGACCGCAGGCCTGCGTGGACCGTTGCGCGAGGGCCCGGACGGTATGAACGTGACGACGGTGTCGCGGGCCACGGCCGGGCTGGCCGACTGGCTGCGCGAGCGGTGCCTCGGCGGTGGCGCCGTGGTGGTCGGGCGGGACGCGCGGCACGGGTCGGCGGAGTTCGCCACGGCGACCGCTGAGATCTTCACCGCCGCGGGCTTTCCCGTGACGGTACTGCCGGATCCGGTGCCGACTCCGGTGGTCGCGTTCGCGGTGCGCGAGCTGGGTGCGGTGGCGGGGGTGCAGATCACCGCCTCGCACAATCCGCCTGCCGACAACGGTTACAAGGTGTACCTCGACGGTGGGTCGCAGTTGATCGCTCCTGCCGACAGCGAGATCGAGAAGCGCATCGAGGCTGTTGCCGAACCTGTCGCACGGGAAGCTGTTTCGACTTCCGGCGCCGATCTGGTCGATCGCTATCTCGAGCGTGTCGGGCAATTGCCCCGGCTGCTGGGCGGTCCCGGCGAACGGGCGGACGTGCGGATCGCGCTCACCGCGCTGCACGGGGTCGGCGGTGAGCTCGCGGTGCGCGCGCTGGCCGCGGCGGGGTTCACCGATGTGCGGGTGGTCGAGGAGCAGTTCGCCCCCGACCCCGACTTCCCCACCGTCTCCTTCCCCAATCCGGAAGAGCCGGGCGCCGCCGATCTGCTGCTCGCGCTGGCCGAGCGGATCGATGCCGACGTGGCGATCGCGCTCGATCCCGATGCCGATCGGTGCGCGCTCGGAGTCCCCGGCCCGACGGGTTGGCACATGCTGCGCGGCGACGAAACCGGTGTACTGCTGGCCGACTACGTGCTGCGCACGCACCCCACCGACCCGCTGGTCGCCACGACCATCGTCTCCTCGCGCCTGCTGTCGAAGCTGGCCGCCGCGCGCTCGGCCCGCTACGCCGAGACCCTCACCGGCTTCAAATGGCTGGCCAGGGCGGGCGACGGACTCGTCTACGCCTACGAGGAGGCCATCGGACACTGCGTCGACCCGTCGAAGGTCCGCGACAAGGACGGCATCTCGGCCGCGGTGGCCGCCGCCGACCTCGTCGCCCTGCTGAAGGCTCAGGGCAAGACGCTGCAAGGCGAACTCGACTCCTACGCTGTCGAATTCGGCCTGCACGCGGGCGGCCAGGTCTCCCTGCGCCTACCCGACCAGGCCGCCGCGAGCGTGCTGGTGGCCGCCCTGCGCGCTAACCCACCCAGCGACATCGCAGGTACCCCGGTGAAATTCACCGACCAGGCGCAGGTGCGCGGCCGACTCCGCACCGACGCGCTGATCTTCGACGCCGACGACTTCCGCATCGTCGTGCGCCCCTCGGGCACCGAACCCAAACTCAAGTGCTACCTGGAGGTTTTCGCCCCGGTCGCCGACCGGGACGACCTGAACGACGCGAAACAGGCCGCCGCCCAGCGTCTCTCCCAGCTCACCACGTTCTGCCGGTCGCTGGCAGACAGCGCGGAATAGTTCAGCGGGGGCCGAACTGGCGGTCGCCCGCGTCGCCGAGGCCGGGGACGATGTAGGCGTTCTCGTTGAGTTTCTCGTCGATGGCGGCGGTGATCAGGCGGACCGGGAGGCCCGAGGCCGCGAGGGCGGCAACGCCTTCGGGGGCCGAGACGACGCAGATGGCGGTGATGTCGGTCGCGCCACGGGCGACGAGGAGTTCGATCGTGTGGCGCATGGAACCGCCGGTCGCCAGCATCGGGTCGAGGACGAAGACGGGCAGGCCGGTGAGGTCGGCGGGCAGTGACTCGAGGTAGGGCACCGGCTCGTGTGTCTGCTCGTCGCGGGCGATGCCCACGAAGCCGACGCGGGCTTCGGGCACGAGTTCGGCTGCGGCGTAGACCATGCCGAGCCCGGCGCGCAGCACCGGTACCAGCAGCGGGGGCGCCGCCAAACGGACGCCGTCGGTGACCGCGACCGGCGTGTCGATGGGCTCGCGCACCACTGGCGCGTCGCGCAGCGCCTCGTACATGAGGATGCCGGTGAGATCGGCCAGAGCATTGCGGAAAGTGGCGTTGTCGGTCCGGGCGTCCCGCATGGTGCTGAGCAGGGCCGCGGCGAGTGGATGGTCGACGGTGTCGGTGCGCATGAAAAGACGATAGGGTCGCTTGGCGCTTCGCGCCTACGACCGCTGGGGAAATTTTCGCGGCAGTAGGGAACCGAATGCGGAGTCGGTGCGTCCAAGATACTGAGTGACGTACTCTGCCCGGGAACTCGAGGATTGGGGGAAGTTCGATGACGAAAAAAATGTCGGCCGATGCCGAAGGCATCGTCGCGTACAGCGCAGCTGCTGAGGTGATGGCCACGGAACTGGCCACGGCGGCGGCTGGTTCGGCTGCCTCCGACCCCTCCCTGCTCGGCCCCATCATGGGTCTCATCGGCGGCGATTTCACCGCCGCCTACTCCGCCGCGCACGCCGGTCACGTGGCGTCGATCGCCCAGCTGTCGGCGGTCATGGGGAGCATGGGGCTGGCCACCGCCAGCGCCGCGACCACCCTGGTCGAGACCGATCTGAACAACGCGGCCGGGATCACCGCGACCGCGGGCGATCTCGGTACCGACGCATGATCGACCTCACCGGGCTGGCTCAGCCCCTCCTCGATCTGCTGTCGAGCTTCGGCACCGGCGTACTCGGCACCGGCGGCGCGTCCGACGGCTTGCGCTCGACCTCGACCAACCTCGACCAGATCTATCAACAGGGTCGCAACAGCATCAACAACGTGAACACCGCGTGGGACGGCCAGGCCGTCGACGCGGCCACCTCCAAGGCGTTGCGCGTGCAGACCTCCTCGGCCACCCTGAGCGACAACGGCGCCGAGATGGCGACCGTCGTCGACCAGGCCGCGGCCTATGTGGAGACCGGGCAGAAAGAGCTCGACGGCATCGTCAACTCGTTCCTGTCGCAGGTGTCCGCGCTCAGCCCCACCCTGGGCACCCCGGCCGGCCTGACCGCCGTGGTGAGCTCGGCGATCGACCACATCGGTCAGGGCATGGGCGTCGTCGGCCGGGTGCAGGACGAAATGAGCACCCAGACCGCCGCGATCCAGGAACTCACCCCCGCGCCGTCGAGCACATCGCTGGCGAGCGTCTCGTCCGGCGCGAGCAACCTCGTGTCCTCGGCGTCGAGTTCCGGTCTGCTCTCGACCGCGGCGAGCACCGGCAGCACGGTGCTCAGTGCCATGGGCTCCGGTCTGTCGACGGCGATGGGTGGCAGCAACAGCAGCAGCTCGAAGTCGACCACCACCGGCGGCACGGGCGCGGGCACGGGAACGGGCGGATCGACGGGGTCATCGGCCGGTTCGTCGACCGGGTCCGGCACCGGAGTCAAGATCACCCTGCCCGACGGCAGCACCGTCGAGGCGCCCAACGAGAAGGCCGCGACCGCGGTCCGCTCGGCCATCGGCGCGGTCGGCACCCCGTACGTGTGGGGTGGCAACGACCCCCAATCGGGCATCGACTGCAGTGGGCTCACCAAGTACGCCTACGGCGAGGCCGGGGTCGAACTGCCACGGTTGGCGCAGGAACAGCACATCGGCAATCCTCAGGTATCCCCCGGTGACCTGATGCCGGGCGATCTGGCCGTGTGGGACGGCCATGTCGCCATGGTCGTCGGCAACGGGCAGCTCGTCGAGGCGGGCGATCCGGTTTCGATCAGTTCCATCCGAACGGAGAACAGTGGCATGGAGTTCTACGGCTTCTACAGGCCTACCGAATGAGCGGCACGCCGATTCCCGAGGTCCCCAATGTGGAGTCCGCGGTCAGCAGTAACCGGTCCGGCACGATCTCGGTCCGCGCGACCAGCATGGGTCTGCCGATCGCGCTCAAGTTCGAACGCAGCGAATACCAGTTCGGCGCCCAGGCGCTGGCCGACGAGATCCTGCGCCTGACCCGGCGCTCGACCATCGCCGCCGCCGCACGCCTGCGCGAGGTCTACAGCGAGCAAGCGCAGATCCCCGACGAACTGCTCGACAAGATGAACCTGCCCACCCGGCGTCAGGCGGTCGACGAGCTCGATCGCATCGACGACGCCGACACCGGTCAGACGAGTTGGATGAGGCCACTGTGAGTGCGGAAATGGATGCCCTGGTCGCGGGCGTCACCGGAAAACTCGAGGCGCTCGAGGCCGCGCTGTACGGGTTGAAGCAGGTCAACGGGCGGTTCACCACCGAGGACGGGCTGGTCACCGCCGAGGTGAACAGCGACGGCGCCCTCGTCGCCCTGACGCTGGACGAAGCCATCACCACGCTGGCGCCCACCGAGGCCGCCGCGCTCATCCTGTCGGCCTGCAAACAGGCCACCGAGACCGCCGGTGAGGCACGTTCCAACATCATTGCGACACTGAACGAATCGCTCGTCGGTCCGACTGCACAGCCCGACGGGCAATTAGCACCCGGGCCGGATAGTGCCCGGCGCTCGAGCTAGCTAGGCTTCGCGTCATGGCTTCTGGAGACATCGTCCCGATCGAGCTCGGTCTGACCGATGGCGATCTCGTCACCCTGTGGGCACCGCGCTGGCGCGACGGTGACGACGAGTGGGAGGCGTTCCTCGGTCACGAGGACGACCTCTACGGATTCGAGTCCGTTGCGGAGCTGGCGGCGTTCATCCGCACCAACTCCGACAACGACCTCGTCGACCACCCGTCCTGGGCGGTCATCGCCGGTCTTTCGGCCGCTGAGCTGGAGCCGGAGGAGAATTTCAGCTTCGATCTGGTCTCCGTGCCGGAACTGGCGGCGGGCGAGCCGGACGTCGACGTCGTCGGCGAGCTCGAGGACACCCTGGCGATGGTGCGCAATATCGCCGAGGTGTGCGAGCTCGACGTGGTGACCAAGTTCTTCGGGAACAACCCGGTGCTCGGTGCCTTGGCCAGCGGGGCGAGCACATTCGTCGGCCGCGACGGTGAAGAGCTGTGGGACCAGGTCGGTGCCGCGATCGTCAAGGGCTGGGACGACGTGCTCGACGCGATCGACAGCGTCGTCAGCACCCCCGATGTCGACGCGGCCGCGGTGGCCGTCGCCGAGGCGGAGCTGCTGGCGGCCGAGGAGAACGAGGTCGACGCCGACGACGCGGCCGAGGAGGAGGAAGAGTTCGAGAACGTCGACCTCACCGCCTCCGACGAGGACGAAGAGGAGTCCTTCTGGGACGAGGTCGGCATCGACCCCGTCAAGATCGTCACCTCCGACGGCGAGCAGTTCACCCTGCGCTGCTACCTCGACGACGAGCCGATCTTCCTCGGTGACGGCCGCACCATCACCGTCTTCGGTTCCGAGCGCGCACTGGCCCGCTACCTGGCCGACGATCACGAGCACGAGCTGTCGCGGGTGTCGACCTACGCCGAGGTGCAGACCGCGGCGGTGGACGGTTCGCTCGAGGTCGAGGTGACCGACGAGAACGTCTACGTGCTCACCGGCTTGGTCGACGATCTGGCCGAGGGCCCCGAGGCGGTCGATATCGAACAGCTCGATCTCGCGGTCGAACTGTTCAGCGACGCGGCCGACTACGCCGATGACGACAGCGTGGAAACGGCTCTCGCACAGTCGAACCCGCTCGGCTGGTACGTCTCGTACCTGCTCAACCCGGATCCGAACCGGATGGCGCCGAACCCGCCGTACGCGTCGGAGGCCCAGCAGTTCCGCGACCTGCAGCGTGCGTTCGAAGCGCGACTCGTCAGCGAATAAGAGGTCCCTCAGTCGGCAGTGAGGACATGGGTAACTCATCGGGGACGAGCGAACCCGACCCCCAGCGTTACCGGTAGCCGCGTCGCTACCGGTAACGCACTTGAGTCTGGCTAGAAGTCGCGGAGAGGCGGGACAGCCTAGCCGAGCAGTACCGCGTAACCCGGCTTGATCACTTCGTCGATGATCTTCAGCCGGTCCGGGAACGGGATGAAGGCCGATTTCATGGCGTTGATGGTGAAGCGTTCCAGGTCGCTCCAGCCGTAGCCGAAGGTGTCGACCAGTTTGAGCATCTCCTCGCTCATGGAGGTGTCGCTCATCAGGCGGTTGTCGGTGTTGACGGTGACCCGGAAGCGCAGGCGGGCCAGCAGGTCGAACGGATGCTTGTCCAGCGAGGGCACCGCACCGGTCTGCACGTTCGACGAGGGACACAGTTCCAGCGGCACCCGCATATCGCGCACGTAGTTCGCGACCAGCCCGAGCTGCGCGTCTTCGATGTCGCCCGGGACGCTGATGTCGTCGGTGATGCGCACTCCGTGGCCCAGCCGATCGCAGCCGCAGAAGGCGAGCGCCTCGTGAATCGACGGCAGGCCGAACGCCTCACCCGCGTGAATCGTGAAGTGCGCGTGATTGGCTCGCAGATACTCGAACGCGTCCAGGTGCCGGGTGGGAGGGAAACCCGCCTCGGCGCCCGCGATGTCGAACCCGCCCACCCCGGCATCCCGGAACCGCACGGTCAACTCCGCGATCTCCCGCGACCTCGCCGCATGCCGCATCGCCGTGAGCAGGCACGTCACCCGAACGACGTTGCCCTGCTCGGCCGCGATCGCCTCGCCCTCACGGAATCCGGCGAGCGTGTGCTCGACCACCTCGTCGAGCGTGAGGCCCTTCTCCAGATGCTGCTCGGGCGCGAACCGCACCTCCGCGTACACGACCCCGTCGGCGGCGAGATCGATCGCGCACTCCCGCGCCACCCTGCGCAGACCCTCCGGGGTCTGCATCACCGCGACCGTGTGCGCGAACGTCTCCAGATATCGCTCGAGCGATCCGCTGTCGGCGGCGTCGCGAAACCACGCCCCCAAACTCTCGGCATCGGAAGCGGGTAATTCGTCATAACCGCAATCAGCGGCCAGCTCTAGCACCGTCGAGGGCCGCAGACCACCATCGAGGTGATCATGCAGCAAGGCCTTCGGTGCGCGTCGGATCGAAGCAAGGTCAAGGGGCGCCGGTCCAGTCATGTAAAGACGGTAGCCGCCCGCGCCGATCCCGGCAGCGAAGTTCCCACGTGGCAACCGTCTCGTTGATTACCCGCCCCGCTCAGGACTAGCGCGGGCCACCCGCACTCCACACTCCGTGCACCCAGCCCGTCCCCCTCCTCAACAAGACCGTCCTGGACTGCCGAACTCCGGTCACCCGATCCGCCCGAGCACCAACTCTCCCGGCTTCCCATCAGGCGCGGACTCGATCGCCACAGCCCCCTCGAGGGCCGCCAAGGCCCCAGCAAACGCATCCGGCGTATCCGTACGCAGCGTCAACAACGGCTGCCCCACCACCACCGAATCCCCCGGCTTGGCATGCATCTCTATCCCAGCCCCCGCCTGCACGCTCTCCCCCTGCCGAGCACGCCCGGCACCGAGCCGCCAAGCGGCAACCCCCACCCCCATCGCATCGAGCCGGGTCAGCACCCCACTCGATTCCGCCCGCACGATCTCGCTGTGCCGAGCAACAGCCAGCGCGGCATCCGGATCCCCACCCTGCGCCTGAATCATCGTGCGCCAGTGGTCCATGGCCCGACCGTCGGCGAGCACATCGGCGGGATCGATGTGCAGCCCGGCTTGCGCGACCATCTCCCGAGCCAGCGTCAAAGTCAGCTCGACCACATCCGCAGGCCCCCCACCAGCGAGAACCTCCACCGACTCGGCCACTTCCAGCGCATTGCCCGCAGTCCGCCCGAGCGGAGTATCCATCGCGGTCAGCAAAGCGACCGTGTTCACCCCCGCGTCGCGCCCGAGTTCGACCATCGCTGTGGCGAGTTCGCGAGCGCCGTCGAGGGTCTTCAAGAACGCCCCCGACCCGACCTTCACATCGAGAACCAGCGCCGCCGTCCCCTCGGCGATCTTCTTGCTCATGATCGAACTCGCGATCAGCGGAATCGACTCGACCGTCCCCGTCACATCCCGCAGCGCGTAGAGCCGCTTGTCGGCAGGCGCCAGATCAGCACCCGCCGCGCAGATCACCGCGCCGATCGCCGGGTCGGCCAGGATTTCCCGCATCCGCGGCACGGTCACGTCGGCCTGCCACCCGGGGATCGACTCGAGCTTGTCCAGCGTCCCACCGGTGTGCCCGAGCCCTCGCCCGGACAACTGCGGCACCGCGGCCCCACACGCGGCCACCAGTGGAGCCAACGGGAGGGTGATCTTGTCGCCGACCCCACCGGTCGAATGCTTGTCGACAGTCGGCCGCGGCAGGTCGGTGAAGTCCATCCGGCTACCCGACCCGATCATCGCCGCTGTCCACCGCGCGGTCTCGCGCCGGGTCATCCCCCGCCACACGATCGCCATGGCCAGCGCCGACATCTGCTCGTCGGCCACGATCCCCCGGGTGAACGCGTCCACCACCCAGTCGATCTGTGCGTCGGACAGCTCTGCGCCGTCGCGCTTACCGGTAATGATCGAAACCGCATCCAGTGCCGTCATGGCCCAAGTCTGGCACTGCGATCCGACTACTGCTGTCCGGCCGCCAGATCATCCGGCCCGAAGGCGTAGGGCAGCAGCTCCGACAGTGGCTTCGGGCCGTCGGCGTGGTCCACCAGCAGTTCGCCCCCGCCGTGTTCGAACAGCAGCTGACGACAGCGCCCACACGGCATCAGGATTTCGCCGCGAGAATCGGTCACGGAGACGGCGATGAGACGGCCGCCACCCGACGCAAATAAGTTACCGACGAGTACGCATTCGGCACACAGGGTTAGCCCATATGAGACATTTTCCACATTGCATCCGCTCACAATTCGGCCATCCGCGCTGAGAGCAGCGGCGCCGACGGGGAAACCCGAGTACGGGGCGTATGCCGACCCCATTGCCCGAATTGCCATGTCATGCAACGTATTCCAGTCAATTTCGGGCACCGAGAACCTCCAGCCGATCCCGCCGAACACCGGGAAACAGGGGCCGGAACACCAGTATCCGGCATCGAGAAAGGTAAACCTAACTCGCCTGTTTTACGCGCAACGCACGGCACGCCGAATTAGTTCCGCGAAACAGAGGGGATTAGAGTTCACCGAAGATCGGTTCAGGTTCCCGGCGGCGGGCCAGCGCTCGAGAATACAGCGCAGCCACCTGGGCATTTGCCTCTCCACGCATGCCGGCGTCGGATCTGTGACCGGGTCCATCAACGACGTTGGAGGCACCGCACTCTATGACCACGATAGAAGCTCCGGCTCCGGCCCAGCCGAAGCGGAAGACGCTGTACCGCGGCGACCCTGGCATGTGGTCGTGGGCGCTGCACCGGATCACCGGTGTCACGCTGTTCTTCTTCCTCTTCGCGCATGTGTTGGACACGGCACTCGTCCGGGTCAACCCGGATACCTACGACCACGCGATCGAGCTCTACAAGAACCCCGTCGTGGCGTTGATGGAGATGGGTCTCGTCGTCGCCGTCCTGTTCCACGCCCTCAACGGTGTCCGGGTCATCCTGGTCGACTTCTGGTCCCAGGGTCCGCGATTCCAGAAGCAGATGCTGTGGGTCGTCCTCACCATCTGGGTTCTGGTCTCCGCCGCGGGCGTCGGCCGCCAGTTCTTCTACCTGCTGACGGAGCACTGATATGTCTGCACCTGTCCTCGGCAAGTCCTACGATCGCCCGGCCAGCCTCGACTCCCCGCGTTCGCCGCGTGGCAAGTCCAACGGCAACTTCGAGAAGTACGCATGGCTGTTCATGCGCATCTCGGGCCTGTTCCTGATCGTCCTCGTGCTCGGCCACATGTTCATCATGCTGATGATCGATGGCGGCGTGAATCGCCTGAACTTCGCGTTCGTGGCCGGTCGCTGGTCCAGCCCGTTCTGGCAGTTCTGGGATCTGTCCATGCTGTGGCTGGCTCAGCTGCACGGCGGCAACGGTCTGCGCGTCATCATCGATGACTACTCGCGCAAGGACTCCACCCGGTTCTGGCTGAAGGTCATCCTCGTGCTGTCGATGATCCTGGTCGTCGCCGTCGGCACGTACGTCATCTTCACCTTCGACCCCAACATCACAGGTTAGGAACAGGCCACCTCGCATGAGTGAATCCCGTCCGATTCAGGAGCATCGCTACGACGTGGTCATCGTCGGCGCCGGTGGCGCGGGCATGCGCGCGGCGATCGAGGCCGGCCCGCGCGCTCGCACCGCGGTCCTGACCAAGCTGTACCCGACCCGTAGCCACACCGGCGCGGCCCAGGGTGGCATGTGCGCCGCGCTGGCCAACGTCGAAGAAGACAACTGGGAATGGCACACCTTCGACACCGTCAAGGGTGGCGACTACCTCGTCGACCAGGACGCCGCGGAGATCATGGCCAAAGAGGCCATCGACGCGGTCATGGACCTGGAGAAGATGGGCCTGCCGTTCAACCGCACGCCCGAAGGCAAGATCGACCAGCGTCGTTTCGGTGGCCACACCCGTGACCACGGCAAGGCGCCCGTGCGTCGCGCGTGTTATGCCGCCGACCGCACCGGTCACATGATCCTGCAGACGCTCTACCAGAACTGCGTCAAGCACGACGTCGAGTTCTACAACGAGTTCTACGTGCTCGACCTGGTGATGACCGAGTCCGATCGTGGCCCCGTCGCCACCGGCGTCGTCGCCTACGAGCTCTCGACCGGCGACATCCACATCTTCCACGCGAAGTCGATCGTGTTCGCCACCGGCGGCTCGGGCCGCATGTACAAGACCACCTCGAACGCGCACACGCTGACCGGTGACGGCATGGCGATCGTGTTCCGCAAGGGCCTGCCGCTCGAGGACATGGAGTTCCACCAGTTCCACCCGACAGGCCTCGCCGGCCTGGGCATCCTCATCTCCGAGGCTGTGCGTGGTGAGGGCGGCATCCTGCGCAACGCCTCCGGTGAGCGCTTCATGGAGCGCTACGCCCCCACCATCAAGGACCTCGCGCCGCGTGACATCGTCGCCCGCTCGATGGTGCTCGAGGTGGCCGAGGGCCGTGGCGCCGGCCCGAACAAGGACTACGTCTACATCGACGTGACCCACCTCGGCGCCGACGTGCTCGAGGAGAAGCTGCCCGACATCACCGAGTTCGCGCGCACCTACCTCGGCGTCGACCCGGTTTCGGAGCTCGTGCCGGTCATGCCGACCTGCCACTACGTGATGGGCGGTATCCCCACCCGCATCCGTGGCGAGGTCCTGCGCAACAACACCGACGTGGTCCCCGGCCTCTACGCCGCCGGTGAGTGCGCGTGCGTGTCGGTGCACGGCGCGAACCGTCTCGGCACCAACTCGCTGCTCGACATCAACGTGTTCGGCCGTCGCGCCGGCATCGCGGCCGCCGAGTACGCCAACCGCACCGAGTTCGTCGAGATGCCGGAGAACCCGTCGCAGATGGTGATGGACTGGCTCGCGCTGATCCTGTCCGACCACGGCAACGAGCGCGTGGCCGACATCCGCACCGAGCTGCAGGCCACGATGGATGCGAACGCGGGCGTGTTCCGCACCGAGGAAACCCTCAAGAAGGTCCTCACCGACATCCACACGCTCAAGGAGCGCTACACCCGGATCACGGTGCAGGACAAGGGCAAGCGCTACAACAGCGACCTGCTCGAGGCCGTCGAGCTGGGCTTCCTGCTCGAGCTGGCCGAGGTCACCGTCGTCGGCGCGCTCAACCGCAAGGAATCGCGTGGCGGCCACGCCCGCGAGGACTACCCGGACCGCGACGACGTGAACTTCATGCGGCACACGATGGCGTACAAGGAGGGCCCGGAGCTCATCTCCGAGATCCGCCTCGACTTCAAGCCGGTGGTGCAGACCCGCTACGAGCCGATGGAGCGTAAGTACTGATGACTGCTGTTATCGAACCCACCAAGCAGAAGCCGGCGCCGGTCCCCGAGGGCTCGGTCATGGTCACCGTCAAGATCGCCCGGTTCAGCACCGAGGACGACAAGGGCGCGCACTGGGACACGTTCCAGGTGCCGGTCCTGCCGACCGACCGCTTCCTCAACGTGCTCATCTACATCAAGTCCTACCTGGACGGCACCCTCACCTTCCGGCGCTCGTGCGCCCACGGTGTGTGTGGCTCCGATGCCATGCGGATCAACGGTGTGAACCGGCTGGCCTGCAAGGTGCTGATGAAGGACATGCTGCCCAAGGGCGACAAGACCCTCACCATGACCGTCGAGCCGATCCGCGGCCTGCCCGTGGAGAAGGACCTCGTGGTCGACATGGAGCCGTTCTTCGACGCGTTCCGCGCCGTGAAGCCCTACCTGATGACCTCGGGTAACGAGCCCACCCGCGAACAGATCCAGAGCCAGGCCGACCGGGCCCGCTTCGATGACACCACCAAGTGCATCCTGTGCGCCTGCTGCACCACGTCGTGCCCCGTGTACTGGACCGACGGCAGCTACTTCGGCCCGGCCGCGATCGTGAACGCCCACCGCTTCATCTTCGACAGCCGTGACGAAGGCGCCCGCGAGCGTCTCGACATCCTCAACGACGTCGAAGGTGTCTGGCGCTGCCGCACCACCTTCAACTGCACCGACGCGTGCCCTCGTGGCATCGAGGTCACCAAGGCGATCCAGGAAGTCAAGCGGGCTCTGCTCTTCACCCGCTGACCTACTCGCTGCACAGGCCGTCCACACCGAAAGGTGGGGGCGGCCTTTGTCGTTGGTCGGCACTTGTGGGGAATGACGACAGGGTGGATAGTGTTACTATCCATAGTAGATAGTGTCAGTATCCATTCTGGGAGTACTTATGATCACCCTCGTCGCTCTGGTCGGCTCGCTCGTCGTCTTTCGCACCCTCGGGGCGCTCGGCGTGACCCGATTCGCCTCGTGGTCCGTCAGCGCCGCCCACGCACTGGCCGTCATGCTGGTGATGACGGGAACCGCGCACTTCATGCCAGCGAGCGTCACCGTGATGCCCAACTACGCCGACATGGTCGCCATGATCCCGCCCTTCGTGCCGTTTCCCGGCTTCATGGTCCTGGCCAGCGGCGTCCTGGAACTTCTCGCCGCCCTCGGCCTGATTCTCACCCGCACCCGCTGGGTCGCGGGCTGGGCCCTGGTTCCACTGTTCCTGCTGCTGTTGCCCGCCAACATCTACGCCGCGCTCAACGACATCCCCTTCGCGGGAGAGCCTGCTTCACCCCTGTGGCAGCGAATCCCGGAGCAGGTCCTGTACATCGGGTTCGCCGTGTGGGCGACCCGTTCGGCACCTCATGTCCTGCCCGTGATGCGGCGACGGGAACCGTTGACGGTCTGAATTCCGATCCACCCGAGGCCGTCACCGTCGAACGATGGTGGCGGCCTCGGCCTTTCCTCGCATGAACTAGAGGTAGTGGGCCGCGGCGTCCAGGACGGCGGTTCGGTAGGAGCGGCCGAAGAGGACGGCGTGGGCCAGGAGGAGGTGGAGTTGGTGGAGGGGGATGCGGGTTTGCCAGTCGGGGGCCAGGGGGTGGACTTCGTTGTAGGCGGCGATGATTCGGGGGAGGTAGGGGGCGCCGCCGAAGAGGGACAGGGTGGCCAGGTCGGTTTCGCGGTGGCCGCCGTGGGCGGCGGGGTCGATCAGCCAGGGGGTGTCGGATGGGCCCCAGAGGATATTGCCGGGCCAGAGGTCGCCGTGGATTCGGGCGGGGGGTTCGGCGGGGGCTTCGATGTGGATTGATTCGAGGTAGGTGGCGTCGGCGGGGTCGAGGGCGCCGGTGTCGACGGCGAGTTTCAGGTACGGCAGAATTCGGCGCTCGCGATACCAAGTGGACCAGTCGTCGCCGGGGGCATTGTCGAGGGGCAGTCCCGCGAGGAAACCCGGAGTGGCAGCGCCGAATTCGGGGGCGCCCGCATCGTGGGTGACCGCCAATCCCGCACCGAATCGTTCGGCGGCAGCAGCGGCGGGCTCGGCATGGTCGACCCACTGCATCAACAGCAGTTCGTCGGTCTGCGCGTACAACTCCGGGACCGCGACCCCACCCGCCTCCCGCAGCCAGCGAAGCCCGTGCGCTTCCGCCGCGAAAAGCCCGGGCGGAGCGGGCGCGGGCTCGGCGGTCGGGGCGGCGGACACCCCGCCGGGCCAGGTCTTCAGGAACAGATGCGTCCCATCGTCGAGCGCGATCCGCTCGGCGACGCTGATCGATCCACCCGCGACAGGCGTCGTCCGCAGCCGCTGATGAGCGAGGAACGTCGGCAGCAGGTGCGGGTTCGCACGCAGAAACGGCAGGTCCACGCCGCCATCTTGCCCAGGACGGCCGGTGGTGGTCGGCGAATCGGGAGATCCCGGGCCCGGCTCACGCGTCCCGAGCCCATCGACCCAGTTTGTGAACGGGTATTACTAAACACTGTTCATAAACAGCGTCGACGTGGTTTCATCGTGGAGAACGTGTTCCACATCACGGTGCGACATCCGCGCACCGGATCGAAGGAGGCTGCCGTGACCAGCACAAACATCCCCGCGGGATTCGATTTCACCGATCCCGATCTCCTCGCCAGCCGCTTGCCGATCGAGGAGTTCGCGCAGTTGCGGCGCACCGCGCCGGTCTGGTGGTGCGCGCAGCCCGACCGCGCCAGCGGGTTCGACGACGGCGGGTACTGGGTGGTGTCCAAACTGGCCGACATCAAGGAGATCTCGAAGAATCCGGAGGACTTCTCCTCGCACGAGAACACGGCGATCATCCGGTTCAACGAGGAGACCACGCGCGAGCAGATCGACATGCTCGGCAACATGCTCATGCTGAACCTGGATCCGCCGCAGCACACCAAGATCCGGCGCATCGTGTCGAAGGGATTCACCCCGCGCGCGGTGGAGAACCTGCGGGCCGCGCTCACCGAGCGGGCCGAGAAGATCGTGTGGGAGGCCAAGAAGTCCGGTCGCGGCGACTTCGTCGAGCAGATCGCGTGCGAGCTGCCGCTGCAGGCCATCGCCGAGCTGATCGGCGTGCCGCAGGAGGACCGCATGAAGCTGTTCGACTGGACCAACCAGATGATCTCCTACGACGATCCGGAATTCGAGGGCAACCACCACACCGCGACCGCCGAGGTGATGGGCTACGCCTGGAACATGGCCGAACAGCGCCGCGGCTGTCCGGCCTCCGACATCGTCACCCAGCTGGTCAACGCCGACGTCGACGGTGAGCACCTCGGTTCGGACGAGTTCGCGTTCTTCGTCATCCTGCTCGCGGTGGCGGGCAACGAGACCACCCGCAATTCGATCACCCACGGCATGAAGGCCTTCGTGGACAACCCCGATCAGTGGGAGCTGTACAAGGAGCAGCGTCCGCGCACCGCGCCCGACGAGATCGTGCGCTGGGCGACGCCGGTGACCGCGTTCCAGCGCACCGCGACGCGCGACCTGGAACTGGGCGGGCAGCAGATCAAGAAGGGCCAGCGGATCGGATTGTTCTACAGCTCGGCCAATTTCGACGAGGGCGCCTTCGCCGACCCGTTCCGGTTCGACGTCCTGCGCGATCCCAACCCGCACGTCGGCTTCGGCGGCACCGGAACGCACTACTGTGTCGGCGCGAATCTGGCCCGCCTGGAGATCGATCTGATGTTCAATGCCATTGCCGACGCGATGCCGAACCTGCGCCAGGTCTCCGATCCGGTGCGGCTGCGCAGCGGCTGGCTGAACGGCATCAAGCGGTGGGAAGTCGAATACGCTTGAACCGACACAGGATCGAAGGGGTGGCCGCTTGACGGGCAAGGCGCGTGGCCGTGCGCCTGTCGTGACCGATGCCGATATCCGGCGGGTCACGCGGGCGTTGCTGGCCGAGCAAGGCCCCGATTCGGTCACCCTGCGGGCGATCGCGCGCGAACTCGGCGTCACCGCGCCCGCGCTGTACCGGCACTATTCGTCGCGCGACGAACTGATCGAGCGGATGCGGGTGGAGTTCTGCGCCGATCTGGCCGAGTTCCTCTCGACCGAGATCGAGCCGCTGCCCGACGACGGCGCGGTGCAGTTCCTGGCCATCTGCCGGGGCTTCCGGCACTGGGCGCTGGCGAATCCCAGGGAATTCACCCTGGTGTTCGCCTCGCCCACCTCGGGGCGGTCGATGATGCGCCGCTTCGACGAACCCTTCGGCCGGATCTTCCTCGCCGCGGCGGGCGGGCTGCTGGCCAACTTCGAGATCGCCACCCCACCGGGCGAGACCATCCCGGCCGCGCTGCGCGAGGACCTCATCGGCTTCCAGACCGAACTGCTCGCCATGCTCTCGGAGTCGGGACAGAAGTTCCCCGCCGAGAAGCTGGACCTGGGCGTGACGTACCTGATGGTGCAGATCTGGGCCCGGCTGTTCGGCCACGTCACTCTCGAGGTGTTCGGCAACTACCCGATCCCCTTGGCCGACCCGGAGATCATGTTCGACGCCATGCTCGCGGATCTGGCTCGCACCACCGGTTTCGCCGGCTGAGCGCACCGCTCAAGGGAAAGGCGGTGCGGTGGACCAGGTTTCGCCCGCGACCACGATGTGGTCGAGGTAGCGCAGGCCGACCGTGCGGGCGGCTTGGTGGAGCAGGGTGCTGGCTCGGCGGTCGTCGGGGCTGGGGGCCGGGTCGCCGGAGGGGTGGTTGTGGACCACGGCGAAGGCTCGGCCGTCGTGGCGCAGGACGGTATTGAGGATTTCCCGGACGGGGACGGCTACGTGGTCGATGGCGCCTTCGGCGACGAAAGCGCGGTGGCGCAGACGGTTCTGAGTGTCGCAGACGAGCACGAGAAGCCGCTCTACGCGGGCGCCCGCGAAGAGCGGGATCGCCACTGCCGCGATGTCTTCGGGGGTGGTGAGCTGAGGTAGCGAATCGGTGGGCGTGCGTGAGCGGGTGCCGAGGTGGAAAGCCGCGACGACCGTGGCGGCTCTGGCCGGGCCGATGCCCGCGCGGGCGGCCAGTTCTTCGGGGCGGGCGGCGGAGAGTGCGGCCAATCCGCCGTAGTCGCAGATCAATTGGGCGGCGACCTCCAACGCGGATCGGCCGCGAGTCCCCTGACCGAGCAGCAGCGCCAGTAGCTCGCCGTCGCTGAGCGCGTGCGGACCGAGCATGAGCAGCCGCTCGCGCGGGCGTTGGGCGACAGGCAAACTCGCGATCGGAACCGACATCGTTTCCCCCTGCGGATCGGTGACTGACTGTCGATGATCGCAGGGGGTACCGACAAGTCCGGACTACCCCTCGGCCACCACAACGGTGACGAAACCCGAACCCGGATCCACCCGCTAGGTGGGCTCCGCGCTGAAGACCGAATCGGCCATCAGCCGTTCCAAATTGCGAAGCTGGCGTTCGTGCACCACGATGCGGCGCAGCGCCTCGTTGACGGTGGCATTGCTGTCGGCGGTGCCCATAATGTCGGCGGCAGCGGCCAGCAGGCGCTGATCGAGATCTATTCGCAGGTTGCGCACGCATCCTCCTCTTCTACGATCGCAATCTTGCGTGATGGCCGCTCGGCTCGTCGGCTAATTCACCGCGTCGTTACCGAAACCACGCGTTCGCAAGTCCGCACAGCGACGGTGGGCATCGGACAGCAAGCACACAGAAAACACAGTTCACCGCCGGAATCCGACGGTGACCAACCCTGCAACTGTGCAGTTTGCGTAGTTGTCGGCGTGGTTGTTGTCGCGACGGGAATGCGGTGCTTGCCTGGAGTCATGTTCACCGAGGCCCAGCTCTACTCGCCGGTGACGCGCGAGCGTGACGGCGATGTGACGGTGCATCTGAGCGATGACCACCCCGGCGTGCACGACGAGCACTACCGCGCGCGCCGCAACGCCATCGCCGCGCTCGCACTCGACTACTCCCCCGGCGCCCCCGTACCCCACATCGACTACACCGACGACGAGCAGCGGGTATGGCGGATCGCCTCGGCGGAGCTGGCCCGCAAGCACGAGATCTACGCCTGCCGTGAGGTCAGGGAGGCAGCCGACAATCTCGCCCTCCCGCGTGATCACATCCCGCAGCTCGACGAGGTGTCACGGCTGCTCACCCCCCTCACCGGTTTTCGGTACGCGCCCGCCGCCGGCCTCGTTCCGCTGCGCGAGTTCTTCGGTTCGTTCGCCGGGCGCACCTTCCACTCCACCCAGTACATCCGCCACCATTCCGCCCCGCTGTACACCCCGGAACCCGACGCGATCCACGAGATCATCGGCCACGCCAACCAGATCGCCAGCCCACGGTTCTCGGTGCTGTACGAGACGGTCGGCGCCGCGGTGGCGCGGCTGGAGACCGACAGCGCGCTGAAATTCCTCGCCGATGTCTTCTGGTTCTCACTCGAGTTCGGCGTGGTCAGAGAGAACGACGAAATCCGTTGCTATGGCGCCGGACTGCTGTCGTCCTATGGCGAGATCGACGAATTCCGGCACGCGCGGTTACGTCCGCTCGATGTCGCGGAGATGGGCACCATCGCCTACGACATCACCCATTACCAGCCGGTGCTGTTCTGCGCGGATTCGGTGGATCAGATCGTCGGCGTGCTCGGCGAATTCTTCGCGACCATGGATGACGAAACACCGGCCAGGCTCGGTCACCCCACCCAGGCTGTCTCATAGCTATCTCCGAAAACCTTGTTACAGAACACAGTTCAACTTTTTGTGTTTCTCACTTGTTGAGACCCGACACGCGCGACCGATGCGCGACTGTTACCTTCGACCCGTTCTTCGAGCTTTTTGAAAGGGTCGGGTAGACCGAAAATGACTGTGGACGCGACAGATACGCAGGCCGAGCAGAACCCGGAACCGGAGGCGCCCCTGTGGCTGCAGGGCCGGGAAGCCGTGATCGCCGCCGCGGCGCCGGAGGAATGGCGCGGCAACGTTCCCGACTACGAACTGAGCCACGAGGTGATCCCGCGCGAGCGCAGCGTCGAGCACGCGCCCGGTTCACTCGAGGCGATCGTCGAGGACCTGGTGAAGGTCTTCGAGATGGAGGTCTCGCACAAGGCCGACCCCGCGACATGGCTGTCGGTGGTGGCCGATCAGTACCGCGGCCGGGTCAACGGCGGGACGTGGCAGGACGCCGAGGAGTTCGCTCGTATCGGCAGCTACAACATCCTGATCGGCGACAACCCGTACTACGACGCCGAGAACGAGACCTTCGATTCCTCGCACCACATCTTCCACACCGCCTTCCCCGGCGGGTTCTTCTGGGAGGTCCAGGAAGTGCTGTCGGGCCCGCCGTCGGTGAGCTTCCGCTGGCGGCACTGGGGCAAGTTCGAGGGCGAGTACAAGGGCCACCAGCCCACCGGTGAGCAGATCGAGATGTTCGGTGTGACCATCGCGCGCGTCAGCGAGGATCTGCGCATTCTCGAGCTGGAGCACTTCTATGACAACAACAAGCTGCTCGGCCCGCTGGCGCACGGCTGCCCGGTGCAGCACGGCAAGTCGGAGTAATCAGGCCTGATCGTCGAACGGCAGGCCCGCCTGCAGGAATGTCAGGGCGGCACTGACGTTGGTGACATTCATCGGAGTGGCGGGCGCGATGGCGAGCATGGAGCCGATCATCGCGCCCGCGGCTACCCGCACATCGAAATCGTCCGCGGACCGACCCGTGTAGTCGGCCAGCATCTGGGCAGCGAGTTCGATACTGCGCAGAAATTCCAAACCGATCGCCGAGCGTAGTTCCGGCACGTGGAACAGCAGCGCCTGCCGTTCCTGCTCGAAGGCGAGGTCGGCGGGCGACATCCTGCCGAACACCGCCGCGGTCGCGGTGCGGATGGCGGTGATCGGATTCAGGCCGCGCGGGAGCGTGGCCAGCTCCTCGATCATCACCGGGTCCTGGTCGTCGGCGATGACCAGCTGTTCCTTGGTCGGGAAGTAGCGGAAGAAGGTGCTGGGCGAGACCTCGGCCGCCGCCGCGATCTGCTCCACCGTGGTCTCGGTGTAGCCCTGTTCCCGGAACAGCCGGAACGCCTCGACCCTGATGGTTCGGCGGGTCCGCTCCTTCTTCCGCTCGCGTAGCGACATCTCAACCGACATGTATCGATTCTGCCGCATCCGAGGCGGTAACCGGTGCCGTCGGTCGCCGCAGCCACAGCGCGGTCACCAGTCCGGCGAGCAGACACACCGCCGCGCACAGCCCGAGCATGGTGTCCATGCCCGCCACGAAGGCCTGCTGCACCTGCGCCAGCATCGCCGGATCACCGGCCTCGCGCGCGAGAGCGGCGCCCGCGTTGACACCGTCGGAGATCGGCGCGCGGTCGAGCGCGCCGAGCTCGGCCCGGTAGCGGGTGGCCAGCACGGTGCCGAGCACCGCGACGCCGATGGTGCCGCCCGCCTGCCGAAGTGCTTGCAGCAGTGCCGAACCCGAGCCCGAACGTTCGGCGGTCAGTTCACCCATGGCCAAGCCGACCGCGGCGGGCATCACCAGGCCCATCCCGGCACCGAGCACCGTCGTCCACAGCGCGGTGAGCCAGTAACCGCTCTCGACCGTGGTGAACGCGCCGAGTCCGAGGCCACCCGCGAGCACGAGCAGCCCGGCCGTGATCACCACCCGTACGCCGAGCCGGGGCAGCGCCACGTCGACCAGTCTGCTGCCGATCACGAGTCCACCGATCAACGGCAGCAGCCGCAGTCCGCTGCCGAGCGCGTCGACACCGAGCACGGCCTGGAAGTACTGCGGGACGGTGAAGAACATGCCGAACATGGCGAAGCTGACCAGGATCGAGATCGCGGTACCCCACCGGAAGCCGGGCGCGGCGAACAGTGCGAGGTCGATCAGCGGATGCTCGGTGCGGCGCTGCCACCACAGGAACAGGGCCAGCGTCGCCACTCCGGCCGCGACGACGAGCCAGCCGAGCAGGTCGCCCCAGCCGCGTTCGCCGATCCGGATGAACCCATAGGTCAGCCCGAGCATGCCTGCCGCCGAGAGCAGCGCGCCGAGCAGATCGACGCGAAAGATGCTGTCACTGCGCGATTCCGGTACCAGGGTGGCGACGGCCAGCGCGCCGATGACGACCAGCGGCACATTGATCAGGAACACCGATCCCCACCAGAAGTGCTGCAGCAGCCAGCCGCCGAGGATCGGGCCGAGCGGTAGTCCGATGGCGGTCGAGGTGACCCAGATCGTCAGCGCGCGTTGCCGTTCGGCGGGGTCGGTGAACAGCACCGGCAGCACCGACATCGACAGCGGCACCAGCGCGGCGGCGGCGACGCCGAGCACCACCCGCGCCACGATCAGCTGGCCGGCGGACGCGGCGAACGCGCAGCCCACCGAGGCCACGCCGAACAGCACCAGCGCGGCCAGCAGCACCTTCTTGCGTCCGTACCGGTCGCCGAGCGCGCCCGCGGGCAGCATCAGCGCGGCCAGAGCCAGCGTGTAGGCGCTGCTGAACCATTGCAGCGCAGCGGTATTCGCATCCAGGTCCACCGCGAGCGTCGGGATGGCGACCGTGAGCACGGTGACGTCGAGTCCGATGGTGAGCATCGCCACGGCAAGCGCGCCGAGCGCGAGCCAGCGGCGGGTATCTTCCGTCCGCATATCTCCTCCAAAATGATAGCTACTACTTTTTGATAGTAACTCCCATTTGCTAGTTCATGTCAATACCTTGTTCGCGTCCGGCCGGTCAGCTCCTGGACCGGCGAACGCGCCACGGCAGCGACTACTAGGCTGCGAGGCGATGAGGATTCGTGAAGTCGGCCTGCGCGCCGCATACCTTCTCGGCGCTGCCGTCACCGTCACCGCTCTCGCAGTCGCTCCCGCCTTCGCCGTCCCCGCCACCGACGGGCCACCGGTCGGCGGTTCGAGCACGACCACCACACCCCCGTTCACCACGCCGAACACCGACGACTGCCCCCAGAAGACGCAGCCGCCCGCGCCGATCGACACCTCGGAGGTGCCTGCGCCCGGCGAACCGACACCGACCCAGCTCCCCGTCCCCTCCCCCGCCGTCGGCGGTCAGCGGATGAGCGACTGCGGCGTGATCGTGCCCGACGGCGCGCCCCCGGTGCCCGCCGAGATCTCGGCGACCGCGTGGATGGTCTCCGACCTCGACACCGGTCGCGTGCTCGCCGCCAAGGATCCGCACGGCCGCTACCGCCCCGCCAGCACCATCAAGGTCGCCCTGGCCATCGTCGCGCTGCGCAGCCTGGATCTGGACAAGATCGTCGTCGGCACCCAGGCCGACGCCGATGTCGACGGCACCCGGGTCGGCATCGGACCCGGCGGCCGCTACACCAACCGCCAGCTCATGCAGGCCCTGATCATGTGCTCGGGCAACGACGCCGCGCACGCCATCGCCACCCAGCTCGGCGGCGACAAGGCGGCCGTGGCGAAGATGAACGAGGTGGCGAAGTCGTTGCGCGCGTTGGACACTCGCGCGGCGACGCCGTCCGGCCTCGACGGCCCCGGCATGAGCACCTCGGCCTACGACCTGTCGGTGCTGTTCCGCGAGGCGATGAACATCCCCCTGTTCGCCGAACTGATCCACACCGAGCAGGTGGACTTCCCCGGCTTCCCCGCCGACCCCAAGATCCCCGACGACAAGGACCACCCCGGCTTCCCGATCGCCAACGACAACCAGCTGCTCTACAACTACGCGGGCGCGATCGGCGGCAAGACCGGTTTCACCGACGACGCCCGTCAAACCTTCGTCGCCGCCGCCGAACGCGACGGCCACCGCCTGGTCGTCACCCTGCTCAAGGCCGACGTGCGCCCGATCCGACCCTGGGAGCAGGCCGCGCGGCTGCTGGACTACGGTTTCGCCCTCGACACCGACGCCAGGATCGGCAAGCTGCCCGAATCAGGCAGCGAGGCAGTACAACCCAGCGTTCCGCTGGCCTCACCCCCACCGCGCGCCGACGGTACCCAGGCCGACCCGGTCCGACCGGCACACCAGGGCGCCCGCATCGCCACCCTGATCGGCGGCCCGGTGCTGATCCTCGTGCTGCTGCTCTGGGCGCGCAGGGCTTTCCGGCGCAGGCGCTGACACCGAAAACCGGGCGCTACCGCCGTTTACCGGCCAGCATCAAGGCGAGCGCCGCCACAGCTCCCGCCCCGAAGTAAGCGGCGCCGGCGCCGGTCGACATCCCGTGCTCGACCACCCGAGGCCGGATGACCACCGCGTCCGGCGGCGCGACCGTGGCAGCACGCTCGTTGTCCGACGACGTCGCCGCCCACGCCGTCGCGAACAGCAGGATCCGATAGGACATGTAGCTGAACACCATCAGGCCGATGATCGACCCGAACGTCGCCCCCACCGGGCTGGACAGCACCGCCCGCAGATAGATCGCAGCGATGATCTTGAAGATCTCGAAGGCCACCGCCGCCAGCACCGCCGCCCGCGCCGCGCTGCGCAACGACACCGGCTCGCGCGGCAGCCGCGCGATCATCCACGCGAACACCGCCCACGACGCGAGCAATCCGAGCGCGATCGAAACCAGCCGCAACACCAGACCCGCCCCGGGTAGATGATCCGCCCCCAGCAGCTCGAGCACCCCCTTGCCCAACCCGCTCGCCGAGACCGCCGACAAACCGAGCGACACCACGAAGGCAAAGCCGAGACCGATCAACGCACCGATATCCGACAGTTTGGCCAGCCACCACGGCTTGTCGGGGCTGTGACTGGCCCACTGCTCGGTGAGCGCGGCCCGCAGGTTGGCGATCCAGCCGAGCCCGGTATAGAGCCCGACCAGCAAGCCGATGACGCCGACCGTGCCGCGGGAATTGATCGCCTGTTCGATGAGGTCGTTGATCTGGGTGCCGAAGGAGCTGGGAATCTTCTCGACGACCTTGTCCTGCAACTCGGTCAGCAGGTCGGGGTGTCCGGCCAGAACGAAACCGGCCACCGAGAACGCCACCATCAGCAGCGGAAACAGCGACAGCACAGTGAAATACGTGATGCCCGCCGCGAAGAAGTCACCGCGCTGGCTCTGGAACCGCCCACCGGCCCTGACCAGATGATCCAGCCAGGGCCTGCGCCCGATCTGCTTCTCGACGGCTGTCGAGATGTTGTCGATCAACTGCATGACACGCGCCCCTTCAGCGAAAACCTCAGGTGCGCAACGGGTCAGCGAGCGAGGAAGCCAACCCGGTCGTACACCTGAGCAAGTGTGTTGCCTGCGATCTCACGCGCCCGCTCGGCACCCGCGGCCAGAATCCGGTCCAGTTCTGCCTGATCGGACAGGTATTCCTGCACCTTCTTCTGCACGGGTGTCACGAATTCGACCAGCGCGTCGGCCACCTCGGCCTTGAGATCACCGTAGCCCTTACCCTCGAAATTCACCTCGAGGTCGACGATCGGGGTTTCGCGCAGCGAGCTCAGGATCACCAGCAGGTTGCTCACGCCCGCCTTGTTCTCCGGGTCGTAGCGGATCTCGCGTCCGGTGTCGGTGACCGCCGAACGCACCCGCTTGGCGGTGACCTTCGGGTCGTCGAGCAGGTTGATCAGCCCGGCGTCGCTGGAGGCCGACTTGCTCATCTTCGAGGTCGGGTCCTGCAGATCGAAGATCTTCGCGGTGCCCTTGACGATGTGCGGTTCCGGCACGACGAAGGTCTTCTTGTAGCGAGTGTTGAAGCGCTGGGCCAGGTTCCGCGTCAACTCGAGGTGCTGTCGCTGATCCTCGCCGACCGGCACCTGGTGCGGGCGGTAGAGCAGGATGTCGGCGGCCATCAGCACCGGGTAGGTGAACAGGCCGACGGTCGCGTTCTCGGCGCCCTGCTTGACCGACTTGTCCTTGAACTGGGTCATCCGGCCCGCTTCACCGAAACCGGTGATGCAGCTCAGCACCCACGACAGCTCGGCGTGCTCGGGCACCTGACTCTGCACGAACAGCGTGGACTTGGCGGGGTCGATGCCGAGTGCGAGCAGCTGGGCGGCGGCGGACTTGGTGCGCGCCCGCAGCGCCTTGGGATCCTGGCTGACGGTGATCGCGTGCATATCCGGAATGAAGTACAGCGCGTCGTACTCGTCCTGCATCGTCACCCAGTACTGCAGCGCACCCAGGTAGTTGCCGAGGTGGAAGGAGTCGCTGGTGGGCTGGATGCCCGACAGCACCCGCTGCTTACGTTCGGCCGTCTCGGCCGGGGCAGGACTGGACATGCCCCCGATCTTTCCATGGCGCTCAAGCGGAATTTCGCTGCACCCAGTTGCGTGGATCGACACCGGGCATGCTCGGGTGGCCCGTCTTGACCATGCGCTGTTCGCGACGGGCGAGTAGCTGATAGGACGGGGCGCTCGGCCCGGCGAGCGTGCCCGCCAGTACCCGGGGCGCCAGCGGCGGGGCGACATGGGCGGTGCGGATGCTGCGGCACAGCGCGCGGTGCGCCAGTTCGTCGGAGATCCCCCACTCGATGCCGTACATCTGCCGGATCCGCGGCGGAAGACTGCCCTGGACCAGCAGATACAGCGCGGTACCGACCTGTTCGGCCGGTGGGCGCAGCCGGTACGCCTTGCGGTGGCCCGCGAGATAGGAGCCGACCAGTTCGGCCTCGTCGGTGAGGAACAGTTCGGTCGAGTTCAGATAGCTGTCGAAGTAGCGGCGGAAGGCCGGGTAGTCGGCGGGTGCGGCCGCGCGCGGCATGCCGAACAGTTCGCCCCAGCGGACATAGTCCTGGTAGAGGTCTTCGCGCTCGGTGGCCGTGAGTTCGCGGACCAGGCGGTCGTACATCACCTCGGCCGAATCGAAGGTGAAGGCCATGGTCATGAACATCAGGTGCGGATCGTGGGCCGCGTAGGCGGTGCCGGCCGGATGGTGGGCGCCCGCGTCTTCGGGCAGGGCGCCGACCACCGCGTCGTGCTTGCGCCGGGTGAAGGCGAGCGCGCGATCGGCCTCGGCCTTGCTGCCGAGGAACACCGCTTCGAACAGGGCTCCGGTGATGGCCAGGCGGGTGTAGGGGGTTTCCCGATGCGCGGTGTGTTCGCTGGTGCCGACGAACAGCAGCGGATGCACCGCGCCGATCACCAGCGCTCGCACGCCGTAGGTCAGACCGACCGCACGCTTGCTCATCACCCGCCGGATCATCGAATCGTCGGCGAAATATCCGGGTTCGCCCTGCCGTGTGGCCATGTTGCGCCTCCTCGTCGAGTGCATCTGGCAATAGAATCCCCCAGAATTGATATTCTGGCAAGAGTCTCTACCAAAACACCGCGAGAGGACGGCAACACGCACAATGGACGCTGTGGCAGCACAACGGACATACGGTGGCGTTTCGGCGCAGGAGCGACAGTCCCAGCGGCGGACCGCGCTGTTGGACGCGGCGCTCGACCTGGTCGCCGCCGATGCCAAGCTCACCGTCGCCGGCCTCTGTGCGCGCGCGGGCCTGAACGAGCGCTACTACTACGAGAGTTTCGACAAGCGCGACGACGTCCTGGAAGCCCTGCTCGACCGCATCGCCGACGAACTCACCGCGGCGATCGCGACCGCACTGGCCACCGCGCCCGCCGACAGCCGCGTCCAGGCCCACGCCGCGATCGACGCGGGCATCTCGGTGCTCACCGACGACCCGCGCAAGGCCAGGGCCGCGCTGATCGCCGGGATGGCCACCCCGGAGCTTCGCGCCCGCACCGCCAGGACGGTCCGGGCGTTCGCCCGGCTGGTCGCCGCCGAGGGCACCGGCTTCTACGGCGGCGACGTCCCACAGAACCTGGTCGACTTCCGGGCGATCTACCTGGTCGGCGGCCTGACCCAGACCCTCACGACCTGGCTCGCGGGCGACCTCGATCTCACCCGCGAGGAACTGATCGACCAGATCACCGACGTTTTCGTCCTGCTCGGCGACGACCTCGCCGGTCGCTACCGCTGAACGATCCCTACAGCGGGAAGCACATGCCGGTGCACGGCGCCGACGACCCGTTGCCCAGCCAGCCGATCAGGCGCCAGATCTGGATGTCCACATTCTGAACCGATCCCGTGGCGGAGCCGCTGTCCGCGATCTGCGTCCCGTTCGCCGGTTGGGTGGGAAGGGGCACGCACACATCGAGCATGACGCCGTCGCATTCCGCGGCGGAACCGGTCGACAGTGCGCGCAGCAGGTTGCCGACCAGGTCGCTCGATCCCGGGGACGCCTCGGCGACCAGCCCGACATCGGAGCGCTGGGGTGCGAGATCGCTCTCGGCCGTTGCCATTCCGGCCGATGCCGCCGTGACAGCGGCGAAGATGCCCACGCTGGCCAGTACTCGCTTCATCAAGTTTCTCCTCACAGGCAGCCCCGGATGGCCGCACCGCGAAGACGTTAAACGGACTGATCAGGCGATGACAGCCGTCAATTACGGTGGCATCAGAACATCCGGCGGAGCACCGCGCTACCGACGAGTTCGTCTGCGCAGCAAGGTGATCCCGATGACGCCGCCGATGACGAGGGCGAATGCGACGACGGCGATGCCGGTGCCGAGCAGTGCCGTGGAGTTGTCGTCGTCGGCGGCCTGCGCGGTGTCGGGGAGGTTCTCGGCGGAGCTACCGGTGGCCCCCGGCGCGGCCCGATAGGTGGGGCCCGCCTCCGGTGTTCCGGTCACCACGACGTCCAGCTCGACGGGCACGGGACGAACGGCACCCGGATCATCCTGTGTCGGACTGACTTTCACCGCGATGTAGTACCACCCGGCGAGCGCGTTCTCCGACACTTCCCGGTCCGAGGATTCGCGGTTGCGATAGCGGACCTCGGGGATCGCCACGGCCTGCTTGTTCGAGGGCAGAATGTCGGGCGCACCGTTGTAGCTGGCGAATTCATCGGCGACCTCCTTGCGATACGGCGTGTACAGCGTGGTGGTGACGACCGAGACGTTGTCGAGGCCACGGCCCGGGGTCTCGAGGAACCGCACCCGATAGGCCAGTCCCTGACCCCAGTCGAGTTTCACCTTGTAGAAGACGAATTCGCCGCGCTGCATGGTGTCGCCGTAGACGCCGGAGCCGTCGAGGGCCGTTGCCACGTTGAACGAGCCGCCCCCGGTCACCGGTACGACCGGACCGCTCGGCGCGGTGAACGACACCGGTTCGGGTTCAGCCGGGCGGCCGCCGTCGGTGACGCCCGGTTCGACGGTGACATTCAGTTCCAGTGGCAGTGTCGCCGGTGCGTTGTCGGCGACACCCGACCATTCCACGCTGAAGTAGTACCGGCCGCCGCCCTTGCACTTGTCGGTGCGCGCGGTGCCGTCTTTCGCTTCGGTCGCGCCGGTCCATTGCGAGCTGACCGTGAGCGCGACGCCATCGGTGGATCGGACGGCGTTCTCCTGTTCGGAGGCGTTGCAGTCCTGGCCTTCCCCGCCGGCCACGCGCAAACGCAGGCTGTTGTTGGAGCTCACCGCGTCTTCACCACGGGGGAAGGAGACGGTCCCGCTGAAGTAGGCGGTCGCCCCCTCGGGGACGTCCACCGCGTAGTAGCGGGGCTTCTTGTGCCCGATGGTGTCGAGGTACTGCCCCGGCACTACCGCCGGTGCGTCCTGGTATCCGGCGGTGCCTTCGACGGGTGTGCCCGCCGAGGCGTAGTCGCGCAGTGCCGCGGTGCTCACCCGGGGCAACACCTGCTCGAGCGCCTTGCCGTCGGCGGCGTCGGTGTAGGTGCCGCCGGTGGTGTCGGCGATGCAGGTGAGCTGGGCGCGCGAGGCGTCGTCGACCCCGAAACCGATGGTGTGCACGACGATCGAAGCGCCGTCGGCACCGAGTTCGCGGGCCACTTCGCACGGGTCGGGCGGTGCGCAGGTGTCGAGGCCGTCGGACACCAGCACGATCGAGCGCGGGCCCTCGGTCGGCAGGGCGCCCGCGGCGGTGCGCAGTGCGGCGCCGATCGGGGTGAAACCGCTGGGGGTGATCTTGTCGACGGTTGTTGTCAGCGCGGGTTTGTCGATGGTGTCGGCCGGTACGAGCACCGAGACGTCACGGCAGCCCGCGGGCTTGTCCGCATCGGTGGATCCGGTGCCGGTGCCGTAGACCGACAGTCCGACCTTCGCCGTGGCGGGCGCGGTCGCAACGAAACCGCGCACCGCTGTCTTCGCCGCGTCCATCTTGGTGCCGCCGCCAGGATCGGCGGCCAGCATCGACCCGGAGGCGTCGAGCACCAGCATGGTCGGTGCGTACTGAGTCTGTGTCGGCGCGGCGAACGCGGGAACCGCGAGCGGCAGCAGGCCGATCACTCCCGCCGTCGCCAGACCGATCAACGTCGCGAAACGCACGGCAGAGCTCCGTCCCGATCCGCCGGATCTCGACGCACCAGGGATCGACCCTAGCCGGACAAACCTCGCATAAGGAACCTTACGGACGCGGGCCGGCTGTCAGTCCGTCAGCGCGATCGCGTCGAATTTCTCCGGTTCACCCTGCAAGACGACACGGAACGCGACATCGCGGCGCGCCCAATACGCGGCGCAGTCGCGCATGGCGGAGTCGAACCAGGCGCGTTCGGCGGGTTGCTCGCCGAGCAGGTCGTCAGCGGTGCGGATCACCGCGACGTAGCCCGGGGCGTCGCCGACGAAATCGTCGAGGTCACGCAGACATTCGTCGAAGGCGTCCTTGTTGGCGCCGAAGTAGTACGGGAACTGGAAGGCCGCCGCGAACTCGTCGAACAGCTCCGCCATGGTGCGCATCTTGGCGCCGCGCAGTTCGCGCACGCGGTAGTCGGCGGGGGCGTCGTAGCGGACGCCGCTGAACTGGTTGGCATCCACCGGCAGCGCACCGAGCACCGGCGGCGTGGTCGCGGCCGGTGCTTCGGCGGTGGGGCGAGCAAGGAACTGCGACAGCGTCATTCGCGGAGTCATCAGCGCATCCTGGTGAAGGTTTCGTAGTGGTCGCCGGTGTACCAGGCGGAGCCGTCGCTGCCGGTGACGATGCGTTCGGCGTCACGACCGCGGTTGGGCTGCTTGGGATTCACATCCCACTCCTGGTATTTCACCGCTTTGCCCGCCGAATCCTTGGGCGGCAGTTTGGTTCCGCGGTTCATGAACTGCTCGCCGCCCTTGGTGCCCTGCGCGTTGGCCGAACCGGGCCAGCGACCCGCGTCGATCTCCACGAGGGTGGCATAGGCGCGGTCGGGCACACCCGCGGTCTTGGTGACCGGCGAGGCCGAGGAATTCCCGGCGGGCGGACCAGGTTTCGGCGCGGTCGCGGTGCTGGTGATCCCGGCGACGGCACGCGTGGTCGACGTGACGGTGGTGCTGTCGGTACCGCGACCGCCGAACACAGTGAGGCCGATGGCCGCCAGGACGAGGACGAGTCCACCGAGCAGGCTGAGAGTCTTGCGTGAGAGTTTCATCGGTACTGGACAGTAACGGGCGCGTGGTCGGACCAACGCTGGTCGTAGGCGGGCGCCCGTTCGACGACGGCCTGCTTGGCGCGCCCGGTCAACTCACCGAGGGCGAGCTGGTAGTCGATCCGCCAGCCGGAGTCGTTGTCGAAGGCGCGGCCGCGGTAGGACCACCAGCTGTAAGGGCCCGCGACGTCGGGATGCAGGGCGCGCACCACGTCGACGTAGCCCGCCGCGAGCAGTTCGGCGATCCAGGCGCGTTCCTCGGGCAGGAAGCCCGCCGACTTCTGGTTGCCCTTCCAGTTCTTCAGATCGACCTCGGCGGGGGCGATGTTCCAGTCGCCGCTCACCACGAACTCGCCGGTGCGCGCCTTCAGGTACGCGCCGAGCTCGGCCATGAACCGGTACTTCTCGTCCTGCTTGGGGGTGTTCTCCTCGCCCGAGTGCACGTAGACGCTCGCCGCGGTGACGTCATCGAAATCGGCCTCGATATAGCGGCCCGACGCCGCGAACTCGGTGCTGCCGAACCCGACGCGCACGGCATCGGGTGCGCGCCGCGAAAGAATCCCCACGCCCGCGCGGCCCTTGGATTCGGGCTCGGCATGTGAGAGCACCCAACCCGCGTCGAGTGCGGGGGCCAACGCCGCCGCGGTCTGCGCGTCGGTCGCTCTGGTCTCCTGTAGGCAGACGATGTCGGCTTCGGTCGCCGCCAACCAGGCCAACATGCCCTTGGTCGAAGCGGCACGGACCCCGTTAACGTTCACAGTCGAGAGGATTATCGGCACCGTACGACCGTACAATGCAGGCAGGGATGCTCCCCCGGACACCGTCGTCCAGGAAGGGGTGATGACGATGACGTCACGCACCGCCAAGTCCACCGCCCGCCCCGCGCCCGTCGCGGCGCTGCACATCGGGTCCGGCGACCCGGTGTTGCTGTTGCACGGGTTCCTGCTCTCGCCACATTGCTGGGAGCAGGTCGCGCAGCGAATGTCGGCCCACTGCGAGGTGTACGCACCCGCGTTCGCCGGGCACTGGGGTGGCCCGAAGGTCGAGGGCTGGGCACTGGATGTGTACGCCCTGGCCGATCAGATCGAGGACCAGCTCGACGAGCTGGGCTGGCGAACGTGTCATATCGCGGGCAATTCACTCGGTGGCTGGGTGGGACTCGAGCTGGCGCGACGCGGCCGGGCTCGCACACTCACCACCATCGCCGCGGCGGGTGGCTGGGCATCGCCTTCGCTGAGCCAGGTCAGGATCGGCATCAAATTCGCGTCGATGATCCCCTTCATCGAAATCGGCAAGCGCCTCGGCGGTGTGGCGATCAACAACCCGCTCGTGCAGCAGGTGGCCGCATTGCTGGTCACCAAGCACACCGGCGCCGTCGCCCGCCGCGACCTCGCGACCACGCTCACCGCGGTCCTGCACTGCGACGCGATGATCCCGCTGATCCTCGGCAGCCTGCGCGCGCCGGGCATGGACGACCTGGGTGAGCTGAGCACCCCGGTGCGGATGCTGCTCGCCGAATACGACCGGATCATCCCCAACAGCGTGTACGCCACCCGCTACCTGCGCGAACTGCCCGAGTCGGCGGATCGGATCCTGGTGCACGGAGTGGGGCATGTGCCGATGCTGGAGGCGCCGGACCGGATCGCCACGCTGATCGCCGAGCACATCTACGCCAGCCGCGGACACCTGCGCGCCGTGTGATGAGGCCCCGGCCGCGACAACACTGTTCGCGGCCGGGGCCGATTCACTTCCCGAGCAGACCCTTGGCGATGTGGGTCACCTGGATCTCGTTGCTGCCCGCGTAGATCATCAGCGACTTCGCGTCACGGGCCAGCTGCTCGACGCGGTATTCGCTCATATAGCCGTTGCCGCCGAACAACTGCACCGCCTCCATCGCCACCTCGGTCGCGGCCTCGGAGCAGTACAGCTTCATCGCGGAGGCTTCGGCCAGGCTCGGCGGCTTGCCCGCGCGAGCACGCTCGAGCACGTTGAACACCATGTTCTGCACATTGATTCGCGCCACTTCCATCTTGGCCAGCTTGAGCTGGATCAGCTGGAAGCGACCGATCTCCTGCCCCCACAGCGTGCGGTTGCGCGCGTAATCGACACAGAGCCGGTGGCATTCGTCGATCACGCCCAGCGCCATGAACCCGACGCCGATCCGTTCGGCGGTGAAACTGGCTCTGGCGCTTTCTCTTCCGTCGCCGCCCTTGTGCTCTTCGGTCTCGCCGAGCAACCGATCCTTGCCGAGCCGGACATTGTCGAAGAACAACTCGCCGGTGGGTGAGGAGTGCAGGCCCATCTTCTTGAACGGCTTGCCCTGGGTGAGGCCTTCCATGCCCTTGTCGAGCACGAAGGTGAGCACCTTGCGGTCGCGTTTGTCGGTGCCGTCGCGCTCGTCGAGCTTGGCGTAGACGATCATCACGTCGGCGCACGGGCCGTTGGTGATGAAGGTCTTCTGGCCGTTGAGGATGTAGTCCTCGCCGTCGCGTTCGACGCGAGTCTTCATGCCGCCGAACGCATCCGAGCCGGAATCGGGTTCGGTGATCGCCCAGGACGCCACCTTGCGCAGGGTGACGATGTCGGCCAGCCAGCGCTGCTTCTGCGCGAGGGTGCCCCGCGACATGATGGTGGTGGCGCCGAGTCCGATGCTCACCCCGAGGGCGGACACCAAACCCATACACACACCGGATAATTCACTGATCAGCACCGCCATCATCGACTGCTGATCGCCGAACGGGCTGCCCGGCTTCTTGCCGCCCTCGCTCGGCCCGGCCGCTTCCTTGGCGAGCATTTTCGCGACGGCGTCCTCGCCCATCGCATCGATCCCGAACTGACCGAACAGCTTGCGCAGGATCGGGTACGGCAGCATCTCACCGCTGTCGAGGGCGTCGAGGTTCGGCCGGACCTCCTTGTCGATGAACGCCCGTACGGCATCGCGGATCATCAGATCGGTCTCGGACCATTCGAACACTGTCGTCTCCTGACGCTCGCTCCGCCCAAAAACATACACGCGTGCTTGTTTTTGCGGGGCCGTTTCGGTGACCCCGGTCACCATCGGGCCGCGTAACAGCGGCGTAACTAATCGGAAAATTCGCGTCTACATCCATGCAGGACCGTCTGTGAGTCGCCGGTTACGTGCGGCAGCGGATGAAGGAGAGAGGGAAATGGCCGGAGCAGATACTGCCGCCAAAGAAACACTCGAGGACTACACGCTGCGTTTCGCCCCACGGAGCTACCGCAAATGGAGCCCCGCGGTCGTCGGCATCTCCGCGCTCGGCGGCATCGCCTACCTCGCCGATTTCGCGATCGGCGCGAATATCGGCATCGCCCATGGCACCGGAAACGCCCTGATCGGCATCGGTATCTTCGCCGTGGTCGTGATGCTCACCGGATTTCCGCTCGCCTATTACGCGGCGCGCTACAACATCGATCTCGACCTGATCACGCGCGGAAGCGGATTCGGCTACTACGGCTCCGTGATCACCAATATCGTGTTCGCGTCGTTCACTTTTATCTTCTTCGCGCTCGAAGGTTCGATCATGGCGCAGGGCCTGTTATTAGGCCTCGGAATTCCGTTGTGGATCGGCTATCTCGCCTCCACGATCATCATCTTCCCGCTGGTCATCTACGGGATGAACACCCTGGCCAAACTCCAGGTGTGGACCACTCCCCTGTGGCTGCTGCTGATGGTGGCGCCGTTCGGGTTCCTGCTGGTGCGCCACCCCGATTCGGTGGGTTCGTTCTTCGCCTACGGCGGGGAGAACGGTGAGGGCGTGAGCGTTTCGGGCGCGCTGCTGGCCGCCGGCGTGTGCCTGTCGCTGATCGCCCAGATCGCCGAGCAGATCGACTACCTGCGCTTCATGCCGCCGCGCACGCCGGAGAACCGGGCCAAGTGGTGGGGCTGGATGCTGCTCGCCGGTCCCGGCTGGGTGCTGTTCGGTGCGGCCAAGCAGGTCGTCGGCCTGTTCCTCGCGGTGTACCTGATCGCGAATCTGCCCGCCGCGCAGGGCATCGCCAACCAGCCGGTGCACCAGTTCCTGGAGATCTACAAGGACATGGTGCCGGGGTGGCTGGCCATGACGCTGGCCGTGGTGCTGGTGGTCATCAGCCAGGTCAAGATCAACGTGACCAACGCCTACTCGGGCTCGCTGGCCTGGACCAACTCCTACACCCGCGTCACCAAGACCTACCCTGGCCGCCTGGTGTTCCTGGTGGTCAACCTCGGTGTCGCGCTGGTGCTGATGGAAGCGAACATGTTCGACTTCCTCAACAACATCCTCGGCTTCTACGCCAACTGCGGCATCGCCTGGATCGTCACCGTGGCCACCGATATCGCGGTGAACAAGTACCTGCTGAAGATCTCGCCGAAGGTGCCGGAGTTCCGGCGCGGCATGCTCTACGACTTCAACCCGGTGGGTCTGGTCGGTTTCGGGCTGTCGGCGGTGCTGTCGATCATGACCTTCTTCGGCCTGTTCGGTGAGCTACTGAAGCCGTACTCGCCGCTGGTCGCGGTGCTGGTCGCCTTCATCGCGACTCCGCTCACCGCGATCGCCACGAAGGGCAAGTACTACCTGCGACGCGCCGACGACGGCATCGAGGCGCCGATGTTCGACGAACACGGCAACCCCTCGGGCGACCTGCTCACCTGCCACGTCACCGGCATGGACTTCGAGCGCCCGGACATGATCGCCTCGGCGGTGCCGGGCCCCGAAGGCGAGATCCAGTACATCAGCTCGCTGGCGCTGTCCACGGACAAGGACGGCAAGCACCTACTGCCCAGGCAGTAATTTTGGAGCGCTGGCGCGCTCGAGTTCGCGGCCCCTTCGGTCCCGTCGATCAGGCACCGTTGCTTGCTCCTTCGTCGCCTACGCAAGGGCACCTGATCGACGGGACGGCCGCGAAACGCCGCTGCGCGGCGGCCCCTCCTCGAAGTCGGGGCGTGCGGGGCTGGTTTCAGATCAATCTTCGGACAACCGGTAGCGGCAGGACGCGCAGCGCGAAGCCCAGTGGCACCCATGGCCAGCCGGGCACATAGGCGTTGGCGCGGCGCTTCTCGATCGCGGCGACCATCGCGTGGACGCCGGTTTCGGTGTCCACCATGAACTTCGGCTGATGCTTGACGCGGTCGTTCATCTCCGAGCGGATGTAGCCGGGGTAGATCACCGAGACATCGACGCCCGGAATCGCCTCCGCGCGAACGCCTTCGGCCAACGCGGCGACGCCCGCTTTGGTCGCCGCGTAAGTGGTGAGTGTCTTGGGCATGCCGCGCAGACCGGAGATCGAGGAGATCATCACCAGGTGGCCGCGCCCCTGGGCGCGAAAGATCTTCAACGCCGCCTCGCTCTGCGCCAGGGCAGCAAGGAAATTCACCACCGCGGTCTCACGATTGGCCTTGTGGTGGCCGGTGCCGAGCGCTGCGCCCTTCCCGAGGCCCGCGTTGACGATCACGCGGTCGACGGTGCCGAATTCCTCGGCGAACTCGTCGAAAACGGTGAACACCGCCGTGTCATCGGTGACATCGAGCTGCTTCACCGAGACGACGCGTTCGGGGTGGTCGGCGAGGATCTGCGTACGCAGTTCGTCGAGACGCTCGGTCCGGCGAGCACACAGGCCCAGGTCGTACCCGAGTGCGGCGAACTGGCGCGCCATCTCGGCGCCGAGCCCGGAGCTGGCGCCGGTGATCAGGATGGTGCCCCGGCTCACGACAGCGCGTCCGCGACAGGTAGTCGGTAGTCGATCAGCGATTTCATGCCCTCACGCTAACCACCCGACGCGTGCCATGGAACCAATCGTGGGCAGATCTACTTATCGCTGTTCGGGTGCGTCACGGGTACCACTGTCAGCAGTTCGCTCAGACCCGCGAAGTCCTGGGGATTGACAGTGAACAACGGAAGCCGATTGGCGGAAGCGATCGACGCGATCATCAGGTCGATCCGGCGAGGTCGCGGGTTGCGGCCGCTTGCCAGCACCGCCGCTACGACGTGCCCGAATCGGCGTGCGGCCCTGGTATCGAAAGGGATCGGCTCGAACAACGCCTCGGCGTTCTGAACACGTTCGATTCGACGAGCCCGTTCACCCGGCGCTGCGGCGTAATGCGGACCAGCGGCGAGTTCTGCCATCGTCACCGCGCTGATCATGAGCTCGTCCGGCAACTCGGCCGGGTCGAGTTCATCGAGAAGGATCACCACATTCGTATCGACGATGCCTCTGGTCGTAGTGGCGGTCACTCGGGGCCGTCTTCGGCGAATTCACCGCGACGGTAGGCCCGGTCGTACGGGTCGTAGAGCGAGTCGTCGACCAAATCATCAACCTCCAGCCGCGTGCCGGGAGCCGACAAGCCGGCAAAAGCGGCGATCACCTCCGCGCGCGGCACTGCTGCTCGACGATGCGCGTTTCGATGTGGAACGAGGTCCGCGACAGGCGTCCCATCGACGGTGATCGTGTAGGACTGCCCGGAGCGAACCTCGCGCAGCACCCGGCTCGCGTCGTTACGAAGTTCGCGCTGCGGAATCTCGGGCAGCTCCGCGGGGACGGCCATGTTGCCAGGTTACGCCCTGAGCTACGGGGGCGCTACGGTATTCCTACGCTGCGTTGCGAGGTCCCACCGTGCCGGAATCCGCCCGAGCTCGTTCTCCGAACCGATGCGCAGGCAGCACCGCGGTTGCACCTCGCTCAGGCACATCCGCGGTGCCGTTCGGTGGAGGTCAGCGGGCCGCGAGCAGCCTGGCGGCGTTGGCGGCGGCGTCGTCGCCCGCTTCGTTGGCGGCCAGCTCCGCGTGGACCCGGTCGTAGTAGCGGTTGATCTCGGCGTTGGTGCTCTCCTCGTTCCAACCGAGCAGCGGTGCGATCAGTCGGGCGATTTCCGGCGCGGCGGCGAGGCCGCGATCGGGGACCTCGATCGAGATACGGGTGCGGCGGGTGAGGATGTCGTCGAGATGCAGGGCGCCCTCGTGGGTGACGGCGTAGACGATCTCGGCGGCGATGTAGTCCGAGGCACCCGGAATCGGGTGGCGCAGTGCGGGGTCGGCGGCGATGAGGCCGAAGATGTCGGTGCTCAGCGAGCCGTACCGGCCGAGCAGGTGTTCGACCACGTCGACGGGCAGTCGCTGTGACACCGACAGGTCGGTCACCTCGGCGAGCATGTCGAAGTAGCCCGCCGCGCCGACGATGGGCAACTGCGCGGTCGACGAGGCGGGGATATCCCCACCCAGGCGCGCGGCGGCGGCATCGACGACATCGGCGGCCATCACCCGGTAGGTCGTGTACTTGCCGCCCGCGATCACGAACAGGCCAGGCGCGGGCTCGGCGACGGCGTGTTCGCGCGAGAGCTTCGCGGTCTCCTTCGTGGCGCCGGTCATCAGCGGGCGAAGGCCCGCGTAGGTGCCGACGATGTCGGCCCTGGTCAGCGGCTCACGCAGCAGCGCGTTGACGTGGTCGAGGATGTATTGCACGTCGGCGGCGGTGGCCGTGGGGTGGTTCTTGTCCAGCGCCCATTCGGTGTCGGTGGTGCCGATGATCCAGTGTTCGGCCCACGGGATCACGAACAGGACCGACTTCTCGGTGCGCATGATCATGCCGGTGAGCAGGTTCAGCCGGTCGCGCGGCACGAGGATGTGCACGCCCTTCGACATCTGGACGTGGAACGGGAAGTCCACGCCGGTCATCTTGATCATGTCGTCGGTCCAGACGCCGGTCGCGCTGATCACGGTGCGGGCCCGAATGGTGTGTGTCAGACCGGTTTCCAGGTCTTCGACACGCGCACCGACGACCTTCTCCCCGTCGCGTTCCAGCCCGATCACCTTGGTGCGGGTCAGCACCGTGGCGCCGTTCTCGGCGGCGGTCCTGGCGATCATCATCGTGTGGCGGGCGTCGTCGACCTGGGCGTCGTAGTAGCGGATGGCGCCGGTCAGCGCGTCGTCACGCAGCGCGGGCGCGAGTTCCAGTGCGCCGGAACGGGTCAGGTGCTTGTGCATCGGGACGGTACGCGCGCCACCGAGCGTGTCGTAGAGGGCGATGCCGGCGCCGATGTAGGCGCGCTCCCACACCCGGTGCTGGAGCGGGAACAGGAACGGCACCGGGTGCACCAGATGTGGCGCGAGCGTATTCAGCAGCAGCCCACGCTCTTTGAGCGCCTCGCGCACCAACGCGAAGTCCATCTGCTCCAGGTAGCGCAGGCCGCCGTGGATGAGCTTGGACGAACGGCTCGAGGTGCCCGCCGCGAAATCGCGTGCCTCGACCAGGGTTACGGACAGGCCGCGCGAGGCGGCGTCGAGCGCGGCGCCGGCGCCGGTCACGCCACCACCGATGACCAGGACATCGACCTCGGCGGTGTCGAGCGTGCCGACAGCCTGCTCACGGTAGGTGGGGTCCAGTTGCACAGACACGATGATCTCCTTCTCGAAAGTATCGGGGGTGACTCAGATTTCGGCCCAGTCGAGGGTGCGTTCGACGGCTTTGAGCCAGCGGCGGTAGCCGTGTTCGCGTTGCTCCTCGGACCAGGTGGGGTACCAGCGGACGTCTTCGGACCAGTTGTCGAGCAGTTCGTCGGTGCCGCTCCAGAAGCCGACGGCCAGTCCGGCGGCGTAGGCGGCACCGAGCGCGGTGGTCTCGGCGACGACCGGGCGCGAGACCGGGACGCCGAGCAGGTCGGCCTGGATCTGCATGGCCAGCTGGTTCACGGTGACGCCGCCGTCCACCCGCAGCGTCGCCAGTCGCACACCGGCGTCGCGCTGCATGGCCTCGACCACGTCGCGGGTCTGGTAGGCGATGGATTCCAGGGTGGCCCTGGCCAAGTGGGCGTTGTTGCTGTAGCGCGACAGGCCGACGACCGCGCCCCGCGCATCGGGTCGCCAGTACGGCGCGAAAAGTCCGGAGAAGGCGGGCACGAAGTACACGCCGCCGGAATCGGCCACCTGTCCGGCGAGGTCTTCGATCTGCGCGGCGCCCGCGATGATGCCCATCTGGTCGCGTAACCACTGCACCGCCGACCCGGTGACGGCGATCGACCCCTCCAGCGCGTAGGCGGGCTTGTCGTCGCCGAACTGATACGCGACGGTGGTGATCAAGCCGTGGTTCGAGCGCACGATCTCCGTGCCGGTGTTGAGCATCAGGAAATTGCCGGTGCCATAGGTGTTCTTGGCCTCGCCGGGCTGGAAACACACCTGCCCGACGCCCGCGGCCTGCTGGTCGCCGAGCACGCCCGCGATGGGCACCGAGCCTTTGAACGGGCCGTCGGGCTTCGTCGTCCCGAACAGTCGCGGGTTCGCCGACGGCGCGATGGTGGGCAGCATGGCGCGCGGGATGCCGAAGATCGCGAGGAGTTCGTCGTCCCAGTCGAGGGTTTCGAGATCCATCAGCATGGTGCGCGAGGCATTGGTGGGGTCGGTGACGTGCACACCGCCGGTGAGATTCCAGATCAGCCAGCTGTCGAGGGTGCCGAACAGGGCGTCACCGCGCTCGGCATCGGCGCGCACGCCCGCGACGTTGTCCAGGATCCACTTCAGCTTGCCGCCGGAGAAGTACGGCGCGGGCGGCAGACCGGTCTTCTGGCGGATGAGCGCGCTGTGCCCGGCGGCATCGAGGTCGGCGATGATGCGGTCGGTGCGGGTGTCCTGCCAGACGATGGCGTTGCCGTAGGGGCGGCCGGTGCGGCGGTTCCACACCACGGTGGTCTCGCGCTGGTTGGTGACGCCGATGGCGGCGAGGTCGTCGGCCGTGAGGTCGGCCAGCGAGAGGGCGGTCTTGACGACGGTGCGGGTGCGTTCCCAGATCTCGTCCGGATTGTGTTCGACCCAGCCCGGGCGCGGCATGATCTGGGAGTGTTCGAGCTGATGGCGGGCCACCACGGTGCCTTTGTGGTCGAAGACCATGAATCGCGTCGACGTCGTGCCCTGGTCGATCGCGCCCACGTACCGGTTCATCTTCTCGCCCTTTCCGGACCTCACCTTTGAGTCCGTCGATCGGGCCCCCAGGCCCGAGACCCACGCTAGGAACGCGCGGGCGCGGGCACCACCAGCACCGTTCGACAATGCTGAACGGTGGTAGGTTCGGCCCATGCCTGGCCCGATCCAGTCGATCGAACGCGCCGCCGCCGTGCTGCGGCTGCTGGCGCGTGGACCGGGGCCACTGGGTGTCGGCGAGATCGCGACCGCGCTCGACCTGGCCAAACCCACCGCGCACGGCATCCTGCGGACGCTGCTCGGCGTCGGATTCGTCGGCCAGGACGCGCTCACCGGCAAGTACCTGCTCGGCCCCGCGATCGGCGAACTCGGAACCGATCGGCTCGATGTGAACGAGTTGCGCTCGCGGGCGATCCACCGGGCCGACGCGCTCGCCTCGCGTTCCGGGGAATCGGTCCGCATCGCCGTGGCGCGGGATACCGGAATCACGGTGATCCACCACGTCTTTCGGCCCGACAACAGCGAGCAGGCCCTGGCCGTCGGCGAAGTGCTGCCCGCCCACGCCACCGCGCTCGGCAAGGTACTGCTCGCTTACGACGCCGCAGCGCAAGCCGGTGCGCTCCCAGGGTTCACCCAGCGAACGATCACCGAACGCGACGGGCTCGACCGGGCGATCGCCGAGGTTCGCCGACGGGGCTGGGCGGACGAAGTCGAGGAGCACCGCTCCGGCGAAGCGGGGATCGCCGCGCCCATTCGGGCCAGAGGCGGGCTCGTCGTCGCGGCCATCGGCATCACCGGACCGACGGATCAGCTGTGCGACAACCGGTTACAGGTGCGCGCGGCCGCGATCGAGCAGGTTCGCGCCGCCGCTCTCGCCGTACACCGCGACCTGACGGCAGCGCGATGAGCTGGGCCGGTACACCTTTCGCGAGCGCCACGTCCACCGACCGACACTCCGCGGCCGACAACGAGAGCAGACGACGATGACCCCACGCTTCGTGCTCGCCATCGATCAGGGCACCACCTCGAGCCGGTGCATCGTCTTCGATCAGCACGCCCGGCTGGCCGGCATGGCGCAGCGGACCCATCGCCAGCACTATCCCAAGTCGGGGTGGGTGGAGCAGGACGCGCTCGAGATCTGGCGGACGGTGGAGCGGATCGTGCCCGCGGCGCTGCGCGATGCCGGGATCACTGTCGAGCAGGTGGCCGCGATCGGCATCGCCAATCAGCGCGAGACCACCGTGGTGTGGGATCGCCGCACCGGACTGCCGGTGCGGCTGGCCATCGTCTGGCAGGACGTGCGCACCGAAGAGCTGGTCGATCAGATGAAGGAATTGCCGGGAGCACAGCGCATTCCCGAGTTGAGCGGGCTGCCCTTGGCCACGTACTTCGCCGCACCACGCCTGCGCTGGCTACTCGACAATGTCGACGGCCTTCGCGAAAGGGCCGAACGCGGCGACGTTCTCTTCGGCACCATGGAATCCTGGCTCATCTGGAACCTGACCGGCGGCGCCGAGCACGTCACCGACGTGACCAACGCGGGCCGCACCCTGCTGATGAACCTCGCCACCCGTCAGTGGGACGCGGAACTGCTGCGGTTCTTCGACATTCCGCCCGCCATGCTCCCCCGCATCGAACCGTCGACCGGCGATTTCGGCACCGCCCGCACCGTGGTCCCCGGCGTGCGGATCGGGGCCGCCCTCGGCGACCAGCACGCGGCCCTGTTCGGCCAGACCTGCTTCGCCCCGGGCGAAACCGAATGCACCTACGGCACCGGCGGTTTCCTCATGATGAACACCGGCACCGAACTGATCCGCTCCCGGCACGGCCTGCTCACCACCATCGGCTACCAGGTCGGGCCCGAACCGGTCTACGCGCTCGAAGGGCCCATCGCGGTCACCGGTTCTCTCGTCCAGTGGCTGCGCGACATCGTCGGCCTGATCGCCACCGCACCCGAGATCGAAACTCTCGCGGGCACAGTCGACGACAACGGCGGCTGCTACCTGGTCCCCGCCTTCTCCGGCCTCTACGCCCCGCACTGGCGCAGCGATGCCCGAGGCCTGCTCATCGGCCTGACCTCCTACGTGACCAAAGGCCATCTGGCCCGCGCCGTCCTGGAGGCCACCGCCTGGCAGACCCGCGACGTGGTCGAAGCCATGAACGCCGACGCGGGTCTCCAGGCGAAGTCCCTGCGAGTAGCAGGCGGTATGGCCTCCAACAACCTGCTCATGCAGATCATCGCCGACGTCCTCGACACACCGGTCATGCGACCCCTCGTCACCGAAACCGTTTCCCTCGGCGCCGCCTACGCGGCAGGCCTGGCCGTCGGCTACTGGCCCGATCTCCAAGGCCTACGCCGCAATTGGAAGGTCGCCGCCCAGTGGACCCCCTCGCCCGACCGTGGAATCCGCGAAGAGGAATACGAACGCTGGCAACGCGCCGTCCAGCTCAGCGTCGGCTGGGCCAGGCCCGCCGCGACCGGCTAGATCCCCTCGACGTGCGAGCTCGCGCGGTTACGGCGCGTCGTGCACGGAACGGCGCTGCAGGAAGACGGTCAGGGTGAACAGCAGGACACCGGCGACCGCGAGGAGCGCGCCGACCATGGCGGGGGCGGTGTAGCCCAGGCCCGCGGCGATGACGAGGCCGCCGAGCCAGGCGCCCGCGGCGTTGGCGATGTTCAAGGCGGCGTGGTTGAGGGCGGCGGCGAGGGTTTGGGCGTCGGCGGCCACATCCATGAGGCGGGTTTGCAGGCCGGGGGCCAGGGCCGCGCCGGAGGCGCCGACGAGGAAGGCGCCGATCGCGGCGGTGATGGGGTTGTGCGCCGCCAGGACGAATCCGGCCAGGATCACGACCATCGCGATCATGGCGACGAAGATCGAGCGGTCGACGCCACGGTCGGCGAGGATGCCGCCGCCGATATTGCCCACGATCATGCCGAGACCGAACAGCGCCAGCACGATCGGCACCGCGCCGATGGGCATGCCGGCGACATCGGTCATGGTGGTGGCGATGTAGGTGTACACGGCGAACATGCCGCCGAAGCCGATCGCACCGACTGCCAGGGTGAGCAGCACCTGCGGGCGTCGCAGCGCACCGAGTTCGGTCATCGGGTTGGTGATCTTCATGCTGGTCAGGGCGGGGACATAGCGCCACAGGGCGGCCACCGTCGCCACGCCGATCACGGCGACGACCACATACGCGTCACGCCAGCCCAGGTGCTGACCGAGCCAGGTCGCGCCGGGCACCCCGATCACATTCGCCACGCTGAGCCCGAGCATCACCGCGGCCACGGCCTTGGCCCGCTGTCCGACGGGCGCGAGGGTCGCGGCGGCCAGCGAGGCGACGCCGAAGTACGCGCCGTGCGGCAGACCGGACACGAAGCGGGCGAGCACGAGCGTGCCGAAGGTCGGCGCGAGCACGGTCCCGATATTGCCGATGGTGAACGCGACCATCAACACGATCAACAGTTTCTTGCGCGCCACCCGCGCGCACAACGCCGCGATCAGCGGCGCACCGACAACAACACCCAACGCGTACGCCGACACCGCGTGCCCGGCCGACGGCTCGGAGATATCGAAGGCCCGCGCGATATCGGGCAGCAACCCCATGGTCACGAACTCGGTGGTGCCGATCCCGAATCCACCCAGCGCCAACGCGAGCATCGCCGGGACATGCCAGCTGGTGCGTGGCGCGTCGAGGCGATCGGGGGCTGCAATGGAAGAAGTCACGCTTCCATGCAACGGGCACAGGTACCCGTTCGCTACCCGAGCAGAGCGTGAGTTAGCCCACCGTGGGAACAACCGCCCGGTACAGACGCAGAAAGCGCCCGCACCGGATTCGGTGCGGGCGCCTTCACAGCCGTGCGGGTTCGCGGTCGCGAACCGGGGCTACATCACTTCAGAGCACGAGCCAGGTTGACGTCCAGCGCGCCGAGGAATTCCTCGGTGCTCAGGTAACCCTGGTCGCCGCCGACGAGCGCGGCGAGGTCCTTCGTCATCTGACCGCCCTCGACGGTCTTGATGACCACGTCCTCGAGCGCCTGCGCGAAGCCGATCACCTCAGGGGTGTTGTCCAGCTTGCCGCGGTGTTCGAGGCCACGGGTCCAGGCGAAGATCGACGCGATCGGGTTGGTCGAGGTCGGCTTGCCCTGCTGGTGCTGGCGGTAGTGCCGGGTGACCGTGCCGTGCGCGGCCTCGGCCTCACAGGTCTTGCCGTCCGGGGTGAGCAGCACCGAGGTCATCAGGCCGAGCGAGCCGAAGCCCTGGGCCACGGTGTCGGACTGCACGTCGCCGTCGTAGTTCTTGCAGGCCCAGACGTAGCCGCCCTCCCATTTCATGGAGGAGGCGACCATGTCGTCGATCAGGCGGTGCTCGTAGGTGAGGCCCGCCGCGTCGAACTCGGCCTTGAACTCGGCGTCGAAGACTTCCTGGAAGGTGTCCTTGAACATGCCGTCGTAGGCCTTGAGAATGGTGTTCTTCGTGGAGAGGTACACCGGGTAGTTCTGCTGCAGGCCGTAGTTGAACGAGGCCCGCGCGAAGTCCTCGATGGACTTCTTGAAGTTGTACATACCCATGACGACGCCGCCGTCTTCGGGCATCTTCACGACCTCGTGGATGATCGGCTCGCTGCCGTCTTCCGGGGTGAAGGTCAGCGTGACGGTGCCCGCCTCGTAGACCTTGAAGTCGGTGGCGCGGTACTGGTCGCCGAAGGCGTGACGGCCGATGATGATCGGCTTGGTCCAGCCGGGCACCAGCCGGGGCACGTTGGAGATGATGATCGGCGCGCGGAAGATGGTGCCACCCAGAATGTTTCGGATGGTGCCGTTGGGCGAGCGCCACATCTTCTTGAGGCCGAACTCTTTCACCCGCGCTTCGTCAGGGGTGATGGTGGCGCATTTCACGCCGACGCCGTACTTCTTGATGGCATTGGCCGCGTCGACGGTGACCTGGTCGTCTGTCTTGTCGCGGTACTCGATGCCGAGGTCGTAGTACTCGAGATTCACGTCGAGATAGGGATGGATCAGCTTGTCCTTGATGAACTGCCAGATGATCCGGGTCATCTCGTCGCCGTCGAGTTCTACAACGGTGCCTTCAACCTTGATCTTGGACATGGATCTTCGTGTCCTCCTCGGTGGGTGCCCTTATTGCACGGCTAGGCGAACACGCTTGTGAGCGGACCCCAGCAGTTCCAACAGACAACGTATATGCCCCGCGTTGTCTGCGGGACGTGTGGTGCAAACAAGACGAGCGTACTGCTGTCCCCCACCTCACCGCGATGGGAGGGCCCGCTGTGCGGGACTCCTCGAAGCTACTCCGCCCCGACCGCACGTCGGCACGCGATCGGGCCTTGACCGGCTACTGAGTAGTAACACGGCGGGGCCCGCGCACCGAGAACGGTGGCGCGGGCCCGGTCGAGCAGGTCAGACCGCGATCGGTACGGCGGCCGCGTGCTCGTCGCCTTCGATCAGGTTCTCCGGCTTGTCGCGGATCATCACCGCGATCACCACGGCGGCGGCGAGGAAGAAGCCGGCGCCGATATAGAACGCGACGTCATAGCTGTAGATCGAGGCGCGTTCGATCAGGTGGTCGACAGTCGGGTTGTCGGTGACGTAGTTCTCGGCGGCCTGGACCGACAGCGTGGTCAGCAGGGCGGTGCCGACGGCGCCGCCGACCTGCTGGGCGGCATTGAGCAGGGCGCTGGCGACGCCGGAGTCCTCGGCGTCGACCTGATGCAGCGCGACGGCCTGCATCCCGACGAACAGTGGGCCCATCCCGAGCGCCATCAACAGCTGCGCGGGCAGCACGCTCAGCGCGTACCCGTCGCCGTAGCTCAGTTGCGCCAGCCACAGCAGTCCGACGACGCCGAGCAGCGCGCCGACCACCATGAGCGGACGCGGCCCGAACTTGGGCATCAACGAACTGGTGATGCCCGCCGCGATCCCGATGCCCACCGGGAACGGCAGGAACGCGATGCCTGCCTTCAGCGGCGAATAGCCCAGGGTGTTCTGGTAGTAGAAGCTCAGGAACAAGAACATGGCGAACATCGCGATCGGGATCAGCAGCGCGGCCAGCAGGGCGCCGCCTCGATTGATCTCACCCGGAATGCGCAAGGGCAGCAGTGGATTCGCCGAGCGCGCCTCGATGAAGACGAACGCGATGAGCAAGGCGAAGCCCGCCCCGAGCAGGCCGAGGGTGCTGCCCGCCAGCCACCCGTGTTCGGCGGCGCGACTGAATCCGTAGACGATCGACACCAAGCCGAATGTCACGGTGACGGCGCCGGGCAGGTCGTAGCCGCCGGTCCTCGGCACCGGGATATCGCGCGCGATCACCGCCACCGCACCGGCTACCGCGATGAGCGCGATCGGCGTGTTCATCAACAGGGTCCACCGCCACGACGCGAACTCGGTGAGCGCACCACCGACGATCAGCCCGAACGCGATGCCACCCGCGGTGATACCGGCGAACACCGCGAACGCGCGGGCCCGCTCCTGCACGTCGGTGAAGATCACCGACAGCAGTGACAGGGCCGCGGGGGCGAGCAGCGCGGCGAACGCACCCTGCAGACCTCGGCCGATGAACAACTGCGGGCCGGTCTGCGCGAGGCCCGCCAGCGCCGACGCGGCGGCGAAGCCCACCAGGCCGACCAGGAAGATCCGGCGTCGGCCCAGATAGTCGGCCATCCGTCCGCCGAGCAGCAGTAGCCCGCCGAAGATGAGCGTGTACGCGGTGAGCGCCCACTGTTTGTCGCCGTCGCTGATCCCCAGGTCACGCTGGGCATAGGGCAGGGCGATCGTGATCACGGTGGCATCGAGCACCACCATCAGCTGAGCGGCGGAGAGCACGACCAGCGCCCACCACCGCATCGAACTCTGTTGGGAATCAACATGTTTCGTTTCTAGCTCGGTGCTGGTCACCAGGACTCCTCGTCACTCGATCAGTGTGGACCAATCCTGGCACCTCAAGACAATTGGCGTCAAGAGAAAAATGTCTGGCTGCGCCAATTGGCCTAGTTGGACAGATAAAGCGGCCGACACGGTAAGCTGATGGAATGCTGGACTCGACCACTCCGATCAGCGCCGACCGGACGACCGAACCGGCTGCCGACGCGCCGCTGGGCCTGCGCGAGCGCAAGAAGCTCCAGACCAAAGCCGCGATCGTGGCGGTCGGACTCGACCTGTGCGACAGCCAAGGGTTCGACGCGACGACGGTCGAGCAGATCGCCGCGGGCGCCGATGTGTCCCCACGCACCGTCAACCGGTACTTCGCACTCAAGGAAGACATCGTGCTGGCCCCGATCGACGACTTCGGGGTCTCCGTCGCCGTCGCGCTGCGCTCCCAACCGAACACCGGCAACGAACTCCAGGCACTGTGTGGCGCCTACCTGACGGTGGTCCAGGCCGAGGCGGACGCGGACGGTATCCGGTTCATCCGCCAGTTCCTGCAGATGCAGCGAATCATGCGCACCAGCCAGTCGGTCAACGCGCGGGCGCTGGAATACGCGGAGAAGAAGAACGTCGCGGTGTGCACCGAGCTCGCGCAGCGGATGGGCACGTCGCCGGACGACTTCACGGTGAAGCTGGTGGCCGGGATCTGGCAGATGCTGTGCCACATCTCCGTCGCCGACACCGAACAAGCCTTGCTGAGCGGGTCACCGACGGTAGCTGTCCGGGTCACTCGCGACGCCGTGCTGCGCGCCTACCACGGCTTGCGACAGGTCTGTGGCGCACCGGTAGACGACACGCCAGGCTTCGGCACACCGTCCGACGAGTGATCTTCGGCGGGAAATGCGGGGGAAGTTTCCGCGCGCGGCAGATGTCCGGTTAACATGACGGCAAGGTCATGAGTACCAGCGCCAAGCCCCGGCTCGCTGGTCGGCAACCCTCCAGCTGCGGTGGGGTGCTCCGGGTGATGACCGGGCTCTCGAAAGTCGAGAGCAAGCGCGCACTGCAGGAGGCCCCCATGTGTTGTTGCCAGTCGATCCGACCCAGTTGACGAGATCCCCCGGCTGACACCCATTTGGAGCACGACATGACTGACTCTTCCCTGCCCGAGAACTGGTCCTTCGAGACCAAGCAGATCCACGCGGGCCAGGCACCCGACGCCGCCACCGGCGCGCGGGCATTGCCGATCTACCAGACCACCTCGTACGCCTTCCGCGACACCGATCACGCCGCCGCGCTGTTCGGTCTCGCCGAGCCGGGCAACATCTACACCCGGATCATGAACCCCACCCAGGACGCGGTGGAGCAGCGTGTGGCCGCGCTCGAGGGCGGCGTCGCGGCGCTGCTGCTGGCCTCGGGCCAGGCCGCGGAGACCTACGCGATCCTGAACCTGGCGAGCGCGGGCGACCACATCGTGTCCAGCCCGCACCTCTACGGCGGCACCTACAACCTGTTCCACTACTCGCTGCCCAAGCTGGGGATCACGGTCTCGTTCGTCGAGGACCCCGATGACCTGGAGCAGTGGCAGGCCGCGATCCAGCCGAACACCAAGGCGTTCTACGGCGAGACCATCGCCAACCCGAGCAGCGCGGTCTTCGACATTCCCGGCATCGCCGGTGTCGCGCACGCGAACGGCCTTCCGCTGATCGTCGACAACACCGTCGCCACCCCCTACCTGATCCAGCCGCTGGCCCACGGCGCCGACATCGTCGTGCATTCGGCGACGAAGTACCTGGGTGGGCACGGTGCGGCCGTGGCGGGCGTGATCGTCGACGGCGGCACCTTCGACTGGACCGTGCGCGACGCCGACGGCAACGTGCGCTTCCCCGGTTTCACCGAGCCCGATCCGAGCTACCACGGCGCGGTGTTCGCCGATCTGGGCGCGCCCGCGTTCGCGCTCAAGGCGCGGGTGCAGTTGCTGCGCGATCTGGGTGCGGCGGTCTCGCCGTTCAACGCGTTCCTCATCGCGCAGGGCATCGAGACCTTGAGCCTGCGGGTCGAGCGGCATGTCAGCAATGCCGAGGCGGTCGCGAAGTTCGTCGCCGAGCAGCCGGGCGTCGACGCGGTGTTCTACGCGGGCCTCGAGTCCTCGCCGTGGCACGCGCGGGCCAAGGAGCTGGCGCCCAAGGGCGCGGGCGCGATCGTGGCCTTCGAGCTGGCAGGCGGCGTCGACGCGGGCAAGAAGTTCGTGGACGCGCTCAGCCTGCACAGCCATGTAGCTAACATCGGTGATGTGCGTTCACTCGTGATTCACCCGGCGTCGACCACGCACTCGCAGTTGACGCCCGAAGAGCAGCTGGCGGCCGGCGTCACTCCCGGCCTGGTCAGGCTCGCGGTGGGCATCGAGGGAATCGACGACATTCTGGCCGATCTGCGGGCCGGGTTCGCGGCGGCGACGACGTGACTGTGAGCACCGAATCGCCGATCGCCCGACCAGGAACCGGGGTGGCCCTGCTGCCACCGCCGGACGGGCGCGTCGGCCTGGTCGCCATCGGGGATGTGGCGCTGGAGAACGGCGCCGTCGTCCCCGATGTGCGGCTGGCGGTGCAACGCTGGGGCGAGCTCTCGCCCACCCTGGACAATGTGGTGCTCGTCGAACACGCGCTCACCGGCGACTCCCATGTCGTCGGTGGGCCCGACGGGGCGCCCGGCTGGTGGGAGGGCATGGTCGGGCCCGGCGCGCCGATCGACACCGACGAGTGGTGTGTGATCGCGACCAACGTGCTGGGCGGCTGCAAGGGCAGCACCGGCCCGTCCTCGCTCGCCTCCGACGGAAAGCCTTGGGGCGCACGGTTTCCCGAGCTGAACATCCGCGACCAGGTGAAGGCCGAAGCGCAGTTGTTCGAGGTGCTCGGGATCGAGCGGCTCGGCGCTGTCGTCGGCGGCTCGATGGGCGGCATGCGGGTGCTCGAGTGGATCATCGGCCTGCCCGAGCGGGTCAGCGCCGCGCTCGTGCTGGCCGTGGGCGCCCGCGCCACCGCCGATCAGATCGGTACCCAGACCACCCAGATGGCCGTCATCGCGGCCGATCCCGACTGGCAGGGCGGCGACTATCACGGCACCGGTCGCGCGCCGATGACCGGCATGGGACTGGCCCGGCGCATCGCGCACCTGACCTACCGCACCGAGGGCGAACTCGACCACCGGTTCGCCAACAAGGCCCAGGGCGACGAAGACCCGTGGACCGGTGGGCGCTACGCGGTGCAGAGCTATCTCGAGCACCAGGCCGACAAGCTGGTCCAGCGGTTCGATCCGGCCACCTACGTGCTGCTCAGCGAGGCCATGAACCGCCACGATGTGGGTCGCGGACGCGGCGGTATCGCTGCCGCGCTGGCCTCGACATCGGTGCCGTGCGTGGTCGGCGGAGTCGACTCGGATCGCCTGTACCCCTTGCACACCCAGGCCGAGCTGGCCGAAGGACTGCCGGGCTGCGCGGGTCTCGAGATCGTGCATTCACGCGACGGGCACGACGGGTTCCTCACCGAGGCGGCCGCCGTGTCGAAGCTGCTCACCGAGACGATGCGCTTGGCGCGGGAGAACCGCTGAGCCGTCAGGGCCCGGTCAGCAGGGTGACGATCGAGCGAACGTAGGCCTGAAGTCGTTCGCGCGGATACTCTTCCGGCTCGCTGACGGCCAGCCTGCCGAGCATTTCGGCGACGGTCAGGGTCGAGTTCGCGAGCAGTTCGGCATCCATCCCCGACCAGCGCGGTGACAGCGAAATGCCGATGCGGACAAGAGATTCCGCGCGCGCCAGGATATCGGCCCGCGACGTGCGAAGAGCCGCGCGGTATTCGCCGGGGGCGCTCGCAGGCGTGGCGAGGATCAGCCGCCAGCGCGTCGGATTCGCCAGTGCCACACCGACGAACGCTTCCACGGTCGACGAAGCGACGGCGACCGGATCGGCGCCGAGCAGGTCGTCGGGCAGCGTATCCGCGATCTGTTCCAGTCCGCGTTCACTTTCGCGTTCCAGCAGCGCTTCGACCAGCTCGGCGCGGGTCTTGAACACGGTGTAGAGCACCGGTTTTCCGACCCCGGCCTCCTGCGCGACGGCCTCCATGCTCAACTCGTGCAGTTCCACCCGGCCCAGCACGGCGAACGCGGCGTCGAGCAGTTGCGCACGGCGCTCCTGCGGCGGCAGCCGCGGGGCATAGCGGCGCCGCGGTCGTCGATCCTGCGTCGCGGTCACGCGCCCACCTGCCTTTCTCCCTGTGGACGATACCCCGCGGCCGACTTGTCGACGCAAATCCTACGCAACCGTTGTATTCATCACACGCCATTGCTACGGTGGTGTTGTATTCACTTGCAAAGGAGCACGTGCAATGGCCTTCGACCCCACCTCCCTGCGCCGCGACGACTACGGCTTCTTCGGACCCGGCTCCCCCAGCTGGAAGGTCTGGGCGTCGCCGACCGCCTTGATCGGATTCCAGCGCGCGGTCGCCCTGGAACACTTCGATCCGTTCCTCACCGCCGCCGTCGCCGATTCGCAGGGGATCTACAGCAACCCGCGCACGCGGCTCGACCACACCCTGCTGTACTTCGTGCTCGTCGCGGTCGGCGACGGCCGCACCGCCGTCCAGGCCGCCGAGCACCTGATGAAAGTGCACGCGCCGATGACGGGCATCGAACCGATCAGCGGCAAGCGCTACAGCGCCAACAGCCCGGAAACCCAGCTGTGGATCCACATCACCGGCTGGCACTCGGTGCTCAAGGCCTATGAGATGTATGGACCCGGCCCGCTGAGCCCCGAGGAGGAGCGGCGCTTCTGGGCCGAATGCGCGATCGCCGCCGAACTGCAGACCTGCAAGCCCGCGGACGTCCCGCGCTCGCGCGAGGAGGTGCGTGCCTACTACGAGCGAGTCCGGCCGCAACTGTGCGTCACCGAGCGCGCCATCGAAGGCATGCACTACCTGATGTGGACGCCGCCGAGCAAGGGCTGGGGCTACGCGATCGGGAGCAGGCTGCTCTCGCTGGCCAGCATCCCGACGCTGCCGATGTGGATGCGCAAGCTCGGCCGGTACCGGGTGCCCCGCGTGGTCGATCTCGCGGTGCGGATTCCCGCGAAGGTGATCGCCTGGGTCGCCGCCCGGCGCGACAACTGGGTGATCGTCAAGGCCGCCCCGTTCATCGCGCCGATGACCGGGCAGGTCTTCGCCGCACACGCCGCCGCGCCGGTGCCGGTCGACCCGGTGACGATCACGCCGGACCGGGCGCGCGCCCTGTACGGCAGCCAGGGGCATCGCAGCCTCTGGGAGCCGAAAGTCCCCGAAACCGCCTGAACGACACCACATCCGCGGGTGTCGAGGCCGGCCACGTCAACGACGCCGTGGTCGGCCTTTCGCGTCAGCTGACGCCGAGGGTGTTGATCGTGGCGGCCAGGAAGACGATGGCGCTGCCGAGCGCGGTGAGCGCCGCCACGTCGAACGGGCGGCTGCGCACGGCGAGCAACCCCACCTGCACGGTCGGCAGGCACAGCCGGAACGCGGCGGCCACCAGGGCGGCGCTGCCGAAGATCAGCGCGCCGCGGCGCCACCGATCCCAGGCGACGAAGCCGACCGCGATCACGATCAGCGCGGTCACCACGGTCATCGGCAGATGACTGCGCAGGTACTGCTCCCCCGCGCTCAACCGCGCGACCCGGTGCTTGCCGGTCGTCTCCGCCTCGTTCACGAGCCCGATTGTTCCAGATACCGCCTGCGCGCGGACGGGGTGGCGCATGACAGAGTGGTCCGCTGTGCTGCACCTGATCTTTCACGAGCCCGTGATTCCGCCCAATACCGGCAACGCGATCCGGTTGGCCGCGGGGACCGGCTGCGCGCTACACCTGATCGAACCGCTCGGCTTCGACCTCTCGGAGTCCAAGCTGCGCCGGGCCGGACTGGACTACCACGACCTCGCGGTGGTGACCGTGCATCCCGACCTGGCAATGGCGTTCGCGGCGATCCGGCCCGGCCGCGTGTTCGCCTTCACCACCCAGGCCACCACCCGTTTCACCGATATCGCCTATCGCGACAACGACGCGCTGCTGTTCGGTACCGAGCCCACCGGTCTGCCCGCGGAAGTACTGGCCGATCCGCAGATCACCGAGCAGGTGCGCATTCCGATGCTGCCGGGTCGACGGTCGATGAATCTGTCGAACGCGGCGGCGGTGTCGGTGTACGAGGCCTGGCGGCAGCTCGGATTTCCGGGCGCGGTCTGACTCTCAGTCGATGTCGAACCGCTTGAACCGTGAGGTGGCGCCGGCGGTCAGCCGGACGGCGGACTTGGCGACGCCGAAATGATCGGCGAGTAGTTCGATTGCGGCCTTGTTGGCCTTGCCCTCGACGGCCGGAGCGCGGACGTAGAGGGTGAGGGTGCCGTCTTCGGCGGTTTCGACGAGTGGGCCTTTACGGCTGTTCGGTTTGATCGTCGCCCGCACCGTGGACACCGGGGGTCTCCTTCCCGGACGCTGCCGATGCGGATGCGCCGGATGCGGTGACCTCGGATGCGGTGGCCGCCGGTGCGGTGGGCCCGGCAGCGGAGGGCACATGCGCTCCGGTGCGACGGCGCCTGCGCAGCAATCGCAGTGCGGCATACAGCAATCCGCCGATCACGGCGAGGAAGCCCAGCCACGGCACGGCCTTGCCGACGAAGACGATCGCGTCCTGCAACCAGTCGATCAGCGAGTGCCAGCCCGAGACGATGCCGTCCCAGAAGTTGTCCGGGTCGCCGGGTGCGTTCTTGTCGTCGGCGGTGAGGGTGATGGTGAGCGTCGACAGCGCGACCTGATCGTCGAGGCTGCGTTTCTGCGCGGTGAGACTGTCGAGCTCGCCCTGCCTGCTCGACAGCGCCTCCTCCGCGGCGATCAGGTCGGCGGTGTTGGTGGCGCTCGTGATCAGCGCTTTGAGCCGGTCGACGGAGGCCTGCAGGGCGCGGATGCGGGCGTCGAGATCCTGCCACTGCATGGTGACATCGTCGCGATTGGTGCTGACCCGGGTCACCGTGCCGACCCCACCGAGCCCGGTGATGAAGGCATCGGTCTTGTCGGCGGGCACCCGCACACTGAGCACCGCCCGAGCGGCACGCTCGTCGGTACCGGGCTGTTCGGTGCGGCTGTCGATCCGGCCGTCGACGGCGCGGACCTGCTCGGTGACGGTCGCGGCGGCGGCGATCGGATCCCCCGAGGTGACATCCACCGATCCGGTGATCACCTCTTTCCGGTTCGACTGATCCGTCGGCGCCGGACTGTCCTGCTGCGGGGCGCCCTCGCGGAACCCGGGCGCCACCGCGGGAGCGGGCCCGCCCATGACGGTGGGCGAGGACGCCTTACCGGCATGGTCCTCGCTCTCGTCATCGCCGCACCCGACCAGGAACACGAGTCCGAGCAACGCGATCATCACCACGGCAAGCTTGCGCATGATCGCAGCGTAGTGCGTGGGAGAGCCGGAGCGGGCGCGCTCGCGCGACCTGGTCATGACGGCTGATCGTCGGCCGTTGCCCTGTGCCGTTGAGGTTCGAGCGCTTCGACCGCGCGGCGGCGGCTGTCGGGCGGCGGGTGGGTATGAATCAAGCGAGCCAGCAGTCGCTGCTCGGCCGGGATAGCGTCCCAGTCCGCCTGCAGTCGTCGTAGTACACCGCGAAGATCCTGGCCGTAGCCGAGTTCCACCGCTACTCGGTCGGCACCGTACTCCTGCCACTGGGACAGCCTGGCTCGCGCGAAGGGCTGCGCGACGAGGACCACCACCACGACCAGGGCGGTCGGCAGCCCGAGAAACCGGGTCGACACGGCGAGAATCGCCCAACCCGAGCCGAGGACGGCTGCGGTCGGCACGATGACGACCACCAGCACGCCGAGGAGGATGACCGGCCGAGGCCCCCGAAACAGTCGGTGGGCGATCCACCGAGGCCCGATTTGCAGCGACCACGCGACCTTGGACACCACGCCCACAGCGAGCCCGAGGAGCAGGTCGGCGGGACCTCGATACCACTTGATCAGCCACCGTAACCACATTCGTCCCAGCAACTGATGGCCCAACTCGTGCGCGAGTACCGCCTGCAGTTCTCCTCGCGTGAACACGTCGACGGCATGCCGGGTCACGACGACGTGCCGGCCCAGAGTCGCGTATCCGTACACCTCTCCGTTCACCGTTGCGACGTCGTTAACCCATGGCGTATAGCGAGACCCGTCGATCCGGGCAACGGCGGCGACCGCCGCCCACGCGGCGACCACTTCCGCGTGCTCGGGCGACGCGGACCGGCTGGCCTGCGCTGCCGCACCGGAGATCAGGACACCGACGAGCAGAACGCACGCGCCCGATACCGGCCACACCAGCGCGGCGACGACCACGAGCCAGTCCCCGACCAGCGCCGACAATCTCCAGATGAGCCATCCGCTGAGCACGATCGACGGCAGCGAGACAACCAGATCCCCGATCAGCACGAAGAACTTGGTCCGTCGTGCGACCAGCACCGGTCCCGCGGATTCCGATTCCTGCCGAGCCTGCGCGTTCATGCTGTACCCCCAATTCCCAAGATACCCAACGGATACCGGGTGACCGCGAGATCAGCGGAAGTCGCGGGATCGGGCGACGATCCGCAGGTCGAGATGTTCGAGGTGGTCGGCGACGACGCTGGCTGCGCCCTCCGCGTTTTGGATGCGGCCACGGATGAGCAGGGCGGTGGCGTTCTGGGCGAGGCGGCGGTAGCGGGTCCACAGGCCGACCGAGCAGACGACGTTGACCATGCCGGTCTCGTCTTCGAGGTTGAGAAAGGTGACGCCCGCGGCGGTGGCGGGGCGCTGACGGTGGGTGACGGCGCCCGCCACCAGGATTCGCGCGCCGTCCTCGACGAGCAGGAGATCGCAGGCGGGGACGACACCGAGCGAATTCAGATGGGCGCGAAGGAATTCGGTGGGATAGGAGTCGGGCGAGATACCAGTGGCCCAGACGTCGGCGGCGGCGAGTTCGAGTGCGCTCATGCCGGGCAGAGCGGGCGCCGCGACGGCGGGGCCGGTGCCGGGCAGGAGATTCGCGCGTTCCTGGGCCGCCGCTCCCGCCGCCCACAGCGCCGCCCGCCGAGAGCTTGTCACCGAGTGCTCGGTCGGGGTGTCGACCAAGGTGCTCAACGCGCCCGCGGTGGCGAGGGATTCGGTTTGGGGGATGGTCAGTTCGATGCGACCGGTGAGGTCGAGCATCGAGGTGAAGGGGCCGTGTTCGGCACGGGTGGCGACGATGCGCTCGGCGAGGTCGGTGCCGATGTGCCGCACGCCCGACAGGCCGAGCCGGATCTCGGTGCCCGCGTTCTCGAGGGTGGGCTCGGCACGGCTGGCATTGATGTCGGGGCCGTGTACGCGCACCCCGTGCCGGCGGGCGTCGGCGACCAGCGACTGCGGCGAGTAGAAACCCATCGGCTGCGCACGCAACAGCCCGGCGCAGAACGCCGCCGGATGGTGCAGCTTGAACCACGACGAATAGAACACGATCGAGGCGAAACTCTGGGAATGGCTTTCGGGGAAACCGAAATTGGCGAAGGCGTAGAGCTTCTCGTAGATGCGGTCGGCGACCTCGTCGGTGATGCCGTGCAGCTCACGCATGCCCTGGTAGAGCCTGGCCTTCAACATGGCCATCTTCTCGGGCGACCGCTTCGACCCCATCGCCCGCCGCAACTGGTCCGCCTCGGCCGCGCTGAAACCGGCGACATCGACCGCCATCTGCATCAGCTGTTCCTGGAACAGGGGGATGCCGAGCGTGCGGGTGAGCGAGCGCTCCAGCGAGGGATGGTCGAACACCACCGGTTCCTTGCCATTGCGCCTGCGGATATACGGGTGCACCGAGCCACCCTGAATCGGCCCCGGCCGGATCAGCGCCACCTCGACGACCAGATCGTAGAAATTGCGTGGCTTGAGCCGGGGCAGCGTCGCCATCTGCGCGCGCGACTCCACCTGGAACACCCCGATCGAGTCCGCGCGTTGGAGCATCTCGTAGACGCCCGCTTCGGTGAGATCGAGCGCGTGCAGCTCCACCGTCTCGCCCTTGTGCTCGCGCACCAGGTCGATCATGTAGTGCAGCGCCGAGAGCATGCCCAGCCCGAGTAGGTCGAACTTCACCAAACCGACCGCGGCGCAATCGTCTTTGTCCCACTGCAGCACGCTGCGCCCGGCCATCCGCGCCCACTCCACCGGGCATACGTCGGCGATCGGGCGATCACAGATCACCATGCCGCCGGAGTGGATCCCCAAATGCCGTGGCAGACCATCGAGTTCGCCCGCGAGTTCGAGCACCGCGTCCGGAATATCGGTGTCCGTCTCGGCAGCGACCCCGGACCAGCGGCTCACCTGCTTACTCCACGCGTCCTGCTGCCCCGGCGAAAAGCCGAGTGCCCGTGCGGCATCGCGCACCGAGGACTTGCCTCGGTAGGTGATCACGTTCGCCACCTGCGCGGCGTAGTCACGGCCGTACTTGGCGTAGACGTGCTGGATGGCCTCCTCGCGGCGGTCGGATTCGATATCGACATCGATGTCGGGCGGCCCGTCCCGCTCGGGTGAGAGGAACCGTTCGAAGAGGAGTTGATTGCCGACGGGGTCGACATTGGTGATGCCGATGGCGTAACAGACCGCGGAGTTGGCGGCCGAACCCCGGCCCTGGCACAGGATGTCGCTCTCCTTGCAGAACTGGACGATGTCGTGCACCACCAGGAAATAGCCGGGAAAGTCCAGGTTCGAGATCACCGCCAGCTCGTGGTCGATCTGCCCGTACGCCTTGGGGTTTCGCTCCCTCGGCCCGTAGCGTCGCGCCGCGCCCGCGTAGGCGAGGTGGCGCAGCCAGGAGTTCTCGTCGTGGCCGGGCGGCACCTCGAACGGGGGCAGATTCGGCGCGATCAACCCCAGGTCGAACGCGCATTCGCGAGCCAGCACCGCCGCGTTCGCCACCGCGTGCGGGTGGTCGGCGAACAGATGCGCCATCTCCACACCCGAACGCAGGTGCGCGCCGCCGGTGGGCGCGAGCCAGCCCGCCATCTCGTCGAGACTGCTCCTGGCGCGGATCGCGGCCAGTGCCATCGCCCGGCGACGCTGCGCCGGCGAGGCGAAATGCGCTCCGGTGGTGGCGAGTACGGGAACATCGAGCCGGTCGGCCAGCGCGATCAGCAGGGCGTTGCGCTCGTCATCGGTGGCGATGCCGTGATGGGTGAGCTCCACGCTCACCCGATCGGCGCCGAATCGTTCGATCAGATCCCGCAGGGCCGCTTCGGCTTTCGGTAGCCGGATATCGCCACCGCGCAGATCGTGTTCGAGCGCGGTGCGCAGGTGGCCTTTTCGGCAGCCGGTGAGGATATGCCAGTGCCCGCCCGCCGCCGCGGCGAGCGTGTCGAGGTCATAGCGCAGCACGCCCTTCTCCCCCGCGGCCATGTGCGCTGTCGCCATCTCCCGGGAGAGCCGCCGGTACCCCTCCTGCCCCCTGGCGAGAACCAGCAGATGCGGACCGAGCGGATCGGGAGATCCGGTGCGCGGCACCGAGTCCGGCGCGTTCACGTGCCCGTGTTCGACCGCATCCGCGACGGGAGTTCGCAACCCGCCCCGAGGGACAGAACGGCGCCGGACCGCATCCCCTCGGCCCGGCGCCGCCTCCGCATCGGTTCCCAGTGACAGTTCGGCACCGAAAACCGTTGGCATTCCCCATTCCCTGGCCGCCTCGGCGAACCGGACGGTCCCATAGAACCCGTTGTGGTCGGTGAGCGCGAGCGCTTCCAGACCGAGCCGCACCGCCTCCTCCACCAGCTCCTCCGGCTGACTCGCCCCGTCGAGGAAGCTGTAGGCGGAGTGGGCGTGTAACTCCGCGTAGGGCACCGTCGGGCCGGTCGGCCGGTCGAGCTCGGCGGCGTGGTACTCGCCGCGTTTGCGTGACCAGGCCGGACTGTCGCCGCCGTCGCCCGGGTGCATGTCTTCCGCCGGCCTGCCACTCGGCTTGCCCGAGAGCACCCGCTCCAGTTCCGACCAGGTCGGCGGACCGTTGCTCCAGCCCATGCACCCACTCCTCTCACGACCCCCGCATCACCGCACCCCTTTCCTGGTGGAGGACAACTCAATTCGCGGGCAAGCGCTCCATCGAGCGCGATTCCAGCGCCGCCTCCACATGGCTCAGACCGGTGCGGATCACCGCGCCGTAGGCATCGTTGGCGAGCACGTCCAGGTGCCCGCGCGCGATGGCCAATTGCATCCGCGCCATCTCGAAGTCACCGACGCGGCGATGACTGTCGGCCAGGTTCAGATACAGCGAGGGCAGGAACCCGCGCAGCCCCTCATCGAGCGGGATACCCGGCCCGAACACCGCGGCCAGCGCCCGCTGGTCCCACAGCAACGCACCCTCCGGCAACTCCTGCACATCCGCCAGGTGATGCGCCACCACGCAGCGATGCAACGGGTCGCCGCCTTCCCCTATCTCACTCCACAGCCTGGTCAGCGCCGCGCGCGCCGCATCAGGGTCGCCACCGCCGAGCCGCACCGCGGCATAGATGTCCGCCATCCGATCGTCCGCCATGTGCATCAGTATCGCACATACGTTCGAATATTGGCGAGCGGCATTCGAACATATTTTCGAGTTTCTCGAGGATCCTGGCCCTCGAACTTACTTTGGAGTAAGTTCGAGGGAACGAGCTGCAAAGGAGCAGTGATGTCTCAGGTTTCTCCAGGTGAACGGGGCCGCAAGCGGCGCGATCTCACCGACAGGCATGTCGTGATCACCGGTGCGTCGTCCGGGATCGGACGGGCCGCCGCACTCTCGGTCGCCGACAAGGGCGGTGTCGTGTTCCTGCTCGCGCGCCGCGCCGACGAACTGGCCGCGGTGGTCGCCGAGATCGTCGACGCGGGCGGGCAGGCCTACGGCTACCCGTGCGATGTCACCGACTCCGAATCCGTGGACTCGGCCGTCAAGGCGATCCTCGACCAGCACGGCCACGTCGACATGCTGGTCAACAACGCGGGCCGGTCCATACGCCGCGCCATCCACCGCTCCACCGATCGCCTGCACGACTTCGAACGCACCATGGCGGTCAACTACTTCGGTGCGCTGCGGATGACGTTGGCACTCCTGCCGCAGATGCGCGAACGCGGCTTCGGCCACATCGTCAACATCTCCAGCGCCGGCGTGCAGGTGGCCACCCCCCGCTTCGCCGCCTACCTCGCCAGCAAGGCGGCCCTGGACAAGTTCACCGAGGTCGCCTCGGTCGAAACTCTCGCCGACGGAGTCACTTTCACCACCATCCACATGCCGTTGGTGCGCACCCCGATGATCGCCCCCAGCGGCGACCAGGGGCCGTCCGAATCCCCCGAGTGGGCTGCGGGCACGATCGTGCGCGCCCTCACCGAACGTCCCAAACGTATCGATGTCCCCCTCGGTACCCTCGCCGAATACGGCGGCATCATCACCCCCAAACTCCGCGACCGCATCCTGCACCGCTACTACCGCGCGCTGCCGGATTCCCCTGCGGCCAAGGGTGAATCGGCCGAAGACACCCCGGCCCCCGCCCCGGTCCCCCGGGCAGATCCGAAAACCCCTTCCGCCGCCCGAAAAGCCACCGGCACCGCCCTGCGCCGCGCGGCCCGCTGGGTACCCGGCACACACTGGTGACCCGCGCGTAGTCACTCAGTTCGCCTCGTGCCCCCATGGATTCGGGGCACGGCTCCCGGGTCCGCCCGCGATTCACCGCAGGTCGAGGGTGAAGTGGTGGGCGGTGATGGCCAGATGACGGCGCATGTAGAGACGATGGGCGGCGGCTCGGGTAGGGCCGACGCCGGAGTCCAGGTGGATCCCCGTGCAGCGCAGACGCCGAGCCTCGGCGGTGAGCCGGTCGAGCAGACGATCGGCGTGGCCTCGACCGCGTGCCGCGGGAAGGGTGGAGACATCGTCGATGTAGAGGTGGTGGCCCCAGGCGGTGGAGTGGGATTCACGGAACCCTGCCACCGATAGCGCCGCGGGGGAACCCGTTTCGAAGACCCCGATGAGACGGTAGCCCGCGGGGCGGAGTTCGTTGTCGATGAACTCGGTCAGGCGCGATGACGTCTCCCACTGTGGGCGAAGCTCCAGTAGCGCCGGGCCTGCCAGCTCGGTTTCGTCCTTGCCGATTTCCCGGATGTCGATCATGGAGTCGACGTTAGGCCCGCCGGGTGACGTGTGGGAGGGCCACCGCGCCGTAGTTCCAGTAGTCCACCGTGGAGCTTGCCGGGAAGCCGAGTCGTCCGCAGTCGATGAGTCAGCGATCCGTGGGTTGTTCGGACTGAGCGAAGGACAGCGCGGGGAGTTGTTCTACCGCAGCGGGTTCCAAGTAGGTGGCCGGTTTGGGGGCAGCGCCGCAGCTGGCTTGGCGCGGGGCGGCGGGGACGGTGCGGGCGGTGACGCGCCAGCGGCGGCCGTCGCGGTGGGTGACGATGGCGGCGCCCGCCACGGTCGGGTCGTGGGTGGGGACCGGGTCGGGCTGGACGGTGAGGGCGGTGGCATCAGCCGGGACCTGCTCGCGCACAGCCACTTCGGCGAGCTGGGAGATCGGGGGGTAGCAGCTGCGGCCGCGGAGACCGGTCAGGGAGACCTCGTCGACGTCGGCCGCTTCGAGCATCGCCTTGGCGGCAGTGGCGTCGACACGGCCGTAGGTGAGGCCGGAGGGAAGCAGGACGACCGCGGGGGCGAAACGGTGACCACCGGTGTGCGAGGCCTCCCAGACCCGGCCCGGGTAGTCCGCGGCAAGGGCGGCGGCGATCGGGCGGCCCAACAGGGCACAGCACTGGTCGCGTTTGCCGTGGGCGCAGACCAGGACCACCGGATCATCCACCCGCGCACCGATTCCCGGCGCGGGTCCGTCGACGAGATGCAGGTCGATGTCGAAGAGCTGACGCAAGTCGGTGATCTCGAACCGCTCACACCAGGAGCCCTCCGGCCGCGAACTGACCAGCAGCACAGTGCGGGTACCGGTGAACTCGTTGCGGCCGGGGCGGCGGATCAGCGTCGGCCGGACCTGCGCCGCTGACGTACGCGCCGCCAGTTCGGCGGTGATCTCCGGACCGAGCACTTCATCACCGATCACATCACCGCCCCACGCACCGGGATGCTCGATACACAACCATCCGGTGAAGTGCCCCGCGGTACCGAGCAGCGGAAGGTCGGCCGCGGCCGCCGTACACAACATGCCCTCGAATGGGTTCACAGCGCTCCTCCCGCGACCGCGCCTTCCCGGGGCTGTCCCGGACAAGCGTCGTTTCACTCTAGAACCGGGGCGGCGGGCTACTCGTAGACACCCTCGGCATGCCATCGCGTCGCGTCGTAGACGAGGAGGACGGCGCGGATCTCGGTGGGGTCGGCATCGAGCTGGACCTGGACGCGCACGGCCAGGGAGGTGGGTTCGGCGGTGGACCACCAGCGTTCGGTGATCGGCCAAGGGCCCGCCCAGCCCAGCAGCGCCCACTGTTTGCTGCCCCAGCGCAGACGGGTGGGGACGGCGGTGAACAGGCCACGATCGGTGACCAGGACGGGGGCGCCGTCGGCGGCGGTCAGGTGCACGACCGGGCGGTGTAGCAGCAGCAGGGTGGGAGCGGGTTCGGGGAGGCGCCCCGGCCAGGGCTGGGTGGGGTCGGCGGCGGGGGTCAGCTCGTCACCGAGGGCGATCATGGTGATGCGTTCGGCGGGCCCGCGCCCGCCGCTGAGCACACCGATGCGGACCGCTTCGCCACCGAGCAGCCCCTGCACGCGCACCAGGGCGCGGCGGGCGCGCTCGGTTTCCTCGCCCTCACCACCCCACAGACCGAGTTGCAGCGCACCGGCGGCGACCACCTCGACCGGTTCCAGCGTGAGCGCGACGATCGGGCCGGTGGGGCGGGCGCGGTGGGTGAGCCAGCCGTCGAGTTGCCAGCGGACGCGGTCGGCGGTGTCGGCGGGGGTGAGCGGGCGGGCACAGCGCCAGATCCTGGTGAGCTCCTCGCCCGTCTCGGTGCGCGCGGTCACGGCGAGCCGGGTGCACGCCACACCCGCCGCCGACAGCACCGTGTGCAGCCGGGTGGACAGCTGCCTGCCCGCGAAGGCGGCCGCGTCGACCCGGTCGATGGGTGGGTCGCAGGCCAGCTCGACGGTCAGTTCCGGAGCGGGGCGGCGCGCCGACGGCGGCCGTTCCGGCAGGGCGCGGGCGGTGCGATGGGCGAGCACGGCGTCGGCGCCGAACCGGGAGGCCACTTCGGCGGGAGACAGACGCGCGAAGTCACCGATGCGGCGTAATCCCAAGCGGCGCAGCAGGTCGACCAGCTCCGCGCGCTGCGGTGCGGCCAGGCTCGGCTCCATCGCGAGCTCCGAGACCGGGAGCCCAGCGAGGTACTTCGCGCCCTCCCCCGGCGCCACGATCGCCCCGCGCTTTGCCGCGATCACCGCCGTCGACATGGCATCGGCGATCCCGATCTGCGCCTCGGCTCCCGCCACGGCGACCGCGTCGATCAACCGCACCACCGCGGCCTCCTCGGAGCCGAAATATCGTGCGGCACCGCGTGCCCCGAGCACGATGAGACCGGGCCGCAACACCTCGACGCCCGGCACCGTCTCGTCGACAGCGCCGACCACCGGCTCGAACAATCGCGCGTCCCGATCCGGATCATCCTGCACGACGACAAGCCCGGGACAACATCCCTGCGCATCCCGTCGCCGCATGCCCCGCCGCACACCCTCGGCCCGCGCGATCGCCGAACACGCCACCACCGAACTCCCCCGCAACACCGCGATCGGTCGCTCCGCCGACACCCCCTCCACCGCGGCCGCCGCCACCGCGGGCCAGTCCAGGCACCACACCGCCAGCACCCGATCAACACGCGTCACGACGACAGGTCGGCGGTCATGAGACGGCCTCGTGTAGCGCGGTGACTTCCGTTGCACCGCTGACGGTTTCGCGTGGCAGCCATTCGGTGCGGCCGACCTGGGCGCACAGGTCCATGCGGCCGTGGCGGGTCTGGCCCGCCTTGGCGCTGACGCGCACGTCGAGGCAGACCGAGCGCAGACGCCCGCGACCGGAGCCGAGGCCGCGGTAACCGGTGACGCGGGAGTCCAGGCGCAGAGTCGGGTTGGCCCATTCGCCCGCGACCACCAGGGTGGCGCCACGATTGCGGGCGCGGGCGGCGAGGACGCGGCAGCGCGACGGGGGAACAGCAAGGCCACCGAGTCCGAGGACTACCAGGTCGAGGCCGTCGAGCAGGACCGCAGCCACTTCGGCGGGGTCGGGGCCGGGGTCGGTGATCACCGCCAACCGGGACAGCTCGGCACCCATCTCGGCAGCGGCCAGCAAACCGAGCCGAGGCAGGCCGACCACTGCCGCGTGACCACCGTTTCCGGTGACCGCGGCGAGCAGTCCGGTCAGCAGGGAGTGCGCGCCGCTGTAGGCGACCACCGCGCCCTTGGGAAGTCCACCGTCGGGCAGCAGGTCGGCCAGCGGCGGCGGAACCGGCAACATATCGCGGCGTAATTGCTGCTCACGTGGTATGCGCCCGGTCGCGGACTCACCACGTCCCGGCACTGCGGCCATGCGCCTGCGCAGCTCGTCGAGCATGCCCCGATCGGGCGACAACGCTTCCGAACCCATCAACACCACCTACTTCCACGATGGACCCGCGAGCGGAAAACCGCCCCGCGCCGAAACGGCAGCACCGTTACAGCTATCGATCGTATTCGAATATACGTTCGATAGCGACCAGCGTGACACCCACCCCCACCCCGTGTCCACCGCGCAGCACCCCGGAGATCCCGGCCAGTCAGCGCCATATTCGGCTACCCTCGCACCCGTGACCGAACGTGCTCGCCCCCATATCGGCCCCGACTACCTGGTCGCGGGTCGCTACCGCCTGCAGTCCAAGCTGGGCGGGGGTGGCATGGGTGCGGTCTGGCTCGCGACCGATCGGTTGCTGAACCGGGAAGTCGCGATCAAGCAGGTGCTGTCCACCGCCGGACTGAGCGCGGCCGAGGCCGAGCGGATCCGCAGCGCCATCGTGCACGAGGGCCGGGTGGCCGCCAAGCTGTCGCACATCCACGCCGTCGCCGTGCACGACGTGGTGATCGAGGCGGGCGAGCCGTGGCTCGTCATGGAGTACTTACCCTCGCGCAGCGTGGCCAAGGCGCTCGCGCTGGTCGACACGCTGCCCGCGGTCGAGGTCGCCCAGATCGGCGCGCAGGTGGCCGACGCGCTCGCCGCCGCACATGCCGCGGGCATCGTGCACCGCGATATCAAGCCGGGCAACATCCTCGTCGCCGACCGCGGCAACAGTGTGGGCCTGGCCAAACTCAGCGACTTCGGCATCTCGCGCGGCGCAGGCGACACCCAGGGTGACGAACCCGACGGTGTGATCACCGGCACCCCCGCCTACCTCCCGCCCGAGGTCGCGCGCGGCGCCCGGCCCACCGAGGCCAGCGACGTGTTCTCCCTCGGCGCCACCCTCTACACCGCACTCGAAGGCCAGCCGCCGTTCGGTTTCGACTCCGACGAGCACGACGTCGTCGCCGCGGCCGCGATGGGCCGGATCATCCCGCCCACCCGCAGCGGCATCCTCACCCAGCCGCTGCTGCACATGCTCGAGCCCGCACCTCAGCGCCGTCCCACGATGGCCGAGGCCCGCGACGAAATCCTCACCGCCGCCTTCGGGCCCGGCACCGGCGCCTACATCCTCGGTGTGCCGCTGCGCACCGAAGACGGCACCATCCCGGCCTGGTCCACCCGTAACTCCGCCAGCGGCCTGCGTAGCCCCAATTCCTCCCCCCTCCCGCGCCCGCACCGCGCGCCGTCGGGCGCCACCGCCGCCGCACCCCAGCAGCGCACCGGCAGCTTCGTCGACAACCTCCCCAACGGCGCACCCCTCGCCATCGGCGCGGGCGTGCTGATCGGCCTGATCATCCTGATCGCGATCATCATCGCCGTGATGTAGAGCCGCGGCTCTACCGAGCCTCACTCGATGCGGCGCCGATGCGCCCATCGAGTCAGCGCGTTCCGGTTCGACTGTTGTGTCTTACGAAGCACATTCGACGCGTGCGTCTCCACGGTCTTCACCGAGATGAACAAGGATTCGGCGATCTCCCGATAGGTGTAACCACGCGCCAGCAAGCGCAGCACCTCCAGCTCGCGCGGGGTGAGTGAATCCAATTCGGGATCGAGCGGCGGCTCGGGGACCGGTGAGCGCCCGGTGAACGAGTCGAGCACGAACCCGGCCAACCGCGGACTGAACACCGCGTCGCCACCCGCGACCCGGCGGATACCGTCGGCCAGCTCGGCGCCGGAAATCGTCTTGGTGACGTACCCGCGCGCCCCCGCCCGGATCACCGCGATCACATCCTCGGCCGCGTCGGACACGCTCAACGCCAAACACACCGGCCCCGTGGCGATCCCGCTCAGCACCGCCACCCCACCGCCGTCGGGCATGTGCACGTCGAGCAGCACCACGTCCGGCTTCGCGGCATCGATCCCGGCGATCGCCTCGGCCACCGCCCCGGCCTCACCGACGACCTCCATATCGGTCTCCCGGCTCAGCTCGGCCCGCACCCCCGACCGGAAAACCGCGTGATCGTCGACCAGGAACACCCGCACACTCACTACAAGACTCCTCATTCGAACCGCTCGATCGACCTGCTGTCATCGGTACCACACCGCGGCGCCCGGCCATCGAGATCGGCCCGGGTCGGTGCGATCGCGCTCAGTGATCGGCCGGATGGTCCCGCGTCGACGCGTGATCATCCCGGCCGGCGGTGGACGGCGCGTCGTCGCTCTCGACCTCATCCGGCTCGGAGGTCCCGGAATCGGTGCGCGGCATGACAATCCGTACCTCGGTGCCACGCCCGAGGGTCGAGTCGATCACGGCGGTACCGCCGCGGCGCTCGATTCTGGCACAGATCGACTTGGCCACCCCGCGCCGATCGGCAGGCACCGCCGACACGTCGAAACCGGCGCCACGGTCGCGCACGAAGATGCTCACCTGGTGGGGTTCGGTTTCGGCGAACAGGTCGATCTCGGGGACCTCGGCGTGCTTGGCGGCGTTGACCAGCGCCTCACGGGTGGCGCCGAGCAGAGCGGTGAAATGTTCCTTGGGCAGGCCCGCGCCGGTGTCGCCGGGGTCCATCGCCACATCGCCGACGGTGACCGGGGTGACCTTCACACCGTGCTGGTCCTCCACCTCGCCCGCGATGGTGCGCAGCGCGGTGGCCAGGCTCGACTGGGCGGGCGCGGTGTCGTCGAAGAGCCACTTGCGCAGTTCGCGCTCCTGACTGCGGGCCAGGCGAAGCACCTCTTGCGGATCTTCGGCCTGGCGCTGGATCAGCGCGAGCGTCTGCAGTACCGAATCGTGCAGGTGCGAGGCGATCTCCTCGCGTTCCTCGTTGCGGATGCGGGCGCCGCGCTCGGCATTGAGCGCGCGAACCATGCGCAGCCACAGCGGCACCGTGAGCAGACCCGCGCCGACCAGGGTGACCGCCACCGCGATCAGCGCCGACCCGAGCGAACTGAGATCGATCCTGGCCAGCACCACCACACCGAGCCCGACCACGATCAGCGTCGCCCCGGCCACGATGCGCGACCAGGTGACCACCGAGGGTCGCGCGGGCAGCCCGAACAGGGCCCGTGGCCCCGGCGCGGCGACATCGTATTCGCGCCACACCAGCGCGGCGCCGACCGCGACCACCACGATCGGCGCGATCACCTTCGCCGCGGTCCCCTGGAACAGCCACCCCACCGTTACCGCGAGTCCGAGCCCGAGCAGGGCGAGCCCGATCGCCTGCCTGCGCTCGTCACCGGTCGGCTTCGCCGCGTCCGCACCACCGGGAGTGAAGATCCACAGCAGCCCGTACGCCACCAGTCCCGCACCGACCAGCGCGGACAGCAACACGAACGCCAGCCGCACCTTGATCACGTCGACACCGAGATGGTCGGCCAGACCACCCGCTACTCCACCCACCACCCGCCCACCGCTGCGGCGGACCAGGCGCGGGGTCTCGGGTAGCGGCGCACCCACCGGTTCGGGGCCGGGGACGGGCAGCATGGGCCGATAGCCGCGCGGCACGCCATAACCCTGCGGATACTGGGCGTAACCCGGCGCGGCCCGATACTGCGGCGGCGGCGCGTAGTGCTGCGGCGTCCCATAGACCACCGGCTCACCCCCGAACGCGCGCTCCACGAAACCACGCGGCCGTTGCCAACCGAACCGCGGATTCGCCGCGGCCCCCGGCCCGTCGGATCGCCCTGGGTGGGTGGCGTTGTTCCCGGCGGCGGCGCCGGGCCCGGACGGGGTCGCAGACCCCTGGGCGGCAGTGCGGGCGGGAACAGACGGATCCATGCTCTCGATACTGGCACGCGCGACGCGGTGCCGACATCAGGAAAGTCCCTGATCTCGTCCCCGATGTCGCAGATCCGACGCCGACCTGCGCGGCGAGCTGTCCGGTCCGGACAGAAATCACGTTCTACCTGGGTGTATGTCCGATCCGGTGACGGACCGCGACGACCGCGCCGGACCGCCGGACCGGAAACCCCGCCCCAGGGTCTTCAGCAGGCCTTTCAAGCCGATCCGCGGTCACTCCGAACGCCCGACCACAAAGGCTCTTCCTACGTTGATGGCAGGCCGGAACTGCGGCCGCCGCTTCAGGGGAGGAACAAGTGAACATCATCACCACCGTGCTGGGCGCCGCCACGATCGGACTGAGCACCCTCGGGATGACGCCGATCGCGTCGGCGACGCCGATGGCACCGCACGAAACGACCTATCACGGACCCGCCGGCTTCGAACTCACCCTCGGCCATGCCGAGGAGTCCTACCGGCTGGTGCCCCCGCTCAACGCGATGCCGACCAATCGCGAGGTGTTCCTCGACAACACCGCCTACGTCACCGCACCGCTCGACGCGACCGGCAAGATCACCTCCGGCTATCTCGTCGCCTGCGCGGTGGACCTGACCCTGTCGGTCGGGCTCGACGGCGGCATCTCGGTCGGTGCGGGGGCCACTATCGGGTTCGGCTCGTCCGGTCCGGATGTGTCCGCCGATCTCGGCCCGTCGATCTCGGCCGGTCTCGATCTGAGCCTGTCGCTGGCGCCGGGCGAGATCAAGAAGATCGAGGTGGGATCCATGTCGCTCGGTTCGGGCACCACCTATCTGGTGAACCGTGACTTCCATCTGATGGTGGGCAACTGCGGTGGACCGCTCAACATCTACTCGTGGGCGACGGTCACCGCGAGCACCGGACAGGTGAGCGCGACGAACTCGATCTTCGGCGACACCATGTTCCTGTGATCCGAACCGGGGCCCGGCGAGTCGCCGGGCCCCGGCCTATCCGAATACCATGACCCTCGGTCGTTTTCATCGAACGGGGGGTTCATTGACCAACAGTGATGCGCAGAGTTCTTCGCCGCGTGCGCTTTTCGCCCAGCGATTCGCCGAACTCTATGCCGCGGCCGGCAATCCGACCTTGCGCCGGGTCGCCGCGGCCACCGAGCGTCGCATGCGCGGCACCCAGGCGGGCACGCCGTCGGCGCAGCGGATCAGCGACTGGAAGGCCGGGCGCAATGTGCCCGCTCGCTTCGAATCGCTGCTGCCGGTGGTCCTCACGCTCGTCGAGCTGACCGAGAAGGCTCAACGCGACCTGCCGCGCACACTGGCCGATCCGCACGAATGGCGACGGCTGTGGCAGGAGTCGGTCACCTGGACGGCAGCCGCGGGCGACGGCGAAACCTGCCCCTACCCCGGCCTGCGCGCCTATCTACCCGAGGAGCACAGCTTGTTCTTCGGACGTGAGCAGGCCACCACCGAATTCGTCGATCTGGTGCGCGCCACCACCGGCATCGTCGTCCTGATCGGCGCGTCGGGGGCGGGCAAATCCTCGCTGCTCGCGGCAGGTCTGCGTCCCACGATCGACCTACCCGCCGCGACCATGACACCGGGAACGACGCCGACCGCCGGACTCGCGGCGACGCTGACCGACGACCTACGGGTCCTGATCGTCGACCAGTTCGAGGAACTGTTCACCCTGTGCCAGGACGAAGCCGAACGCACGGCCTTCCTGTCCGCGCTCGCCGACCTACCCGATTCCGTGACGGTCGTCCTGGCGCTGCGTGCCGACTTCTACGAACAATGCCTGCACCATCCGATATTGCGGAACAGCTTGCAGCGCAACAACTACCTCCTCGGCGCGATGTCCATGGACGAGGTCTCGCACGCGATCACCGGACCAGCGGCCGCCGCCGGACTCACCCTCGAACCAGGCCTGGAAGAGCTGGTACTCACCGAACTGCGCGGGCTCGGCGGACACCTCAGCGCCGACGGCTACGATCCCGGCGCGCTGCCACTGCTGTCCCACGTGATGGCCGCGACCTGGCAGCAGCGCGACGGTCGCAAACTCACCGTCGCCGGCTACCGCAAGGCGGGCGGTGTCGCGGGCTCGGTCGCCGAGACCGCCGAACTCGCCTGGAGCGAACTGACGCCGGGGCAGCGGACTGCCGCTCAGGAGTTGCTCGGCTCGCTCGTCACCGTCGGACAGGACGGGCGTGACACCAGGCGCACGGTCGACCGTGCCGAATTGCTCGGCCGCAGCGATGATCCCGACGCCTCAGCGGAAGCGCTCGAAGTCCTCGCGGCCAGCAGGCTGATCGCCCTCGACGCGGACTCGGTGCAGTTCTCCCACGAGATCGTGCTGACCGCGTGGCCTCGGCTGCGCGGCTGGATCGACACCGACCGGGTCGGGCACCTCGTTCGCCAACGGCTCGAGCACGATGCTTCCGAATGGGCGGCGGCGGGCCATGATTCAGCGCTGCTGTATCGAGGCACCCGGCTCGACAATGCGAGCGAGCACACCGGCCGGGCACCGATAAGTCCGCGCGTGCGGACCTTCCTCCAAGCCTCTCGGCGGTCGGCACGCAACAGTGGGCGCCGGCGGATCGTAGCGGTCATGGTTGTGTTCGCACTGCTCGCCACCGGGGTCATCGCCGTCGACCGCAGCAGGCTCGCCGATCAGCGCGCGCTGGATCGCGACTACGCCGAATTGGTGGCCGCTGCCCACCGGACCAGAAGCAGCGACCCGTCGATATCAGCGCAATTCCTGTTGGCCGCGTATCGAATCCGGCCCGATGATGCGACGCGCACCCAGCTGTTGAACAGCCAGGACTCACCGCTGGCCGTCACCGTGGCCGCCCACGAGCACGGTGTCTCCACGCTGGCTTATCGCGCGGCCGACGCACTACTGGTTTCGATCGACTACGCGGGCGATACCGCCTTCTGGGATCTGCGCGATCCCGCGCGACCACGCCGACTCACCACCTCGCTCGGCACGAGGACCGACCATCTCGAATTCATCCCCGGGAGCACCGACGCGGTCACCCTCGGCAATTCCGGTACCCAGCTGTGGGATCTCGCTCGCCCCGAGGCTCCCCGCCTGATCCACACCTTCGACACCCTTCGAAGCGACACGCTCGCCGTCGATCCGAGCGGAACGCGACTCGCCGAAATCGACGCCTCGACGCTCACCCTCTGGGACATCCGCGATCGGTCACGACCCATGCGCACCTTCACCCGTCAACTCTCCGGTGACAACCATTCCGTCGAATTCGGCCCCGGCGGCACGCTACTCGCCGTCGGGTCCGCCACCTTCGACGCCGGCGTCCCCGATACCGTGCAGTTGTGGGACACCGCCGCCGCGCGTCCCTTCGGGCCACCGATCGCCACGACCGGCAACGACCTCCTCCGAGAAGTCGCCCTCAGCCCGGACGGCACCCGCCTGGCCATCGGCACGCACGGCGTGAAGGACACCAGCAGCGCACCGTCGAGTCAGTTCGAACTCTGGGACATCGCCGATCCGCGCCACCCCCGTACCTTCGGTGCTTCGACTCGCGTCGACAACGACGTGCTGGCCTCGATCACTTTCCACCAGGACGGAAACCTCCTCGCCACGGGCTCCGACGAGGCCGCGCGGCTGTGGAACATCACCGACCCGGCCCAACCCGTGCAAGCGGGCCCCGCCCTGTCGGTGACCCCGGCCGCCTGCCCACAGGCCCGGGTCTCCCTGTGCAGCGGCGGACCGACGTCGATGTTCTTCCTCCCCGGCGAACCGGTACTCATCAGTGCGGGGCACGACGGCCTGCTGCGTACCTGGATACTGCCTCGATCGACGATCGACGTGATTCCCAGGATGCCGTCGGGTCCGGTGTTCGATCGAACCGGAGATCGGATGGCCATGGTGACCCGGACCGGCGACGTGGCGGTCTGGGACACCACCGATCCGCGTCGTCCGACCCGGCTGACCACGATCCCGAACGCACTGGCGCTGTCGAACCCCGTCCTGAGCCCGGACGGACGCACGCTGAGCCTGCACGAATCGGGCGGCAAGCGGCGGATCGTCTTCGACCTCGACGATCCACGTCATCCACAACCACTGCCCAGCTGGCCGATCGGCGAGGCCGAGAGCTCGACTGTCAACGGCAACCGGATGCTGCTGACCTTCACCGACTCGGTCCAGATGTGGGACGTCACCGACCGCATCACGCCGAAGCCCCTCGGGTCGCCGATCACCGCGAGTTTCGGAAAGCTCGTCGGTGACGCCTTCAGCCTCGACGGCAGCCTGGTCGAAGTGATGCTCGTCGACCACCGCAGCGACTGGCAGCATTACACCCGCCAGATCTGGAATCTGGACGACCCGGCGCACCCACATCTGATCGCCGAAACCGACGTGGAACTCAACACCGTCCTCCAGACATCCCAATTCCTGCCCGACAACCGAACCCTCGCCGTCACCAAAGACGGTCGCTTCGGTCTGTGGGACACCGACGCACCCGAGACCTTCACCCCGCTCGTCGACGCGGTCCACACAGAAATCGGGCCGATCAGCTGGATATCCACGTCGGCGGATGGCGCCGAGCTCGCCGTATCGAGCGACGACGGCACGACCGGCCTGTGGAATCTCGACGACCCCCACGCACCGCGCAAGTACCTCGGCCCGCTCGGTCCCGCCGACGGTCGTGACCGACAGGTGGCCATGCACCCACGTGGCGAACAGCTCATGATCGTCACCGACAACGGCCAGCTCGGCGTCTGGGACCTCGACGCCGAGAGCGTCGCCGCCCGGATCTGCGCGTCGACCGGCCGACTCACCCAAGCCGTCTGGCGCGGGCAGGTCGCGAATGTCGCCTACCGCTCCCCCTGCCCCTGAACCCGGGAAATTATCAGGGTTACCCCCGATGTGCGGAAGGGGTGGCTCGGCACACCATGGATGGCATGAGCAGAACGAGCTTCGCCGACCAGGTTCACCAGATGTGGCAGACGCGGCCCGTCCGGCTGCCTCGGCAGGGGCCGATCGCCGGCGTGGCGGCGGGGTTCGGGTTGCGGTACGGGGTGGATCCGGTGCTCGTGCGGGTGGCCTTCGTGGTGTCGACGATCTTCGGTGGCGCCGGGATCGTGCTGTACCTGCTGGCCTGGCTGGTGCTGGGGTCGGCGGGCAACGAGGTGTCGGCGGCGCAGGCCTTGTCGGCCCACGATCGGGGGTCGCATTCGCAGACCAAGACGATCGTGTTGATCGTCGCGCTGGCTATCGCCGTGTCGACCATGGGGCCGATCGGGCTGGGAATGGGCGGGTCCGGGGTGGTCAGCATGGGGCTGATGCTCGCGGGCTGGTGGATGCTGTATCTGCGTCATCCCGAGCTGCCCGCGGGGTTCGACGCCTACCGCGCTCCGCTCGGCACGACGGGCTACCCGGGTGCGGGCTATCCGACCGGGGTCCCGGTGCGCGGCTACCCGTACAACCCGGAGGTACCGCCGACGGGGATGTACACGCCCTACACCAAACTCCCCGACGCCTACGTTCCCGATCCGGCACTCGCCCGCGAGGAAACCCGCATGGCCACAGCCGAATCCACGCCGCTTCTGCGGGTCGACGCGACCGATACGGTCGTTCTGCGCAAGGACATCGACGAAACGGGCGGCGCCGCTGTGGATGCCGTCGAAACCACTCGGATCGCGGTCACACCGGTGGCCCCCGTCGAACCCGGACACGAAGATCCGGACAACCGCGAAGTCGCCTCGGACGCATCCGCTCCGGACGCCGTTTCGGATACGAGCGAGCAAGCGGCGGATACGGCTCCCGTCGATCTCGACAAGCGGGCGGACAGCTCGAAAACCGAGGTCACCGAGTCGGCCGAGGACGACAAGAGCACGCAGCCCGCCGCGGAACCGCAGGCTGACGAAGTCGGCGCCACTGCGGTTCTGCGCAAAGACGTCCCCGGAACCATCTCTCCCGCACCGGAACCCCCGCGGATCAACGCGCAGGTGCCCAACGGCTGGGACCCGCTCGCCGTCGCCCCACTCGCCTGGGAACTTCCGGAAGCGGCACCCCGCTACGCACCTGTCGCGCCACCGGCACCGAAACGTCCACGCTCCCGGCTGACCCCGGTCACCATCGGCCTGGCGATCCTGGCCGCGGCGCTGGCAGGCGCCGCAGCGGCATCGGGCGTCGAATGGATGACCCCCGCGCGCATCGCGGCCTTCGCCTTGGCCGTGGTCGGACTCGGCCTCGTCGTCGGCGCGTTCCTGCGGCGCGGGTACGGGCTGCTGATACTCACCGCCCCGCTGGCCGGGTTCGTGGTGCTGGCCTCCCTGATCGGACCGATCGACTTCAACGAAACCGCCGTCGGCGAACGCGTCTGGGCGCCGACCTCGGTGACCGAGTTGCAGCCCCGCTACGCCCTCGACATCGGTTCGGGCACGCTGGATCTGCGCGGTCTCAACCTCACCGAGTCACGCAGCGTCGAAGTCGCGGTGAACATCGGTGACGCGAAAGTACAACTGCCCGAAGGGATGACGGTGAACATGACGTGTGACATCCGAGTGACCGACTCCAACTCGACCTGCAAGGACGGACTGAGCGGACCGAACACTCCCGGCGCACCGGTCCTCGACCTGCACGTCAAGATGCACCTGGGTGACGCGGTGGTGACCCGTGGCTGATCCGACCGGCACCGAGCCCGCCCGCCGACCCGCGTTCACCCTGCTGACCACCGGCCTGATCGCACTGGCCGTGAGCGTCTGGGCACTGCTGGGCGCACCCACCCCCGACGACGGCGGGATCCTGCCCATCGGCTGGGGCGTGGTGATCGCGGCCATCGTCATCGGCCTGCTGCTCACGCTGGCCCCCAGCCGTAAACACCACTGACCGAGGACAACCCAGGAAACAGCAATGGCCCGTCATCACGACGGGCCATTGCTGTTGACGGGACCAGGTGAAAGACAAGGGCAATGGACGAATCCGAGAAGAGACCGGAAACCCCACTGGCGAAGGTCCTGCCACCGGTCACCCACCGACCGCACACCGGCGGCTTCCTCCTGGGCAGGCTCCTGCTCACCCAGGCGGCACCGCCGCGGCCCGCTTAGGTCACTCCCACTCGATGGTGCCCGGCGGCTTGCTCGTCACATCGAGGACCACGCGGTTCACCTCGGCCACCTCGTTGGTGATGCGCGTCGAGATCCGTTCCAGCACCTCGTAGGGCAGCCGGGTCCAGTCCGCGGTCATCGCGTCCTCGCTCGACACCGGACGCAGCACGATCGGGTGACCGTAGGTGCGGCCGTCACCCTGCACACCGACCGAACGCACGTCGGCCAGCAGCACGACCGGGCACTGCCAGATCTGCTTGTCGAGGTCGGCCGCGGTGAGCTCCTCGCGGGCGATGGCGTCGGCCTGGCGGAGCAGGTCGAGCCGGTCGGCGGTCACCTCGCCGACGATGCGAATCGCGAGGCCGGGGCCGGGGAACGGCTGGCGCGCAACGATTTCCTCGGGCAGCCCGAGTTCGCGGCCGACCGCGCGGACCTCGTCCTTGAACAGCAGGCGCAGCGGCTCGACCAGATCGAACTCGAGGTCGTCGGGCAGGCCACCGACATTGTGGTGGCTCTTGATGTTCGCGGTGCCGGTGCCGCCGCCGGATTCGACGACGTCCGGGTACAGGGTGCCCTGGACCAGGAACTCGACCTTCGGTGCGGCGCCCGCGGCAGCGCCCTCCTCGAGCACGATGCCCGCGACCGCGTCCTCGAAGGAGCGGATGAACTCGCGGCCGATGATCTTGCGCTTCTCCTCGGGATCGGAGACGCCCTTCAGTTCGCCGAGGAACTTGTCCACCGCGTCGACGGTCACCAGCTTGGCGCCGGTCGCGGCGACGAAATCCTGCTGGACCTGCTCGCGTTCACCGGCTCGCAGCAGACCGTGGTCGACGAACACACAGGTGAGCCGGTCGCCGATCGCGCGCTGCACCAGCGCGGCCGCCACGGCGGAGTCGACACCACCGGACAGACCGCAGATGGCGTGCCCGTCACCGATCTGCTCGCGCACGCTCTCGATCAGAGACTCGGCGATATTGGCCGGGGTCCACTGCGCGGGGATGCCCGCGAGCTCGTGCAGGAAGCGGCTGAGCACCTGCTGGCCGTGCGGGGAGTGCAGCACCTCGGGGTGGTACTGCACGCCGGCCAGACGCCGCGCACGGTCCTCGAACGCGGCCACGGGGGCGCCCGCGGTGGTACCGGTGACCTCGAAGCCCTCGGGGGCGTCGGTCACCGCGTCACCGTGCGACATCCACACCGGCTGGATGGTCGGCAGGCCGCCGTGCAGCACACCGCCGTCGATGTTCAGCTCGGTGCGGCCGTATTCGCGGGTGCCGGTTTCCGACACGGTGCCGCCGAGCGCCTGAGCCATGGCCTGGAAGCCGTAGCAGATGCCGAACACGGGCACGCCGAGATCGAACAGCCGCGCGTCGAGTTGCGGTGCGCCCTCGGCATACACGCTCGACGGACCACCGGACAGGATCACGGCCAACGGCTGCTTGTCGGCGATCTCTTCCACGGTCATCGTGTGGGGAATCACCTCGGAGAACACCCGTGACTCACGCACCCGTCGGGCGATCAGCTGGGCGTACTGCGCGCCGAAGTCGACGACGAGGACCGGTCTCTGAGTATCTGCCACCGCCACAGTTTAGTGACGGGGTGCGACGAGCAAGCAGCGGGCATCGCCGGAGGCCGGACTCGCCGTAGTGACTGTGCACGACGCGCCCCCATTCTTGGGCGTGGCGCGGCGGCTCTGGCTATCCTCGTGCTCGTGCCATTCGCCCGCGCGATCGATGCCGACATCTACTACGAGGACAGCGGTGGCACCGGTCCGGCGGTGTTGCTCGCCCATGAATTCTTCATGGATCGCACGATGTTCGCCTCGCAACAGGCCGCGCTCGCACCCGAATTCCGGATCGTCGCCTGGGACGCGCGCGGTCACGGTCGCACCAAAGACCAGCGGTTGCCCTTCACCTACTGGACCGCGGCCCGGGACGCGCTGACAGTGCTCGACTCGATCGGCGTCGAACGCGCGATCGTCGGCGGGACGGCGCAAGGGGGCTTCACAGCATTGCGGACCGCGTTGGTCGCGCCCGAACGGGTCGCCGCGCTGATCTTGATCAGCACCGAGGCGCACGGGCCGACCCTGGACCAGTCGACCGCCACCCAGCGATTCCTCGACGAGTGGCACGACCGCAGCTCCCGCGAGGAAGCCGCGGGCCGACTGGCCGACTGGCTCATCGGCGACGACACCTGGTACCGCGACATCTGGACCCGCCGCTGGGTCGGCGACGCCCACAGCGGGCTCGACGCCGCCGTCGGCTGCCTGCTCGGGCGCGATTCGGTACTCGACCGGCTACGGGAGATCACCTGCCCGGCGCTGATCATCCACGCCACGCAGAGCGGCATCGCGGGCGACCGGGCCCGCACGCTGGCGGACGGGCTCACCGCCTCCACCTTCGTGGAGATCGATGGCGCCCGTCTCGCCGTCACGATGACCCACCCGGAACCGGTCAATACCGCGATCTCCCGGTTCCTGCGGGATCGGGTCTCACTGACCCACGTTCGTTAGCGCAGGCCGCCTGTCAGCGGACGCTGAGCCCGACCTTCTGGAACTCCTTGAGGTCGGAGTAGCCGGCCTTGGCCATCGAACGGCGAAGGCCGCCGACCAGGTTCAGCGAGCCGAACGGGTCGTCGGAGGGGCCGTAGAGCACGCGCTCGAGGCTCGGGCGGGCCACCGCGCCGTCGGGGCCGTCCAGCCAGGCCTCGTCGACCGGCAGGAACGAACCGCGCGGCACCGAGGGGTGCGCGGTCGCCGAGGGCCAGTACCAACCACGACCGGGCGCCTCCGCCGACGCCGACAGCGGCACCCCGAGCATCACGGCGTCGGCGCCACAGGCGATGGCCTTGGCCAGCTGACCCGAGGTGGCCACGTCGCCGTCGGCGATGACGTGCACGTACCGGCCGCCGGTCTCGTCGAGGTAATCGCGACGGGCCGCGGCCGCGTCGGCGATCGCGGTCGCCATCGGGACGCCGATGCCGAGCACCTCACCGGTGGTGGTGGCGCCGGGGAACGAGCCGTAGCCGACGATGACGCCCGCCGCGCCGGTGCGCATCAGGTGCAGCGCGGTGCGGTGATCGCTCACGCCACCGGCCACGACCGGCACATCCAGCTCGGCGATGAAGGTCTTGAGGTTGAGCGGCTCCTCGCCACCCACGTGCTCGGCGGAGATGATGGTGCCCTGCACGACCAGCAGGTCGATGCCCGCCTGGAGCAGCGCCGGGGTCAGCGCGCGGGCGTTCTGCGGGCTCACGCGCACCGAGGTGGTCACCCCGGCCGCACGGACCTGCGCGACGGCGGCGGCCAGCAGGTCGGGCTGCATCGGCGCGGCGTGCAGTTCCTGCAGCAGCGAGATGGCCTTTTCGTAACCCCCCTTGTCGACCAGATCGAGCAGCTGGTCGATCTTGGCCTGCACGTCGGCGTGGCGGGCCCAGAGACCTTCGCCGTTGATCACGCCGAGGCCGCCCTGGCGGCCCAGCTCGATCGCGAACTCGGGCGAGACCAGCGCGTCGGTGGGGTGCGCGAGCACCGGGATCTCGAAACGGTAAGCGTCGAGCTGCCAGGCCAACGAGACCAGTTTCGACGACCGCGTCCGCCGCGAGGGGACGATATCGACGTCATCGAGTTCGTAGGTCCGACGGGCGACCCTGCCCATACCGATTTCGACCATGTCACGCACAGTTGCTCCTGTGTTTTTGGAGCGCTGGCGCGCTCGAGTTCGCGGCCCCGAGGGGCCGCCGGTCAGTCACCGCTGCTTGCTCCTTCGTCGCCTACGCAGCGGCGCCTGACCGGCGACCCGGCCGCGAACCGCCGCTGCGCGGCGGGACCCTCCTCGAGGTCGGGTCGTGTGGGGCTGGGAGTGCGGTCATGGCGAGACTCGGGGCCAAGCCTGCGTTGCCTCGTGCTCCGGGAGCTTATCCCCCGGAGCACAAACGCATCTATTGTACTCAGCCGCGCCCGGTGTAGTTCGGGGCCTCGACGGTCATCGTGATGTCGTGCGGGTGGCTCTCCTTGAGACCCGCCGCGGTGATCTGCACGAACTGCGCACCCTGGAGGTGCTCGATGTTCTGCGAACCGGTGTAGCCCATCGCGGCACGCAGGCCGCCGACGAGCTGGTGGATCACCTGGTTGACCGGGCCGCGGAACGGGACGCGACCTTCGATGCCCTCGGGGACCAGCTTGTCCTCGGCGAGCACGTCGTCCTGGAAGTAGCGGTCCTTGGAGTACGACTTGGCCTGGCCGCGGCCCTGCATGGCGCCGAGCGAGCCCATGCCGCGGTAGCTCTTGAACTGCTTGCCGTTGACCAGGATCAGCTCACCGGGCGACTCGGCGGTGCCCGCGAGCAGCGAGCCGAGCATCACCGTGGACGCGCCCGCGGCGATCGCCTTGGCGACGTCGCCGGAGTACTGCACGCCACCGTCGGCGATCACCGGCACGCCGGCGTCCTTGCACGCGGCGACGGCTTCGAGGATCGCGGTGATCTGCGGCGCGCCGACACCGGCGACCACGCGGGTGGTGCAGATGGAGCCGGGGCCCACACCCACCTTCACCGCGTCGACGCCCGCCTCGACGAGCGCGGCGGCACCGGCGCGCGTGGCGACGTTGCCGCCGACGATCTGAATCCGGTCACCGACCTCGGCCTTGACCTTGGCGACCATTTGCAGCACCTGCGACTGGTGGCCGTGCGCGGTGTCGACGATCAGCACGTCGACCCCGGCGTCGGCCAGCGTCATGGCCCGCGACCAGGAGTCCTCGCCGACACCGATCGCGGCGCCGACCAGCAGACGGCCGTCACGGTCCTTGGTGGCGTTGGGGTACTGATCGGTCTTGACGAAGTCCTTGACCGTGATCAGCCCGCGCAGCCTGCCGTTGCCGTCGACGATCGGCAGCTTCTCGATCTTGTGGCGACGCAGCAGACCCAGCGCGGCCTCGGCGGTGACGCCCTCACGGGCGGTGATCAGCGGCGCCTTGGTCATCACCTCGTCCACGCGGCGGTCCTGATCGACCTCGAAGCGCATGTCGCGGTTGGTGATGATGCCCACCAGCGCACCGGTCTCGTCCACCACCGGCAGACCCGAGATGCGGAAGCGGGCGCACATGGCGTCGACCTCGGCGAGGGTATCGGTGGGACGACAGGTGACCGGGTCGGTCACCATGCCCGCCTCGGAGCGCTTCACCGTCTCCACCTGGGCGGCCTGATCGGCGGCCGAGAGGTTGCGGTGCAGCACGCCCATACCGCCCGCACGCGCCATGGCGATGGCCATGCGCGCCTCGGTGACGGTGTCCATGGCCGAGCTCACCAGCGGCGTACGCAGGGTGATGTCCCTGGTCAGCTTGCTGGAAGTCTCGACCGAGCTGGGGATGAGATCCGAGGCGGCAGGCAGCAACAGCACGTCGTCGAACGTGAGGCCGAGCATGGCGATCTTGGTCGGATCGTCGCCCCCCGTAGGAGGGCGCACCGCGATTCGTTCGCCCGACACGGGATTACTCATTCGGATCGACCCCTCCTGGTCGTCATAGCTACCGACGCGGTAGACACGGTGCGTCGGTGCTCGAGCGGAAAAAGCTTTCGGATGGTCGGCTGGAACAAAGTCGCCGACGCCTGTATTCCATGGTATCCGGCGCCCGGAGACGCCTGTGAAGTGAGCCCTTCCGCAAAACTTGCCCCCCGCATCGCTGGCGCGATGCACCGAGTACTGCGTACCGTGGGGATGTGCGTGACCATCTACCACCTGGCCTGCCGCCGGATCCCTTCGCCGGAGACCCCTCCGACCCGTCTGCCGCGCTCGATGCGATCGAGCCCGGTGAGCCGTTGGATCCTCATGAGCGCCTCGCGGTCGAGGAAGATCTCGCAGACCTCGCCGTATACGAAGCCCTGCTGGCCCACCGCGGTATCCGCGGTCTGGTCGTCAGCTGTGAGGATTGTCGGCAAGATCACTACCACGACTGGGACATGCTGCGGGCGAACCTCCTACAGCTCCTGGTCGACGGCACCGTCCGTCCACACGAGCCCGCCTACGACCCCACCCCCGAGGCTTATGTCACGTGGGACTACTGCCGCGGCTACGCGGACGCGTCGATGAACGAGGCGTTCCACGGCGACGGTTTCGACGGGTTCGACAACTGAGCTCTCCGGCGACTCGGCACAGCTGAGTCCGTCGCGGCGCCTGCCCACCCCACTCTCGGTCACGCGTGCGTGGGCGACCACGCAGGCCCGGACCGGAAACTCCCCAGACAAAGACGAAGGCCCCGAACCTGTTCGGGGCCTTCGTCTTTGTTCAATTCATCGTTCTACTACGGAGACGGCACCGCGGGCGGCGACTGCAGGATGGTCGCCGGCGTGGGCACCTGCTGCGTGGGCGGCAAGCTCGGCAGGGGTGCCGACGTCGGGACCACCGTCGGCACAGTGACGACCGGCGGCGGTGATTCGACGATGGTGGTCGGTGGTGTGGTCGGGTCGACAGTCACCGGCGGAGTCACCGGCGGCTGCGTCGGCTCCACCGGCGGCTGCGTCGGCTCGACCGGAACCAGCGGCTTGGTCTCCGGGCCCGGCGACTGCATGATGACCGGCGGCGGGGTCGACGGATCGGTGCTACCCGATCCGGGATTGGTCGGCGCCACCGGCGCGGTGGTGCCCGGATTCGTGGTGGGCGGGACCTGAACGGCCGAGCTCGGCTTGGTCGGCGCGGTGGTGGTCGGCGGCAGTTGCGCGCCGATCTCAGGGGCGACCTTGATCAGCTGATCTCGCAACAGGTTCCAGCGCGCGATCAGATCCTCACGCTTGGCCGGATCGTCGACCTGGCCTGCGTTGGCCGAAGCCTGTTCCAGCCTGGCCTTCGCCTGTTCCGGATTGCCCGAGGTGAGCAGATTCTGCGCGGCCAGCAGATCTTCGTCGGCGTACTGTACGACGGTGGACTGCGCCTGCTCGCTGAACACGACCTCCTTGACCCGCCACAGCGGATCGCCGGGAGCCGCGCTGTACGCGAAGGCCGTAATACCGCCGAACACCAGCGACAATGCCGCTGCTGCCCCGAAAATCGGGCGGATCAGTCGTAGACGTCCGCGCGAGGAAGCTCCGACTCGAACCTGCCGCGCGCCGATCTCCTGATTGACGGCCGCGAACACGGTGTCGAGATCAGGGCCTGCGGGCATCGGCTCGGCCAGTAGGTCGGCCCGCCAATCCGCGAGTAACGACGCCAGCTGGAACTCTTCGGGACTGTCGGTGCGGACCGGACCATCGCTCGCGATCGCGTCGATCAGCGCATCATCGCTGCGCACCGCCGCAATGTCGACCGGCCCGGAGTCACCGGCATCCTCGGCGGCGTAGGGACCGCTGTCGTGCGATCCGCGCTGCCAAACTTTCCGGTCGCCTAGACCGCGCTCGCCATCCCTAGCCATACATTTCACCTGCCCTCGCCACTTGTGACTTCAGTTTCGCGAGTGCCCTGTGCTGGGCAACCCGTATCGCCCCCGCCGTGCTGCCCACGGCGACTGCGGTTTCCTCTGCTGACAGACCCATGACCAAACGCAGGATCAGGATTTCTCGATGCTTCTCGGGGAGCGTTGCCAGCAGAGTGTTCATCTGCCTGCTCGTCTCCGAGTCGAGAGCCCGCTGTTCCGGACCGTGGTCGGTGGATATGACATCTGGTACTTCGGCCATCGCCTCCGCCTTGTTACGGGCGGCGTTGCGATGGGCGTCGGCGACCTTGTGCGAAGCGATTCCGTACACGAAGGCCATGAAGGGCCGACCCTGATCCTGATAGCGGGGCAGGGCGGTCATCACAGCCAAACAGACCTCTTGCGCAACATCGTCCGCGGAGAGCTGTCCGCGCTCCGCGGCCCCGATCCGCGCCCTGCAGTAGCGAACTACCAAGGGACGGACCAGTTCCAATACCCGAGCTAAAGCGGTCCTGTCGCCCTGCGCAGCCGCAGCGACGGCGAGGTCCAACTCTTCGCCCATATGCGTCATCGTCAGAGATTTTCCTGGCGTTACGAGTGGCGCGGTCGAATGTGACCGAGCTTCCACCGAAAAGGCGGAACGGCACTAACAATAGCGACCCCCGGATCGGCCGCCAGCGGGCGTGGTCGCTTCTAACCGTGCTCTCAGAAAGATCATCCGGAGCAATCACGCACCCAGCGGGGCGATGTCCCCACCCCAGGCCCGTAGACGGGCACCATGATCTGCGGCTTCGTCCGCCGCGTCGCGCGCTCGCGCGGGTTCGGCGACTCCCGAGCGCAGCATCGCGGTGGCCCAACGCAGTGGGAGAAGGCCGTTTTCGCGGCAGTCCGCGTCGACCCGCGCGGCCAGTTCCGCCGACCCGGCGAGGTCACCGGTCGCGGCGGTCGCGGCGGCGACGAGCAGTGCCGATTTCACCTGGTGACGGACCGACGGCAGAGCCGCGGCGAGGTCGACGGCCTCGACCGCGTCGCGTAGCGCCTCGCTCGCTTCGCCGCCCGCGAGCGCGGTCTCGGCGCGTACCCAGTGCCAGCGCACCTCTGCTCGTGGGGGTGCGTCGGCGAGTAGTGGTCGCACGCGCCCGAGCAGCGTGCGGGCCAGGGCGAGTCGGCCGGTGCCGAGCGCGTCGGCCGCAAGCCCCGTATACGCGTCGGCGAGCGCCTCGGCGCGGGCCGCTCCGCCGGCGCCGAGTGCGATCGCCGCCGCACGGCCGTCGAACGCTGCCGCGCCCGCATGGTCGCCGAGCTGGCGCAGCAACGACCCCCGGGTGCTCTCGACGAGGGATCTCAGGCCGGGATCCACCGCGGTTCGAGCCAATACCCGCAGGTCAGAGCGGGCGGCGGCGTAGCGACCCTGCCCGCCGAGCGCGACCGCGCGGTACCACCGCGACAACGGGTCCGCAGGCTCCGGCAACTCCGTAGCGGCCAGCCCGGGAGTGGGGCCGAAGGCAGTCGAAACGAGTATTTCGGAACCGATATCCGCGGGTGAGGCCGTTGTCTGCACGACGAGACTCTAGCCGCCACCCGCCCGGGACAGTTCGCGTGTTATGACGCGGAGACGGCCATTCAGCTAACAATCAGCATTTCGCTCGAGCGTCGATGTTGCCATCAGGTAAAACTCCGCTCCTCGATGCCGCCACCGGAAAGTCTCGAATTCACATGCGTTTCGCGCAATTAACCTTCGCGCCCCGTTTTCGCCATCTACACGCAGTCCGGCCGCGGAGGTCGTTGTGATCCAGCACACCCGCCCCCGGCGGGCGTCACCGGCACGAACCGGGCCTCTACCGGCGCGACCTGGGAAAATCTGGGATGTCCCAGAAACGCGAAGACACCCGATCCATAGCCAACCAAACAGTATGGAGGGATCGGGTGTGAAATGTAAATAGTGAGTAGGTTAAATTTCAGCGTTGCAGATTTACTGAACTCATGCGCCGAACTATTGACGGAATTTCCCGCCTGCACCTAACGTAGCTCATCGCCACGGTTGGCGCCGCGCGAAATCGCAGCGACCTCCGAGCGGCACCGTCAGGCACCGTCGAGCCGGCCACCCCACACCGGGTGGCGCGAAGACCTGCCGCACCACTCGCTCGACAACGCTGACGAGCTCGCGCCACAAGGAGTTCACATGCCCATGCCCACCCACCTCCCCGGACCGAACGCCGATGTCTGGGACTGGCAGATGCGTGGCTCGTGCCGCGGTCAGGACTCCGCGGTCTTCTTCCACCCCGACGGCGAACGCGGCCGTGCCCGCACGGCGCGCGAGATGCGCGCCAAGGAGATCTGCCGGGCCTGCCCCGTGCTGATGCAGTGCCGCACCCATGCCCTCAAGGTCAGCGAGCCCTATGGCATCTGGGGCGGCATGTCCGAGACCGAACGCGAGATGCACGCCCGCCGCAATCGGCGACGGATGGCCGTCTGAGGTCCACCGAGTCCGTCTGGCCGGGTTGGCAAATCTGTTCCAATCCGCTGGCCGTGGCGCGCCGAATCTCTAGCAAACAGCTGGCACCCGAATAAAAGGCACCCCCGGTCGTGGGGAGGTCATAGCTTCGGGCTACATTCGTGACCGATGACACAGAATGGGTTCCGAAGCGAAGCCTTTCCACCGAGCGTGGATTCTGCGGTTACCGCACGCGCGGCCGAAGGAGTCGAGCTAGCTGCACTGCTGGAACGATGTGCTCTGTCCGACCAGCAGGCCTTTGCCGAGCTGTACGACCGAACGTCTGCGCGCGTTTTCGGCCTGGTCCTGCGGGTGCTCCACGACCCCGGGTACGCGGAGGAGACCACTCAGGAGGTCTATCTCCAGATCTGGCGTACCGCCACGAGTTTCGACCCCGCCAAGGGGTCGGCGGTGACCTGGCTGATGACGCTGGCACACCGGCGCGCGGTCGACCGGGTTCGCGCCGAGCAAGCCCACACCCAGCGCGAGGTCGCGTACGGGATCCGGGTGCTCGGCCACGAATTCGACGAGGTCACCGAGGAGGTGGAACGCAGACTAGAACAACAGGCCGTCCAGCGCGGACTCTCGACCCTCACCGAGACCCAGCGCGAGGCGATCTCGCTCGCCTACTACGGCGGGCGGACCTACGCGGAGGTAGCGCAATACCTCGGCATCGGGTTACCGACCGTTAAGTCCCGGATTCGGGACGGATTGACAAGACTGAAGAAAAGTTTGGGGGTGACGTGAGATGAACGAAGCCCAGATCGATCTCGCGCACACCGTCGCGCTCGGATTGATCGACGACGAAGACCATCACGCGATCCAGACCATCATCGATACCGAAGACTCCACCCTGTGTACGCAGTTCCTGCGAGAGGTTCGCGATACCCGCGAAGCTCTCGCCCAGCTCGCGTCCGCAACCCCCACCCCGCCGCCTCCGTCTCTGCGCGACCGTTTACTGGCCGCCATCGATGCCCAAGATCCGCCGGTAGCCAGCTAGCGGACAACGAAAGGCCCCCAGACCGCATTCGCGATCCGGGGGCCTTCGTTATGCGTCAGTGCGAGTGACCGTGGTGCCCGTGGTCGTCGTCGGCCTCGGCCGGCTTCTCCACGATGGCGCTCTCGGTGGTCAGGATCATCCGCGCGACCGAGGCGGCGTTCACCACGGCGGAGCGGGTCACCTTGACCGGGTCGACGACACCGTCGGCGAGCAGGTCGCCGTAGGTCAGGGTGGCGGCGTTGAAGCCTTCCTTGCCCTCGGAGACCTTGGCGACGACAACCGCACCGTCGAGACCGGCGTTGCTGGCGATCCAGTACAGCGGCGCCTCGAGGCCCTTGCGAACCACCTCGACACCGACGGCCTTGTCACCGGTGAACGAGTCACGCAGCTCGACCAGCGCGGCAGCGGCGATCACGAGCGCCGAACCACCACCGGGGACGATGCCCTCCTCGACCGCGGCCTTGGCGGCGGCGACCGCGTCGTCGACGCGGTACTTGCGCTCCTTGAGCGCGGTCTCGGTGGCAGCGCCGACCTTGATCACCGCGACGCCACCGGCCAGCTTCGCCAGACGCTCTTCGAGCTTCTCGCGATCCCAGTCGGAGTCCGAGGCCTCGATCTCGCGACGCAGCTGCGCGCTGCGGCCCTTGATGTCCTCGTCGGAGCCCGCGCCGTCGATCAGCACGGTCTCGTCCTTGGTGACGACGACGCGACGCGCCTGACCCAGCTGCTCGATGGTGGCCTCGCGCAGGGTGACGCCGAGATCGGGGTTGATCACGGTGCCACCGGTGACGACGGCCAGGTCGTCGAGGAACGCCTTGCGACGGTCACCGAAGAACGGCGCCTTGACGGCGACGGCCTTGATGGTCTTGCGGATCGAGTTGACCACCAGGGTCGACAGCGCTTCGCCGTCGACGTCCTCGGCCACGATCAGCACGGCCTTGCCGGACTCGGCGATCTTCTCCAGCAGCGGCAGCAGATCGGGCAGCGAGCTGATCTTGTCGCGGTGCAGCAGGACGTAGGTGTCCTCGAGCACGGCCTGCTGGGTCTCGGGATCGGTCTGGAAGTAGGGCGAGAGGTAGCCCTTGTCGAACTGCACACCCTCGGTGATGACGAGTTCGGTGTTCGTGGTCGAGGATTCCTCGACGGTCACGACGCCGTCCTTGCCGACCGTGGTGAGCGCCTTGCCGACCATGTCGCCGATTTCCTCGTCACGCGAGGAGACGGTGGCGACCTGGGCGATGGCCTTCTCGCCGGAGACGGGAGTGGCCAGCGCGAGCAGCACCTCCGACACCTTCTCGGCGGCAGCGGCGATGCCCTGGCCGAGGGTGATCGGGTTGGCGCCCGCGGCGACGTTCTTCAGGCCGCCGCGCACGAACGCCTGGGCCAGCACGGTGGCGGTGGTGGTGCCGTCGCCCGCGACGTCGTTGGTCTTGGTGGCGACGCTCTTGACGAGCTGTGCGCCGAGGTTCTCGAAGGGGTCCTCGAGGTCGATCTCACGCGCGATGGTGACACCGTCGTTGGTGACGGTCGGGCCACCGAAAGCCTTGGCCAGCACCACATGCCGGCCACGGGGGCCGAGGGTCACCTTGACGGCGTCGGCCAGCTTGTCGACACCGCGTTCCAGAGCCCGGCGAGCCTTTTCGTCGAACTCGATCTGCTTGGGCATAAGAGGATTCAGCTCCTGTTTGTGAACGCAATCCGCCCCGGGCCTGTGAAGACGCCGGGGCGGAACGCTGATGCGGCGTTGGCCTTACTTGGTGACGACGGCCAGGATGTCGCGCGCCGAGAGGATGAGGTATTCCCCACCCTGGTACTTGATCTCGGTGCCGCCGTACTTGCTGTAGATGACGACGTCGCCTTCTTTGACATCGACCGGGATGCGGTCACCCTTGTCGGTGACGCGACCCGCGCCGACGGCGATGACGGTGCCCTCCTGGGGCTTCTCCTTGGCCGTGTCCGGGATGACCAGGCCGGAGGCCGTCGTCGTCTCGGCCTCGTTGGCCTGGACGAGGATCTTGTCCTCGAGCGGCTTGATGTTCACGCTCGCCACGTTGAGCCCTCCACTTTCAGGGGAAATTCGGTTGTCCGGAACTGGTGTCCCAGGCCGGGTTTCGGTCAGCTCGCGACCCTGCGCACAGCCCCGTCGTCGCGGGTGCCGGAGCCGAAGCCCAGAAGTCGACTGGCACAAGTACAGCTTCACAGTGCCGACTAGCACTCTATACGCGAGAGTGCCAGCACTCAAGGTCGGGTTCTGCCGATGTCGCATTTTCGACACGCCCACACTGGCCAGTGATCTTCACATCCCCTGCCACAATCTGTAACGTTCGCATAACAGGCTGTGACATAGCACAGGAAGGCGCCATCCGCTCGGAGAGCACCATCGGCTTGAAGGGAGGTGAACATGCGAACATCCCTCGGCATCTCGGCCGGGAACGAGGTGGTGTGCTCGGCATTGGTCGCGACGGGGCCCGCGGGCGAGCAGACTTTCGACTACCGGGTCGTTTCCGCAGATGAGGCACATTCCGATCTCGGCGATCTCGTGTCGTCCTCGATCGAATTGATGACCACCCAGCTGCCGGTGTCACAGGTGGCGATGGCAGGCGAACCGCTCGGGCGCTATTCCGGCGGACACCGTCGCGCCGAGTCGGGCCGGTCGCGGCCACCGACCAGCGTCGCCGTCGCCTACCGCAACAAGGAACAGGCACAAGCCATTCGGGCGGCCACCACGCGCCACCGTGATCTGCGGCTCGTCACCGAGGGCGCCGCCGCCCTGGCCTACCTGCGCCACACCGGACTGCTCGACCGCTACCCCACCGTCGCCGTGATCGACCTGGGCGCGACCGGACTCACCGTCACCGTGGCCGATTACACCGACAACGTGGTGCTGCACACCGAACGGACGCCGACGCTGAGCGGCAACGCGATCGACGAACTGATCTACCACCACCTGGTCGACCTGCACTACGCCCGACGCGGCGCCCGGCCCAACCGCACCACGCTGACCAACCGCGGCCGCGCGGCCAAGGAGCACCTGTCGCTGGCCCCCGTGGTCACCATCGATCATGTAGCGGGACAGGGGCTGGAGCTCACCCGTCCCGATTTCGAGGAGCTCATCGGCGGCCTGCTGCGCAATATCGCGCTGTTCTCGTCGTCGGTGTTCACCCGCGCGCCGAAGTACCCCGACGCCGTCGCCGTGATCGGTGGTTGCGCCAATATCCCGTGTGTCATCGACATTCTCGACTCGCGCCTCGACGTCCCCGTGCTCACCGTGCCCGACCCCGAGGCCGTGATCGCCAAGGGCGCGGCGCTGGTCGCCGATGCCGCGGCACCGTCGGGACTGTCGGGCGGCGCGCACGCCGACGCACCGAGCGGCACCTTCGCCAAGGTCGTCGGCACCCTCGTCGGCGCGGTCGTGGTGGTCGGCCTGGTGATCGGCTACGGCGTGCAAGCGGTCTCGCCCGACGCCCCCGATGTCACCCCCGCGGGCACGAGCAGCACCGTGCGCCAATCCCCGTTACCACTGGTGCCTTCCCCGGCACCGACACCAGCCAATCGCGAGAGCACCGAACGCACCGGCGCCACCGTGGCCCCGCCCGCAACCGAAGCACCGAAGACCACCACCGGGACGCCGAGCACGAGCGCCACCACCCCCTCCGCGCCCACCTCGGCAACGGCCCCCACCCTGCGCCCCGACCCGAACCTCCCGCAGATCCCCTACCCCGAGTCCCCGCTCGGCCCCCTGGACAGCGGCTCCTCCGGTGGCGGCAGACAACGCCCCTCCACCCCCAACACCTCTCCCACGCAGGCTCCCGCCAACAGCACCCTCCCGATCCCGTCGGCGACCACGACAGACGAAATTCCCCTGCCGCCGGCCGATTGACCCGCACAGCGCCGGGCCGACCGGTGACGGGTTCTTCAGGGGTGCCGTGCGGCCGGGTAGAACGGACGCTAGCCGCGCAGAGCGCTCACCGAGACCGGCAACCCCGGGTCCGTGGCGACAGTGAGTTCAGCAGGCTGCGCACCCGCCGCGATCACATGCGCGCCCAGCGCCGCGATCATCACACCGTTGTCGGTGCACAGCCGTGGCTTCGGCACCCGCAGCGTCAAACCCGCGGCAGCACAGCGTTCTTCGGCGAGTGAGCGAATGCGCGAGTTGGCGGTGGCGCCGCCTCCGAGAACGATCGTGTCGACACCGACGTCGGTTGCCGCGCGCACGGCCTTCATCGTCAGCACATCCGCGACCGCCTCCTGAAAGGACGCGGCGATATCGGGAATCGGCAGCTGGTCGGGCGTGATGCCCTGACGCTGCGCGGCCTCGACGTAGCGGGCCACCGCGGTCTTGAGGCCGGAGAAGGAGAAGTCGTATCGCGCGTCACGGGGCCCGGTCATGCCACGAGGAAAGGCGATCGCCCGCGCGTCACCCGAGGTGGCGGCGGCGTCAAGGGCGGGCCCGCCGGGATAGCCGAGACCGAGCAGCCGCGCGACCTTGTCGAACGCCTCCCCGGCGGCATCGTCGACGGTGCTGCCGAGTTCGGTGATCGGCTCACCCAGATCTGTGACCTGCAACAGATGCGTATGCCCACCGGACACGAGCAGCGCCACCGCGGGCGGCATCGGCCCGTGCTCGAGCGTATCGACCGCCACATGCCCACCGAGGTGGTTGAGCGCGTAGAACGGCACATCCCACGCCGCCGCATAGGCCTTGGCCGCGGCCACCCCCACCAGCAGCGCACCGGCCAGCCCAGGCCCGATGGTGACGGCGAGCGCGTCGGGCTTGCTGATCCCCGCGGTCGCCAGCGCACGACGCATCGCGGGCACGATCGCCTCGAGATGCGCGCGCGAGGCGATCTCGGGCACCACGCCGCCGAAACGCGCGTGCTGGTCGACACTCGAGGCCACCTCATCGGCGAGCAGCTCGACGGAGCCATCGGAATGACGGCGCACGATGCCGACTCCCGTTTCGTCGCACGAGCTTTCGATCCCCATGACGATCACGACAACACCTCGTCCTGCCGACCGCGCGCGGCCCATTCGTCGGCCGCGGCGGTCAATTCCGGACGGCGCATCGTGTACGCGTCGGCACCGCTGGGGTGGTAGTAGTTCTTGCGCAGCCCGATGATGTGAAACCCGTGCTTGGCGTACATCGCGATGGCGGGCGCGTTGTCGGTGCGCACCTCGAGGAACACCGGTCCGCCGCGTTCGGCCGCCGTGGCCAGCAGCGCTTCGAGCAGCAGGGTGCCGATGCCGCCCCGGTGACATTCCGGGTCGACGCCGATCGTGTGCACCTCGGCCTCGGGATGGGCGTCGTCACCGAGCAGCGCGATGCCCGCGTAGCCGACCATCACCCCGTCGGCGGTGCGCGCGGTGATGTAGCGGTTGTGCCCACCGGCCAGCTCGGACCGGAACGACACCGCCTGCCACGGGTCGTCCTCGGGGAACAGCAGGTGCTCGAGTTCGACGCAGCGGTCGATATCGGGCAGCGTCATGGGAGCGATCAGGTACTCGGTCACGGCACTCACGCCCCGGTCCGGTCGAGGGTGCGGAAGCTGTTCTCCACCGCATCGGGCCTGCGCAGATACAACGGCACCAGCGCTTGCGGCAGCTCTCCGGCCAGCAGCGCCGACGCCGCGACGGTGACCAGCCCGGCAGGCGAGGGCGTCTCGCTGGGCAGCACCGGCAGATCGAAGAAGTCCACGTGCCCGGCCGACCCGGCGACCGCCGCGGCATCACCCACCGGCACGTCGGAAGCCTTGTTCACCTCGGGACCGGCGACCCGCGTCCCGTTCAGATACTTGGCCCAGTACACCTCGCGCCTGCGCGCGTCGGTGACCACCAACAGCTCGCCGGGATCTCGCTTCTCCCCGATGGTGTCGGCGGCGATGGCGTCGAGACTGCACACCCCGTGCACGGGTAACCCGAGCGCGTCACCGAAGGCGGCCGCGGTGGCCATTCCCACGCGTAGCCCGGTGAACGGTCCAGGTCCGAGTCCGACGACGACCGCGTCGAGCTCGTCGCGGCGCACCCCCGCCTCGGCTAGACACTCCAGGATCTGCGGGGTGAGGACCTCGGCGTGCGCGCGGGCGTCGACCTTCACGCGGGCAGCGAGCGTCGCCACGGCGGGGCGGGTGCCGGGTTCACCGGCAGGTGACAGGTGCACCAATCCCGCTGTAACGGCGGGTGTCGCGGTGTCGACTGCTAGTACGAGCATGATTGTCTCAACAATACCGGGTGGTATCGGCGCTCGGCGCGCACCGGTGCGCGGGTGATCGCGCGTTATTCGATCCATTCCCAGATCGCCGTGCGCACATCGGATTCCGGCTCCCGGGCGAGTTGCACTCGCAGGTGCCGGTCGGCGAGGTGTTCGACGACCCCCTTGCCCCATTCCACGACGACGACCGCGTGGTGCAGGTCGGTGTCGAGGTCGAGCGAGTCCAGTTCGTCGAGGTCGCCCGCGAGGCGATAGGCGTCGACATGCACCATCGCCACCCCGGGCGTGCCGTCCGGCCGCACTCCGGCCTTGTGCGCCCGCGCGATGATGAACGTCGGCGAGCTGACCCGGCCCGCGACACCGAGTCCGGCGGCGATGCCTCTGGTCAATGCGGTTTTACCGGCGCCGAGCGGGCCGTCGAGCACGACCAGGTCACCCGGTCGCAGGGTGGCCGCCAGTTCGCGGCCGAACGCTTCGGTGTCCTCGACGGTGTCGAGAACGCGCTGGTGCGGGTCAGCCACCGACGGCCTCCTCGCCGCGACTGCCGGTGATTCCCGCGCGCGCCAGCAGCCGGTCGAGCGCGGCCAGGCTCACCTCGGGGAACTGCAGGTGCGGCATGTGCGCCGCCTCACGCACCCGGACCAGTTCGCTGCCCGGTAGTTCCGCCGCCAGTGCGCGGGAGTTGCGGAACGGGATCACCACGTCGTGCGCACCGGCCAGGATCAGGACCGGCAGCGCGCCCAGGACGGGCAGTGCGGCTGATTCATCGTGCAACTCAATCGCTTTGAGGAACTTTTCGATGGTGCCGACGGGCGTGCGGTCGATCATCATCGTGGTGAATCGCGACAGCGTCGGACTCACGGGGCCGTGGAACGAGCTCACGTGCAGGATCGGCGTCACTACGTGTTTGCTCGCGCTGCGGCTGAACTGCACCAGCGTCGGCGCCGTCCGCGCCGCCAGCCGGAAGCCGTCGACCGCGGGATGCCGAATCAGTTGCGAGATCCCGGTCGCGGTCACCTCCGCGGCGGCGGTGCTCAGCAGCCCGACCGCGCGCACCCGCGTCGCGAACAGTTCGGGGAACTGCGCGGCCGCCGCGAGCACGGCCATTCCGCCGAGCGAATGCCCGACCAGCACGACAGGTCCCGTCGGCGCGCACTCACGGATCACCATGGCGAGGTCGCGGCCGAGCTGGGCGACCGTGCAGCTCTCGGTACTCGGCGTGCCGGAGCGTCCGTGTCCGCGCAGATCGAAGAACACCATCCGCACCCGCGACCCCCACTGCTGCGCGAGATCGCGGCGCTGGAAGTGGAAGGACTCCATGCTGTTGCAGAATCCGTGCACGAAAACGATCGTGACCTCGGCGGAGTCGTCGCCGAAAGTGCGGGTGGCCAGCGACACACCGTCGTCGGCGAGCACCATGCCCGGTTCGTCCTCGTCGATCAGGGCGAAATTTTCGTCGCGGTATTCGTCGCGTTCGGCGGGCCACATCACCCGCGCGCCGATCTGGCGCAGGGTATGGGCGATGGCCAGGCCCGCGAGCAGGCCCGCGGTCGCCAGACCGCCGCGCCGGATCACCGTTCTCCGGGTCATCGACCGCTCCCCACGTAGCGGCGGACCACACGTCCGCGCGGCGCGCAGACGACCTCGTAGTCGATCGTGTCCAGCGCCCGCGCCCAGTCGAGCGCGTGTGGCTGTCCCGCGCCGCCGCCGAACAGCACCGCGCGGTCGCCCTCCCGCACGCCGCCCGCGTTGTCGCCGAGGTCGACCATGAACTGGTCCATGCACACCCGTCCGACATTACGGTGTCGCGCCCCGCCCAACCACACCTCGAAACGTCCACTGAGCGAACGGAATACACCGTCGGCGTATCCCGCGGGTACCAGCGCGACCGTGGTGTCGCGCGGTGCGACCCACCGGTGCCCGTACGACACGCCTTCCCCTGCCGCCACCTGTTTCACCAACGCGACCTCCGCCTGGAATGTCATCGCGGGCTTCAGACCGAATTGTCCGAGCTCCGGAATGGGCGAGAGCCCGTACACCGAGATACCCGGCCGGACCATGTCGAACCGCAGATCTGGTCTGGTCAAGGTGGCCGCCGAATTCGACAGGTGGACGAGTTCGGGTTCGAGACCGTGCTCCTTGGCCAGCGCGATCGCCTCGACGAACCGATCCCGCTGCCGATCCACCATCGGATGCCCCGGTTCGTCGGCGTGCGCGAGGTGGGAGAAGATCGCCCGCAACCGCACCACCTGCCCGTCGACGAGCCCCCGCACAGCCTGCAGGACCTGCGGATACTCGGTCACCGACACCCCGTTGCGATTGAGCCCCGTATCCACTTTCAACGTCACCGTCGCGGTCTGCCCCGTCGCCACCGCGGCGCGCTCCACCGCCCGCAACTGCGCCAGCGACGACACCCCGATCTCGAGATCGCCCGCCACCGCACCCGCGTAATCGGCGTCGACAGTATTGAGCCAGCACAGCACAGGAGCCGTGATCCCCGCCGCCCGTAGGGCCAGCCCCTCGCCCACGGTGGTCACCCCCAGCTCTCGAGCCCCCGCCCCCAGCGCGGCCCGAGCCACCTCCACCGCCCCATGGTTGTACCCGTCAGCCTTGACCACCACCATCACAGCAGCCCCGTGCGCGTACTCCCGCAACACCCGCACATTGTGAGCAATGGCATCCAAGTCGACGACCGTCTCCACTTGCGCATTCACACCCCCGATCGTGCCAGGACCCGCCGAATCCCCCATACCTGGGCTCCGTCCCGGGACTACCGACCCTGGCCGCCACCGACCTCCCGCAAGACCCGCACCGCCCCCCGGACATGCCCCAGCAACGGCGTAGCAGAAATAGGCGCCCCGGCCGCCCGCCCCTCATGAGCAGCCAGATTCGCCGCCAACGCGTGAACCCGAGCCCCCGCGGCCGCAGCCCACCCCGCCTCACGCCCCGCGGCGAGCAACGCCCCGATAATCCCCGACAGCACATCCCCCGACCCCGGCGTAGCGGCCCAATCCCCACCCGCGTCATTGACCAGCGTCGCCTGCCCCGGCGAAGCGACAACCGTCGCCCGACCCTTGAGCAGAACCGTCACCCCCCACTCCTCGGCCAGCCTTCGAACCGCCCCCACCCGATCCGCCCCCACCGCACCACCGGTCAGCCGAGCGAATTCCCCCGCGTGCGGCGTCAGCACCGTCACCCCGGATCGCCCCCGGACCAGCCCCGGTTCCTCGGCGAGAATCGTCAACCCATCCGCATCCACCAACACCGGCAGATCAGTAGCCAGCACCTCGGCCAACCGATCCCGGGCCCCCGGATCAGTACCACCCCCCGGCCCGAACACCCAGGCCTGCACCCTCCCGGTCTCCGAAATCAACGCACTGGCGACAACTTCGGGGAACTTCTCCAATACCTCGGTATCGGGGCCCACATACCGAACCATCCCCGAGGTCGCCGCCACCGCAGCCCCCGCGCACAACACCCCCGCCCCCGGATACTTCGCACTGCCCGCGCAAACCCCCGTCACCCCCTGACTGTATTTGTCATCAGCAGGCCCCGGCACCGGCCACCCGGCCCCCACCGCTGCTGGATCGAGTTGCACCAGCCCAGCCTCCGGAAGACGTAACCCGATCGGCACCAACACAATCCGCCCGCACTGCGGCACCGCCAACGCATGCACCGGCTTGTAGGCACCGAATGCCACCGTCACATCCGCTGTCACCGCGGGGCCCGCCACCGCCCCCGTATCCGGATCGACCCCACTGGGCAGATCAGCCGAGACAATCGGAACATCCAGGGCAGCAACCATTTCCGCCGCCGCAGGCCGTAGCGGCCCCCGCCCGGAGATCCCCACGATCCCGTCGATCACCAGATCAACAGCATCGAGCCGATCGACCACCCGCCCGCCGGCCGCTCGCAAGGCAGCTAGCCCCTCCCTGTGCGCCCGTTCAGGATTCAGCAGAACAGCCGACACCCGAACCCCCCGACGCCGCAGGAAGACCCCCGCCCACAACGCATCCCCACCGTTGTCCCCCGACCCCACGAGCAATCCGACGGTTCGCCCGACCACGCCCCCGGTGAGCGACCGCACTTCGTCGACAACCACCCCGGCCAGGCCGAAGGCCGCCCGTCGCATCGGCATTCCCGCAGGCACCCGCGTGAACAGCTCGGCTTCCGCCGCCCGCACCTCGTCGACGGTGTAATAGCCACGCCGATCCGACATAGTCGCCTCCCAGCTGCCCGAAACGGGCCGCCGACCGGCCCGGGGTCGCTCGCAGACTACGCTCCACACCCATGTCGATGGTTCGTCACCGCGCCGCATCCGCCCGGTTTGTCGCCGGATTCGTCGTGGCCGCCGCCCTGTTGTCCGCCGGCTGTTCCGGCGACTCGGGAAACGCCGCCACCACCACAACCCGCAAACCCCGCCCGGTCACCACCACGACCACCCAACAGCACGCGCCGACCAACCTCACGGTCGAGGTCGGCAACATGAAATACGCCCCCGCCGATGCCACCATCAAGGTCGGCGAGACGGTGACCTGGAAGTTCTCCGACAAGGTCCCGCACAACGTGCAGGGCATCGGCGACAAGGCGATGGGCCTCAACAGCCCCATCTTCGACAAGGGCGAATGGTCCTACACCTTCACCCAGGCCGGCACCTACCGCTACATGTGCACCCTGCACCCCGACATGCGCGGATCCATCACCGTCAAGTGACCCTGCCGGCCTCGCGTCGAGGCCGGCACCCGGTTTCTATTCGACGGTGACCGACTTGGCCAGGTTGCGGGGCTTGTCCACGTCGTAGCCCAGGGTCTGCGCCACTTCGGCGGCGAAGATCTGCAGCGGCACCGTGGACAGCAACGGCTGGTACAGGGTCGGGGCGGCCGGGATCTCGATCAGGTCGTCGGCGAACGGGCGCACGGTGTCGTCTCCCTCTTCGGCGATCACGATCGTCCGGGCGCCGCGCGCCTGGATCTCGCGAATGTTGCTGAGCAGCTTGGAATGCAGGACCGCGCGCCCCTTCGGCGACGGCATCACGATGATCACCGGCAGGCCTTCTTCGATCAGCGCGATCGGCCCGTGCTTGAGCTCGCCCGCGGCGAAGCCCTCGGCGTGCATGTAGGCCAGTTCCTTGAGCTTGAGCGCCCCTTCGAGCGCCACCGGGTAACCCACGTGGCGACCGAGGAACAGCACCGTCGGCACATGCGCCAGCTCGCGCGCGATGGCCCGCACCTGCGGCGCGGTCTCGAGTACCCGGGCGATCAGCTTCGGCATCGACTCGAGCTCGGCGAACTCGCGAGCCACCTCGTCGGGGTACTTGGTCCCGCGCGCCTGTGCCAGGGCCAGACCGACCAGATAGTTGGCGGCCACCTGCGCCAGGAACGCCTTGGTCGAGGCGACGCCGATCTCGGGCCCGGTCCGCGTGTAGATCACCGCGTCGGACTCGCGCGGAATCTGCGCCCCGTTGGTGTTGCAGATGGCCAGCACGCGCGCCTTCTGCTCCTTGGCGTGGCGCACCGCTTCGAGCGTGTCGGCGGTCTCACCGGACTGCGAGATCGCCACCACCAGCGTCGACCGGTCGAGAACCGGGTCGCGGTAACGGAATTCGCTGGCGAGCTCCACTTCCACCGGCACCCGGGTCCAGTGCTCGATCGCGTACTTCGCGAGCAGGCCCGCGTGATACGAACTGCCGCACGCCACGACGAACACCTTGTCGAACTCGCGCAGCTCTTGGTCCGCGAGGCGCTGTTCGTCGAGGACGATCCGGCCGCCCTTCTCGTCGACGACGAAATGCCCCATCAGGGTGTCGGCGACGGCGGTGGGCTGCTCCTCGATCTCCTTGAGCATGAAGTAGTCGTGGCCGCCCTTCTCGGCGGCGGCGAGGTCCCAGTCGATGGTGAACGGTCGGCTGACCACACCGTCGGTGTTGCCCGCGAAGTCGGTGACGCTGTAGCCGTCCTTCGTGATCACCACGGCCTGGTTCTGTCCGAGCTCGACCGCCTCGCGGGTGTGCTCGATGAACGCGGTGACGTCGGAGGCGATGAACATCTCGCCCTCGCCGACCCCGACGACCAGCGGCGTCGACCGGCGAGCCGCCACGATCGTGCCGGGATGATCCGCGTGGGTGAACACCAACGTGAACGCGCCCTCGAGCCGCTGCAACACGGCGTGGACACTCGCGGTGAAGTCGCCCGCGGTGGGTCCGTCGGCGTACTCGCGCGCAACCAGGTGCACCGCGACCTCGGTATCGGTGTCGCTCAGCAGCTCGACGCCCGCGTCCTCGAGCTCGCGGCGCAGCGGCGCGAAGTTCTCGATGATGCCGTTGTGGACGACAGCGAGCTTGCCGGAGATGTCGCGGTGGGGGTGCGCGTTGCGGTCGGTCGGCGCGCCGTGCGTGGCCCAGCGGGTGTGTCCCATCCCGGTCGATCCGGCGAAACGCTCGGTCCCCGCCTCGCCCAGTTCGGCTTCCAGATTGGCCAGCCGCCCGGCCTTACGTTCGACCGCGAGAGCACCGTTTCCGTCGAGGATCGCGACCCCCGCGGAGTCGTATCCGCGATACTCCATGCGTCGCAGCGCGTCGACGACAACGCCCAGCGCATCCCGGTATCCGACGTACCCCACGATTCCGCACATGGTCCCCCACCCTACTGATCGGATACTCTTCTCGCCGTGTCGGTGTCTGCAAAATCGCTCGTGAGCACCCTGTCCGTGCGCGGCCCCCACCGGGTGCTGCGTGGGAACTTAGGGATCGCAGGTCAGCCGGGTGTGGTGTACACGCCCGAGTCCGGGCTGAACCTGCCCGCTGTCGCGTTCGCGCACGGCTGGCTGACCAGCGCCGAGAACTACAAGAGCCTGCTCGAGCACATCGCGTCGTGGGGTTTCGTGGTCGCCGCGCCCGATACCGAGCGTGGCCCGATCCCGTCACATCTGGACCTCGGCACCGACCTGCTCACCACGCTCGACATCGTCAGCAAGGTCCGCCTCGGTGACGGCACCATCAGCGTCCACCCCGACCGCCTCGCCCTCGCCGGCCACGGCATGGGGGCAGGCGCCGCGGTGATCGCCGCAGCTCAACGCCGGGTAGCCGCCGTCGTAGCGCTCTTCCCGGCCCCCACCTCCCCCGCCGCGGAGAACATCGCCCCCGACATCGACACGCCCGGCCTGATCCTGACCGGCGACGACCTCGACTCGGTCAGCTCCAACGCCCGCACCCTCGCCGCCGCCTGGTCGGGCCCGTCGATCCTGCGCACCATCGGCGGCGCCTCCCACAACGGCATCATCGAAGGCCGCCGCCTCTTCGCCGCCCTCGGCGCGGGCCGCTACGAACACAAAACCGACAAGACCACCCGGGCCCTGGTCACCGGCTACCTCCTCGCCACCCTCCTCGCCGACAAGAAGTACGCGGCCTTCGCCGACCCGGAAGCCGAGATCCCCCACACCAAGGTCGTCGACCCGCACGCCGAGGTCGAGGTCGAGGCGCCGAAGTTGTCCATCGGCACGGTCGCCAAACTGATCCGCGGCTAGAAGCCTCCGGGCGGTCCGAGGAACGTCGGCCCGGCGCGATCACCAACCGGCGTCGCGCCGGCGATCAGACCAGCCAGCTCTTGCGCTGGTAGTACTCGGCTTCCGGATCGTCGTCGTCCAGCGGAGCAGCGCGGTCATTGGCGCGTCGAGCCGCGATAGATCGCGCGATGGCTTCGCGTTGTTCCCTGGCTGCGGCCTCCTGACGCTCGCGTTCCTCCGCTTCTAGCCGTGCCCGCTCCTCGGCCTCGGCGGCTTCGCGTTCCCTGACCGCTTGAATCTCGGCGAGTATCTCGTGACCGTTGTTGTGGACGGCGAGGCTGTTGCGCATCTGGTCGTACTCGTCGTCCAGAATCCGCACCCGGCGAAGGAACTCGTAGGCGCCTTCGTCGATCCGCGATCGACTCATGACGAAACCCCCTCAATTCGATGATTCACAGCGGTCCCGCCTCGGCCAGGACAGCACCGGTGTCACCCGGATTGGGTTGCTGGCTCACCGGATATTCTTCCGCCCAATGTTCACCGTCGGGCTCGTTGTCCGCGCTCGGCGTCGAGCCCGCCCCCGGCATGTTCTCTGCGGCATAGCCTTTGGCGTTGAGGGAACCGGTCGGGTTCGGTGTCGCACCCGAGGACGTCCCCTCATCCGTGTCTTCGAGACCGGTCGGCCCTTGGCCAGTGCCGGTCTCCGGTGTGCCCGAACCGATTTCGCCGCTGGTCTGCTCGTCGCTGATCACCGGAATACCGTTGGCATCGAGCGTCATGCCGTATTCGTGTGAGTTTCCAGCAGAGTCGGTGGTACTCACCGTGAGTTGGCCGTTCGCATCGGTTCCCACACTGACCTGGGTGCCATTCAGATCGAATGTCGCGCCACCGGACATCAAGCTGCTCAACTGGCTCGATATCGACGCGAAACCCTCTTGGACCGAGGTACTGAGCGACGTGAGGCCGGAACTGATCGTCTCCGCCGTACTCGTGACGAGCGATTCGAGTTCACTCACCGACGACACGAGCGACGTGAGACCGGTCATCACTTCGCTGACCGTATCGGTGATTTCGCTGATCGTATCGGTGATGTCGTCATCGTCGTCGTCATCGTCCTCCTTGGTGGTCGACGGGTCCTCGGTGGTCGCCGCCTTGGTCGACGTGTCCTCCGTTGTCGACGGTGTGCCGCCGGTCGAGGTGTCACCCTTCGACGTATCTTTCGTCTGGGGCTGCTGTTCCGTCGTCACGGGTGTCTGCGGCTTGCCGGAATCCTGCGGCATGGGATATGCGCCGGTATCCAGTCCGTTCAAGGCTTCGACAAGTACGCCGTAAATCCGACGAACCTCGGTGTCAACTTCTTTGCACAGCTGAATGAATTTATCGTACGTGGCGTGGACGTGGGGTACGAATACCTCGACCAACCACTCTTTCGCCTTCTGACCCAAATCGGAATAAGGGTTCTGCGCCACCAATCGAATGTAATCATCGATCGCTGCGCGTCCCACCCCACTACCGTTCTGCTGCGGAATGTCAGGCGTATTCGGAGACCAAAAGCTCTGGACCGTCACAGCTTTGTGGCGCACTGCCGTACGCAGCGCAGTCGAAACGTAGCTGAGCTCCAGAGATATCGTCGCGGCCTCGATGCGATCTTGCTCAGCACGGAGAATCTGCGCATTGAGCATATTGGACGCCGAGTCGCCTGCTTGCCCCTGCCAAATCGACGGAAGTGCCGAGAGCTGGCGGCGCTGTTCGTCGATCTCACCGGGCAATTTGGCCATCACCTTGGACAACGCCGCAGACATCCGATCGATGGCTGCGATATCCATCCCACGTTCGGCGTCATATTCCACGTAGATCAACTTGTTCAAGTCGGCGCCTACCAGCTCCGCCCTGCCCGCCGTTGATTCCGTTACCGCGAGCGCCTTCTCATAGCGTGGAAGGTATTGGACAAAATATTGCAGACCCTCGGCCCCTAGGTCGAGTATCTCGTCCGCGCTGCCACTGTTGGGAATATTCGGCCATGTCGGGGAGTCAGCCACCGAAACCCCCTCCGACTACGAATGAGGATGCCGATGCTCTCGTACTACGCATCAAAGGTTCACCCCAGCAGCGGTTATCTTCTTGACGTTGGCATCGTCGACCGTCGCGTACGTATCCGCACTCGTACCGAACTGAACGCCCGTCTTGTCGATCGCGGTCTGCCAGTTCTTCAACCAGGTCTCGACCTTGCCGATCACGCCCCCGACCTTCGTCCCCTCGGCGCCGTAGTCGCGACCGGCTTGCGCGGCGGTGAAGGTCCAGCCTTTGACGTCGGCAGAGCACGTCCCGATGTCAGCCGCCGACGACTTCAAGTTCGACGCAGCCTTACGCAGAGCCGTCGGATCGACCGTCACTGAATCGCCCACTTCCCCCTCCTTCTGGTCAAGCGCCGGCAGGCGCACTACTCCCTTAGACGCGCCACGACCGGGATCGGTTCCACGATCACACGACAAATGCCGCTGTGATCGGATTCGACCACAGCGGCACCCTCGTGCGCTACTTCTCCAGGTTCCCCTGGTCGGTCTTCCGCCACTCCGACGTGCCGTCGGGATGACGGTGGTACTCCCAGGCGGCGTAGTCGCCGTCTTCCTCGACGACGGTGACGTGGTCGGCCAGGCCGTCGTGGTCGTAGTCGGACCAGATGCTGGTCGAGTCGGTGTCGCCGGTGGAGAGGGAGTCGACGACGCCGTCGTGGTCGAGGTCGAGGGATGGGTTGTTCAGTTCGACGGGGCCGAGGCCGCCCAGGGATGAGTGGGCGTCGATGTCGGGTAGGCCGAGGCCGGGGAACTCACCCGAGGTGACCATGACTGCTCCTCCAACGGAAAACTCGCGGATGACGACGTGGCGGGGTTGCCACCATCTTGTCATCCGCGAGCGGGCGCCGGGGGGTTCGGGGCTACTTGTTCGGGATGAGGATCCACATCGCCAGGTAGATCAGGAACTGGGGGCCGGGGAGCAGGCAGGACACGACGAAGACCAGGCGGACGACGTTGGGGTTCCAGCCGTAGCGTTCGGCGAGGCCACCGCAGACGCCTGCGATCCACTTGTTGCTGGTCGAACGGGTGAGGCGGCGGGCGGGGGCGGTCATGGTGTTGCCTTCCTGTGAAGCGGTGATGTCTCCACTGTGCCGTCGGAGCACCCCCGCCCGCATCGGTCCACAGACCCATCCGCACCCTGATTTCGACGGGCCCCGACCTCAGGGTCAGACCCCGAGACGGGCACAATTGTCGAGGTGAGCACGACATTGCACGCCAGCGGCCTGTCCGCGGGGCACGCCGAACGGACCCTGTTCGCCGACCTCGATTTCACTCTCGCCCCCGGCGATGTGATCGGGCTGGTCGGGGTGAACGGCGCGGGCAAGTCGACGCTGCTGCGGATGTTGGCCGAGCGCGAGCCGGGTGAGGGCACCATCGCGTTGAGTCCGCCCGACGCGACCGTCGGTTATCTGACCCAGGAACCGGAACGCATCGAGGGCGAGACGGTGCTCGAATTCCTCTCGCGCCGAACCGGTGTCGCGCACGCCCAGCAGGTGATGGACGCGGCGGCCGAACGTCTCGGCGACGGTGGCGACGACGACTACTCACCCGCGCTGGAACATTGGCTGGCGTTGGGCGGCGCGGATCTCGATCAGCGCGCCGAAGAGGTCGCCGCGGACCTGGGGCTGACCCACGGCTTGGCCGGTGGGCTCGACACCCCGATGACGGGTCTGTCCGGCGGCCAGGCGGCACGCGCGGGGTTGGCCTCGGTGTTGTTGTCGCGCTTCGACATTCTGCTGCTCGACGAGCCGACCAACGACCTCGATCTCGACGGCCTCGACCGGCTGGAACGTTTCGTCACCGGTGTGCGCGTACCGCTCATGGTGATCAGCCACGATCGAGAGTTTCTGGCGCGCACCGTGAACAGCGTCCTCGAACTCGACCTGGCTCAGCAGCAAACGGGCTTCTACGACGGCGGCTACGACGCCTATCTCGCCGAACGCGAGATCGCTCGCAAGCACGCCCGCGAGGCCTACGACGAATTCGCCGATACCAAAGCGGGTTTGGAGTCACGCGCGCAGATGCAGCGCAACTGGCTCGAGCACGGCGTGCGCAACGCCCGCCGCAAGGGCAAGAACGACTCCGACAAGATGGGCCGCAAGACCCGCGCGGAATCCACCGAGAAGCAGGCCGCCAAGGCCCGCCAGACCCAGCGCCGGATCGAACGCCTCGACGTGGTCGACGAGCCGCGCAAGGAGTGGGAGCTGCGGATGGAGATCGCGACCGCCCCACGGAGCGGCGCGGTGGTCGCGACCGCCAACAACGCCACCCTCACGCGCGGCGAGTTCACTCTCGGCCCGATCACCACCCAGATCGACTGGGCCGACCGGATCGTGCTCACCGGAGCCAACGGCTCGGGCAAGTCGACCCTGCTCGGCCTGCTGCTCGGCAAGATCACACCCGATTCCGGTTCGGCCGCACTGGGTTCCGGTGTCGAGATCGGCGAGGTCGACCAGGCCCGCGGGCTGTTCCGTGGCGACGACGCGCTGGCCGATACCTTCGCCGCGGCCATGCCCGACTGGCCCGACGCCGAAGTCCGCACGCTCCTGGCCAAATTCGGCCTGCGCGGGCCGCACGTGACGCGCGCTTGCGACACCCTGTCCCCCGGCGAACGCACCCGCGCGGCCCTGGCCCTGCTCCAGGCGCGCGGGGTGAACCTGCTGGTCCTCGACGAGCCGACCAACCACCTCGACCTGCCCGCCATCGAACAGCTCGAGCAGGCCGTCGAATCCTTCACCGGCACGTTGATTCTGGTGACGCATGATCGCCGGATGCTGGATTCTGTTCGTGCGACCCGTCGTTGGCACATGTCCGGTGGGCTTCTCAGCGAGGAATGACGCATGGACTACGCACTGGGTATCGACACCCGAATCACTCTGCTCGTCACCGGATCCCTCTTCCTGAGCGCGTTGCTGCTCGGGGTGTGGAAGTACCACGGCATCCGGACCGCCGGCGCGGCGCACGTCTATGTCGACATCGCCCACCGCGCCGCGCTGATGTATTCCTTCGCGGGGATTCTGCTCGCGGTGTTCACCGAACTCAGCGCCTGGCCGACGATCGTCAACCTGACCGCCGACCTGGTGGTGCTCGCGTTCTTCGCCGGTGCGATCGCCAGTTACGCCCTGCACGGGCTGCGCCGCGACACCACCAACCAGTTCGACGGGAAGATTCCCACCGAACTACGGCTGTCGATGTACGGGCTGGTCGTGGGCGAGATCGGTGGTTTCGGGGTGCTGTTCAGCGGTTTCGTCGTCGGACAGTTCTAGAGCGACCGCACCACGGCAGGTTCGGCCGCACCGAACAGGTCGATGTCGGAGCCGAGCTTGGCCCCGATCAGGCCGACGCCGAAGGTGACACCGAGCACGGCGACCACCGCGATGAACGATCGCGAGCGCGGCACCCGTGGCGCCGCGAACGGGCGGGTGCGTGGTGCCTCGGCGACCGGCTCATAGGCGGACTGACCGTAGCCTTCGTCCCGGATCGGTACGGTGGGCGAATACCCTTGCGGCACTTCGCGGCACCCCGGTCGTCCGCAGGCCCCGCCACAACGGTGCGGCTGATCCACTTCGCCGTACTCGTACGGGTACTGGTCCTGGTAGTTGCGGGCAGGCAGCGGCGGAACCATGATCGGCCCCCTTCGAATCGTGCTGCGCGCCGAAATAACCGCCTGCGCCGAGCAGCACACACGCGCCACGGGGCACACAGGTCCTGACGGCGTATCCCGATACTAGTGGGGCCCGGTGGAACACGCCACAGAACCGATCGCCGACCCGTCGCCCTGACCCCGGCGACTAGACCGCGGCGACCCGCTTGGCCAGATCGTCGGCCAGCTGACGCGCCTGCGCGGGATCGGTGGCTTCCACCATCACCCGCACCAACTGCTCGGTCCCACTGGGCCGCAACAGAACCCGCCCGGTCTCCCCGAGAATCCGCTCGGCCTCCGCGACAGCCTCCAGCACCTCGGGAGCGACAGCGACAGCACCCTTGTCCGACACCGCGACATTGATCAACACCTGCGGCACCGTGCTCATCACCGAGGCCAGCGAGGCCAGCGAGCGCCCGGTCTGCGCCATCCGCGCCATCACCCGCAGGCCGGTGAGCACCCCGTCCCCGGTGGTGCCGAACCGCGGGAACACCACGTGCCCGGACTGTTCCCCGCCCAGGCTGTATCCGCCGCGACGCAGTTCCTCGAGCACGTACCGGTCGCCGACCGCGGCGGTGATCACGGTGATCTCGGCGGCGCGCATCGCGATGTGCAGGCCGAGGTTGCTCATCACGGTGGCGACGAGAGTGTTGTCGACCAGTTCGCCCGCATCGCGCATCGCCAGCGCGAGCACCGCCATGATCGCGTCACCGTCGACGATCTCGCCGGCGGCATCGACGGCGAGGCAACGATCGGCGTCACCGTCGAGCGCGATGCCCAGGTCGGCGCCGTGTTCGAGGACCGCGCGCCGCACATTGTCCAGGTGCGTGGAACCGCACCCGTCATTGATGTTGAGCCCGTTGGGTTCGGCGTTGATCGCGATCACCGTCGCGCCCGCCTCCCGGTACACCTGCGGGGCCACCTCGGCGCCCGCACCGTGCGCGCAATCGACGACGACGGTCAGCGAGGACAGGTCCTGGCCGGTGGATTCGAGCAGATGCTCGACATAGCGTTCGTGGGTGCCCTCGACGGTGTAGTCGCCACGCACCCGGCCGATGCCCGCGCCGGTCGGGCGCACGGTGACGCCTTCGGCGATCAGGGCTTCGATCCGGGCCTCGATGGCGTCGTCGAGCTTGTGCCCGCCCGCCGCGAAGATCTTGATGCCGTTGTCGGGCATGGGGTTGTGCGAGGCGGAGATCATCACGCCGAAGCACGCGTCGTACAGGCCGGTCAGGTAGGCCACGGCCGGAGTCGGCAGCACGCCCACCGAGAGGACATCGACGCCGACGGACGTCAGGCCCGCGGTGACCGCGGCCTCGAGCATCTCGCCGCTGGCGCGGGGATCGCGACCGAGCACCGCGACCGGGCGCTTCTTGCCGCGCGAGAGCACCTGCGCCGCCGCGGCGGCGACGCGCATCGCCAGTTCCGGGCTCAGCGACTCGTTGGCGAGCCCGCGAACACCGTCTGTGCCGAACAGCCGTCCCATAAACCTCTACCCGTCGTAGGTCCCCGTTTACAGCACGAGAGCAGGCGACCAGCCGTGCTGGAAGCCTGCTCTCGCACACGTGCTCCGCCGACCGTACCGTCTCCACCAAAGTAAGCGAAGACGGCGGTCGACAGTGCGTAAATCAGCGCTTCGAGTACTGAGGCGCCTTACGGGCCTTCTTCAGGCCGTACTTCTTACGCTCGGTGGCACGCGGGTCACGCGTCAGGAAGCCGGCACGCTTGAGGGCGGGACGGTCGTCCGGGGTGACCACGATCAGCGCGCGGGCGATGGCCAGACGCAGGGCGCCTGCCTGACCCGACGGGCCGCCGCCGACCAGGCGAGCGAAGATGTCGAAGTTCTCGACACGCTCGACCAGAACCAGCGGGGACTTCACGAGCTGCTGGTGCACCTTGTTCGGGAAGTAATCCTCGATGGTGCGGCCGTTGAGCTCGAAGTTGCCCGAACCGGGCACCATGCGAACGCGAACAACGGCTTCCTTACGACGGCCGACGGTCTGCACCGGGCGGTCGAGGCCGAGCGGCTCGAAAGCCAGCTCTTCTTCGACGTATTCGCCTTCGGCGTAGCCTTCGCCGTCTTCGACGATCTCGACGACGACCTCATCGGTGGCGTCGAACTCTTCGGCTGCGAACTCTTCAGGAGCGGTCACTGGGCCACCTGCTTGATCTCGAACGGAACCGGCTGCTGCGCGGCGTGGGGGTGGTTCGGGCCTGCGTAGACCTTCAGCTTGCCCGCGATCGCGTTACCCAGCTTGTTCTTCGGGATCATGCCCTTGACGGCCTTCTCCACGAGACGATCGGGACGGGTCGCCAACACCTCGCCGACAGTGCGCGACTTGAGGCCGCCCGGGTGTCCGCTGTGGTGGTGGATGAGCTTGTCCTGCTTCTTGTTGCCGGAGATGGCAACCTTTTCCGCGTTGATGATGATGACGAAGTCGCCACCATCGACGTGGGGTGCGTAGGTCGGCTTGCCCTTGCCGCGCAGCAGGCCAGCGGCCTGCACGGCGAGACGGCCGAGGACTACGTCAGTGGCGTCGATGACGTACCACTTGCGGGTGACGTCACCCGCCTTGGGGCTGTACGTAGGCACAGTCGTTCCCTGTCTGTCGTCGGTGTTGCCGGCCCTGATGTGTGGATCGAGACTGCCCTGGCGGCCGGTGGAGACCCAGGACATCGAGGAGACGCCGATCCGCGAACGGTTCGACGTTCCACACGCCAACGGGCAACGATACCAGCCACGCATCACCGACCCGCAATCGGGCGATGCTAGATCACGACCGGCGGACCGGGGTCGGTCGCACGCGCGGGACCGGGGATCAGATAGCGCAAGGTGTCGATGCCGGGGGTGACACAGGTGGAGTCGTCGACCAGCAGGCCACGCGCGGTCTCGATACCCTCGCGCGGGACCGTGTTCGCGTACGGGGTGAACGCGCAGCTCACCGGTTCGGCGGCCGAGGCGACGGCGGGATCCGGCTGGAGCGCGACCAGCGCCAGCGCGCCGACCACGGCCGGGGTGCCGAAGAAGCCCTTCTTCACCTTGCCGAGCAGTTTGCCGCGGCGGTCGTCGTCCTCGGCATCGTCGTGTTCGAGCGCGTGCCGCGGCGCGCGAGCGGGTGGACCTGACGGCTGCGGCGGTTGCGCGGCGGGCGGACCGGCGACGAACCCGGCCGGTCCCGGCGGCTGGGCGGCGGGCGGAGCCGTGGGTTGGGCACCCCACCCGACCTGCGCGGCGACTGCCTGAGCCGGATGTCCCGAGTCCGGATAGTCGTCCTCCTCGTCGTCGAGGTCGGGCTCGGTGACCAGCAGATGCGCGGCGCCGAGGACCAGTGCGTGCATCGGATGGTCGGCCACGTGCAGACGCTGGCCCAGGTGGTTCTGGAAGGCGAAACGCAGGGCGTCGTTGAAGCAGACGTTGCCCGCGAGCAGCACCGTCGAGGTGTCGGCGCCGATCGAGCGGGCCGCGGCCATCGCCTCGATCACCACGTTGTCGGCCGTGCGGGCGTCGCGCAGCGCCTCGGCGCTGACCGAGACCTCCGTCGATTCGGTCGGCTGTTCGTCGTCGCCGTGGACCGCGACCACCAGCAGCGAGCGACCGTCGGAGTAGATCCCGGTGGCGCCGATGCCGGTGCGATGTCGCTCGCTGGGCGGGGAGACCAGGCCGAGGGCGCGCACATAACCCGAGAGCGCGACGCTTTCGGGCAGCGGTTCCACGACCACGTCGAGCTGCTCGACGAGCGCCGCGTACACCTCGACCTTGTCCTCGGGCCAGCTGTCCGGATACGGCAGCGCGACCAGCTGCGGCTTGCCCTGGAGGTACTTGCCGATCGCGGCCAGCGGGTTGTAGAGCCGGGCCCGGAAGACGAGTTCGGCGGGCCAGGTGGCGCCGGCGATCACGATCTGTGGGTGGCCGAGGATGTCGCGCACATCGGCGATCGCCATCCCCAGATCCGGTCGCTGCCGGTCGACGCCGGCGGTGTGCAACCTGCCCGCGGCATCGGCGAGCAGGTAGGCGGGCGGGGTGTAGGTGCCCTCGACCTGTACCGGGCGGACCGGGGTCGCGCCGCCACCCGCGGCCACGGACACCACGTCCCACCCCAGATGTAGGGCCCCAACTCGAACGGTCACAGGATCAAGTGTGCCCGGTCGGCGACGGACACGCGCAGCTTGCCCACCGAAACGATGCTGACCTGGCGGATCATGCTGTGCGCAGCGAGGCATGCTCGGGCGCCCCGCGTGGTTACGCGAGCTGCCGCCTCCAGGCGCTGACCACTCATGCCTGTGACTTCTTCAGTCGTAGTCGGCTCCAGGTGATCAGGGCGAGGATCGAGGTGATCACGATGAGCATCACGATGTCCAGGATCCAGATTCCCGCGCTGTGCCCCCAGAGTGGGTCGTCCTGCGAGCCGAAGACCAGCTGCGTCAGATCCACCGTCGACGCGCCCGCCGCGTAACCCCAGCGTGAGGGGAACAGGTACGAGATCTGCTCGAGGCCGACCCGGTCGGTCACCGGGATCAGGCCACCCGCCATCACCAGCTGCACCATGATCATCACCACGAGCATCGGCATGACCTGCTCGTTGGACTTGGCCAGGCTCGACATCAGCAGGCCGAACACCACACAGCACACCGCGGTCATCGCGATGTCGAAATACAGCTCGACGCTGCCGCTCGGAATCAGCGAACCGGCGCCCGGCGCCTTCTTCCCGATGAACGTGATACCGATCAGCACCGCCGACTGCAGGAACGCGGTCACGCTGAACACGACGATCTTGGCCATCAGGTATGCCGAGGGCAGCAGGCCGACCGCGCGCTCGCGCTGGAAGATCGACCGTTCGCCGACCAGGTCGCGCACACTGAGCGTGGCGCCCATGAAGCACGCGCCGAGGATGAGCACCACCAGCAGCTGCTGGGCCTCACCGCCGCTCTCCCGCCCGAACGAGCCGTCGGGCAGCTGTACCAGCGCGCCCTCCGTGAACCCGTCACTACCAGGCACCACCAGCGACAACGCGCCGAGGATGAAGGGCAGCACCACCAGGAAGATCAGATATCCCCGGTCGGAGAAGATCAACCGCAACTGCCTGCGGGACAACGTGCTGAACTGCCGCATCGCGCTCGACTGCGGCGGCGCGCCCACGTTGCCGCGGTTCGGCTGCGCGGGCGGCGGTGGCGGCACATAGGCCTGCCGGGACCGATACTTCGCGAAGGCCTGATCTGGGTTGGCCGCGACCTCGGCGAAGATCTCCGCCCAGTCGCTGGTCCCCATCGCCGCGCCGACCCCACCCGGGTGTCCGGCGAACGCCGTCTTACCGCCCGGGGCCAGCAGCACCACCTGGTCACACATATCCAGGCAGGCCACCGAGTGCGTCACCACGATCACCACGCGACCGGCGTCGGCCAGTTCGCGCAGCATCTGCATGACCTGCCGATCCAGCGCCGGGTCCAGGCCCGAGGTCGGCTCGTCGAGGATCAGCAGCGACGGACCGGTGAGCAGCTCCATCGCCACCGACGCCCGCTTGCGCTGACCACCGGAGAGCCGGTCCACCCGGGTGTCGGCGTGCTGGGTGAGCGAAAGCTCTTGCAGCACACCGTCGATCACCTTCTGCCGGTCGGCCTTGGTGGTATCGGGCGGTAGCCGTAGCTCGGCGGCGAAGCCGAGCGCCTGGCGGACAGTGAGTTGGCGGTGCAGCACGTCGTCCTGCGGCACCATGCCGATGCGCGAACGCAGCGCCTCGTACTCGGCGTGCAGGTTGCGGCCCTCGAAGGTCACCACACCGCCGGAGGGCTGGGTATTGCCCGCGATCAGCTTCGACAGCGTCGACTTGCCCGCGCCCGACGGCCCGATCAGCGCGGTCAACGTGCCACGCCCCGCCGTCATGTTCACATCGACGAGCAGTTGCTTGTTGTTCTCGACCGTGAACCCGACCCCGTGCACCGACAGGCCCTGCTCGGCGACCGGCTTCTGCCGATGCGCCAGCGCGCCCTGGGTGACGACGAAGTCGATGTTGCCGATGGTGACGATGTCGCGCTCGCGCAGCACCGAACGCTGCTGGCGGTGACCGTTGACGAAGGTGCCGTTGGCCGAGCCGAGGTCCTCGATGACCAGGCCCTCGGGCGAGGCCAGCAGCTTCGCGTGCGCACGCGAGGCCAGCGGATCGTTGACGACGATCTGGTTGTCCGAGGTGCGGCCGATGCTCAGGCCGCCGGGCGGAATGCGGTCACCGCGCGCGACCGGTTCGGTCGAGGCGGCCTTGCGGACCGGCGGCAGCATCGACGAATCGGCGCGGCGGGTCATATTGATGTTGTCCTGCGGCTGCGCGGGCAGCTGCGAGGTGGGAACGTATTGCGGTTGCTGTTGTTGCGGGCGCGAGGGCGGCTGGAAGCCGGGATGCGGCTGCTGCGGACGCGGCTGCTGGTGGTGCGGTTGCTGGTGGTGCGGCTGGTGCTGTGGTTGTGAAGGCGGCGCGACCATGGTCGCCGCGTGGCGCGCCCCAGGCGCCGCGGGGACCAGGTGCAGCAGCGGCCCGGTGATCGCGTCACCCAGGCGTACCTGGGTGGGTCGGTCGATCGAGACGGGCTGGTTGAGCCTGCGCGCGTCGACGAAGACGCCGTTGGTACTGCCGTTGTCGGCGAGTACCCACGCGCCGTTGCTGAATCGAAGAGTGGCGTGCACACGAGAGACCAGCGGACTGTCCACGAACAGGGTGACCTCGGGCGCGCGGCCCATGGTGATCTGCTGGCTCGCTTCGAAGACTCGTTCGGTTCCATCATGGCGCACGGTGATGGTCTGCGCCCCCGGTGAAGACATGGAGCGGATACTATGCCATCGCCCGGACATCGGCGGTGCCCCCGAGACGGCTTTGCGCCCGATCCGGCGATCGACCTGCACGTGTATCCGGCCGACCAGGGGGACGTATGCCGAAAGCCCAAGTGTTCGTTGCGATCTCTGTCGTGCTATGCGCGCTGATGGGTGTCGGGTGCACGCGGGCGATCGATGGGCACGGGGTCTCGATCTACGACGATCCGTTCCAGGTGGCGGGATTGCCGACCACCGGTGGGCCGAACGGTCCGCGCACCGGCGTCCCCGATTCGTCCCTCACCGCGTCCAACGGCGACGGCGGTGACGTCGACAAACTGGCGCTCAACGCGATCGACGACATCCAGTCCTACTGGCAGGCGGGCTTCGGCACCGAATTCCCCGGCGAGACCTTCGACCCGGTCGAGAAGCTGATCTCCTGGAACGCGCGGGCCGCCCGCAGCCAGGCGATCGAATTCTGCAAGGAGACCACCTACCACCTGGTCAATGCCGCCTACTGCCGCAGCGACAACTCGATCGGCTGGGACCGCGAGATGCTGCTGCCCACCATGAGCGAGACCTTCGGCACGATGTCGGTGGTGATGGTGCTGGCCCACGAATACGGCCACGCCATCCAGAGCATGGCCAAGATGGTCACCAAGAAGACGCCGGTCCTGGTGAAGGAGCAGCAGGCCGACTGCTTCGCGGGCGCGTTCATGCGCCATGTCGCGGAAGGCAAGTCGGAGCACTTCACGATCAACACCTCCGACGGCCTGAATTCCGTTCTGGCCGCGACTGTTTCGATTCGCGACTCCGATCCCGACGACCCAGAGAGCGTGCACGGTTCGGCCTTCGAGCGCGTCACCGCTGTCCAGATCGGGTTCACCGACGGACCGCGCGGCTGCAAGGGCATCGACGAGGACGAGATCGACTCGCGCCGCGGCACTCTCCCGCAGAGCTTCTCCGGCGACAGCGGTCGCGGCGAATACCCCGTCTCCAAGGAAAATCTCGTCGAGCTGAGCAAGGCGCTTCAGGCCATCCTGCCGGTGAAGGACGCGCCGACCTACGACTACGCGGGCTCGCGCATCGACTGCAAGGACGGCGCGGTCACCGAACCGGTCACCTACTGCCCCGCCAAGAACACCATCGCCACCGATGTGCCCGGGCTGGCCGAACGCGGCGCCACCGACACCGACGACGACGGCCCGCTGCCGGTGAAGGTCAGCGGCGATTACAACGGCTACGTGGTCTTCATCTCCCGCTACACCCTGGCCGTGCAGCGCAGCCACGGCCAGCAGCTGACCGGCGCGAAGACCGGACTGCGCGCGGCCTGCCTCTCCGGGGTCGTCACCGGCAAACTCGCCCAGCCCGGCCGCCCCGTGAGCCAGGGCGACATCCAGCTGTCGGCGGGCGACCTCGACGAAGCGGTCTCGGGCCTGCTCACCGACGGACTGGCCGCCAGCGACACCGAGGGCAACACGGTGCCCAGCGGATTCTCCCGTGTCGACGCCTTCCGCGCCGGCGTCCTCAACGGCGAAACCACCTGCCTGTCCCGCTACAGCTGAGTTTTTGGAGCGCTGGCGCGCTCGAGTTCGCGGCCCCTTCGGTCCCGTCGATCAGGCACCGTTGCTTGCTCCTTCGTCGCCTACGCAACGGCGCCTGATCGACGGGACGGCCGCGAACCCGCCGCTGCGCGGCGGATCCCTCCTCGGGGTCGGGATGTGCGGGTTGCGAGTGCAGTCGGGGAGCGAACGGGGTTGTCAGCCGAACGGCGGTGGTGCGGCCGGTTCGTAGCGCAGCACCCGGTTGCCGATCATCACCTCGGTGCCGGGGACGAGCACCATCGGCTGATTCGGCGTGAGGCGGACCCAGTCGCGGTAGCCGGGGTGGCGGCTGCGAGTGCCGTTGGTGGAACCGCGGTCGATGAGTTGCACGTCCCAATTCACCAGGTGCACTTCGGCATGCGCGCGCGACATGCCACCGGAGGTGTCGTCGATGCGCAGCGGGATGAGTCCGCGCTGGGCAGCGTCGGAGTGCTCCGGGTCACGCCCGATCACGGCGTCGGCGGCCATCAGGTAAGTCATGCCGTCGTCGAGCACGAGCATGCCGAGCGGCGGGCGGACCACCTCGGCGAGCGCTTGGGTCTGGTCGACCGGCATGCCGCACACCGTGCAGAACGCCGAGCGCGGATCACTGGGATGCGCACGCGCGCACTTGAATCCCATGACCTTCACCGCGAGCACCGTCGACTTGGCCGTGGCCTCGAGCCTGCGCTGCAAGTCGGGATCGGGTTCGGGCGCGGGATTGGTTCCGGAGAGCCGGGTTTCGGCGGTGTGCGGGTCGGCGACGGGGGTGTCGACCGTGCCGTGCGCGGTGCCGGTGACAGCGTCCAGCATCGAGGTCGCCGGCTGCATCCCCGTCGCGGGCTGCTCGGAGTGTCGTGAATCCGGTTGCGCCGCACGCGGTTCCCGGTCGATGCGGGCGGTAGGCGGTGGCGGCCTGCGAGTCTGGCCCGCCGGTTCCGCGGTTCGCACCCGGCTGCGCACATCGTTGGACCACATCACGGCCCCGCCGGCCTGCGCGATTCCTTCGACCAGCCAACCGATTCCGCGCTCCGGCGGCAGATCCGGGATGCGGCCCTTGGCGTCGTCCGCGAACAGCGCGACCGCCTTGGCGGGCTCGGAGGCGACCCGGTCGACGGTGAACGCCGCGTCACTACCGCGGTAGTACTCCGGGCCGTGGTCGTCGGCGAGCACCGCTGTCACCGAACCGTGCAGGAAGATCGCCACGCCCCCGTTGTCGGCAGCTGAGAGCACCCCGAAATCGATCGGCACGCCCGGCGAGATCTGCTCGGCGTACTTCATGAGCCACCGCGTCGCCTCGCGCGCCACCACCGAACCCGGCCCCGACGGCGCTTGCTCGTGCGCGTCACGCACCAACTCCGCCAGCGATTCCAGCGCGATCGCCGCGGTATCGCCGGGCGTGAGCTTGCCCTGCCCGCGATGCGCGACCACGATCACCGCGCCCGCGACCCGTGCGACCGCGTGACTTCCGAGCACCACTTCGACCTGCCGATCCCTCACAGGTATCGGCCTCCACCGGAACTGCACAGCAGGGGGGTCGCCATGTCATCCAGACTATGGCAAAGCACCCCGCTTAGGTCCCCCTGGGCGGGGTCGGTCCGGTAACTTCATAGGTGTTGCGGGAGGAACATCGAGGGGAACCTGATGATCGATTCGACCAGAATTCGCATCGCGCTCGCCTGGGGTGGGGCTTTGATCGTCCTGTCCGGCTGCGCTGTCAGCGGCACACCCGTCGCCGGTGAGCCCGATGTGCGCGGTCTGGAGACCGGGACCTTCGCCACCGACCGGCACACCTACACCGACACCGCGGGCGATCGGGGCGCGATCGTCGAGGGTGCGCGGATGTCGGCGGCCGTGGTGCCCGCGGTGCGGATCGATCCGTCGCTGTCGCATGGACGCGGCGGCGTGATCGTTCCCGATATCGAACGCGCGCTGGATTTCGTCGCCAACGTCTCCAAACCTGTTCTGGAGAACCGCAAGTTCGTCACCGGCTATGTCGCGCTCGGCGCCGACCGGGCCGATCCCGACGGCGAGACCCGTCCCGGTCCGGACGCGACCGCGCTGACCACGGCACTGTTCCGCTTCCCCACCGCGGCGGCCGCCACCCTCGCCGCGCGTGAACTGGAGGATGTCGACCTGGCCGTCTCCCCCGACAACCGCAAACTCGCCTCCACCAAATACCCCGACGCCTACCTCCATTGGCGTCCCGGTGTGCCCACCATCGGTGCCTTCCTCGCCCACGAAGAGTTCGTGATCTCGCTGTTCATCCAGCGCCCCAGGGCCGACGCGACCGACCTCACCTCCTGGGTCGACCAGAATCTCGCCGCCGAACTCGCCCAGCTCGCGAAGTTCGACCCCACCCCCACCGAGAAGATCTCCGATCTTCCGGTAGACCCCGCCGGACTTCTGGCCCGTGCCGTCGTCGACGACCGCGCCGCCATGCACCCCGGCCAGTACTCGTTCGCCTCCTATGCTCCCGAGCACCTCGTGAACAAGGCAGCCGACCTCACCGCCCGTCAAAACCTGGTCGACGCAACAGGAGTCGAAGCCCACGCGGTTGTCGAGGGCGGCGCCGTCACTCGGGTACGCGACCAGTCCGCCGCGCAATCGCTCATGCGGGGCCTCATCGATTCGGCGGGCCACTACGACCCGATCACCGCCCCCGCCGACGTCCCCACCGCGACCTGTCTGAAACTCAACGACAACGGCAACAAAGAAGACGACTACGTCTACCGCTGCTACGTCGCGTACAAGCGCTATCTGGCCATGGTCAGCGCCGACGGCGAGCCCGAGGTCCGCCAGAAGATCACCGCCCAGTACGCCCTGCTGGCCAACAGCTTGTGAGTTCGCTCGACCCCACTCCCAGATTGCGGTGACGTAGGATTCCGCCGACAATCGTTTCGGGGAGGAATGAATTGCGAGCCGCACAAGTCGTCGGTGTCCTGGCGACCGCACTGTTGACCACTGTCGTCACGGCCTGCGGTGGTCCCGATGAGATCGCCGCGACCGACGCCCCGGTGGACCTCGCCACTCTCGACGTCGGCAACTATCCGACCCAGCCCCGCCAGGTCGGGACGGTCGCCAACCTGGACCAGGGCCGATTCATCGAGGCCGAACGCCTCGGCGACTTCGTGCCGACGCCCGCCGATATCGATCCACGGTTCATCCACACCAATCCGTCGATCGCGTCGGTGTTCCTCGACGCCGAAGCCGCGCTCGGCAAGATCATGGCCGTCGATCGGTTCGCCGAGGTCGCCCCCGATTTCATCGGCGGATTCGTGAGCTCGGCGGAGACGAAGCCCAGCAATATGGGCCTGGACATGGTGAACGCGGTGATGATCTTCCCCGACGCGCAGAAGGCCGCCACCGCCGCCACCGAGCTGGAGAAACTCGATTTCGGCTACGCCCCGAACAACCAGCGCATCGAGATCCCCGGCTATCCCGCGGCGACCGCGCACTGGCAGCCCGACCAGCAGTCGATCGGATCCTGGTTCGCCACCGGTCATCTGGTGATCTACACCTGGTTCTACGACTACCTGAAGATCTGGCTGGAAAAGGTCGACAAGCAGGAGCTGCTCGACCTCACCCGCAAGAGCCTCGACACGATCGTCCCCGCGGTCGCGAAGTTCACCCCCACCCCCAGCACCGAACTGATGACCCTGCAGCGCGATCGCGACGGCATGCTCGGCCGCACCGCGCCCCGCCCCCGCGAGGATTCCTGGATCAACCCACCCGGCGTCTACGCGGGCCGCACCGCCCGCCACTTCCTCTCCGACCCGGTGAGCGCCGCGAAGATGATCGACGACTTCGGCATCGACCTCTACGCCAACGACGGCGCCGAGGTCTACCGCGCCCGCGACATCGCCGGCGCCCAGGGTGTCCGAGACGAGCTCGGCGGCGTCACCCGCAAATTCACCGCCTCCGCCGCACCGAAAAACCTGCCGAGCGCCCGGTGCAAGGAATACATCGGCAGGAAACAACGGATCGCGATCCGCTTCTATTGCGCCGTGTCCTACGACCGCTACGCCGCCTATGTCTGGTCGAACCAGCTCCTCGATGCCCAGCAGCGGATCTCGGCCCAGTACGCATTGTTGGTGAACGCGAAATGAGAATCCGATCCGCCTTGCTGGCTGCCACGCTGGCCACCGTCCTGACCGCGTGCGGGTCCACCCTGTCCGGGCAGGCGCTGCCCGGCGAGATGGATGTTCGCTCCCTCGACGTCGGCTCGTACCCGACCGAACCGGTCAACGCCCACGACGACGACCCGGTCCCGCCGTTCTACGAGATGTACGAGGTAGCGGCGATGCGGATCGCCGACTATGTGATCAACTCCCGCGACGTCGACGCCCAGATGACCTACGGCAAACGCGCGACCACCGTCTCCGCCGGCGTGATGCCCTCGGCACTCGGCGACGAGCCCGCGATGTCGGCGATCGCCAAGAAACACAAGATGCTGTACGGCTTCGAATCCAATGGCGCCGCGAAGGATTCGCGCGTCGAAACCTACGGTGACTGGCCGACGAAGAAGGCCGACAACAGGCTCACCGCCACCACCATGGTCCTGCAATTTCCCGACGCGGACCGGGCGGCCGCCGCCGCGAAAGAGTTCTACGACACCGACTTCGCCATGAAGGAAGGCCGCAACCAGCCCGTTGCCATCCCCGGACACCCTGCGGCCCTGTCACATTGGCGTCCCGACTCACCCTTCCTGCGCACCGTGCTCCCCCACGGCCCGTATGTGATCGCCTTCCTGCTCTCGGTGCCCACGCCCGATCAGCAAGCGCTCACCACTCTCGCCTCGAACGCCTTCACCGAGCAGATCGAGGCACTGGCCGACACCACGCCGCTGACCGACGAAGAGGTCATGACGCTGCCGTGGGACCCCGACCATCTCCTGATGCGCACCCTCAACCCGGACCAGCTGGCCAACCCCGAGGGCTCCGGCTACTACGTGGTCACCGGCAAACACGGCATCCTGCACTACGCGGGCGACCAACTCCCCACCGATCGCCACTACGTCGACGAGCAACTCACCAAGATGAGCGCCCAGCAGGTGGCCCTGTCCTGGGGCTCGATCGCCGTGCGCACTCCCGACGAGCAGACCGCCCGACGCGCGGTCACCGAGAAGCTGTTCCCCTGGCAGGTAGAAGCCGAGGCCGCCAACCCACCCAACCTCCCCGACGCCGCCTGTGTGGAGAACAAACGCACCGGTGCGGCGAAACGCTTCAGCTGCATCCTCGCCTACAACGAATACGTCGGAATAGTAAGCGGCAACCAGCTTTTGGATGCCCATCAACGTGCGGCCGCGCAATATGCGTTATTCGCCAACAGCCGATAATCCCACACCGGCCGACCCCTACGGAGTCCTATATGCTCCAGCCGGGAAAGCGGCAGTGTGCGGCATTGAGTCAGGAGATCGTAAAAGATGGTGATGAGCCACGGCACCATCGTCGGCGGGTACCGCGTGCAGCGGGTGCTCGGCGCCGGCGGCATGGGCACGGTTTACCTGGCCAAACATCCCAGCCTGCCACGGATGGACGCACTGAAGGTGCTCAGCGCCGAACTCAGCCGCGACCCCGAGTTCCGTGCCCGCTTCGAGCGCGAGGCCAATCTCGCCGCCGGCCTCGACCACAACAACATCGTCTCGGTCTACAACCGCGGTGAAGAGCACGGCCAGCTGTGGATCGCCATGCAGTACGTGGACGGCACCGACGCCGCCGCCGAACTCGCCCGCGACCCGCACGCGATGACTCCCCTGCGCGCCCTTCGCATTACCACCGAGGTCGGCAAGGGCCTGGACTACGCCCACCGCCGCGGCCTGCTGCACCGCGACGTGAAGCCCGCCAACTTCCTGCTGTCGAGCAGCGACGGCGAAGAGGAACGCATCCTGCTCACCGACTTCGGTGTCGCGAAGTCCACCGACGACGCCACCGAACTCACCCAGACCGGCAGCTTCCTCGCCACCATCGCCTACGCCCCGCCGGAACAACTCAGCGGCGCCGTCCTCGACCACCGCGCCGACATCTACAGCCTCGCCTGTGCCTTCTACAAACTCCTGACCGGCCAAAACCCTTACCCCGCAGCTCAACCCGCCATGGTCATGATGGGCCACCTCCACGAGCCCCCACCCCAGGCAACCCGAATCCGCCCCGGCCTCCCCCACGCCATCGACCACGTCTTCGCCCGCGCGATGGCCAAAAACCCCGCCGAACGTTTCGCCACCTGCCGCGAATTCACCGACGCGGCATCGAACGCGCTGACCCCGGGTTTCAACCCCACCGGCCACAACACTTCGCCGACGTACCCGATCCAGGTGATGCCGCCCCGCGAGCACACCGATCCGCGGGCAGGGGTATCGCTGCATGGCCTCACAGCGTCCACTCCGACCGCTCCGAGCAAGACCAAGCGCGCGGCAGTGATCGGCGGAGCGATCGTGCTCGTCGTCGGAATCGGCACCGGAGTCGGCATTTGGGCCGCCGGCGGATCCGACCCAACGCCTGGCACCACCACCAGCACACCGGCCTCCGCGCTGCCGCCGATCGAGCAGGAGCGCAAGGACAACCCGCAGTTCGCGGGCAAGACTGTCACCCTCCTCAGTGTCACGCAGCAACCGAACAAATTCGGGATCTATTTTACCGGCAGCCCGCAGACACAGTTTTTGGAAAAACTCGGTTTCGTCTACAACTTCAAGTACACGAATACCGAAGGGATTCCGTCACCCAAAGAGGTATCGGACAGCTCGAGCGCGCTCGAAGCACCTGACGACAGCTACGTCATCGTGCTCCGTAGCGACGAGAAGGCCGGTGGCGGTGGACTTCTCGGTCTCCCGTACGGGATAACCAGTTCACGCGCAATTGTCGTCCCCATCGATGATCCCAGCACGGTATCCGCCATGCGGAATTGGTCACCCGAATCCGAGGCACTGATGATCAGCAAGCTGGTTCCCGTCCTCAAATCAAAGATCAGATAGAGAAATCCGGAAACTACCGACGGGGGGATGCTTTGCGTTCTGAATTGAAATCGCCAAAAGCACTGAGAAAACGAGCACGTAGCGCGGCATTAAGCGCAACAGTTTCTGTCGCCTGCCTGTTGACGACAGGCTGCGGGGGCGAAGCGAGCCCGGCCGGCCCGGTGGCCGCTCCAGAGGTACAGGTCGACCTGAGTAAGCTCGAAATGGGGAACTACCCGAGCCAACCGATCCCCTTGGGAATGGCTGAAACCGACGACGAGGCAGCACTGGTCGAAGCGCGACGCATCGCCGAAGCTATGCCTCTACCAACAGAGATCGACCCAGCGCTGAATTTCACAAACCGATTCAACCAGAGTCGTACGTTCACAGATGTATCGCATTACCCGTTGTCGCGAGATCTGCTCATGAGCCGCGAAGATTTCAATACTTTCGCACCTGGGTTCATATCCGGCTATTACAGCGAGGGGCGAACGAATTTCAACGGGAATCTCTCTTGGACGCTGAACAACTACGCTCTTCTGTTTACCGACGCCGAGGCAGCAAAGAATGCTGTGCCATCCCTGGGTGCCAAGCACCAGGAAATTCTCGGGGAGAAATACGAAGGCACCCGGCTGTCACGATTTCCTGAAGCTCATGCCGTGTGGACCCCACGATTCGATGCAATCTACGTGTGGCATTCAGTAGGCCAATTCTTGGTACTGACTGTCGTCAGAGACAATCTCAGTGATCAGATCGGATCCGACGACCTGCCCGGGATGCAATCGAAGGCAGAGAAGGTCATCGCGGCCATCCAGCCCAGTTTGTCGAAATTCACACCGACTCCACGCGATAAATGGAGCACACTGGACCGCGATGTCGACGGAATGCTCGCCATGACGGTCCCTGCTACTAACGACTCCGTGACCGACGGTGCCACGATCCCTACTGCGTATCAGAAGCACGGCGCATTGCAGGTCTCACTGAATATCACTGAAGACCAGCGACTGCTCGATGAAACAGGCGTTGACGCGGCCGCTTTCAACGGCGGGGAATTATATCGAACCAAGAATGCGGAGTCCGCACAGCTGCTGGAGAAGCGACGGGGCGAACGCGGCCGTATGTTCATTGTGGCGCCGAGCCCACCAGGACTGCCGTCTGCCAAATGTCACGAAAATCGTGAAAAATTCCGCGGTGTCAACCCGCGGTTCTACTGCACCATCACCTTCGGCAGATATGCGGCCCAGATATCGGCAAACCAGCTAACCGATGCACATCAGCGCATTTCGGCCCAGTACTCGCTATTGGCGAACTCCAAATAATAGCCAGACGGAAGCGAGGACAGGCCATGCGCAAACACATTGCTAAAGTTGCGGTCGCAGCTGTTATTTCGTCAATTTTGACATCAGCCTGCGGATCGAACGTCGGTGGAACGGCGATCGCCGGCGAAATCGATGTTCGAACCTTGGATGTAGGAAAGTACCAGACGCTCCCGGTCAGCGCCTACTACCAATACAAACACGGCTACAAGAACGGCCAGGAACTGGCAGCTATGCGCCTCGCCGACCATCTCGTACTCGGTACAGATTTTGACCCGAGCCTGAAATACGGCGATTGGGGCTCTTTTACATCCGAGACCTTGTTGAGCGAGTTCAGCGACACGGTAAAGCCTGCACTCAAGGAACATCGCCTGCTGTACGGGTTCAGCACAGGGAGCACCGACAAAGAGCACTTCGGCGTCTTTACTCTATCGCCCGGCGATGACGTCCTAGCAGATTCTCAGCGTTCACTCAAACCGACATATTTCGGAATGCGTGTAATGCAGTTTCCCGACGAGGATGCAGCAAGACGCGCGGCCGAATCGATCGAGGTCCTCGACTTCCAGGTAGCCGCTGACCAGAATCAGAAGGTGGCAATCGACAAGTACCCGGCTGCCCAAGCGCACTGGCGCCCCGGAGTACCGAGCATGGCCGCGAACATCGCGCGAGGCAGCTACGTCGTGAGCCTGCAGGTGGGTCTGCCGTCAGCTGATCTGCCGCAATTGAAGGATCTAGCCAGCCGAGTCCTGGATGCCCAGTTGCCACGGCTCGACAAGTTGCCGGCGCTCACGCCGATGGAAATACTGATGCTCGATCACGATCCTGCCCACGTGTTGGAACGTGCGTTGAACCGCGAACAGTTGGGCGGACCGGAAGATACGCGGTCGGCAGCATACGGCCTCCAGGGCTTCCTGCAGGTACAACGTGCGGAGCAGGAACACCGGGGCCTATACGAGGAGACCGGCGTCGATCACATCGGGATCGGATGGGACGCAACCGTTTTCCGGGCACGAGACTCTTCTGCCGCGGAGAAGTTCCAGGCCGGGATGTTCGAGGGCCCACGATTCGGCCCGGCGAACTCGCCCACCGCGGTGCCCGCTACCAACTGCGTCGAGAACAAGGTCACTTCCAGTGACATCAAGCGGTTCTCCTGCTCAGTGCGCTACCGGCAGTATGTCGGGCTCGTCAGCAGCCACCAGATCAATGACGCGCATCAGCGCGCGGCTGCGCAGTATGCCGTCTTCGCCAACGCCCAGTAGCTGACGTTGCACACTGCTCCTGTCCGACAACGGCGGTGGGAGTGGGGTGTGCAGACAGCGTCGCGATCGGTATGGTGATACGCGAAGTGCCGCTGGCCTTGTGACTCGGGCTGTGGCAGGGGAAGGAGGGGGAAAGATTCGCGGACATGTAGGCCTCGTGTCGCCAGGGCGACGGCGGAGCCGTGAATCCGCAGGTACAGCAGGGTGGACATCGACGTCATCCCGGGGGCCGAAAAAAATCTCGGAAGATGTGGGAACCGATCCACCTTGGCTCGCGTCCAATCATATGAACGGGTCGACCGGAGCAGTTGCTCCCGACTCCCAGCACAGCAAATCGGAAGGAAGACACCATGGCGGGTCAGCTCAGTGCCAGTGCAACCGAAATTGACAATTTCGTGAAGACCTCCGAGTCCAAGCACCAGGATCTGGTTACCGCGATCCAGGCGCTGAAGACGCTGGAGGACCAGACCACCGCAACATGGAGTGGTGGCGCCCGCGCGGCGTTCGACTCCTTCATGGAGCGCTACTACTTCCAGGCCGACAAGCTCAATGACAAGCTGCTCGAGACCTGTGAGAACCTGCGCAACGCCGGGAAGAAGTACGACGAGCAGGACCACGACTTCGCCTCACAGGTGAAGGCCCAGGTCAGCTCGCTCGACCTGCCCGCCCTCTGATCCGACCCCACCCACACTGAGTAAGGAGCCATCGATGGCAGGCAACGACGTCACGCGGATTTCCGCTAACTTCGGCGAGGTCGAGGCCGGTGCGCAGCGCATCGTCCAGGATGCCCGTGGCATCATGACCCAGCTGGAAGACTTCCACAAGCAGGTCACCGACTTCGTCACCAACAACTGGGCTGGTGACGCGAACGATGCGTTCACTCAGCTGCAGGCGCAGTGGAACACCCACGTGCAGCAGCTCAACACCACCCTCGAAGGCGCGGGCACGCTGGTCCAGACCGGCAACTCGGACCTCAAGGGCACCGACACCGCTCTCGCGGGTCTGTTCTGATCCCAGCACCATATAAATCAGGCCCCGGCTCACAGCCGGGGCCTGATTTGTTTCAGGACCACCGCACTCCCCGAATGGCCGCACTCAGACGAGGAGTGGGGTGCATACCTGAGCGAGCTGACCTAGAACCCAGCGCGCTCGAGGTATTTCAAGGCGGCGTCTTTGTCCTTGAACCCTGACATCGACGTGTACAGCTTCGTCGCCGTGTTGAAGGTTTCCACGGTGGCCCCACCACCCGGGATCGTGTCATCGATGCGGAACTTCTTCTCGCCCTTGTCCATCAGCCATTCCGGGTGCTGACTACTCCACTGCCGGAGCAGTTTGTCCGGGTTGGTGTCGATCCAGGCGATCGGGTAGCGGTCGATGTCGACGGCTGTTCTGAGCAGGCCTACCGTCAGGCTGTTCTTGGCCGGGACGGTGAAAACCACTCGCACCGCGTACGGGTCGTTGCCGATCGGGGCCTTCTCGGTGATGTTGTTGACGGCGACGACTTCGCGTAGGGGCGCCGGCAACGCTTCGAGAACGATCTTGGCGTCAGCCGAAACAGGTTGCGGGGCAGCCTTGGTCGTCGTTGGTGCGGCCTTGGAGGTGCTCTTCGCGGAGGTGGGCGCCGAAGGTGCCTCTTGGACCGACGAGGGGGGCGCTGCGACCGTTCCCGCTTCGTCGTCGCCTCCGCCGACAACAGCGACAACCCCGACCACCAGCACACCGATGACAACAACGGCGCCGCCGACCAACACGAGGGGCGATTTCCACCACGGGTTCTGTTGCGGTGGTTGGGGCCATCCCTGCTGCGGTGGTTGGCCCCAACCTTGTTGCGGGTGGGGCTGACCACCCTGCTGCGGATGCGGCTGCGAGCCGAACTGCGGCGGCTGCATCGGCGGATATGGTTGCTGACCGGCATACTGCTGCGGCGCACCCTGACCGGGTACCCAACCCGGACCCTGCTGCGGCGGTGGATAAGTCATGGTTTCCCCTCCCGATTCACAGGCCGCGCGCGATACACAGGCGACCCGCTGCGAGCGTACTTGCGCACGCCGTCGAACCCGAATCGAAGGCAATCCGCTACTGCCCGCTGCTGATCCGCACACCACTCAGGATCGTGTCCAGGTCTGAGTGGTAGCGGGGGACGTTGGCGATGGGGGTTTGGGTGGCTATTTGGATGGGGTAGAACTTGTCGCCCATCGGGTAGGCGAACTCCAGGTAGTCGTGGTGGGAGTTGGCGGTGGTTCCGGTGGTGAGGTGGGCGGGGTTGCCGCAGATCTGTACCTCTTCGGAACGTGTTCGGTGCCAGTCGGATTCGTGGAGGCGCAGGATCTGGAGGGTGTTGGTCGCGGCGTCGGCGGTCTTCGCGGGGCTGAAGGTGGCGACGGTGACCGTGGCCATGCCGAAGGGCGGATTGGCGCCTTCGATGGTTTCGAAGCGGTGCAGGACGAGACCGCCCCCTTCGACCGGCTGGGTCGACCAGCCCCGGGGTTGTGGGGCATGGATGGTGTAGCCGGCCGGGTTGGCCGTGGTGGCCGACGGTAGGTCGGCAGGGCACGAGGGCGCGTTCGAGGTCGACAGGTCGGCCGGGGCGCATGCCAGCGTGCAGGACGCCAGAAGTGCGGCGAAGAGGATGCGGCTCACGGCCCGACGTGGACGCCTCCGACGACCTGTTCACAGGCGGACATCACACCGGCCCAACCATTTTCGGCGTACTGGCAGCCGATGCTGACCTGAACTCCGCGCTCGACGAGGACCTGCCAGCGAACTGTTGACCCGTCGGCGGGACGCTCTTCGTAGGACAGTCCGGGACGGCCGGCGAAGACCACATCTCGGCGCACGGGGGTGACGGTGCCCGCGGGCTTTTTGGCGATTTGGGCGCTGAGGTCGGCGGCGACCTCGTCGTAGCCCGCACCGGGGGTGACCGGTTTCTGGGTGATGGTGATGCGGTGACGGGCGGCGTCGTCGGGGACGAGGTCGGCGCGGGCGTCGGTGGCCGTGGTGCGGTGCCAGCCCGCGGGGATCTCTACGACGACTCGGCCGACCGTCTCGGTGGTGGGTTTCGGCTTCGGCTTCGCCGACGTGGGCTGGGGCGCTGCGCTCGTCACCACGGGGGCCGAGGTGGTCGCGACGGCGGCGGTGGCCTGTTGGTCACCGGATCCGAACAGGAAGAAGCCACCGATCGCTGCCGCGGCGACAACAGCGGCGAGAGCCGCGGCGCCGATGTAGAGCGGGCGGCGGTCGACCGGGTTGGTCGCCGCGGCGCGTTCGCGCAGGGGCTGCATCCACTCGGCCGCCGGGGGAATGTTCGGCGTGTAGGCGGGGGTCTTCTGAGTGGGCCGCGCCAAGTCTGTTCCGGTCAGCGGGCTGACGGGAACACCTGCACCGCACACACTTTCGACTGCGGCGGTGACCGCGGCCAGTACCGCCGGATCGGTGGCGCCGAACACCTGGACGACGTCGGCGGGACGATCGGCGAGCAGGCGGCCGAGAAGGGCCGTGAGATGGCCGAAGCCTTCCTCGTCGGCGAGTTCCGAGGCCGCCAGGTTCGGTTCGACCTCGACCGCCTCGACATGGGTGCCGTAGGTGTCGTAGGTGACCGACGACGCCGAGGTCGACAGCATGCCGAACTCGATGATCGCGGTGCGGCGGCTACGACTGGCGGTGACATCGACGGCCGATGCCCGCAGGGCACAGGCCTCGAACACGACCTCGTGGGTGAATTGCTGTGTCGCGGTGCCGAACAGGTCGAGTTCGGGTTGCCCCCACGAGGTGGGGTGCACGACCACGATCCGCTCACACAGCGGCGTTACCCGCAGGGTGTCCATGATCGCCGCGAGCAGCGCGGACAGGGCCTGGCCCACCGTCGGCATCCGAGGCGGCAACGCGAGCACACCGCCGGCCAGGTACTGCACCACCGACACCGCCTGCGTGGGCGGGGTCAGCGGCTCACCGACGACGAGATCGGAACCGTTGCTGCCCAACACAACCGACGGCGCGACATCCCAGTGGGTGGTGGCGCCACGCGCCCACACTTTGGCTTCGCTGACAACGAGCTCGACGACGGTCATTCCGGTTGCGGCATCCAGGCGGTCTGGACCAGGCCCTCGGTATTACGCGTGACGAAGGTGCCACGCCCGGCGGGCTTGGGGCCGGGACGCGTGGTACCGACCATGACGCCTTCGTCTTTGCTGCAGCTCATCACCAGTGCGGCCGAACCGAGGTCCTTCATCCGCGCCAGCGTCGCCTCGTACATGGCGCGGCTGGCGCCACCGGAGCGGCGAGCGATGATCAGGTGGAAGCCGAGGTCGCGGGCGTGCGGCAGATGCTCCACGAGCGCCGAGACCGGGTTGCCCGACGAGGTGGCCACCAAGTCGTAGTCGTCGACGAGCACATACAGCTCGGGACCGGTCCACCACGAACGCTCACGCAACTGCTGTGGCGTCACCTCGGGACCGGGGGTCCGCTTGGCGACATACGCCGCGAGGTCGGTCATGTTCTGGGTGAATTGCGGTGCGGTGGAACCGTATCCGGCCTGGTAGCCCTCGGGGATGATGCCCAGCATCGAGCGGCGGTAGTCGCCGACGATGAACCGCGCCTCGTTGGGGGTGTTCGACGCGGCGATGCCCTCGATGATCGAGCGCAACAGCGTGGTCTTACCGGACTCGGAGTCGCCGATGATGATGAAGTGCGGGCTTTCCGCGAAGTCGATGTAGACCGGGGCGAGCTCGGCCTCGTTGATACCGATCGGGATGCGCAGGCACTTGGTCGCCGGGTCGACGCGCGAGGGCCAGTTGCCCGCCAGGTACAGCAGCTGTTCGCGGGGCAGCTGATCGGGCAGCATGCGGACCTGTGGTGCGGGTCGGCCCGGCGTCATCCGGGCGATCGTCTCGACCGCGGCCGACACCGCTTGGCCCAGGTTGGACGGATCGGAGGAACCGTCGATCCGCGGCAGCGCGGTGAGCATGTGCAGGCACTCGGCGGTCATACCGCGACCGGGGCGACCCTGCGGAACCAGCGACGCGAACTTGCGGCCGAGGTCGGAGTCCATCGGATCGCCGAGGCGCAGCTCGATGCGGGTGCCGATCTGGTCCTTGAGCGCGGGGCGGGCTTCCGCCCAGCGGGCGAGTGCGATCACCACGTGCACGCCATACGAAAGACCCTGCACCGCAAGGTTCATGATGACCTGCTCGAGCGCGTCGAAGTCCTGGCGGATCGAGCCGTAGCCATCGATGACCAGGAACACGTCACCGAACGGATCCTCGTGCGCGCCCTGGGCGGCCGGGCTCGAAGCCGGGTCCATCGAGCGCAGGCGACGGAACTCGACCATCGACTCGATGCCGAGCTGCCGGAACTTCGCCTCACGCGTGCGAACGATCGTGGTCATCTCGGCGACGGTGCGCCGGACCTGGTCCTCGTCGAGGCGGCTTGCCACCGAACCGACGTGCGGCAGACCCTGCAGGCTGGTCAGCGTGCCACCACCGAAGTCGAGGCAGTAGAACTGCACCTGCTCGGCGGTGTGGGTCAACGCCATCGCCATGATCATCGATCGCAGGGCGGTCGACTTGCCCGATTGCGGACCACCGACGATCGCGACGTTGCCTCGTGAACCCGACAGGTCGACGACGAACGGGTCGCGACGCTGGTCGTAGGGGCGGTCGACGATGCCCATCGGGGCACGCAGGGTGGCGATCGCGGCGTACTCGCCGGTGAGGATCGAGCGCGGCACGAGCTGATCCATGGTCGGCGCCTCTTCGAGCGGCGGCAGCCAGATCTCGTGGGCGGGACGGCCGTGGCCCGAGATGCGCGAGACCAGCATGTTCAGGTTCGACATCTGCTCGTTCTCGTCGCCGATCGGCTCCGGCTCGAACTCGGCCTCCACCGGCAGCGGAACCCGGTCGGCGGCACGGAAACCGACGTGGGTCGCGGCGAAAGGACGGGCGTGGACGTCGATCTCGCCGCCGACGATGCCGGCACTGGTGACCTCACGCGCCGATCCACCACCGACATACGGGCCCGACACGTACGAGGCCTGGAAGCGCTGGATCTCGCCCGAGTCGGACTTCAGGTAACCGCCACCGGGGGTGCTCGGCAGGTTGTAGGCGTCGGGGACGCCGAGGACCTGACGGGACTCGTTGGCGGAGAAGGTCTTCAGGCCGATGCGGTAGGACAGGTGCGATTCCAGGCCCTTGAGCTTGCCTTCTTCCAGACGCTGCGAGGCGAGCAGGAGGTGGACCTGCAGCGAGCGGCCGAGGCGGCCGATCATCACGAACAGTTCCGCGAAGTCGGGGTGCTGGGTGAGCAGTTCGGAGAACTCGTCGAGCACGACGAACAGCGCGGGCAGCGGGTCGAGGTCGGCGCCCGCCGCGCGAGCCTTCTCGTACTCGGAGACGTTGGCGAAGTTGCCCGCCTGCCGCAGGACTTCCTGGCGGCGGTTCATCTCGCCCGCCAGCGCGTCCTTCATACGGTCGACGAGGTCGGCTTCGTCCTCGAGGTTGGTGATGACCGCGGCGACGTGCGGAACGCCGTCGAGGCCGAGGAACGTCGCACCACCCTTGAAGTCGACGAGGACCAGGTTGAGCTGGTCGGGCGAATGGGTGGCGAGCAGGCTGAGCACCAGGGTGCGCAGGAATTCCGACTTGCCGGAACCGGTCGCGCCGATGCACAGGCCGTGCGGGCCCATGCCGTTCTCGGCGGCTTCCTTGATGTCGAGTTCCACCGGGGCACCGTCGGCGCCGATGCCGAACGGCACGCGCAGACGTTCGCGGCCGTAGCGGGGACGCCAGGCGCCGGCCGGGTTGAAGTTGCCGATATCGCCCAGGCTCATCAGCTGCGACCAGGTGGAGATCGTCTCGGTCTCGTCGGTCTCGACATCGCTGCTGCGCTGGGTCGCGGCACGGTAGGGCGCGAGCCTGCGGGCGAGCTGCTGGGCCTGCTCGGCGCTGACCCGGTCGATGGTGGCGAAGCGTTCCTGGTTGCCGGTGGCGCCGCGGCCGAGGCACTCGCCGTCTTCGACGACCATCTTGATGCCACGCGAAACGGCAAGGCGCGGTGCGTAATTGCACAGGTCGATGATGGTGACGCCCTCGTACCCGGACTCACGCAGCTGGTCGTCCTCGGCTTCGAGCAGACCGCCGTCGACGACGATCACCACGTGCACCATGTTCGGGTTGTTCGGCTGGTTACGCGAGTACCGGACCCGGTTGCCGAGCAGCGGATGCAGGCCGCTCATCGCCTCGCGAATGGAGCCGTAGAACATGCGCTGGGTGCCGATGCCGTCCTGGGAATCGGGGTGCTGGGTGTGCGGGAGCCACTTGGTCCACTCCCACTCGCGGGCGGTGTCCGGGCCACAGACCACGGCGACGAGCACCTGGTCGGGCGCCTGGAACATGCACAGCTGCAACAACATCGCGCGCGTCATGTCGCGCGCCTGGGCGCGGTCGCCATCGAGGGCGACGGTGCCGAAGCCCTTCACCGCGATGGCGGTGGGCAGGTCGGGAACCGTGGAATGCGCGCGCACGAAACGGCGCAGCGACACCGCGGCGATGGGCTCGAGCTCTTCGACGGGTCCGGTTTCGGGGGCTACCAGCCTGGTCGCCAGGCGCTGGCCGCCGAGGCCGATGCGCGCGTGGCAGAAGTCCTTGTCGCCGGAGCGGCGCTCCCACATCCGGCTGGTGCCCGCGAGCATCCAGATCAGGCCGGGCTCGGGGTGGCTCCACTCGACGGCGGCGCGCTGCTGCTTGGCGGTCTCGTCGACATCTTTACGGACCTGATCGAGGTAGCGCAGGTAGTCCTTGCGGTCCTCGTTGGCTTCCGCGGCCTTGGCGCCCTTGCCACCACCCTGGCCGAACATGGTGACCATCGACATGATCATCATCATCGGGAACATCATCGACATCGGGTTGGACAGCATGCCGCTGCCCTGGGTGAACATCAGCGCCATCATGCCGACCATGCCGACCACCATCACGACGGGCATCAGCTTCATCAGCAGGCTGCCCGGGGTGATCCGCGGGATCTCCGGCGGCGGCTGCAACGTGACTTCGCCACCCGGTGTACGCGGCATCTCGCGCCGGGCACGGCGCTGGAACCTGACGGTGCTCATGGTCGAAGACTCCCCCTGCTTGACTACTCGCTCATCTGTCGTCGCGAACGGGCTCAGTGTAGAGCTCGCGGCCGACATGTCGTATGGTTCGTCAGGCATTCTGCTGTCCGAACGGTGGGTTCCGCAAACTGTCGACCGTTAAGAGCGGTCGAGCGGAAACACGAGGTAGAGACGGAACTGGGGGAGTTTTGACGCACGCGCGACTCGATCATGTGGAAGAGGACTCCGCACGCGGCATAGTGCGCGCGCCGGACCTTGCCCGAGTAACCATCCTGGCCAAGCACACGCAGGTAGACATGGCTATTCCGGTGGATGTGCCGGTCGCCCTCGTCATCCCCAGCGTGGTCGACATGGTCGCGCAGCACAGCCGCTCGAATGATTTCGACAACGACGGCGAACGCTACGAACCCGCCGAATGGGTGCTCGCCCGCATCGGCCACCCCCCGTTCTCGAACTCGCTGAGCCTCGGCGAACAAGGCGTCCGCGACGGCGAACTGCTCATGCTGGAGAGCGCCTCGCACGCGGCGCCGACGCCCCTGTTCGACGACATCATGTACAACGTCGCGGTCGCCGACGCCGAGCACTACCGCAGCTGGACGCCGAAGACCGCCCGCGTCACCGGTTCGGTGCTCGCCGCGCTCACCATGCTGGTCGGCTGCTTCGGCCTGCTGGCCGCGCCGGATGCGTTGCCGTTCTGGGTTTCCGGGTCGCTCGCGCTGTTCGTCGCGATCCTCTGCGTGGTGGCGGGCACGGTGCTGAGCCGCATGTACCGCGATGCCTCGGCCGCACTCGTGCTGGCCGGCTGCGCGCTGCCGACCGCGTTCACCGGCGGCATGCTGCTGGTCCCCGATCACTACGGCGCGGCACACCTGCTGCTCGGATTCGCGCTGCTGGGTTCGATCGCGGTGCTCGCTTGGCGGGTCACCGGCATCGGCCTCGCGCTGTTCATCGGCGCGGCGACCGTCTCGGTGTTCGGTGTGCCCGCCGCCCTGGTGGGGCTGCTCACCGAGCAGCCGGCCAAGGCGATCGGCGCGGCTGTCGCGGCGCTCGGTTTGGCGGGACTCTCACTCGCGCCGCGTGTTTCGATGCTGCTGGCCAAGCTGCCGTTGCCGCCGGTCCCCTCCCCCGGCACCCCGATCGATCCGACCGAGGACGACCCGGACGACCACCGCGCCCTGCCGACCCTCGACGCCCTGCGTGCGCGGTCGGAGCGGGCCCGCAACTACCTCGCCGGTCTGGTCAGCGCGACCACACTGGTCACCGTCGCCGGCGCGCTGATGGCGACCGACGCCGGCGCCGAAGATCCCTACTGGCCCGGTATCTCGCTCGCGCTGGTGTGCGCGGTGGTGCTGATGTTCCGCAGCCGCACCTACGCGGGCGCCGAACAAGCCATCGTGTTGATCGCGGGTGGCTCGGGGATCGTGCTGATCATGCTGGTCGGCGTGGCGCTCGAAATGCGCCAGCCCCTGGTCGTTTTCGGTGCCGCGCTGGTGATTCTGATCTCGGCGCTGGTGATGGGCCTGATCGTGCCGAACCAGTCCGCGACACCGCCGATGCGCCGGGCCGTCGAGCTGCTCGAGTACGCGTTCGTCGCCGCGGTGCTGCCGCTGGTGTTCTGGGTCGCCGATCTCTACTCGCTGGTTCGCGGGCTGTGAGGCTCGGCTTTCGACTGACGGCCGTTGCTCTGGTTGTCGGTCTGAACGCCGGATTCGGTCTCTACGGCACAGCGCACGCGGACCGGCCGCCGGCGATCGACCCCGGAATGTTGCCCGCGGGAGATCCCGCCGCGCCGCCGGACAAGACCGAGCGCGGCAGCGGTACCAACGGACTGTGCTTCCGCACCCAGGCGAGTACCGCGACGGCGGTGATTCCTCCCAGCCAGCGCTCCCTCGATCTGGAGCGGGCGTGGGAATTCTCGCGTGGCGCAGGACAACTCGTCGCGGTGATCGACACCGGCGTGGAGCCCCACCCCCGCCTGCCCGATCTGTGGGCGGGCGGTGACTACGTAGCCGCAGGCGGCAACGGCACCGAGGACTGCGACGTACACGGCACCGTTGTGGCCGGAATCATCGGCGCCACCAAGATCGACAACCAGGGCTTCTCCGGTGTCGCGCCCGAGGCCCGCATCCTCAGCATCCGCCAGACCAGCTCGCTCTATCAGTCCGAGGGCGCGGGCCGGAACAAAGGGCCCGACGACTTCCCCGAGGGCTACGGCAAGGTCTCCTCGCTCGCGAGCGCGATCCGGCGGGCAGCCGACTTCGGCGCCCGAGTGATCAATATTTCACTGGTCTCGTGCCTGCCGAGTTCCCCGGCGAACGAGTCGGCGTTCCGCGCCCTCGGTGCGGCAGTGCAATACGCGGCGGTCGAGAAGGATGCGGTGATCATCAGCGCGGCGGGTAACACCGATAACAATTGCAAGTCAGGCAATCCCGGCACCGACCCGCTCAAGCCGGCACAGGATCTCTGGAGCACGATCCGCACATACGTAAATCCTGCCTGGTACGACGATTACGTGCTGTCGGTCGGCGCGATCGGCGCCAACGGCGCACCATCTTCGTTCTCCGTGCCCGGTCCGTGGGTCGGCATTGCCGCACCCGGCGAAGGCATTACCTCGCTCGATGCCAGGACCACCGGCATCTCCGACGGTAAATACGACAACCAGGGCAAGTACATGGCTTACAGCGGAACGAGTTTCGCCTCGCCCTATGTCGCCGGTGTCGCCGCGCTGGTGCGTGACAGGTTCCCCGATCTGACCGCCAAACAGGTCATCCAGCGGCTCCAGGCGACGGCCCACGCACCGGCCGAAGGCTGGAATCCGTACATCGGTTACGGCGCGGTCGATCCCGTCGCTGCGCTGACGAACGAAGTGCCAAAAGAACTTCCGCCGAAGCAAGCGAGCCCGGCCCGCAGCCAGCAGCTCGCGGTGCCCGCACCGCCGCCACCCGCGGACAACACCGCGCGCAACGTGGCCCTGATCGGTTCCGGCGCCATCGGCCTCATCCTGGTCCTGGGCGTACTGGCGTCATTCCCGATCCGGCGCAAGTTCGGGATGTCGGCCGACGATCTCTGATCACCTTGCCCGAAGCACCAGGCATGGCACTCCATCACCGATCCTGTAACACCCCATGTTGTAGATCGGGTGTGCCACTGTCGACGAGCAGCCCGGGATTCGCGCTGAGCAGACCTCGCATATGCCCACAAGGTCCGCTCCGCCCTAACACGAAAATGACTCGGAGCTTATCGGTTACATACAACCGATAAGCTCCGAGTCAGTTCACAGAACTACCAAGTATTCATACTCCATTTTCCATTACCCGCGTACTCACAGTTGTAGATCGGGTCAGTGGAGGCTTTGCGAGCTGGTTTCGCCATCTGACATGCTTCTTCGGACGGATACAACACACTAGTGGGGTCGGCGACCGCAATCCCCGAGTTTGCAACGCTAATCCCCCCAGCCGCGACGGCTACTGCCACAAGCGCCACTCGGGCACGCATCTTGAAGTTCATTCTCTCCCCTGCCTTCCGGTTACTGACGAGGCATATACCCCCATCAGATATGTTCACCAATGCCAGCTCTCAACCGCCTGATCGCTTTCGCCGGCATGTGAGTCTCGTTGGCTTACATACTGATTGGACGCGGCCCGAATGACTCCGGTTCCATATCGACCCAAACGAATCATATGAACCAGATCACAACTGTCCGGCTGCCGCCGATTCGTACACCTGCGGTTCGTCGGCACACCATCGCGAGCCCAACCCCGCGAGCTCCTCCTGCCAGCGCCACCCCGTCGGAGGTGTGTACGGCGCGATCGGCCGCACGTGCGGGATTCCTCCGACGTTCACTGACCGACGATACCGAAGATCAGGGTACGGTCTCTTGGTCTGAGCACCGTCGACCCAGGTAGCCGCATGAATTCGTCAACGACCGACCGTCCACTCACCCGCCGACAGCGGTGGGAGCGCGCGACCAATCTGCCGTTGATGGTGCTCGCGGTGGTGTTCGTCATCATGTACGCGTGGCGGGTGCTCGACACCGATGTGTCTCCGCGGCTAGACACCAGCCTCGTGCTGGCCGATATCGCGATCTGGGCGGTGTTCTTCGTCGATTTCGTGGCCAGGTTGTGGCTCTCGGGCGACCGGTTGCGCTTCGTCCGCAAGCATCCACTCGACCTGCTGGTCGTGCTCGTGCCGCCGTTTCGCCCGCTGCGCCTGCTGCGTGCTTCGCTGCTGTTGCTCGACGCCCTCAACCGCGCGACGCACCCGCGCACCCGCCTGGTGACCTTCGTGGCCACCAGTTCCCTGCTGATCCTGTTGCTGTCGAGTCTGGCCTTCTTCGACGCCGAATACGGCGCACCCGACTCCAAGATCGAGACCTTCGGTGACGCGCTGTGGTGGTCGGCGGTCTCGGTGACGACGGTCGGCTACGGCGACGTCTACCCGGTGACCACCGAGGGCCGACTGGTCTCGCTGGTCCTGATGACGTTGGGCATCGGCCTGATCTCCTTCGCCATCGGCACCATGACCAGCTGGGTCGTCGAACAACTCAAGACCGTCGACGACGCCGCCGACCGCGCCGAGAGCATGCTCCGCGAACTGGTCGACGAGGTCAAAGCCCTACGGACCGAGGTCGCCGAACTCCGCTCCGATTCCGCGAAGCCGGCTACCCCACTCGACTAATTCACCGTGGCGACAGGCTTTTTGGCGGGCGACGGATCCGGCGAGACACCGTCGTGCGCGACCATCGCCTCTTCCCGACCCATCGTCGGCCCACCCGCGAGCAGGCCGATGATCGGCCACGGCGCCGGTTCGGCCTTGACTTCCTCCAGGCCGAGCGCCTTGACCGCGTCGGCGTTCTTGACGCCGAACCGGACGCCGGTATCGGCGATGTAGAACAGGCTGTCCTTGCGGCGGCTGTTCGGTTCGATGCCGGTGGACTGCACGTAGGCGCCCGACGCCGGCGGGATGAAGACGGTGTCGGCGTTGGGGCCCGCGCCGTCGGCCTGCGCGAGGTCGACCATCTTCGCCTTGTCCGGGATCGGCAGGTCGATGCCGGTGAGCAACGTCAGTTCGGCGCGCGCGGTCGCGTCGGTGTTGTCGGTGGCGCCCGCGATCGGCTTCCACGACATGCAACTGACCGGCTGGTCCTTGGCGGTGATCAGCGTCGGCCGGTCGCGCGGGTAGTCCTGCACCTTCAACGTCTGCACGATCGTGGCGTAGGTGCGATCGGTCGACTGAATGGTCGTGCCGTTCATCATCGTCGGATAGAAGTTGCGGATGATCTGGGCGGTCAGCGCCGAAATCTCCTGCAGTCCGTTCTGGAGCACCACGTAGTTCTGGTTCGGCTCGTTGAACACCTGGACCACGTCACCGATCTTGTGGCCGCTCACGTTGTAAGTCGGTGTGCCGCCGGGGTTGTCGATGACCGGCGTGATCAGCGGCAGCACTTCGGGAATCGCGTTGAGCAGACCCTCGCTGATCGGGCGCGGAGTCACGCCGGTGATGCCGAGTGCGTGGGTGACGGCCGGATCGTCCATCTTCACGCGGGCGCGCTTGCCGTCGTAGACCAGGTAAACGGCGTCCTTGCCCTTCACGAGCATGGCCTTGCCCGCATCCACCTTCGATGCCTTGGCGCCGAGATTCGGGTCACCGGCCAGCACCGACGTGGTCAGATCCGCTGTGCCGTCGGACTTCAGCTGATCGCACACCGTCCAGGTGCGGCCCTTGCCGCCCTTGTCGTAGAGGATCGACGACGGGGCGCCCGGAATGCCGATCAGCTGACCGCGCGGCTTCTTCCCGAGCTCGGACTCCTTGACGATCGCCGCCTTGGACGCCTCACCGGCCGCCAACCGGGCCGAGGCCAGGTTCAGCGCGGGATGCACCACATTGTCGACGACCACGTAGACGCCGCCGGATTCCTTGGCGATCAGGATCTTGCTGTCGCCGATCTTGTCCTGCGGGCGCAGCAGTGCGAGCACGCCACAACCTGCGAGGACCACGATGCCGAGCACCAGTCCGACCACATAGGCACGGGTCTGCGCGCGCATCGGGTCGTGCAGCATGCGCACATCCCGGCGCACCAGGGCGTGCTCCATTCGCCGCACCAGGAAGCGGTATCCGCTGACCTGCCAGCGCGTTGTGGGTTTTGAAGGCATGGTTCCTCCCCCGAACAGTGCTCTCGTCCGGGCAACACAGTACAGTTCCCGGCAGCAGTTGTTCGCATTCGGCCATCGGCCGATCGACAAATGGGTACCTGGGGGAGGAACGAATGGCTGAGTTCACCGGGGCGGGACCGCGCCCGCTGTTCGGTCGGATTTCGCTGCCGCACCTACTCATTGCGCAGGTCCTCGGCCTGATCGCGGGGGTTGTCGCGCTGATCTGCGGGCTCGACGCGCTGCCGTCGCTCGGCATCGCCATCGCGGTGGCCGCGGTCCCGCTGATCCCGATCGGCAAGCGCACGATCCTCGATTGGATCTCGACCATCCGCCGGTATTCCGCCAAGCGCGACTACACACTCGGCGACACCGTCGACTTCCGTGACACCGACGGGCGCTCACTCGGCCTGTATTGGGACGGCAGCCGCGTGGTCACCGTCGTCGAGGTGCTGCCGCCGCGCGGCGGGCTGACCCGCATCGCCCGCACCGCCGTGCACGCCTCACACCTGTTGCCGCTGCCCGAACTGGCCGCGTGCCTCAACCAGCACGACATCCTGCTCAGCGGGATCGACATCATCAGTCACGGCCACCGCAGCCGGTCCGGTACCCCGGCGGGCGCGATCTACGAATCGCTGCTCGGCCCGCTGCCCGCGACCGCGCACCGCACAGTGTGGCTCGCCATCAGCTTCGACGCGGTGGCCTGCCCCGATGCGACGGCTCGTCGCGGCGGCGGCACCGACGGCGCTTCCCGCTCGGTCACCATCGCCACCCAGCGGATCATGCGCACGCTCGAAGACGCCGACTGCAACGCGCGCATCCTCACCGCGCCGGAGATCCGCAAGGCCGTACAGCAGATCACCGCGGGCCTCGACCCGCGCACGCTGAGTCAGCGGTGGAAGTACGCCGAGATCGGCAACGCGGTGAACATCGGCAGTGCCGTGGATCCCAAGCAGCTGGGTTCGGATCTGCTCGCACAGCTGTGGGTCGCGCCGTCGCGGGGCACCACGGTCGCTGTGCGGCTGCGTCCCGGTAGCGACGCCGAATCCGTGAGTGTCGGCGCCGCATGGCGATTGACCGCGCGCGAGCTGCCGGAGAAGACCAAGTCCAAGGGCATGGTGTCGATGAGCGGTCGTCATCGCGACGCGCTGCTGGCACACCTGCCGATCGCGGTGCCCGGTGTCGACGACACGATCCCGACCATCGAGTACCCGATCGACGTCATCGGCGCGCTGCACCTTCCGTCGTCGGGTTGCGGGCAGCTGCTCGGTTCCGACGACGAGGGCAACGGCGTCGCCACCAGGATCGTCGGCGCCGGTATCTCCACGGTGTATGTCGCCGGTGAGCTGTATCTGGCCCAGCAGTTGGTGTTCCGCGCGCTGGCCGTCGGCGAGCGCGTGCTGGTGCGCACCGACCGGGCGCAGGCCTGGGAGCAGTTGGTGACCACCGTCGGCAATCCGGAGCGGCTGACCATCGCCGTCGAAACACACCAGTCCGACGCGGGTTTCACCGCGACGGTGGTGGACGGGGTGCTCGCGCCCGCCCCGCACGCCGGTGTCACCACGATCTATCTCACCGGTGATCCGAACGGCTGGCCCGCTTCTCGTCCCGACCTGGAGATCTTCCAGCCGGGGGCGATCGGCAACCGCGTGGTGCTGCGCACGGGAACGACCAGGGTGAACCTCACGCTGGTGTCGATTCCGCGCGAGTCGACCTACATCGGCCAGCCGCGCGGTCAGCGCGCGATGGCGTCGGCCTGATCGGTCCGCCGTCGCTCGCGTCACCACGCGGGCGACATCCCTGGTCGACTCAGCCCGGATAGGGTTCCACGGTGCGGGCTGCCCGCAGAGTCGTTCCCCACCAGGCCAATTGGTTCAGCATGCGGTCGCACGCGTCGATCGCGGCGTCGTCGTCGGTCATGCCGGTTTTGTCGAAGCGGCGTTTGGCCTGGGCGAAACTCACCGATTCGCGCACCGAGACCATGTGCAGTTCCGCGACCACCTGACGCAACTGCTCGACCGCGCGCAACCCACCCGACAACCCGCCGTAGGACACGAACCCGATCGGCTTGGCCCGCCACTCGTGCTTGGCGCTGTCGAGCGCGGTCTTCAGCGAAGCCGGATACCCGTGGTTGTACTCGGAGGTGACGGCGACGAACGCGTCCGCACCGGCCAGTCTGGCACGGAACGCCTCGACCTCCGGCGTCTCGGTGAGGTCCACCGGCAACGCCAGATCCCGCAGGTCGAGCACCCCCACCTCGAATTCCGGCCGCTCCCCCAGCGCGGTGACCAGCCAGCCCGCCACCACGGGCGCGAATCGCTCGGGCCGGGTGCTGGCGACGATGATCTCCAACCGCAGCGGTGCATTCATGCCGCCGAGCTTATCGACCCCGAAATGCCCCGGTACCGGAGCCGCTGATCGGCTCGTGCACGATAGGGCTGTCGGTTTCGTTCATGGGGCGCAGGGGGTCGCGCGTGATTATCGGAAGTTGGCAGTTGGTGGAGACGTTGGGGACGTCGCGCGATTGGTCGATGTTGACCGCGGGGACCGCACCGCGCGAGTGGGCGTCGTATCAGCGGGCTGTGCCGGCCCGGTTGCAGCCGTTGATCGCGGCCGCGCACGAGACGGGGGCGCCGGTGGAGGAGGTGTTGCCGAAATCGCGCAACCCCTGGTCGCAGTTGCGGTTTCGAGCTGTGCCGGTGTTGTGGCCGGACTCGTCCGTGCATGCGGTGAAGGTGTGGGTGGGGCCGGAAGTCCCGGCGGACGAGCTTCGGGTCGCCCCGTTCCAGGTCGACGCGTACGCCCGCGTGGTGCGCACCCACCCCGCCGGGCTCGGACCCCACTTCGGTTCGACCCCGGCCGAATACAGCGGCGCCGAGTCGTTCGAGCGCGTCGAGCGTTTCGATCGCGCGCTGGAATTCGTTGCCGCGCTGTACCGTTCGGAACCTCGGAGCCGATGGTCGGGCGTAGCCACCGTGCATTCGGCGATCGGCCCGCGTTCGCTGTTGGTGGCCGCGCGCAACGGCGACGCCGAGCAGCGGTTCGCGTGGCGCGGGGTGTCCGTCGATGTCACCGACAGCATTGCCCCGCAACACAAGTCGTTCGAGGCCGCGACGCTCGAATTGCTGCGCGAGTCCCAGCCGGGGCTGTACCTGGTCATCGTGGACACCGCCCAGGTTCGCGCGGTGCGCTGGGTCACCGAACCGGTGCCGGGGCTGACGTGGCGCGGGGTCGACGAGCGGACCGTCCCGCATCCCGACGACCGGCCCAGGATCGCCGCACTGCGCGCCGAGGTGTTGGCCGGTGCCACGCGCGCCGGGTTGAGCGGGTTGCGGCTGGCCGCCGAGGCGGGTGGCTGGCTCACCGTCGACGTCGAGGTGTCACCGCTGCCCGGCGGCGGTGCGGCGCCTGCTTTCCTGCTCGCTCAGTTGCAGGTCACCGCGCAGCCGGGGTGATCAGGGCAGTTCGAAGGGCAGCGACACCCCGGCGTGCACACGGCAGCGCTCGCAGGTGTCGGTGCCGTCGACCGCGATGACCGCGCGACGCATGAGCTCTTTGAACGGTCCGAGGTTCTTCTTGAATTCGGCGAACACGTCGACCGCGTGCACACCGTCGCCCTCTTCGAGACCGGCATCCAAGTCGGTGACGAGAGCGACTGCCGCGTAGCACATTTCGAGTTCGCGAGCGAGAACGGCCTCGGGGTGTCCGGTCATGTTGACCAGGTCCCAGCCCTGCCCGGCGAACCAGCGGCTCTCGGCGCGGGTCGAGAAGCGCGGGCCCTGAACGACGACCATCGTGCCGGAATCCTCGACCCGAAGGTCACCGGCGGACTTCACCGCGGCGGCGCGCAGATCATCGCAGTAGGGATCGGCGAAGGAGACGTGGACGCCGCCGCCGTCGAAATAGGTCTGTGGGCGACCCGAGGTCCGGTCGACGAGCTGATCCGGGACCGCCACGGTGCCGGGACCCCAATCGGCGCGCAGGCTGCCGACCGCGCACGGCGCGAACACTCGGCGCACCCCGAGCGAACGCAGCGCCCACATATTCGCCTGGTAGGGCAGGGTGTGCGGCGCGAACTCGTGCTGCTTGCCGTGCCGGGGCAGGAAGGCGACCGCGCGGCCTTCGACCTCCCCGATCGCGACCGGGGCACTCGGCGCGCCATACGGTGTGTCGACCTCGACGTGCACCGCGTCGTGGTCGAAGAAGTCATAGAAACCGCTGCCGCCGATGACGGCGAGTGCGGGCCGGGGAAGCGAACTCATGGCGCCGATTCTTCCGTCCGGGCCGACCGCGCGCAGCACCGGGGACCTGTCATCTGACATTTCGACCACGAAACTGTACCCTAGGGGGGTATTAGTTCGCCACGCGAGCTACCAGGCAGGCGAGGAGACCTACGGTGACCACACCCACCCCCGACACCGCGACCGGCGACGAGCACGCGGGCCACGCAGGCCACGGCTACATCACCGCCAAGGACGACTACCTCAAGCGACTGCGCCGCATCGAGGGTCAGTCACGCGGGCTCCAGCGGATGGTCGAAGAGGAAAAGTACTGCATCGACATCCTCACCCAGGTCTCCGCCATGACCAAGGCACTACAGGCCGTCGCGATGGGGCTGCTCGAGGATCACATCTCACACTGCGTCGTCGACGCGGCGATCGCCGGTGGACCCGAGGCCGAAGCCAAGATCAAAGAGGCCACCGACGCGATCGCCCGGTTGGTCAGATCCTGACATCGCGGGTCGCCACGCCCGGCTGAGGTCGAGATCGGCGAACAGCAGCCCCGACTTGCCGGGCGGCAACGGCCGCACCAGATCGCGGCCGTCCGGGCCGAGGATCCTGGCCACCCCGCCGCCGCCGCTGAGCAGCAGATGTTGCGGCGAACGCGTGTCGACGACCGACCAGCCGGTCATCGGCACGAGTGCCGTCGGCGCGATCACCACGACTCCGCTGTCGCGCGCGTACTGCTCGGCGACCGTACTGTTCACCGCGACCACGATGTCGTCAGTGACCTCGTGATACACGGTGAATCCGGAGAACGCGGCGACGTGGACCTGCTCCCGCCACAGGTCCACGCGCCGGTCCGGGCACACATGGTCGGCTCCCCCCAGGATGCCGACCCGGCCCAGTTCGGTGTGGTAAACCACCGACGGCGCCACACCGTCGGCGAAGACTTCACGTTCCAGTGGCGTCGGCCATTGCTTGCGCGCCACCCGCACCTGCCCATCCGGGCCGATCATCGCCTGCGCCATGTAGACCTCGTCGCCGGCCCGCTCGGCGAACCCGAGCACCACCCGCACCCCCGCCCACTGCGCCGCGTCGGCGATGGCTCGCATCTCGACGCCGTCTCTGGTCATCGAATCGGCCAGGTACCGCGACTGGAACTCCGACCCCCAGTCGACCGAGTTCAGCCACAGCCACCACGGATAGCCCGGGAGGAAGACTTCGGGAAACGCGACGAGCTGCGCCCCACCGGCCCCGGCATCCTCGATGAAGCCGATCGTCTGCGCGACGCCCGCGGGCAGATGCAGCCACGCAGGCTCGGCCTGCACCGCTGCCGCCCTGATCCGAATCGACATCGTGATCGCTCCTCGTACCGCACTGGTCCAACGAAATCCAGTGTGATGCGAGAACGTTCGTGCTCACAGTCCTCCCGCGCCAAGCCTCTGACAATCGGTGCCATGTTGATCAGCCGATGTGGCACTGCCGATATTCGCCGGGCGTCATCCCGGTTTCCTGCTGGAACACCCGATAGAAGTGCCGTTCGGAGGCGAATCCCGAGGCGTAGGCGACAGCCGCGGGTGGGTGGTTTCTCTTGCGGGCCAGCAGCTTCTGCGCATGCGTGACCCGCAATCTGCGCAGAGTGGCACTGAGGCTGTCGCCGGTGCCGTCGAAGATTCGAAACAGCGTGCGGCGCGAGATATGACAGGCCGCCGCCACCTCGTCGACGGTCAATTCCGGGTCGGTGCAACGCTTTCGAAGGTAGACCATGACGTGTTCGCGACTGAGCGCGTCGGCAGGCGCCTCGACAGGTTCGCTCCCCGCGGCGAGCAGCACCGCCGAGCCGAGGAGGTCGAGCGCGCTTCTGGCCAGGATGTCGGCCTGTGCGGGCGATTGCGCGCGGACCCGAGCGAGCTCACGAAAGTAGGTGGCCACCACGCCCGCCGGGCTGTCCGGAGCAATCGCGGTGGCGGTCGGGATGCGGACCTCGGCGAGTCCGGGCTGCAAGCGGAGCAGCCGCGTCGGCACTCGCACGAGCACCTGCTCGTAGGACACGCTGTCGTGCCAGAGCGAGGGCCGCGCGGTGTCGAGGAACGTCATCTCCCCCGGCTTCAGCAGCACCGAGCGGCCGTCCTGGGTGAGTCTGGCCTGACCGGCGACCTGAATGCTGACCAGCAGGTACTCCTCGTCCGCGCAGGCCACATGCGTCTTGGTGCGCCGGAATTCCTGATTGCCACCCGCGAGCGCGGTCAGCGAGAAGTCGGCGACTCCGGGCAACGCGCTGCTGGTGAGCCTGCCGAACGTGGGCGCGTCCAACGTGGGATCGAGCGCGAGTGGGAAATACGTCTTCGTCATCAACGCCTCCCACTGCTCGAACTCCGCGCTGCGCGGTGTCGGCGCCGAGAACTCCAGCGTCGTCGTTTCGTTCGCCACAGGCGACCTCCGGAAACGAGAATCGGGCACTGCCGCCCCCGCGGCATCGCCCACAGAATACCCCCGCCCCGCACCCGGAATGCAATTGCAAATGCACTTTCATTCGGTCCTGACCAGGGAAAACCCCACTGCGCAAGCCCCTTTCAGCACGCTCCGATACGAGTGCCGCGGACAGCGCCCGACACACGTGCGCGCGGTGTACCGGCAGACGTGAACGAGCCGTGTTTACTGGTGGTTGCCAGCAGGATGCTCGTCTATGCGCCACCGGGAGGACACGTCCATGTCTGCCGATTCCGCTGTCGTGTCCGCGCGCTCGGAGGACGGACGCTCGTTCGTCGTCGACAACGCCGCGGCCAGCCCCTTCCCCGCCGGATCTCTGATCGTTGTCAGTTGCGCGGGGCGCAGGCAGCTCGCACTGGTCGAGGAGCGCACGGCCACGGCGCCCGTCGGGTTGCGCGGGAGGTTGATCGGCGAACTCACCGACGACGGCATCGACACCAGGGCCAGTCACGCCTTCGACGGCGGCGAGATCAGCCCCGCTGATCGCGACACCGTCACCGCGCTCCACCACACCACCGGCGCCGAACTCGAGATCGGCGTGAGCCTGTCGGCACCCGGCGGCCCGGCTCGACTGCTCCCCACCCGCTTCAACCGACACACGTTCTGGTGCGGACAGAGCGGTTCGGGCAAGACGTACGCCCTCGGCGTCGTCCTCGAGCAGCTGATCGCGCACACCGCGCTGCCGATCGTCATCTTCGACCCGAATTCCGATTTCGTCCGCATCGGCGAGGTGATCCCCGGCGCCACCGGCCCCACCGCGCAGGCCCTGCGGGAGCGCGATATCCGCGTCCTGCGACCGAAATCCGAACCGCCCGGTCGCCTGCGGGCGAAGTTCATCGACATGCCCCTGACCTCGAAGGCCGCTGTACTGCAGCTGGATCCGGTGGCCGACAGGGAGGAGTTCAACGAACTGATCCATCTCTCGACGGCGATGACCGGCGAACTCCACGATGTCCTGGACAACCTGCGCGCCGTCGAGAACCCGGCTCGCCGACGCCTCGCGATGCGCGTGGAGAACCTGGGACTGCTCGACTGGGAGGTCTGGGCGGGAACCGATCAGGCGGTCACCGACATCGTCGCCGAGCGGCCCGACGTGACGGTCCTCGACCTCGGCGGATTCTCCACGCCCGCCCAGCAACTCGTCGTCGCCCTGTCGCTGCTCGACGATCTGTGGGCCAGACGTGAGGAACGCCGTCCGGTGCTCTTGGTGATCGACGAAGCTCACAACCTCGCCTCGCCCCGACTCGAATCCCCGGTAGCCGTCGCGGTGCGGGAGCGATTGATCCAGATCGCCGCCGAGGGCCGCAAATTCGGGATGTGGCTACTGCTTTCGACACAACGACCGTCGAAGGTGCACCCCGGCATCATCTCGCAATGCGACAACCTCGCCCTGCTGAAGATGACCTCCCCAGCCGACCTCGAGGAGCTCGGCACCTACTTCGGCTACGCGCCGAGTGGCCTGCTCTCCCGGGCGCCATGGTTCAGACAGGGTGAGGCGTTGCTGGCGGGCGGATTCGTCCCCACGCCCACACTGGCCAAGGTGAACACGCGGCTGACCCGTGAAGCGGGCGCCGATGTCTCGGTGCCGCTGCGATGACGTCCGGCTTCGTCGCCCTGTGGTTCGCGGCCGTCGCCTCAGCCCCCCGCGAGTCCGACGCGTACCGGCTCACGCCGCACGATCCGACCGCTCGGCACCCGGAGCGGCTGCGAGCGCTCACCGCGGGGCACAGCGGCGGTGGCCGGGCGCACGAACCGTCCGAGATCTAGATCGGCGTAGAGCAGTCCCTCCTCGCCTTCCGCCAGCGGCGTCGCGAGTTCGAGCCCACCGGGTCCGAAGATCCGTGAGACCCCACCGCCGCCACGCAGCAGCCGCCGCTCCGGCATCCGCGCGTCGACGACCTCCCAGCCCGCCACCGGCACGACCGCGACAGGCGCGATGACATGGGTCGACCCGTCCATCGCGTAGCGGACGCTGGCGGCGGTATTGAGATCTGGCCCCCATTCCTTGCCCTCCCCGTAGTACACGGTGAAGCCCGACCACGCGGCGACGTGGATCTGCTCGCGCTGATCGTGCATCTGTCCACGCAGGTCGGCGCGGAGATGATCGGCGCCGCCGAGTACGCCGATCCGGCCGTGCACGGTGTCACGAACCAGCGGTTCCCCACCGGGCGAGGCATTGAAGACAGTGCGCTCGAGCCCGGTCGGTTCCGCCTTGCGAGCCACGGCGATGGTGCCGTCGGCATCGATCAACGCCTGGGACATGAAGACCTCGTGTCCGGCCCGCTCGGCGAATCCGATGGACACGTGCACGCCCGTGCGCCGGGCGGCGTACGCGATGGCACGCAGTTCGGGGCCGTCGGCGGTCAGCGCGTTGGCCAGGTACCTGGCCAGGAATTCCTCACCCCAATCGACCGAATTGAGCCACATCCACCACGGAAATCCGGGCAGGAATGTCTCCGGAAAAGCAAGCACTTGCGCGCCGCCACGTTCGGCCGACTCGATGTATTCGATTGTCTGTTCGACTCCGGCAGACAGACTCAACCACTTCGGCTCGGCTTGCACCGCTGCCACGCGTACCCGACTCATCGTGCCCCCTTGTCGCTCAACCAGTGAAGAGTGTTCAATTCACTCTCCCGCAGAATGGCGCCACACAAACTGTCATCCTGTGCCAGCCAACTGACCGTTTGTGCCAATCCGCCGATTGCAATGAGTTTCGCTAAGGGTCTACCGAATATCGCGTGGGAACGGCGGCATCAGATAGACAGCGCACTCGACGCGAGCATCCGGAATTCGCCGGGGGTCATCCCCGTCTCCAGCCGGAAGGCCCGGAAGAAATGTCGTTCGGAGGCGAAGCCGGACGCGAGCGCGACGGTCGCCGTCGCCCGGCCGGGGTCGCGGGCGAGCAGGGTGCGCGCGCATTCCACCCGCATGCGCCGCAACACCGCGCTGAGTCCGTCCTCCACATCACCGAAGAGCCGGTACAGCGTTCGGCGCGACACCAGACAGGCACGAGCGATGTCGTCGATCGTCAGGCTGGGGTCGGCACATCTGGTCCGCATGAACGCGAGTACCTGCTCACGGGACAACGCCTGCGCGGGCTGACCCGACGGGATCTCCCCCGAGGCCAGCCGGACCGCGGAGGCCAGTAGTTTGACGCCGTTGTCGGCCAACACCGTCGCGTGACCAGGGGCGCTCTGCTGAATACGGGCCAGATCGCGGAAGAAGCCGGCGACCACCCCGCCCGCGCTGTCGGCGGTGACCGTCAGCGCGGTCGGCAACGGCGAACCGCCGGGGCCCAGGTGCTGACGCAGGACCTCGAGTGGTGTTTGCACGACGACCTGCGACCACGGACCGCCGAGGTCCCAGTGATACGGGCGCGAGGTGTCGTAGAAGACCATGTCACCGGGGCGGACCAACGCGATTCGACCGTCTTGGTGCAGCAGTCCGGAACCTTCGGTCAGGATGGAGACCAGCAGGAACTCCCCGTCGGTATTCGCGATTCCACGGCGGGTGCGGCGGATGCGCTGGCTGCTCGCGCTGACCGTCGACAGATCGAAGCCCGGCTGACTGCTGCGCTCGATTCGGCCGTGGAAGGTGCCGTCACCGCTCGGATCCGCCATCAGCGGGACGTAGCTCTCCGACAGCAGCGACTCCCATTCGGCAAACGATTCGCGTACTCCGGCACGGGTCTGCGCGACCTCCATGCCAACCACCTCGCTCCCTATCCGAGTCGAACAGCAAACAGTTGGCGTCGCACAATCGTCGGGCTCGCCCGGGGCCGAGCCTGCCAGATCAACTGTCCAATTTCCATCGACTGTTTCCGAATGGGATGGTTTGACGACATCAAAAATGCATCTATCACCGACGATTCCAGCGGATATCCAACACGAGTCTTTCAAGGTGAAACCTCCATGTGAGGCACATCACCTAACCCGGCTTGACGGTCATCGCTATCCGATGTGGGCGCCGGAACGAGCTACTACCCGGTATTCACCCGGCGTCATGCCCGTCGCCGTCTGGAACGCACGATAGAACTGTCGCTCGGTGGCGAATCCCGACGCGGTCGCGACCGCCGCGACCGAGCGGAAATCGTCCGCCGCGAGCAACACCCGCGCCCGTTCCAACCGCAATTCGCGCAGCACCGCCCCGAGTCCGCCCTCGAACTCCGCGACCACCCGATAGAGCGTGCGCCGCGACACCCGGCAGGCGTCCGCGATCCGCTCGATCGTGAGCCCGGGGTCGGTGAAGTTGGCGTGCAGATAGTCCAGCACCTGCTGGCCGTTCACCGCCGCGATCTGCGCCCGGCCGGGTCGCCCGCCCGCGGCAATGGTGGCCGCCGCACCGAGCAGGTCGATGCCGCTGCCCGCGAGCTCTGCCGCCGACGCCGGATCGGTGCTGTGCAGTCGGGCGACCTGACGGAAGAACCTGGCCAGCATGAGCCCGACGCCGCCTTCCCCGATCACCATCCCGGCCGGCAGCACATCGGCACGGATGCCCAGGTAGTCGACGACCCGCTGCCGGGGCACCCGGACCGTGAGATCTTCGATCAGGCCGTCCGAGCGCCACCGAATCGGCTGCGAGGTGTCGTAGAAGATCATCGCGCCCGGCGTCAGCTCGACCCGGTTGCCCGCGTGCTCCACCTGGGCGTGTCCCGCGAGCACGACGCTACCGATGACATGGAAATCGTCTGCCCTGGCGATATGCCGCCGCGTACGGCGCAATTCATGGCCCTCGGCGACCACCGTGCCCACCGAGATGTCACCGAAATCGGCCGACCTGATCCGCCCCTCGAACGGGCGCGCCACGGTGGGCGCGATCGACACCTCGGTGATCGCGCCGGTGACCAACTGTTCCCAGTGCCCGAACGCGTCCCGCTCCGCGACCTGCGCGGTCGAGCAGATCTCGGGAAAACCCTCGAACGACGTCATCGCCGATGTCGCTATTCCACCGCGATCGGGCGCGGGCCCGTCCGGAATTCGTCTGGCGTCATTCCATGACCGCTTCCCACTCGTCGAACGAGGTGGCCGAGGAAGTATCCATCGCCTGAGAAATCTAGCACCGTTACCGGCTACCACACCGATAGGGTGAGTGCCACCACCGCATCCCGTCGATTCGACAAAAAATACTCCCCATTCTTGTGAGGTAGGAAAAGTCTCGAATTAATATCGAATCGCCACTCGACAGTTCCGGCGTCACAGGATTCGGAGAACGGCTGCGGCGATTAATCGCCGCAGCAACCACCTTCGGGCACCGGCACAGTTCTGGATTCCCGGGTCTGGGCGTTGCGGGCCGCGAGGTCGGCGTCGGCGGGATAGTCGACGGCGATGAGACTCAGACCGTGGGCGGGGGCGACCGTGACCGAGCTGGAGCGCTCGGTTTCGGTGAGCAGGGTCGTGGTCCATTCGGGGGCGCGGCGGCCTTCACCGACCGCGAGGACAGCACCGACGAGGCTGCGGACCATCGACCAGCAGAAGGCATCGGCGCTCACGTAGGCGGTGAGCAGCTCGCCATCGCGCTCCCAGTCGAAGCGCTGGAGTTCGCGAATGGTGGTGGCGCCTTCACGGCGGCGACAGAAGGCCGCAAAGTTGTGCAGGCCCAACAGGTTTCGTGAGGCGGCGCGCATGGCCTCGAGGTCCACACCAGGCTTGCACGGCACCACCCCGCGCGCCTGCAACGGCTGGGCGCCGTAGGGGGCGGTGGTGAGCCGGTAGGCGTAGTGACGGCGCATCGCGGAGAAGCGGGCGTCGAACTCGGGAGGGGCGGTGCGGATTTCGGTGATCCGCACGTCCTTGGGCAGGAACTTGGCCATCCGGTACAGCAACTTGTCGGCGTCGAATTCGGACTCCGTGTCGAAGTGCGCGACCTGCCCCTCGGCGTGCACGCCCGCGTCCGTGCGCCCGGCGACCGTCAGCTGCAGCGGCTCACGCAACACCTTCGACAGCGACTCCTCCAGCACACCCTGCACGGTGCGCAACCCCGGCTGACGTGCCCAGCCGGTGAAATCGGTGCCGTCATAACTGATCCCGAGCCGCACCCGAGTCATGCCATCCTCCTGAATTCGCACGCGGAAAAGAACCGAGCCCGCCACCCACGAAGGGTGACGGGCTCGGCAGAACTCCTGAGAATCAGGCGTCCTTCTTGTCCTCGGTGGCCTCGTCGGCGGCCGGGGCATCAGCCACGGTCTCGTCGGCGACGGTCTCGTCGACGACGGTCTCGTCGACGACGGTCTCGTCGACGACCTCAGCGGCCGGAGCCTCTTCGGTCTTCTGCGAAGCGGCGACACGACGGGCCCGATCGGCCTCGTTGGTCACGGTCTTCTCGCGGACGAGCTCGATGATGGCCATCGGCGCGTTGTCACCCTTGCGCGGCAGCGCCTTGGTGATACGCGTGTAGCCACCCTCGCGACCCTCGAACGAGGGGCCGATGTCGGCGAACAGGACGTGGACGACATCCTTGTTGCGGATGTCCTTCATGACCTCACGACGGTCGGCAAGGCTGCCGGCCTTCGCCTTGGTGATGATCTTCTCGGCGTAGGGACGCACCGCCTTGGCCTTGGCCTCGGTGGTCGTGATCCGACCGTGCTCGAAAAGCGCCGTGGCCAGGTTGGCGAAGATCGCCTTCTGGTGCGACGCCGAGCCGCCGAACCGGCGGCCCTTCTTGGGCTTGGGCATTGTGGGTTTCTCCTGGGCGTATTAAAGCTGTTCGGTTTCGGCGTAGTCCTGCTCGCCGCCGTCGGTATCACTGAACGTGCCGCTGTCGCTCCACGTTCCGGTGCTCGCGTCGTAACCCACCACGGAGGACGGGTCGAACGACGCCGGGCTGTCCTTGAGCGAGAGGCCGAGCGTGTGGAGCTTGACCTTCACCTCGTCGATGGACTTCTGGCCGAAGTTACGGATGTCGAGCAGGTCCGACTCGGTGCGGGCAACGAGCTCGCCCACCGTGTGCACACCCTCGCGCTTGAGGCAGTTGTAGGACCGGACGGTGAGGTCCAGGTCCTCGATCGGCAGACCGAACGAGGCGATGTGATCTGCCTCGGCCGGGCTGGGGCCGATCTCGATGCCCTCGGCTTCGACGTTGAGCTCACGGGCCAGGCCGAAGAGCTCGACCAGGGTCTTACCCGCCGAAGCGAGCGCGTCCCGGGCCGTGATGGAGTTCTTGGTCTCCACGTCGAGGATGAGACGGTCGAAGTCGGTGCGCTGCTCGACACGGGTGGCCTCGACCTTGTAGGTCACCTTGAGCACCGGGGAGTAGATCGAATCCACCGGGATCCGGCCGATTTCCGCGCCGGTCGCCTTGTTCTGCACGGCGGGCACGTAACCGCGACCCCGCTCGACGACGAGCTCGATCTCGAGCTTGCCCTTGTCGTTCAGGGTGGCGATGTGCATGTCCGGGTTGTGCACGATGACGCCGGCGGGCGGGACGATGTCACCGGCGGTGACGGTGCCCGGGCCCTGCTTACGCACGTACATGGTGACCGGCTCGTCCTCTTCGGAGGACACGACCAGACCCTTGAGGTTCAGGATGATGTCGGTGACATCTTCCTTCACGCCGGGAACGGTGGTGAACTCGTGCAGGACGCCGTCGATGCGGATGCTCGTGACCGCGGCCCCCGGGATGGAGGACAGCAGGGTACGACGCAGCGAGTTGCCGAGGGTGTAACCGAAGCCCGGCTCGAGGGGTTCGATGGTGAACTTCGAGCGGTTCTCCGCCACAACCTCTTCGGTCAGTGTCGGACGCTGGGAAATCAGCATGAGGATCTACTTCCTGTTCAGGGCATCCGCTATTTGATGCCTCGTCAGTGATTGCGGGGGCTGCTGTGTGAGCAGCCCCCACCAAAAGCGCTTACTTCGAGTAGTACTCGACGATGAGCTGTTCCTGCAGCGGCACATCGATCTGCGCGCGCTCGGGCAGCTGGTGCACCAGGATGCGCAGGCGGCCGGGGACGACCTGCAGCCAACCGGGGACCGGACGGTCGCCGACGGTCTCGCGAGCCACCTGGAACGGCAGCGTCGGGAGCGACTTCTCCTTGACATCGATGATGTCGTACTGGGAGACCTGGAAGCTGGGGACGTCCACCTTGACACCGTTGACGATGAAGTGACCGTGGCTGACCAGCTGACGGGCCTGACGACGGGTACGGGCCAGACCGGCGCGGTACACGACGTTGTCCAGACGCGACTCGAGCAGACGGAGCAGGTTGTCGCCGGTCTTACCCTTGAGGCGGTTGGCCTCTTCGTAGTAACGACGGAACTGCTTCTCCATGACGCCGTACGAGAAGCGAGCCTTCTGCTTCTCCTGCAGCTGCATGAGGTACTCGGATTCCTTGATCCGCGCGCGGCCGTGCTGGCCGGGCGGGTAAGGACGACGCTCGAACGCCTGGTCGCCTCCGACGAGGTCGACGCGCAGACGACGCGACTTGCGGGTGATGGGGCCTGTATAACGTGCCATTTTGAGCTTTTTCCTTTCCCGCTATTAGACGCGACGCCGCTTGGGCGGACGGCAGCCGTTGTGCGGCTGGGGAGTGACATCGGAGATCGAGCCCACTTCCAGGCCTGCGGCCTGCAGCGAACGGATCGCGGTCTCGCGGCCCGAACCCGGGCCCTTCACGAACACGTCGACCTTCTTGACGCCGTTCTCCTGCGCCTTGCGGGCAGCGTTCTCGGCAGCGAGCTGCGCGGCGAACGGGGTGCTCTTACGCGAACCCTTGAAACCGACGTGACCCGACGACGCCCACGAGATGACATTGCCCTCGGGGTCGGTGATCGAGACGATGGTGTTGTTGAACGTGCTCTTGATGTGCGCGTGGCCGTGCGGGATGTTCTTCTTATCCCGGCGACGCGACTTCTGAGTCTTCTTCGGGCCAGCGGCCCGGCTCTTCGGAGGCATACGCTATCCCTACTTCTTCTTGCCGGCGACGGTCTTCTTCGGACCCTTGCGCGTACGCGCGTTGGTCTTGGTGCGCTGACCACGAACGGGCAGGCCACGACGGTGGCGGATGCCCTGGTAGCAGCCGATCTCGATCTTGCGGCGAATATCGGCCTGAACCTCGCGGCGCAGGTCACCTTCGACCTTGTAGTCCGTGGCCTCGATGAACTCACGGAGCTTCGCCAGGTCGTCGTCGCTCAGGTCCTTGGAGCGCAGGTCGGGGCTGACGCCCGTCTCGGCCAGGATCTGGGTGGCGCGGGTGCGCCCGATTCCGAAAATGTAGGTCAGCGCGATCTCCATGCGCTTTTCGCGCGGGAGATCAACGCCCATCAGACGTGCCATGTGGCATGTTCCTTAATGGTTGCGGAGGTCTGCTCCCCGTCCGTCCCCCCGTGTACAAAGTGGGGGCACCGGCCTCCGTGCCGGTGGATGGCGTGCACACGTACGTACACGCTGGAACTGGGAGTGCTTCTTTCGGTCAGTCCGATCAGACGATCGGTGCCCGGTGGTGCTGCATAGAACGGCCCCTCGGCAAGCCTCGGGAACGCCGAATCAGCCCTGACGCTGCTTGTGGCGCAGGTTGTCGCAGATCACCATGACCCGACCATGACGGCGGATCACCTTGCACTTCTCGCAGATCTTCTTGACGCTCGGATTAACCTTCACGTCAGTCCAATCTTGTATTGGTCCACACAGGTGGTGTGAACACAGTTTTTCCCCAGCCAGAGGACTGGGGAAGTCTGGTGTGCGCCCCGTTGCCGGGACACTGTGCGACGCCGCGCGCCGGTGAGGCTCGCGACGCCGTCAGGCATCACTTGTAGCGGTAGACAATCCGGCCGCGTGAGAGGTCGTACGGCGACAGCTCGACGACCACGCGGTCTTCCGGAAGGATACGAATGTAGTGCTGCCGCATCTTTCCGCTGATGTGCGCGAGAACCTTGTGACCGTTCTCGAGCTCGATCCGGAACATCGCATTGGGCAGCGGCTCGACAACTCGACCCTCGACCTCGATGGCCCCGTCTTTCTTCGCCATATCCTCCGCGATCCCGGTTACGCTCAACCTGAGTTTGATGGCCGTCCGCTGTGTGGTGTCAACCAAGAGCCCGTCGACATGCATGCGAACAGTCGGCGCATAGGTGCACCGCCGCTCAAGCTTACCGGGCCGGGCGGCCAGAGGCAAAAGTGCCCCGAACCGTACACCCTGACCGGGCCTCGTGCCGCACAATCGGACGGCCTTCGAGCGCGCCGTTCGGAGCGCGGTGTCGAGCCACCAGGCGGCCACCACGCCGTGGGGGTTGTCGCGTAAACTCACCGGCGTCGGAGAAGTGGGTCGATCAGATCGGGGGACCCTGGTGAGCGAGGCGTGCCGGTGAGCCGCAACAACGACAGCCTCCCCATGTTGCCGCCGTGGCTGTCGGAGAGCGACGTCACACAGGTCGGTTACGAGGCTCCGGTCGAGAACCTGCCCCAGGACGACGAGATCGACGAGGCACCCAAACGCCGCCGCTTCATGGGCGGGCGCGGTGACGATGCGCCGCGTAAGGACAAGGGCAGGCGCCGCCGCAAGGATCGCGAAGCCGAGGAAGAAGCCGCCGCCCCACGTCCGGGCGAGGCTGTCGACCAGCGACGCCCCGCCGAGCCGACCCACCAGTCCGGTTCCGGCTGGTCCACCCCGCAGCAGCCCGCCGACCCGCTGATCCCCGGTCCGTCCCACCAGCAGCCCCGCCGCGAAGAGCAGCCGCGTCCGCAGCCCACTTACGAGCAGCCCACTTACGAGCAGCCCACACACCAGACCGGCCGCGATGCGTCGCAGTACCAGCAGCCGCACCAGCAGGCCGCGCCCGCGCAGCCGAACGCCGGGTGGCAGGCTGCCCCGAACCCGCTGATTCCGCCGGTCGGCGTGCCGCCGTCGTCGGCGGATCCGGCGCCGCGACCGGACGCCAACGGCCCGTCATCGATTCCGGGGCCCTCGGCCGCGGATCCGGCGCCATGGGCAGGCGGTCAGGCGTCGACCGCCGCTCCGTGGTCGGCAAGTCAGCCACCGGCAGATCACGCACCGACATCCACCGGCACGCCCCCTCCGCTCCCACCGTCGCCCACCAGCAGCCATACACACGCGGGCCCGGCAACACCCGCGCCGACCAGTGAGGCGGCGGATCACGCCGCGAACGCGCTCCCGACCCGTACGCCCGCGCCGCCGTCGACCGGCTTCACCCCGCTCGGCCCGAACCAGCAGCGCCCCGACCTTCCCCCGCCCCCTCCCCTGCCGGACCCGCCCGCGCGCCCGACCCAGGCCCCACCGCGCCTGACCGTCCCGCCGCAGTCGACCACCGCCGAACCGCGGCCGGTCACCGCCGACCATGCGGTCGAGCAGGCAGACCATGCGCCATCGCCGGTCACCGCACGTGACGAGGTCGAACAACCCGCCACAGACGCACCGTCGACACCCGCGCCCAGCGAGGTCGAGCAGTCCGCCGATGTGGAACCCCGACCGCCGTCGTCGTTCCAGGAGGCCGAGCAGGCCACACCACCTCGTCGAGCCGCCGCCGAGGTGCCCGAACCATCCACGGCGACAACCGTCGCGGAGTCCGCTGAATCGCCGACGACCGGTGCGCGTCACTCGGCCGACGAGCGGTCTGTGCCCGACGAGGACGCGGTCGCGTCACGGCACGGTTCGCCTTACAGCTCCGGCGAGTCCGTAGTTCCGCAGCGGCCGCCGGCTACCGAGCAGCGGTCGCCGTACGCATCGGGCGAGCACGTGCCGCCGCCGGCATACCCCGCCACGCAATACAACTCGGTTCCCGGTGACCCGACACCGGTCGTGCCGACGCATGCGCCGGATGGGCGGACCGAGGTGTTCCGGTCCGAGGATCCACGGCTACAGGGCAGTGCGCCGGGTGAGCACGGTCAGGCGAGTCGACAGGGTGGCACGAACGCGGCTGAACAGGCACGCGCCGCGCACACCGGGTATCGCTCGGGTGAATTCGTGCAGGCGGCCGACGCCGCGTCACCGTATCCCCGCCCCGACGGCACCCCGGCCCAGCACCAGCAGCCGGACGGTCTACCGACGTACGGTCCCGACGGCGTCGCCCAGCGGCCCGACGGTGCTCCCGTGCAGCAGTATCTGCCCGACAGCTCCCCCGCTCCGCAGTTCCAGCAGCCGAATCAGGGTGCGCAGCAACAGTTCCCGCCGAACGGTCCGGCACCGCAGTACCAGCCCGACGGCACGCACGCGCAGCAGTACCAGCCCGATAGCTCCCCCGCTCCGCAGTTCCAGCAGCCGAATCAGGGTGCGCAGCAACAGTTCCCGCCGAACGGTCCGGCACCGCAGTACCAGCCCGACGGCACGCACGCGCAGCAATATCAGCAGCCGAACGCGCCGCAGCAGTACCAGCAGCCGGGCAACTACCAGCAGGGCCAGCAGCAGCCCTACGGCCAACCGGGGTGGGGCGCACAGCCGCAGGGCTACCAGCCCTCGCTCGACGACGTCCCGGTCAAGCGCGCCAAGAAGGCCCCTGGCAGCGGTTGGCGCAAGGCCGTGCACCACGTGTCCGGCGGTGCGATCAACCCGGGTATGTCCGCCGAGGAACTGCGTCTGCAGGAACTCGTGGCCCGCATTCGTCAGCCCGTGCGCGGCGACTACCGCATCGCGGTCCTCTCGCTGAAGGGTGGCGTCGGCAAGACCACCACCACCACCGGTCTCGGCTCGATCTTCGCCTCGATCCGCGGCGACCGGGTGATCGCCGTCGACGCCAACCCCGACTTCGGCACCCTGTCGCAGCGCGTCGCCATCCAGACCCGCTCGACCGTGCGCGACCTGCTGCTCGACCCGGCGATCCAGCGCTACTCCGACGTCCGCAGGCACACCTCCCAGGGCTCGAGTCGTCTGGAAGTCCTTGCCAGCGAGCGTGATCCGGCCGCGTCGGAAGCGTTCAACGACGAGGAATACCGGGCCGTGGCCCGCATCCTGCAGCGCTTCTACAACATCATCCTCACCGACTGCGGCACCGGCCTGATGCACTCGGCGATGAGCGGCGTCCTCGACCTCGCCCATTCGCTCGTGCTGATCTCCTCGGCCGCCATCGACGGCGCCCGCAGCGCCGCCGCGACCCTGGACTGGCTGTCCCTGCACGGCCACGACCACCTGGTCCGCAACGCGGTGGTCGTGATCAACCTCCCGCGCGAGGGCTCACCCAACGTCGGCGTCCAGCAGCTGCGCGAGTACTTCCTGTCCCGCTGCCGCGCCGTTCACATCATCCCGTTCGACGAGCACCTCTCCGAGGGCGCCGAGATCGACCTGCACCGCTTGCACAAGACCACCAAGCGCGCGTACGTGGAACTGGCGGCGACGGTGGCCGACGAGTTCAGCGTCCATCACCACCGACTCGGCTGATACCCACGCCCGCGGTCACACCGCGGGCGTGGTGCGGTCGACGCGTCGGCTCACCACTCGGGCAGCCGCCTGCGCCCGGCCAGTACGTCACGCACCAGATCGTCGTAGGCGTCGGCCAGTTCGGCCAGGTGGTGCCACGCGCAGTGCAGCATCTCGTCGTTGGCTGCCCGCGTCATCAGGGCGTGGTGCGCTCGCACAGAGGCCTCGGCCATGCGGTCGATGACCGCGCCGACGGTCTCCGTGTGCAGCGTGGCGCCGAGGCGGTGCTGCGGGATGGCCCGCAGGACCCAGTCGTCGATCGCCAGCACCAGTTCACTACGCCGACAGTCGATTTCGCGCAGAACCACCGGATCGGTGTCGACCCGGCCCCCGCGCCCGACGATGCGTTTCTCGTGCAGCACGGCCAGGTCGCGCGCGAACCAGAGCAGCGGTCCCCCGACCACCCGATGTCCGCGACACGCCCGAACGAGAATGTCGGAGAGGGGTAACAGACCGGTAGCGGCCGGGAGCCCGGCGGTATCGACACTCCGCACTGTGTCGGGGAAAGCCATTACAACTGTTGAACTCTCCGAACCAGCCACGTTGCCTCGCCGTCATCGCCGCAGAGCACCGGATCAGGACGTTCATTACAATAAACCTCGCAAGCTTTCTGTCAAGCATTACTCGGCCGTAGGTAACCGATACGAGTACACTTCGTTACCTGCACGACCTACCGAGGAGCATGATGGCGGACGGTCCGACCTATCTCCGGATCGCGAACCTCCTCCGTGAGGAGATCCGCGCGGGCACATGGAAACCGGGCGACCGGCTACCGAGCCACTCCGAGCTCGCCGATCAGATGCAGGTCTCGATCACCACCTCGCGCAACGCGATTCAGGTGCTCGTCGCCGAAAATCTCGTCTACACAGCGACTTCCCGCGGCACCATCGTGCGAAACCAGGAAGTCCTGGAGTCGGTGGTCACCGACCATATCCGGCGCGATCGGCCCAAGTCGGCGCACGACATCTTCGAGGAGATCGCGCGCGCGGCCAACCGGGAACCCTCCAAGCAATTCAGCACCAGAATGGAACCCGCGAACACCGAAGTCGCGCGCTGGCTCGGCGTCGCCGCCGATTCCTGGGTGCTCGCCCGCACGGTCGTGCAGTACCTGGACCACGAACCGTGGTCGTGGGAGGTGAGTTTCTACCCCCGCGACCTCGCCGAAGCCGCGGGCATCGACTCCCCACACGACATCCCCGAGGGCACCACCCGCCGCCTGGCCGACCGCGGCTACGGCGAGACCGCCCACCGCGACACCGTGCTGGCCCGCGCCGCCACCGCCGAGGAAGCGGCAGTGCTCGGCGTCGCCACCGGCACCGTCCTGCTCGACCACCTGCGCATCGGCGCCAACCACGAACGCGTCACCCGCGCCACCCGCCACCGTTCCCTGGCGGGCCGCAACCAGCTGGCCTACCAGCTCGGCGACACCCCGGGCACCGACGTCATCGCCCGGACCTTAGGCATCGCACCCGGGTTGGCCGTCGCGCTGCCATGACGGTGCGCCTGCGCCCGGCCACTCTGGGCGACCTGCCGCTGATCTGCCGCCTGCGCGTCCAGCGCACGTCGTGGCTGACGGCGCGCGGGTCGGATCAGTGGACGGTGGCGGGGCGCGGGCGGCCGATCGAGATCTTCGCCGGTGCGGTCGGGCGGGCGCTGGATCGGGGTGAAACCTGGATCGGCGAGGTCGACGGTGAGTCGGCGGGGACGATCACGGTCAACCATCGGGCGGATCCGGGACTGTGGTCGCCCTGGGAGCTGGCCGAGTCGGTGATCGTGCATTTCATGATCGTGGATCTGCGGTTCGCGGGTCGACAGGTCGGGGATCACCTGCTCGCGCACGCGGCGCACCTGGCAGACCACGAACATCGGCCGTGGGTCCGCCTCGACGCGTGGACCACCAACACCGCACTCCACAACTATTACCGCCGGGCCGGGTTCGCGCTGGCTCGGGTCGCGGGACCGGGCGCCTCAGGTCCGTCCAAGGCGCTGTTCGAACGACAGACCGGGACGTGGCCGTCCCGGCAGCCGCCGAGGTTCACCGCCACGAGCACGCAGCGGAGGTTCTCGGCGGCCTCGCTTCTGGACTGATCAGCGGTGTTCTACACCGGTGGCAGGTCCGCGATGTGAACCATTTCGATGCCGCGGCTGCGCGAGATCATGGTGCCGCGGCCCGGTGGCAGCTTGCTCGGGCGGACCTCGCCGATGAGTTTTCCTTCGTCGCGCGAGCCACTCATGATCAGCGTCTGCACCGACAGATTCTTCATCGCGCCGAGGATCGGGTCGTAGAGCGCCCGGGAGGCACCACCGATGCGCCGGGCGGCCACGACGTGCAGACCGATGTCCCTGGCCTGCGGCAAGTACTCGATCAGTGGCGCGAACGGATTGATCGACCCGGTGACGACCATGTCGTAATCGTCGATGACGACATAGATCTCCGGGCCCGACCACCAGCTGCGGTCGCGCAGCTGCTGCTGGGTGATGTCGGCGCCGGGGATCCGCTTGGACAGGTAGGTGGCGACCTCGGCGATCATCGGCCCGCAGGTCTGCGACGAGGTGGAGTAGCCGGCCAACTGCTTGCCGTCGAGAACGCCGAGCATGGTGCGCCGGTAGTCGATGAGGATCACCCGCGCCTCGTCGGAGTTGGACTGCTCGGTGATGCCCATGACGATGTTGCGCAGCAGCGTCGTCTTGCCGCATTCCACGTCCGCGAAGGCCATGAAATGTGGCTCGGTCCCGAAATCGAGCACCAGGGGCTGCAATTCGGACTCGTCGAGTCCGACGACGACCCTGGTGCCGTTGAGCTGGGTGCCCTGCTCGCGCGCGGTGGCCAAGACCTGCTCACGCGGGAACCGCAGCGGGAGCATGCGTACCTCGGGTGCGCGCCGGCCCTGGTAGAGCTCGACGAGACCGTCTTTGGCGCGTGCGACGCCGTCGGCGATGGTGCCGGGGTCGGAATCGGAATCCAAGCGCGGCAACGCGATCAGCAGGTGTAGATGTTCGGCGTTCAGGCCTCGGCCGGGCCTGCCGACCGGAACCTGGTGCGCGACACGGCGACCCATCTCGGAGTCGGACGGGTCACCGAGCCGGAGCTCGATTCTGGTGCCGACCTGGTCCTTGACCACCGGCCTGATCTCGGCCCAGCGCGAAGCGGCGATCATCAGGTGGATGCCGAACGACAGACCCTGAGCGGCAATGGCGTTGATCTGCGCCTCGAGGAGGTCGAACTCCTCGCGGATCGCCCCCCAGCCGTCGATCACCAGGAACACATCGCCGAACCGGTCGGCGGCCAACGGATCGTTGGCGGCCGCGGTGGTGCCGTTGATCTGGCGCGCCTCGAACGCGGAGAACTTGCGCCTGCGGAACTCGACCATCGATTCGATGCCGAGCTCGGCGAAGCGTTCCTCGCGCTGGCGCATCAGCGTGGTCAGTTCGGCGACGGTGCGGCGCACCCGGTCGCCGTCGAGGCGACCGGCGACCGAGCCGACGTGCGGGATGCCGACCAGACCCGCCATGCTGCCGCCGCCGAAATCCAGGCAGTAGAACTGCACCTGTTCCGGGGTATGCGTGGCGGCGGCGGCCATGATGATGGTGCGCAGGGTGGTCGACTTGCCCGACTGCGGGCCACCGACGACGGCGGTATTGCCCAGCGCGCCCGCGAGATTGATCGTGAGCACGTCGCGGCGCTGTTCGTAGGGCTTGTCGATGACACCGATCGGCATCCACAGCTGACCGTGCCGGTTGACGGGCGAGCGCCAGTCCGGATCGGGCAGCAGCATGTCGGCGGTCGGCGATTCCTCCAGCGGCGGCAACCACACCTCGTGCGCGGGCCTGCCGTGGCCGTTGAGCCGCTTCACGACGACATCGAGCAGCGAATCCGGCACGCCCTCCTCGGCAACGGGACCGCTGGGCGGCGGCGGTGGCAGCTCGGGCCTGCCGCGCACAGCGGTGTCCTCGGCCTCGACCCGATCCGGTTCGGCGACCTCCACCGGTGCCGCGGTGAAGACCACCGGCCGCTGCCCCGCGACGGGCGCGCCGTCGTCATCGGTGACGGTGCCCGCGGGCGCCACGTACGGCCCCGACACGTAGCTGGCGTTGAACCGAAGCGGCTCGGAGGCATCGCTTTTCAGGTAGCCGGCACCGGGCACGCTCGGCAGGTGGTAGGCGTCGGTGATGCCGAGCACGGCACGGGATTCGTTGGCGGAGAAGGTGCGAAGGCCGATGCGGTAGGAAAGGTGCGATTCCAGGCCACGCAGCTTGTTCTCCTCCAGGCGCTGCGAGGCGAGCAACAGGTGCACGTGGAGCGAGCGGCCGAGTCGGCCGATCATCACGAACAGCTCCGCGAAGTCCGGTTTCTGCGAGAGCAGTTCGGAGAACTCGTCGACCACGACGAACAGCGCGGGTAGTGGGTCGAGCGGAACGCCGGCAGCCCTTGCCTTCTCGTAATCGGTGACGTTGGCGTAGTTGCCCGACGAGCGCAGCAGCTCCTGGCGCCGGTTCATCTCGCCTGCCAGCGCGTCCTTCATGCGGTCGACGAGGGAGAGCTCCTCCTCCAGGTTGGTGATCACGGCCGCGACGTGCGGCAGCGAATCCAGACCGAGGAAGGTGGCGCCACCCTTGAAGTCGACCAGGACCAGGTTCAACGCGTCCGGCGAATGGGTGGTGACCATGGAAAGCACTAGCGTGCGCAGGAATTCCGATTTGCCGGAACCGGTAGCACCGATGCACAGCCCGTGCGGGCCCATCCCGTTCTCGGCCGACTCCTTGATGTCGATGTCGACAGGGGTGCCGTCGGGAGTGACGCCGATCGGCACCCGCAGGCGTTCGCGGGCCGTCCGCGGGCGCCACACACGAGCCGGATCGATCTGTGCCGCATCGGGAATGCGCAGCAACGCCATCAAGCCGGGGTCCGCGGTGGTGCCCTCGCCGAGGCTGACGATCTGCGCGGCTGTCGCGAGCCGATAGCGCGCCAGGTTGCGGGCGAAGGATTCCGCCTCGGCCAGGCTGACCTCGTCGGCGGTGGCGAACCGCTCCACGCCCGCCGCGCTGCGCGCCGACACCGCGCCGTCGCTGACCACCAGCTGCAGCCCGCGCCGGGCCGCGAGGCCGTCGGCGGGCGCGGTCAGGTCGAGCACGGTGACCGAATCGAGGCCGGACTCGCTGATGATGCGTTCGTTGCCGCTGATATAGCCGTCATCGATCACGACGACCAGGTGCAGCCGGCCCTGGGTCGGCTGCGGATTGCGCATGAAGCGGCCGCGTTCGAGCAGTTCGACCTGCATCGCCGACTCGAGCTCGCCGAGCGAGGTGTAGAGCATCCTGGACGAGCCGAGTCCATCGCGCTGGCTCGGATGCTGCAGGTGCGGAAGCCATTTCGTCCAGGCCCAGTGCGCGTCGGGATCGGCGCAGACGATCGCGACGGCCAGGTGGTCGGGCCCGTGGAAGGTGGCCAGTTCCATCACCATGGCTCGAACGAGCTCGCGGGCCTGCTCGGGATCACCGCCGATATTGATCGCGGGGAACGCGCGCGCCGAGACCGCGGTGGGCAGTTCGTGGACGACGGAGTGGGTGCGTACGAAGCGGCGCAGCGCGACGGTGGAGACCGGTTCGAGGTCTTCGAGCGGGCCGGTTTCCGGCCTGGCCAGTTTGGTGGCGAGCCGATGGCTGCCGACGCCGACACGTACGTGTCCGAAGTCGGGATCGTTGGGGCGGCGCTCCCACATCCTTCGGGTGCCGATCAGCGAGGCCAGATCGGCGGGCTCGGGATGGCTCCAGCCGAGCGTTTCCAGCTGCTTGATCCCGGTGCCGCGCACATCTTTTCGCACCTGGTCCAGGTAGCGGAAGTAGTCCTTGCGTTCCTCGTTGAGCTCGACGGCACGCTTGGGGCCGCCGCCGCGCATGCCCGCCATCATGCCGACCATCGACATGAGCATCATCATCGGGAACATCATCGACATCGGGTTCGACAGCAGGCTTCGGCCCATCGTCGCCATCATCGCGATCATGCCGACGACCGCGACGACCATGATGACCGGCATCAGCTTCATCATCAGCGGCGACGGGATCGCGCGCTGGATCTCCGGCGGCGGGGTGAGCGCGACTTCACCGCCGGGGGCACGCGGTGGCGCGATCCGGGGACGTCGGACGAAACCTTCGGTAGCCATCGTTGCCTCTACTCGAAATCCGAATTCAGGTCAGCCCGCCGTGCGCGGAACGGAAAGCCGAGTGCGGCACCCATTCCGAGCACAGTGAGCAAGGTCAATGAGCCGATGATCGCCACCTGTCGTGGGCGCGGATCCGGCGCCGCGGGCGCGGCGGGGGCGGCGATCGGGTGGCCGCTGTCGGCGCCGGTGCTCACCGGGTCGGTGGGCAGCGGTGCGGTCAGCGCGGCGAGCGGATCGATCAGTCCGGCCCCGATCGCGTCATCGCGGCCACGCCCCGGCCCGTGTGCGGTGCGGATGATCCGGTCGATCACCTGTTGGGCGTTGAGTTCGGGGAACTCGGCGCGCACCAGCGCGGCCAGACCTGCCACATACGGTGCGGCGAAACTGGTTCCGTCGACCGGCTGCACGCCCTGGGCGGTTTGCACGCCGTCGACCAGCCCGCCCCCGCCCGGCTTGCTGTCGAGCGAGACGATGTTGCGCCCGATCGCGGCGACCCCGATCCAGGGCCCACGCAACGACAGCGCCGACGGTGCCCCGTTGGCGTCCACCGATGCCACCGACAGCACGTACGGGGTGAACCACGCCGGAGTCGGGACGGTCGCCACCGCACCCCACCCCGAACCCTGGTTCTGCGTCTGGCACGCACCGCCCTGCTCGACATTGCCCGCGGCGGCGACCACCACCACATTGCGTTCGTAGGCGTGCTTCACCGCGGCACCGAGCGCACTGTCCGCGGTATCCGAACCAGCTGCGGTGCAGGCGACTTCGGAGATGTTGATGACCGTGGCGCCCATGTCGACCGCGCGAACGACGGCCGCCGCGAGGGTGAGCACACTGCCGTAGCCGTCGCTGCGCAGCTCACCGGGTGGCTTGTCGGCGCCCTTCCGGTCCTTCGGTTCGTAGGCGAGGCTGAGCTGGCGGATCGAGAGGATCTCGGCCTCCGGCGCCACGCCGACGAAAGCATCGTCGGGCGACGGCCTGGCGGCGATGATGCCCGCGACCAAGGTTCCGTGCCCGTCGCAGTCGACGGTGCCGTCGGTGTCGCTGACGTAGTCACCGCCGGACTGCAGGTCGGGCAGGCGATGGTGCCGGTTCACCCCGGTGTCGATGACGGCGACCTTTTGCCCGGCGCCGCGGCTGAACTGCCACGCCGCGGGCAGGTCGAGCACCTGCTGCGCGATCGGCGGCTCGCTCGGCGCGCTTCCGCGCAGCACCGGCTCGGCGCACAGCTCACGCTGTTCGGTGGGTTCCAGCGGGGCAGGCCGGACGCTGAGCGCCACCGCCGCGTCGAGCGCGCCCGAGTCGACCTTCGGTGGGGCGATCGCTACCGCGGGTGCGGGAGCCCCGGCCACCGCCGCGAGAATCGCCACGGCACAGGCAGACCGAATCAGGGTGCGCCACCAGGATATCCGGGTCATATGTTGCGAGCGGCCGAGTACACGTCCATGACCCACAGCGCCAACGGGATCATCGTGATGATGAGCAGGTATTCGAAGATCTCGACCATCCGCCTCGTCACCGGCGTCACCTCGACGTGCGGGCCGACCACGCCGAAACCGACCACGCCGAGTGCGATGACCAGCAGCATCGCGATCGCGCCGAATTCGAGCGAACCGTGCCCGAGACCGAGACCGAAGACCACGGCGATCAGCGTCAGCGCACCACCGGCGATCAGCGTCGCCGCCTGGCCGAGATCGGCGAAGGAGCGGCCGCGCAGACACAGGATGATCGCCGTGACCACCGCCAACGCGACCCCGCCCGAATGTATCGGACCGAACGGGTTCACCGTGCCGAACGCACCGAGACCCGCGGTGGCCGCGCAGGCGGCGACCAGGCCGGTCTGGATCTGGTTGGCCACCCGCGCCCGTTCGCCGAGCCCGGCGGCCGAGGGCAGGGCGATCGCACCGATCGCGCCGATGCCCTCGATGGTCGGGCGCTGTTCGTGGTCGGCCGGGTCGATCGCGCCGCCCGCGGTCGGCACCGGCGGAATGGGCAGACGTGCGGTCACCGCGGCCAACCGCGGTACCGAGGACAGCAGCACGATCCCGGCGATCAGTACGCCGGCGAACAACTTCGGCTGCGCGGGCTCCCAGATCAGCGACACCGTCGCCGACCCCGCCGAGATCACACTCATCGTGATCGCCGCGGCGAACAGCCCGGCACCGATCCCGGTGACCCGATGACCCACGATCGCGGCGACGAGCACCACCACACTGCCGAGCAGGACATGCGCGGCGCCGAGTGCGCCCGGCACGAGCAACGCGCCGCCCCCGAACAGCAACAGCAACGCGTCCAGCGACAACCAGTTCCCGGTGATCGGGTCGAGGTATTTGCGTGCCGCGATTCCGGCCACGGCCGAGGTGAAGATCCCGGCGACGAGCAACACCAAGGCCGGGGCGAGCGGGTCGTCCGAAGCGCGCGAGACGACCAGCAGCGCCAGCGCGGCGAGGATGGCGACGGTGGCGAGCACCAGGCCGGTCCAGCGCGCCGCCGAGCCGGACCAACCGCGGAATTCACCCGCGGTGAGCCGGGAGACGGCGTCGATCACATCATCGAACAGCGCGGGCGATTCCTTGCGTGTCACCGGGCTCAACACCAGCAGCTCGCCGTCGTAGACCTCGGCCTCGGTGAGCGTACGGTTCGGTGCGAGCGGGTCCTGTCCGAGTCGTGCGAGCGTCCAGTGCTGGGCGCGCACCGGCGTCGAATCCTCATCGCCGTCGGGCAACCGGGGATCACGCGAGCGGATCAGCGACACCAGATCGCCGATGAATCCGGCGATCGGCACAGTGGCGGGCAGTCCGATGTCGAGCTGCGTGTCACCCCCGATCACCGAGACACGGCATAGTTCGGGTTCATTGCCTAACAACGTCGACACCAGTGATGAACTCTCAGTCGTAGCTGACTACTTCCGTTGCAACCACCCGGCAGCGTTACCTAATCTAACGGACAGGGCAAGCCGGCGCGATCGTAGCTTCGTCGCCAGGGTTGAACGTAATGCACACACCAGACGAAGATTTCGGGGTCCGACACCACATGCCAGACATTCGCCAAGCCCAGCGTGCCTTCGACGCAGGCGTTCTGTCGCTCGGCCTGTCCATCGATGGCCAGGAGTCCGCGCGCGACAACGAGTACGCCAAACTGGCATTTCAGCGCGCCACCGAATGGGATCCGTCGATGTGCGACGCGTGGCTCGGCCGCGCCGCCGCAGGCGAGGTAACCAACGAGGTGCTGTTCAATCTGCACCGCACCAGCTTGGACTCGCTCGGGCGCGAACAACGCAGGCTCGGCCTCGCGCCGCGCGCGATGGCGGGTCGATTCCTGCCCGGTCTCTACATCGATTACCCGCTCGCCGGGCTCACCGAGATCTGGTTGGCTTGGGCCGCTCGCCAGATCGAGGACCAGAACTACGACCAGGCGGAGAAGGTGCTCGACGAACTCGCCGCCCTGCGCCGGGGTCGCGCCGAGGACCCGGACAAGCAGATCGACGACCGGATCAGCACCTACATTCGTGGTGTCCTGCACTACAACACGCAGCGCTGGTCGGACGTGATGACCGTGCTCGCCGGCTCCGCCGAGTGGACAGATCCCTTCCTGGCCACCGGCGCCCACGTGATGGTCGGCACCGCGTGCGCCCAGCTCGGCCTGTTCGGTGAGGCGATCCGACGGATGGAAGCGGCTGAGGCAGGGCCGATTCCGTCGGCGCGGTTCACCGCCATGTACAACCGCGGGCTGTGCCTGCGCGAGGCGGGCAACGAGACCGAGGCCCAGGCGCTGTTCGAGCAGGTCTACTCACAGCTGCCCGATTTCACCGCGAACACCACGGCCATGCGTGACCGCACCTTCCGGATCGTCGTCACCAGCCGCGAATCCATCGACGCCAGAACGAACAAGTGGGATCCGGCCTCGGCGCCGACCATGGCGCAGATGGACCAGGCCGATGCCGCGGACCGCGCCAAGACCGTGCTCGCGGCGGCCCGCGCCGAACTCGACAAGCAGGTCGGCCTCGCCTCGGTGAAGAACCAGGTCGCCAAGCTGCAGTCCTCGGCACAGCTGGCCAAGATCCGCGCCGAGAAGGGACTGTCGAGCCAATCCCGTGGCCAGCATCTGGCTTTCACCGGACCGCCGGGAACCGGCAAGACCACCATCGCCAGGGTGGTCGCCAAGATCTACTGCGGGGTCGGGCTGTTGAAGACCGACAAGGTGGTCGAGGCCAAGCGCGTCGACTTCGTCAGCCAGAACCTCGGCGGCACCGCGATCAAATCCGAGAAGCTGATCGACAGCGCGATGGACGGTGTGCTGTTCATCGACGAGGCCTACACCCTGATCCAGACCGGCCTGTCCGGCGGTGACGCGTTCGGCCGCGAAGCCGTCGACACGCTGCTGGCCAGGATGGAGAACGACCGCGATCGGCTCGTCGTCATCATCGCGGGCTACGACGGCGAGATCGATCGACTGCTGACCGCCAACGACGGTCTGGCGTCCCGTTTTTCGAAGCGTCTGCAGTTCCCGTCCTACACCCCGGAAGAGCTCGGGCGGATCGGCGAGATCATAGCGGGCAGCCGAGACTCCCAGCTCTCCGAGGCGGCGCTGGCCGCCCTGATCGAATCGTGCGAGTACCTCTACAACCTGGAGAGCACCGACCAGAGCGGACAGCCGCGCCGCGGTGTCGACCTCGCGGGCAACGGCCGTTTCATCCGCAACGTCATCGAGGCGGCCGAGGAGGAACGCGAGTTCCGGCTGGCCAACGACATCGACGTCGATCTGTCCGAGATCGACGACGACGTGCTGATGCGCGTCGAGGAATCCGATATGCGGACGGCGTTGGATGCCATCATCGCCACCCTGAACGTGGGCCGCTAGCGCGGAGTCACTTGACGGCGGGCAGCGAATCGAAGCTGGTCAGTGCGTCTTTGGCCGACAGGGTCGGTCCGGGAACCAGTTGACCGACGATCGCCCACGGTGCCAGCCGCGGCTTGTCGCCCAGACCGAGAACGGCGGCGGTCGCGGCATCCGGCACGCCGTAGCGAACCCCGTTGTCGGCCACATAGAACAGGGACTCGCGGCGGGGGCTACCCGGCTCGGTACCGGTGACCTGGATGAACTCACCGGAGCCCGGTGCCAGGTACACCGCGTCCATTCGGTCGCCGGTGCCATCGGCACTCGACAGCACGACCGGGTCGGCCGAAGCCGCCAACGGCAGCTCGGCGCCGGTCAGTAGCGTGCGGGCAGCCCGCTCCGCCGGCCCGTCGACCGATTTACCCTGCGCGACAGCGGCTCCCGGCGTCTTCGACCAGCTGATACAGGCCACCGGCGCGTCCTCGGCGCTGAGCAGGCGCGGCTTGTGCTCGGGGAACTCGTCGGTCGGCAGGACGTGCACCACCGGCATCCGGTCGAGGGCGTCCGGCGCGACGACGGCGATCTCACGCATCCCGCGCGAGTCGGCGTTGCGCACCAGTTGCGCGGTGAACTCCGAGACCGGCTGCACACCGTCGGCCAGCACCACATACAACGTTTCCCGGCCGTCTCGGTCTGTGCCCGGCACCGAGATGATCCCGCCTACCGGCACATTCGACAGCTTGCCCGGACCCGGAGCGCCCGCCTGCGGAATCGTCGGCACCACCAGCGGCGGTCCCTCGGTGGTCGCGCCGAGGAATCCGGTGCCCATCGGTCGAGGCTTCTGGCCCGACAGGCCGAGGGTCCGCGCGATCACCGAATCGGCCGGGTCGATCGCGGCCCTGACGCCCTGGTACACCAGGTAGGTCTTGTCGCCGCGCCGCACCAGCAGTGCGTCATCGGCGCGTGCCGCCCCGATCCGATCGTTCAGTGCGGGCTTGCCGACCAGGGTGGTGGTGAGCCCGCCCGTCGCGCCCGAAGCGCTGCCGCTGGCGGAGAGCTGGGTGGTCTCACACAACGTCCAATCCGAGCTCGCGCCCTGATCGGAGCCGGGCAGGGCCGCCGGTGCGCCGGGGATGCCGAGCATCGGGCCGCGCGGCATGGCTTCGAGCTTGTCGTCCTTGACCGCGTTCGGCGCTTCGGCGGTACCGGCGATCAGCCGGGCCGAGGCCAGATTCAACACCGGGTGCAGTGTTTTCGTGCCGTCCTTGGCCGCGACGACCACATACATCGCGCCGCTCTGTTTTCCGGTGACGATCAGCGAGTCACCGATCGCACCCTGCGGCTTCAGGAAACCGAGAATGGCGGCGCCCGCGACGACGATCAGCCCGAGCACCGCGCCCACCCACATGGACCGGCTCTGCGAACGCATCGGATCGTGCAACATCCGCACGTCACGCCGGATCAGCGCATGGTCGAGCCTGCGCAGGAGGAACCGATAACCGTTGACCTGGGCCTTGGTTGTCAGCTGTGCCGGCACACGTTCTCCATTGCTGCGATGATCACGTTCTCGCTCGACACGGTACCGTAATTCCGGAATTGCCTTTCACCATGATTCGACGTATGCCAGCCAGGGACAACGATTTTGAACAATGGGATGAACGCCGGGGAAACCGGTGGCGACAACGTTTACGACACCTTGCGTGATCCGGAATTCTGGCTCTTCCGCATCTTCCCGCTGTGGGCCTGCGTGCCCGTCGCGGTGCTCGCCGCGATGGTGGCCTGGGTCGTGCTCGCGACGGCGCGATCGGTGCCGGGCGCGATCGGCGCCGCGGTCGCGGTGCTGGTCATCGGGCTCGTGCCGATCCGGCGGCGCCCACCGGCCGTTCGGTTCGGTGGGTGGATCGCCCGCAGGCTGCGCGGCCGCACCGACACCATCGACCGCGCACCCGCCTTCGACGTGCCGCTGGCCGAGGGCGGCGGCTGCGGGGTGCGCTGGGACGGCGATCTGCTGCTGACGATGCTGCGCATCGATCCGCCGCCGGACGCGTTGACGCTGCTGCGCCGCGGTTCGCTCAGCGCGGACCAGCTGTTGCCGATCACCGAGATCGCGCGGTGCCTCGATCAATTCGACGTCCAGTTGGTCAGCATCGACGTGATCGCGACCGGCGCGCGGACCGCGGGCATCGGGGCGGCGGCGCACCTCTACGACCGCATCCTCGGCCCGCTGCCCGCCATCGCGCACCGCACCTGCTGGCTGGTGCTGCGCCTGGACCCGGTCGCCAATGCCTCCGCTGTCGGCAAGCGCGGTGGCGGCGCCGAGGGCGCGCTGCGCACGATGATCATCGCCACCCGCCGGGTCGCCAATCGCCTGGCCACCCACGGGATCGACGCGGCCGTGCTCACCGCCACCGAGATGAACAGCGCGGTGCGCCAACTCACCCACGGGTTCGATCCGTCGCAACTCATCGAGTCGGCGCACGGGTTGTCCACCGAACATCGGGAGCGACCGGCGCGCACCGAGTCGTTGCGCGAACAGGTCACCGGCGAGCGCGAGCGGCGCCACAACGAGTCGGAGCGCGAGGCCGTGACCGCGCAGCGCCACCTCACGCACTATCAGCTCACCGCCCCGATGATCGGCACGAACGGCCTGGCCGAGATCTGGTCGACCCCGAGCCTGTCGACGACGGTGACCCTGCGCCTTCACCCCGGCGCACGGCGTACCGACCGCCGCGACGACAAAGCCGACACCGTCGTGCTCAACGCCGTCGTCCGGTTCGACACCGCCGCGCCGCTGGCCGGCTCGCCGCTCCCCGGTCTGCGTGAACTGCCCGGCAGCCAACGCCGGATCCTGCTGGACACCTTGCCCATCGGTGCCGCCGACGACCTCGGCGGCCGCGACGGCTACCGCGGCACCCTCGTCGCGCTCACCGATATCGCCGTGCCGACCACCGGCTGCGGACAACTCATCGGCGCCGACGCGACCGGTCAGGGCATCGCCGTGCCCCTGATCGGCGAAGGTACCCGCCATGTCGACGTGATCGGCAACCTCGACCTCGCCCAGCAGGTGATCCTGCGGGCCACCGCGCTCGGCGCGCACGCCGTCGTCCACACCGCCCGGCCGCAGGCCTGGCAGTCGATGGTCGCGAATCTGGCGATGCCCCAACTACTCTCGATCGCGCCGCGCGCCGCGGGTGCCACTCCGCAGCCGCAACTCGGCCCGCCACCGGTGCCCGCGGCCCCGTACCCGAGCACCACGGTCCTGGTGTACGACGGCATTGTGCCGACCAGTCACCTCGGTGGCGCCACCGTTGTCGAGATCCGCACCGCCGAACGCGATCCGGACGAAGTCGCCCCGGATGTCACGCTGACCCAGGACCCTTACTCCCCCAACCGCATCACCGTGCGGACCAGCACCGGCACCGCCACCGTCACGATGGTCACCACCCCTGACGAGATGCACTACATCGGCGAATCCCTAGCGGCCCGCTGACGCACGACGAAAGGCCGACCGGAACCCCGGTCGGCCTTCGCGCGGAGCAGATTCAGAAATCCGCGAAACCGTCGCCGACCTTGCCGTCGGCCTCGAGGGCACGATTCAGCGCGGACTCGACCGCCGCGGCCAGATCGTCGAGCTTCTTGAGGGTGTCGCTCAGCTCGGTGTGCACGGAATCGTGCGCCTTGCTGAAGTTGATGTGCGCGTTGTCACCGGTCAGCGCGGCCTTGAAGTTGGTCGCGGCGGTCTCCAGTTCGGAGATCTCACCCCGCATCTTGCCGCCGAACTCCTGCAGGTCGCTGAACAGCTCGTTCATCGCCTTGGGATCGTAAAGAATGGTCATGCTCTAGTTCCTTGTCGTATCGATACCGATTGCGATCGTGGAGAAGCGATCAGGAATTGAGAGTGGTGTGCGAACCGCCGCCACCGGCCGCGCCGCCACCGGACAGACCACCCTGGTCCATGTTCACGATGGTGCTCTTGCCGGAGTCGATGGCGTCGTTGAACCGGTCGAACTTGGTGTTCAGGTCGGAGGCCTCTTGGTTCCACGCCTCGGCGACCTTGACGAACTCGTCGTGCGAGTCACCCTTCCAACCTTTGACGACGGCCTGGGCCGCGCCGTCGATCTCGTTCACCGAGCGACGAAGATTGCTGATCGTCGTCTGGAGCGCCGTCACAACATTGTCTACGCCGCCGGCTTCTACGCCTACTGATCCCTGAGGGGGCATTGTCGAACCTTTCCTTCTTGATGGGTGACACGGGAGTTGGCTATCTGGACTGCCACCCCCCACCGGGAAGCCCCTCGAGGAGCGCACCGATCGCCTGGGTGAGGCGGTGGTCGGTGCCCGGCGTGATGGTGGCCCACACCTGGCCGTCGGGCGCCGTCATCGGCGCTACGACGATCCGGCCGCGCGCGGTGTCGTACACCGCGACCGCGCCAGGAGCCAGGGTGGTCAGCCCGTCGTGGTGGACGGAGGCAGTGATCTCGGTGTAGCCGTGGCAGGAGCCGAAGGCCGCACCGAGCACTGTCGCTTCGTGCGCGTCGATACCGAGCGCGTACATCGCGTCCACATAGTCGGAGGTGGAACTCGCGGCGTCGAGGCGTCGCGACAGATCGTCGGCGGAGACGCTGACGGTGGTGATGTCGGCCTGCGGGCAGGTGGGCAGCGTGGTGAGCAGCAGCCTCGTGAGTTCCCGGTCCGATCCGTCGATCCCCGGCGCCCATACCTCGAACGAGGATCCGGTCCGCGCGGCGACGGCATGCTGGGAACCGCGGCGCGCCAGGCAGATTCGACGTTGTTCCGCTTCGCCGTAGCTGCGCGCGACCAATTCGGCCTCGGGTGCGGTGAGCGTGAACATGGCCTCGGCCAAACCCGGCTCGACATCGCCGTATCCGTCGAACACGCCGCCTGCCGTGAGTTCGGCGACGGCGCTGTCGCGCGCGGCTTGCCAGGCGTCGATCGTGTCCTGCTGCGGTCCGACGGCGAGTACCAGTGGCAGCGTCTGCACGCCGAGGCGTTCGGCGACCGCGAGCAGCGAGTCGTTGGTCAGTGTGGTCACGACCCACCGCCCGACTGCGCGGTTCCGGACTGCGGTGCGGCTCGCTCAACGACGCCGAGCACCGCGGGAGCCGCCTGGATCTCGCCCTCGGCCACCAGCTGATCGGTTTCTTCGTAGGCCAGGCCTGCCCGGGGGAAGCGCGCCGTATCCTGTCCGCCCGCGGCGGACGCCATCGGCCCGGGCGCGATGGGTGTCGAGTGTCCGGCCGCGGTGGCCACCGGTGTCGGCTGCGCGGCCGGCGCGACGGCGGTCGCGGACTGCGCGAAAACAGGTGCGCGATAGGCAGTTTGCACCGGCGCGGGCAGTGCGGGCAGACCGCCGAGTCCCAGCATGCCGATCCCCGGCATCGATGACGCTGTCGTCGTCGATGCGGTCTGACCGCTGGACTGCTCTGCCACCAGCGCGGCCTCGGGCACGATCGGAGGTGGCGGGACGTGCAGCCACGGGTTGGCCAGCGGCTCGGTGGCCGCTTCGTAGCTGCGCATCACCCGGGAGGCAACGGCTTTGGCCATATCGGCCTCGGCGTCGTTGTGTGCCGCGACGGCCTTGATCGGCGCGCCGAGCACCGCACCGACCGCTTCCATCGCCTTCTGCATTTCGGCGATCGCGGCGATGTCGGCGGTGTTGGGCATCGCCAGCGCCGCCACTTCGTAGGCCAGCACCTGCGCGTGCATTCTGGCAGCGTTGGCCGTCGCGGCGGCGGCCGTCTCGAGCAGCCAGTCGCGCAGGGTGGAAACCCGTTGCCACACTTCGTCACTGCGCCCCGACTGCCAGGCGCCGCGCAGTGTCGTCAGCACCTGCTCGTAGTCGAGCACGGCCGCACCGAGGGCCGCGGCCAGCCGCGTCCACGCGGCGGCCGCGTCGGCCATCGGAATCGGACCGGAACCGGTGGTGAGTTCGGTGGCCAGCCGTTGGGGCTCGCGTGCCTCCCACACCACACCGGTGAAACCCGGCTGCGGTGGTTCGATCATCAGCCGCCGAAACCGGTGGTGTTGTCGGATTCCATCCGATCGAACTCCGTGACCTGCGAGCGCAAGGTGGCGGCGAACTTGCTCATCTCGCGCGTGCCGGCCTCGGCTCCGGTCAGATAGTCGTCGGCAACGCCGTTGGCGGTGGCCGCGGCGCGCGCGGACACCTCATCGGCGCCCGCGGGCGCGACATGCAGCGCGGGTGCGACCGCGGTCAGCTCGGTGGAGAGCCGATCGACGATGGCGTCCAGTGCCGAGGCGGCCTTACTCGCCGCGGCCGCATCGAATTCGAAGGTGTCACTCATTTGCCACTCCTGTCGTCACAGTGTGAGTTCTTTGTCCGGTGGTGCTTCGGTGGTGGCGGCCTCGACAGCGCCGACCACCGGCATCGATACTCCGTCGATCGCGCCGACGACCTCGTCACCGTGATGGCCGGTGACGAGCTGGGTGTGCACAGCTTCGTTGCCGCCCCCGTCGGCGGCCCGCGCCATCGGGGCACCCGCACCCGCGGCACCGCCCATCGGCATGTAGCCGGGAGCCGATGAGCTGGTCGTAGCCGAGGTGGTGGTGCCGCCGGTAGCGCCGGTACCGCCCGTGCCCATGGCACCCATGGTGGACAGGCCACTGCCGCGGCCGCCCTGCCACGGGCTCAGCGGCGTCGCCGCGGCGGCCACGCCGCCGCCGCCGAAGCCGCCCATCGCGCCGCCACCGCCACCGAAACCGCCTGCGGCCGCGGCTTCCTCGGCGGACAACGCCTCGTCGGCGGTGCCGGTGTCGGAGGTCGTGGTCTTACCGGTGGTCGCCGACAACGAGCTCGCCTGCTCGGTCAGCGAACTCAGCGAGGAGACCGCGGTGCTCGCGGTACTGATCAACGGCGTGATCATGCTCATCAACTGCGACAACGATTCCGACGAGTCGACACCGGTCGGCGCGTTGGTGATCTCGACCTTCTCACCGGCCTGCGTCATCTGCGCGCTGTGCCCGAGCAGCTGGACCTTGGTCTCCGCGGTGATCGCGAGCGCCTCGGTCATCGCCTCGACCGTGGCGGCGACCAGCACACCCTGCCCGACCGGGGTCAGGGCGTAGAGCGGCGCCAGCGCCACGGTGGCCGAATAGCGCGCGATCACTGCCGCCAACTGCGTCGCACCGGTCGCCACACTGCCCGCCGCGCCGGTGAGTACCGCCTTCTCCTGGGTGCTCTGGGTGGCCAGTTTGGCGCCGTCGGCCTGTGCCGCTGCCGCTTTCGTCGTCGCCTCCGATGCCGCCGCGCTCTGCCACAGTGACATCACCGTCTGCAGCGCCGTGGATCCGAGCGAGGTCACCGTGCTCAGCACCGAGCTGATATTCGAGAACATCTCGGTGGGATCGAAGGAGGTGTCGGTACCGGTACCGGTACCGCCGAGCTGTCCGGTGCCGAACGCGGAGGCCAGCTGGGTGAGCGGCTGCATGAGCGCGGTCAGGTCGATCGTCGGCAACGGTGGCAGTTCGGGCAGCTGTACGAACTGGGGAAGTTGCGGAAGTTGCGGCAGCCCCATCGAACTCAGCGCCTGGCCCACCGGCTGGTCGAGCAAGGGCGCCAGCGAGCTGCCGCGCATCAGCTCGAGCACCGTCGGATCCAGCGATGCGCCGCTGGTCGGAACTCCCCCGGGAAATGTCATGGCTACTTGTCGACCGCCGCGATACCGAGTCGGGCCGCCGCGTCGGCACCCTCATAGGTGGCGGCCGCCTGCGTGGCGGTGAGCGCCGTCCCGGCGTGCACGCCCGCCAGCTGCGCCACCGACGTCAGGTGATTGGCTTGCGCGTACGCGAACGACATCAGGAACTCCTGGCCGATCAGGCCGAACACCGGCACGACCGCGCCGATTGTCGCCGCCTGATCGATGGCACCGGCTTGGGCGACGCCCGCCGCCATGCCGGCCGACGCACCGGCGTAGGCACGAACTGCATCGGGAACTACCGCAACATGATTCATGGCCATCGTCCAATCTCGAAACAGCCCTTAGCGTTTCGTTACTCTATCTACCAGTTGAATGTCAGCGCTACGCATAGCGCCGGTAAAATTTCGTTGAACCTCATGTGTTCGCTTCGTTGAACGCCGTGATCGCACCGGCCCGTTCGGCGTAGGCGCGATAGGCCGCCGCATGCGCGGTTTCCACCAGCACCCGCTCGAAATCCGCCGGCGAGAGTTTGCTGATCGCCGTCGAGAATTCCAGCCCGACCAGTGCGCCGTTGCCGTCGACGGTCACCGTCACCGCGCCGTCGGGCGAGGACTCCTCCGCCCGAATCCCCTGCGTCGTCTCGGTCAGATCCTGCAACCGGTACAGCTGCCCCTGCACGCGCGCGATGAGCTCGTCCATGGTCTCGACCATCTCGGTTACCTCCTTCTGCTTCGGCGGCGACTCATACCGAACGCAACCAACTGTCGGGCTCGGTGTCGTAGTCCTGCTCCTCGACGATCTCCGCCGCCGCGACCTCGGCCTCGGTCGGCAGACCGGTGGCAGCGAGCAGACCCGGATCGAACCCGGCCTCCGCCAGCTGATGTCGCCGCGCCAACCCGGCCCGCTTCGCCGATTTCCGGCACAACCGCAGTACCTCGGCCGCCAGCGCACCGGGATCGCCGCGCAACTGATCGGCATCGAGCGTGATCCCCACCGGCAGCCCCTGCTCGGTGGTGCGCACCTCGATCCCCCCGGTCAACGACGCCGCGGTGAACTCGGTCGGAAACTCGTCCATGTGCCCTCCCTACGCCCGATCATCCTTGATGGCTCTGACAACTTCGGCGATCTGCGCGTTGATCAGCGAGACCAGCCGCCGACGATCGGCCGGCACCACCCGGGGCGGCGCACCCGGCACGATGACGTATCGCCCGTCGTCGACCACGTCACGCCAGACCAGATACAGGCGCAGAATGCCACGCGGCCCGAATCGCGACCAGCCCTGCTCGATCTCGATAGTGCCCGCGAGATCATCGGATTCCCGAAGGAACTCGGCACCGATCGCGGCGGAATCGTCGCCGGTGTCGTGCACGAGAGAGCGGCTGAACGAGAAGTCGACATCCGGGGCCGCGGTATCGACCAGCTCGAAGTCACGGCGCCGACCCGGATCGGCCACCGGAAACAGCGCTGCCACCGCATCGCCGAGAGCCAGCGCGTCGTGCCTGGTCACCGTGAAACCGGCGGAGTCGGACATGGTCGCACCCGGTTTCTGGCGCACCACGAAGGCGTTGTCGCCCTTGCGAACTGCGAGCACGCGCAGCGACCGCTTCGGATTCTCCGGCTCACGCCCGTCGATTCCCCGCGCGATCACGCGAATGTCGGGACGGGTGAGCGCCTCGGTGAGCACCTCCAGCTCGCCGTTCGACCGGCGCCGAAGTGCCTGCCAGGCCTCGTGTTTGACGCGAACACTGTCGGCGTAGGTCCGCGCCGCGCCGCGATAGCTGAGCGGTTCGGGCAGACTCTCCTCCTTCAGCTCGTCATACATCGCGGCGAACTCCACCGGCGTGAACTCCACCACCACCGTCATTGTTCGATGACCGGTCTCGCCACGATCGGCGCGGCGCCGAGCGCATCGTCGAGATGATCGACCGAGTCGAGGTAGTCGGCGCGCTTGTGCTCCTTCTGCTGTCCGCCCGCGCCCGCGCCCGCACCGCCGCCCATCGGCATACCACCCATCGGCATGCCGGAACCGGCGCTCGCGAGGCCGGCGCGGCTCGCCATGGCTTCCAGGCCGGTCGCGCCGACCGTGGCACGGGGGAACAGACTCGACGCGTTCTGCAAGCTCTGTCCGGACAGCCCGGCGCCCGCACCACCACCCGAGCCGCCGCCGGCGCCACCGCCGCCACTCTTGGCCGCCGCGGTCATCTTCTTCGCCTGGTCCTCCAGCGAGGAGCTGAGACCGGCCAGGCCGGGCACCGACGACAGGGCACTCTGATCCGCCCCTGATGCCGCCGAACTCGCCTGCTCCAAAGCCGACTGCGCGGCCGAACTCGCCTGCTCCATTCCGGAGGTCAACGCCGAGGCCGCCTGCTCGAGCCCCGACGACGATGCCGCCGCCGCGGCCTCCTCGGCGGCCTTGGCCGCCTGCTCCGCCGCAGTACGCGCGGCGGCCTTCGCCGCGTCGCCGGCCGCTTTCTGAGCCGCGGCCTGCGACGCCGATTGCAACGCCGACATCCCGTTCTGGAATCCGGAGGACAGGCCGGCGGAGCCCGCACCCGAACCACCGCCGGAGCCCGAACCGCCACCGGAGCCCGAACCACCACCGGTACCGGTACCCGAACCGTTCCCCGCCGGGTTGCTGCCCGTCGTCGGCGGGATCGGGTCGGGAAGCAGCGCGATCTTGCCCGCGGTGTTGTCGACACCGAGCACATAGGTGTTGTTCATCGCCGTCGCGTAGCGCTTCTCGTGCGCCAGTTTCTTCCGCGTCTCGTACGCGCGCACCGACTCCGGTGACAGGTATTCCACGTCGGTGTAGTTCACGGCCTGCAGCGACGTCCTGGTCGCGTACAGCCAATCCGAGACGAACCCCAGCAGCGTGCCGAGCGCCTTCATGCCGTCGACCAGGTCCTTGTTGCCCTTGCCGTAGGCCGTGATCGCCGCCCGCGCACGGTCGGCGCCACCACCTTCACCGGGGCTACGCCAGCTGTTCTCGGTGGCGATCATCTTGTTCGACAGCGCCTCGAATTTCTCGTCCAGCCTGCCCGCCAGCCATGTCCAGTCCGTTCCGGCCTGTGCCGCGGTGACCTCCATGCTCGGGCTGCCGCTCAGGGAGGCGATGATCTTCTGGTACTCGTCGTAGTTGAACTGGCTCGGGTCCTCGGCGTTGACGATCATCGGATCGAAGGTCAGACCCTTGGGCGGCATCAGCAGGCTGTCGGGAACCCCGCCGCCTTCCTTCTTCAGAACCGAGATGTCCATGCATCGCCCGAACGCCTGGGGCGCGGTACCGAGCTTCTCGGTCTTGCCCTTGTCCGACTCGATCCGCCCGCGCAGGGCGGCCAGGTCGGCCTTGCCGCCGGCGTCGCCGCCGGTGTAGGCCTTACCGGAGGCAAGGAACGTATCGCCCATATCGTCGAGGATCTTGCCGTGATCGTCGAGGATTCCCTTGAGGTCGCGGCCCTTGGCCGAAAACCGGTCCGCCAGCCCCGCCGCGGACGGAATCACCGCGGCGAACGACGCGAGCTGATCGACCTTGCCCAGCGCGGCCTTGACGGAGTTCACCCGAATCCGTACATCGATCGCCTCGTTGACCAGGCCCTCGATGACCTTCGGCTGCAATTCCAGTGCACCGCTGAGTGACTCGGCACGTAGCCCACTCCACGGATTGGGTGTCTCACCCATACGCGACTGTCCTCCTCATCACCACGGGCACCCCCTACGACGAGAGACCTGCCTGCGATCGATTCCTTCGACGTAGCAACGATTCTAATGTCGCAGATGTGAATACCGCATGTACAGAGCCGATCTCGTTGGCAGCGACATCCTGACAATCGCTCTCAGTGGTGCCGATCGGTCGCGATGTGGAAGTTCGGGTCTCGGCGATCGAAAGATGCTGGGAGATAACTGTTCTCGCGGATGTAGTCGAGAAATTCCGTCGGCAGGGCAAGCGCGTGTTCGGCGTAGTACTCGATGAAATCGGTACGCCAGATCCATACGCCGTCCGAGTGCAGCGAGGGCCCGCCGAGGATCCAGCCATCACCTGCCAGTAGGTCCGGTACCGCCGACATCACGTCGACGATGCCGGGCGCTTCGCGGAGATAGGCGAGGACTCGGGCATGTTCGCCGGTGCGATCCGGCATCAACGCATCCCGGATCGAGGGCAACTCGTCACGTTTGCCGTCGTACATCTCCCGATACATGCCGAGCGGTTTCAGTTCGAAGACCTCACCGGGAGCGCCGGCTTCCAGCCGGTGTTCGATCAGCGTGCCGTGTTGGTCCCAGCGCTTGTGCAGGCGCAGCGAGCCGGGGCGGGCATACATGTCGAGCGTGGCGAGAGTCCCGTCGCGACGCCATTCCCGCCACTCACCGACCGGCAATCCCCGCTGCGTCGTGCCTGCCGACGCGGGTGAACCGTCCTCGTACCAAGCCTGACTCGGTCCGTCGTCGAGACCGTCGACGAAGCTCCACCGCGCGGCGATCGTGCCGCCTGGATGGAGTTCGACCGCCTGCCCGGTGTACGGCTCGCCCCGGTAGCGGGTCGGCTCGTCACCCGAACTCAGGGCGAATTCCGGATCGTTGATATCGAGCGCGGGACCGTCGGTCATCTGCTCGTGTCCTTTCCTGTCGCGCCTGCCATCGTGAGCTCGAACAACGCGCTGTCGATATCGAAACCTGCGTCCTCGCCGAACAGTTCGGCCAGCGCGTCGCGGGTGACCTCGCCCTTCTCGGCCGCGGCGACCAACCGGACCAGCAATTCGAGCCGGTCGCCGGTCGCACCGATGACATCGGCGACCACGTCGACGACGGTCTGCGAGGTCCAGATGGCGGGGACGGCCGGCGCCAGCTCATCCGAGACAGGCGACTCACCGCGATGCCACGCACCCTCGTCCCACCAGTAGCAGAACGACAGCAAACCGTCGGACGCGCGGCCGTTGAGCACCGGCTCGGCGACCCAGGACGGCGCACCCGCGAAGAGCTCGGGCAGCGGGGCGCCGCCCTGGTAGGCATCGCGCAGCCGTTGCGCGTTCCACACCCCACCCGAGAGCACCGCGCGCCCGCCCGGCAGCGCGCACAGGGTCGCGCCGCTGCGCTGCGCGCCCTCGAACCGGCAGATGCCCGGTGAGATCCGCGGGCCCCTCGGCGATCCGGCCGCGACGAAAGCCGCGGCGAGCACGGCCCAGCGACGGGCGATCAGCGGGAACGCCGGGAAGTCCTGGTCCGCCTCCGACCGAATCGCCTGCTTGCCGAGGATCCTGTCGCGACGTGCTTGTTCAGCGGCGTGCCGCGGCGAACGCACCTGACGACCACCGTGGCCGATATAGGCGGCCAACCAGACCGGCAACGTCGGCCGGGGGTAGACCTCGAGGTCGCTGCGATAGGCGGGGGCGGCGAAGAGTTGGCCCTCGGGGAACGGGTCGGCGCCGTAGTCGTAGTCGACTTCCATCCGGCCGTCGGCAGTGAGCTCGAGCAGATACCGCCACCACGGTTCGTCGTCGCGCTGCGCCGACAACCTGCGATGTTCACGCACCAGGGCGAGCACGTCCTCCGCGGGGAACGCCCGGACAGCGCGGCCACGCTCATCGGCGAACAGCACCACCGCCGACTCGGCGGTCACCGTCAGCGCGAACGACGCGGTCAGCCGCGACCACCCCGGCGGCCCGAGCTCGGCGAGCTCGAGACCGATCCGGTAACTCAGTGCCGACATCTGCTCCGCTACGTCCACGACCGGTGGATCCGCGGTGTCGAGGGCGAAATCGACGTCCGGGTCGGTGGTCTGCTCAGCCATGCCGCTCCTGGAATCGGCGCTCGAAAGCGTCGATGTAGATCGAGGGCGCCACCGAGGACGACGAGCGTTCCAGCACACCGTCATCGGCGACGTAGTAGATCGCGCGGCCGATCGCGATCTCGCCCGGTTCGACCGGCAGGTACACCATCCAACCCACGGACAACCGGTCCGCCCGCAGCAGCGTCGACGGGTAGGCGGTGGCGTCCACGGCCGCGTCGTCCAGGTGTCGACGGACCCGGTCGATCGCCTCCCCGCGCGACATCGGCGCCAGCCCTTCGCTCGTCGTCACTCCGGCGAGAACGAGGTGGAACAGGGCACCGTCGACATCGAAAAGGCCTTCGTCGCCCAAGAGTTCGACGAGGGTGCCCCGAGTGACGATTCCGGCTTCGGCCGCGGCGACCAGGGTCGCGGCGGCCGTGCGCAACGGTTCGGTCGGGTGTTCGTCGATCAGGACGGCGACCGCGTGCACCGTGGCCGCCGCCGACCACACGTCGGGCAGCGCGACGGCGACGGCATCGGCGGCGGGCGACTCGCCCTGGTACCAGCGACCGTCCTCCCACCAGTAGCAGAAGGACAGCAGACCGGCGGCCGCGCGGCGATCGAGCGTCGGGGTGGCCACCCAGGCGGGGGCACCCGCGTACAGCTGGGGCAGCGGCGCGTTCTCGTTGTAGGCGGTGTCCAGCGCGGGCGCGTTCCAGACACCACCGGAGAGCACCGCTCGATCGTCGGCGAGCTGGTAGAGGGAACTGCCGTGGCGCTCACTGGTGTCGAAGCGGCCCACCGAGGGCAGAAACCGCGGCCCCCAGGTCGTTCCGACCGCGACCGCGACGCCGGCCAGTACCCCCCACCGCGCCACGAGCAACGGCAGCGGCGGGAGCCCGTCGACCGTTGTCGGCTCCGCCGCGCGGTCGGCGCGGGCCTGTACCGCCGCGGTCGCCGCCGAGCGCAGCTGACGATCGTCGTGGTTCAGGTAGGCCGCCAGCCAGCAGGGCAGGCGGGCGCGGGGATAGGCCTCTAAGTCCGCCCGATACGCCATCGGCGGGAACAGGTGGTCGACCGGGAACGGTTCGTCGCCGTAGTCGTAGTCGACCTCGATGTGACCCGACGGGGTCAGTCCGAGCGTCAACCGCCACCACGGTCCGTCACCGAGCTCGGCCGAGCGCTCCCGGTGTGTTCTGACCAGGTCGAGTACCTCGGCGGACGGGCGCAGCCTGGTTATTCGCTGCTCGTCGTCGGAGTACACGGCGAGCACGATCTCAGCGGTCACCGTCAGCGCGAAGACCGCGTCGACCCTGCGCCAGCCGCTCGGACCTTGACTCGCCAACGCGCGGGCGGCCCGGTGCATCAGGTCACGGGCTTGTTCGCCGATATCGGTGGCGACGGGGACGGCGAAGTCGACGTCGACCTCAGCGGATTCGGTGCGTGGCGAGGTGGCTTCGGTCGGCTCGGCCCGCGGTGCAGGCTTCGCCGCGGTGTCGTCGGTAGGGCTGGTCACCGGCTGTGCTTCTCGACCTCGATATTGCGATCGTCGCCGGCCAGCCTGGCAGCGGTCACCAGGAACAACACGACCGAGACCGGCGACTGCGTCAGGACAACGGTCTGTGCCGGGCCCGCCCAGCGAATCTGCGGCCACCGACCCGGAATTCGCGCGGTCGGTGCGCCGAGCGCCTCGGTCAGCGCACCGGTCATCTCGGCGAACACCGTGCGTAGGCGGGCCGTGCCCGCCGCGTCTTCTTCGACGAAATCGGTCAGCCGGGTCTCGATGCGCACGGCTTTACCGTCCTCGCCGTGCACCTTCCCGCTGCCGACCCCGAGGCCGGTGTCGAGCATGACCCAGTTCGGGTTGTTCGCCACCACGCGCCAACCGAACTCGGCCGCCAGTTCCGGGACCTCGGACAGCTCCCACGACCAGTCCAGGTCGCGCAGCCGGGTAGCGAGATCGGCCAGCTCGGTGGCCGATGGTGTGTGCCATTCGGTCACCCGTTCGCCTCACGATCGAGCTCTTCGAGCCTGCGCGCCAGCGCGGCCCTGCGCGCCCTCTTGTGCGAACCGTCGAGTTGCGCGGCGAACTCGGCGCGTGCGGCGGTCACCAATTCCTCGGGCACCGCGGGATGGACACGAGAGATCGCCCAGAGCGCGTTCTCGGTCTCGTTGTCCAAGCCGGTTTCGGTGCGGAGGCCACCGCCGCCGCACACCGAGGCGAGCATCTCCTCGAAATTGGCCCGGATCTCGTCCTCGGTCGGATAGTCCGTGCGCATGCTTGCCTCCTCCTGGTTGTATCGGTCGTCATCGGCGAGCGAAGATTTCGGCTCGGTGGACCGGGTCGCGCAGCGCGTGCTCGATATACGCGCCCAGATCCATCTCGCGCGGCAGCGGCCGGTAGAACAGCTCACAGATCATGGTGCCCGCGTCGACGATCGCGAACCGCGTGCGCCTGTGATCGGCGGGGCCGTATTCGATGCGGACCGGACCGTCGAGGTCGATCATACGATCGCCGACCCGCAGCGCGAGCCGGGCGCCGTCCCGGTAGAAGACCACCTGGACACCACCCACATCACCGTAGACACCACCCACTCCGCCTGCCTCCGGAGCGGCTGCTCGCAGCGCGCCGGTAGCCGGGTCGAACTCCGCGCGCACGCCGTATCCGACGAACGGGCGCACGAGGACCGCCCCGTTCGCCGCCGTCGGCGGTACGTACCCGTTGCCGTACGGCCGACGACGCGAATCGTCTCGACCTGCCTGCACCTGCCCCGGCGGAACCGGCGGCGGCATGGGCGAGAACGGCATCTGATCCGACGGCGAGGCACCGGGATACGGCCCGGCTCCCGGCGGAACCACGGGTACCCCCATCGGTGGTGTCGGCAGGTCAGGAGTCGCCACCGGCGGTGTCGACAACCACGGCGGTAGTGGCGGCGTCGACGGCGGGGTCTGACCGGTCGTCGGCGGCGTGGGCCACGGGGCCTCAGGTGTCGGCCACGAGGGAACCGAGTTCGGCGGAACCGGCGGTGGCGAAGTCTGCCACGGCGGACCCTGGTTCGACGGACCCTGGTTCGGCGGTACGGGCGATGTCGGAGTGGGGTTCGACGGGGTGGGCTGCGGCTGCGTAGGTGTCGGCCAAGACGGAGTGGGGTTCGACGGGACCGTCGGCGCCGGAGGTACCGGCGGCATCGGCCACGACGGTGCCGGAGGCGTCGACGGCCACGATGGGACCGGGGGCGTCGACGGCCACGGCGGGACCTGGGGTGTAGGCGGCCACGGCGGAACCGGGGGTGTAGGAGGAGCCGTCGGCCACGGTGGGACCGGGTTCGGCGGAACCGGAGGTATCGGCGTCGTCGCAGGAGGCGGGGTGGGGCAAGGCTCCGTAGGTGTCGGCCACGGCGGACGCGGCGGCTCTGGTTGACGCGGCGGCTCGGGCTGACGCGGCGGCTCCGGCTGACGCGGCCGCTCGGGCTGACGCGGCGGCTCCGGTTGACGCGGCGGCTCGGGCTGACGCGGCGGCTCGGGCTGACGCGGCGGCTCCGGCTGACGCGGCCGCTCGGGCTGACGCGGCGGCTCCGGCTGACGCGGCGGCTCCGGCTCACGCGGCGGCTCCGGCTCACGCGGGTTCGTCGGGGTCAGGTCCAGGTCCGGCCAGCGGATCGGGTCGACGTGCATCAGGTCGGGGAATTCTGGGTCGAATTCTCTTGGGGGATGCGGGATGTGCGAACGGTAGGTGGGAGTCGGTGGGCGTGAGGGTCGCGGTGAGGTCGCGGCGGGGTCGGCGTTCGGTGGTTTGGGGGTTCCACCGTTCTCCGGCGGGGTGGGGGTGGTAGGCGGAGCGGGAGTCGGCTCACCGGGCGCAGGCGTCGGGTGGGTTGTGCTCGTACCGGGGTCAGCGCGGTTGTCGGAGGACGCGTTGTTGTCGAAAGCCTCGAGCGCTTCCTCCCGCGCCTGCTCGAGATTGTTCACCGAGCGCACGTGGTCGGCATGCGCCTCGATGTCACCGTCGACCTGGTCCAGATCGTCGATGACCCGATCGTGCGCGGCAGCCGACTCCTCATCGGCACGCGCGAAGGCGTCGTCGACCGCGGCCGTCTCCCGCTGACGCGCGGATTCGATCTGCGCCAACGGATCCGGCACGGGCACCGGGCTGGTCGTTCTCGCGCCGGGATCGCTGTTGTTGTCAGACGACGCGTTGTTGTCGAAAGCCTCGAGCGCTTCCTCCCGAGCCTGCTCGAGGTTGTTCACCGAGCGCACATAGTCGGCATGCGCCTCGATGTCACCATCGACCTGATCCAGATCGTCGATGACCCGATCGTGCGCCGCAGCCGACTCCTCATCGGCACGCGCGAAGGCCTCGTCGACCGCGGCTGTCTCCCGCTGACGTGCGGCTTCGATCTGCGCCAACGGATCCGGCACGGGCTCACTGGGCTTGCGGCCCGAGTGCGAGTTGTCGGGATCGGCGGGAGGCGAGTCGTTGCCCCCGCGACCTTCGGCCGGGTCGGTCGGCCCGTTGTCCGGCGGTCCGGCGTCGGGTGGTGTCGGATCAGGGGTCGTGGGCAGTTCGCCGGGGTGCGCCGCGGGCAGTGGCTCGGCGCGCATTGCCAGGCCGAGTTCGGCGAGCAGGCGGGCGAGTGTGTCGATCTGATCGGCGCGCAGCCGGATCTCCCCGCGCAGCGCGGCGAGTTCGGCGACCAGCTTCTCCGGGCTCAAGCCCTCGTGACGCTCGATCCGGCCGTCGCGGTAGGCCTCGTACACCTTGGCGAAGGTGGCATCGTCGGCGTCGGTGATGTCGACACCGACGATCCTGGCCCAGTCGCGGTTCGCGGTCGGGCGGCGTGCCGGATCGGTGGTCGGCAGTGGCCCACTGTCCGGTCTCGCCGCGGCCTCGGCCACGGCGGTGGCGAAATCGGTCTCGCCGCGACCGCGCATCGCGTCGGCGACGACATCACGCAGGCTGTAGACCGCGTCCGGATCGTGCATCGGCAGTCTGCCGTCCACCACGCGCGGGTCCGCTGACTCGTCGCCGCGCGGCACCTCCGAATACGCGTCGACTCGGTGCAACGCGCTCGCGTAATCGGTGAGCGCGTCGCGCAGCAGGTCGTGCTGTCCGTCGCGCTCGAGCATGCGGATCAGCTTGCGCAGCTTCTTGGCCGACAACCCGCTCTCGTTCACCGCGTAGACGCGTTTCCCGTTCGGCCCGTCGACGTATCCCGGCGGCAGCAGCGCCATGACCCGGGGGTCGATGTTCACCCGGGCGATGAACCGCTTCGGCACCAACCTGCGCGCGGTGTCCTCGGAGACGAGCCGCCGTGCCAGTTGGTCTCGTGCGGCGTCGACTGCCGCCGGGTCGATCTCGCGCAACTGCTTGGCGTAGGCCACCAGGTCGCCGACCTGTTGCACGCGCAGCGCTTTCGCCGTCGCGGTGTCGGTGAGGGCGGCCGCCAGCGTTTCCGGGGTGAGCGCTTCTTGGGTGAGCCCGAGGCGCGTCGCCAGGTGACTGCGCGCGTCGCTGACATCGTGGAACGTTTGAATGTCGTTGGCGGAGCGGGTGAAATCGCTCAGCGCCTCGATCTGGGTGGCCCGCACGGCATTGTCGAGGCGCAGGTCCGGCACCAGCGCCTCGAGCTGAGACGGGTCGAGCGTGAGCGGGTGCAGGCCGAGGTCGCGAACCACCTGGGCCAGCTCGGTCAGCACCGCGGCCGGCGAGCGTGGCACGGTGGCATCGGCGGCCGAGGTGGGCGTGACCTCGTCGGCGTTGAGCACCGCACGCCATGGCCCATCGCCGTCGCGCAACAAGGTCACGGCCAGTTCCCGACCGTCGACAACCTCCTGCCGATACCTGACGTCCGGCGTATCGGCAGGTTCGAGCCGAATATTTCCCGACCAATCTGTCTGTGCCAGCCGATAATCGACGACCAGCTCACGCCGGGCGAGCTGGGCGGCGAGGTCGGGGTCGGCGGCGAGCAGCCCCGCCAGCACGTGGTCGCGCTGGGCGAGACCATCGACGATGACCAGCCGATCCGGCCCGTTCGTGAACGGGACGCGCACCGCCTGGTCGCCGAGCCGGGCACCGACCGGTGCGGCACCGTCGTCGCCGTCCGGAAAGAGCAACCGCTCGGCCGCGGCCGCGAACTCCGCGACCCTGGCCGACCTGGCGATGCTCTCGGCCCGCAAACGAGAGAGCAGCTCATCGGCGGCGGCCCTGGTCGCGACCTCATCGATACCGACATCGCGGCTGGCCGCCCAGGTGGCCAGCTCGTCACGGAGCTGATCGCGACGCAGCGCGTGCTCGAAGAACTTGCGCAGACCCTCGTCGCGACCGAGCTCATCGGCGTCGCCCCACTCCGGCAGCGGCTCGGCGCCGTTGCCGATCGGGGTGACATTGAGCAGGCCGGGATCGTGGCCGAACGCCCGGAGGAACTCGTCGCGGAGCCGCCCGAGCGGGTTCTGGTCGGTGAAGCTGACCGAGCCGCCGATCGGCACGGCCCGGCCTGCCGGGTCGGGATCGTCGTACCGGCCGCGCTGCCGTGGCCGCGACGACTCGTCGAACTCGTCGTCGTCGAAGTAGTCGTCGTCGAAATAGCCGTCTTCGTCGCGGGTTTCACCGATGGCCGCCGGTTCGCGCCGCCCGGGCAAGCCCGCCGAATCCGGTCGTGCGCCGTTGCCGAGATCAGCTCCGCCGTAGGGCAGCGTCTGCTCTTCGATGAACCGCTGCACCGCGGCGGCCAGCCCTTCGATCGAGCCGACCATTCGCATCGCGCGGTACTGCTGCTCGTCGATGACTCGACGCAGCGTCTCCCCTGACTCGTCGGGCAGGTCGAGATCGAGGAGCCGTCGCGCGGCCTCGGTCAGCGTCTCGCCTTCGGGCGGGGGCCCGATGGGTTCGGGCAGTCGTGGTGCGGCAGGCGGCTCGTCCGCGAGCCGGTCCGCGGCCTCTGGCGAGATCAGGTCGTGCTCGAGCAGTGCGTCGATGATCCGATCACGTGCTCCCGCATCGGCATTGATGAACGCGAGCAGCAGACCATCGCGCGCTTCGTCGGCGGTGGTCCGGCCGACCTCGAGGTCGCTGGTGACCTGGGCGCGAACGTCGTCGGGGTCCACGTCGGTGTACCAGGGCTGATACACCGAGCCGTCGGGCAACCGCATCGGCAGGTGTTCGCCCGCCGAGTCGCGCATCCGGGCCGAGAGTTGGCCCAGGAGCGGGATCTTCTCCCGGTTGGCAATCCAGATCGGCAACTGCTGGGCGAGGCGAAGGAAGGTCGGATCCGGTCCACCGGCCTCCGGCGGTGCCTGGATGACCGGGATGTCCGGTGACGCGGGCGGTGGGTTCACCGGCGCGGGTGCGGCGCCGCCCGACTCGACGAGATCGGCGAGGCCGCTGATGCCGTCGGCGATGGCGGCCTGTCCCTTGCTGTCGCCGACCGGGGAGCCGGACGGGTACTTGATCTGCTCCACATGCTGGGGCCATGACTCGCGGACGAACTGCCATTCCCGACGCAGGCGGGAGGTCGGGGTCGCGTCGGCCGGCGGCGCGTTCTCTCCGACGACCTGCCACCGATCGTCGCCGTCCGGGCGCACGTTCAACGGGACCCGTTCGCCGTCGACCTCGATCTCCACTCGTGGCGGGCGGCCGACGGCGGTCGGCTCGATCGGGGAGTCGGGCTGGTCCGGCGTCGACTCGCGCGCACCGTCGGGCTCCTCGCCCATGCGGTCGAACGGCACGTCGATCTGATCCCGCGCCGGGTTCGACGCGTCCACCCGGTCACGTGCGGCCGCCGGATCGGCGTCTCGTTCGGCCGGGCCCGGGTCGACGTCGTCGGCGACCGGGAGGAGATCGCCGGGGTGCAGTTCCGGGTTCTCGGCGTATCTGGTGAGCAGCTCGTACAGGGCACGGACCGGCTTGCTCACGTCGTCCACGCCGCGGAACACCACGTGGGCGAACGCCTCGGCCAGCGCCTCGCCCGACCGGAGCATCAGGTCCTCGTCGAGGCTGTAGCGGCTGAGCATGTCCAGCCAGCCGCCGAAGTCGGCGTCGGGGTCGCGTGTGCTCAGCTCGAGCAGATAGCTTTCGGCGAGATGCCGAGCATTCAGCTGCCCCGCGGTGTCGAGGACGTGCCCGAACTCGTGCAGGGCAACGTAGTAGACGGGTCGCTCCAGCGCGGACGGGTAGAACAGATCGGCGTCGACAGCATCACGAACCTGCTGGTGGAAGTCGTAGGCACTCGTCGCGTGGTCGTAGTTGAGGGCGACTTCCTTGCTGTGGTAGCGGCCGGATTCGATAGGGCCACGCTCGGTTTCGCCGAGCACGCCGAAGGGCATCGACCGGATCGCGACGCTGCGCAGATCGACGTTCGGGTGCAACCTCGCCATATCCACGGTGCCCCTGGCGAATTCCTGCACCACCGACCAATTGAGGCCGGGCAGGTCGAAGCCGATCGCCACCATGTCGGGATAGTCGAGGATGCGGGCGAGTTCGTCGCGCAGCCGAGCGCCGACCTCGGTGGGACTCAGTCCGGTCCACTCGTCGGCACCGGGCACACCGAGCAACCGCTCGTTGTCGGCGGTGAAGGAATCGATGTCTTCGTCCGGCGGGCGCAACGGCTCGATGTCGTCGCCCATCCGGTCGTACCCGGGCTCTGCCGTGGGCTCGTTCGACGCCATCCGGTCGATGAATCGTCCGAATCGTCCGCGCGGCCGACTGCGGTCGGTCAGGTCGGCGGCGCCGTCCTCGAGCATGCGGGCGATGCGGTTGCCCAATCGGACGGGGTCGGCGTCGGTCAGCCCATGGAACCGGCTCGCGAGCACGTCCGAGGCGGAGGCGTCCCCGCGCGGGCGCGGCACTCGCCACGCGCCGTTCCCGTCCGGCTCGAAGTGGACGTTGACTCGGACGTCACCGACCGTGAACTGGTGGTGCCGAAAGTGCGGCGGACGCTCGGACGCCACGGTCAGCAACGGAATTCGCCGGGTGGCCAGGCGGTGCAGCACCTCCGACGGATGCGGGGTCGCGGGCACCGCGGCCGTTGGCGAGGCGGCGGCCCTGATCCCGCTGAAGTACAGATCGCCGGTGAAGGCGACGACGGAATCCCGCAACTCGCTCGGCTGCGATTTCCGTCGACGTTCCGTGTGTTCGGGACTGTCGAAGTGGTCCGGTCCGAGTTGCCGGAACCACTCGCCGAAGCCGAGGTCGGTCAGCCCCTCGGTGCGGTATTTCAGATAGTGGTCGAGCATCTGGGCGAGGCTTTCGTCCACGTCGGGACGACGCATCGGGCCGAGCGCTTCGCCCTCGGTCAGGAAGCGAAGGGCAGGCTCCCCGCCCGGACCGCGCTCCGGCGCCCAGCATTGGACGTCGTGCGCCAGCACGTTCCACACCACGTCGGAGTATTCGGGGTTCCGCGCCGCCAGTTCGTGCAGGGCGGCGAAATGACCCCCCGGCTCGGCGACGACGTGCAGTCTGCGCCAGGAGAGGAACCCGGGCCGACGGAAGGCGGCGATATTCGGCGTGAGGGACACCCCATCGGGATCCGATTCGAGTTCCTTGGCCAATGCCCGCTCGGCGAAGTCAGTCGGCACGGCGTCATCGGTGCGCGCGAGGGCGGTGTCGGCCCGATCCTCGGCATCGGGTCGGCCCCAGTGCGGGTTCGCGCTGTCACCGCCGGCGCGTGCCACGTCGAGGACGATCTCGGCATGCTCGAGACCCACCCGGTTCACGTACCGGCGCAGCGCTTCTCGCCCCGCCTCCGCGGCGACCCGGGCAGGCGGCGGTGCGTCGGCGTCGCGGCGGTGCGCCCGCTCGGCCTTGTCATGGGCCTTCGTGTACGCGTCGGTGTAGGCCCGTTCGGCCGGCCCGATCGGCACATAGTCGCCGAGATCACGGATAGCGCGCAGGGATTCGATCTCCAGCGCGAGATACGGTGCGCGCGCGTCCCTGAGCGCTCGCGACTCCGGCAGCCGCGCCGGGCGATCCGGTCGGGCCGCACCGTCGAGCGGTGCCGGTGGGGTGATGCCGCGGGTCCGATCCCAGTCCGCGCCGAAGTGGTCACGGTAGCCACGGCCGTCGATGCGCGGTCCGTCCACGTCGAGAGCGGCGCGCACCGCCCTGACCCCGGCCCGATGCGCGGCAGCCTGGAACAGGTCGTCGATGGTGACCGTCCCGAGCTTCTCGTAGGCCTTCTTCGCCGTCTTCATCGCGTCCGCGACGGCGTCGTCGTAGGCGCGACGCAGGGGTGATTCGGCGCCGGTGTCGATGAACCTGCTGCGCTCCGCGTCGTATCCGAACGACAGCGCCAGCGCGTCGGCCACCCGATCTGTCATCCGGTCGGCGTATTCGTCCCGGCCGAGGGTGAGCAGCTCGGGCAACCCATCGGCCACGGCGGCCAGCTGGTCCGCCATGCGCGCGGCGAACACCATGTCCTGGGCGTGCTGCGCGGGCGAGGCATCACGGTCGAGCACAAGGGTGTTGGTGACCGGGTCGTAGCCGGGGGCGGCGTCGCGGTCGCCGGCGCCCGGCCGCGACCGATATCCGGGCTCGATGCTGAAGCGAACCGCCACCCCACGATCGGCGATCTGCCGCAGCGCCCACCTGCCCATCCGGTCGAGCGAGGTCCCGCGATGCCAGCCGTCGAGCAGCATCGCCGGTTCCCGGTAGATCCGGTCCACATGGTCGACCAGGGCCGCGTGATCGGCATTCGCCCGGATGAGTGCTTCGCCGGCGAGTCCGGGATCGGACAACCACGCGGGCCGGACGTCTTCGTCGGCTGCATCGGAATCCCGGAGCACGTGCAGCACACCGGATTCGTCACCGTGCGTACGTGTTCGGGCCGCATCGGCGGGCGCGATTCCCTGCCGCACGAGGTCATCTCGGACGGTGTCGGTGATCTCGTCGACGATGCGCGCGTGCTCCACCGTCGCCCTGGTGTGCTGGGCGGCCAGATCATTGAGCAGCAGAGCGTTGTCGAGGCCGTGCCAGATGTCGATGTCCATCGCCCGCAGCACCAGCATGTCGGTGATCGCGCGGCGCGTGCCGGGCAGTTCGTCGACGGGCAAGTTGAAGCCGCGCACCAGGCGATCGGCGACCAGATCCCAGTCGGCTTCGATCCGGGTGAGCGTGCGCGAGGCCGCCGACTGCTCGCGCATCAGTCGCTCGAGTTCGCGGGCCGCGTCACGATGCGACGGCACGTATTCGTCGAGTCCTGTCCTCGGCGTCGGGTTTTGATGCCGATCCCATTCGGCGCCCGCTTCGGCGCGTCGACTGAACCCGTCCGGGTTGTCGAAGTGTGGGTGGTCGAGCAACCGGGCGACGCCCGCTTCCCGGCCGATCTGCCGCGATTGTTCGGGGCTCAGGGTCGAATCCCGTTGGGTGGCAGCGTCTACCGCCGCGTCGTAGGCCGCGAGGTAGGCCTCGTCCAACGTCTTGCGGGTCGCGACGTCCACCAGATCATGGGCAGTACCGCTGAACGGATCGTGGCCCGCCTCGTTCAGCTCACGATGGAATTCGGCCTGCCTGCCGAAGGCCTCTGCCTCGGCACGGACGCGGGCGGTGATGTGGTCGTCCCGATCGAGCGCCCTGATCTGTGCGGGCGTCACCTCGACGCGGCCGCCGAGCACCGCGTCGGCGAGGCCTGCGGCGTGCACCAATGCGTCGGCCTGCCCGACGCGATCGCGGCCGTCGGCGCCGACGACCACGTCCATCGTCCGGCCGTTGAACGAGTCCGGCGCGTTGTCGTCGAGCGTCCCGAAACGCACGCCCGCGTCGACGGCATCGAAGGTGGCCAGCGCTTCGCCACCGATGTCGGTGCGCGCGAGCAGGTCTCGGATCGCGGCCGTCGCGGGATCGGGTGTGTGCAGCAGCCAGCCGTACGGTTGCCCATCGCGCGGCAGCGGCACGTCGGGATCGGGGCCACGGAGGTAGCCGGGGCTGTCGAGTGAGGGCTCCCCCATCGTGTCGAACTCGGCGATCGGCAACGGGACATCGGCGAGGACATCCACGCCATCGCGCACCAGCAGCAGCTCGGTCACCGTGACCTCGCCGCGCGCGGAGGCGTGCACCAGGTGGTACTCGACCCGCAGGGTGCCGTCCGCGGCCGCCGCGCGCAGCTCGCGCACCGCCTCGCGCAGTGTCCGGCCCGCGTCGCTGTCGGGCTCGAGACCGCGCGCCGCCATCTGGGCCGGGGTCTCGTTGAGGATCCTGGCCAGGTTCTGGTCGATCGCCAGTGTGCGCCGCAGGTATTCCGGCGAACCCTGTTGTGCGTGTGCGGTTTTCGAGCCACCGAGGGACGCTCCGACGCCCTTGGCCTCGACGACGATCAATGTCGTCGGCGCCCCGTCGACGGACCGGGTCATCGACGCGATATCGACGGTGTTCGCACCGTCGAAGGAACCATCGAACGGGGACAACAGGACCGCGCCCGGCCTGGTCTGCGGGTCGAGGGCGAACGCGCGCCCCGTCAGCTCGCCGAGGTGCTTGGAGACCTCGACCATCTTCGGACCGAGGTCGTTGTACTTCGTCGCCGCGACTTCCAGATCGGCGAGTGTGGCCAGCTTGGACACCAGGTCTGCCTCGGTGAGCGATGGATCGGCGTAGAGCCGCGCCTGCTGCCGCTGAGTCTCGGGGCCGAGCCGTTCGGTCGTCAGGTCCGTGAGTCGATCGATCCCGAACTCGGACTTCAGTCGATCGACGGTGTCACGGACCGCGTCCCGCTCGGCCTGCAGTTCCATCCGCTCGGCGGACGCGTCCCGCAATTGTCGAGCGAGGTCGGGATCGCTCACCTCGTAGGGGTGTGTATCGCCCTTCTGCGCCAGGTACTCGTACTCCTGCGCGGTGAGATGATCGCTGAGGAACTGGTTGTTCGCATCGCGGTAGCCGAAGTTCGCGTCGCGGTGGGTGTTCGGCGCGTCATCGGTGTGGTGCCAGGTGCCGTCCGCATCGCGGTAGCTGTCGGTGTGAACGTCTGGGCCGTCCTCGCCCATGACGTCGTATGGCCCCTGCCTGGGTGGGGTATTCGGGTCCGGCGCACCGATTTCGGGCCTGGTCCCCTGTGTGGTCGGAGTCGGGTCGTCCGGGGTGCTCCGCGCGGGCGCTTCGAACGGGATGTTCGCGCGGTCACCGGTGAGCGGCGCGCGGTGACCGTCCCAGTGATCGCCCGGCATGCGCGCGACACGGTCCTGGATTTCTTCCCAGGTGAGGTTGTAATCGTCGTCTTCGTAGCTACGGCGGCGCTGCTCGGACCACTCCCACGCATCCCGCATCAACAGCAGGTCGCCCGGCTCCGGCTCGCCCCTGCTCAGTCGACCCCATGCTTCGGCCACATGCGCCAGCCGGTCGAGTGGACGCCACCGCAGCTGACCCGAATCCGGGTCGGTCATCAATATTTCGTGCTCCATGAGGAACTGCTTGATCTGGCGCACGTTGTCGGGGGTGAGTTCCGGGATGCGGCTCGGCAGCTGGTTCGCGATCGTATCGGCGATGACGTGGTTGGGGACGCCGGACTCCAGCCAGTCGTAGACCTGTCGCAGTGCTTCGCGGCGGGTCTCGGCCTCCGTGTCTTTGCGGCTGAACCGGGTTTCGGGGTCGGCGAGGCTAGCCCTGACCTCGTCGATCAAGGCCCGCTTCCTGGTCTCGGGATCGCCCGGCAGTCGTGCGGCGGCTTCGTCGAGCGCGCTCTTGATGGCGTCGACCATGTCCCGGGCCTGGGTCCGCTGGTCGGCCACGCGCTGATCCCGCACCGCATCCGCGATCGGACCCACATCACCGTCGGTGCGCAGGAACTGGTCGTATTGCTGATCCGCCCAACGCTGCACCTCGGCCCATGCGGCCCGTCGGGCGTCGCGCCGATCCCGCATCTGCGCCGAATCGTTCGGGTGGGCCACCACATCGGCGCGGTCGGGCCGGTTGACGAACGGCTGCTGGTCCGAGCTGAACCGGCGGATGAGGCGCTTGGGCTTGAAACCGGGCTTGATGCGGCTGGAGTCGTTCGGGTCCTGGAACCACGACCAGCCCGAGATCTTCACCAGTTCCACGGTGATCCGCAACAGGTTGGACGCGGCCTCCGGCACCGGATTCGCGTGGCTGTCGAGGCCCGGGTCCAGGGGCGGACCGCCGGGAACCCGGGGCAGGAAGCCCTCATTGATGCCGGGGCCGTGCGAACCGCTGATCCCGTCCACGATGGCCGCCTGGGTCGGGCTGACGCCGACGCTGCTCACGCCTTCGGGCAGCGGCCTGCCTTCGAAGTGGTCGGGCCGTTCGTCGGAGCCGCGCCGGTTCTCCCACCGGGCGCCTTCCGGATTGACGTCGTGCCAGGTCCCATCGGAGGAACGCCACTGCACGACATCCAGATGTGTGCGCCCACCAGCGCTGTCACGGATCGTGTAATCGATGGTGGTGCGCCGCACCTGCGGTCCGTCGTTCGGCATGACATCGACGCGGGCATTGCCTGCACGGTCGGCGGTGATCCTGCGGAACTCCACCGTGGCGCGGTCGCGGGTGAACGCCCTGACCACCGCGTCGGAGGTGCTCAGCGCACGCTGCAGCGCAGTCTCGTGGTCGGTGAGTCCGCCGTCGCGCGGCAGATAACCCAACGGATCACGCGGTCCGTAGACGACGATCCGCGGCGGTTCGCCGTCGACGAGACCGACATCTCTGGTGTGCATCCGGCCGCCGTCGCCCTCGACATCGGTGCGGGCCGCACCGGCCACCAGCGCCATATCGTCCTGGAGGCGGCCGATCCGATTGTGTGCCTCGTTCACGTCGCGGGCGGCGGTGGCGAGTGCGTCGAGTTCGGCGGTGCGGCCGGCGGGATGGTTGTCGCGCAGCTGATCGATCGTCGCGGCGAGGTTCTCCGGGGCGAGCGCGGCCTCGTCGATCGCACCGTCGGCGTCGACCAGGTCGAAGCGCTGCGCCAGGTCGTCGCGCATGGCGCGGTGCGGCTTGATCCGCAGCAGTTCGGCGGCCCGCTGCCTGGCCAGCCGATCCAGTTCGGGGCCTGCCTCGGCACTCGGCGGTCGTCCGTCGAGGGCGCCGCTGGCCTCGAGTTCGGCGATCTGGCGGTCGATGGCGGCGAGGTCCTCGCGCAGGTCGATGACGCGACGCGCGGCATCGTCGAGCTTGGCGGCGGCCTCGCGCCGATGTGCCTGGTCGGCCTGCGAGCGCCGCTCGTTGACCTGCCCGCCCGCTTCCTCACCGATCGGCGCGACCCGGGTGGGCCGCGATGCCGCCTCGTCCGCCAGCCGACGCATCGTCTGCGCGAGGTCGGCCCTGGTACCGACCGCCAGCTCCGCATCGACGATCCCCATCAACCGGATGACCCGGTCGTCGCGCTTGGCCCGCCAGAACTGCGTCTCGCGCGCCAACTGGTTCCGCTCGGCCATCAGCCGGTCGTACTCGGCCTTGGCCCATGCGTCGGCGGCGGCAAGATCTGGTTGCGACGCAGCGGGATCCATCATCCAGTCCACACGCGGGTCCGGCGTCGACGGATTCGACTGCGACGCGGGATCGTTCGTCATCCACGCTTGACGCGGATCAACGCGAGACGGATCCGCCTGCGACGCCGCATCATCCAGCATCCACGCCCGGCGCGGGTCAACCGGCGTCGAATTCGATTGCGACGCGGGGTCATCCAGCATCCACGCCCGACGTGGATCAACCGGCGTCGAATTCGATTGCGACGCGGAATCATCCATCATCCACGCCCGACGCGGATCAACCGGCGGCGACTCGGCCTGCGACGCCGCATCATTCACCATCCAGCCCACGCGCGGATCCGGAGTCGGAGTGGGTGTTTCCGGTCGGTCACCGGCGGCGGACCACAGCAGGTCCGCGTCGGCCCTGAGCTGGCGGGCATTCCAGTCGGCTTGTCGAGCGCGGCCGCGCGCCGACTCGGCCGACTCGCCGTCGCGAGCGATCGGGTCGGACTCGGCGATCGAATCGGCTATTCCGTGGAGGAATTCCGCGCGGTTCGCTTCGAGATCGGCACGCAGGTCGGCGAGTTCGGCGCGTACGCGGTCGGCTTTCCGCGCCGGTGTGTCGTCGCCGGGCTCGTCCTCGCCCATCCGGTCGTAACCAGGACTGTCGGACTCCGGGCGTTGATGCGGGTTGTCCGGCGAGACCCCGGCCTCGGGCAGCCTGCGCAGGACCTCGGCGTGGAAGTCCGCGAAGTCGCCGCCGTTGGCCAGCGTGGCCTCCAGTGCCGCGCGAATCGCGACCGAGCGCACGAATCCGAAACTGTTGCCCTTGGGGTGCGCGCCGATGCCGACACCCTCCAGCATCTGCCGCGTCATCGGGGGCGCGTCCCAGACGAAGACGTCCCCGGCCCGATCGCGATAGTCACGCAACCATTCGGTCACCCGGTGCGCGTCATCGATGTCGCGCACGTAGACCACGATCGCGTCGGGTCGCGTCGCGAGGGGACCCGCCACCTTCGCGGTCTTGACGCCGGTGAAGTCATCGGCGTCGAGGAGCAAGTCCCGCACCATGTTCCGCATCAGCTCGGGTGCGGCGTCCATGTGCGGATTCACGTACACCCGGTACCCGGGAGAGAAGTCGGCTCCCGGCCGGTTGAAGTGCAGGAAGTGGAAATCCTGGTCGACGTCACCGACGGTTTCCGGCAGGACCATGCCGCGACCGTGCGGCGACTGGATCATCGCGTACTGGAGCTCGGGGTTGTTCACCAGGATGTCGGTGACGGCACGCAGGTAACCGGCGGGATCGGTGACCACGTTGGGTTCGTGCTGCAGCGCGTACAGGTTGTAGACATCCATGGCACCGGGCATCGCGTCCCGATCCGCCCAGACCGCGTCGAGGAAGCTGTCGAGGCTCTCGCGCGACAGGCTCGGCGGTTCGATACCGGCCTGCTGGTACAGCGCCTCGCGCAGGTCGAGCAGATCATCGAACGACAGATCGGGCCGATCCCTGCGCAACTCGTCGAGCGAGCGCGGCGGCCCGCTGACATCCGGGGAGTTGTTCGCGAGACTCCCATCGACCGCTGGGCCGAACGGAGCGTCACGCGGGAGATCGGGATTTCGGCCCGCCTCGTACGCCTCGTCGGGATCGTAGAACCGAGGCTCCGCCGGTCGACGCGAATCAGACTGCGGCACAGGTGATTCCGCTGGGCTCCGCGGGTCGAACCGGCGCGCGGGCGATTCCGCCGGGTTGCGCGGGTCAGGCTGACGCACGGGCGATTCCGCCGGGTTGCGCGGGTCGGGCTGACGCGCAGGCGATTCCGCCGGGTTGCGCGGGTCGGGCGTCAGATCGCCGGAACGTGGCGCCGGTCCCGCATCGCCGCGGTTCGCGGCGAACTGCAGGCGGGGGTCGACGACGCGCGGCTCCACGACATTGCCCTGCGAGTCCATCAGGACGGCCGAGACCGTTCGCAGATCCGGCGGTGTCGGCCGCGGATAGAGATGGCGCGTGCCGGTTTCGGGATCGAGGATCTCGACGCGGTGCTGCCCGGTCGCCGGATCGAGACCGACGACCATGGCGTAGGGCGCGCCGCCGACGATGAGCCCTTGACCAGGACTCACGAACTGGTCGACAACGAAGGCGCGTGGCCCGGCACCGCGCGCGATATCGCCGGGGTCCGCGTCGCGGGCCATCCGCATCAATTCGTCGACGATCCCCTGGTGCCGTGGCCGACCGGCGCCGGGGTCGGCGAAGTCGCGCAGCGGTCCACCGAGAGCCGCCTCCAACTCGGCGCGTGACCGGCCGTCCTCGCCCATCCGGTCCATGTCCAGATCGCCGAAGTCTCGGGGTGACCGCGTCGAGTCCGCGGGCTGATGCGACGAGTCCGCGGGTTCACGGGCACCGTCGGCGGTAGGTTCGGCGCCGTTGCGACCGTCGAATATCTCCCATTTGCCCGCAGGCAATTCGGCGGGCTGGTCGGAATCCTGCCGGACGCGGACTTCATCTGTCGGTGCCTCCACCCGCGCACCGAGTAGGTCGGCGAGTGTTCGCGCGAAGCTGCCGTCGGCGCCGCTGTGGCAGGAGAGCAGCCGCACCGGAGTACCGGGAACATAGTGCGGGTTGTTCAGGATCGCCTGGGCGATGAGGGCCGGATCGACCGGGCCCGCCAGTCCCGGAATGGGCTGGCCTGCCCTGCTTCCGTGCAGGACGACGTCGTGCGCGCCCTCGTTGCGCACGTTGTTGCGGACATTGTGCGTCGCGGTGTCGTTGCCGATGGAGGTAGCGGTCGGGGCGTGGACCACGCCCTGTCCGTTGGGCAGGAACGCCGCGTAATCGGGCGTGCTGCCGGCGATTCCGCCGTCGGCACCGTTGTTCCGGTCGGGGGCGCCACCGCGATCGGCGCCATCGGTCGGCGCGACACCGGGCTCGCCGATCGGAACGCGGGCACGTCGACGGACGGGATTCGACGGTGCGTTCTCGCCGGGGGTGAGCGGCACGACCGGCGCCACCGCGTCGTCGACGGGCGAGGCCAGTCGCGTTTCCCCGGTGTCGACGCCGTTGCGCGAACTCGTCGCCGCGTTGTCGGCATGGTCGGCGCGTACCGCGGGTTGGTTGTCCGCACCGACGCGCCCGGCATCGGCGAGGCCTGCGCGACTGTCCGGGGTGGCCGCGACGGCGGCCGCGTCCTCGGGCGCACCCGACCGATCGGCCGAAGACGATTCGCCGGTCACCGGCGCCGAGTCGGGGGTGGAGCCGACGATCCCCGCTCCCGACGGCGCGTCGGGACTGACAGCTTGGCGCAGATCCACGGCTGGACCTCGTACCGCGGACGATGCTGGGGCGCCACGGGTTTCGCCAGCAGCGGCCGCCTGCGAGGCCGGCGCCGGGTTGCCGACCGCAGCGGGTGCCGTGTTAGTAGCGGGCGCCGGACTACCAACGCCTGCGGGCGCCGGGTTGCCGACCGCGGCGGGCGCTGGACTGCCCACCGGGGCATGCGCGGCGAGCGGAGCGGCGGCGGCTGCTACCGGAGTGTGCGTCGCCCCGCCGTGTGTCTCGGCGGTGACCGGCGCGCTGGAGTCGGCGAGACCGCGCGCACCGAGGTCCGCGCCCGAAAGGCCGTTTTCCCCGGCCAGGACACCGGCCCGCTGCGCACCGTTCGGGTCCGCACCCTGGGTGACCGGCGAATCCGGTTCGGTCCCACTGCGATCGGTCGCCGACGGCTCGGCGGCAGGTCGATCACCGTTGGCAGCATGATCCCCCTCAGCACGACCACCCTCGGCACGATCGCCGTCAGCACGATCGCCGTCAGCACGGGAATCCTGACCGGTGAGTTGGGTGTCGGCGAAGTCCTCGCCCCGACCCGCATCCGAAGCACCACCATCACCAGCGGCGGCTGCCCTACTCCCCGATCCACCGTCGGATTCACCGGTGGACAGGCTCGCGGCGGGGCGCATCGACGAGCCGTCGTTGCCGCCGGAGCCGAGCCCGGACGCGCCACTCGGCCTCACCCCCTCGCCGCGAGACCCGCTCCCGGCGCCCTCACCCTCACCTTCCGCGAGACCGGCGCGGCTACCTTCGCCCACCCCCACCTCGTCGTCGCCACGCGTCGGTCCACCCAGCCCGGTGTCGTCGTCAGCGGCGGCGCGTGAGCCCTCGTCCGTACCGAGGCCGCTGTCGTCACCCTCGCCGACACCTCTCCCCTCGGACGGACTGATGCCGACGATGGCATCGATCTGATCACTCAGGCTCGGCCCGCTCATCGTGTCGACGCCCGGTGTGGTGATACCGCGGTTGCGGAACGCGTGCGCGCCGGTCCCGCTCAAGCTGGACAACAGACCGTTGGAAACGCCCGCCGTCAACATCAGCGGATCGTGGTTCTTGGGATTGGCGGCGTGCTGGGCTCGATCCCACGCCGCGTCCCATTCCTCCTGGTTCTTCGCGTCGTGCAGGTCGATGGCGAGCTGCGTGCCGATCGCGGCGTAGTTGCCCGCCTCGGCCCCGACGAAGCCGGCGGCGGGGCCGGTGATCGCGGCCTTGAGCCACCGGTTCATCTGCGGGCCGAGGATGCGGTTGCTGAGCAACTCGCCCGCGGGCCCGGCGAACGCACCGCCCGCGGCCGAACTCACCATCGTGACCAGCAGCTGACGATCGTTGATCTGGTCCCGGTGGCCCTGGCTCACCTGCCAGGCCTGGGTACCGAGTTCCTGCATCGTGCCCAGCGTCAGGTCGATGGCCACATGCCGGGCGAGGAACTTCAGCACCGTCTTGACGAACGCCTGCCTGCCGAAGCGGATGAGGGCTCGCGTCGCTGCCTGCCCGATGATGCGAACCGCCAGCCGGGTCGCCAAGATGGCCGCGGTCTGCAGGGCGGGTGAGGCAGGCGTCGGCGGAATCCAGCACAGCGCGATCTCGAACGCCAGCAGTGCCAGCGACGAGTAGAACATGATCTTCGTGTACTCGACCTCGGTGCCGGTATCGAACACCGATTTGCCGACCTCGTCGAAGTACTCGGCCAGTTTTTCCAGCGACTGATCATCTTCGGACCCGTCGCCGGTGCGCATCGAGTTGAAGTCCTTGATCATCTCCTCGACGCCCTTGCCGAACGGATAGGCCGTCAGCGACGCGGCTTTCGCGGCATCGATGTCGTCGAGAATCCCGCGCAGTTCGTCCGCGGCCGCCTGCCAGTCCCCGGCGAGACCGAACAGCTCGTCTTCGTTCCCGTCGGGCCACTCCATGCCGGCCGGATACTTGAGCCAACCCAGCTCATCAGGAAGATAGATCATGCGCGATTACGGGAGGTCACCAGCTCGAGTCGGTAGCCGAACCCGACCGATCCGGTGCTCCGAGCAACTCATTGCCTTCCGCATTCTCTTGCCGCTCAGGTGAATTGGGGGCAGCGAGTGAGGCCTCCACCGCCTGGGGGACAATGAGGTCCGGCATATCGGCGACCAGGTCGGTCAGTTTCGGCAGCCGCGAACGACCTTCCTGTAGCGGTGCCATCATTTCCTGGGTCAGCCGTGCGACCTCCGCCGCCGCCTGCTGCGCGGCCTCGGTCGTCGCCCTGGCGATCTCGGGGTAGGTGAGATCGTCGATGTCGGCGCTGAACTTGGTCTCGATGACCTTGTAATCAGCGTTCACCGACACCGTCACCCGCTTGCGAACAGTCGCGCTGGCAACGATTTTCGCGCGATCCCGCTGTATCTGCGCGATCCCGCGCATCTGCTCCTGCACGCCTTCGATGATCTCGGCGAGCTGGGCCTTTGCCTGTTCATTCGTCATGATTCAGCGACCCCTGATCAGCGCATGCCCTCGTAGTTGCCCTTTTCCATCTGCTCGAGCAACCGGGCGCTCTCCAACTGCCCGTCGCACATCGTGCCCATGTTGCCCGCGATGGCTTTGGCGCTGTCGGTGGTGTTCTTCTTCGACGCTTCGTAGCCGTTGTCCGCGTCGCCCTTGAAGAAGTTCTGACCCAGCGTGTCATCGCCCCAGCAGGTGCCACGCCCGGCGGCCGCCGCGTCCAGCCGAGCGATGACACCGTTGATCTGGTCACGAACAGACCCGGTTTTGACGGCTGCCCTGCGGAACAGCAAGGGTTCGTACTCGAACTTCTCCACCATCGCGTTCGTGTCCCTCCAGCGTCAGCGCACCGATCCCACAACTCGTTTGCTGCGCAAAAGAATGGCAGGGGTGAGCGAATCTTTCGTTACACCAACATGAATGGGGAGTTCCCACCACATGATCGCTACGCGATCACCAGTGGTCGCGGCTAGCAGAAGTAGCGCAGCAACGCGTCGTAGAACGTGTCATTGTCCTCGACCGCGGGTGGGGTGTAATCGATGGACCGCACGTACTCGACGAAATCAGCGGGGATCTCCAGCGGCTGAGCGGCCAGGTACTCGACCGAGTCCTCGCGCCAGACCCACACACCGTCGGAGTTCAGCGACGAGCCGCCGGGGATCCAGCGATCCTTCTCGAACAGGTGAACCACCGCCTCCATCACGTCGAATCCGGCCGGGGGATTGCGCAGGTACGCGATGATCTCGGCGCGGTCGGGCAGTACCTGTTCGGTGCCGGATTCGGCGATCGAGGGCAGTTCGTCGTGCTGGCCACGGAACATCTCCCGGTACATGCCAACGGGTTTGAGGATCACTGGGTCACATCCTGGATCAGCGTGCCCGCGGCGTCCCACTTTCGCCGCGCGCGCAGTCTGCCGGTGTCGTCGTAGACGTCGATCTGTTTGACAGTGCCGTCGGGGTACCACTCGCGCCACTCGCCGATCGCCCGGTTCCGCGCGGCCCTCCCGTCGGATTGGGGGGTGCCGTCGGCGTAGAAGCCCTGGGACGGACCGTCTTCCATGCCGTCGACGTAGGTGGTCAGGGTGAAGAGCGTGCCGTCGTCGTAGAGCTCGACCATTTCACCGGTGAACAGTTCGCCGCGGTAGTACATCAGACCGTCGGGACCGGTCGCGTCGGCCTCCGGATCATCCATGTCGATCCGCCGGGGAGTCATCGATACCTGCCTTCCGTTCGCTTCGCGCCTACGGTGTCACACCCGCGGCGACCGTCGCATCCGGTGCGGTAGCGCCTGCGACGGTCAGTTGGAAATACGCGCCGTCGACATCGAAATCACCGTCGAACACCTCGGTGAGCACGGCGCGGGTGACCACGCCTGCCTCGGCATCGGCGACCAGTCGCCGCGCGGCCGCGTACTGCGACTCGGTCGGGTCGTCGGACAGCAGACCGGCGATGATGCCCGCGACGATGTCGGCCGTCCACACGCCGGGTACCGCCTCCGCGAGCTCGTCGGCACCCGGCGAATCCGCGCGATACCAGTGCCCGTCGGCCCACCAGTAGCAGAACGAGAGCAGGCCGGAACCGGTGCGCGCGTTCAGGACCGGGTCCGCGACCCACGCGGGCGCGCCGCGGTACAGGTCCGGCGACTCGGCGCCGTCACGGTAGACCGCGGCCAGCGCCGGGGCGTTCCACACGCCACCGGAGAGCACCGCCCGATTCCCCGGCAGCGCCTGCAGGGTGGACCCGCTGCGGCGCACGCCCTCGAAAACGCAGGTCGACGGCGCCACCCGCGGACCCCACATCGACCCGACGGCAACGAATCCCGCCGCGATCACCGCCCATCGCCTGGCGAGCACGCCGAAGTCGGGAAATTCGGTGTCGGTGACACATCGCACCGGCACCCGCCCGGTCGCCTCGTCGTTTCTGGCCTGCGCCGCCGCCAGTTGCGGCGGACGCGACTGCCTGCCGCCGTGCCCCACATAGGCGGCCAGCCACAACGGCACCTGCGAACGTGGGTACACCGCGAGGTCGGCGAGGTAGGCCTCCGGCGCGAACAGTTGGTCATCGGGGAACGGGTCGTCACCGTAGTCGTAGTCGACGTCGAGTTTTCCCTCGTCGGTCAGCGTCAGCAGGAAGCGCCACCACGGGCCGTCACCGAGCGAGGCCGACAGATGCCGGTGCTCCCGCAACAACGCCAGTACCGACTCGGTCGGGAAGACCCGCGCCACCCGATCGTGCTCATCGGTGAAGACCATCGCCGTCGATTCACCGGCCACGGTCATCGAGAACGTCGCCTGCACCCGGCGCCAGCCCGGCGGCCCGAGCGCGGCCGTCTCGCGCGCGATCTGACGGCTGAGCTCCGCGGCATTGTCGAGCGGCGACAGGGTGAACCCGACATCGGGTGCCTCGGCGGCGGCGGTTTCGGCGTCGATCGCCTCGGCGCCGGGTGTGACCGCGTCGGTGCTCGGGGTGGTCATCGCCTCGTCCTTCCAGGTCGGCATCGGCCGCTCAGCCACCGAAGATCGTGGCCCGGCGAACCGGGTCGGCCATCACATCGCGGACCATCAGTCCCAGATCCATCTCGGGCGGCACCGACCAGTAGATCAACTCGCAGCGCACGGTACCGGCGACGACCACCGCGAGCCTGGTCTGTCGCTGCTGCGACTGCGCCCACTCCACACTCACCGACCCGTCCAACTCGATCCGCTGCCCACCGACCCGCAAACCCAACCGGCCCGCGTCCCGGTAGAACACCACGAAGACATTACCGAGATCGGCGAAGAACCCGCCCAGTGCGAGACCGCCACCGGCCGACGCGAACAACGATCCCGTCGCCGGATCGAACTGCGCCTGTCCCCCGTTGCCGAAGTAGGGCTGCACGAAAATCGGTGCATAAGCCGGGTTTTCCGCATGGTACGGACGCTCGGGCATTCGTCCGGCGCCCCGACCCCCGCCACCTTGCTGAGGCGACATGGGCATCATCGGCGGCATCATCGGCGGCTGGGTGCTCGGCTGGTACTGACCGCCGGCCGATGCCCGCGGTCCGGTGGACCCGGCATCCGCGGGGGTATGCCATGGCGGATAAGCGGGCAACGGGGAACTACCTGGCCCAGCTCCGCCCGGCGCCCCGTACCCGTTTCCGGTGGGCGGTTGCGCGGAGCCAGGGCCGCCCGCTCGATACTGGGGAGCTTGCCCCGCCGACTGATGCCCAGCACCCGGACCGCCCTGCGGGTAGTACGGGCCCTGCCCGTTCGCGGGATAACCGGACCCCTGCGACTGCCCGCTCGAGGAGTAACCGGACCCGTGCGGCAGCCCGGTCGACGGGTAACCCGTACCTTGCGGCTGCCAGTTCTGCGCATAGCCGGACCCCTGGGGGTATCCGGGAGTCTGCGACTGCGGCGAACCGGATGGATACTGCGGTGCGGGCGGCTGCGGTGGGTACCCGGGAACCTGTTGCGGCGAACCGTACGGGTACTGCGGCTGCGGATACTGCGGGCCGGACGGCTGCTGCGGACGACCGGACTGCGGTTGCTCGGCGCCTTGCCCGTACGACGATTGTCCGTAACCCGGCGGGGGAGGCGAACTCCCCGCCCCGTGCGACTGACGCGCATCAGCCTGTGGGCGTGGATCATTCGACTGCCCATGGCCGGATCGGGACTCGTCGCGGCCCCCATCGTGACCCGTGATCGCCGACTCGGGAACCGGCCAGCGCGCGGGCTCACCCGGCAACGGGACCGACAGGTCGTACTCGTACTCGTGCGGCGGATGCGGAATATGCGAGCGCATCGCGTGCCACGGCACACCGTGTCGATCGGTGGACCCGGAGGTGTCGTCATCGTCGGTGGACTCGGGATTCGGCGGCGGATCGTCGCCGTCGGCCGGGTCGTGATCGCCGGAGACCGGCTGTGCATCCGGATCGGCGCCGACGGACGAATCGGGTTCACCCGACACGACCCGCTGGTCGGGAGCGCCTTCGGCGGGGACGGCCGCGTCGGGCGTGCCGAGGTAGCGTCCGTCGAGTTCGTCGAAACGCCGACCGATCTCGCGCTGGGCGGCATCGAGATCACCGGCGATACGGGCCCGCTCGGCCATATCGGCGCTGACCCGATCGAGATGATCGAGCAGTTCCCGATGCACCGCTTCGGCTTCGGCCGCGCGGCGGTCGAACTCCGCGTCGATGCGCACGAGTTCGCGGGCGAGCACGGCATCGATTCGGCCGCGGGCATCGGTTTCGGGCACAGCGCCTGCGATGTCGTCGATCGCGGCGATCGGCGCGGCCAGCGCGGCGCGGGTCTGCTCCATTCGCTCGATGGTTCGGCGCAGATCCGCCTCGGCCTCCGCGGTGAGCAGCCGATGGTGCTCGTCGAGCGCGGCCAGCTCGTGATCGACGGCCGCCTGGTAGCGCGAGGCCTCGTCACCGTCGGCGCGATCACCGGCCCCCATCCAGTCGACGCCGTCGCCCTGGTCACCGCGCGGCGGAGTCTCACCGCGCGGTGGAGTGTGGTCGGCCTCCTGGTCGGGCTCGGACTCGCGCAACCTTTCGGTCAATCTGCCGAGCAGTCCACGCCGTTCGAGCGAGTCGAGGCTCGCGGTGCCGTCCCGCAGAATCCGGGTGACGGCGGCCTCGATGGTGGCGGCGTCGGCAGCCCAACTGGCGGGCAATCGACGGCCGATCACGTCGGACGGGTGTCCCTGGGCGGTCGGCGGTGCCAGACGCCAGTTTCCGTCACCGTCGCCGACCAGCCACAGGGTGAACGGTCGCCCGCCGAGCTCGATGGTTCGCGCTTCGTACTGCGGTGTCGGTCGCGCCGGGTGCCCGTCCAACGGCGCCATCGTGAGCTGCCGGGTATGCAGTTCGTGCGCGACAGCGGCCGGGTGCGTCGGACCGTACCGATCGGGTTCGGCAGTGTGCAACTGGTGGCCGATCGCCGGGAAATCATCGGCGAGCATCGAGACCCGCACGCGCCGCCGCCCGTGCAGGAAGCTGTCGGCGAACCCACTCTGATCCTGGAAGCCGTTGGGGCCCAACTGCTTCAGCCATTCATCGAAACCTGTCCGGATCCGCCCCTCCCCGCGCAGGCTCAGGTAGCGAGCCAACGCGTGCGCCACTGCTTCGTTGCGGTCGGGAGCCCGGAACGGCCCCTCGGCCTGCGCCGCGGGAATATCGCGCAGCGACGGTCGCCCACCGGGACCGACCACCGGCAACTCGTAGCTGAGCCGATGCGACCGGTCCCAGAGCACATTCGAGTATTCCGGGTGGATGATGGCCAAGTCGTTGAGCACCCGCATGTGCTCACCGGCAGGCGCGACGATCACCAGGCGGCGGTAGGCGTCCCCCGCATAGGGCGTGGCGAGGGCGACATAGTCGGTCAGGCGTTGCGCCTCGGGATGGCGTTGCAGGTACCGGGTGAGCGCCCGCACAGCCAGCGCGTCGGCCGCCGCGGGGTCGGCCGGGACCGCGCTGTCGAGCGCGACCGGGTCGACGGCGCGCAGCCGGTCGGCGCCCGCGTCCACCGGCTGCGGACGACCCCACCGCGGCTCGCCTTCGTGCAACCCACCGTGCACCAGGTCCATGGCGACCTGCGCGGTATCGATGCCCGCCTTGTCGATGTAGCGACGCACCGCGGCCCGACCCGCGTCCGCGGCAACCCGCTCGGGCGCCGGCGCGTCGGGCTTACGCTCCGCGACCCGCTCGGCTTTACCAAGGGCTTTGTCGTGGGCGGTGGCATAGGCACGTTCGGCGGGACCGACCGGGATGTACTCCCCCGCGACGCGCAGCGCTCGGAAGGTCTCGATCTCGGTGGTGAACTGATCGGCGAGCCGGTCGCGGCGCTGCGGGGTATCGCGGGCGATCGCGGCCAGGTCACCCGGCTGATCGCCGGCCGGAATCCCGTGTGCCCGATCCCAATTCGCACCGTGATGATCAGCGAGACGGCGACCGTCGACAGTCGGCGCCAGCTCGGCGATCGACGCCCGCACCGCACGCACACCCGCTCGATGAGCCGCGCCGTGCACCGCGGACGGCGTCGCGGTCATATCCTTACCGATCCGCGCGGCCAGCTCGGACGCGCGCTGATACTCGGCGGCGTAGGTCCGAGCGATGGCGTCCCCTGGTGGCACAACGGGATTGCCCTCGTCGCCACGGGTGAACGCCCACGCCAGCCCGTGCGCTTCGGCCGCGCGATCGAGCATGGTCGCGACGTATTCGTCGCGCGACATCGTCAACCGTTCGATGCTGTTGTCGGCGAAGGTCCTTCTCAGCTCGACGGTCATCGCCGCCTTGACCAGTTCCCTTGCCTGGTCACCTCTTTCGCCATTGCGATCGAGAACGGCTTCGTTGGTGACCGGGTCGTAGCCGATCCTCGCGTCGGGCTCGGTGCTGTAGCGGATCGCCACGGCGTTGTCGGCGAGCACCTGGGCCGCCCAGCGCCCCACGGGGTCGCCTCCCAGTTCCGCGAAGACGCCGCGCAGCTTCCGCTCGCCGATACCGTCGAGCTGCGGCGGCATCCGGCGCTCGACGAAGCGCGAGCGCGGGGCAGGTTCGGCCGGGAGGTGGGTGGCCGGTGCGTCACTGACGTAGAGCACACCCGTCGCGTCCCCACGCACGGTCACCGGCACACCGAGATCACCGCGAACCGCCGCCGTGAGATCGACGACCAGCCGGGCGCGTGCCGCGGTGGCTTCCGCGTGCCGGTGCGTCAGCGCGTCCAGGACATGCACTTCTTCGGTGAGATGCGGCATGAACACGTGGCGAACGCGTTCGAGCAGGAGATCTGCCGTCTCGCGCCGGCCGGGTCCGAGTTCGTCGTCGCGGATGTTCATCCGGTCCTGCAGCCGGGAAGCCACCCGCTGCCAGTCGGTTTCGATGCGATGCAGTTCGCGGACCGTGGAAGCCTGCGCGCGCACCAACCCGTCGACGGTACGTGCGTGCGCCTGCGTCGACGGCACGTACTCGCTCAGCCCGGGCGGCGGGGTATGCGCGCGTGCGTTGTCCCATTCCCGGCCTGCGATATCCCGGAAACCGCGCCCATCGTGCGGGAAGTCGGCCGCGTCGAACCGATCGCCCGCCAGCAAACGATCGACGCCCGCGGTCCGGCCCAGATCGAGGAGCCGGTCCCCGTCGATGCCGGGATCAGCCAGGCGGGCAGCGACTACGGCCTCGTCGAATGCCGCCAGATACGACGCTTCCAGATCCTGCCGGTAGTGGCTGTCGATCAGGTCGCGCAGCGGTCCCCCCGACACGTCATAGCCCGCGTCCGACATTTCGCGATGGAACTCCGCCTGCCTGCCGAGCGCCATCGCCTCCGCCCGCAATCTGGCGTCGATATGGGCGTCGCGATCGAGACCGGCGATGCGGGCCGGGGCCACCTCTAGCTCACCGGCGAGCACCGCGTCGGCCAGCACTCCCGCCCGGACGACGCCCGATCCCTGCGCGATCTGGCTGCGCCCTTCGGTGCCGATCACCACCGACATCGTGCGGCCGTCGAAGTGGTCGGCACCGTCGACCTCGAGGGTTACGGGCGTGAAGCGGATCGCGGCGTCGGCAGCGGCGAGCGATCGCAGGGCCCGCGTGCCGAGATCGCTGTGGGCGAGGACATCCCGTACTTCCGATGCCGCGATGTCGGTGGGGCTCGTCCGCCAGGTCGCGGGTTGACCCGCGTTGTCGTCGCCGTAGCGGGGTCGCGGTTCGGGGTCACCGCCCATCCAGTCGACATCGTCGTCGGGGGTGCGGGCATTGTCGGCGGGCGGGGTCTTCGGCGGATCATCCGGGTCGGCGGGGGTTCCCGCGTCCGGCTCCGGGTCGTCGCCGTCGTCGCGAGCCCGGTCGGGCGACTCCGCGCTCGGCTGCTGCTGCGCGTCGTCGAATTCCCGCATCATCCGCAGATGTTCCGCTTGCGCGGCGAGCTCGTCGGCGACCTGTTGCAGGTGGTCCATCGCCGCCCGATGCGCGGCCTCGGCTCGCGCCTCGCGCTCCTCGAATCCGGCTGTCATCCGGTCGATTTCGCGGGCACGGGCGGCGTCGATGAGCGCCGTCGCGTCGGGCCGCCCATCGAGCCCGACCACCGGATCACGCAGCCCATCGAGCACTTCGGCCAGCCGGTCGAGGCGACGCTCCGAATCAGCATCGGCATGCTCGGCGATCTGCCGCTGCGACTCGGTGAACAGCTCGAGCTGGCGGTTGACCGCGTCGCCGAACCGCGAAGGCACCGGCCTGTCGTCCGCCGCGAGGTCGGCACTGTTGTCCGGCGGCGGTGTCGGATCGGGTTCGGCTTGGTTCGGCCGCGGCGAATCGGGATCCACGGAGCCGCTCGGCGGCCCGGCGATCGGGTCAGGCGTTGGTGTCTGCCCAGCCGGTAGCGCCGGTCCGGGCGTGGCCACCGGGCCAGACGGAAGCGCAGGGTCGCGCGGCGGCGCGGGCGGCGGGGTCGAGGCGGGCGGGGTGGGGTCGAGCGCGCGTGGACCGTCGGATTCGGGCGCATGTCCGGGCGTCGGCTCCGCCGCCGTAGGTCGGTAGAACTCGTCGCTGAGCTGGACGAGTCGATCGATGAGCGCGGCACGGCTGCGGACCTCGCCCCGCAGCGCGTTCAGCTCCGCTTCCAGCTCCTCCCGATCGAGTCCCGCGTGCTGCTCGGGCTCGGTGGCGCGGAAGTTCTCGTACGCGTCGTAGTAGCCCTTCTCGTCCAGCGTGGTGAGATCGAGCCCGACCAGTCGCATCCAGTCCGGGTTCGGTTGCGGCCGTTGGTCTCTCGAACCCGGAGTCGTATCGGCGCCGAAGGCGCGATGGGCGTTGTCGGCCAGCAACCGGGCGAAGTCGAGTGGGTCGCCGTCGGGGAACGCGGCCGCGATCACCTCACGCAGGGCATGGATCGCCATCGGGTCGAAGATCGCCAGCGGGCCGACGCGACGCGGGTCGGCGCTGCGGTCACCGGCCGCCACGCCGGAGTACGGGTCGATCCCGATCAGCGTGGCCGCGTACTCCGCCAACGCGGTCGCGATCGCCGGGTCACGACGCTCGCGCTTCTTGACCTCTTTGAGCAGCTCCTTCCAATCCAAGGACTCCGGATCCGGCCCGCGATCGAGTTGACGGGTCTCCTCGTTGGCGGTGACCACTTCCGGTTGCAGCGCATCCGCTTCCAGCCCGAGAGCACTCGTGAGCCGGGCGTGCGCGGCATCGATCTTGTCGGGGTCGACCCCGCGCAGTTGTGCGGCGTATTCGGCGAGAGCCGCGTATTGCTGCCCACGCAGGGGACCTGGCTGGGTGCGGTCGGCCAAGAGTTCACCCAACCGATTCGCGGTCAGTTCGGCGGCAGTGAGCTTGAACGTGTCGGCCAGGCGACTGTGCGCGTCACTGACCGATGAGTACTCGCCGAACGCCCTCGCATAGCGCGCGAAATCGGCCATCCCCTCCAGCATCGCGGCCCGCACCGCATTGTCGACCCGCAGTTCGGCGACCACGTCATCGATGCGACGCACATCCAGCTGTCGATGCCCGAGCCCGAGTTCCTGCGCCACATCGACCAACTCGGTCAGCAACGCGGCGCGCGTCGGCGGCAGCGGCCGCGGCCCGCCGAGGGTAGCGCCGGGTTCGGGTGCCTGCACCGCCCGCCACTCACCGTCACCGTCACGCAGCATCGTGACCACCAACTCGCGACCGTCGCTGGTCTGCCGGATCTGCCGGACGTCCGGTGTCGGAGCGGGATCGAGGTGGATCGTGCCGAAGGCGTCGACGCGCGCGGTCCGGAACTCCAGTTTCAGTGTGCCCGCGGCGAGTTCGTCGGCGAGGTGGGGATGGTCGGCGAGCACCTGCGCCAGCGCGCTGTCACGGTCCAGCGGCCCACCGATGACCAACAGCCGGTCCGGCTGGCCTTCGCCGAGCGGCATCCGGGCGACCTGATCACCGAAGGTCGAGCCGACCGCGTCGTCGATGATCCGCAACACCGGTTCGGCCGCGGCGACGAACTCACCGAGTCGCTCGGCCCGCAGCTGCGCCGCCGCACGCAGATCCGCGATGATCGAATCCCGCTCCGGCCCCCGCATTGCGGCCGGGTCGACCTCGAAATGCCGTGCCCACGTAGCCAATTCGTCGAGCAGCTGCATACGCCGGAACCCGTGTTCGAAGATCGCGCGCTGGGCCGAGTCCCCGCCGGGCTCGGTGCCGAGCTCGCGAAATACCGGCATCGGATCGGAGCCGTTGCCCACCGGGCCCGCGCTGATCAACGCGGTGTCACTGCCGAACGCGGTCATCAATTCGCGCAGGAAGTTGCCGAGCGCGCTGTCGTTGTAGGCGAAGGTCAACTCGCCGAGCGGAACAGCGCGACCCGGCCCGCCGAGGTCGTCGAGCTGCGCGGGCAAGGAGTCACCCGCGGGCGGCGGCGCCGAACCCTCGAGCTCCGGTTGCCGGGTGCCGCCGTCGAGCGCGGCTCGCGGTTCGGGGTCCGACGTCCGGACATAGGGAACGGTGCCCTCGACCTCGGCGCGCCGGGCCGCGGCCGCCAGCCCTTCGACCGCCGCGGCGTCCCGCCAGGCCAGGTAGGTCTGCTCGTCGACCACGCGGCGCACGGTCAGCGGCGACTCGTCGGGGAGGGTGAATCCGAAGCGCGCCGCCAGCCCCGTCAGCGAGTTGTCGGCCACGGGCAGGTGCGAGTCGGGAACGGGCGGCGGCTCGGCCCACGACGGGGGCTCGCCCTGGCGCAGCGCGTCGGCGTCGTCGAGCGAGATCAGGCCTCGCATATCCAGGTCGTCGATGATCTGGCGTCGCAGTTCGCCCTCGGCCCGGTCGAGGGCGTGCAGGAGCATGTCCCGTGCCTCGTCCCTGGACATGCGCCTGGTGTCGAGCTGGTCGAGCGCCATCGTGCGTAGCTCCGCCGGATCGCCTTCGGTGAACCACGGCTGATAGGGCGTGCCGTCGTCGTCGTTGACCGGCACGTGCTCGCCCGCGACCTCGGGCCGCAGCGAGGAGAAGCGGCCCAGGACCGGTGCGTGGACGCGGCCTCGATAGAAGGTGATCGCCGTGGTGACGAACCCGGGGCCCATGACCGCGTGGCCGGAGTCCGGCGCATCCCGGAATTCCTGTTGGCCGGGCGGCGGCGTCGGACCATGGTGGATCGGGAGCTGGGGCCCCGCGTGCAGCTGCGGCAGCGCCTGCGCGCCGTCGCGCAACGGCGTGAAGCCGTCGATGCCGTGCCCGGCGACGTGATCGGGGTTCGCCCGACCGACGAGCCGGTCGCGCAACCGATTCAGCATTCCGCGTAGCCCGGTCGCGGGTACGGGAGCGGGTGGCTCCTCCGGTGTAGCCGGGGTGTTGTCGGGCCTCGTGGCGAGCCGCCAGTTGTCGGTACCCTCGGGCTCCACCCGCACGGGAACCGACTCACCGTCGACCGTGACATCGACGATGCCCGGCTCGTCTCTGCGGACCGGCGACGCCTCACCGGGTTCACCAGGGGGCAGCGCGTTGGCGTCACCCTCGCCGGGCTCGGGGGCGCCCGCGGGCGCGAGTGGACGCGTCGGTGGCTTGTTCGCGCCGCCGGACTCGTCGGCCGAGGGCGGAACGTGCTCGCCGTCGTCGTCATCGCGCCGGCTGCCGAGCCAGTCGATATCGTCGTCGGCGCGATCTCGGTTGGTCGGCTCGTCGGCCCGAACGCGCGCCGCGTCGAGATCGCGCATTGTTCGGACGTTCTCGGCCTGCGCGGCGAGATCACGACGGATCTGGTCGACGCGGTCGAGCACGGCCTGATGCCGCGCCTCGGCCTGTTCAGCGCGCCGCATGGCGAACTCGGTGTCACGCGCGAGCTGATCGGCCGACGCGTCATCGACGCGCTGGGGCCGCGACACCCGGTCCGGCCCCTGGTCGAGGCCGTCGGGCCGCGCGGCCAGTTGTTGTTCGACGCGGGTCAGCTGATCCAGGGTCCGCGCCAATTCCGCATCGGCCTGCCGGGCCAGTGCGTCGAGTCCGGCGTTCGCCTCGGCCAGCGTCGTATCCGCCTGCTGGGCAATCGAATCAGCGATCGTCTCGGAGTCGGGGCCGCCGAGGCGAGCGAAACGGTCGGCGAATTCGGCTCCGGTGCTGTCCAATTCCTCGGTGAGCCTGCGGTGTTCGGCCGTCGAGCCGTCCATTTCCTGCCGCGGCGTGGCTGCGGCATCGGGCGGACCGGTGATCGCCGGGTCCGGCTGTGGCGTGAGGACATCCAGGCCGACCAGCGATTCGATCACCCCGTCGGCATTGCGTCGCACATGATCGAAAGGTGTGAAATCACCTGGTGGATAACTGTTCTGGTAGCCGGTCGCGCTTTCGGTGCCGGCGAGCAGGTTGGTGCAGTTGGCGCAGCACGGCGCGAAGATCCGCACACCCTTGACGAACATCGGCGAGTTGATGATGTCGGGGAGCGCGTCGACGTCGTCGCGGAGATGACTCCACTCCGGCGTCTGCTTCAACCGGGCCCGATCGTGCAATATCTGGTTCGTGGTCTTGACTTCCGCGTGGGCCAGCGGTTCGTCGGGGTGCGGCTGGGTGAAGGTTTCCGGGTCGTCGCCGCGAGTGTAGGAGCCCGCCCGCATCTCGTTCAGGCGCTGGTTCAACGTCGGATGCACGTCGACATCGGCGATCACGTCACCGACGCGCCCGTTGGCTGCCTCGTATACCCGCCCGGTCGCCCGGTCGATCCCGACCGACACCACCGCGCCCTGCGCCTTCTTGCTGAGCACCTTGTCCTTGGCGGCCTGCACGAAATCCGCCTGCCGTTCCAGCCCGAGCCTGCGCACGAAATCGGCGACCGGCTCCCCGTCGACGTGGGTGATCAGCCCGTTCTCCCTGGTCGTGTGCGCCGGGTCGAGCACGCCGAGCAGATGGGAATCGGTACTCGGCGGTGGCGGCACGTCCATCGTCGGCAGATCGGGATCAGGCCGCAGGAACGAGGTCGGCTCGACACGTGGCCCGTCGTCGCCCATCGTGTCGAGGCCGTGACGCCAGTCGGCGTCGTTGTCCAGGTCGACCGGGTCACGCGGGGGCGGTGCCGCGGACTCGCCGTCGACTCCCGGCGCCAACTCGCCGGGCGCCGGGAACGAACGCCACACGCCACCGGGCGCGACCCGGGCAGGAGAGTCCGGATTACGCGGCGCACCCACGGGTTTCGTCGGCGCGAGCACCGGCGCGCCGATCCGGTCGGCGATGTATTGCGCCCACCCGTTGTCGTTACCGCTGTGGCACGACACCAATCGCACCGGTGTGCCCCGCTCGTAGTGCGGGTTGAGCAGGATCGCGTCGACGATCTGCTGCGGGTGCACCTTCGCCCGGTCACCGGGAATCGGCGCGCCGTCCTCGGAACCGTGCACGATGACGTCGTGCATGCCCTCGTTGCGCAGGTTCTGGCGTACCCGATGGGTGCGCGGATCGTCGCCGATGGAGGTGCTGTGCGGGCCGTACACAATGCCTTCACCGTTGGGCAGGTAGCTGTCGAAGATATCGCGCACCTGGGGTTCGTCGACGGTCTCCGGGTCCGGTTTGCGGCCGCTGCGCATTTCGTCGCCCGCGCCGCGGGTGGGGTCGGCACCGTCGGATCGCGTGCCTGCCTGCGCCGCCCGCGACGTCGGCTGCCCGCCCGGTGCCACCACCGGCAGGATCGGCGCGACCGTATCGCTGCGGCCCGCCCGCAGGCCCGCGCCGTCCGGCGTGACGGGCCCCGCGGCGCGCTGATCGGGGGCACCCGCCCGGCTTTCCGCGTCCGGCCTCGCCATGGAGCCGTCGCCGATGCGCGGCCGTTCGGTGGAGGACTGCGGCGGCGCGCCTCGGGTCTCGGGCGCGCCTGCCCTGACCTCGTCGACGCGTGACTGATCGGCACCGGGCGCGCGCAGTTCCGGTGCCGGACCCGAGCGCGCGGGCGTCGTCTGCGGCCCGCCGGGCTTCACTTCGCCGCCGCCCTGCGTCGCAGCGGGTGCTTGTCCCGGATTGGTCGGGGTGGTGGACGGTTGAGCCGCATTCACCGGGGCGGCAGCGGGTTGAGCCGCATTCACCGGGGCGGCAGCGGGTTGAGCCGCATTCGCCGGGGCAACGGGCGGTTGACCGGCATTCACCGGGGCGCCGTGCGCGGCCCCGGTGGCCGCGGCCGTGCTCGTCGCACCGGCGGCGATCTCGGGGCCGTCCGAACGGGTGGGGTGCAACCCGCTGTTCTGCGACCCCGGCTGCTGCGTAACCCCGTCGTCGGCGCCACGAGTCGCACTGCCCTGCTCCGGCAGTCCGGCCCGATGATCTTCGCCGTGCCGGCCGGCCGAATCCGATTGTCCGGACGCCTGATCGGTGTCATCGGCCGCACCGGGTCGCTGCGGACCACCTTCACTGCGCGCCGGTGCGCCACCCTCGCCCCTGGCGGAATCACCCTCGGCGCGCGGCGCGTCGACGCCCGTCTTCGGCGAGTTCTCGCCGGAGCCCGCCCGCCCACCATCGCCGGGATCGGTGGCGACGGCGCCCGGATCGGTGGTACCCGCGGGCCGCATCGCCGAGCCGTCGCCGTATCCGCGGCTGCGCTGTCCCTCGGTGTCGTCTCGCCGCTCGCCCCTCGTCTCCGGGTCGTCCCCGCGCGCCTCGCCATCAGGGCCTGCGCCGAGCTCGTCCTCCCCCGCTCCGCGCGCCCGTCGACCGTCCTCACCCTCGCCCTCGGCCCGACCACCAGGACCGTTCTCACCACCCTGTCGACCACCCGCACCCTCACCCGCGCCGATGTTCCCGAAATCCCCGAGCAGTGGGTTGATCCGGTCGGCCAGACCGGAACGGCCGCTCATCCCCGGTGCCATGTGCTGCCACGCGGTGTTCGCACCGACCTTGTTCACGCCCGACATGAAGCCGTTGCTGGCACCCGCGGTGAACATCAGTGGGTCGATCGAGCTCAACGAGTTCTTCGCGTTGTCCCAAGCCGTGTCGAGGTCGAATCGGTAGGCGTCGATGCCGAACTGGGTCGCGGTCGCGGCGGCCAGCCCAGCGCCCGCGCCGACCAGCCCGGCAGCGGGGCCGGTGATCGCCGACTGCAACCACTTGTCGGTGACGCCGTTGTTCTTGAGCCACTTGCCCATGGCTTCGCCCGCGGGGCCCGCCGCCGCACCACCGGCAGCCGAACTGATCGCGGTCACGATCACCTGGTCGACATTGATCTTGTCGCGGCTCCCCTTGTCGACCTGCCACTGCTGGACCAAGTACTCCTGCATCGTGCCGAGCGTCGCGTCGATCGCGACGTGCCTGGCCAGGAATTTGACGATGGTGTTGGCCGCGGCGCGCGCGACCCACCGCATGATCGCGGCCGTGGCGCGCTCGCCGATGAGGCGCACCGCGATCCTGGTCGCGGCGATCGCGAGGCCCTCCACCAGCAGCGCCGTCGGCGGCCACAGCCATGCCGCCGCCAGCTCCGCGGCCAGCAGGAGCAGCGAGGTCCAGAACATCATCTTGGTGTATTCGATTTCCATGGCGACGCCGTCGACCGATTCACCGACGAGGTCGAAATACTCGGCGAGCTTGCCCAGCGACTGATCACCGCTGCGCATGCTGTCGAGTGCCTTGGTCATCTCCGCGACGCCCTCACCGGACGGATACGCCTTCAGCGAGGCGGTTTTCGCGTCGTCGATGTCGGGCAGGATCGCGCGCAGACCCTCGGCGGCGGTCCGCCAGTCCTGCGCCAGCGCCCACATCTCGGTTTCGTCGCCGTCCGGCCACTCCATCCCCGCGACGATCTTGAGCCAGCTCAGCTCATCAGGCAGCTCGATCATGCGAGGCTAGGTCACCAGCTCGAATCCGTGGCGGCACTGGATCCACCACGATTGCCCTGATCGTCGTTCTCGGCTAGTCGATCTCGTGCCTTCGGCGGGTCGAGCGACGCCTCGACCGGCTCCGGGATCCGCAGCTGCGGCATACCGTCGACCAGGTCGCTGAGCTTGGGCATCCGCGCACGCTGCTGATGGAACGGTGCGGTCAGCTCCGCGGTCTTGCGGGCGACCTCGGCGGCGGCCTGCTGCGCGGCTTCGGTGACCGCCTTGGCGATCTCGGCATAGTCGAGGTCATCGATGTCGGCGGCGAACTTCGTCTCGATCACCCGGTTGTCGGCATTCACCGTCACCGTCACCCGCTTGCGCACGGTAGCGGTGCCGATGATCTGCGCGCGCTCCTGCTGAATTCGCGCGATCGTGCGCAACTGCTCCTGCACCCCGTCCATCACGGTGTGCAGGTCGGACCTGGCCTGCTCGTTGGTCATCCGCGCCCGCCTCGGCCGCGTAGGCCGTCGCGGTTGCCCTGCTCCATGTCCCTGAGCAGCACCGCGCTCTCGTGCTGACCGGTGGAGAGGTTCTTCATGCCGGTGGCCATGCTGCCCGCGTTGTCCACGGTGTTCTCGCGCGAGGATTCGTAGCCGTTGTCACCGTCCGGGCCGCAGAAGAAGTTGCGGCCGAGGGTGTCCGAGCCCCAACATCCTTCACGACTCGACGTCGACGTGGCCAGCGTGTCCAACACACCCTGGATCCGATCACGGACGCGGCCGGTCGCGTCAGCGGCCTTGAAAAAAAGGCCGGAATCGAACTCGACATTCTCGTCCGTCATCGGTAGCCCACTTCCAGCGCCCGTACGGCGCACCGCACCAGTTCAGATCGTTCAAGACGACACTGCGACTGTAAGGCGAATTCCGGGTGACGGCAACGTAAACAGAACTATGCGGCGCGGATCGCGGTGCCGGAGAGCACCTTCGGCACGCGGTTAGGCGCTCGCCTCCCAGTGCGCCTCGACGCGGACCATCATGCGGTCGATGCCCGCGTTGATCGCCTCGATCAACGCAGGTCGCGACGTCGGCGTCGCGACGGGCGCGTCCGAGGGCAACTCGATGGTGTAGCGGCCGTCAGCGGGCAGATCACGCCAGACCAGGATCTCGCGGCGCATACCGCGGGAGCCGAACATGGATTGGTTCTGGAGGATATCGATCGTTCCGGTGCGGTCAGCGGGAATGTCGAAGAACTCGGCACTGCGCTGGGCCACCGAGGTGTCGGCCTCCTCGAAGAACATCGAGGCGCGCGGCTGATACTCCGTGGGTTCGGCATCGGTCGCCAGCGGAACAAGGCCACCACCGCCCGCACCGACTGCGGGCATCAAGTCGACGAGCGCCTCGGCGATACCGTACGGACCACAGTCGATCACCACGTAACCACCACTGTGCGTATAGGTTTCGCCCGGCCGCTGGTAGATGAGGTAACCGTTGGCGCCCGCACGCGCCGCGCGAGCCTTCACCCAGTACTGCGGGTCGCTCTCCTGCGCGTCGTTCCAACCACGCAGTCGCACCCACACTTCCGGTCGTTCGAGCACCTCGAAGACAGTGCGCAGCACCGGGTCGACGGTGTGCTGCAACCGTTCCCAGGTCTCGTAGCTCTCACGCTCGAAATCGGCGAGCAACCGCGTGTTCGTCTGGAAGGTGAGTGGACGCGGCAGCGTGCCCCCGACCAATCGTCGCCAGAGGACATAGAACTCGAGATCGGTGAATTCCCACGTCCGGGTCACTCGCCGGCCACCAATCGGGCAGCCGACGCGGACGAACCGTCGCCTCCGTCGAAAGCTTCGACCAGGGGCACGACCTCGGCCTGCGGGGCGGCGGCCACGAGACCGGTCAACGGCGCGCCGACCTCCTCCAGGCTCGGGAGCAGGTTCGAGAAATCGGGCAGCGAGGCACGGGGGAAGGCGCCCGCGGCCGACGCGGTTTCCGGCAGTTCCGAGGTGGTCTCGGCCGGTTCGGTCACCGCTGGTGCGTCCGCCACCTCGATCCCCAGCATCGCAGCCAACGGCTCCAACGCGGGGTTGGCCGAGATCAGACTGTTGACCTCCGGCGAGTCCGACAGAATCGCCGCCAGGTCGGGGAACTGCTCGAACACCGAGCCGAGCTGACTCAGATCGGGCAGGCCCGCGGTCACGTCCGTCGAGATCTGCTGCAGCGCGGTCAGCACACTCGGCAGCGCCTCGGACAGGGACGAGACCGTCGACGTCACCGCCGACATCAGCGAGGACAACATCTCGGTGCCCGAACCGGACCCGGAGCCGGATTGCGTGCTGCCCGTCTGCTGGCCCACGATGCCCGCTCGCGAGGCGCCGGTGGCGGGATTCGTCGCACTCGACGAACCGGTACCCGTCGAACCCGAACCTGTCGAACCCGAACCCGTCGAACCCGTTCCCGTGGAACCGGTTCCGGTGGGTGTCGACGGGATTACGCCGGCCTGGATCTGCTCGGCGGTCTTCTGCGCCGCCTGACCCTCAGGCGTGATCTGCGGCTGAGCGGGCGACTGCGCCGAGCCGGCACTCTGCTGCCCGGACCCGCCCTGAGAACCGCCACCACTCTGCTGAGAACCGCCGCCGCCCTGCGACCCACCACCCTGGTTTCCGGACGGTTGCTGCGAACCCGACGGCTTGTCCGACGGATTCTGTCCGTTATCGGACGGCCTGTCCTTCGGTTTCTCGACCGGTCCCGCCGGCGCGGCGGGTTCGGTGAAGACCGGGAAGAGCTTCTCGGTGTGGCTCAGACCGTCGACATAGTGGATGCGATAAGCCTCGCGCTTGTCGCCTTCATCGTCGCCACAACCACGCGGCTCGTTCTCGCTGAGCGGCATCGCCACCTTCGTCGAATACAACCAGTCCGCTGTGTACCGCAGGTTGGCCTCGGTCATCCGAAAGCCACCGGACAGCTCGTACACCGACTTGGCGTAGGTCTTGATCGCCTGCAACGCGGTGTCACCGCCCTGGCTTTCCCAGCTCTCGGTGGTGATCTTCTGAAGCTTCACCTCGAGCTGCGATGCGGCCTTGTAGACCTCGGTCGCCATGTTCGCCCAGATCGTCGCCGCGTCACCGACCTCCGCCCATTGGATCCGAACGCCGAGTCGATGGAGCTCCCCCCAGTTCATGCTTTCCGGCGAGGCTACGTCTATGGGTTCGATCTCTTTGGGCTTTGCCGTCGTCTTGAGTTTGGGCACGGTCGCGACGTCGACGTCGGCTTCGTGCCTCTTCACGTCGTCCGCGTCGTAGTAGCCGGGGCGATAGTCGTCGCCCTTCTTGCCCATCGACGTGCCCAGCTTGTCCTGCTCCGCCGTCGAGGGCTTCACATCCCCGAGTTTGGTCTTGTCGGCTTTCAGCGCGGCAATCTCCGTGCTCGACATATGATCCGCGCCGGTATAGGTGTCACCAGCTGACTTGAACAAGTCCATCATGTCGGTCAACGAGTCGACGTGCCGTTCGAGACATTCCTTGGCGTCCCACGCCTCGATCTCGAACCTGGTCGCCAGCAGCGGGCCTGCGATAACCTCCGACCCGCCGAGTTTCTCACCGTCGAAGTGCCCGAACTTCTCCGCACCGACGATCTTCAGGCACGCGTTGAACACCTCGATCGCATCGCTGCACGCCTTGGCGGCATCGAGTGCGGCACCCGTCTCGACCCGCACCTTCGCCCTACCGGCCAACCCCGACCAGGGAGTCTCGTTACCCACGCACTCGCTCCTCGATGCACACCACCGACGACTCTCGTCGACGGGCTCGATCGTGTCGGAGTCTAACGACCACGACGAAACATGCACAGCCCCAGCAAGTCACGCTTCGACGAACATCGCACCGACTGTTTTCACCGCTCGCGTCCCACATCGCAGCGAAGCCGGCAATCCGATCACGATCCGACGGCCGAGACCGATCTGTGACAGACTCGATCGAAGCGCAGGCGGCCGTCCGACGGCTGACGAACGAACGAACGATAGGGCTCAGGTAGACGTCGCGATGGAACTGCTCATGACCAACGTGGACACGTCGACTCGGCTCAGGTCGACGTCGCGACGGAACCGCTCATGACCGACCTGAGCGACCTCGAACGGCGCGTCGCGGCCAATCGCGCCAACACCCGTAGCCAGCACTCCGACGACTATTTGCGCCTGGCCGGTTCGCTCACCGAACTCGCCCAGGGCCTGCTCGCCACCCGTGATGACCCGTCGGGTCGCGATCGCACCGCCGAGGCGTTGGAGCCCGCGCAGGAAGCGGTGGCGATCCGGCTGCACTGGCTGGTCGGCGGGTACGTCTCCTACGAGTACGCGGGCGCGTTGCAGGACGCGTTGCGGTTGTTCGAGCAGGCGACGCGGTTGGTCGGACATCGCCAGCTCGCCACCAACACCATTCGCAGCGCTTGTTCGGCGTATCGACAGGTCGCGCAGGACTACCCGGATGTGTCGGCCATGTGCGCCGACGGGTTGTCCAAGTGCGGTGTGTGGTTGATGCGTCTCGATCACGATGCGGCGGTAGCGGCGAGTGAGTCGGCGGTGCGGATTCGCGCGGCGATGTACGCGCGCGCTGGCGAACAACCCGGCAAGTATCTGGCGAGCCTGAGCACCCTGCTGCGCACTCTGATGGTGGGGCGCTCGCGCAAGCAGGCCATCGCCAGCTATCGCGCGTTGTATTCCGAGGTCACCACGACCGCGAGTACCGCGAAATTGCGGGAAACCCGGGTCGAGGAACTGGATCTCACGGTCAAGACCACCCAGGCGTTGATCAAGCTGGGCGCGCCGACCCTGGAACGCGCGGGGCGGCTGACTCAGCAGCAGATTCTGTACCAGTCGGGCGGCGACCTGGCCACGATCGACGAGATCAACTGGCGGTTGGCGCTCGTCGGCCTCAAGCCCCTCGCGGCAGGGGCGATGCCGGAGCCGCCCTCGCGGCCGGTGGAGATCTCGGCGACCTACGGTGCGATCGCCGTGCGGTGCTCGGCGCCGGACGCGCTCGACCAGGTCCGCGCCGCCATCGTCGCCGCGTACGCCCAGGACAAAGCGGAGCCGGTCGATGCCGGGCGATTCGCTGGTGTGCACGACAAGCATTGGGGCGTCAAGGAACCCAAGACCAATCTCGACACCGAGCTCGGTGCCGATGTGGTGCTCGTCGAGAAGTCCTCCGGCAGCTGGATTTCGGTGAAGAGCCTCAACTGGGAGATCGGCGCACTCGGCAAACACCCACTCGCCGTTGCCCTCTCGAAGAAATGGCCGGTTCTCACCGTCGCCACGATCGAGAAGATCTCCTACGAACTGTGCCTCTACGACAACGGCATCGCCACCCAGTACGCGGCCCTCGGCCGACCCTCCGGTCAGGCGCCCCTCGACGCCCCGCTGGCCCCACTGGATTTCGCGACCCTGGCCGATTACGGCGCCGATTACGCTTCCGAGACCCAGGTCAGAGCAGCCTTCGGTAACGCCGAAATGTTCGCCAAGGTCACCGAACTCCCCGGCGCCGGTATCCGGCAGGCCGCGGAGAAGGCCCCGCTCACCGACTACGGCCCGAATATCCTCTTCTTCGGCGAGAACTGACCCGTCGCGGCGAACGGCCGCTGCCTCCCCACCGGGCGTCAGTGGCCTCCGCCCCGGAGTGCCATGGAGCACGGCCGCCCGGCATGATCGAGGCTGTGCGAGTACTGCTACAGCGCGTGACCAGCGCCGAGGTGAGCGTCGACGATCAGGTCGTCGGACGTATCGACCCGGCGGCGACAGGTGTCCCCCACGGCCTGCTCGCCCTTGTCGGCGCCACCCACACCGACACCGAGGCCATCGCGAAAGCGTTGGCCGACAAGACATATCGCCTGCGAATTCTCGACGGTGAACGTTCGGCCGCCGACCTGGACGCCCCCATCCTGGTAGTCAGCCAGTTCACCCTCTACGCCAACACCGCCAAGGGTCGGCGCCCCTCCTGGAACGCCGCCGCCCCCGGCTCCCTCGCCGAACCCCTCGTCGACACTTTCGCAGACACACTCCGCGAACTGGGCGCCACCGTCGCCACCGGAAAATTCGGCGCCCATATGCAGATCGAACTCACCAACGACGGCCCGGTCACCGTCCTGCTCGAAGGCTGACTACTTGTCGCCCGGCCGGTACGGAATACCATCGGCGGCGGGCGCGACCGCCTTTCCGATGAATCCGGCGACCACGACCAGGGTGACGATGTAGGGCAGCATGCCGAGGAATTCGGTGGGGATCGGGTTGCCCGGCATGGTGTTGAGGAAGCGTTGCAGGGCGCTGGAGAAACCGAACAGCAGGGCGGCCAGCAGGGCGCCGACCGGCTTCCAGCGGCCGACGATCATCACCGCCAGGGCCACGAAGCCGAGCGCGGCGGTCATGTTCTTGCTGAAGGCCACATTGTTGGCGATGGTGAAGAACGCGCCGCCGAAACCCGACAGGGCGCCGGCACAGGTGACGTTCCAGAAGCGCAACCGGTTCACGTCGATGCCCGCGGCGTCGGCCGCGGCCGGGTGTTCGCCGACGGCGCGGGTGCGCAGGCCCCAGCGGGTCCGGAACAGCAGATACGACAGCCCGAACACACAGGTCAGCGCGACATAGACGAACAGGTTCTGGTCGAACAGCACCGGCCCGAGCACCGGGATGTCGGTCAGGAAGCCGAGGCCGATGTCGTGGAGGAACCCGCCGATGCGCGGCACCGTGCTCGGCTGGTTGAGCGAATGGTCCATGCGCATGAGCCGTTCGAACAGGAAGCCGGTCAGCCCCAGCGCGAGCAGATTGAGGATGACACCGGTGACCAGCTGGTTGACCTCGAAGCGGGTGGCCAGCCAGGCCAGTAGCAGCGTCGACAGCATGCCGCTGATCACGGCGGCCAGAATCCCGACGTAGGGGTTGCCGGTGATCGAGGAGAACAGCACCGCGGTGAACGCGCCCGCCAGGAACTGTCCCTCGATGCCGAGGTTGATCACGCCCGACCGTTCACAGACCACGCCGGACAGCGCACCGAAGATGAACGGCAGCGCCAGGAACAGCGTCGACGCCAGCACGAACTCCACCGGGAAGCCGACACCCGGCGTCACCACCCACGACAGCGCCGCGATCACCAGGGCCGCCACCGCGATGCCGACGATCGCCCCGTGCGCGCGCCGCGAGAGCGGCCGCGCCGCCAGCACCCCACCGAGCACCACCGCCACCACGCTGAGGACCAGCACGATCGTGAGAGTGTCGACGGTCCAACCACTTTCGACCGTCTGATCCAGCCGGAAGGTGGTCGTGCGCCCACCCTCGACGAACAGCAGGCCGAGGACGCCGAGACCGATGCCGAGCACGATGAGCACCACCCCGGCCGCATTGTGCCGGGCGGCTTCGGCCGTGACGACCGGTGACGCGGTGGTGGTACTCACCAGCCCCTCGCTTCCAGAGTGTTGAGGCCACCGCGCGGTGTACGCAGGTGCAGCAGGGTTTTCACCAGCGCGGGCGCGGCGACGAACAGCACGATCACCGCCTGCAACAGCGTGGACATCTCGACCGGAATCGCGGGCTGCATGTGCAGCGTGCCCGATTTCAACGCACCGAACAGCAGTGCGGCGGCCACGATGCCGCCGGGATGGGCCCGCCCGAGCAGCGCGACGGTGATCCCGTCGAACCCGAATTCGGCGACCGTGCCCGGATTGACCGTGTACGGGTTGAGCCCCAATACCAGTGCGGCGCCGCCCAACCCGGCCAGCCCGCCCGACACCGCCATCGTCGTGATGAACGTGCGCCCGATATCGATACCCGCTGTCTCCGCCGCGTGCGTATTCGCGCCGACCGCCCGGATCCGGTACCCGAAGGTGGATTTGCGCAGCAGCCACCAGATTCCGGCCGCGAGCGCCAGCCCCAGCAACAGCCCCGCGCTGACCCGCAGGCCCGAGCCCGCCCAGCCGAGCAGCCGGGGCAATCGGCCGGAGAAGTCCACCTGCTTGGAGACCAGTTCCTGCGAGGTCGTCGAGTGGATGAACGTGGTGCTCAACGCCCAGAGCAGGAAATAGGTGGCGATATTGTTCAGCATGATCGACGAGATCACCTCGTGCGCGCCGGTTTTCGCCTTGAGCACACCGGGGATGGCACCGAGCAGACCGCCGGCGAGCGCACCCGCGAGCAGGGCCAGCGGAACGTGCAGCAGCGGCGGCAGGTCGAGCGCGAACCCGACGATCACGCCGCCGAGCAGGCCGAGGATGAACTGCCCGTGCCCGCCGATATTGAACAGTCCGGCCCGGAAGGCCAGGCCGACGGCGAGTCCGGTGAAGATCAGCGGGGTCGCGTAGGTGAGCGTCTCCGAGATCGGGCGCAGCACCTGGGCCAGGGTGGCGTCACCGTCGACATACTGTTGCACGCGCCCGAAGTCGATGATCGCGCCCTCGAACATGTCGCGATATCCCGCGCTCACCGCCTGCCACGAGAAACTCAGCGCATCGGCGGGACGGTTGAAGAAGTAGCCCCAGGCACCCCGCACCGCCGCGTCGGAGACGATGATCAACAGGGCGCCGATCGCGAAGGCCAGCAGCAACGAATAGATCGTCACCATCACGCTGTTGGCCTCGGTCAGGTACCCGACGAACGTGCGGCCGACGTCGCGTTTGTCTGGTTTACGCTCGCCGGGTGAGTCGATGTCCGGCTCGATGGTCGTACTCGGCATGGGTGTCCTCAGCTCGCGGGTGCTGGATCTGCGGGACGGTGGCCTGCCATCAGCTGACCGATGATCTCGCGCGGTGTGTCCGGGGCCAGGACGCCGACGATCTGCCCGTTGTGGATCACCGCGATGCGGTCGGACAGGGCCAGGATCTCGTCCAGCTCCGCGGAGATGAGCAGGACCGCTGTTCCCGAATCACGTTCGGCGACCAGACGGCGATGGATGAACTCGATGGCGCCGACGTCCACTCCTCGCGTCGGCTGCGCGGCGACCAGAACCGTGCGCGGCCTGGAGAATTCGCGCGCGATCACCACCTTCTGCTGATTGCCGCCCGACAGCGCCGACACCGGCTCCCCCGGCCCCCTGGTGCGGATGTCGAAATCGGCGATGGCCTTGTCGGCCAGTGTTCGCACCGCCGCCGCGTCGACCACGCCGCGATTCGACAGCGGCTTGTCGCGGTACTGATTGAGAACGAGGTTCTCGGCGACGGTGAAATCGGCGGCAAGCCCGTCGCGGCCGCGATCCTCCGGGATGTAGCCGAGCCCGGCGACGATCCGGCGGTACGGGTTCCACCCGGTGACCGGCGTACCACCCATCTCGATCGAGCCGCCCTCAGGCGTGACGGTCCCGAGCACCGCCCTGGCCAGTTCGGTCTGCCCGTTGCCCTCGACCCCGGCCAACCCGACGATCTCACCGGCCCGCACCGCCAGAGTCAGTCCGTCGAGCATCGGCGTCCCGCGCTCGCCCAGCACCGTCAGATCCTTGATATCCAGCGCGATCTCGCTCGGCTGGGCCTGCGGTCGATCCACGGTCAGCACCACCGACCGCCCGACCATCGCCGCCGCCAACTCGGCCTCGCTGTCCTGCGGCGACGCCTCGGCCACGACCTTCCCGCGCCGCAGGACGGTGATCGTGTCCGCGATCGCCTTCACCTCTTTGAGCTTGTGGCTGATGAAGATCACCGACATCCCCGAGGCCGTGAGATTGCGGATAATTCCGAGCAACTCGGCCACTTCGGGCGGGGTGAGCACCGCGGTCGGCTCGTCCAGGATCAGCAGATCGGTCCTGCCCGACAGCGCCTTCACGATCTCGACGCGCTGCTGCACACCGACCGGCAGGTCCTCGCAGATCGCGTCCGGGTCCAGCGCCAGACCGTACTGCTCCGACACCTCCAGCACCGCCCGCCGCGCGGTCGCCCGATCGAGACCGCCCCGCTTGACGTGTTCGCGACCCAGCTGCACGTTGTCGGCGACACTGAACGGCCCGACGAGCTTGAAATGCTGATGCACCATGCCGATTCCGGCGGCGATGGCATCGCCCGGCGATCGCAGCCGCGCCGGCTCGCCATCGATCAGGATCTGACCGCTGGTCGGTTCGAGAATGCCGTACAGCATGTTCATCAGGGTCGACTTGCCCGCGCCGTTCTCCCCGAGGATCGCGTGTACCTGGCCGGGTTCCACCACCAGGTCGACACTGTCGTCGGCGAGGAACGTTCCGAATGCCTTGGTCAATCCCTGTGCTTCGAGTCGCATGCGCCTGTCCTCTACAGCTTCGGAGCGGCCGGGGAATTGATCACGATCTTGCCGTCGACGATGTCGCGCCGAAGTGTGGTGAGCTCCTGCTTCAGCGGCTCGGGCACCTTCGCGTCGAAATCGTGGAACGGCGCGAGCCCGACCCCGGCATTGCTCAGGGTGCCCACGTACCGGCCGTCCTTGACGCCGTCGCCGAAGGCATTGTCGATCGCCACCCGCACCGCGGCGGAGATGTCCTTCATCGAGGAGGACAACATGATGTCCTGGTACTCCGGAACCGCCTCGTAGCCATCGGAATCCACCCAGATCATGGAGACGTTCGACGCGTCCTGCACAGCGGAGGCGCCACCCATGCCGACCGGACCGGCGACCGGGTGGATCACGTCGGCGCCCTGGGCGATGAAGTTCTCGGTGAGTGAGCGACCCGCGCTCGTATCGTCGAAATTGCCGGTGAACGAACCGTTCTGGTCCTCGACATCCCAGCCGAGCACGGCGATCGCGGTCCTGTGCGCCGTGTTGTACCCGGCCACCCCGGCGGCGAACCCGTCCATGAAGATGGTCACCGCCGGAATCTGCATGCCGCCCCAGGTGGCGACCCGGCCGGTCTTCGACATCCCCGCCGCGAGATAGCCTGCCAGATAGGAGGATTGGGCGGCGTTGAACTCCATCGAGTAGACATTGTCCAGCTCGACGTGCGCGTCGACGATCGCGAAACGCTGATCGGGATACTCCGCGGCGACCTGTGTCACCGCCTCGGCCATCAGGCCGCCGACGCCGATCACCAGATCGCAGTCGTCGTCGGCCGAGGCTCGCAGGTTGGGTTCGTAGTCGGCGGAACTGTTGGACTGGCGGTAGGAGCCGTAGACGCCGGGGTTGGCGTCGATCGCGGCTTTCACCCCGTTCCAGCCGGATTCGTTGAACGACTTGTCGTCGACACCGCCCGCATCGGTCACCATGCAGGTCTCGAAACCCGCGTTCGCGGTGCCGTAGGTGTTGCCCGATCCCGTATAGCGCGCGTCGGGCGGCGGCTCACCGCAGCCGACGAGCAAGGCCGAGGCCGCGCAACCGACGGCGACCAGCGCGATCCGAGATCTCATCACTCAGAGATACAGGATCGCGCAGGCGGCCAGACGGATTAGAAAGATTACTTCACCGACAAGTCGTCGGTGAACTACTCGGGGCGCAGCGTGAGAATGCGCGGCCCGTCCTCGGTGACGGCGACGCTGTGCTCCCAATGCGCCGCGCGCGTCCCGTCGGTGGTGACCACGGTCCAGTCGTCATCGAGTGTCTTGGTCTCGGTGGTACCGAGCGTCAGCATCGGCTCGATCGCCAACACCGACCCCACCACCAGGCGCGGTCCCTTACCGGGCGCGCCTTCGTTGGGCAGGAACGGATCCATGTGCATCTCGCGCCCGATGGCGTGGCCACCGTAACCGTCGACGATGCCGTACTGCCGACCGTGCGCCTGCTCGGCCGCGCGCGTACCCAGCTCGATGGCGTGCGAGACGTCGGTCAGCCGGTTGCCCGGCAGCATCGCCGCGATGCCGGTCTCCATCGAGAGCCTGGTGGCCTCACTCAGCAGCTGATCGGCCTCGATGATGTTGCCGATGCCGAACGTCCACGCCGAGTCGCCGTGCCAGCCGTCGAGGATGGCGCCGCAGTCGATGGACACGAGATCACCCTCGGTGAGAATCTCACTCGCCGAGGGGATCCCGTGGACCACACGGTCGTTGACCGAAGAACAGATCGAGCCGGGGAAGCCGTGATAACCCTTGAACGACGGGACGGCGCCCGCGTCACGGATCGTCGCCTCGGCGACCTCGTCGAGCTCCAGCGTCGAAACGCCGGGCTTGGCCGCCGCGCGAACGGCGACCAGCGTCGCGCCGACGATCGCGCCGGCTGCCTGCATGGCATCCAGCTCGCCCGCCGAACGGAACGGCACGACCTTCTTCTTACGGGTGAAGACCATCCGGCCTCAGTACTCCGATCCGCTGATTACTGACCGAGCGCCGCGAGCGCCCGGCCGTTGACCTCATCGACTTCGCCGATGCCGTCGACGGTCACGACCAGACCGTCGTAGTGCTCGAGCAGTGGCTCGGTCTCCTCACGGTAGACCCGCAGCCGGTTGCGGATAACGTCCTCGGTGTCGTCGGCGCGCCCACGGGCGAGCATGCGCTCGACCACGGTGTCCTCGGCGACCACGAAGCACAGCACCGCGTCGAGCGTGGTGCCGTTGTGCTCGAGGATCTTCTTCAACGCGTCGGCCTGGTCGACCGTGCGCGGGTACCCGTCGAGCACGAAACCGTTCGCGGCGTCGGGCTCGCCGACGCGCGCCTCGACCATGCGGTTGGTGACGTCGCTGGGGACCAGGTCGCCCGCGTCCATGTACTTCTGTGCCTCGCGACCGAGGGCGGTCTGCTGGCTGATGTTCGCGCGGAAGAGGTCTCCGGTGGAGATGTGCGGAACGCCCAGCTTCTCTGACAGCAGGACGGCCTGAGTACCTTTGCCGGCACCCGGCGGACCGAGCAGAACAACTCTCACTTGAGGAACCCTTCGTAATTTCGATTCATCAGCTGGCTCTCGATCTGCTTGACCGTGTCGAGACCCACGCTGACCATGATGAGCACCGCGGTACCGCCGAACGGCAGGTTCGCGACCGCACCCGAATTGCCCATGTCGAGGAACAGGTTCGGGAGCACGGCGACCAGACCGAGGTAAATCGAGCCAGGCAGGGTGATGCGGCTCAGGACATAGTTGAGGTAGTCGGCGGTCGGCTTACCGGGCCGGTAGCCCGGGATGAAGCCACCGAACTTCTTCATCTCGTCCGCGCGTTCCTCCGGGTTGAAGGTGATCGCGACGTAGAAGTAGGTGAAGAACACGATCAGCGCGAAGTAGATCGCGATGTAGACCGGGTTGGACGGGTTCACCAGGTATTTCTGGATGATCTCCTGCCACCAGCTCGGATCCGTCGCCGTATTCGAGTTGGTGAGCTGCGCGACCAGGTTGGGCAGGTAGAGCAGCGAGGACGCGAAGATCACCGGGATGACACCGGCCTGGTTGACCTTCAACGGCAGGTACGTCGATGAACCGCCGTACATCTTGCGACCGACGACGCGCTTGGCGTACTGCACCGGAATCCGGCGCTGACCCTGCTCGACGAAGATCACGGCCACGATGATCGCCAGCACAGCGGCACACACCAGACCGAAGACCAGACCACCGCGGGTATCCAGGATGCTCTTGCCGTCGAGCGGGATACGCGCCGCGATACCGGCGAAGATGAGCAGCGACATGCCGTTACCGACACCGCGCTCGGTGATCTGCTCGCCGAACCACATGACCAGCGAGGCGCCGGCGGTCATCACCAGGACGATGATGATCATGCCGAAAATGCTGGTGTCGGCGAGGATTTCCTGCTGGCAGCCCTGCAGTAGCTGACCGCGCGCGGCGAGCGCGACGAGGCCGGTGGCCTGCAGGATCGCCAACGCGACCGACAGGTACCTGGTGTACTGCGTCATCTTGGTCTGGCCGGATTGGCCTTCCTTGCGCAGTTCCTCGAACCGCGGGATGACGACGGTCAGCAGCTGGATGATGATGCTCGCGGTGATGTACGGCATGATGCCGATCGCGAACACCGACAGCTGCAACAGCGCGCCACCGGAGAAAAGGTTGATGAGCTGGTAGATACCGGCGGATTCACCACCGGAGACCAGCTTCACGCAGTCCTGGACCGCGCGGTAATCGACGCCGGGGGACGGCAGCGCGGCACCCAACCGGTACAGCGCGATCAACCCCAGCGTGAAGAGAATCTTCCGCCGTAAGTCCGGAGTCCGGAAGGCCGATACGAAGGCGGAAAGCACAAATCCTCCTGGCGAACGACATGGTCATGCCATGCGACTGAACCACTGGACAGCATGTGGAATCGTCAGCCGATGACGAGCTTGGCAGACAACACTTGGAACTCTAACAGTGACACCGGACGAGCTCGCGACTCGTCCGGTGTCAGCTGCTGACTACAGTACCGTCAGGCCAGTTCGGTGACAGTGCCACCGGCTGCGGTGATCTTCTCCTTGGCGGAGCCGGTCACCTTGTCGGCGGTCACCTGGATGGCGACACCGATCTCGCCGTCGCCGAGAACCTTGACCAGCTCGTTCTTACGAACGGCGCCGGCCTCGACGAGCTCGGCCTTACCGATGACGCCGCCCTGCGGGAACAGCTCAGCGATGCGGCCAACGTTGACGACCTGGTACTCGACCCGGAAGCGGTTGGTGAAGCCGCGAAGCTTCGGCAGACGCATGTGCAGCGGCATCTGGCCACCCTCGAACGCCGCGGGGACGTTCTTGCGTGCCTTGGTGCCCTTGGTACCGCGACCGGCGGTCTTACCCTTGGAACCCTCACCGCGACCCACACGGGTCTTCTCGGTCTTGGAGCCAGGGGCGGGACGCAGGTGGTGCAATTTGATGGTCATGTCTAGACCTCCTCAACTGTTACGAGGTGGCGCACGACGTTGATCAGACCGCGGTTCTGAGCGTTGTCCTCACGAACCACCGACTGGCGGATCTTCCGCAGACCAAGCGTCCGCAGGCTGTCGCGCTGGTTCGACTTGGCACCGATCGTGCTCTTGATCTGAGTCACCTTGAGATCAGCCATGTCAGGCTCCCTGTCCTGCACGCGCACGCAGCATGCCCGCCGGAGCGACATCCTCGATCGGCAGACCGCGACGAGCGGCAACCTCTTCGGGACGCTGGAGCATCTTGAGCGCGGCAACCGTCGCGTGAACGACGTTGATCGCATTGTCGCTACCGAGCGACTTGGCCAGAATGTCGTGAATGCCTGCGCATTCGAGCACGGCGCGAGCCGCGCCGCCCGCGATCACACCGGTACCGGGCGAAGCCGGACGCAGCATGACCACACCGGCCGCCGCCTCACCCTGAACCGGGTGGGTGATGGTCGAGCCGATCATCGGGACGCGGAAGAAGCTCTTGCGAGCCTCCTCGACACCCTTCTGGATGGCCGCGGGAACTTCCTTGGCCTTGCCGTAGCCGACGCCGACCAGACCGTTGCCGTCACCGACGATCACGAGGGCGGTGAAGCTGAAGCGACGACCACCCTTCACGACCTTGGAGACACGGTTGATCGCGACGACGCGCTCGAGCTGGTTCTTCTCGGCCGCGTTGTCGCGACGGTCGCCGCCACCGCGACGATCGCCACCGCCACGACGGTTGCCCTCGGGGCCTCCGGCGTTGCTGTTGGTGTTGTTGTTCTGTCCGGCGGGTCCGTTGCCGCCGTCACGCCGCTGACGTCCCGGCATCAGACGTTCCTTCCGTTCGAAATAACAGTCATCAGAACTTCAGCCCACCTTCACGAGCGGCATCGGCCAGCGCCGCGATACGGCCGTGGTAGTCGTGACCACCACGGTCGAACACGACCGCCTCGATACCGGCAGCCTTGGCACGCTCGGCGATCAGCTGACCGACCTTCGCGCCCTTGGCGGACTTGTCGCCCTCGAGCGCACGCACGTCGGCCTCGATCGAGGAAGCGGCGGCAAGGGTCTTGCCCACCGAGTCGTCGATCAGCTGAGCGTGCAGGTGGCGCGCGGAGCGGTTGACCACCAGGCGCGGACGCTCGGTGGTGCCTTCGACCTTCTTACGAAGACGGAAGTGACGGCGGGTCTTCGACAGGCGACGCTTCGTGGAAGCATCCTTGCCCAGCGGAATCCGCTTCGCCTTCTGGTTAGCAGTTTGCGCCATGATCACTTACCCGTCTTTCCGACCTTGCGGCGAACGACCTCGCCGGCGTAGCGGATGCCCTTGCCCTTGTACGGGTCGGGCTTACGCAGTCCGTGGATGACAGCGGAGATCTGACCGACCTTCTGCTTGTCGATTCCGGACACCGAGAACTTGGTGGGCGATTCCACCGCGAAGGTGATGCCTGCCGGGGCCTCGATCGGCACCGGGTGGCTGTAACCGAGGGCGAACTCGAGGTTCGAACCCTTGGCCTGAACGCGGTAACCGACGCCGAAGATTTCCATCTTCTTCTCGTAGCCCTTGGTGACACCCTCGATCATGTTGGCGATCAGGGTGCGGGAAAGGCCGTGCAGCGAACGGTTCGCGCGCTCGTCGTTGGGACGAGCAACCTCGAGCTCATTACCTTCACCCTTGGTGACGGTGATGGGCTCGGCCACGGTGTGCGAGAGGGTGCCCTTGGGCCCCTTGACCGTGACAACCTGGCCGTCGATGTTGACGTCGACGCCGGCCGGAATCTCGATGGGCTTCTTACCAATACGCGACATTTGTCCTGACCTCCCTTACCAGACGTAGGCGAGGACTTCGCCCCCGACGCCCTGCTTGGCCGCCTGACGGTCGGTGAGCAGACCGGTCGACGTGGAAATGATCGCCACGCCGAGGCCGCCGAGGACCTTGGGCAGGTTGGTGGACTTCGCGTACACACGCAGACCCGGCTTCGAGACGCGACGCAGGCCCTGCAGGCTGCGCTCACGGCTGGGGCCGTACTTCAGATCGACGACGATGGCCTTGCCAACGGTCGCGTCTTCGGTGCGGTAATCGGCGATGTAGCCCTCACGCTTGAGGATCTCGGCGATGTTCACCTTGATCTTCGAGTGGGGCGCCTTCACCTGATCGTGGTACGCCGAGTTGGCGTTGCGCAGACGCGTCAAGAAGTCTGCGATCGGATCAGTCATGGTCATGGTTAGACCTCGACACCTTTCTCGCTGCGGTTCCCATGCAACATCTCCCGCACTCTCACGCGGTCGACCGTGGGCCTACAACAATTCGGCTGGTCCGGTCGGCACTTACCGACCGGATGAGTTCTCTTGCGAGCTCTCGGCGCCTGGCACGGTCCCACCCGCGCCGAAGCGCGCAGCGGACACAGATCTGCCCAGGCAACCGCTCTAGTGTAGGCAATGCCGTGGTCAGGACCAAACTCGGGGGGGCGACGGACCGGGGCGATCTCCGTCACGCGGCGGTGTGGCCCGCCCTCCCGCCCGTCTTGTAAGTGATCAGGATCGCCGAGGCCGAGACACCGGCGGCGACGATCAGCATCATCTCACCACCCACCACCATGCTCATCAAGCCACCGAGCAGGGCGCCGACGGCGAACGCCGCGTACTGCAGGCCGTAGCCGAGCCAATCGCGCGCACTACCCCCGCTGACATGGCTTTCGATGCCCTGGCTCAGCTTCACCACCGTTCCGGTGGCATAGCTGAGCGGAACGCTGGTCTCGCCGTTCTTGACGAACGCGGTGTTGAGCGCGCCCACCGCGAAGGCGACGAACGCGATCGGGATGAACCCCACCTCCTGGCCGCCGGTGCGGTCGAGGGCGTAGTCGACCATCGCGGCCACGGCGAGCGCCACGGTGGTCACCACGGACGCGCCGTAGTGACCGCGCCGCCACAGCCGCCGTCGCAGCATCGAGGCCACGAACACACCGAGCCCGAACGAGAAAAGCAGCGTGATCGCCCCGGTGGCCAGCAGCTGATCATTGTCGAACCAGCCGAGAACGGCGCGCTCGGTATTACCGGTCATGAATGTCACGAAATATCCGGCGGAATGCGTATAAGCCGCCGCTCCGATAAATCCGGCCAAAATAGAAAGAAACGCGACCATCGGCATCGCGCCGGCGGGAATTCCACGCAGAGACACCCGGTGGGCCACGTCACGTGGCTTGTTCGCTGTGGTCGGGGTCACGAATTCACATCCTCTGCATTCACTCGGCAAGGGATCGACACTGACGCCCATCTGCACGCTGCATTGTTACGCAACAGCCCCGACAGTAGCCACGAAATAAATTGCCGGCCAGCATGGAGATCACATTCTCGGGAAAGACACAGGATTATGAGAAGCCGGTAATGCCGTGGTAACCGAAAAATCCGAAGACAATTCCGTGGACGACCGCATCCACCGCCACGCGAAGAAACCGGCGACCTGCGACGATGCCGCCACGCGATTCCGTCCGATCCGCGCCACCGATCGAATTGTGTTCGATACCAACCACTTTGCGTTAGTAAGCGCTGCTCACGAGTGTGGTAGCTTCGCGAGGTTCGTCGGATCTGCGCAGGAGGCTCGGCCGTTTGTCTTCCCACTGTGCACGCCGCCGGGGCTCGGCATATCTGCTCGCCGTACTGCTCGGGATAGGCGCGCTCGTCACATCCGCGCGCGCTGCGGCCGATCCCTACGTCGACCAGCTGGCCGACGCGGCCGCCACCCCGACGCTCGGATGGGACGCCTGCTCGGACGGTTTCGAGTGCGCGACCGCCCGGGTCCCGATGGACTACAACAGCCCGCAGGCCGCCCAGATCGACCTGGCGGTCATCAAGTTGCCCGCCGCCGACCCCGCACGCCGCATCGGCACGTTGTTCGTGAACTTCGGTGGGCCCGGCCCCTCCGGCGTCGACCGCCTACGCGAACGGGCCCGCTGGCCGTGGCTGTTCTCCGACGAACTACGCGCCCGCTTCGACCTGGTCTCCTGGGATCCGCGCGCGGTCTCGCGCAGCGCGGGCACGCAGTGTTTCCCGAGCGCCGACGAGCAGGCCGCCTACCTCGGTTCCTTCCCCGGCACCCCCACCGATCCGCGCGACGAGCCCGCGTTCTTCGCCGCCTCCGCGGATATCGCCGCCCGCTGCGCCGAGAACGCGGGTCCGATCCTGCACCACGCCTCCACCGCGAACACCGCCCGCGACCTGGACCTGCTGCGCCGTGCGGTCGGGGATGAAGCTCTGACCTACCACGGCATCTCCTACGGCACCCAGGTCGGCGCGGTCTACGCCAACATGTTCCCCGGCCGGGTCCGCGCGATGGCGTTCGACGGTTCCCTCGACTTCGAGGGCAATGTGAACGGCCACGGCGCCGACGGCGTGGATCTGCCCCTCGACACCCGCCAGGGCGTAGCCGCGGGCATCGCCGAAACCTTCGACACCTTCCTGCGCGACTGCACCGCCGCGGGTCCACGCTGCGCGTTCGCCGGGGGCGACCCGAAACTCAAGTGGATCGCGCTGGCCGAACGAGCCCGCCTCGCGCCGATCACGGTCGCCGGCACCCCGTGGACCTTCTCCCAGATAGTGAGCGCCGCGGGCAGCCTCTCCCGCCCCGACACCTACCCCGATCTGGCGATTCTGCTCCAGAACCTCTTCGACGCGGCAACAGTCCTGCCCGCCAGAGTCCCCGACGCCCTCTTCGCGGAGAACCACCCCGCCAATCGCGTCGAGGCCTTCTACACCATCCAATGCTCCGACAGCACTGTCCCCACCGACCCTGCCGTCTACAGCCGGGCGGCCGCCGCCGAAGACCTCCAGTCCCGTTACTTCGGCCGCACCGCCGTCTTCAACGCCACCCCCTGCGCCTTCTGGCAGGGCGAGGACCGAGACCGCTACACCGGCCCGTGGAACCGCGAAACCGCCGCCCCGATCCTCGTCCTCAACAGCCGATACGACCCCGCCACCCCACTACATGGGGCCAAAGCCGGTGCGGCCCAACTGCACCGGGCCCAGGTAGTCGTGATCGAAGGCGCGGGCCACAGCTCCATGTACGTCCAGAGCACCTGCGCCGAACACCTCAAACGCGACTACCTGTTCACCGCCCAGCTCCCGCCCGCCGGCGTCAGCTGCGGAATCGACCGGTCCCCGTTCAGCTGAGCAGGCAGAGCAGGTCATAGAGCGGCGGCTTCTCCACACTCCCCGTGGCGAACAACAACTGCGCGATCGGCGAACAGATCAACTCCGTCTCCGACGACCCCGACCCACCCCCGGACCCGGACCCGGAACCGGAACCGGCGCTGGGGGCGGCGGATGCAACAGCGGGCGCCCCGAGGAGCGCGACGGAAAGAACAGCGACAGTGGCGAACTTCTTCATGCGCCAAGAGAACACATCAGCAGCCGCGTCGTGAGTGAAATGCTCACATTTCATCCATCCTCGTGACAACACACAAGCCCGTACCCTCGGACTGTCATCGCACCATGACGAAAGCGCATCCCCAGTGCCCGATCTGCCCGCCCGAATGGCCGGACAGATCGGGACACGGATCGGTCAGCCCGCGTTCTTGAACTGCACAGACCCGTCGGTGCAGACTCCGATAACAGGGGTACCGGGGACGAAACCACCGATCGCGGGTGCGTTCAGGGACGTGGCGACGCCCCAGGCGTAACCGAGCCCGTACACCGAGCAGCTGTGCGGGATCGGGGGCGGGAGCGCATCTTCGATCGTGACTGTCCCTGACCCCACGGGGCCGGGGTGGATGGTGACCGGAGCAGCAGCGGCTACGCCCGATCCCATGGCGATCGCCGCTGCCAGCGAACCGAGCGCGATGGCAATTCGGCCTGTGTGGTTTCTCATCAGATCTCCTGGTTGAGGCCGCCGGAAAAGTGGCGGTGGTGGTGTCGGCCACCGGTCGGCGGCACACCACAAAATTACGTTCTGACCTGCACATTCCTCGTCCGTGAAGGCACGGAATCCACTCAGTGCCAGCACGGATTGCGCGGATGGTTGTGCACCCGTTTCCAGCAGAGGATCCTGAGTAGGTCGATAGTTGGAGGCTGTTCGATGACACCTCGTACGATCGCGCTCATCGGTGGGGTGACGGCATGTGCCGCCGCGCTGAGCGTCGCCGTGGTGCTGTCGGTGGACTGGTCAGAAGCCGCCCTGTACGACCCGGCCCGGATCCTGCTGCTCGGGCCACGCGAGGCATTCTCGGCGGCTCAGCACTCGCCGGTGTTCGGGCGGGTCGAGCTCACCCTGTTTCTGCTGGCTGGGGCGTCATTCGTCGCATCGGGGTTGTTCACCTGGACGAACCGGCCTCGCGACCTGGCCGGACCGCTGTTCGTGCTCGCCGGCCTGGTGTGGCTGGCCTGTGGTGTTCGCCGGTCGAGCGACCCGGTGTTGTTCACCGCGGGCGCGGTCCTGACGAATATCTATCTGCCGGTGATGATTCCGGTGCTGCTCGGCTTTCCGTCGGGACGCCTGCAACGCTCGTGGGAACGCTGGTGTGTGCGGGCGTGCTGGGCGCTGGCGGTGTTCGGGGTGTGGGCCGAGTGGATGTTCTTCGATCCGAGACAGGTGCCCGCGCCACATCGGTCGACCTCGGTGAATCTGTTGCTCATCCGGCACGATCCGGTCCTTGCCGATCGAATCCAGCTCACCGTCGGAGCGCTCGCATTCCTGATCGGCGTTGTTCTCATCACGATCGTTATCGCCCGCTGGCGATCGGGGACCGCCGCCTATCGCGCAGGCTTCGCACCGGTTCTGATCTTCGCGACGATCGCCGGGCTGATCGTCCTCTGGATCCTGTCGACCGCAGTCCTCTCCCCGGGTTCACTCCACAGTTGGACGCTCGACCTGCGATACATCCCGATTGTGTTGCTGCCCATGGCCATCGCGTACGGACAGGTGCGCTATCGCATGGCGCGCGCGGCAGTCGGTGATGCGATGGTCGAGATCGGGGCAACCCCGATCAAGTCGGGCTTCGTAGAGGCACTTCGTCGGGCACTGCACGACCCCACTCTCGAGCTGTGGAGCTTCGACGCCGAACGCGGAGGCTACGTGGACAACAATGGCGCACTCCGGCAACTACCGCACGGCACCGGTCACCGGGTGGCCACGATCCTCGAACTGGACGGCGCCGCGGCGGCCGCACTTGTCTACGACAAGCAGTTGCAAACCGAACCAGAGCTGCTGGCCGCCGTGCGCGGCGCGACCGAGCTCGCCCTCGGCCACGAGCGCCTGCGCAACGACCTGGCCGCTCAGCTCGCCGAAGTGCGCCGTTCGCGGGAACGCATCGTGGCGGCAGGCGACGCCGAGCGCCGCCGGGTCGAACGCGATCTGCACGACGGTGCGCAACAACGTCTGGTTGCGGCGGCGCTTCTGCTGCGCCGGGCTCAGCGCGCCGCGGACACCGAAACACGAGGCGATCTGGTGACGCTCGGCGCCGCCGAACTGGACACCGCACTCAGCGAGCTACGTGAACTGGCAAGGGGCGTGTTCCCACCGATCCTCGCCGAGCGCGGCCTGACGGCCGCGTTGACCTCGCTCGCCGAACGCGCCCCGATCGCCGTGCGGATCCACGGCGCGCTGGTCCCGAGGCCACCGGCCGGGGTGGAGCTGGCCGCGTACTTCATCGCCGCCGAGGCCGTCACCAACGCGGCAAAGCATTCCGGCGGTACGCATGTCGATATCCAGGCGGGCATCGTCGACGAGGCAGTGCGGCTCGTGATCGCCGACGACGGCCGCGGCGGAGCCCATATCGGACCCGGCGGCGGACTCAGCGGCCTGGGCGATCGAGCCGCGGCGCTCGGCGGACACCTCCGGGTGGACAGCTCGCCCGGCGCGGGCACCGTGCTCACCGCCACCCTTCCACTCCGTGCGCAGGACACGTCATGACCGCTGCCTGGTCGTCCTCACTGGCGGCGGATACACAGCGAGTCTTCGATGAGCACCCATCGAAGACGCGACCAGGGGGTGACGCATGAGCGGGGTCGATCTGGAACCAGGGGCCGTGTTCGCGGGCTACACCATCGAGCGGGAGCTGGGTGCGGGCGGCATGGGCAGTGTCTACGCGGCCCGGCACCCCACACTGCCGCGCACCGTCGCGCTGAAGGTGCTGCATCCCTCGCTCACCTCAGACGACTACGTGCGTACTCGATTCGAGTTCGAAGCCGATCATGTCGCACGGCTGGAACACCCCGCCATCGTGGCTGTCTACGACCGTGGTCGTGAGGGCGACCGGCTCTGGATCGCGATGCAACTGGTGCCGGGGACCGACGCCGCCCAGCTGGTGCGTGACGGGCCGGTGGCACCGGCCCGCGCCGTGCACATCGTCGAAGTAGTCGCGGCCGGACTCGACTACGCGCACCGGGCCGGCGTATTCCACCGAGACGTCAATCCGGCGAATATCCTGCTGGCCGCGCCGTCCGAGCCTGGCGACGCCGAGCGGGTGCTGCTCACGGATTTCGGCATCGCCAAAGCACTCGACGACACTGTGCACCTCACCGCGGCCGGGATGATGGTCGCCACACTGCGGTATGCGGCCCCGGAACAGATCGAAGGGCGAACCATCGACCATCGAGCCGACCAATATTCGCTGGGCTGCACCCTGTTCCATCTGCTCACCGGCTGCGCGCCCTATCCGGGACCGAGCCCGGCGGCCATCATGAACGGCCATCTCAACGCACCGGTACCGCTGCCGAGCGCACGACTGGCTTCGCTTCCGAGAGCACTCGACGCGGTGATCGCGCGGGCGATGGCCAAGCGTCCGGCCGCTCGCTACCCCAGCTGTGGCGCCTTCGCACAGGCCGCGCGGGCAGTGCTCATCGCGGCGACCGACGCTACCGCCGAACAACCGACGATCCACGGCGGCCGGACGATCGCGGCCGGCCTCGGGTTCCCACATCGCGATTCACGCCGATTGCGTGTTGTCCTCGCCGACGACTCGGCGCTACTTCGACAGGGAATCGCCCGGCTGCTCGAGGACGAGGGAATGGAGGTGGCGGGGCAGGCAGGTGATGCCGCTGGGCTGCTGAGCCTGGTCCGCGCGCACCGCCCCGATGTCGCGGTCGTCGACATCCGGATGCCACCGACCTGCACCACCGAGGGCATCGACGCCGCGGTGACGATCCGTCGAGAGTTTCCCGAGACGGCGGTGCTGCTGCTGTCGCAGTACATCGAAACCGAGAGCGTTCTCGACCTGCTCTCCGGTGGCGCGCGCAGCCTCGGCTACCTGCTCAAAGACCGAGTCTCCGATATCGACGAGTTCGTGACGGCCCTGCAGCGGGTGGCTGCGGGCGGCTCGGCGATCGATCCCGACCTGGTCGGCCGCTTGGTCTCGCGACCGCACCACGGCGCCTTGCCACTCGACGAGCTGTCCCCTCGCGAGCGAGAAGTACTGCGGCTCATGGCCGAAGGGCGCTCCAACCGCGCGATCGGCGCCGCGCTGTTTCTCGGCGAACGCACGATCGAGACCCACGTGCGCAGTATCTTCGTCAAACTCGGGCTCCAGCCCGAACCCGACGACCACCGCCGCGTCCTCGCCGTGCTCACCCATCTGCGAGTCTGCAACTGAACGCGCGAAGGCACGGACTCCCGTCGGAAGTCCGTGCCTTCGTCGATATTTCGCCTAGGCGGCGGGTGCACTCACGAGGAGCGCAAGCTCACCAGGAGCTCTTGTGCACGCCCGGGAGCTCACCGCGGTGCGCCATTTCGCGGACGCAGATACGGCACAGGCCGAACTTGCGGTAGACCGCGTGCGGGCGACCGCAACGCTGGCAGCGGGTGTAGGCGCGGACGGCGAACTTAGGCTTGGCCTCCGCCTTGATGCGCAGTGCTTTCTTAGCCATGTGCTCAGTTCTCCTTGAACGGGAAGCCGAGGTGCTTCAGCAGCGCGCGGCCTTCTTCGTTGTTGGTCGCGGTGGTGACCACGGTGATGTCCATACCGCGCGGGCGGTCGATGGAATCCACGTCGATCTCGTGGAACATCGACTGCTCGCTGAGGCCGAACGTGTAGTTGCCGTTGCCGTCGAACTGCTTCGGCGACAGGCCGCGGAAGTCGCGGATACGGGGCAGCGCGATGGACACGAGACGGTCCAGGAACTCCCACATACGGTCGCCACGAAGGGTGACCTTCGCGCCGATCGGCATGCCCTCACGCAGCTTGAACTGCGCGATCGACTTGGTGGCCTTACGGATTTCGGGCTTCTGGCCGGTGATCAGCTCGAGGTCCTTGACGGCACCGTTGATGAGCTTCGCGTCACGGGCGGCGTCGCCGACACCCATGTTCACGACGACCTTGACGACGCCGGGGATCTGCATCACGTTGGCGTATTCGAACTCGCCGTTCAGCGCGTCCTTGATCTCGGCGCGGTAGCGCGCCTTCAGCCGGGGCTGAGTCTGCTCAGAGGTGGTCATGTCAGATGTCCTTCCCGTTTTTACGGGAGATCCGGACGCGCTTGCCGGACTCTTCGTCGGTGCGGTAGCCGACGCGAGTCGGGTTACCGTCGGAGTCGACGACCATCACGTTGGAAACCTGGATGGGGGCTTCCTGGGTGACGATGCCACCCGAGGACGCGCCACGCTGGTTCGCGGAATCCGCGACGTGCTTCTTGATGCGGTTCACGCCTTCGACGAGAACCTTGCCGGTCGCCGGGAAAGCCTGAATGACCTTGCCCTTGGCGCCCTTGTCCTTGCCCGAAATGACGAGCACGGTGTCACCCTTGTGCACCTTCATAGTCAGAGCACCTCCGGGGCCAGCGAAACGATCTTCATGAAGCGCTTGTCACGCAGCTCGCGGCCGACCGGGCCGAAGATGCGGGTGCCACGAGGATCGTTGTCCGGCTTGATCAGCACGGCAGCGTTCTCGTCGAACTTGATGTAGGAACCGTCCGGACGACGACGCTCCTTGGTCGTGCGAACGACGACAGCCTTGACGACGTCGCCCTTCTTCACGTTGGCGCCGGGGATGGCGTCCTTCACGGTGGCGACGATGATGTCACCGATACCGGCATAGCGACGCGACGAGCCACCGAGCACGCGGATGCAAAGGATTTCCTTCGCCCCGGTGTTGTCGGCGACGCGCAGTCGCGACTCCTGCTGAATCACTTCAGCACCTCCTGGACCTGGATGTATACGTACGCCGGATTGCCGACCCGACGCACATGGTCAGTCACCCTCCGGACGCGCGCCTGCCAGCGGAAATACCTTCCACTGGGGGTTCACTGCCGGATTGCGAGGGCATAGCTCCCGCAGGCAACCGTTCTAGTGTAGGTGAACCGCCAGGGCGAAACGAATCGGGGTGCGTCGACCAATCTGAAGTAGATATGTTTCAAACTTGCTTCGTCGCGTGCGGCCCGTTGCTAACGTCCCGCCATGAACATCACCCTGCCGATGAAGCGCCGTCTCGCGACCACGGCCACCGCGTTCGCCGCCGTCGTCACCATGGTGGCACCGCACGCGAGCGCGGGCCCCGTCATCGACATGCTCACCGACACGCTGACCGTCGGCTGCACCTCCAAGATCGACGTCGTCGGCCTCGACAACTATGTGGGCGCACAGGTCGACTTCCTCGCCAACGGCAAGTTCTTCGCCAGCGACACCGTCGACCTCGAGGTGAACGTCGCGGGCGTCACCGTCGCCAAGGCCACGGCGTTCTACCACGTCGAGACCGAGGTCGAGGTGCAGCTGTCACTGCTGCTGCACGCCACCGGCACACCGCTGGTCACCAAGCGCGTGCCGACGGTCATGCGAATCCTGAACGCGGGCAGCGGACTCGCCTGCGACCTGGCCACGGGCAGCTCGAGCCTGTCTTCCTAGCCACCACTCCACCGAGACGGCGTCGCGCCGGTAGCCTGTGCGAGCTAGCTGGATCGCAACAAGCAGGGTGCGGCTGCCGCATCGGGGAAGGAAGTCCTGTGACATCGTCCGGTCGTCCGTCGGTGGTCGACCGCCGCGCATTCCTGATCGCCATGGGCCTGGTGCCCGTGGCCGCCGCGCTGGCGTCGTGCTCGCCCGAACCCACCGAAGTCCAGCTCACGGGCGTCGATCTCGGCGGCGGCGACCCCGCCATCCGCCCGCAGGACGACCTGTACCGCCATGTCAACGGCTCCTGGCTGCGCGATTACCAGCTCCCGCCCGACAAGGCCTCGGTCGGCGCGATCACCGATGCCAACGACCGGACCCTGGATCAGCTCCGGGCGATCATCGAGGGCATCAAGGATCCGAAGCACGGCTCGGAGGCGCAGCAGATCAAGGATCTCTACGACGCGCGCCTGGACCTCGACGAGATCGAGCGACTCGGCATCACGCCGCTCAACAGCCTGTTCGCCGCGATCGACAAGGCCGTGGGCAAGCCGGAGCTGGCGAGGGTGATGGCCGAGGCGCCCATCGCCGGGCTGATCGGGATGGGCATCGGGATCGACCGCAAGAACTCCAAGGCCTATATCCCCAGTGTCGGCCAGTCCGGGCTCACCCTGGGCGAGCAGTACTACCGCAAGCCCGAGTTCGCCGCCCAGCTCGCGGGCTATCAGATCTACCTCGAACAGCTGGCCGCGGGCCTCGGCCTGTCCGACCCGGCCGGGGTGGCGCAGCGGACGGTCGATCTGGAGAAGCGGATCGCCGCCGGGCACTGGGACAGCGTGCGCCTGCGCAACACCGATGCCACCTACAACCTGATGAGCTGGCAGGAACTGACCGCGCTCGGCCCGCAGTTCGATTGGGATCCGTGGCTGGCGGGCATGACCGACCGGCCCAAGTCGCTGTTCGACAAGATGGTGGTCGGCCAGCCCTCCTTCGTCACCGCGGCCGCGCAGCTGTGGGGCGAGGTCGATATCGCCCAGTGGCGCGACTACCTCAAGCTGCATGTGGCCAACAACTACGCGCGCTTCCTGCCCAAGGCCATCGCCGACGCGCGCTTCGAGTTCGTCGGCCGGGTGCTGAGCGGTATCGAGGAGAAGCCGGAGATGTGGCGCTCCGCGGTGGGTGTGGTCGACGACAATCTCGGCGAACCGCTGGGAAAGCTGTACGTGGACAAGCACTTCCCGCCCGCGGCCAAGGAACGCGCGTTGGAGATGGTCGCCGACCTCACCGCCGCCTACCGCGACAACTTCACCAATTCGACCTGGATGACCCAGCCGACCCGCGACGCCTCGATCGCCAAGCTGGACAAGATCGTCGCCCAGATCGGCTACCCCGACAAGTGGGTCGACTACTCGTCGGTGCAGGTCACCCGCGGCAAGCTGATCGAATCCCTGTTGGCCATCAACACTTTCGAGTCCCAGCGCGCGTTCGCCCGCCTCGGCACCGAGGTGGACAAGATGGAGTGGAGCATGTCGCCGCAGACGGTGAATGCCTACTACAGCCCGACCACCAACCAGATCGTCTTCCCGGCCGCCTATCTGCAGCCCCCGTTCTTCGACAAGGACGCCCAGGCCGCGGTCAACTACGGCGCGGTGGGTTCCACGATCGGCCACGAGATCGGGCACGGCTTCGATGACCAGGGCTCCAAGTACGACGGCGACGGCAACCGTCGCGACTGGTGGACGCCCGAGGATCTCGCGGCGTTCGACGCCAAGACCCAGCAGATCATCGCGCAGTACGACGTGCTCGTTCCCGAGGGCGCGCCCGAGGGCCAGCACGTGAACGGCGCGCTGACCGTCGGCGAGAACCTGGCCGACCTGCGCGGCCTGCAGATCGCGTTGGCCGCCTATCAGAAGGTTGCCCAGCGCTCCGGCGAGCAGCCCGACTTCCGGACGATGTTCCTGTCGTGGGCACGGCAGTGGCGCGACAAGCAGACCGAGGAGGCGACCCTGCAGGGGTTGCAGGACACCCACTCCCCCAACGAGTTCCGCTGCAACCAGGTGGTTCGCAATATCGGCGAGTTCTACACCACCTTCGAGGTGAAGAACGGCGACAAGCTGTTCATGCCGCAGGACCAGCGCGTCACGCTATAAGGGCACAGCTTCCCGCCGAAAAGCGACGTAGGTTAGCCTAGGCTGACTTACGCTGGAACTTGCTCTACGGAGGGTGTACCCATGACGACTGTTCGGACTTCGCGCGGCTGGCGACGCGCGGCGGTGGCCGTGCTCGCCGGTGCCCTCGCCTTCGGTGTCGTGGCCTGCGGTTCCAGCGAGGACGAGGCCGCCTCGGGCGAAGCGGTGACCATCACCCACGCCCGCGGCGAGACCACCGTCCCCGGTACCCCGAAGAAGATCGTCGCCCTCGGCAACCAGTGGCTCGACAGCTCGCTGGCGCTCGGCGTGGTCCCCGTCGGCTACATCGACAACGTCTCCGCGGTGTCCAAGAGCACCCCGCCGTGGACGCCGGAGTCCCTGAAGGCGGCCACCGCCCTCAACACCACCGGCAATATCGCCGAGCAGGTCGCGGCGCTCGAGCCGGACCTGATCCTGGCCGACCCGTTCATCGCCGATCAGAAGACCTACGACGACCTGTCCAAGGTCGCCCCGACCCTGCCCGCGCTGACCAAGGACGCTGTCACCCCGTGGCAGGACCAGGTCACCGCGCTGGGCAAGGTGCTGCACAAGGAGTCCGACGCGAGCGCGGTGATCAAGAAGGTCGATGACAAGGTCGCCGCCATCGCCACCGCCAACCCCGGGCTGAAGGGCAAGACCTTCGCCAGCACCTGGCTCGCGAGCCCCGCGCAGCTGATGGTGCTGACCGACCCCAACGACGGTTCGGCCAAGGTGTTCACCGCACTCGGCATGGGCATCCCGGCCAACCTCACCGCGCTGCCGGCCAACCAGGGCCGCCTGGCACTGTCGCCGGAGAAGGTCGACGAGCTCACCGCCGATCTGCTGCTGGCCGGCTACTCCCCCGGCCTCGACGAGAAGTACCGGCAGCTGCCGGGTTACGCCGATCTGCCGTCGGTGCGCAAGGGTTCGGTCGTCTTCCTGACCACGCAGGAGATCAGCGCGATCAACCAGCCCAGCGCACTGTCGGTGCCGTACATGCTGGACAAGCTCGAGCCCGCGTTCGCCGCTGCCGCGAAATAGGCTCCGCCCCAGACCGGTTCTACCCCCGAGGATTTCACCGTGCTCGCCTCCGCTTACCCCGCCCAGACCCGATTCGCCCTGCGCGCGGGCGTCACCTGCCTGACGACTCCCGCCGGCGCGGTGCTGCTCAACCCGCCGCGCAACGAGAAGCTGACCGGTCTGGGCGCGGGGGCGCTGCAAGCGCTGAAAACCCTGAACCAGGGCCCGGCCACCGCGGCGGAAATGGCGACCGCGGCAGCCGGCGACGACATCACCGCCCTGATGCGCAAGCTCACCGACGGCGGCTGGCTCTCGGTGACAGTCCGCGACGGCGGCCGCGACCTCTACAGCATCCGCCCCTTCGCCGACCCCGCCCCACGCCCCACGGTGGCCCTGCCCACCTGGTCGGCGACCCTGTCGAAATTCGCTGTCCTGCACCGCGACAACCAGGGCTTCGTCCTCGAACACCCCCAGGCTTGGTGCGACCTGCGCATCCACGACCCGCGCCTGCTCGCCCTGCTGGACGGCCCCCTCGCCGCCGATTCGCCGGTGCCCGCCGCCGTGAAGACCCAGTTCATGGCCGACCTGCAGTGGTGCGGCTTCCTGGTCGACGGCGACGAGGAAGAGCGCGAGTTCACCACTCGCTCCTGGAACACCCCCGACCTGTGGTTCCACCGCCGCAGCACCCTCGGCGCCCGCACGGTGACCTGGGACGACTTCGGCCCCACCCGCTGGGCCGACGGCCAGTTCCCCGAATTGCCCTTGCGCCGCGCGTCGTTCGATGGCGAGCCGGTCGCCTTGGCGGCGCCGGACCTGGTGTCGCTGCGCGTGTCGGATCCGAGCCTGGCCGCCACCATCGAAGACCGCGTCTCCACCCGCGCCTTCGACGACGCCGCCCCCATCACCTCGGTGCAGCTGGGCGAATTGCTGTTCCGCACCGCCCGCACCCGCGAGGACGGCTCCCGCCCCTACCCCTCCGGCGGCGGCGCCTACGAACTCGAGATCTACCCCGTGGTGCGCAATGTCGCAGGCCTGGAAAACGGCATGTACCACTACGACTCGGCCGACCACGCCCTGCGCCCGGTCGCGCCCGCCGACGCCCCCGCCGTCCAGAAGCTCCTCAAATCCACCTCGGCGACCCTGGCAGGCGGCGCGCAACCCCAAGTCCTGCTACTGGTTTCGGCCCGCGCGGGCCGCGTCATGTGGAGCTACGAACAGGTCGCCTACGCCAGCATCCTCAAACACGTCGGCGTCCTCATGCAGACCGTCTACCTCGCCGCCACCGCCATGCACCTCGGCGTCGTCGCCCAGGGCTTCAGCGACACCTCCGCTTTCGCCGCGGCCACCGGCCTCGACGAGCTCGAAGAGTGCAACGTGGGCAGCATCATCATCGGCTCCCCCGCCCGCTGACATCACCGCCGCCTGGTGAGACCTGCGTCACACCATGCAACCTCCGGCGTCTGCCGCGCGTCCAAACCTATGACGTGCTTCCTGACAGATCGAGGGTCTCATGAACGACGATTGGTCGGCGCCGACACAGGCATCGAACAACGCTTTGCGTGCGCAGATCGATTCGATGCTGGATACCTTCACCGCGGAGAAGTCGGCCCTGCTCGACGCCCAGTCCCAGGCCACCCAGCTCGTGACCGCCTGGTCGGCCGACGGGTTGGTCCGCGCCTGCGGCACCATCGCGGGGATCTCGGAGGTCCACATCGAGCCGGATGCCTTCAAACGGTCGACCCCTGAGACCCTCGGCCGGTCGGTCACCGAGGCGATCGCCGAAGTAGCCGCCCGAGCGGTCCAGACCCAACAGCAAGCCCTCGCCCCCCTGTCGGACCTGAGCGCGAACATGCCGGACCTCCCCGACCTGATCCCGGGCGCCCCCAGCATGAAAGACCTCATCGCCCAGCTGACGCCGCCACCGCCACCGGCCCCCGAACCGGTCGCGGACTCACCCCACAGCCTCGTCGATGACACCGACGACGAAGAAGGCGAATACTTCCGCAACCGCGGATACCTCCGATGAGCTCGCTGAAAGCCGACCCGCAAGCGCTGCGCGGCACTCAGCCGTCGTTCACCTCGGTCGCCGACACGATCACCACCGGCGCCCAGAAACTGGCGGCCGTGATCGCGGCGGAGGGTGAGTGCTGGGGCAGCGACGAGATCGGCCAGTCGTTCGCCAAGAACTACACCCCCGGCGTCGAGCCCGGCCAGAAGGCGGTGACCGGCCTGGCGACGGTGATGACCCAACTCGGCGAGAACATGGTCAAGGTCGCCGAAGCGCTACAGACCCAGGACACGACACGCGCCGGTGAGATCGACAAGGCCACAGGGTCGCTGTAGTGGGCATCGAGATCCCCGACGAGCTCGCCTGGGTAGCCAAATACATTCTCGGCGCGGGTGATTGGCCCGAAGGTGACGAAACGGCGATGCGCCGGGTCGCCGACGGGTGGACCGCCATGGCCAAAACCCTCGACACGGTCGACGACAGCGCCGCCCTCGCGCTGAACGCCGCCCTGACGGCGCTGTCCGAAGGCGAAACCCACACCGCCATCACCGCTTACCGCGACAAGCTGCTGTCGGGCGACGAAGCGACCTTCACCGCTGTTCGCAAGTGGTGTGCGAAACAGGCCGAACTACTCGAAGACGGCGCCAACGATATCGAGCACACCAAACTGGTGATCATCGCGACGATGGTCATCGCCGCGGTGGAGATCGGTGCGGCGATCGCGACCTCGTGGACAGGTGTCGGCGCCGTAGCCGGTGTCGCCGCCCGGGTGGCCGCCCAGGTCGCGGTGCGGGTGGCGATCAAGCAGCTCATCGCCCGCATGCTCACCCGCGGCGCCGCGAAGGCAGCCGCCCGGTTGGCTCTGCGCGGCGCCGCGTTCGAGGCACTCGAGGAAGGCGGCACCGATCTCGGCGCACGGCTGATCCAGGTAGCCAAGGGAGACCGCTCCGCCGACAAGTTCGGCTGGACCGATCTGGGCCTCGCCACTTTCGGCGGCGCGGTCGGCGGTGCGGCAGGCGGCCTGCTCGGCGGCGGCACCGGCGCGCTCGGCGATGTCGCCTCTTCTACCGCGGGCAAACTCGCGGGCAAGGTCGTCGGCGGCACCGTCACCGAACTGGGCGCCGACCTCTCCGCCCAGGTCGCCACCGCAGGAGTCGGTGCGGCCTTCCTCGGCCAGGAATTCAAGCTGGATGTAGGCGTGGACACCTTCACCAGCGCTGGAGCGGGTGGCGTCCAGAGCGCGCTGGAGTCCAGCAGCCACGGCGGAAACAGCACGGCCCCCACCGTTCCCGATCTGGGCACCGACGTTCCCGGGTCCACCACGCCCGCGGGGACCGATACCCCCTCCGGTGATCAGAGCCCGAACGCATCCGACAACACCGGCCCGAACGCGCCGGCAACGCCGAGCAACGGCGACACCGGCGGATCAACGAACCCAGCATCCACCGCTCCCACCGGAGACGGCGCAACCCCACAAAATGGTTCGCCCAACCCCTCGACACCGGGAGAATCCACACCTTCGAGCCCCAATGGCAACGGCGCGAACGAAACTCCGCCCACTGGCGACTCCGCACCGTCGAACCCGAACAACAACGGATCCACCGACGCCGGGCAAACCGCACCTTCGTCCAACGGATCCCCCTCCCCCGGCGACACGACACCGTCCAGCCCGAACGGCAACGGGTCCAACCCGACCCCACCGACCGGCGACACCACACCGTCGAGCCCGAGCAGCGACACCCCCACCGCGACACCCCAGACCGGCGAGTCACCATCGGCCCCGAACAGCAACGCCCCCACCGAAACACCGTCTACCGGCGACACCTCGCCCTCGAACAACCCCACGAACACATCGCCCACAGGCGACACCCCAACGCCCAACCCCACAGGCTCGTCGCTGGACCTCCCGAACCAGGATTCCTCGACCCAGCCGAACGCCCCCATTGATACGGCCCCGAATGCCGCTACCGGACAACAGAACCCGACTCCGAGCGACAATGCGCGAGCCGACACCACCCCCACATCACCGGCGAATCCCCAACCCACGACACCAGCCCCCACCAACACACCGGATTCGACCACCCAACAACCGACCACATCGACACCCACCACTCAGGAGTCGGCCCCACAGCAATCACCGACTTCGACCCCCGCCGCAACCACCGGTTCGCCGCTGTCCACAACCTCCCAACCGGCAACCCCTTCGAACAACCCCACCCACACCCCGGCCGACACCACTCGGCCGACCACATCAGAAACATCGACGGCCACGGCCACAGCCTCGACTACGCCCACGGTTCAAACCGTAAATACCACGCCCACAACAACTCCCACCACAGCCAGCACACCGCCCATCGCCACTCCGACGTCCACGCCGACACCCCCGATCAGCCCGATTCCAGCATCAGCGCCGTCATCACCCAGATCGAACACCCCCACATCGACCTCCACAACAACTCCGGCACAGGTCACCTCGACGCCGACCACCCAGACTGCGCTGCCAACCGACCAGACCCCGTCTCCGCCTAGACCGACAACTCCGCCAGCGGCGTCTGAAACACACACAGCAACCAGTCCCGACAGCCGACCTGGCTCTACCCCGACCACCGACCTCACTCGGACAACACCGCAAACCCTCACGCCCACTCCAACTCCGACGAACCAGGTACCCGACGCAGGTCACAGCCCTGACGCCCGCCCGCTGCGCGAGGCACTGCGTAACCAACCGCCACACGACGGCCGCACAACCACCGTCGACCGCAACCCGTCTCAGCCACGGCCCTCATACCGAATTCGCCGCTTCCAGGTCGGCAGCCGATGGGTCTCGGTAGCCACTATCCGCGCCCACATCCCGAACGCGCACCTGATGACACCGGCCGAGCTGAATCTGGAAATGGAATACGCCCAGAGCGCGGTTGATGCCGCCTTCAACCACGGTCAGGATCTCCTGAGCCGCGCCCCGTCGGTCGGCGACCAGTTCCTGGTCGACCTCGAATTCACCACCGACCCGAACGCAGCCGATCTGCGCCTGAACACCCAGCAACACCAGTTCGACCTGGCCAACGATCTTCGCGAACACATGGGCTTGCCTCGAAGCACGCCGGACACCCCGCTGAGTCCGGATGACCTCCGCACGATCAGCAACGACATCGCCCGCGCCAACACGCCGGCCCGGTTCGCCAACCCCTCCGACACGCGGGTTATGGCCCCGGGTCGCCTCGAGCCCGTCGAGCAGGCGGCTCACCAGCAACGGGTTGAGGACCAACTCCGCGATGGCAGCAGATTCACGATCGGCGCCGACCCTCGAACGCACCCATACGGCACGTCGGTCAACGACGGCGGCCCGACACGGGGCGGCCGAAGCAATAACTGCCTCGACTGTTCCCTCTCAGCGTTGTCGTCGTTCTACGGTGTGCCTCAGGTCTCGGCGCCACGGTGGCCCGACCCATTGCCGAACGGCTCTCGAGACAACCGCAGTGGCGAACGATTCGGCACCGCACGAGCTGAAAACTGGCTCGGCCGGAGTTTGAGCCATTTCCCTGGACTACCGATCCAAGATCAGTTCCGCGAATTGCACAACCATATCGCCGGCCTCGGTCCAGGCTCGGCCGCGTTGGTCATCAACTGCTGGCACGCACGCGACAGCAATGGAAACCCTCGATTCAACGCCGACGGTTCCCCCCTGATCCTTGCCTCGCACGCAACAGTCATTGTCTACCCGCCCGGCGCAGCGGGGCCCGTATGGTGGGATCCGCAGTCGGGCGCCACCTCCGACGTCCCGCCCCCAGACATGGTCGCCCGCTCGGCCGCGCTGGACTTCATTCCCATCGACGCACACGGAGGTATCCAGAATGCCGGAGCCAATTCTCACGGCGGAACAGGCCAACCAGCTGCTGACCAAAGTGTTCGGACCGAACCAGAAGTTTCAGATGATGGAGACCAGACACGGCTGGGTGGCCCAAGCGATTCTCTCCCAGGAGGAATTGGATCAGGGCATGGGCTTGGGGCTGGGGAACTACGTACTGAACAAACAAACGGGAGTCGTGACAGCTCACCGGAGCCTGCCGCCGGACATGATCGGGGAGGAATTCGACCAGGCGATCGAAACGGGTCAACCGATCCAGGGGGGCCAGGTGTATCCCCCACTCCGTCGAATCCACCTGCTGAAAACCTTCGAGGATCCGCAGACAGTCCAGTATCAAGTCCACGTGACCGACCTGGATCAACCGAGCAACCCGGAGACGACCGAACTGATCACGATCAACAAGGAAACCCTGTACTTCCATCCGAGCGGGGGCCCGCTCTCAGAAGCGACAGCATGGGCCGAGATGCTCAGCCGGACAACGGGAATCTGGCCGATGGAGGAAACGATCGAACGGTAACCGGCGCCCCGGACACCGACCCGGCGACCGCTTCTCCCGTCGCCACAACGCCGCCGCCCGTAATCGATCACAACCTGGCTGCACCGTCGCCTACCGGGACGCCGACCGCCGACCCCACCCCGGCGTCAGATATCGCTTCACCCGCGGAGCGATCACCGTACGTCGAGGCCGGTGGCGCGAGACGCCCTCGCAACGTCTACGACACCGAGGCGCAGGATGCCTGGGCCAACAACGCTTACGACCACATCCGCAGTACAGACAATGACATCGACGGAATGGTCGCGGCACTCGCCGGCGTTCAGCGCCACGATGGCTCCGTGGGATTCGATCGGGCCGAGCTGGAGCGGATCAAAGACCATCTCTTCAGAGAAGAGCATCCGCTGAGCATTACCGACGACGACGGTAATGACGTCGGGATCGAATATCGGCGATACGACGCGTACGCCGATATCGCCGAAGCCTGGATGCGGATGTCCCTCGGCCGAGCAACTCCCGACGACATCGTCTTGCTGGAGCACGAGCTGGCCGAAGCGCAATATTATGAAAGCCATCCAGGGGCGCCGTATCAGGAAGCTCACCAGTTCGCCAATCTGAGCTTCAACTGGGAAGCGATGCAGCACTCTCGTACCGGCGAGAACATCGATGAATGGAGTTCGATCTATGGCAATGTATCTGGTGTTCCGGCTGGAGTCGGAGACCGACCAGGAAGTGACGTACCGGTTCGGCGGGGCGGATCACAATCTCAATCGGTCCCTGACAATCAACAAGGCGGACTACTCGGTGAAGGTCGCGGACGGGAAGGAGGACGCGATGGCCGTGAGAACAGCAGGCACAGCGATGACTCGCCACCGGCAGGACGGAGTCTGGATCAAGGCGGGCAACTTCCAAGCCTGAACAACCCCCAGCCACGCCAATCCGGCGGTCACAACAACGCAAGCAATCAACCACCGAATTTCCCGTCGAGTCCCCCTGCGTCATCGCCGGATTCGGCGCCACGTCAGCGTCCAGCCGCTGTTCCACCTGCGACGGACAGCACAGGTGCCACTCCGGCTCAGCAGGGCCCAGTGAGGGTGACATCGCCCGCGCAACAAGCCGCGCTACCCCAACCAGTCGCCCCGCCCCAATCCTCCCCAACTACAGGCCTGTCCGCCGACACCTCCCCGCACGCGGTATCTACCAATACCGCGACCGCGCAATCGGCGAACTCAGCAGGGCGGCCACCGACCGATACCAGCGCGGAGCAGTCTCCTCGACCGACCCCGCCGCAGACATCACCGACACCGCAGCAGGTGCACGAAGCCAACCGATCGCGAGCCGCTCGCGAGAATTTGCGTCGCCAACGGCCCGATGGAGGAGTTCGGCCGGTCACCGACGCACGTGGCAACCGTCGCTTCACCCTGGGCAGATTCACTACCGCGTTCAGTCAGCCCGTGTCGATGCTCCGGATCGGCCTACACATATCCGGCGGCGGCAGCATCGATCCGGCACTCGTCCAGGCGCTGATCGAACGCGCCCAGTTCGCGGTCGACCTTCGCTTCAACCGAGGAAGCCGGCTTCCATCCGGCGATTGGATGATGTTCGATCTCGTCCCGGTCAGCGACCCCTCCGCGGCAGATATGAGCATCGATCTCGACCAGGCGAATCCGCACAGCACGCCGATCGACGCCGACCTCGACGCCCTCACCGCAACGTTGCGAGAACAGCTCGGGCTGGATCCGGCTACGGAGAACGAACTTTCACCCAGCGACGTTCAGCGGATCAACAACGAAATCGACCAGGCCGTGCCGACATCGCCGACTACGTCCTCACGAACCGCTCCCGGCCCTGTCACAAACGATTCGTCCCTGGATCTTCCCTCACAGCCCGCGAACCCGGCGAACCGTCCTGATTCAACGGTGAGCGCGCCCAACGTCGCGTCTCCTCATCCGACGTCTCCACGGACAGAATCGCCGAATCAGAGCCACCCCCAGCATGCTCCGACGGCAGCGAACAACCGCACCCAAATCCCTCCTCTGGCACCGGATCATCGCGCACCTGAATCAACCGCGAACCCACCCGGCTCGATGTCGCCGACAGGCGCCTCGAACCCCTCCGCCGACTCGAACAATCCTGATTTCACCCCCCAGACTCCCCAGTGGCATCAATCATGGGGAGCACCACACCCCGACCAGCGCTCGCCCGGAGCCATGCGACGAATTGTCCGCAAGCTCTTCGGAGTTCGGCCGCGTCGAACCATTCCGGCCATACCACCACCTACCCCGCCGATTCAGCGACCTCCCTCCGCTGCACCGAGAGCTCTTCCTGCCGAAAGCAGTCATCAACAATCGACGGCACCACAAGATTTTTCGGACCTTCCGTACAGTGTCGGTCCGCCGTATACGACGCAGGAAATGAATTCTACTTACCGAGGTGAGCACGAGGTCGGGAATTCCGTCTGGCCACACCCGCTACGAGTGGCGTATCTGGATGAATCCTTACGACAGAGAACCAGGCTCTATATAGTAGATGGAAAGATCTACACGGCCGACGGGAAATTGTTCGATACAAGTTCCGGCACTACCACATGGGGCGGTGCGGGTCGAGCGATTTTCGTCATGGACGAGCATGGCAATCTATATGCATCGAATTACCATGAGCCTGGACTTTTCCACCATTCCAGCTTCCTTGCTGGCGGAAATGTTGCCGCAGCGGGAGAGTTGGCGGCAATCGGCGGCGAACTCCAGATGCTCACCGACCGCAGCGGACATTACCGACCCTCTCGCGGGCATACGATGCAAGCCATCAATCTACTCAGAAACATGGGCATCCCAATTGCTCCAGGACAAGTCCATTTCGAAGCGCCACCACAATGAACGGAGCGACGTGAACCACTGGCAGGGTGTCATTAATTCGATACTGTACTCAGTGCAGTTCGAGCAGAAACTCGACAACAGCGTTGTCGACAGGATCGCGTATGCACTGGTAACCGAACCCCTCTCCACATTGACCCAGGATGAGGAGTATCAGGTGCTGTCCAATGGCCTAGCGAGCGACTCACCTATTCCGACAGTTGTACCGATGCGCCAAGAACCCGCGGAGCTGCGCGAATTCATCAGCAGAGTTCTGGCACGCATGGACAGTATGCGCCCCTGGCCCGCGTTGCCCTATCATCGATTGCCCGAAGACAGCATATCAGCCTTCAAGAATGCGACACCGATCGCACGAATTTCGTCGAGCGTCAACGACGTCGAGAGCAGCATATCCCGCGGATTCTATTGGGGAACCGAATTCGGCACCTTCATTCCATTGCGGATGAGATCCGGCAGAGTCATCGGCATGTTCACTCCATTTTGGGACGATAGTGATGACATTGTTCTGGTCGATGCCACGCACGAGCCCGACCGAAGCGATGTCATCGATGAATTACTGTCGGTAACGCGAATAGACCCCAGCACAGTAACACGCTTGACAGCTGAAGATTTAGAGACATTTACAGACGAGTATGCAACAACCCCGATTCAATCCAATTTTAGCGACGAGAACATACCTGGCAATTCCGTATGGGACGGCAAGCAGGTAGCCTACTTGACATCCGAAGAGCGGGAGGCCTATCGCCTTACTGTCCGCGATGGATTGCTCTATGACACAAGAGGCCAGTTGTACGATACAAGCAACGCTCGTACATTATGGTCACCGGAAGGCGGGCGGGCGATTTTCGTCATGGATAGCGGCGGCACCCTCTACTCCTCACCGCATCACGTCCTAGGCGAATTTCATCACTCCAGTTTCCTCGCGGGAGAACCTGCGGCCGGCGCCGGTGAGCTCGATGTCAGGGCGGGGCGCACCCGGCTGATCAGCGATCAGAGCAGCCATTACCGCCCAGCGCGACGGTTCACCGAACAAGTTGTCGACAGCCTCGCTCGGCAGGGCGTTCAGGTCGACGACTTGCAGATCGAATATCATTCACCTCCAGACCGGATCTAGACGATATACCGCAAATTGCAGCTGGGCCGACCGGAAGCCTCTACGCCCCAAACGGTGGACTTGCTCCCCGACGGCACTGTGCCAATCTTCTTTGTTCAGATTCATGACGATTGACCAGCAGGGAGCAACGAATGGCGCCGCCACAGCTGCGAACAGTGGAACAAGTGCGGGACTACTTGGCGCAGATATTCCCGGCGCGGGAATTCAGCCTCCTTCAGAGCCGACATGCCTGGATCTGCCGCGAGATTCTGACCCCGGCGGAGATCGCGGAGGGGACGGGTTCAGGCCTGGCGAGCTACGCGGTGGACAAGGAGACCGGAGTAGTCACCACACAGTCGAAGCTTGGCACTGACAACGATCGGCGAGATGTACGACTCGGCGATCGAGTCCAGGACTCCGATCCAAACCGAACAGATCTATCCCCCGCTGAATCGACTGACGCTCCAACAGATCCGGCAAGACCCGGAGACGGTCGAGTACCTGGTGACGGTCGAATCGACAGCGACAATCCCGCCGACCAGAGAAGACCTCAATCTGATCATCGACAAGGTGACCCTGGAAACCACTCCGTACACACCGTTGGCACCGATGGTGGCCGCGAGGGCGGCGTGACGTCGGCAGCGCAACGGCACGTGGCCGACAACGGAGACATTCGAGGTGTAGTCGGTACGTCGGACGCGACCCGCCTGGCCACCGCACAACCTGACCAGCGGGTCGGTCGAACTCTGGTCGATGCCCGTCGATACCCAAGGAGTAGCCAATGCCGGTTCCACCGCTGGTCACCAAGGAACAAGTGCGGGAATTCCTAGCGGAAGCGTTTCCAACCCAGACCTTCTCGGTGATCGAGTTCAACCACGGGTGGGTGTGCCGACCGGAGCTGAGCCCGGAACAGAAAGCAGCGGGCCAGGGACTCGGCCAGACGAGCTACGTCCTGAACAAACAGACCGGGATAGTGACAGTGCACCCCAGCCTGCACCCGTGGACGATCGGCGAGACGTACGACCAGGCGATCGAGACCGGTCAGCCGGTGAACGGGCGTCAGATCTATCCCAAACGCCGACGGGCGGCATTCCAGCGACTGACGGAGAACAGCGAAACGATCACATACCAAGTGACAGTGACGTCGTTGATCAATCCGCCGGAACCAACCGAGACGTACCAGCTGACATTCAACAAGCGAACCCTGAAACCGGACCGACGCGGATCGATGGACTCACTGGTGATCTCGAAAGCCCAATGGCTCAGCCGCAGGCAACAGAGTTGGCCGACGGACGGGACGATCGAGGACTAGTCAGTCCGACCGGATGCGGGAGACCCCGACACAGGTCGTTCAGACGATGACCTCGAACGCGAGCCCAGGTTGTGACGTACATACAAGATATTGCCCGACCGCTGACGGAATCCGGTCTCGTCGCCCCCGAAGCCATCAAAGGATGCACCCCGCAAGAGGTTGATTCCCTGATGGAGGCTCAACACGTATCGCACATACCCGAATCCTATAGGGAATTCTTGTTATTCGGCGGCCGCGATCCGTACTGGCTCAACCGTGGTGGCGAGTGGGACTACGACTGGCTGCTCGAAGGAAAGGAAATTGCCCGCGAAATTGTCGAGGACGACTACCACGAAGATTTCACACCGTTTGCCGAGTCGTTCATTTTCCAAACCCACCAGGGCTACATGTTCAACTTTTTTCGCCAGGAGGACCTGGAAGAACCTGACCCATACTTCTGGATCTACACCGGCGACAGACCTCTCCGAAAGAGCACGACCCGTTTCACCGCTTGGATCAACATTCTCGCCGAGGAGCTCCCCCGGGCGATCGAGCTGAGAAATCGAATGCATGGCAACTGAGATGAACCGGATAGATGCCGAACTCCAGGCGTTGATTTCCGCGGGTGCGGGTGGCGGGGATGGCGATACGGGGGCATCGGGCCGATGGGGTCTGGCCCAAGTCTGGTATTCACCAGGCGTGAGGGGTCGGGTGCGGGCGTAGGGTCGCGTTCATGGCTTGCAAGATCACCGAACTCGTCATCGATTGCGCCGACCCGGAACTGCTGGCGGGCTTCTGGTGCGAAGTGCTCGGCTATGTCGTGCTCGACCGGGACGAGGGTGATGTCCAGATCGGCGCGCCGGGAACCGAATTCGGCGGGCCGCAGCCCACATTGCTGTTCAGCCTCAGCACCGACCCCCGGCGAGGGAAATTGCCGATGCACCTCGATGTGAACGCGACCGACCGCGATCAGGACGAAGAACTACAGCGTCTACTCGCCGCGGGCGCCCGCAAGGTCGACATCGGACAGACCGGCACCGAAACCTGGCACGTGCTGGCCGACCCCGAGGGCAACGAATTCTGCCTGCTGCGTCGGCGAGTGGGGACAGTGTGAGCCATCCGGCGGTCGGGTCTACCGGCCTGCTCCGGCCGGCGACCATCGCTCAGGCGGGGATCGGTTCGGATCCGTCGAAGGGTGGGTAGGTGTCGCCGGTGGTGCGTTCGGCGGCGGCGATGTAGACGGCCAGGGCCTCGCGGGATTGCGTGAGACGGTCGATTTGGTCGTCGAGGCGGTGGAGGCGGGTTCGCATGGCGGACAGCAGGTCTGGGCAGGCGGGGAGGGTGGGGGCTTCGCCTTCCGCGCAGGGTAGGAGGTAGGCGATGTCTTCGGAGGACAGGCCGGCGCCGAGCAGGTGGCGGATCTGTTTCACGCGCAGCGGGGCGGTGTCGTCGTATTCGCGGTAGCCGTTCGGGCTGCGGTCGGCGGCGATCAGGCCCTGGGCTTCGTAGTAGCGCAGTTGGTGGGCGTTGACGCCCGTGCGGGTACTCAGTTCGCCGATTCGCATCGCAACCTCACTTGACCTTCATACCGGTATCAACGTTGATGATGCTGCCATGCACAACGCAACCGAAACACCTGTGACTGTCATCGGACTCGGCCTCATGGGTCGATCGCTCGCCGGCGCGTTCCGCGCGGCCGGGCATCCCACCACCGTCTGGAATCGGACACCCGCCAAGGCCGACCGGCTGGTGGCCGAGGGCGCGCGACTCGCGCCGACCATCGGCGACGCCCTGCGGGCGAGCGCGATCACGATCGTCTGCGTCACCGACTACCCGGCCGTGCGCGAACTGTTCGCCACGAGCGATGTCGACGGCACGACGCTGCTCAATCTCACCTCGGGCGACTCGGCCCAGGCCCGCGAAACGGCCCGCTGGTTCGAGCAGCGCGGCGCCCACTACCTCGACGGCGCGATCATGGCCATCCCGCAGGCGATCGGAACTCCTGACGCGGTGATTCTGCACAGCGGTCCACAGGCGGACTTCGACACACACCGGAAAACCCTCGAAGCACTCGGCACCGTCACCTATCTCGGCGCCGACCACGGCCTGGCCGCCCTGTACGACGTCGCGGGTCTGACCATGATGTGGAGCGTGCTGAACGCGTGGCTCCAGGGCACCGCCATGCTCCGAACCGCCGGTGTCGACGCCGCGACGTTCGCCCCGTTCGCGCAGATGATGGCGACCGGGGTGGCCACCTGGCTGCCCGGCTATGCCGAGCAGATCGACAGCGGTTCCTATCCCGCCGAGGTGGCGGCCCTGGAGACCGACGCGCGAACGATGGCGCACCTGATCGAGGAGTGCGAGGCGCTCGGCGTCAACGCCGAGCTCCCGAAGCTGTTCAAGGCCATGGCAGACCGCTCTATCGCCGCAGGTCACGGCGGTGAACAGTATCCCGTGCTGATCGAAGAGTTCGCCAAGCCGCGCACCGACTGACGCGCACCGTGTGAGCGAGAGGCAGCCCGGCTGACTCCGCGTGCCAGAAACGACGATGCGGCCACGCAGCACCGGCATCGCCCAGCCTCGGTGTCCTACCCGTTCACCACGTCGGCGAGCGTGATGATGGTCTGCTCCCAGAGTTCAGCGAAGCGCGCGGCCTGGTCTTCGGTGAACAGGGACGCGCTCCAGCGGAAGTTGGTTGTCAGGGCCGGACCTTCGGGGGTGGTGCCGATGCCCGCGATGACGTCGACCGCGTAGCGCAGGGGTAGGTCTGGTTCCGGGTCCAGCGGAAGTGCTGTGTCGTGTTCGCCGACGAGCAGCGACCAGGGGTCGGATTCGTTGCCGCTGAGATCGATTCGGCCGAGGTAGTTGAATTCGACCTGGGGTTCGGCGGCGGACCGGAGTTCCGCCGCGCGGTTGACGTAGCGCAGCAGACCGTAATCCAATCCCTGGTTGGGGATTTCGCGCAGGTGCGTCGAGACGGAGTCGAGCAGAGCACGGGCGGCAGCCGGGTCCGCTTGCGCACGTGCGATATCCACCGCGTTGTCACCGACGCCGAGGCGGACGGGGAAGACGCTGGTGAACCAGCCGAGGGTGTTGGCCGTGTCGGTGCCGAGGGTGGTGTCGGCGCGGCCGTGACCCTCCATGGCGATCAAGGCGCCTGCGGCCGGGTCGTTTCCGTTGTCGGCGTGCAGCGAGGCCATGGTCATGGTGAGGGCGGTGAGCAGGAACTCGCGGACACCCTCGTCCTTGCCGACGCGGTCGAGGAGACGGTCGGTGACCGCGACCGGCGTCGCGACCGTGCTGACGCGCAGGCTGGACCAGGTGTCGGCGGCCGGTGCCGGGTGCCGCGAGCCGAGGGCGGCATCGGGCCCTCTGACCTGCGTGGCCCAGTAGTCGCGCTGGGCAAGGACTTCCGGTGCGGACGCACGCTGCCACATGGCCTCGGACCACTGCCGGTAGGAGGTGAACTCGGGCAGCATCTTCGGCGTCACGCCTGCTTGGATCTGCTGCCAGGCGGCGGCGAGGGCGTCGAGCATGATGTGCCAGGACACGACATCGACCGCTAGGTGGTGCACCGCGAGCAGCAGGATGTCGTCACCGGAGCCGGAGACCGGCACGTCGGCAGCCGCGCCTGCGATTTCGGCGACGTCGACGGCCGACTCGGCACCCGCGAACCACACTGCCCGAACCATTTCCCCGGCCCGCGGGTCGATCGCGTCATTGGCGATCCGCGCGTATTTCGTGATGGCCGTGTCGAGTTCGGTGCCGCGGAGCCCTCGGGGTGCTTCGATGACGAGGTCGGCGGCGTTCACCACTCCGGGCGCGCGCGTGACCATGCGCGGTCCGTCCGGTGTATCGGTGAGCACCGCGCGCAGCGTGTCGTGCGCGTCGAGCAGCGCCTGGAGAGTGGATTCCAGTGCCGCACGGTCGATTCCGGCCGGCAGACGCAGTAGCGCGGCCTGGGTGAAGCGGCGGTAGTTGCCGTATTCGTACATCCAGGAGACCACCGGCAGCGGCGGGACCACACCGTAGGCGTCGGCGCCGGACTGCGCGGCGGCGGCCGGTGCGTCATCGACGGCGGCGGCGAGTTCGCGAATGGTCGGGCAGGCCAGCACCATGCGCGGATTGAGGGCGAGGCCGCGGCGGCGGGCCTTGTTGACCAGCGAGATCGCGACGATGCTGTCTACGCCGAGTTCGTAGAAGTCGGCGTCGATGCTGGGGGCGCGGCCGTCGAAGAGTTCGGCGAACAGCTCGCTGAGCGCGATCTCGGTGGGCGTCTCGGCGGCCGCGTTGCTGTCGGCGACCGACAGCGACTGCTCGGCGAGCTCGTTCAGCGCGGGACTGTCGAGCTTGCCGTTGACGTTCACCGGCAGCTGGTCCATCACGACGATCCGCGCGGGAATCATGTACGCGGGCAGGCGTTGCGCGAGATCGGCACGCACCCGGCTGACGATCACGGCGCGACCGGCCTTGCCGACGACGAAGCCGACCAGCGACGCGCCACCGGCACGGCGCACCACGGTCACCGCGGCGGTGTCGATATCGGCCGAACGCCGCAGCGCGGTCTCGATCTCGCCGACCTCGATGCGATAGCCGCGCACCTTCACCTGGGCGTCGGCGCGGCCGAGGTAACCGAAGCGGCCACCCGGGAGTCGACGCACGAGGTCGCCGGTGCGGTACATGCGCGCACCGGGGCGCGTCGGGTCGGCGACGAAACGGTCCGCGGTGATGGCGGGTTTGCCGAGGTAGCCCCGGGCCAGCTGCACGCCGGACAGGTAGAGCTCGCCGACGATGCCCTGCGGGACCGGTCGTAGCCGGGAGTCGAGCACGTAGCCGACCATGCCGCCGTTGGCGGTGCCGATCGTGGGGATCTCCGAGGTGGCGACGGGCGCGACCACCGCTTCGACCGTCGTCTCGGTGGGTCCGTAGCAGTTGTACACAGCCGTGCCGGGGAGCGCGCGCAACCGCGCCCACAGGGCGGTGTCGATCGCCTCGCCGCCGAGGGCCAGCACCGACAGTTCGCGATCGAGCAGGCCCGCTGCCGCCAGCTGGGCGAGCATCGACGGGGTCGTGTCGATCATGTCGATGTCGAATTCGGCCATGCCGGAGACGATTCGGTGCGCGTCGCGCATCTCCTCGGCGTCGAACAGGTGCAGCGCCTGCCCGGCGAAGAACCCGACCATCGGCTGCCAGGAGGCATCGAAGCCCAGCGACCAGGCGTGCGCGATCCGCAGGGGGCGGCCGAGCTTTTCCATGGCCGGGCGGTAGAAGCGCGCGAGGTGATCGGCGAAGTAACCTGCCAGGGCGGCGTTCGTGCCGACGACACCCTTGGGTTCGCCGGTCGAGCCGGAGGTGAAGATGATGTAGGCGCTGTGGTCGAGTTCGCGGTTCACCGCGGGGGCCTGTGCGGGCCGGGCCGCGACCCGCGCGACGACGGCAGGCTCGTCGAGCGCCAGTACCGGCACCGATCGGTGTTCGGCCGTGGTGTCGGCGGCCGGCTCGGTGGAGTTGTCGAGCAGCGTCCGGTCTCTGTCGAGGACGACGGCGAGGACCGGATTCGACTGGCGCAGAATCGAGGCGATCCGGGCGGCCGGGAGCGTGATGTCGACCGGGACGTAGGCAGCGCCCGCGGCGAACGTCGCCAGGATGGTGATGATCGAGCGCGTGCCACGCGGGAGCATCAGGGCGACAACGGTTTCCGGGCCGACGCCGTGGGCGCTGAACTCCCCCGCCAACCGGCAGGCTTCGTCGTGCAGCGCGCGGTAGGTGAGAACCTCGCCAGAGGTGGTGGTGAGGGCGATCGCGTCCGGGGTCGCGGCGGTCTGCCGCTCGAACAGTTCCCACGGGGTTGCGGTCGGTGCCGCAGTGGTATCCGTTGCGGCGCTGCGGAGTTCGGCGTGCTCGGCCTCGGTGAGCAGGTCGATCGCATCGGTGGTCGCGGTGGCGTCGAGGGTCGGCAGGGTGCACAGGACGGTCAGCATCCGTGCGCCGAGGTCGGCGGGGTCGAGATGACCCAGGAGCGCGGGAATCGCTTCGACGAGGACGAGGAGTTCACCGTCGCTCAGGTGGGAGACGACCGTGAGCGGGTAGTGCGCGAGGCTTTCCATCTCGATCGGCCGGAACCGGGCGCCGTCGGGGGCGGTGACCGTCTGGATGGCGTCGTCGATGGGGGCGTTCTCGAAGACGAACAGGGTGTCGAACAGGGCGCCGTGACCGGCCGCGCGTTGCAGGGTCGACAGGCTGAGGTACCCGATGTCGCGCATGGTGGCCGAATCGCGTTGCAGGCGTGCGCATTGCGCGACGACCGGCTCGGCGGAGTCGAGGCGGTGCACGACCGGGACGGTGTTGATGAACAGCCCGACCATGCCTTCGACGCCCGCGAGCTTCTCGGGGCGGCCGGAGATGGTGGTGCCGTAGACCACGTCGCGACGGTCGGTGATGCGGCCGAGCAGCAGCGTCCAGGCGAACTGGACGGCGGTGTTCAGCGTCATTCCGTTGGTGCGCGCCCACTGCTGCAGTCGCTCGGTTTCGGTGGCGGACAGCCGCAGTCGCGTGGTCCGCGGAACGGCGGAGCCGCGATCGCCGGTGCCGTCGGCCAACACCAGCGGCGCGCTGACCTGCTGTAGGTACTCTGCCCAGCGGCGGGCGGCGGCGTCGTGGTCCTGCGCGCCGAGCCAGCCGATGTAGTCACGGTAGGGCCGGGGCGCGGGCAGACCGTCGAGGGTGCCGCCCGCCCGGTAGACGGCGAGCAGCTCGGTGAAGAACACCGCGACCGCCCAGCCGTCCATCAGGATGTGGTGCGCGGTAAGGATCATCCGCTTGCGCGGCTCGGGCGCGTCGGTGACGTCGAGCAGCAGCACACGCAGCGCGGGACCACGGCTCAGCACGAACGGGACACGCCGCTCGGATTCGGCGATCGCCTCGAATTCCGTGGTGAGCGCGTCGCGTTCGGCCCATGGCAAATCCGCGCGCGAGGGGATGATCTGCACCGGCTTGGGCACGTCGGTATCCCAGAACGCGGCACGCAGGTTCGGATGACGGTCCAGCATCGCCTGCGCGCTACGACGCAGCAGGTCGGTGTCGAGCGGACCGTCGATATCGACCACGAACTGCATCGTGTACAGGTCGATCTCGGTGCCCGTCAGCCGGGACAGGGAGAACAGCCCCTCCTGCAGCGGGCTCAGTGCGAGTACGTCTTCGATCTGCGGCGCACTCATGCTGCGTCCCTTCCTAACTGCTGGGTCATCGGCGACGTTCTGCTCATCCCTGCGCGGACCAGGCGGCCGTCAGCGCGGACAGGGCATCGGATTCCAGGCCCGACGCGCTCATCGGCGCATGCGAAACCTGTTCGGGCTCATCGGCTTGCGTCGCGTCACCGGCGGCGGCGGCGTCGACGGCAGCGGCCAGTTCGGTGATCGTGGCGCATTCGAACACCAGCTGCGGCGACAGCGGCAGGCCGAGGGCATCGGCGCGGGCCGACCACTGGATGGAGATGACGCTGTCTCCGCCGAGGGCGAAGAAGTTGTCCTCGCCGACGACGTCGTCGATTTCCAGCAGTTCCTCGATCAGCGCGATCAGGGTCCGCTCGGTGTCGGAGTCGGTCGCCGCACCGGTGGCGACGGCGCTCGCGGCCGCCGGGGCGGGGGTGGCCAGCAAGCGCTCGAGATCCGCGGCGGGCAGCACACACAGGTCGGCGACCGGCAGGTCCGGCGTTTCGGCGAAGGCGCGCAGCGTGGCGGCGAGCGCGTCAGCGATCAGCGCGGCCGTGGCCGGGTCGTACAGATCGGCGTTGACGACGACGCGGACGTCCATGCCGCCGTCGGCGGTCACGTTCAGGCTCATGTTCAGATCCAGGAACGAGACGTCGAAGTCGGCGGGCAGCACGGTGACGGTGCTCTCCCCCGAGGTCGCGAACGGGAGCGTGGTGGGCGCCCAGTCGGCGCCACGGAAGTGGATCATGCTCTGGAACAACGGGTTCCGCGAGCGCGAGCGACGCGGGTTGAGCGCTTCGACCAGGCGCTCGATCGGAAGCTCCTGGTGGGCGTTGGCGTCGAGCACCACGTTGCGTGCCCGAACCACGGTGTCGCGCAACGTCGGCGCGTTCGACAGGTCGTTGCGCAGCACGACCATGTTGGCGAACAACCCGATCAGGGCGGTCGTCGCCGGGTCGGTGCGCGCCGCGACGGGAGTGCCGAGGGTGATGTCGCTGCCACCACCGAGGGCGTGCAGCAGGGTGGCGACCGCGGCCTGGCACACCATGAATTCGGTGGCGCCACTGCGGACCGCGAGTGATTCGAGCCCGGAGCGCACGGCGGCGGACAACGAGAAGCTCACCACTTCGCCGCGCTTGCCGAGCACCGGCGGACGCTGCCGATCGTGGGCGACCGCGATCTCCTCGGGGACGTCCGCGAGCGTGGCCCGCCAGTAGGCGATCTGGTCGGTGGCGAACGCGCTCGGCGCGGCCTGGTCGAACAGTTCACGCTGCCACAGCGCGTAGTCGGCGAACTGGACCGGCAGTGGCGCCCAGTTCGGGGCGCCGCCCTGTTCGCCGCGAGCCCGGTAGGCGGCGGTGAGGTCGTCGAGCAGCACGCCGAAGGACGCGTGGTCGGCGACGATGTGGTGCACCAGCAGCGAGAGCACGTGGGCGTCCGTGTCGAGCACGAGCAGTTCGGCGCGGATCAGCGGCTCACCGTCGAGGGTGAAGTGGTAGTCGGCGATCTCGGCGAGTGCCTCGGTGAGCTGGTCGGCGGCGATCTCGCGCACCGGCAGCGGGACCGGAGCGGCGGGGTGCACCACCTGGTAGGGCACGCCGTCGTGTTCGGGGAAGGTGGTGCGCAGCGACTCGTGCCGGGCGACCACGTCATCGAGCGCGGCACGCAGGGCCGCGATGTCGAGCGCGCCGTCGAAGCGCAGGGCCAGCGGCAGGTTGCCGACGGAGCCCGCACCCTCCATCCGGTACTGGAACCACATCGCCAGCTGCGAGTACGACAGCGGAACACGCTCGCCGCGCGGGCGCCCACCGATCGCGGGGCGAGTGGACCGCACCGGTCCGGCGGTCGCGGTATCCGCCGTCGCGGTTTCCGCGGGCGCGCTCTCGGCGGGGGCGTCCTCGAAATCGTTGTCGACGGCGTCGAGGTCGATATCGAACTCCGCCAGGAAGCGGGCGACCAGGTTGGCGGCCAGGGCAGCGGGGGTCGGGCTGTCGAACACGACGCGCACGTCGAGTTCGATGCCGAACTCCGCGCGGACCTGGGCCACCAGGCGGGCCGCGAGCAGGGAGTGCCCGCCGAGTTCGAAGAAGGAGTCCTCCGCACTGACCTCGTCGAGGTTGAACAGGGCGCCGAACAGGGCGCACACCTTGCGTTCGGTGGCCGTGGCCGGGGCGCGGTGGGTGCGCACCACGGCGGGGGTCGCCGTGGGCAGGGCGCGCTTGTCGAGCTTGCCGTTGACGGTGAGCGGGATCTCGGGGATCACCGCGAACGCGCTGGGCACCATGTATTCCGGCAGTCCGCCTGCCGCGAACGCGTGGACCTGTTCGAGGTCGACGGTGCCCTCGGCGGGCACCACATAGGCGGCCAGCATCGCGCCGATGGCGGGGTCCTCGGTCACCACGACAACACAATGGGCGACGGCGGGATGCGCGGCGATCGCGGCCTCGACTTCGCCGAGTTCGATGCGGAAACCACGCACCTTCACCTGCTCGTCGGCGCGGCCGACGAACTCGAGCTCGCCGAAGGTGTTGCGGCGCACCAGGTCACCGGAGCGGTACATGCGGGCGCCCGCCGCGGGGCCGCCCTCGGCCGCCGCGAACGGGTCGGCGACGAAACGCTGCGCGCTCAGCGCGGGACGGTCCAGGTAGCCGCGGGCGAGCTGGTCGCCACCGAGGTAGAGCTCACCGACGACGCCGTCGGGCACCAGCTGCAATGCCTCGTCGAGGACGTAGGTGTACACGTTGCGGTTGGGGACGCCGATCGGCACCACGCCGGTGCCCTGCGGACCCGCGACCGGCATATGGGTCGAGCAGACCACGGCCTCGGTCGGTCCGTAGTGATTGCGGAGTTCGGCCTCGAGTGTGTTGAAGAACCGGTCGGCGACCTCGCCGGGCAGCGCCTCGCCACCGACGGGAATCTGGCGCAGCGATTGCCATTCGCTGATCTCGGGCAGCAACAGGAACGTGCTCAGCATCGACGGCACCATGTGCAGCACCGTCACCTGACGGCGGGTGATCAGATCGGCGACGTAGCGGATGTCGCGGAAAGCGTTGGGCTTGGGCACGATCAGCTGCGCGCCGACCGTCAGGGTGATCGCGATGTCGACCAGCGAGGCATCGAAGCTCACCGACGACGACTGCATCAGGCGGTCGGCGGCGGTCATGTTCCAGTCGGCGGTGAAGCAGACGATGTGTTCGGCGATCGCGTTGTGCGGCACCGGAACACCCTTGGGCTTGCCGGTGGAGCCGGAGGTGTAGATGACGTAGGCCAGGTTCGCGGGGAGCAGTGGACGCAGGCGCTCGGCATCGGTGGGCGCGGTCGCGGGGAGCGTGGCCGCCATCTCCTCGGCAGCGGCCAATTCGACTGCGCCGAGCAATAATCGAGGGTTCGCGTCCTCGACCAGGTACTCGATGCGATCCTCCGGGTAGGCCGGATCGATCGGGAGATAGGCGCCACCGGCCTTCAGCACGGCGAGCACGGCGACGATGAATTCCACCGAGGTGCCGAAGCGAAGACCGACGAGGTCCTCGGTACCGATGCCCTGCCCGATCAGCCAGTGGGCCAAGCGATTCGCGCGCGCGTGCAGCGCGGCGTAAGTGAGTTCGGTGTCGTCGGAGAGCACTGCGAGCGCGTCGGGCGCGTCGGCCGCGGCCGATTCCAGCAGCGCGACAAGGGTGGTCGCCGGTTCCGCCACGAGGGCGCCGTGCGAACGATCCAGCAGGGCCGCGCGGTCGGTGGCACCGAGCATGTCGAGGTTGGCGAGTCTGCGCCGCGGCTCGCGCAACGCACTGTCGAGGAGCTGACCGAAGTGCGCGAGCAACTGGTCGATGAGGGCCTCGGCGAGCACATCGGTCTGGTACTCGGCTTCCACCACCGCGGTGCCGTCGGCCTCGAGCACGATGGCCAGCGCCAACGGCACCTGCGCGCTCGCCGCGCCGAGTTCGAGCTGGGTGGAGCTCACGCCGTCGAGGGCGAAACCGTCGGCGCTCTTGCGCACCGAGAAACCGAGGCGGACCAGCTGATCCAAGCCGTCGCGGCCGGCCACCCGATCCGGGTTCGCCTCGCGGACGACACGATCGATACCGACACCGCGGTGCGCGAAGGCGCCGGTGCAGGTGTCGCGGACCGAGGCGACGAGCTGGGCGAAGTCGGCGTGGGCGCCCATGGTGGCGCGCAGCAGCAGGGTGTTGCCGAAGTAGCCGATGAGCTGCTCGGTGCCCGCGGGGCGGTCGGTCACCGGGATGGAGACGAGGAAGTCGTCGGCGGCGGTGTAGCGGTGGATCAGCGCGTCGAAACCGGCGAGCAGCACCATGAACGGGGTCGCGGCCTGTTCGCGGGCGAACTGTTCGGTGCGGGTGACGAGCTCGGCCGACAGACGGTGGGTGCGGCGCTGGGCGTTGCGGCCGGGGGTGGCCGAGGCAGAGCCGGGCAGTTCCAGGGGTTCGGGCAGCGGGCGCAGGGCCTCGCGCCAGAACGCCACGTCGGCCTCGGCGGGTTCGGCGGTCGAGGCGATGGCGGCGAACTGCACGGTGTCACGGCCGACGGCGGTGGCACCGCCTGCGGCGTTCGCTTCGTCGGGCGAGGCGCTCGGCTGCCCGGCCCGGTACGCGGCGTTCAGTTCGGCGAAGAACACCGCCCAGGAGTCGTCGTCCCAGGCGATGTGGTGGATGGCGAGGAGCACGACGTGCTCGTCGGTCCCGGTGCGGATCAGCGTCGCGCGCAGCGGGAGTTCGGTGCCGAGCGCGAAGGGACGACCGAACTCACGCTGGGCCAGCACCTCCACCCGCAGGTCACGGCCCGACTCCGCGAGCTCGGTGAGGTCGTGGGTCGACCATTCGGCCCGTGCGTCGGCGGCGAACGCCTGGTACGGAGTGCCGTCGACGTCCGCGCCGTAGGTGGTGCGCAGGATGTCGTGGCGCGCCACCACCTGGTCGAACGCCGCGTGCAGACGATCGGCGTCGAGCGGGCCGGTGAGGCGGTAGGCGACGCAGATGTTGAGAGCGGTGTCGTCGGCGTCGCGGGTCTGCAGGAACCACATGCGGCGCTGGCCGGGGGTGAGCGGACGCCGCTCCCCCACCGGAATACGCGGTACGGCCACGGGTTCGGCGTTCACCACGGCCATGCCGCGTTCGCGCAGCTTCTGCTGGAGCAGCAGTTTGCGGCGCTCGGCGACGGACAGGGTGGCTTCGGTGTCAGACATGTTCTTCGGCCCCTCAGCCCTGGTTGGTGTTGTGTGCCATGAGCAGCACGACATCGTCGAGCGATGCGCCGCCGAGAATCGCCGCGACCGGCAGATCGCGATCCAGTTCCGCTTTCACGCGCTTGCGGAAGTCCAAGGCCTGCAGGGAATCGAGGCCGAGTGCGACCAAGGGCATGGTGGCGTCGATGGATTCGGCGCTGTCACCGCCGATCACCTTGAGCAGTTCGGTGCGCATGCGCAGGTCGAGCGGGAAACTGTCGATGGGTGCGGCGGGCGCCGCGGCGGCCGTTGGAACCGCACTCACCGTCTCGGCGGGCGCCTGCGCCACCTGCGGTGCGGGCGTAGCGGATTCGAGCCCGGTGAGCACGCTGGCCTGGCCGAACGCGCCGAGCACCTCGCGCAGGAAATCCCAGTCGGCGGCGATGATCATGCCGTCGCGCACCGGCGCGGCGAGCCCGGCCTCGATCGCGTCGGCGGGCACCATCGGGAACACGCCTGCCTCTTCGACCCGGGCGAACCCGGCCTCGTCGAGCGGACCGGCCACGCTCCACAGTCCCCACTGCAGGCTCGCGGCGGCGATGCCACGGGCGCGCAGCCTGCGGGCCGCCACGTCGAGCATGCGGTTGGTCACCGCGTACAGGACCTGTCCGCGTCCGCCCAGCGTCGCCGCCATCGACGAGCACAGCAGGACCCGGCAATCCACGGTCAGCGCGACCGCGTCGATCAGGTTGTCCAGGCCGCGCAGCTTCGCGGCGGCGGCGGCGCGCACGGCGTCGTCGGTGATCTGGTCGAGTTCGGCGTCCACATAGTTGACCGCGGCGTGAATCACCAGGTCGACCGGGCGATCGGCGATCTCGGCACCGAACGCCTTCGCGGCGTCGACATCGCTGACATCGCACGACCGCACCACGATCTCGGTCGCGCCGATACCGCGCAGCCGAGCCAGTTCCGGTGCCAGCGCCTCGGTTTCGCCACTGCGGCTCAGCAGCGTGACGCGGCCCGCACCCGTGCGCGCCAGCTGATCGGCGAACCGCAGACCCAGCTGACCGGTACCACCGACGATCACCACGTGATCGAGACCTGTGCCGAGCGAACCGGTTTCACTCGTCGTATCGACGACCAGACGCTTGACGAACAGCTTGCCCGCGCGCAGCGCCAACTCGGCTTCCCCGCTGGAGTGCACCGCGCCGACGATCTTGGCGGCCTGAGCGGGAGCGGATTCGTTCGCGGCGAGATCGAGGTGCCGGAAGAGGATTCCCGGGTTCTCGATACCCACACTGCGGAATCCGGCGCTGACGCCCGACTGGAACAGCCCGGGAATCGGGTCGCCGTCGTGGACGGTCTCGCCGCCGACGGTCAGTAGCCAGCACTCGCCACCGGGACGCAGCGCGGACAACGCCGGGGCCCAGGCACGTTCGGCGTAGAACCGCGCCAGCGCGTCGATAGCACCGGCACTGTCGTCGTCGCCGGACGCGGGCAGCAACACGACCACCGAGTCAGCGGTCCCCACAGCTCGGTCCCGGTCGTCCTGGGCCGAAGGCGTGCCGGCGGCTCCGATCACGCGCGCGTCGGCGCCGTGGCGGTCCGCGGCGGCGACCAGGGCCGCGGCCAACTCGGCGCATTCGCCCGTGTGGTCGACGACGAGCAGACTGCGCGGCGCGGTCAGCGCGCGACGCTGCACCGGAATCCACTGTTCCACCAGCCGTTGCGGTTTCGGGGTGGTGACCACGAGTTCGGCGGGGGTTTCATTGGCGCCGAGGGGAGCCCACAGACGCTTGGCGTTCGTGACGGTGTGCGGGAAGTCGCGCAGCGGGAGGGTGACGGTGTCATCGACTCGCAGTGCGTCCCAGCGATAGTCGACGTCGAGGACGGCGACCTGGGCGAGATTGCGGGTGAACTCCGAGAGCCCGTCCGCGGTACGCAGCGAAGTACCGAGGACGCGGAAATCACGCGCGGGCAGACCGGGACGGTTCGGGACCAGGCTGAGGTTTTCCTGGATGGCCAGTTGCAGCACGGGGTGTTCGGCGACCTCGATCAGCAGGTCGACGCCATCGCTACCCGCGCTGACCACGGCCCGGTCGAACCGAACGCGGTTGCGCAGGTTCCAGAACCAGTACTCCTCCTGCTTGAGGTCAGGAGTGATCGGCTCGCCGAGCGTCGCGCCGTAGCAGGCGATCTCGGACGCGGTGAAGTTCGGCGTGCTCATCTCGTCACCGAGGAAGCCTTCGAAATCGGCCCGCACTTCGGCGACGATGGAGGTGTGCGCCGGGAAGGCGACCCGGATCTCCCTCGCGAACTGGCCGCGCGCGGTAGCGGCTGCCACCAGATCGACAACGGCGCCGCGTTCACCGGAGATGGCGATGATGTGCGGCGAGTTGACGACCGCGAGCTCGGCCCACCCCGAGTGCCGTGCCATCAGCGCTTCCACACTCTCGCGGTCCATCCCGAAGACCGCCATCGAATAGCCGCGCGGGGACAGCCGGTCCGCGAGCAGGGCGCGATGGGTCACCGCGAGCACCGAATCACGCAGCGTCATCACGCCGGAGACCGCGCCCGCGGCGAGCTCGCCCTGGCTGTGGCCGATGGTCGCGTGCGGATCCACCCCCGCCGCCCGCCACACCGCGGCCAGGCCCGTCATGTGGAACATCAACGCGGGCTGCACTTCCCACACCGTGTCCTCGTACTGTCCCTCGTCGCCGAGCAGATAGTGCAGCGGCTGAGAGTGCCCGAAGCGTTCGGCGTGGATGGCGGCGCATTCGTCGACCACCGCGCGGTAGTCGGCCGACAGCTCGTAGAACGTCGCGCCCATGCCGGGCCGCTGACTGCCCTGACCGGGGAAGACGAACCCGATCCGACGCGCGCTCGCCGGCACGTCGCCGTGCACGACGAGTGCGTGCTCGGAGCCGGTCGCGATCGCGTCGAGTGCGGACAACAGCTCATCGATCGCCCCCGTCGGCGGCGCCAGGATCAGCGCCCGACGACGACGGGGCACGCGGGTGCGGAACAGCATGTCCGACAACCGTTGCGCGCTCACCTCGGGGTGCGCGGCGACATAATCACGCAGGGCGGCCGCCTCGGCGCGCAGTCCGTCGACACTGTCGGAGGACAGCAGGACGGGAACGCTGCCGTCCGGCAAGCGGTACTCAGCCATGGTTGGTCTCCTCCAGCACCGGCAGGCCGACGATGGCGTGCGCGTTGGTTCCCGCGACGCCGAACGAGGACACCGCGGCATAGCGCAGGCCGTCCGCGCGCGGCGCCCAGTCGGTGAGTTCGGCCGCCAGACGCAAACTGGTCGCGTCCCAGTCGATCTCGGTGTTGGGCGCGTCTGCCCACAGGCTCGGTGCGATGGCGCCGTGCGCACCGCACAGCAGCACCTTGATCAGCCCGAGCATCCCCGATGCCGCCTGGGCGTGGCCGGTGTTGGACTTCACCGAGCCGAGCAGGGGTCCGTCGGTACGGTCCGGGTTGCCGTAAGTCGCTGCCAGCGCGGTCAATTCGAGCGGGTCGCCGACGGCGGTGCCGGTGCCGTGCCCTTCGATCAGGCCGATGTCGTCGGCGCTGATCCCGGCCGCGGCGACCGTGTCCTCGATCAGCCGCTGCTGCGCGCCCGCGCTCGGCACCGCGATCGGGGCGCCGGAACCGTTGTGGTTGACCCGCGAACCGAGCAGCTGCCCGTAGATCCGATGCCCCAGCGCCTTCGCCCGCGATTGCCGTTCCAGCACGATGACTCCCGCGCCCTCTGCCCAGAGGGTGCCGGTGGGGTCGGCGGCGTAGGAACGGCAGTGGCCGTCGGTGGCGAGGGCGTTATTCTTGGAGAACTCGTAGAACGCGCCGGGCGAACCCATCACGCACACACCGCCGGCCAGCGCCCACTCGCACTCGCCCGCCCGGATCGCCGAGGCCGCCTGATGCACGGCGGTCAGCGACGACGCGCACGCGGTGTCCACGCTGATCGACGGACCGACCAGGCCGAGGCCGTGCGAGATGCGCCCGGCCACCGCGCCGAGCGCGGTCCCTGTCGCGCGATAGCCGCTGTACTCGTTCACCGACCCCACCCGTGGCCCGTATTCGACGGTCGAGACACCCATCCACACACCGGCCGAATCACCGTCCAGCGCACCGGGATTGATGCCGGCGTGCTCGAGCGCACGCCAGGCCACACGCAGGGCCACCCGCTGCTGCGGATCCATCGCCACCGCTTCGCGCGGGGTGATACCGAAGAACTGCGCGTCGAACTCGGTCGCGCCGTCGAGGAACCCACCCGCGTCGCGGACCGGCGCCCAGCCCTCGAGCCTGCCGAGGGCGAACAGCTCGTCGAGCGGCCAGTCGCGGTCGCGCGGGAACGGGCCGATCAGCTCACGCCCCGCGGCGAGTGCGGACCAGAAGTCGGGCAGGGTCTCGACGCCGCCGGGGGCTTCGACACCCATCCCGACGATCACGATGGGATCGGAGTTCATCGCGCGAGCGCCTGGCCGACGAGCGCCTCGGCGATGCCGTCGATGTTCTCGTCGAGGTAGAAGTGGCCGCCCTCGAACAGGTTGACCTCGATGTCGGCGGTGGTGCTCTGGTCCCAGCCGTAGAGGTCGCGCGGCCCGACGAACGGGTCGTCGTCGCCACCGAGCACCAGCACAGGCGTCGCGACAGCCACGTCGGGGCCGCAGGAATAGGCGTCGAAAGCGCGGTAATCGGCTTTCAGGACCGGCAGCGCCATCCGCATCACCTCACGGCTGGCCATTACGTCGGCGCCGGTGCCGTTGAGCGTAGCCATGTGGTCGAGCAATTCGTCGTCCTCGGTGGGATGCGCGGGGAGCTCGGCGATTCGGTGCGGTGCGGCGGCCGCGGAGACCACCAGCAAACGCACGGGCAACCCCGCGGCCTCGGCCAGCCGGACGAATTCGAACGCGACGATGGAGCCCATGCTGTGGCCGAAGACGGTGAGCGGTGCGCCGGTGTTGTGGGCGGAGTCGCGGAACGCGGCGAAGGCGCCGGCGGCCAGCTCGGGCAGAGTCTGCGCGGCGGCTTCCCGCGCGCGGTCCTGACGGCCGGGATATTGGACGATCACGGTGTCGAAGTCGGCGGCTATACGCTTGGCGAACACCCGATATGCCGAGGCTCCCGCGCCCGCGTGCGGGAAGACGATCAGCGGCGGTAGGGAATCGGTCCTGGGGGCCTGAAATTGCCTGATCCAGCCGAGTTCTCTTGCCATGTCGCTCTCCCTCACCGGCCACGCGAAGCCGCGCGGCCGTTTCGCACTATCCAAACGCCGCGCTCACGCACGGGCCCGCCCGGCGCTGTCGTCCGGGACCGGGGCGAATCCTGTTGCATCCGAATCCGACCCGAATCGGGAACGGCCCGGCTATCACCGGGCGATCGGTCGGGCAACAGTAACACCCAGCCATTAGTATAGGCTAGCCTTACCAATCGAGGTGACCAAGGTTACGATTGAACGGAGCACCGAGTAGATGAACCCCGTCGGGACCCCCACCCCGCTGCCCCGCGAGCAGACCGATCTGCCCGCCGAAGTGGCCGCCGCGCCCGCCCCTGTGCTGCCCGTCTTCGCGGCGCCGTTCAGCCTGCGCCTTGCCGATCCCGACGGCACCGATCCCGAGCTGCTCGCCGAATGGATGGCCCGCCCGCACCTGCTCGAATCGTGGGAACAGGACTGGGACACCGAGCGCCGCCGCGAGAACTTCCGCGCCCAGCTGGCCGGAACCTATTCCCGCCCGTGCATTCTCAGCCTGGACTTCGCCGTCCTCGGCGAGCCCGAACTCGGTGTGCGCGATATCGCCTACCTGGAGTTCTACCGCGCCGCCAAAGACGAGATCGGCCGTTTCTACGACAGCGATCCCTATGACATCGGCTTCCACATCGCCACCGCCGACACCGCGGTGATCGGCAAGGGCATCATGTCGGCCTGGATCTCCACCATGACCACCGCCGTTTTCGCGGCCGATCCCGCGTGCCGCCGCGTCCTGGGCGATCCCGACCACCGCAACGTGGCGATCGCTCGCAGCCTGGCCAAGGCCGGGTTCCAGCCGATCGGCGAGATCGACGTCCGACCCGACCGGCGGATCGCGTTGCAGTACGTGCCGCGCACGCCGGAAGACGTAGTCGCACCACGCTGAGCGCAAGAACGCCGAGCACAAGGAAAGAGCCCCTCTCGTCGAGTTCTCGATCGGGAGGGGCTCTTTCGTGTGTACTCAGCGAGCGCCGGCGGTGGCGCGCGCCCGAGCGGGCACCGTCTGCAGCACCCGATCGGAAAGTTCGCCGAGGCAACTGAGGTTCGGGAACCCCGGCCCCTGCGCCATCGCGGCCATATTGGGGAGGTAGAGCTTGCCGCCGAGGCCGGTGACCGCCAGGTCGTAGCCGATCGACGATTCGATCCGTGACTGCGTCAGCGCACCGCCGACTGCGAGCTCGAGCAGATCCGCGGTCTGCTGATCGAACATCTCGAGGAACCACAGCGGCTGACCACCGGTGGCATCCACCACCAGGTCGAAGTTGTGAACCTGGTCGGCGCGCAACTCGTTGCTCAGCGTCAAGGCCAGCGATTCGCCCTGCGGCGCGATCTTGGTGACCCGCCCCTGCAGGTGATGAACGCGGTTGTCGCCCAACAGGCTTTCCTGCACACGCACCGAGAACACCCCGCGGTCGGTGCGCCGGATCACGTCGCGGCGTTCCTGGATGCTCAGCGCCGCCCACTTCACCGGGTCGCTGAACAGCGAGTTCTCGAAGAAACTCTCGCCACGGGTGTAGAGGGTGGCCAGCGGGGAGATCACCGAGATGGTGAGCATCTCGTGCCGCACCAGCTCGTCCAGCGCCGAACCGCCGGTCTCGCCGCCACCGATCACCGCGGCGCGCGAAGCGGCGGGCAACGTGCGCTTGCCCGCGCGGTCCCAGAATTCGGCGATGCTGAGCACGCGCGGATGGTCGAGGAGGGCACGGCTGCTGCGGCCGGGGCCGGTGATCATCAGGCCGTCGGCGGTGAGACTGCTGCGCGCACCGTCGGCATCGACCACGTCGACCTGCCACTGCTCGCCGTCGCCGTGACCGATCTTTTCCACGCGACCGAGCACCAGCTCGAGGTCGATGGACTTCGCGACCCACTGCAGGTACTTGGCCCACACATGGTGTTGCGGACTCGGCCTGCCGCGGTCGATCCATTCGGCATAGGTGCCGTGTTCGATCAGGAACGTGGTCCAGCTGAAGGCGGCCATCGCGTGATCGATATCGCGGTTGCGCCCGCGCGCCCAGGTGGAGTGGTACGGGAAGCCGATATCCTTCTCCGGGCTGGTGCCCAGACGGTGCTGTCCGTCGGTCCAGCCGCCGGTGGGCAGCCAGTTGCCGCCGACGGCATGCGCCTCGACCACGACCACGCGCGGAGCGGGCATCCCGAGCGAGCGCAGAACGTGCGATTTAGTCGCCACCGCAAGGGCTTTCGGCCCAGCGCCGACTACCAGGAGGGTTTCCACCGGTTCGTTCTCCACTCTCTCACGCACCAGCCCATATTTGCATAGGCTTACCTTATTTAACCACCGGAGCAGACAAACAAGTGTCGTTAGGCTAACCTAACGAACATGGGTAAGGGATTGAACGGTCTGATAACCAAGGCCTGGGGCGGCGCCGACTACCGGCTGACGGTGACCTCCAACGAGGAGATCACCGACAAGTTCATCCGCATCGGCTTCACCGCGGGCGGCCTGCTCGCCGACCACCCGGTGCACCCCACCCAGTGGATCCGCCTCTGGATCCCCGACGCGACCAGCGACAAGCTGCACCACCGCGGCTACACCCTGGTCGACCAGAACCCCGACGAAGACACCATGAGCATCGACTTCGCTCTGCACAACGGTCCGGCGGCCGACTGGGCCCGCCGCGCGAAGCCGGGCGATCTGCTCGACGCCACCGTGCTCGGCTCGGACTTCCAGCTTCCGGAGCAGACCCCCAGCGAGTACGTCATCTTCGGCGACACCGCCTCCCTGCCCGCCATCAACTCGCTGCTCGACGCCATCGGCGACACCCCCGCGCGAGTCTGGCTGGAATGGCAGTACGAGTCCGACCAGACCATCCCGGTCCACAACAAGCCCCACCACACCCTCACCTGGCTCCAGCGCGTCGACGACGGCCGCCTGCTGCGCGAGGCCGCCCAGGAAATCACCTGCGTCCCCGGCACTTACGGCTGGGTCACCTGCGACGGCCACACCACCCGCTCGATCGTGAAGACCCTCAAGACCCAGCACGCCCTGCCCAAGACCTCGATCAAGTCGCAGGCCTACTGGAAGTAGGCGGACCCGTTCCGCGAGGCGGGTGGCGGGCCGACCGGATTTCCGCGAGGGTAAGGGATGGAAGTTGTCCCCTGTCTGCGAGGAGAGCACCGTGTCCATTCTCGATGCCGCCACCCCCTTCGGTGAAGAGGTCGGCAAGCGGCTGGCCAAGGAACACGTGATCTGGTTGACCACCATCGGCGCGGACACCACCCCGCAGCCGAACCCGGTGTGGTTCCACTGGGAGAACGACGAGTTCCTCATCTTCACCATGCCCGAGGCGAAGAAGCTGCGGCACCTCGCGCGCAATCCTCGGGTCGCGCTGAACTTCAATGCCACCGAGAGCGGCGGCGAGGTCGCCGTCTTCACCGGTACGGCGCGCGTGGGCGAACCGGCCACCGAGGACGAAATCGCCCACTACGCACGGAAATACACCAGGGGCTTCGTCGACATCAAGATGACCGAATCGGAATTCTTCGCGGCCTACTCGGTGCCGATCCGCGTCGCCCCGGACCGCCTGCGCGGCTTCTGAACCGCCGCGGTGCGTGCGCCAGAACCCGGCGAGTACTGTGGCGAGCTCCGTCCGTATCACGGTGGGGAGCCGACATGCAGTTCAAACAGTCGAGCAAGCTCGCGAATGTTTCCTATGAGATCCGCGGCCCGATAGCCGAGCACGCCGCTCGACTCGAGGTCGAGGGACACCGGGTGATCAAGCTCAATACCGGTAACCCGATGCAGTTCGGGTTCGACGCACCGTCGGAGCTGCTGCGCGACATCATCGCCAACCTGCCGTCGTCGGCGGGCTACGCGACCTCCAAGGGGTTGCTGCCCGCCCGGCGCGCGGTGGTGCAGTACTACGAGGGCCGCGGAGTCGACGACCTCGACATCGAGAACGTCTTCCTCGGCAACGGCGCGTCCGAGCTCATCATGATGGCGATGACCGCGCTCATCGAGAACGGCGACGAAGTCCTCGTCCCCGCACCGGATTTCCCGCTGTGGACCGCCGCTGTGCATCTCAACGGCGGCAAGGCGGTGCACTATCTGTGCGACGAGAGCGCCGACTGGTATCCCGACATCGCCGACATCGCCGCCAAGATCACCGACCGCACCCGCGCCATCGTGATCATCAACCCGAACAATCCGACGGGCGCGGTGTATCCGACCGAGGTGCTCGAGCAGATGCTCGAACTCGCCCGCCAGCACAATCTGATCGTCTGCTCCGACGAGATCTACGACAAGATCCTCTACGACGACGTCGCCCACACCGTCACCGCCTCGCTCGCGCCCGACCTGCTGTGTCTGACGTTCAACGGTTTGTCCAAGGCCTACCGGCTCGCCGGTTTCCGGTCCGGCTGGCTCACCGTCTCCGGACCGACCCGCCACGCCGAGAGCTACCTCGAGGGCCTGACGATGCTGTCGGGATTGCGCCTGTGCGCGAATGTGCCCGCGCAGCAGGCTGTTCAGGCGGCACTGGGCGGACACCAGAGCATCCACGAACTCACTCTGCCCGGTGGTCGACTACTCGAACAGCGTGATCGCGCGTGGACCGCCCTCAACGCGATTCCGGGTGTGTCCTGTGTGAAGCCCAAGGGCGCGCTGTACGCCTTCCCCAAGCTCGACCGCGCGACCTACCGGATCGACAACGACGAGAAGTTCGTGCTCGACCTGTTGCTGGCCACCAAGATTCACGTCGTGCAGGGCACCGGCTTCAACTGGCCCTCCCCCGACCACTTCCGCATCGTCACCCTGCCGCAAGCCGATGAGCTCGACCAGATCATCGGCAAGATCGGCGATTTCCTCTCCACCTACCACCAGTGAACTCGACCTCGGCGGTGTCGCGACACCGCCGAGGCCCTGGCGTTTACGCGGAGACCGGCTCCAACCTCCAGCCTGTTGCCCGCTCCCGCTCGTTCCAGAACGCGGCGTAGCGACCGTTCAGCGCGAGCAGCTCCGCGTGCGTACCGCGTTCGGCGATACTGCCCTTGTCCAGGAACAGGATCTGGTCGGCATGGGCGATCGTCGAGAGACGGTGCGCCACGACGAGAACCGTTTTGTCCCTGGTGAGTTCGTGGATGCCACGGACCACGACGGCCTCGCTGTGCGGGTCCAACGCACTGGTCGCCTCGTCGAGCAGGACGATCGGAGCATCCTTGAGCAGGGCGCGAGCGATCGAAACTCGTTGACGCTCACCGCCCGACAGCGAGGTGCCGCCTTCGCCGACGGTGGTGTCGAAACCGTCGGGGAGGCGATCGACGATCTCGTCGACCCTGGCCGCCACCGCCGCGCGGTGCAGGTCGTCCTCGGTGGCGTCGGGCTTGCCGATGCGGATGTTGTCGGCGACCGAGCGGTTGAACAGGTAGACGTTCTGGAAGACCAGCGAGAGCTGGTCGAGCAGGGTGTCCGAAGGCTGCCGGCGCACATCGTGTTCGCCCACCGAGACCGCGCCGGAGTCCACGTCGTAGAAGCGGGCGGCCAGGCGCAGCAGGGTGGTCTTGCCCGAACCGCTGGGTCCGACGATGGCGGTGGTGGTGCCCGCCGGGACGGTGAAGGTCAGGTCCGACAGGACCGGTTCGCCGGGGCGGTAGCCGAAGCTCACCTCGTCGAAGACCACCGCGGGCGCACCGGCGGTGACCGGTTCGGTCGCGGCGGGCAGCGGCGATTCGGCGAGCAGGTCGGTGATGCGGTCGGCGGCCGCGGCGGCCGAGCGCAGGGCCGTACCCAGCTGGGCGGCCTGGTTCACCGGTTCGATGAAGCGCGCGCTCACCGCGATCAGCGCGATCGCCGCGGCGGCCGAGATCGCACCATCGGTCACCTGGACGACCGCGATATACGCGAGCACCAGGAACACGGCCTGCACGAACAGCGCGAACACGGTCAGCCCCGGCACGGTCGCGACCATCATCTTCAGCACGGCCGAACGTTGCCGCACCAGTGCCGAATCCAGCTTCTTGTTCCCCGCGCCGACCGCACCGAACGCGCGCAGCACCGGCTGGGCCTGCGCGAACTCCACCACCCGCGAGTCGGCCTCGGCCGCGGCGGCATGCAGCCGGGCGTCGGCGCCGGTGTAGGCGCGATTGGCGAGATTGTTCACCAGGTAGAGCACCGGTGCGGCGAGCAACATCGCCACACCCACGCGCCAGTCGATGAACAGCATCCCGATCGCGACGACCAGCGGCACGATGATGCCGGTGAGCACCTTGGTGAGCAGATAGGCGATCAGGCCCTGCATCTCGCGCACCTGCTCGACCATCACCCGCGAGAGCGGGCCAGCGTCACGATCTTCGAACCAGCCCAGCGGCAACGCGTTGAGCTGATCGCCGAGCCGGGTCTGCAGACCGCGCTGCATGCCGAGGCCGATCCGCAGACCGATCACGGCCTGCAGGTAACCGAAGACGACCACACCCGCCACGGCGGCGGCCATGCCGAGCGCCCACAGCCACGCGCCACTCAGATCGTCACCGAACAGCGCTTCCAGCACGGGAACCAGCAGCAGATACGCGATGGCCTGGCACAGCGCCTGCACCACGATCACGCCCAGCAGCCGCGAGATCAGGGGGGCGAACTCGTCGGGGACGAGCCGGAAAACCTTGCGAATCATCGTGTTTCCTCCACCAGGGCGAGCGCGCCGAGGGCAGCTTCGTTGATCTCCCACAGCCGCTGATACAGGCCACCGGCAGCTCGCAGTTCCGCGTGCGTGCCCTGTTCGACCAGAGTTCCGTTGTCCAGCACGAGGATTCGATCGACTCCGGTGATGGTGTGTAGTCGGTGCGCGATGACCAGCACCGTGCGACCGGCAATCAGGGCCGCCAGTGCGTCCTGTACGGCGGCCTCGGATTCGGGATCGGCGAAGGCGGTCGCCTCGTCGAGGACGAGCACCGGGGTGTCGGCCAGCAGTGCGCGGGCGATCGACAGCCGCTGCGCCTCGCCGCCGGACAGCGTGGCGTCGACGCCGATCTCGGAGTCGTAGCCGCGGGGCAGCGCCAGGATCCGGTCGTGGATCTGAGCGGCCCTGGTGGCGCGTTCGATGGCCTCGGTGTCCGCGTCGGGGCGGGCCAGCAGGAGGTTCTCGCGAACGGTGCCGCGGATCAGGCGGACGTCCTGGAAGACGAATCCGACTGTGCGGTAGAGCTCTTCGCTGGTGAATTCGCGAATGTCGCGGCCGTCGATGGTGATTCGGCCCGCGCCCACGTCGTAGAAGCGGGGCAGCAGCTTCGCCAGGGTCGACTTGCCGGAACCGCTCGGGCCGACCAGGGCGGTGATGGTGCCGGGGGTCAGTTCGAGGTCGATGCCGCGCAGCACGTCATGGCCGGTGCGGTAGGCGAACTCGACGCCCTCGAAGCGCACGATGCCGGTCTGCGCGCCCGCGGGCGTTTCGGCGATCTCCAGTTCCGGGGTCTGCAGGAGTTCGTGCAGGCGCAGGGCCGCGGCGCCACCGGCGCGCAGGGCCTGCGAACCGTAGCCGAGGCCGAGCAGCGAACTGCCGATACCCAGACCGACCAGCAGGAACGGCAGCAGATCGAGCGGGTCCACCCAGCCGAGGCCGACCCCGGCGAGACCACCGAGGACCACGACCAGCATGACGAACACGGGCATCACCACGATGTCGGAGGCCGCCTGCACGCGAATGATCGGCGTCTTCATCCGATGCGCCGCCTGGACCTGACCCTCGACGGCGTCCTGGAACTCCCTGTGCGCCTTGCCCGCCTGACCGAATGCCCGCACCACCTGGATACCGTCGACGAACTCGACCGTGGCGGCGGACAGACGACGCTCCCACCGGGTGTACACCGCGAGGCGATCGCGGCCGTCGCGGTCCATGATCTTGCTGAACAGGATCATGTAGGCGATCAGCGGAATCATCAGTACCAGCGTGAGTCGCCAGTCGACGGTGAACAGGTAGCCGAGGGTGACCAGCGGGACCACCAGCGCGCCGATGAAATCGAGGCGGGCGTGCGCGACCAGGAAGTGCAGTGCGTCGACATCGTCGCGCAGATAGCCCTTGACCTCACCGGAGCTGCGCTCGCCGAACCAGCCCAGCGGCACCCGGGTGAGTTTGGCCGCGAGCAGTCTGCGCAGGGTGAGCTGGTAGCCGGCGTCGACCGCGTGCGACCAGCTGAGCGCCACGACCTGCAGCAACGCCCGCACGACGAGCACGATCACGGCCGCGCCGAACAGCCACCACACCCGGTCGGTATCGACCGGGGAGTTCAGCAGTTCGCGGCAGGCCGCCACGATCAGCAGGAACGGGACCACCGAACACACCGAGGCGAGCGCGACGATCAGGCTCGCCACCGTCAGCATCCCCGATACCGGTGCCAGAATCTCCTTGCGCGCCAGCGCTTCCTGCTGCTTCTGCGCTTTCGCTGCCGCCTTGGGCAGCCGGTTCCCCGACTCCGCCCCCGGCGGCGGCGCTACCTGCACCGTCATATCGTTCTCGCCTCTCGACCTGTCCGCGGCAACTCCGCCGAGGGTAGGTTAGCCTAAGTTGAGTGGTTGTGGACGATCGGGGAAGGTTGCGTGAACTGCCCGTCAACCCGTCGGCAATTCACTCTTTCGGGCGTAATTTCCTCCCTACCTCTTGATCTCGTGTAGCGGTGGGAGAACGAAAATGTTTGTCACGTCAATCATTTCAGCAATCGCCGATTGCCATTCCGATCCTGGAAAGCTGTCGCCCGAACAGGCGCATCGGGCGATGCAGATACACCTCGAATGCAGCGTCGACCTGTGCCGGGTGCGACGGCGTGCGCGTCAAGTCCTCGTCGAAGCGAAACTGATGGTGCTCGATCAGCGAGCGGGTTAACGATTGAGCGACGGAATTGCGGGAATTCGTTTCCCATGTTCACTCCGCTGCCATCTTCGGCCGCCTGGTTACACCGTGACGCGCGTACCGGATTCGAGGTCACGTATTTCCGTGACGATGCGCGCGGAGTTCTCGTCGAAGGGTGTGCGACGGCCGTCGAGGACGGAATCACCTGGGTGATCGACTATCGGCTGCGGCTCGACGGGAGCTGGCACACCCGGTCGGCGCAGATCGTCGGGCGGTATCCCGAGGGCAGGCGGTCGGTGACCGTGCAGTCCGATGGGCTGGGGCGCTGGCAGATCGACGGCACGGTCGCGCCCGAGCTCGACGGGTGTCTCGATATCGATCTCGAGGCGTCCGCGTTCACCAACGCCTTGCCGGTGCATCGCCTCGGGCTCGTGGTCGGCGACAGCGCCGACGCGCCCGCCGCCTATGTTCGCGCCGCCGACCTCACCGCGGCCCGATTACCGCAGCACTATCGCCGGATCGCCGACGGGGTAGGTCAGCGCTACGACTATCGCGCGCCCGAATTCGACTTCCACGCCACCCTGGATTACGACGAGTCGGGTCTGATCATCGACTACCCCGGGCTGGCCACACGCACCGCGTGAGCCACGACGTCGAGCAGGTTCCGAGGGGCCGACAGCACCCGGCGCCACCGGCTCGACAACACTTCTTCCTATGCGACGTAGGCAGCAGCCGCCGCTGCCGAAACGGCACGGCCTCGATCCCGCCCGACTCCGGCTCCCGGAGGACGGGCAGTGGACGACCGTGCGCGATCACCTCGTCGAGCGGTTGCCGCGGGTGGATCCGGCCAGGATCGACGCGATGCTGGTGGCGGGCGAGATCGTGGATCTGGAAGGTCCGCTGACACCGGACGCACCGTTCGTGCCGGGCGGCGCGGTGTGGTTCCACCGCGATCTGCCCGTCGAGGCCGAGGTGCCGTTCGAGATCGGGATCGTGCATCGCGACGACGACATCCTCGTGATCGACAAGCCACACTTCCTTGCGACGATCCCGCGCGGTCAGCACATTCTCCAAACGGCGCTGGTGCGGTTGCGCAACGAGCTCGAACTGCCCGACCTGATCCCGGCGCACCGACTGGACCGGGTCACCGCGGGCCTGCTGCTGTTCGTGGTGAATCCGGCCCGGCGCGGCGCCTATCAGACGATGTTCCACCGCAAGACCGTGCGCAAGGAGTACGAGGCCATCGCGCCCTACGATCCCGCGCTCGAGCTGCCGCGGACCGTGCGCAGCCGGATCATCAAGGAGAAGCAGGTGCTCGCCGCTTTCGAGGTGGACGGCGAGCCCAACGCCGAGACCGAGGTCGAACTGGTCGAACACCGCGACGGGCTCGGGCGCTACCGCCTTCGCCCGCACACCGGGCGAACCCATCAGCTGCGCCTGCATATGAACGGGCTCGGCGTGCCGATTCTCGGCGACGACTTCTATCCGGTGATCACCGATAAATCGGTCGACGATTACACGCGGCCGTTGCAATTGCTGGCGGCCTCGCTCGAATTCACGGATCCGATCAGCGGGGTCCCCCGACGGTTCGAGACGCGGCGCGAGTTACAGGCCTGGACCGATATGGCCGGATGGTCCGGGTCGGCTGTCGAGTAGCTCACAGCACCGCGCCGACTGTCGATCTTGGTGGGCTCATTCCGGGCCGCTCAACGCGGGGGTAGCGGGTTTCGCGCATTCACCGGACCGTTTTCGTTTCGTGATATTTCCGTACACTCGGTCGGGTGCCCGTACCCGCCGTCGCCGATTCCCGGCCGAAGCTCCATGCCTACATCGATATCGCGGTGGTCGTCGTCGTGCTGGCGGGCACCAATCTGATCGCTCACTTCACGACCGCGTGGGCCAATATCGTCACCGTTCCCATCGCGGCGTTCGCGCTCTTGGCGCTGATGCGCAAGCGGGGGCTGGGCTGGGCGGAACTCGGGTTGTCACCCAGACACTGGAAGCGCGGGACGGTGTATGCCCTCGGCGCGGTCGGGATCGTGTTGACCGCGGTAGCGATCGGCGCCGCACTACCGCTCACCAGGCCGTTCTTTCTCGCCGATCGGTACGCGACGATTTCCGGTGCCCTCATCGCGTCGATGATCGTCATCCCGTTGCAGACGGTGATCCCCGAAGAACTCGCGTTCCGCGGGGTGCTGCACGGCACGCTCGACCGGGTCCTCGGCGTCCGCGGGCTCTTCGCGGCCGGTTCGCTGATGTTCGGCCTCTGGCACATCGCATCCTCGTTCGGCCTCACCTCCGGCAACAAGGGGCTGTCCAGCATCGTCGGCGGCGGGGTACTCGGCCAAATGGCCGGGATAGCACTCGCGGTAGCCGCCACCGCCGCCGCGGGCGTCGTGTTCACGTGGCTGCGCCGCCGCAGCGGTAGCCTCCTCGCACCCATCGCCCTGCACTGGTCGCTCAACGGAGCGGGCGCGCTCGCCGCCGCCGTCGTCTGGCACACCGCCCTGCGCTGAAGCCGACCCGTGCTGGGCGGTTGAGCTCCGCGCCGGCAGCCGAGCGTTGTGCATCAGTCGAACGCCGCAGGCGCCTGGTGATCGAGTGTCCAGAAGTCACCGCTGAGGCTATCGCCGCGTCGCGATGGCGTGGAATACTGGCGACAATTTCTGGCATGACAACATGCCAGATGTAGCGGTTTCCACCGAGAGGGCATTTCCGCCATGAAACGTACGCACACCGGAAGGGTCGTCGCGGTCACCGGCGGTGCCGCTGGGATCGGGCTGGAGATCGCGCGGCAGTTCGCGGTCGCGGGGGCTCGGGTGTGTCTCGGTGATCTGTCGGGCAGCGCGGCGCGCGAGGCCGCGGCCGGGCTGCCGGGAACCGTGCACGGGTGCGAGCTCGATGTGACCGATGAGCGGTCGTTTCATGATTTCCTCGCCGTCACCGAGGCGATACTCGGACCGATCGACGTGCTCGTCAACAACGCCGGGGTGATGTGGGTCGGGTCGTTCGATGCCGAACCGGACAATGCGACCGCGCGAATGCTCGCGGTGAATCTGCACGGAGTGATCCGTGGAGTGCGACTGGCGGCGCCGCCGATGCGGACACGCGGGCGCGGGCATATCGTCACCATCGCCTCGATCGCATCCAAGGTCTCCCCCGCCGGTGAAGCGACCTACGCCGCGACCAAACACGGAGTACTCGGTTATCTGACAGCCGTTCGTGAGGAATTGCGCGGCAGCGGCGTGCGGTTGACGGCGATCATGCCCGGGGTGGTCGATACCGAATTGGCGGTCGGAACCGATACGGGCGCAGCACGATTGCTCCAGCCCAGCGATGTCGCCGCGGCAGTGCTCGACGTTGTCGCCCGGCCGCGATTCGAGGTGACGTTACCCGCGCATCTCGGGCCACTGCTCGGCCTGTCCGGTGCGCTGCCACAGTGGCTGCGCGACTTCGTCTTGCGGCGAACGGTGCCGAATCAGGTTGCGGCGGTGGCCGGATCGTCGAGCCGCGCGTCGTATGAGAAACGGCTGCTCCGCGGCGAGACCGATTCCTGAATTCCGGCGTGTCGCCGCCGGGGATTCGGCGGAATCGACTCGTTGTCGTTGACCGGGGCACGGTCGGCGTTTACGCTCTCTGGCAATCACACATATGTTCGATAGTCCATATGTTCGAGTGGCGGAAGGCGCGACATGTCCGACGATCGGTTGAGCGAGAATGCCGCGATCGCGCCGAACACCGAGATCACGGCGCTCGCCCAGCAGGTCGCCACGGCCCGCGACAAGCTCCCCCTCCAACACGACACCGCCCTCTACGACGCGCTCTCCGACGACGAGATCCGCGCCGAACGGGAACTGGCCGAATGGATTCGCACGCAGCGACGCAAACAGCGTCGGCGCGCCGTGGGCGACGAGCTCGCCGCCGAACAACGCGACCGCCGCACCAGCGCCCTCATCCGCCGCACCGACGAAGCCGACGCGCGCTGGCATCGCAAGGCGCTGGCCGCACGACGACGGGTGTCGAGCGCCGACGCGCGCCTGGCCCAGTTGTACCGGCGGTCGGAATGGTCCTCGCGTGCGCTGATCGGGGTCGTCGTTCTCGGCATGGTGTGGGCCGGGGTCAACGTGCAACGCAATCTCGTGCCGAGCGGCGACATGAGCGACCCGCTGTACTGGCTCAGCTACGGCATCGAGGCGATGATCTCGATCCCGATCATCGTCATCATGGTCACCGCCACCACCGCGGCCCGCTGGGGGCGTGAGCTGGAGCGCGGCAAGGTGATCGTGTTTGAACTCGCCCTGCTCGGCACCACCATCGCCTTGAACGCGGGTCCCCACCTGGCCGCCGGCTCCTTCGGTCGCGCAGCCGAATTCGCCATCGCCCCGGTGATGGTGGGCGTGGTGATCTGGTTGCACGCGTGGGTCTCGGCCCGGTACGCGATGTTGATCGAGAGCGCGTCGGTCGAATTGCCCGGCGACACCGCCTATTCCACCGCCGAACGGATCACCGCACTGCCGCTGCAGCAGGCCGACTCGCTCGGTGACGACAGGAAAGCCCTCGGCCACACGGTGATGAACGGCGTTGCGCCCGAACTCCGATCGCCGCTCGACGATATGGCTGTTGTCGGCTCGACCGCTGTGCACGCCGCCGAGGCGCAGAACACCCAGACCTCCGCGATGCCCGGCCCCGTCGCGGCTGCCGGAACCAACGGACCTGACGTGGCAGATCGCCTCGCCACGAAGGCGGATTCGGTCTCAGCGGACGAGGATGTCGATTCGCCTGCCCAGCCGTTCGTCCCGGAGCCGGTGGTCCGCGATACCCCGGCACCGAGCGCTGAACCTCTCGCCGAAGCCGAGACCATCGCGGCAACGGCTGCCGAACGCGCCTTCCCGCACGGCCTTCGCCGGCCCTCCACCGACAAGCCGCACGCCCCCGGCACCCTCGAGTTGATCCACAAGGCCGCGGCCGACCACCGCCGCAACGGCGCCGAGCACTCGACCCGGACCCATGGCGCCGCCCCCACCTTGCGCCGAATACCGGTCACCACCGTCGCCCACGCCACCGCGGGCGACGCCACCGGTACCGACCCGGTTCCCGAGGCGACGATGCACGCCGGCACCGTCGCCCGTGACCCTGATGGCGACACTCCACCGATCACCGATCCGGTAGCGGTGCACAACGATCCACAGCCTCCCCCCGCGGAGCCGGAGCAGCTGACCCTCACCGCCGAACCTGCCGAGCAACTGATCTCGCAGCCAGAACCCTCGCAGCGCGAACCTTCGGCACCCGCGCAGACCGCCGAGCAGATGGCACCCGAGCCCACAGAACCCGCTCCCGACGTGACCCCCGAGCCGGTCCTGGTCGCCGCCGACGCCGACGCGGCCGAACCGGTCGATGTGGACCTCGACGACGACGAAGACCTCCCCGCCCCGGACGATTTCGACTTCGACGAAGACACCGAGGTCCGCGCCCTTGCCCGCCGTATCGCCCACCGCAGCCCCCTGCGCCTGACCCTCGACCAGATCGAAGAGATCCTCGAGCTCACCGACCAGTCCTGGTCGGCCCGCAGCATCGGCAGCGAAGTCGGCGTTCCCAGCAGCACGGTCACCAACATCGTCGAATTCGCCCACAAGATCCGCCAGCCGCCCTACGCCTTCACCGGCTGACCCGGCCCACACAGCAAAGGCCCGCCCCCACACCGGGAGCGGGCCTTTGTCATGTGACGACATCAGACCGTCGAACGACGAAGGCCCGCTTCCCCAGAGGGAAACGGGCCTTCGCAGAAAACGATCTCGATGGATCGAGGAGGGACCTTACTTGGCCTTCTCCAGGACCTCGACCAGACGCCAGCGCTTGGTGGCCGACAGCGGACGGGTCTCCATCAGCTGAACGTGGTCGCCGACGTGGGCGATCTCGTTCTCGTCATGCGCCTTCACCTTGGAGGTGGTGCGAATGATCTTGCCGTAGAGCTTGTGCCGGTGACGGTCTTCCAGCTCGACGACGATCGTCTTGTTCATCTTGTCGGAGACAACGTAGCCGCTGCGTACCTTGCGGCTGTTGCGCTCTTCGGTGTTCTCGCTCATGCCGCATCTCCCTTGCCAGCGGGCGCCGTGGCCAGGCCGAGCTCGCGCTCACGCATGACCGTGTAAATGCGCGCGATCTCGTGGCGGACGACGCGCAGTCGACGGTTGTTGTCGAGCTGACCCGTCGCCATCTGGAAGCGCAGGTTGAACAGCTCTTCCTTCGACTCGCGCAGGCGTGCCACGAGCTCTTCTTCGTTGAGCTCACGGAGCTCTGCGGCCGGTGTTTCGGTAGCCATCAGAACTGCTCCTCCCTGGTCACGATCCTGCATTTCATCGGGAGCTTGTGCATCGCGCGGCGCAGGGCCTCACGAGCGGTCTCCTCGTTGGGGTAAGACATCTCGAACATGACCCGACCGGGCTTCACGTTCGCGACCCACCACTCCGGCGAACCCTTACCGGAACCCATGCGGGTTTCGGCCGGCTTCTTCGTGAGCGGACGGTCGGGGTAGATGTTGATCCAGATCTTGCCGCCACGCTTGATGTGGCGGGTCATCGCGATACGCGCCGACTCGATCTGACGGTTGGTGACGTAGGCGGGCTCGAGAGCCTGGATGCCGTACTCACCGAAGGCCACCGCGGTGCCGCCCTTGGACATGCCCGAGCGACCGGGGTGGTGCTGCTTGCGGTGCTTGACGCGACGGGGCATCAGCATGCGTCAGCCCTCCTTGTTCTCTGCCGGAGCCTCCGCCACTGCAGTGGCGGCGCGACCGACCTCGGTGCTGGTCGCGGTGGTGCCAGTGGCGCCGGACCGACGAGGGCGGCTCGGACGCTCGCGACGCGGGCGTTCCGGAGCAGCGGCGGCGGCGGTCAGTTCACGACGACCACCGACGATGTCACCCTTGTAGATCCAGACCTTCACACCGATGCGACCGAAGGTGGTCTTGGCCTCGTAGAGGCCGTAGTCGATGTCCGCACGCAGCGTGTGCAGCGGAACACGACCTTCACGGTAGAACTCCGAGCGCGACATTTCGGCGCCACCGAGGCGGCCCGAGCACTGCACACGGATGCCCTTGACGTTCGGCGAACGCATGGCCGACTGAATGGCCTTACGCATCGCACGACGGAACGCCACACGGTTGGACAGCTGCTCGGCAACACCCTGAGCAACCAGCTGCGCATCCGATTCGGGGTTCTTGACCTCGAGGATGTTCAGCTGAACCTGCTTCTTGGTGAGCTTCTCCAGCTCGGCGCGGATGCGGTCGGCTTCCGCGCCACGACGACCGATCACGATGCCGGGACGCGCGGTGTGGATATCCACACGGACGCGATCACGGGTGCGCTCGATCTCGACCTTCGAGATGCCTGCCCGCTCCATGCCAGTGGCGAGGAGCTTGCGGATCTGAACGTCTTCCTTCACGTATTCCGCGTACTGCTTGTCCGCGTACCAACGCGACTTCCAGTCGGTGGTGATACCGAGGCGGAAGCCATGGGGGTTAATTTTCTGTCCCATTTACTTTGCCCCTCCCTTCCGGCGGCTACGAGTGGCAGCGCCGGTGGTGGGCACGCTCTCGACCTCGATGGTGATGTGGCTGGTGCGCTTACGAATCCGGAACGCACGGCCCTGGGCCCGCGGCTGGAAACGCTTCATGGTGGCGCCCTCGTCGACAAAAGCAGTCGAGATGACCAGGGTGGCCGGGTTGAGGCCGAGGTTGTTCTCGGCGTTCGCCGCGGCCGAAGCCACGACCTTGGCCACGGGCTCGCTGGCAGCCTGCGGCGCGAACCGCAGGATCGCCAGCGCGTCCTCGACACTCTTGCCGCGGACCAGGTCCACGACTCGACGGGCCTTCATCGGGGTGACCCGAACGTGCTTGGCGGTTGCGCGTGCAGTCGGGTTCTGAATGGTTTCAGTCATCGCCGCTTGCTCTTCCGGTCGTCCTTGACGTGGCTCTTGAACGTCCTGGTCGGCGCGAACTCACCGAGCTTGTGGCCGACCATGTTGTCCGAGATGAACACCGGGACATGCTTGCGACCGTCGTGGACGGCGAAAGTGTGTCCGATGAAATCGGGGATGATGGTCGAGCGACGCGACCAGGTCTTGATGACCTGCTTCGTGCCCTTTTCGTTCTGCACGTCCACCTTCGCGAGGAGGTGGTCGTCGACGAACGGGCCCTTCTTGAGGCTGCGTGGCATTTCTTACCTCCTCCTTAGCGCTTCTTGCCGGTCTTACGACGGCGAACGATGAGCTTGTCGCTCGGGCGGTTGGGCTTGCGGGTGCGGCCCTCAGGCTGACCCCACGGGGAGACCGGGTGGCGACCACCGGAGGTCTTACCCTCACCACCACCGTGCGGGTGGTCGACCGGGTTCATCACGACACCACGGACGGTAGGACGACGGCCCTTCCAGCGCATACGGCCGGCCTTGCCCCAGTTGATGTTCGACTGCTCGGCGTTGCCGACCTCGCCGACAGTGGCGCGGCAGCGCACGTCGACACGGCGGATTTCACCCGAAGGCATACGAAGGGTCGCGTACGGCCCTTCCTTGCCCAGCAGCTGAATGCTCATTCCGGCGGAACGAGCCATCTTGGCGCCGCCGCCCGGACGCAGCTCCACGTTGTGAATCGTGGTACCGGTCGGGATGTTGCGCAGCGGCAGGTTGTTACCCGGCTTGATGTCGGCCGTGGGGCCGGACTCGATCGGGCTGCCCTGCTTGATGCCCTTCGGCGCGATGATGTAGCGCTTCTCGCCGTCGGCAAAGTGCAGCAGTGCGATGTTGGCGGTGCGGTTGGGGTCGTACTCGATGTGAGCGACCTTGGCCGGGATGCCGTCCTTGTCCAGCCGACGGAAGTCGATCAGACGGTAGGCACGCTTGTGACCGCCACCGCGGTGACGCGTGGTGATGCGACCGTGCGCGTTACGACCACCGGACTTGGTGAGCGGGCGCAGCAGCGACTTCTCCGGCGTCGACCGGGTGATCTCGGCGAAGTCCGAGACGCTGGAGCCACGACGGCCCGGCGTTGTCGGCTTGTATTTACGGATTGCCATGAGTTCTTCTCGCTTTCTGGAGTCCCAGGCGCTTACGCGACCGGTCCTCCGAAGATCTCGATGGGCTTGCTATCGGCCGAGAGGGTCACGAGTGCGCGCTTGGTGTCCTTGCGCTTTCCGTAACCGAATTTGGTCCGCTTGCGCTTGCCCTGACGGTTGGCGGTATTGACGCTGGTGACCGTGACGCCGAAAACCTTCTCGACGGCGATCTTGATCTGCGTCTTGTTCGAGTCCGGGTGCACCAGGAAGGTGTAGGTGCCTTCCTCGATCAGCCCGTAGGACTTCTCCGAGATGACCGGTGCGAGCAGGATGTCGCGGGGGTCGGCGATGGTGCTCACTTGCTCTCCTCCTGGGCCGCCTCGGCGGGACCGTGAACGAAAGCGTTCAGGGCCTCGACGCTGAACACCACGTCGTCGCTGTTGAGCACGTCGTAGGTGTTGAGCTGATCCGGGGCGATCGGCAGCACGTTCTGCAGGTTCGCCACGCTCTTCCACGCGGCGACGTCCTCGCGGCCGACGACGACCAGGAACTTCTTGCGGCCCGAGAGCTCGGCCAGGAAGTCCTTGGCAATCTTGGTCGACGGGTTCTGACCCGAGACCAGTTCGGTGATCACGTGGATGCGCTCGTTGCGGGCCCGGTCGGAGAGGGCACCGCGCAGGGCGGCGGCCTTCATCTTCTTGGGGGTCCGCTGGCTGTAGTCACGCGGCTGCGGGCCGTGGACGGTGCCACCGCCGGCGAACTGCGGCGCACGGGTCGAGCCCTGACGGGCGCGGCCGGTGCCCTTCTGGCGGTACGGCTTCTTGCCACCACCGGAGACCTCGCCACGAGTCTTCGTGGAGTGGGTGCCCTGGCGAGCGGCGGCCAGCTGAGCGATGACGACCTGGTGCATCAGCGCGACGTTGGCGGTCACGTCGAAGATCTCCGAGGGGAGTTCGACGGTGCCTTCGGTCTTGCCGCCTGCAGCCTTAACGGTCAGCGTCAGGTTGGCCTTCTTGTCGAGGCTGGTCATGCGTGCGCACCACCCTTCACGGCGCTCTTGACGATCACGACGTTGCCCTTGCGGCCAGGGATAGCACCCTTGACCAGGAGCAGGCCGTTCTCGGCGTCGACCTTGTGAACCGAGAGGTTCTGCGTGGTGACGCGGTCGTTACCCATACGACCCGACATGCGCATGCCCTTGAACACGCGGCCGGGAGTGGCACAGCCACCGATGGAACCCGGGCGACGGTGCACAGCCTGCGCACCGTGCGAGGCGCCCTGGCCCTTGAAGCCGTGACGCTTCATGGTGCCGGCGAAGCCCTTGCCCTTGCTGATTCCGGTCACGTCGACGTAGGTGCCCTCTTCGAAGACATCAGCCGAGAGTTCCTGGCCGATCTCGAAGGTGGAGGCATCCGCGACGCGGATCTCGGTGACGTGGCGGCGCGGAGTGACACCGGCCTTGGCGAACTGGCCGGAAGTCGGCTTGTTCACCTTGCGCGGGTCGATGGCGCCGAAAGCGATCTGCACGGCCGAATAGCCGTCGCGCTCCACGGTACGAATCTGGGTGACCACGTTCGGGCCCGCCTTGATGACGGTGACCGGGACTACGCGGTTCTTCTCGTCGAAGACCTGGGTCATGCCGAGCTTGGTGCCCAGGATTCCGGCCTGAGGCCGATTCTTGTTGTCAGTCATGTCTCGAGTCCCCGTCACTGAATGTTGACGTCGACGCTGGCCGGCAGGTCGATGCGCATCAGCGCGTCAACCGTCTTCGGCGTCGGGTCGAGGATGTCGATGAGGCGTTTGTGCGTGCGCATCTCGAAGTGTTCGCGCGAGTCCTTGTACTTGTGCGGCGAACGGATGACGCAGTAGATGTTCTTCTCGGTCGGCAACGGCACAGGCCCGACCACACGGGCGCCGGTGCGGGTCACCGTTTCCACGATCTTGCGCGCTGACGCGTCGATCGCCTCGTGGTCATAGGCCTTGAGCCTGATGCGGATCTTTTGTCCCGCCACGCTAAGTGTCCTTTTCTCCGCTTTCCTTCGTGGTCACAGGAGCTTGCTCCCGCACCACCCTCAATTTGCACAGCCCGAACACAAGAAAGACGCCTCAGCGTGGTTTCCCACTGAAGACCCGCAACCAGGGCGCACCAAAAGGCACTACCTAGTCCTCGCCGCTGTTCATCTGTCATGGTTCTCCGGTCCACGCGGTCGGGCGTGTCGCCCTAACTCTTATTCTCCGACCCGGGTCAGTGACTCACCATGGGCCGGAAGTGCGTGGTTCCGAACGTATCCGCGCCAGCGAACCGGCGAGATACAAACTACTGCTCCCCTCGCTCAGGTCATCCGCTCCGAGGAGTCGGTCGATCCTGCGCAAGGCAACCCGAACAGTATGCACCATGCCGACGACGTCCTTCAAATCGGGGGTCATGAGGTATCGATCACGCCCTCAGGGGGCTTCCACCTCGACCGCACCGCCGGCTGGGCTGTACCGATGAATGGTAGCTGGCTCGTCGCCCCGCCTGGTCACCGGAGGGCTACCACAGAACTTACTTTTGAGTAAGATAGTGCGTATGACACAGGAAACCGCGACCTACCGCGGCTGGAAGAAGCTGCCCGACAATCGCATCGGGCACGCGCTGTTCTCGCTCGGCATGGTCGCCCGGGTCCCCTACTTCGGCACCGTGCTCCCCCAGGTGGTTCGCCTCGAGCCCGGCGTCTGCGAGGTGACCTCCCCGAAGTGGTTCGGCATCCACAACCACCTCGGCACCTTCCACGCGATCGCGGCCTGCAACCTGGCCGAGGTGGCGATGGGCATGCTGAGCGAGGCCACCGTCCCCACCACCCACCGCTGGATCCCCAAGTCGATGAACGTCCAGTACCTGGCCAAGGCGGAATCCGGCCTGCGCGCGGTGGCCAAGCTCGACGAGATCCCCGACTTCGCCGCGATCACCAAGGGCCAGGAACTGACGGTCCCCGTCTCGGTCTACGACAAGGACGGCATCGAGGTCGTGCACGCCGACATCACCACCTGGGTGTCGCCGCGCTGATCACGGCCGCGTGAACCGCGGCACCGGTACGGTTGTGGGCCAGGCAACAAAGGACGGGGAGTTCGATGTTGGAAGTCGCCCATGTGACGCGCCGGTTCGGGGAGAACGTGGCGGTCGACGATGTGTCGTTCGCGGTCCCGCCCGGCGCGCTGACCGGGTTCGTCGGGGGCAACGGGGCGGGCAAGACCACCACGATGCGAATGATCATGGGCGTCTTGGCCGTTCAGTCCGGCGAGATCCGGTGGGACGGTCGGCCGGTGACCGAGCTGGATCGGCGCTCGTTCGGCTATATGCCCGAGGAGCGGGGGCTCTATCCCAAGCAGCCGGTGGCCGACCAGCTCGTGTACCTGGCGCGCTTGCGTGGACTGCCCGCCGACGCGGCCAAGGCGCGCACCGAAAGCCTGCTGGAGCGGTTCGATCTGGGCGCGCGCGGCAAGGACAAGCTCGAATCGTTGTCGCTGGGCAATCAGCAGCGCGTCCAGATCGCGGCGGCGGTGATCGCACAGCCGACGGCGCTGATCCTGGACGAACCGTTCTCCGGGCTCGACCCCCTCGCCGTGGATTCGATGGTGGAGTTGCTGCGCGAGTACGCCGATCAGGGTGTGCCGGTGCTGTTCTCCTCGCATCAGCTGGATCTGGTGGAGCGGCTGTGCGATCAGCTGGTTGTGCTCGCATCGGGCCGGGTGGTCGGGCAGGGCTCGGTCGACGAGTTGCGGTCCAGCGGTAACGGCTCACGGTATCGACTGGTGCTCGACGGTGACGCGGGATGGCTGCGGGGGTATCCAGGGGTTCGCGTGGTCGAGAGTGTCGGGCCGGGTGTGTTGTTCGAGGTCGACAGCGGCGGCACCGATGGGGTGCTGAAAGAGGCGTTGTCGCGAGGGTCGGTGCGGGAGTTCACCGAGGTCAGGCCGACGGTCGCCGAAATCTATCGGGAGGTGACGGCATGAGCGGCGTGTGGCGGATCGTTGCCGCGAGGGAGATCGCGGTGAAGCTGCGTGACCGCAACTTCGTCATCTCGACTGTGGTGACGCTCGTGGTGATCGTCGCGTCGCTGGTTCTCACCGGGTTCCTCAGCAGCAGGCCCGACAAGATCGACGTGGCGATCGCCGGGTCGGACACCTCGGTCGTACTCGAAACGGCGAACACCCTTGCCTCGAACGCGGGAACCGACACCAGCTTCATCGCGCGACCCGTCGCCGACCGGGCCGCGGTCGAGCAGTTGGTCCGCGAGGACGAGGTCGATGTGGGCCTGGTGCCCGCCGACCCCAGCGGATGGCAGCTGATCGGCAAGACCGCCGAGGACGACAACGCCACCACCTACATCACCGCCGCCGCACAGCAGATCGCGTTGCAGCGCAATGCCGCCGCCGCCGGCGTCTCGCTCGAAGAGCTGGCCCGCGGTGCGACCGTGAGCTACGACCTGCTCGAGAAGGGCTCGATCGACCCGGGCCTGGCCAAGATCGTCTCGTTCGTCTTCGCGTTCCTCTTCTATCTGGCGTCGGTGCTGTTCGGCATGTCCATCGCGCAGAGTGTGGTCGAGGAGAAGCAGAACCGCATCGTGGAGATCCTGGCCAGTGCGATGCCGTTGCGGCAGTTGCTGATCGGCAAGGTCGTGGGCAACGCGGCACTGGCGTTCGCGCAGTTGGCTCTGTTCGTCGGGGCGGGGTTGGTCGGGTTGGCGGCGACCGGCAAGGGTGCTCAGCTGGGCCGGATCGCCGGAGCCGCGGGCTGGTTCATCGTCTTCTTCCTCGTCGGCTTCCTCGCCCTGGCGAGCCTCTGGGCCGTCGCGGGCGCGCTCGCCACTCGCAGCGAAGACCTCCAGTCCACCTCGACTCCGCTCGGGCTGCTCATCATGATCGTGCTGTTCGCGGGCATCTTCCTCACCGGCACCGCCCGTGTCGTCGGCTCCTATATTCCGATCATGTCCATCGTCGCCATGCCCGCCCGCCTGGCCGACGGCACCGCTGCGTGGTGGGAACCCTTCATCGCCCTGGCCCTGATGGCGATCACCACCTACGCGATCGTCGTCATCGCCGAAAAGATCTACCGCAGGTCGCTGATGCAGACCCAAGCTCGCCTGACCATGCGCCAGGCCCTGGCCTTGGAGGACTAGGAATCGCCGCGTCGAGGCGGTGTGACGACCGGGTCACTGATGCTTGCGTGGTGATGGGTGGGGCCGATTGAATGCGGACGTGAGCGTTGTGCGGGAATTCGATATCTGTGTGGTCGGGCTGGGGCCGACCGGGCGGGGGCTGGCTCATCGGGCCGCGGTGGCCGGGTTGCGGGTGGCCGCGGTGGATCCGCGGCCGGAGCGGTTGTTCCCGCCGACATTCTCCTGCTGGATCGACGAGCTGCCGGAGTGGCTGCCCGTGAGTGCGATCGCGCAGCGCATCGCGGCGCCGACGGTGTGGACCAAGGGCGAGCATCGGATCGAGCGGCCGTATGGCGTGCTCTCCAAGGCTGGGCTGCACGCCGCGCTGGCCTTGGACGACGCCACCGTCTTCGCGGATCGGGCGCGGCGGGTGGACGCGCACGAGGTGGAACTCGCGGACGGGACGGTGATCTCGGCGGGCGCGGTGTTCGATACGCGGGGGCTGCCGACGTTGGGCAAGCGCAGGGCCGCCTCGGCGCACGGGATCTTCGTGGACGCGGAGACCGCGGCCCCGATGGTCGCGGAAGGTGAGGGGCTGCTGCTGGATTGGCGGCCGGAGAACGGGGCGGGCCCGGACGAGCCGCCGTCGTTCCTCTACGCGGTACCGCTCGGGGACGGGACGGTGATCTTCGAGGAGACGAGCCTCGGGCTACGTGGCGGGATGCCGCAGCACGAGTTACGCAAGCGCACGCTCAGCAGACTCGCGGCACACGGTATCGGGCTCACCGGCGACGAACCGCACGAAGCCGCCCACTATCCCCTGGATCAGCGGCCCCCGAAGAAGGGCACGGCGATCGCGGTGCCGTTCGGCTCGCGCGGCGGGATGATGCACCCGTGCACCGGCTACAGCGTGGCCGACTCCCTCGCGCTGGCCGACACCGCCGTCGCCGCGGTGCAGCGGGGCGAGGACCCGATCGGGGCCCTCTGGCCGTGGCAGGCCAGGGCCGTGTACTGGATGCGCATGCGTGGCCTGTGGGGTCTCGGCCGGCTCACCACCGATCAGTCGATCGCCATGTTCGACGCCTTCTTCACCGAGTCCGAACGCGGTCAGCGGGCCCTGCTCTCGGCCCACGACGACTACACCGCCCTCGGCGCCGTCCTGTTCAACACCGTGGCCCACACCTGGCCCTTCCGCTGGCGCTACGACCTCGTCGGCTGGACCAACCGCAACCGCTGGCTCGATTACCCCTTCGCTCCCGCCGACGCCGACTCCCCCAGCCGATAACGCACTGATCGCCGCCACGAAGTTCGCGGCGGCGATCAGAAACGAGGCGGACCGGGGCTCAGGACGACTCGGCGGCCTTCTTGTAGCCGACGATCGCCGGGTAGGCGAAGACCGCGACCATGCCGACCGTCCAGGCGACGGTCTTCAACAGCGGTTCAGCGACCGGCCCACCGTAGGACAGGCCCTTCATCGCGTCGATGGCACAGCTCATCGGCTGATTGGCGACCACGTCCTGCAACCAGGTCGGATAGGCGAACACGGGGACGAACCCGGTGTTGAAGAACATCAGCAGCGTGTTGAGGATGCCGATGAGGCTGATCAGCATCACGCCCTCGGTGATCGTGGCCAGCGCGGTGACCATCACCGCGAACCCGATGCCGAAGAGCACCGGAATCAGGACCAGCGCGATATTGGCGAACGGGTCCTCCATGAACAGGAACCCGAGCGGCACCGCGACGAGCAGCACGATCAGCGTGGTGAGCAGGATGCGCAGCATCTCGGCCAGTAGTCGGCCGGTCAGCAGCGAGGCCTTGTTGAGCGGCATCGTGTAGAACCGGCTGAGCAGCCCCGAGGCCTTCTCGCGCTTGAATCCGAGGGCACTCACCACCGCGCCGGTCATGGCCGCGACGAGGGTGAGCAGCGCGGCTTGGCCGTAGATGCTGGGGGCGCCGGTGGCCGCGGTGATCGAGTCACCGAGCACGATCCGGAACATCAGCAGGGTCACCGCCGGGTAGGCGATGGTCTGGATGGTCGTCGACGGGTCGCGCAACCACACCATCAGCAGACGCTTGGTCTGGATCAGGCTGTGGGTGAACCACACCGACACCGATCCCTCCGGCTTGGTGTGCACCACCGGAAGGTCGGCCGCGGCCTCCTCGACCGACGTCTTCTCGATTGTTGTCATGATCGCCTCACACTCGCCCACACAGCCAGTGGGAGGAAGAAAACAGCCAGTCCGCCGAGCCACGCCAGCGAGACCCAGGTGCCTGCCCAGCTCAGATGGCCCGCGGCCATATCGCTGAGCGTCTGGGCGAACTGGGAGATCGGCTGGTTGCGCGCGAACGGCCGCACCCACGCCGGGAAGCTGGCCTCGGGCACGAACCCGGTCGACATCATGCCGAAGATCAGAATCGGCAGCGTGAGGGCCTGACTGAGCGCCTCCGGGTTCTTGGTGAGGCTGCCGAGCGCGTCGGCGCCGAGCGTGAGCACCACGCCGACGATCAGCGCGAATCCGCAGAACGCGAGCGCCTGCCACCAGCCGCCGGTGAACCGGAAGCCGATCACATAGCCGTAGGCGACGGTCGCGATCAGCGAGACGATCGACCGCACCAGACCCGCGCAGATCCGCGACATCAGCGGAACCAGCGAACCGATCGGCATCGTCTGGAGTCGGGTGCTCAACCCGGTGAGCGCTTCGAACGCCGCGAGCTGCGCGTTCGACATCATCGTCATGGCCATCGTCTGCAGCACGACGATCGGCATCACGTACTGGGCGTAGTCGATGCCCTGGACCTTCATCACGTACCGCAACGGCAGGTAGAAGGCCACGGTGACCACCAGCGGGGTGAGCACCGCGACGATCAGCTCGCCCTTGGTGGCCATGGTGTGCACGATGCGCCCGGTCAGCGCGCGCCACTGCGCGAAACTGCTCGGGCGCACAGCGGGAAGCTCGGCGAACAGGCTGTTCGCCGCGGGGGTGGACACGCTCACTAGTGGCCGCCCGAGTGGCCGGTGATCGACAGGAACACGTCGTCGAGCGAGGGCCTGCGCAGCGCGATGTCGGCCAGGTCGATGCCCGCGGCGTCGAGCCTGCGCAGTGCCTCGGAGAGGGTGGCGGCGCCGTCGGGGGCCGGGATGGACACCTTGTCGGCGCCGTCGGTCTCGGCGGCGACAGCGGCCGGGACCAGGTCACCGAGGGCCTTGACGGTCTGCGGGACGCGGCTCGGATCGAGCGGAACGATCTCGCAGAAGCTGCCGCCGGTCTTGGCTTTGAGCTCGTCGGCGGTGCCCTCGGCGATGACGGTGCCCTTGTCGATGACGATGATGTTGTCGCTGAGCACGTCGGCCTCTTCGAGGTACTGCGTGGTCAGCAGCACCGTGATGCCCTGGTTCTTGAGCGCGGTCACCAGATCCCACACGCCCTGGCGGCTGCGCGGATCGAGGCCGGTGGTCGGCTCGTCGAGGAACACCACCTCGGGCCGCACGACCAGCCCGCAGGCGATGTCGACGCGACGGCGCATGCCGCCGGAGTAGTTGCGCACGGCCCGCTTGCCTGCGCTCACCAAGTCGAACTCCTCGAGCAGCACTTCGGCGCGCTTGCGGGCGGCCGACTTGGTCAGGCCCATCAGCCGACCGAACAGCTCGAGGTTCTCCCGGCCGGTCAGATTCTCGTCGAGCGCGGCGTACTGGCCGGTCATCATGATCGAGCGGCGCACGCCCGCGGCATCGGTGAGCACGTCGTGCCCCGCGACGACGGCGGTGCCGGAGTCGGGACGGAGCAGGGTCGACAGGACCTTGACCATGGTGGTCTTGCCCGCGCCGTTGGGTCCGAGAATACCCAGCACACTGGCCTTGTCGGCCTGGAAACTGATGCCCTGCAAAGCGTGCACATCGCCGAACGACTTGCGCACGTCGGACACCAGCACCGCGGGTTCACTGTCGCTCGACGCGACGCCACCTGCGGGCGAATCCACTGAGATCGAACTCGGCATCAACTCTCCACCATCGGCCGGTGCGCACGGCCCTGGAAGAGACGAGCGCACGCGGAATAAATTCTTCCCGGTAAGTGATCCATACCGTTCGGCGCGATGTTACCGGTCCGGCGGTTTTCCGGGCCCGGTCTGCGTCGATGCGCCCGGTTTGCCGGGCGCTGTCGGCGACGCGCTGTGGTGTTGCTCACCTGGGCAGTGCAAGGGCAGTGCGCGAACCTTGTCGGCCGGGCCGCGCCCCCATACGCTGACAGCGGGGAAACACTCGTCTCACCGGCCCGCGTGCGGGCGTGTTCGATCTTGGGGAGGTGACCATGGTCGAGTCGGCTTCTACCGCCGCCGCGCCCGCCGGTCGATCCGATGTGCTCACGGCTTTCGATCCGCGCACCGGTGAACAGCTCGCGCAGTATCCCGTACAGGGCACCGCCGAAGTCACCCGTGCTGTGCGCACCGCACGCGCCACCCAGAACTGGTGGGGGGAACTGGAGTTCAGCGAGCGCAAGCACCTGCTCCTCGACTGGCGTCGCGAGATCGCCAGGAACGCAGGCGAGTTGGTGGAGCTGCTGCGCAGCGAGACCGGCAAACCGGAGGCCGACGCCACCCTGGAAGTGATGCTGGCGGTGGAGAATCTGGACTGGGCCGCCCGCAACGCCGAACGCACGCTGGGCCGACAGCGCCTGTCCACCGGCTGGTTCACCCGCAATCAGCACGCCTCCGTCGGCTACCTGCCGCTGGGGGTGATCGGCGTGCTCGGCGCGTGGAACAACCCCGTGTTCACGCCGATGGGTTCGATCGCCTATGCCATGGCCGCGGGCAACACGGTGGTGTTCAATCCGCACGAACTCAGTACCGGCGTCGGCACCTGGCTGGCCGACAGCTGGGCCGCGGTCTCGCCCGAACAACCGGTGCTGCAAGCGGTTACCGGAAATTCGCGGACCGCTACCGCCCTGTGCAAGGCCGAGGTGGACAAGATCGCCTACGCCGGGCCGGAGGCGCGCGGACGCGAGGTGATCGCGCTGTGCGCCCAGTCGCTGACGCCGGTGGTGGTGGAGAACAGCGGCAAGGGCAGCATGATCGTGCACGTCGACGCGGTGCTCGACGCCGCCGCGGAGGCCGCGGTGTTCGGCGCGATGGCCAATGCCGGGCAGAACTCCTCGGGCATCCAGCGCTGTTATGTCGCCGATTCGGTGTTCGACGACTTCCTGGCCAAAGTGGCCGAGCGAGCGGCCAAACTGCGTCCCGGCGCCGACAATCGCGCCTCCTACGGGCCGATGATCAACGCCACCCAGGTCGACGTGGTGCGCAGACAGGTCCGTGACGCGCTCGCCCACGGCGGGCACGCGGTGCTCGGCGGGCTCGATTCGTTCCGCGACCCGTACGTGGAGCCGATCGTGCTGGCCGAGGTGCCGGAGGAGAGCATCGCGATCACCGGCGAGGGGATCGGCCCGGTGCTCGTGGTGAACCGGGTCGCCGACCTGGCCGACGCGGTCACCCGGGTGAACGCGGCGGGCAACGGCATCGCCGTCACCATCTTCACCCTCGATATCCCCAGCGCGGAGCTCATCGCCGAACAGCTGAAAGTGGGTGTGGTGACGGTGAATTCGTCGACCGCGTTCACCGGCATCCCGGCCCTGCCGTTCGGCGGTGTCGGCGAATACGGGCAGGGACACAGCCACGGTCAGCACGGGCTGTACGAATACAGCCGCACGATGTCGATCGCCCGCAGGCGCTATCGGGCCCCGGTCCGGCTGTCGACCTTCGACCGTCGGCCAGGGCACTTGCAGACAGCGAAAGCCCTGTTCCGCTTACGCCACGGCCGCGGCTGAGCGGCTAGTTCCCGCCCGCCGAGCCGCTGCCGAGTAGCACCGCGCCGGTCAGCGCGGCGAGGCGGGCGAGCTGTTCGGGACGGGAATCGAAACGCAGCAGCCGGCCGACATCGATGATCTGGCCGACGGCGGCGTGCACCCGGAAGCGGGCTTCGATCGGGTCGCCGTCGAGCAGGTTGGCCCATTCCAGGATGTTCTGCCGCTGGATGGCGCGCAGACGGTGCTGCTCGGCCTGCGGGAGGTTGCTGAACTCCGCGTAGTAGACCGGCGCGATCTCCGGCGTCGCGAAGGTGAGGCGCGCGTGCTGGTCGGCGATGCGGCGGGCGGCGTCGGCCCGGTTCTCGCTCTCCGCCAGCGCCTCGCCGATCGCGACCGCGAGCCGGTCGGCGGTGCGATGGAAGGCCGCCGCGAGCAGGTCGGCCTTGCTGTCGAAGTGGCGGTACACGCTGGAGGCGTTGATGCCGACGGCGGCGCCGATCTCCTCGATGCCGGATTCGTGATACCCGTTGCGGCCGAAGATCCGGATCGCCTCGGTGAGCAGCTGTTCACGTTTCGAGGTGACCGGCAGGCCACGGGGCTGCTTGTCGGGCTCGGCCGCGGCGGGGGTCGGCGGCAGCTCGGCGCGCACGATCGCCCAGGCCATCTCGAGCTGTACCGCGAGCATGCGGCCGTGCGAGAGGGTGGTGCGGTGCGCGGCGATGCTGGCCAGCGAACTCAGCGCACCGACGGCGAGCAGGATGACGTCGTCCGCGCCGGCCTCCGGCCGGACCTCGGCGATCCGCGCGGCGACATTCGCCTCGAGCTCGCGATAGAACGCGCGAATGCGCACCCGGTCGTCGGGCTCGAGGTAGCGGCGTTCCCAGCGGTAGAGCCCGGCCTCGCGGCGGATGTCGATATTGCGTTCGGCGACGGCGGTGAGCACCGCGTCGAGCCTGGCTTCCGGGCTCAGCGACGGGTCGTCGGCCGCTGCGGCGACATCGCGCAAACCCCGAGCACCCTCCTCGGCGGCGGCGACGAGCAGCGCGTACTTGTTGGCGAAGTGGCGGTACAGCGCGGGTCCGGAGATGCCGACCTCGGCGGCGATCTCGTCCACGCCGACCGGGTGGTAGCCGCGCGCGCTGAACGCACGGGCGGCGGCCCGCATGATCTGCATCTTGCGGTCCTTCGGCCTGCGGCGCACGACGCGGGCAGGTGCGATCGTCGGCTCGCAGGCCTGTTCGGCCTCACTGCGATCGGCGACCATGCACTCACTTTCCGTTGCGCGAACCGGGTTGGTCCAGTCAACCTAAGTTAACCACAATTCGCAAACGTCGAGGGCAGGTCGAAGAAATGGGACCGCCCCGGCAGCGACGTGCTCGCTATCGGGGCGGCTCGGGAGAAACCGGTGTCTACAGGCCGAGCCCGCGGGCCAGGGTCGGCCACGACAGCTTCAGCTCGTCCTTCCAGTAGCCCCACGAGTGGGTGCCGTTGGGGCGGAAGTTGAAGGTCGCCGGGATACCCAGCTCGTTGAGCCGGTTGGCCAGATTGTGCGTGCAGTAGTTGGTGCCCGCCTCGATCACGCCACCGATGACGATCTGGTTGGCCAGACCGTAGGCGCCGGGCAGGGCGTACGGGCCGTCGAGGGTGTCGTACGGGCCGGGCAGGCCGTTGCCGGTGGAGATGTAGAGATCGACGCCGCGCAAACCTTCGGCATTCACGTACGGGTCGTTCTTGACCCATTCCTCCGAGCCCTGCGGACCCCACATGTTCATGGTGTCGCCGCCGCCCCAGGTCTCGACCGTGACCTTCACGAACTCCGAACCGACCGGGTCGGAGGTCTGCGCGCAACCGCTGTACGCCGCGGCCGCCTTGTACAGGCCGGGCTTGGCGATCGGCAGCGCGAGCACGGTGGTGCCGGAGGTGGACAGACCCGCGATGGCGTTCACACCGTTGGTGCCCAGCGCGCCGTCGACCAGCGGGGGCAGTTCCTCGGTGAAGAAGGTCTTCCACTTGTTGCGGCCCACGACCGGGTCGTCGTGGATCCAGTCGGTGTAGTAGCTCCAGGCGCCACCGATCGGCTGGATGACGTTGACGTTCTTGTCGCTGAGGAATTCGAGCGCGTCGGTCTTGGCGACCCACGATGCCGAATCCTCGCCGCCGCCCGCACCATTGAGCAGGTACAGGGTGGGGCGCGGGACCGAGGCGTCGGCGGGGCGCTGCACGTCGACGATGATGTTCTGGTCCATGGCCGCGGAGTACACGTGCAGTCGCAGACTGCGCGAGTCCTTCACTTCGGCCTTGACGATCTTGGACCCGTCCTCGGAGACCGGGTTGGCGAGCAGGCTCTTGGAATCGATGATCGGGTCAGCTGATGCCGGGCTCGTGCCGATGCCGGACATCAGTCCCGCCGCCACTGCCGTTGCCGCGATCATCGCCGCGGCCCGGGAGCCACGACGCCGGGTGTGCCGACGCATCAATTTCGCACCTTCGCTTCGTCTCGAATTCCGATTCGGTCCGTGCTCCGACAGGGCACGAAGTTGCAACCAGCCAGACCCTACGGGTTATCCGGTGGTTACAACAGGGGTAATCGTTACAACAGCGCGGTCACATCATGCCTCACCGGCACCGCTGATGCCATGGCGCCCCAGCGTTCGAGTCACCGCGAACCAGCGTTTGTGTCACCGCGACCCGGCCGCACGGTCGCCGGCGTCGAGCAGCTCCGCGAGTCGCGGACCGATCTCCGCCAGTGCCTGCGGCGAGGTCATCTGATCATGCACCACCGCGACCGGCCGATCGCGCACCGCGCCGTCGACATACGGAGCCCAATTGGCCGCCGCCGCCTCATGTCCGAGCGCGCTGAAGTATTCGAGCCTGCCGCGGAACACCGCGGGCCGGTGTTCGGCGATGAGCTCGGCCGAGCGCACCGCGCTGCGATAGATCCGGCGCACCCGCTCGGGGGTGAGTACGGCCATGTTGGCCGGGATGATCGCGTGCAGCGCGGCCAGTGCGTCCTCGCTGAGTTCGCGCACCCCCGCGGCGGGCAGCGCCGCGCTGATGTCGACGCCGAGTTCGGCGAGCGCGTCACGGACCGCCGTGTGGAAATCGGGGACATCGATGTCGGGATGCGAATCCAGCATCGCCAGCAGCGACACCTGCTCCCCCGCCGCCTGGAGTTCGGTGGCGACGGCGTGGGCGAGCACACCGCCCAGCGACCAGCCCATCAGCCGGTACGGGCCGTGCGGCTGCTGGGTCCTGATCTCGGCGGCGTAGCGGCGCGCCATCTCGGCGAGCGTGCCCGGCAGGTAGCCCGCCTCGCTCAGCGCGGGCGACTGGAGGCCGAAGATCGGCCGCCGCGCCGGAATGTACTGCGCCAGCCCGGCGTAGCACCAGGACAGCCCGTACATCGGGTGGATGCAGAACAGCGCGCCGCCCGCCTCCGTGCCGTGCGGTACCCGGTTGCGGATGGCCAGCAGGACGCCGAGGGCGTCGTCGGATTCGAGGTCGGAGGTGAGGTCGCGGTCGCCGCCCCCGGACTGGGTGGCGTCGATCCGCTCGGCCAGCGCGGCGACAGTGGCGTCGGTGAAGAACCACTGCACCCGCACCTCGGCGCCGACCCTGGTGCGCAGACGGCTGATCGCCTTGGTGGCGACCAGGGAGTTGCCGCCGAGTTCGAAGAAGTCGTCGTCGAGGCCGACCTTGCCCGCGCCGAGCACCTCCGCGTAGACCTCGGCGACGGCGCGCTGCAACGGCGTGGTCGGCGGGCGGTAGGCGCGCGTGGTGAAGGCGGGGACGGGCAGGGCGTTGCGGTCGAGCTTGCCGCTGGCGTTGAGCGGCAGCGAACTCAGGATCACCACGGTCGCCGGAACCATGTACGACGGGAGCGCCGCCCTGGCATGGGCGAGCAGGGCGACTTGATCGAAACCGGTGGTAGTGGTGCCGCTTTCGATCGAGTAGCCCTCCGGTCGAGCCGACGCGGGAGCCTCCTCCACCGGCGCCTCGAGCGGCACCACGTAGCCGACCAAGCGGTCTCCCGTCGGGCCGTGGACGAGCGCGACGGCAGCGTGGCGGACACTGTGATGATCGCGCAGGACCGCCTCGACCTCACCGAGTTCGATGCGCTGACCGCGCAGCTTCACCTGGAAGTCACTGCGGCCCAGGTATTCCAGGCTCTCGTCGGCGGTCCAGCGCACGACATCGCCGGTGCGGTAGAGCCTGCCGCCGCCGGGATGGGCGACGAAGCGTTCGGCCGTGAGGGTGGGCGCGCCGAGGTAGCCGCGAGCCAGCTGCACGCCTTCCAGGTACAGCTCCCCGGCGGTGCCGGGCGGGACCGGTCGCAGTTGCCGATCGAGCACGTGGACGCGCGTGTTGGCGACCGGTATGCCGATCGAAATACCCACGGCGGGACCGGCTTCGACCTGCGCCGCGGTCACCACGGTGGCTTCGGCGGGGCCGTACCAGTTGACCAGCGTCGCCGCGGGCAGCACCTGAGCGAACCGGCGGGCGGTCGAGGACGACAGCGCCTCGCCCGCGGCGAATACCCGTCGCAGCGAGGGGAATTCGCCCGTGTCGCGGTCGGCGAGGAAGGCATCCAGCATCGACGGCACGAAATGCACGGTGGTGACGGCGCGTTCGGTGATCACCTCGGCCAGGTAGGCCGGGTCACGATGACCGTCGGGGGCGGCGATCACCACCGTGGCGCCGGTCTGCAACGGCCACAGCAACTCCCAGGTGGAGATGTCGAAGGTGACCGGGGTCTTGTGCAGGACCACGTCGCCGGGGCCGTGCGGGTAGGTGCGCTGCGCCCAGCGGAACTGGTTGACCAGCTGCCGGTGCGTCAGCATGACGCCCTTGGGCGTGCCGGTGGACCCGGAGGTGTGGATGACGTAGGCGAGATTGTCGGCCGTGGGCAACTCGAGATCCGCCGCTTCACCACTGACAGCGGCTGTTTCGATGACGGGGATCTCGGAGGTGGTGGTGAAACCGGCGGTGGCGAGCACGCAGATCGGCGCGGCCGAAGCCAGCACCCGTTCGGTCCGTTCGGCCGGGTGGTCCGGGTCGACCGGCACGTACGCCGCACCGGTCCGCAGCACCGCGTAGATCGCGGTCACCAGGTCGATGCCGCGCCGCATCGCGACCGCGACGAGCGTCTCCGGCCGGGCGCCCCTGGCACGAAGGGAAGCGGCGAGCTCGCGCACGCGTTCGTCGAATTCCGCGTAGGTGTAGGTGGTTTCACCGTCGACCAATGCGGTGGCCTGCGGCGTGCGCCGGACCTGCGCGTCGAACAGCGACAGCAGGGTCGCCTCGTCGAGCAGTTCGGGCGCGTCGGTGGCGTTGACCGCCGCCAGGGTCGCGCGTTCCTCCGCGAGCAGCACGTCGATCTCGGCGATCCTGGCCTGCGAGCTCGCGACGAACCTCGCCAGCAGCATCGAAAAGCGTTGCGCCAGGGCGTTCGCGGTGTCCTCGCCGAACACATCGCGCAGGTACTTCACCGAGACCCGGAGCTGCCCGTCGGCGACCACCTGCACGGTGAGCGGGTAGTGGGTGCCGTTGGCGGCGTCCATCCCGGTGACGGCGGCCGATCCGGACGCGGCCTGTGCCAGCCCTTCGCGGTCGACCGGGAACGACTCGAAGACGACGAGCGAGTCGAACAACGCGTCGATGCCCGCGATCTCCTGGATCTCACCGAGCCCCAGATAGTGGTGGTCGAGCAGCGCGGCTTGATCGTCCTGCAGCGTGCGCAGCAGTTCGGCGACGGTATCGCCGGGACGCAACCGCACGCGCACGGGAATCGCGTTGAGGAACAGCCCGACCATCCGCTCCACGCCGTCGAGCTCGGCCGGCCTGCCCGAGACGGTGGCGCCGAACACCACGTCGTCGCGATCCACCAACCGTGCGATGAGCAGGCCCCACGCCGCCTGGACCACGGTGTTCACCGTGACGCCGAGGCTCGCGGCGAGCTCGCTCAGCGCGGCGGTGTCCGCCGGGGAGAGCGCGAACCCGGTCTCCCCTGTGCCCGTCGCGATCTCGCGGCCCTGATCGACGGGGGCGAGCGGTGTCGGCTCGGCCAGGCCGGTGAGCGCGGTGCGCCATGCCGTCCTGGCGGCTTCGAGATCCTGGCCGACGAGCCAGGCCAGGTAGTCGCGGTAGGGCGCGACCTTGGGCAGGCGCCTGCTCCGACCGCCGACCACGTACGCGGTGAGCAGTTCCTGCAGCAGCAGCGGGGTCGACCAGCCGTCGATCAGGATGTGATGGCTGGTGACGAGCAGATGCGCGGTCTCGGCGGTGCGCACCAGCGTGAACCGCAGCAGCGGCGCGGCGGCCATGTCGAAGTGCGTGGCCAGATCGGCGGCGCGAATGCGCTGGTAGACGGCATCGTCGGCGCCCCGACCGGCGGGCCCGGAGGCGGCAGCGGAGCGTGACCACGCAGGGCCCTCGGGAGGGGCGCCATCGAGCACTGTGTCGATGACCTGCCACGGCACGTCGATGTCGTCGAGCACCACCTGCAGCGGGGTGCCCGCGGCGTCGGTGGCGAACGCGACGCGCAGGTTGTCGTGCCGGTCGAGCACCGCCTGCGCCGCCTCGTGCAGTCGCTCGGCGTCCACGGACAGATCGAGGTCGAGGACGAACTGGGTGATGTAGGGGTCGACCGAGTTCTCCGCGAGCAGCGCGTGGAACAGCATCCCCGATTGCAGGGGCGTCACCGGCCACACGTCGCTGAGCAGCGGATAGCGGCGGACCAGACGCGTCAGTTCGGTCTGGCCCAGGCGCACCAGCGGGAAGTCCGACGGCGTGAATCCGCCGGCGCCGGGCTGCAATCCGTGTTCGGCGAGTCCGCCGAGCGCGCGGATCCAGTGTTCGGCGAAGGTCTTGACCGCGTCCGCGGTGAGTACGGCGGTGGCGTAGTCGAATCGGGCGACCAAGCCGTCGTCGGTCGCGTCGACCGTGAGCACCAGAGCGAGGTCGTCGGCGGCCACATCGGTGTGCACGCGCGCGGGGCGCAGGTCGCGCAGACGGACGGCGAACCGGCCGCGATCCAGCGTGCGGACACTGTCGGCGGTCTCGGCGTCGAGGTAGCGGAGCAGGCCGAAACCGGCGCCGTGGGCGGGAACCGCGCGGCGCAGTTCCTTGATCTGGGCCAGGGCCGTCCCGGCGGCGGGACCGCCGACGAGCGCGTCGGCGACATCGATGCCGTCCAGGCGCAGCGCGAGCGGGTAGTCGGTGGTGAACCCGCCGACGACGTTCTCCGCATCGGGTCGGCCGAGCAGACGCTGATCGGCGCGCAGCCGCACCACCGTGCCGATCGCCCGTGCCGCGGCGGTGTCGGCCGCCGTGTGCAAGGCCAGCGCGGCAGCGGTGAGCAGCACCTCGTCGACGGTGGCGCGGTAGGCATCGGCGACGGTGCGTACCGCGGTGGTGCCCTCGCCCGTGATGCTCAGCGAGACGCGGTTGCGCAGGTGCAGATCGGCGGATTCGCCTGCCCTGGAACGGATTGCGCGATGCCAGTACGCGCGTTCGGCCCGCGCGGCGGCGGTCGACGGGTACTGCGCGAGGTGGCGTACCAGGTCGCCGAGTCCGGCATCGGGTGCGGCGGGTGCGGCGTGGCGGCCGCGGCTCCATGCCGTGGTCAGCTGGTCGACCACGGCACGCCACGAAACCTCGTCCAGGACGAGGGCATTGGCGACGACGACCAGGGTGGCCGAGCTACCGGCGTCGCCGGTGAGGACGAAGTGGATATTGCGACCCTCGTCCGGATCGAGCGCCGCCGAGGCCGCGGCCACGATGTCGTCGACGGGCAGCGAGGACTCACCGTCTTCGTTGTCGAGCCTGCGGAAGGCGTCGCCGATGCGTTCGTCGGGCGGCGGGATGCGCAGCACCGGGGTGTCGCCGGTGCGGTCGAGCAGCGCCCACAGCATCGGATGCTGGTTCATCACCGCGGCCGCGGCGGCCGCGACGGCCTCGTCCGGGCAGTCGGCCGGTACTTCGAGCAGCACCGCACGGGGTTCGACCGCGACCTCGCCCAGTTCGGTGAGCTGGGCGGCGGTGGCGGTGAGCGGGAGCGTGTGCGACGGGGCGCTCGGTGCGACCGCGACGTCGGCGCGCCCGGCGAGCGCGGCGACGGTGCGCGCGTCGAACAGGTCACGCGGTCGCAGGACCACGCCGGCGGCCGTGGCCCGCGAGACCACCTGGATGGCGGTGATGCTGTCGCCGCCGAGGGCGAAGAAGTCGTCGTCGAGGCCGACCCGGTCGTGGCCGAGGACGTCGGCGACGACCCGGGCGATGGTCTTCTCGGCGGTGGTGCGGGGCGGGCGGTATTCGCCGCGCGCGGTGATCGGGTCCGGCAGCGCGCGCCGATCCAGCTTGCCCACGGGGGTCAGCGGAATCTCGTCGAGGACGATGATCGCGGCGGGCACCATGTAGTCGGGCAGCACCTGCGCGGCGAGCGCGGTGAGTTCGGCGGTATCGAGCTCTCGGCCCTCGTCGGCCAGGACGTAGGACACCAGCATCGTCGAGCCGGCGCCGTTGTCGCGGCCGAGCGTGGCGACCCAGGAGACTCCGGGTGCGGCGGCCAGCACGGCGTCGATCTCGCCGAGCTCGATGCGCAGACCACGGATCTTGACCTGGAAGTCGTTGCGGCCCTGGAACTCCAGGACTTCGCCACGTCGACGAACGAGGTCGCCGGTGCGGTAGAGGCGGGCGCCCTCGGAGCCGAACGGGTCGGCGACGAAGCGTGCTGCCGTGAGAGCGGAGCGCTGGTGGTAGCCGCGGGCGAGTTGGATGCCGCCGAGATAGAGCTCGCCGGTGACGCCTTCGGGGACCGGACGAAGGCGTTCGTCGAGGATCAGGGCGCGGATGCCCCGGACCGGGCCGCCCATGTGGACGGGGTCGCCCGGATGCAGCGCGTCGCTGATGGCGGTCATGACGGTGGTCTCGGTGGGACCGTACCCGTTGTGGAAGTGCCGCTGGGGCAGCGTGTTCCAGCGAGCGGCCAGGTCGGCGGGTACGTGCTCGCCGCCGACGATCAGGGTGCGCAGACCGGGGACGCCGTCGGGGTCGAGGGTGGCCAGCACCGAGGGGGTCAGGAACGTGTGGGTGACGCCCTCGGTGCGGATCAGTTCGGCGAGCTCGGTGCCGCCGACGGATCCGGCGGGAGCGACCACCAGGGTCCCCGCGCCGCCGATGGCGAGCAGCAGTTCCAGCACGGACGCGTCGAACGACGGGGAGGCGAAAGCCAGTGCGCGCGTAGCGGAGTCGAGGCGGTAGCGCTGCTTCTGCTCGGCGCAGAAGTTGGCGAGGCCGGCATGGGTGACAACGACGCCCTTGGGCAGTCCGGTCGAACCGGAGGTGTAGATCATGTACGCGGCGTTGCCGGTGCTCGGCGGGGTGAGCAGTTCGATCTCGCGCAGGCCGACGGTGGCGCAGCCGGCGATCTCGGCGGTGAACGCCCGATCGTCGAGCGCTACCCAGCCGCCGTCGCCGGACAGCGCGGGCAATCCGGCGAGTTCGGCGGCGAGCGTGATGCCGAAGACCGCACCCGAGTCGGTGACCATATGGCTGATCCGCTCGGCCGGGTAGCCGGGATCGATCGGCACGATCACCGCGCCGGTGCGCGCGATCGCCCAGACCGCGAGCACCGATTCGACCGAGCGCCGAATCGCCACGGCGACCGCGGCTTCCGGTCCCGCGCCACGGGCGATCAGGCCGCGGGCCAGCTGGTTGGCGGCGGCATCGAGCGCGGTGTAGGTGAATCCGCGCCCGTCGCCGCGCAGGGCGATGCCGGTCGGATTGGCACGCACCGCATCGTCCATCAGCTGGGCGAGGGTGCGTTCCGGCTCGGCCGCCGGGCCCGCGAAGGTGATGCTGGCGAGGAATTCGGCGGGGTCGAGCAGGTCGATATCGCCCACGGCGAGATCGGGGTCGGCGGCTACCGCGGCGAGCAGACGGACGAAGCGCGCACCGAAACTCCGCACGGTCTCGGCATCGAACAGGTCTGTCGCGTAGGTGAATTCGGCGTGCATGCCGCCGTTGCCCTGCTGTTCGCGCACGGTGAGCAGCAGGTCGAACTTGGCCTCGGCGGTGCGGGCGTCCAGCGCGCCCACCGTGATTCCCGGCAGTTCGAAGGCGACCGGGGCGAGGTTCTCGAACGACAGCGCCACCTGGAACAGCGGGTGCCTGCCCGCCGACCGCGCGGGCTGAATCGCGTCGACCACCCGCTCGAACGGGACGTCGGCGTGGGCGAAGGCGCGCAGATCGGTGTCGCGGGTCTGTGTCAGCAACGCGGTGAACGGATCGCTCTCGGCGATCCGGCTGCGCAGCACCAGGGTGTTGACGAACATGCCGACCAGATCGTCGAGCTCACGGGCGCCACGGCCCGCGATCGGGGTCCCGATGGCGACGTCGTCGGTGCCGCTGAGCCTGGCGAGCAGCACCGCGAGCGCGGCCTGCACGACCATGAACACCGTGACGCCCTGCGCACGGGCCAGCCCGGCGAGCTCGGCGTGCAGTGCGGCGTCGATCTCGAAAGTGCTGGTGGCGCCTGCGAAGGACTGCACCGCCGGGCGCGGGCGGTCGGCGGGGAGCGCGATCTCCTCGGGCAGGCCGGCGAGCTCGTCGTGCCAGTAGGTCAGCTGGGCGGCGGCTGTGGAGGTGGGGTCGGCTTCGTCGCCGAGTGACTCGCGTTGCCACACCGCGTAGTCGGCGTATTGCAGCGGCAGCGGCGACCACGCGGGTGGCGAGCCTGCCGTGCGCGCGGTGTAGGCGAGAACGAGGTCGCGGGTGAGCGGGCCCATGGAGAAACCGTCGGCGCTGATGTGGTGGGCGACGAACACCAGGACGTGATCGTCGGCGCCGAGGCGTAGCAGCCGCAAGCGGACCGGAGGCTCGGCGGTGACGTCGAATCCGGTGGCGACCGTCCGGCGCACCTCGTCGGCGAGGTGGTCGGGGGTGACCTCGACCGGTGTCAGGTCGACGCGCACCGCGTCGGGCGCGAGCACATCCTGGACCGGCACGTCCGCGCGCGCCGGGTAGCGGGTGCGCAGGACCTCGTGCCGGGCGAACAGGTCGGCGACGGCCAGGCCGAGGGCGGGCAGGTCGAGGGCGCCGGTCAGCCGGATCGCGGCCGGGATGTTGTAGACGGTCGCCTCGGGGTCGAGCCGGTTGAGCAGCCACATCCGCTGCTGTGCCAGCGACAACGGCACCCGCTGCGGGCGCGGTCCGGCGAGCAGCCGCGGTGCGGTGGCCTCGTCCGATCGGTGCACGCGCAGCGCGAGATCGGCCACCGTCGGCGCCTCGAACAGCAGTCGGACGCCGACCGCGCGATCGAGTGCCGTCCCGATCCGGGCCGCCGCCCTGGTGGCGAGCAGCGAGTTGCCGCCGAGGGCGAAGAAGTCGTCGTCGGCGCCGACGGAGGCGACGCCGAGGATCTCGCCGTAGACCTCCGCGACCACCTGTTCGGTGGGGGTCGCCGGGGCGCGGAAGGTGGCGGCCTCGAAGATCGGCGCGGGCAACGCCTTTCGATCCAGCTTGCCGTTGACGGTGTAGGGCAGTTCCTCGAGGACAACGAAGGCGTCGGGCACCAGGTAGGTCGGCAGCTTGTCCCCCAGCGCGGACTTCAGCTGTGTGACATCGAGATCCGCGCCGACCACATAGGCGACCAGTCGATCGCCGAAATGGGCGTCGGTCCGGGCGAGCACCGCGGCCTGAGTCACCGCGGGCAGCCCGAGCAGCACAGCTTCCACTTCGCCGGGCTCCACCCGGAATCCACGGATCTTCACCTGGAAATCGCTGCGGCCCAGGTAGATCAGCCCGCCGCCCGCACCGCGTGCCGCTGTCGCGAGACCGGCTGGGATCAGGCTGTCCGGCGCCTCGGTCAGCGGCGTGCGCGCGACCAGGTCACCGGTGCGGTACATGCGCGCGCCGGGCTCGAAAGGATCGGCGACGAAGCGATCGGCCGTCTGGGCCGCTTTGCGCAGGTAACCGCGAGCCAACTGCACGCCGCCGAGGTACAGCTCGCCCCTGATGCCGGGGGCGACGGGCCGCAAGCGCTCGTCGAGAACGTAGACGCGACTGTTCCATACGGGCGCGCCGATCGGCACGGTCAGCACGTCGGCGGTGCCGACACGGTGGTCGGTGATCGACACGGCGGCCTCGGTGGGGCCGTACAGGTTGTCGATCCTGGTGTCGGGCAATGTCTTCAGCAGGCGCTGGGCTAGCGCGGCGGGCAGGGATTCGCCGATCGCGAGGATGCGGGTCAACGGCACGACCCGGCCCGGCCCGGCGTTCTCGGCGTGCGCGGACGACTCCCAGTAACCGGACAGCGCGTCGAGCAGCGACGGCACCGCCGTCAGGGTGGTGACGCCGGCGTCGGTGATCAGGGCGTCCAGGTAGGCGGGGTCGCGATATCCGTCGGGGGCGGCGATCACCAGGCGGCCACCGCAGACGGCGGCGGACCAGAATTCCCAGACGGACAGGTCGAACGTGGCGGGGGTCTTCAGCAGGAAGACATCGGCGGCATCGGTGCCGAATTCACCGCGTAGCCACTGCAACTGGTTGATCACCGCCGCGTGCGGCACCGCCACACCCTTGGGGCGACCGGTGGAGCCGGAGGTGAAGATGACGTAGGCGGTGTTCTCCGGATGCAGCGGCGCACGGCGGTCGGCGTCGGTGATCGGACTGGGATCGGCGGAGGCGATCACCGGGTGGTCGACGCGCACCACCGGCGCGGCGTCGGTTCGGAAACCGTTGGTGAGCACGCAGATCGGCGCGGCGGTATGCAGGATGTAGTCGGTGCGGTCGGCGGGCTGATCGGGGTCGATCGGCACGTAGGCCCCGCCCGACCTGGTCACCGCGTACATGGCGACGACGAGATCGATCGACCGCGGCAGGGCGAGCGCGACCAGCGACTCCGGGCCCACCCCGATCGAGATCAGGTGCCGCGCGAGCCTGTTCACCCGCGATTCGAACTCGGCGTAGGTGAGTTCGAGGCGCCCCTCGGGCAGATCGGCCACGAGCGCGACGGCTTCGGGCCGGGCGACCGAGGGCAGGTCGGCGAGCGTGCCGCCGGGCACAGCGAGATCAGCGGCACCACTGACGATTTCGGTCGCGCGTTCCTCGGCGGTACGCAGGTCGACATCACCGACCAGCACGGCGGGCTCGCGCACCACCGCGTCGAGCAGCAATGCCAGCCGGGCGGCGAAGGCCGCCACCGTCGCGGCGTCGAAGAGATCGGTGGCGTAGGTGAAGAAGCCCTCGATGCCGGCGGGCGCTCCGTCCGCGTCGTATCCGTCGCCGACGATCAGATGCAGATCGAATTGCGACACCGCGAGTTCCGCGGACACCGGCGCGATCCGCAGGCCGGGCAGTTCCAGTGCGGCGCGGTCCATGTTCTGGAAGGACAGACCCACCTGGAACAGCGGATGACGTGCGGTGGAGCGCGGCGGATCGAGCACCTCGACCAGCCGCTCGAACGGCACATCGGCCGCGGCGAACGCGGCCAGGTCGCTCGTGCGCTGGTCGGCGAGCAGCTCGGCGAACGTGGCGCCGCCGTCGTAGCGGGTGCGCAGAACGACCGTGTTGACGAACATGCCGATCAGATCGTCGAGTTCGCGCTCTCCGCGGCCGGCGACGGGCGTGCCCACCGCCACGTCCGCGGCACCGGATAGTCGTGCCAGCAGCACGGCGAAAGCGGTGTGCAACACCATGAACACCGTGACGCCGCGCTCGCGCGCGAGCTGCGCGAGCGCGGCGTGTGTCTCGGCGTCGATGCGGACCGGCACCCGTCCACCCGCGAGGGAGGCGACGGCGGGACGCGGGTAGTCGGCGGGCAGTTCGAGCAGATCCGGCAGATCGGCGAGTTCGGAGCGCCAGAACGAGAGCTGTTGGGCAGCTGCCGAATCCGTCTCGTCCTCGGCGCCGAGGCGATCCAGCTGCCACAGGGCGTAGTCGGCGTACTGCACCGGCAGCGCCGCCCACTCCGGGGCGTGTCCGGCGGCCCGTGCGAGATAGGCGGTGGTCACATCGCGCACCAGCGGCGCCATCGAGGAGGCGTCGGCGGCGATGTGGTGCACCACCACGGCGAGCACATATTCGGTGGGCGCGTCCGGCTCGATCCCGGTGACGTCGAGCAACTGGACCCGCAGCGGCACCTCGGTCGTCACATCGAACGCGGTCGACGCGAGCGCCGTCACCTGCTCGATCAGCCCGGTCACAACGGCCGAAGGCCGGTCCAGGTCGATCCCCGGTCGGCCCGGACCGACCCGGCGCACCACGAGATCGAGGTCGACTTCCTCGACCGGCAGGATCCGCTGGACCGGACCGTCGGCGGTGTCGGGGTAGATCGTGCGCAGGACCTCGTGACGGGCCAGCACGTCGCGCAGGGCCACGGTGAGCGCGGGGACATCGAGGGCGCCGGTCAGCCGTAGCGCGAAGGGCAGGTTGTAGGCGGCGGCTCCATCGTCGACGCCCTGGTCGAAGCGGTTGAGGAACCACATGCGGCGCTGGGCGGGCGACAGCGGCAGCTCGTCGGGACGGGGCAGCGTGCCGAGGCCACTGGCCGGCTCCGCCACCGCGTCGGGGTCGAGCACCGCGGCAAGCCCGGCGACGGTGGGGGTTTCGAAGAGAGTGCGCACGGCGATGCGGCCACCGGTGGCGGCGCCGAGGCGGGCGACCAGACGGGTGGCGATCAGCGAGTTGCCACCGAGTGCGAAGAAGTCGTCGTCGGCGCCGATGTCGGTGCGGCCGAGCACCTCCCCGAACAGACCGGCGACGAGCCGCTCCTGCGTGGTGCTCGGCGCGCGGAAGGCCCGTGCGGTGAAGCTCGGCGCGGGCAGCGCCTTGCGATCGAGCTTGCCGCTGGGATTGAGCGGCAGTGCGTCGAGCACGGTGATCGACGCCGGAACCATGTAGACCGGCAGGGTCTTCGAGACAGCGGCCTGCAGCCGGTCCGGCTCGGCGGCGTGGCCGGGCGCGGGCACCACGTAGGCGACCAACTGATCACCCAGCTCGGTCGCCGCGACCAATGCCACTGCCTGGCTGACGGATTCGTGTGCGAGCAGCGCGGTCTCGATCTCGCCGAGTTCGATCCGCTGTCCGCGGAATTTCACCTGGAAGTCGATGCGCCCCAGGTAGTCCAGCCGGTGCGGGGCATTCGCGATGGGCCGACGCCACACCACGAGGTCGCCGGTGCGGTACATGCGAGCGCCCGAGGAGGCGATGCCGGATGCCGAGGCGAAGGGGTCGGCGACGAATCGATCGGCGGTGAGACCGGGTCGCGCGACATAACCGCGCGCGAGCTGATCGCCGGCGAGATAGAGCTCGCCCGCGATACCCGGCGGCACCGGTCGCAGCCGGTCGTCGAGGACGTACACGCGCGAGTTCCACTGCGGCAAACCGATCGGCACCGAACGCTCACCGGGCCGGGCGGGCCAGTAGGTCACCGAGACAGCGGCTTCGGTCGGCCCGTACAGATTGTGCAACCTGGCGGAGCTGACCGCGGCCATGGCATCGACGGTCTCCGCGGGCAGCGCCTCACCGATGACGAAGATCTCGCGCAGCGACTCCAGGTCGGCGTGGCCTTCGGACGCGGAGCTCGTGTCGATGACTGCCGCCTGCGCGGCGAACATCGTGAGCATCGACGGGACGAAGTCGGTGACGGTGACCTTGTGCTTGCCGATCAGGTCGATCAGATAGGCGGGATCGCGGTGGCCGTCCGGGGTGGCGAGCACCAGTTTCGCGCCGACGCGCAGGGGCATGAAGTAGCCCCACAGCGACACGTCGAAGGTGGTCGCGGTCTTCTGCAGGTACACATCACCCAGGGCGAGTGGGTATTTCGCCAGCATCCACACCAGCTGGTTGTGGATGGCGGCGTGCGAGATCGCCACACCCTTGGGCTTGCCCGTGGAACCCGAGGTGAAGATGACGTAGGCCGGGTGGTCGGGGTGCAGCGGTGCGCGCAATTCCGACGGAAGGACGGGATCGCCCGGTACACCGGCGAAATCGAGCTCGTCGAGCAACAGCAGCGAGGTGCCGGGCGGAACTTCGATGGCGTCGGCGCGGGTGCTGAGCACGCAGGCCGGGCGGGCGGTGTCGAGGATGTAGGCGATGCGCTCGGCCGGATGGTCGGGATCCAGCGGCACGTAGGCGCCGCCCGCGGTGAGCACCGCGTACATCCCGATCACCAACTCGGGCGAACGCCGGACAGCCAGGCCGACAAGGCTTTCGGGACCGACGCCCTGGTCGATCAGCAGCCGGGCGAGGGCGTTCACGCGCTCGTCGAACTGCCGGTAGGTCAGCTCGGTGTCCTCGTAGACCAGCGCGGTGGCGTCGGGATGCGTCTGCACCGCACGGCGATACGCGTCGAGCATCGGCTCCGGCGGCACCAAATGACGGGTCTCGTTCCAGCCCACCAGGCTCTGCTCCCGCTCGGCCTCGGTGAGCAGGTCGATCTCGGCGATCGCGAGATCGGCGTCGGTGGCGACCGCGTCGAGCAGACGGGTGAACCGGGCCGCCAGGATTTCGATGGTGTCGGCATCGAACAGATCGGTGGCGTAGTTGAACGACGCGGCCATCGGCTCGGTCGGATCGGCGCCGGGCACGATCGTGAGCTGTAGGTCGAAACGCGCGACCGCGCCGCCGAATTCGACGGGAGTGGCGTCGAGGCCGGGCAGACGCAGGTTCGGCAGGTCCAGGTTCTGGAAGAACAGGGCAACCTGGAACAGCGGGTGATGGGCCTGCGAGCGAACCGGATCGAGCAGTTCGACCAGGCGCTCGAACGGCAGGTCTGCATGGGCGAAAGCGGCGAGGTCGGCGCGTTTGGTCGCGCGCAGCAGTTCGGCGAAGCTCGCGCGCGGGTCGAGGTGCGTGCGCAGGACGAGCGTGTTGACGAACATGCCGATCAGGTCGTCGAGTTCCCTGGCGCCGCGACCGGCCACCGGGGTGCCGATGGCGATGTCGTCGGTGTGCGCGACCCGGCCGAGCAGCACCGCGAAAGCCGCGTGGACGACCATGAATTCGGAGGTACCGCTGCGCTGGGCGAGCGCGGCGAGTGCCGAGTGCACCGCCGCCGGGATCTGGAACCCGAATTCGGCGCCGCGACCGGTGAAGACAGGCGGGCGTGGACGATCGGTCGGCAGGTCGAGTCGGTCGGGCAGTCCCGCGAGCGCGGTACGCCAGTGCGAGATCTGAGCGGCGGCCACCGAATCCGGGTCGTCTTCGGCGCCGAGGAGCTCGCGATGCCACAGCGTGTAATCGACGTACTGCACCGGCAGCGGCTGCCACCGGGGTCGCGAGCGGTTGCGGCGGGCGAGGTAGGCGCCGAGCAGGTCACGCAGCAGCGGTGCGACCGAGGCGCCGTCGGCGGTGATGTGGTGCAAGGCCACGGCGAGCACGTGATCGTGCGGCCCCAGTTCGGCCAGCGCCACCCGGAACGGCACACCGGCGGCGACATCGAATCCGGTGCCGGCGAATTCGCCCAGCCACAGCGGCAATTCGTCCTCGGTGAGCGAGTCGACCAGCACATCGGGTACGGCTTCGTCCATCGGCAACACGACCTGGTGGCCGACGCCGTCGACGACCGCACCGTCGGCACCTCGCTCGTACACATCGGCGGTGTGGACCGGGTACAGAGTGCGCAGGGATTCGTGCCGAGCGACCAGATCCGACAGCGCCGCGTGCAGGGCGCGCGCGTCGAACGGTCCGGACAGGCGCAGCGCGAACGGGATCGTCTCGGCGGTCGAGCCCGGATCGAACTGGTTGAGGAACCACATCCGCTGTTGCGCGGGTGAGAGCGGGATCAGCGCCGGGCGTTCGCGAGGTGCCAGGGGCGCGTGGCCGCCCGCGCCCTTCAGCGGTTCGAGCAGCGCGGCGAGTCCGGCGACAGTGGGACTTTCGAAGACGTGACCGGCGGGCACCCGGGCCGAGAGCTCCGCGCCCAGGCGCGCCGCGGCCCGCGTGGCGAGCAGCGAATTGCCGCCGAGGGCGAAGAAGTCGTCATCGGCGCCCACCGGGTTCTCCGGCGCGAGCAACTCGGTGAAGACATGCGCCACGAGCTCTTCCATCGCACCCGAGGGCGCACGGAACTCCTCGGCACGCAGGGTGGGCGCGGGCAACGCGGCCCGATCGAGTTTGCCGACCGGAGTCAGGGGAATGGTGTCGAGCACGGTCAGCGCGGTCGGCACCATGTGCGCGGGCAGCCCCGCCTTGGCGTGCTCGAACAGCTGGTCGGTGTCGATTCGCGCGCCGGGCGCGGCGTGGACGTACGCGGCGAGAATCGTGGTGCCGTTGTCGAGTTCATGGCCCACGGTCACCGCGAAGTCGACGGTGTCGTGCGCGGTGAGCACGGTGTCGATCTCACCCAGCTCGATCCGGAACCCACGCACCTTCACCTGGAAGTCGTTGCGTCCCACGAACTCGATCGCACCGTCCACCCGGCGACGCACCAGGTCACCGGTGCGATACATCCGCCCCTCGGCCCCGGCGAAGGGATCGACGACGAAGCGCGACGCCGTCAGACCCGGCTGACGGTGATACCCACGCGCCAACCCGTGACCGGCGATGTACAGCTCGCCGATCATCCCGTCGGGCACCCGGACCAGGCGTTCGTCGAGCACGTACTCGGTCACCCCACGCAGCGGCGCCCCGATGTTCATCGTGTCGCCGACCACCAGCGGCGCGCTGATATTGGTCACGATGGTGGTCTCGGTCGGCCCGTAACAGTCGTGGAATCGGCGGGTCTCCGTGGCCCAGCGCCGGATCAGGTCCGGCGGACACGCCTCGCCACCGGTGGTGACCACGGCCAGCGCGTCGAGCCCGGCCGGATCCAGCGATGCCAGCGCGGCGGTGGTGATGAACATGTGCGTGACGGCTTCGCGACGCAGCACATCGGCCAATTCGGCGCCGCCGAGAATGCCCGCGGGCACGAGCACCATGGCGGCCCCGGCGCCCACCGCCATCAACAGCTCGAGCACGGCCGCGTCGAACGAGGGCGACGCGAAATGCAGCGTGCGTGAGGTCGGCTCGATCGCGTAGTGCGCGCGCTGTTCGGCGCAGTACCCGGCCAGCCCGGCGTGCGTCACCACCACACCCTTGGGCAGACCCGTGGAACCGGAGGTGTACACCACGTACGCGGGGTGCTGTAGCCGCAGCGGACGCACCCGGTCGGCGAAGGTCACCGGGTCGCCGGCCTGATCGTCGGTGGCGCGACGGACGGCGCCGTCGTCGAGGCACAACCACTCGAGCGCACCGGGCAGACGGTCCATCGCCGTGCCGACCGCGACCCCGATGACCGCCCCGGAATCGCCCAGCATGTGACGCACCCGAGCAGGTGGATAGTTGGGGTCGACAGGCAGGAACGCCGCGCCCGTCTTGGTCACCGCCCACATCGCCAGTACCGATTCCGGCGAACGCGGAATGCCGACGGCCACCACGTCCTCGGGGCCGACGCCACGGGCGATCAGCAGCCGCGCCAGCCGGTTGGAACGTTCGTCGAGCTCGGCGTAGGTCCAGCGCACCGGCGCGGACACGCCGTCGTCCCACGACAGCGCGAGCCCACCGGGGTTGGATTCCACCGCCACGGACAGCAGTTGCGGCAGCGACTTTCCGCGCTGCCGGGCACGGGCGCCGGACGCCCGGTTCGCCCGGGTCACGACAGTTCCGTCCGATCGACGGAGTCGACTTGCCGTTGCCCGGTCATGCACACCTCGTACCGATATCGACGCGCACTGCCACTCATCCGCACCGCGCGCGGACCAGCCAGTGTTCGTTCCACCTATCCATCCATCCCGACCACCGTGCGCCGCTCGTGCGGCTGCCCGGTGTTGCCGATCATCTCACTGAGCGCGACAATCCTCGCACCTGTTCCGTCGCCGGGTTCGGCAACGGCCACCGCGGACTCGGTGAACACGTGGCTCACCTCGTCCGCACCCCCCTGGTCTGCCCCCATCACCAGCGTCGCGCCCGCGATCGCGGCCGCGACGATCTCGAGCACGCCCGCCACCGAATCCGGTCGGCCCGCCGCTCGCGTGCGTGATTCGAAGTTGAGCCCGGTGCGCTCGGCCACCTGCTCGGCCGCGGTCGCCAAGTCGTCGTAGCTCAGTGTGCGGCCGCCGCCGACGAAGGCCACGTCGTCGCCGCGCAGGGCGCGGGTGCGGTGCGCGTAGCCGATCGGGCGAGGTGATTCCGCGGCCAGTTCGGCGCGCAGCGCGGGGTCGGCCAGGTCGTACCAGTCCAGGCCGTCGGGGGCGTCGAGGATGTCGATGGTCAGGCCGAGTTTCACCTCGAGGTTGCTGCCCGGCGGGCGCGCGTCCATCGTCATCAGCGGCACCACCGCGGCGCCTGCCTTGAGCACCGCCCAGGTCGCGATCGCCGCGTCCACCCCGCGGTCGAGCCGGACCGCGACTCCCGTGCCGGGTCCGGCGCCGCGGGCGATCAGGGAGCGCGCCAATTGTGAGGAGCGGGCGTCGAATTCGGCGTAGGCGATCTCGGCCTCACCCAGCTCGAGGGCGGGTGCGTCCGGGTCTTCCTCCACGGCCGAGGCCAGTTCCTGCGCCAGCGCGGCGCCGTTGGCCGACGGCACGGGGGCATAGGCCGCGGCCGTCAGTTCGCGTTCGCGTTCGCTGGCATCACGCAGGTCGATATCGCCGACTCGCACCGTGGGATCGGCGGCGACCGCGGTGACGATCTCGGTGAGCCCGCGCGCGAAGGCGGCGACGGTGTGTTCGTCGAAAAGGTCGGTGGCGTAGGTGAAGACGACGCCGATCTCATCGGGTTCGCCGGTCGCGGACAGGCGCGGTTCGATATTGACCTGCAGATCGAACTTGGCGGGCCGGGCCGCGAGGTCCATCGCCTCGATGGTGAGGCCGGGCAGGCGGAGCACGGGGGTCTCGTTGTTGTGGAAGGAGAGCACCACCTGGAACAGCGGGTTGTGCGACACGGTGCCGGTCGGGGCCACCTCCTCGACCACGCGCTCGAACGGCAGGTCGGCGTTGGCGAAGGCGGCGAGGCCGACCTCGCGTGCGGTGCTGACCAGTTCGTCGAAGCCGCGGCTCGGGTCGACCTCGGTGCGCAGGGTCAGGGTGTTGACGAACATGCCGACCAGGTCGTCGAGTTCGGGTTCACCCCGGCCTGCGATCGGGGTGCCGATCGCGATATCGGTGCTGCCGGAGATCCGGGCGAGCAGCACGGCCAGTGCCGCGTGCACGACCATGAACAGCGACGCGTTGTGCCTGCGGGCGATCTCGGCGAGGCGGACATGAACGTCGGCGGGCAGGGTGGTGCTCACGTCGGCGCCGCGCAGCGAGGCGTGCGAGGGGCGCGGATGATCGTGCGGCAGTTCGACCGTGCCCGCCTGCCCCGACAGCGTGTGCCGCCAGAACTCCAACTGCCTCGCGGCGGTGGAATTCTCGTCGGATTCCGAGCCGAGCACCTCGCGCTGCCACAGCGCGTAGTCGGCGTATTGCACGGCCAGCGGCGCCCAGGCGGGTGAGCGTCCCTCGACGCGGGCCCGGTAGGCGATCACGAGGTCGCGAGCCAGCGGAGCGAGGGAGGCGCCATCGGCGATGATGTGCTGCACCACCACGGCGAGCACGTATTCTTCCTCCGCGAGCGGGTCGTCGGCAGGCGAGGTGAACAGCCCGGCGCGCAGGGGAACTCGCTCGGCGACATCGAAACCGCCCGCGAGCAAACGCATCACCCGGTCACGTGGATCGTCGCATTCCTCCAGCGCGAGGCCGGTCGGCAGAACCGCGCTGACGGGCAGGATCTCCTGGTACGGAACAGCGTCGGCGTCATCGGCCGGGAAGCGGGTGCGCAACGCCTCGTGCCGTTCGAGCACATCGGCGACGGCATAGCGCAGCGCCGAGGTGTCGAGCGCGCCGCGCAACCGCAGGACCAGCGGGATGTTGTACGCCGGCGAATCGGGGTCGATGCGGTTGAGCAACCACATCCGCTGCTGCGCGGGCGAGAGCGGAACGACGCCACGATCCTGCGCCGGGATCAGCGGCGGTCGTGGCGCGGCCACCGAACCAGGACGCACGCGCGCCGCGAGCGAGCCGACGGTCGGCGCCTCGAACAGGTCACGCACCACCAGGTCGGTACTGAGCGCCTGGTCGATGCGGGCGATGGCCCTGGTAGCCAGCAGCGAGTTGCCGCCGCGGTCGAAGAAGTTGTCGTCCAAGCCGATCTCGGGCACGCCGAGCAGGGTGGCGAATACCTCGGCGACGCTGAGTTCGATGGGAGTGGTCGGCGCGCGGAAGGTGGTGGCGGCGGTGAACTCCGGTGCGGGCAGTGCGGCCCGGTCGAGTTTGCCGTTGGTGGTCATCGGCAGTTCCGGGACCACCACGACAGCGTCGGGAACCATGTATCCGGTGAGGAAGCCGGCCACGGCGGCCCGCACTTCCACCGGGTCGAGAGCCGCGGCCACGTGAGGATCGGCGGGCGCGAAGTCGTCGCCGTCGGACCCCGCTCCGCTGTCGCCACGTCCGAAGCGCGCGCCGACCGGAGGCTTCGGAAGTACGGTAGTGGGCGCGTCGTGCGGCTCGACTACATCTGTCGCCGGGACGACATAGGCGATCAGCCGGTCTCCGGCGTGCTCGTCGGCGCGCACGATGACCGCGGACTGCCCGACGCCGGGCACCCGGAGCAGGGCTGCCTCGATCTCGCCCGGTTCGATGCGGAAACCACGCAGTTGCACCTGCTGGTCGCCGCGGCCGCCGTATTCGAGGGTCGGAGTGCCACGGAACCCGATCCAGCGGCCGAGGTCTCCGGAGCGGTAACGCCGGGCGCCCGGTTCACCGAACGGGTCGGCGACGAATCGAGTGGCGGTGAGGCCCGGCTTGCCGAGGTAGCCGCGCGAGAGCTGGTTGCCCGCGATGTAGAGCTCACCTGCCACACCGAACGGCACCGGACGCAGACGGTCGTCGAGCACGACCACCGACAGTCCGGGCAGCGCGCGGCCGATGAGGCTGCCGGGCAGGTCGACGGCGGTTCCCCCGATGTGGTCGGTATCCGCGCCCGCCCGATCGGTCACGATGTCCGCGGTCCGCGAGGTCAGAACCTGGTGCGAGACGTGGACGGTGGTCTCGGTGATGCCGTACATGTTGACGAGTTCCGGTGCGCCCGGCCCGTTTCCGTAGCGGTCGTACCAGCGGCTGAGCTTGCGGGGATCCAAAGCCTCACCGCCGAAGACCACGTAACGCAACGGCAGCCCGGTGGCGCCCGCGGCCTGCGCGGCCCGGTCGGCTTCGTCGAGTTGAGCGAAGGCGGTGGGCGTCTGGCTCAGCACCGTCACGTGTTCACGGGCCAGCAGTTCGCGGAATTCGATCGGCGACCGGGAGGTGAGGTGGTCGACGACGACCACCGACGAACCGCCGGCCAGCGCGCACCACAGTTCCCAGACGGAGAAGTCGAAGGCGAAGGAGTGGAACACCGTCCACACGTCGTCCTCGTCGAACGTGAACAGCAGCTGGGTGTTGGCGAACAGCTCGAGCACATTGCGGTGGGTGACGCCGACGCCCTTGGGCAGGCCGGTGGAACCCGAGGTGTAGATGACGTACGCGAGATGATCCGGGCGCAGCGGGGCGCGACGTTCATCGGGTCGCAGGGGCGCATCGCTGTAGACGGGCGGCTCGTCGAGCAACACCACGGGCAGATCCGCGAGCGGCGCCAGCAGTCCGCGCTCGGCCGAGGTTGTCAGCAGGACAGCGGGTTTCGCGTCGTCGACGATGTAGGCCAGCCGCTGCGCGGGGTATCCGGAGTCGATCGGCAGGTAGCCCGCACCCGACAGGAGCACCGCGAGCAGCGCGATCGGCAGCTCCTCGGTGCGCGGAACAGCCACGGCCACCAGGGTTTCCGGGCCCGCGCCCTGCACGACGAGCGCGCGGGCCAGCGCCGATGCCCTCCCGAGGAGGTCGGCGAAGGTGAGGGACCGCTCCCCCGCCCTGATCGCGATCGCCTCGGGACGCTGTTGCGCCTGGGCGGTGATCAGGTCGGTGAGAGTCACCTCCGGAACAGTCATGCCGGGCGAATAGCCTTCGCGCAGCACGAGTTCACGCTCACCGGGGGCGAGCACGTCGATATCGCCGACCGGCTGCGCGGGGTCGGCCACCACCGCGGCGAGTACCCGAATCCAGCGGTCGGCGAAGTCGGCGACCGTGGCGCGGTCGAAAAGGTCGGTGGCATAGACGAAGGTGGCCGACATGCCCTGCGGCGCGCCGTCGACGCCGATGCGTTCGGCGAGTTCCACCTGCAGATCGAACTTCGCCAGTGGCACCGTGAAGTCGGCGGCGGAAACGGCGAGACCGGGCAGCGCGAGGTCGGTGCGGGCCAGGTTCTGGAAGGTCAGCATCACTTGGAACAGCGGATGCCTCGCGGTCGAACGCACCGGCTCCAACAGGTCCACGAGCCGCTCGAACGGCACGTCGGCATGCCCGAAGGCGGCCAGATCGCGTGCTCTGACCTCGGCGAGAAGCCCGCCGAAGTGCATCGCCGGATTCACCTCGGTACGCAGGACCAGGGTGTTGACGAACATGCCGATCAGCTCGTCGAGCGCCTGCTCGCCACGGCCCGCCACCGGGGTCCCGATCGCGATGTCGCGGCTGCCGGAGAGCCGGGCCAGCAGCATGGCCAGCGCGGTGTGCACCACCATGAACAGCGTGGCGTTGTGCTCGCGGGCCAGCGCGGACAGACCGGCGTGCACCGAGGCGGGCACCTGCACGCTCAGCGACCCGCCCGCCCGGCTCGACACGGCGGGACGCGGCCGGTCGGTGGGCAGTTCGAGCTGTTCGGGCAAGCCGGACAGCGTCTTTCGCCAGAAGGCCAGTTGCGCGGCGAGCAGCGAAGCCGGGTCGTGCTCGGCGCCGAGCAGTTCGCGCTGCCACAGCGTGTAGTCGACGTACTGCACCGGCAGCGGCGGCCATTGCGGCGCGCCGCCCCCGCGCCGTTCGGCGTAGGCGGTGAGCAGATCCCTGGTCAGCGGCGCGAACGAGAAGCCGTCGGCGGCGATGTGGTGCACCACGCAGACGACGACGTGCTCGTTGTCCGAGATCGCGAGCACCCGCACCCGCACCGGCGGCCCGGCGGTGACGTCGAAGCCGGTCAGCGCGGCAGCGCCGATCGCCTCGGTCAGGTCCTCCTCCGCCACCTCGACGACGTCGAACTCGGGCATCGCGGCCGGGTCGCCCGCCGCCAGCACCAGCTGGTGACCTTCGCCGTCGAGGACCGCGCCGTGGCCCTCGGCGCCGATGCCGTCGGACACCGGGTAGACGGTGCGGAGGACCTCGTGGCGCGCGATCAGGTCGGCGATCGCGGCGCGCAGGGCGGGTAGGTCGAGGCGGCCGGAAAGGCGGACCGCGACCGGGATGTTGTCCACGGCCGACGCGGGGTCGAAGCGGTTGAGAAACCACATCCGCTGCTGGGCGTAGGACAGCGGGACCAGCCCGGGGCGCGGACGCGGCGTCAGCGGGAGCGCGTGTGCCGAAACACGCTGCTGCTCTGCTCGATTGGCGAGAGCGGCGACGGTCGGCGCTTCGAACACCGCCTGCACCGGCACCCGCACGTCCAGCGCGGCGCCGATGCGGGCCACCGCCTGCGCGGCGAGCAGCGAGTCGCCGCCCAGTTCGAAGAAGTCGTCGTCGGCGCCGACCCGGCCGGCGCCGTCATGCAGCAACAGCGCGGCGAACACGTCGGCCACCACCTGTTCGGCCGGGGTGGCGGGCGCGCGGAAGCCGCGCGCGGTGAACACCGGCGTCGGCAACGCGGCGCGGTCGAGTTTGCCGACCGAGGTCAGCGGCAGCTCGTCGAGGACCATGATCACCGACGGAATCATGTACGCGGGCAACGATTCCGCGAGGAAGTCCGCCAGGGCGCCGGTGTCGACCGTGCGGCCGACGCGCGGCAGCACATAGGCGACCAGCGCCGTGGCGCCCGAGGGCATCGTCTTGCCCAGTGTCACGGCGTAATCGAGGTCGGGGTGCGCGGTGAGCGCGTTGTCGATCTCGCCGAGCTCGATCCGGAAGCCGCGCACCTTCACCTGGAAGTCGGTGCGGCCCAAATATTCCAGCGTGCCGTCGTGTTCGAACCGGCGCACCAGATCACCGGTGCGGTACAGCCTGCCCGGCCCGAACGGCGAGGCGACGAAACGTTCCGCGGTGAGCCCCGGCCTGCCCAGATACCCCTGCGCGAGCGCGGGACCGGAGAGGTACAGCTCGCCGACCACTCCGGCCGGCACCGGTCGCAGCCGCGCATCGAGCACGTACAAGCCCATGCCGGGCACCGCGGTGCCGATGGTGATCGGCGCGTGTGCCCGCAGTGCCGAGGTACTGGTGGCCAGGATCGTCGCCTCGGTGGGGCCGTACCCGTTGTAGAACGCGCGCTCACCGGTTGCCCAGCGGCCGACCAGTTCCGGGCCGAACCGGTCGCCCGCGACGATCACGGTCGACAGATCCGGCAGCCCGGCCGGGTCGACGGACTCGAGCGCGCCGGGGGTGATCAGCAGGTGGGTGATGCGTTCGCGGCGCAGCAGGTCCGACAGTTCGAAACCGCCGAAGACGCGCGGCGGCGAAACCACCAGTGTCGCACCGGCACCGAAGGCGAGCAGCAACTCGAGTACCGACACGTCGAAGTTCGGCGAGCAAACATGCAGCACCCGCGAATCAGGTTGCACGCCATAGTGTTCGCGCTCGGCGGCGACCAGCGTGGCGAGCCCGGTGTGCGTCACCACGACGCCCTTCGGCTTACCGGTGGAGCCGGAGGTGTAGATGACGTAGGCCGGGTGGCCTTCGTCGATCGGGCGGACCCGGTCGGCGTAACTCACCGCGTGTCCCGGCCGCACGGCGATGCGCTCGGCGACCACCGGGTCATCGAGTTCGATCCAGTACGCGGTGGTTCCGAGGCAGGCGCGATGCGCCGCGGTGGTCAGGCCGATGGTCGCGCCGGAGTCGGCGACGATGTGGGCGATCCGGTCGGCCGGGTAGGCCGGGTCGACCGGCACGTACGCGGCGCCGGTCTTGGCGATGGCCCACACCGCGAGCACGGATTCGATCGAGCGGGCGATGGCGATCGCGACGACGTCGCCCGCGCCCATGCCACGGTCGATGAGTTCGCGTGCCAGGCGCGAGGAGCGCTCGTCGAGCTCACGATATGTGAGGTGCTGTTCCGCGCCGGGCATCCCGGTGGGGTTGTAGCGCAGCGCGATCGAATCGGCCGCGGATTCGACGGCGGCCGTGAGCAATTGACCGAACAACGGTGCGCCGATAGCACGTCGGCGACCGGCACGGCCCGTGCGGCGGGGGGTTTCCACAGACCAATACACCTCTCGCGTCCGGCGGCCGAGTCGGACACAGCATAGCCACACCTACATAGCCGCTGCCGACCGTCGCCGAGGTGTGCGCCACGACACACCAACTCTATCGCAACAGAATCGTAATGCCCATGTAGTCCGTTACGGACGTGTATCGCCGGATCCGTCCGCACCTGCGACGACCTGCGCAATTGCCGGTCCGGAGGTGGCTACCGCCACAGCCGAGAGCATCTCCTGGTGGGCGGCCTCGACCGGGTGATCAGCAATGATCCCGCTGACGAACGGGCGCCATCGCGAGGCCCCGTCCCCCAGCTTTTGGGGGGTCCGCAGGGCGGTGAAATAGGTCAGATCACCGTCGAATCGTGCGGGTTCGAGCTCGGTGAGAAGCGCCACCGAGCGCAGTGCGCCGCGGTACATGCCCACGAATTGCGCGCGCGAGATCGGCGTGTCTGCGGCCAGAGTTGTGTGCAGTGATTCCAGTGCCTCGTCGCCGAGTTCGGTGAGTTGGCCGGGCAGTTGCCGCTCGGGTATGCCGAGCTCGGTGAGCACGTGCCGCAACTCGGTGGCGAAATCGGCGAGTGCGGCGCCGGGGAGGCTGTCGAGCATCGTCAACGACGCCACCGTCTCGCCCTCGGCTTGCAGGCGGGTCGCGACGGCCTGCGCCAGCACGCCGCCGAGGGACCAACCGAGCAGCTGATAGGGGCCATGGGGCTGGACGCCGCGGATTTCGGCCAGGTAGCGGTCGACCAGCTCGTCGGCTGAGGTCGGCCGGAATTCCGGATCGCTCAGTGCGGGTGACTGGATGCCGACCACGGGCTGATCGTCGGGCAGGTGCGGCACCAGGCTCGCGTAGGCCCACGCCAGACCCGAGACGGGGTGCACACAGATCAGCGGCGGGCGGGTGCCGCGGCGGGCGATCGGGAGCACGACCGCGAGTGCGGCTTCGAGGTCGGCCGCGCCCGCGTGGCCGTCGCCGATTCTGGAAGCGAGACCGGCGACGGTCGGGTCGGCGAAGAACGCGGCGACGGTGAGCTTCACGCCGGTGTGTTCGCGCAGGTGGTGCACGACGCGGGTGGCCAGCAGCGAGTTGCCGCCGAGAGCGAAGAAGTCGTCGTCGAGGCCGGGGTTCCGCGCGCCGAGGACCTCGGTGAACACGGCGGCTACGGCGATCTCGTGCTCGGTCTCGGGCGCGCGGTAGCGGCGGGGTTCGACCACCGGCGCCGGCAGGGCGGCCCGGTCGAGCTTGCCGTTCGCGTTCAGCGGGAGGTGGTCGAGCACGACGAAGGCCGAGGGCACCATGTAGGACGGGAGCACCTGCGCCACCGCGGCTTTGGCCTGCGCGGTGGTGAGCGTTTCCCCGGGTGCCGGGACGACATAGGCAACCAGCCGGTCACCGAGTTGCGGATCGGTCATGGCCACGACCGCTGCCTGAGCGATCGGGGGCGCGGCGAGCAGGGCGGCTTCGATCTCGCCGAGTTCGATGCGGAAGCCGCGGATCTTGACCTGGAAGTCGGTGCGACCGCGGTACTCGAGTTCGCCGTCAGCGGTCCAGGCGACCAGATCGCCCGTGCGGTACATGCGGGCGCCGAGCTCGGTGAACGGGTCGGCGACGAAGCGGTCGGCGGTGAGGTCGGGGCGGGCGAAATACCCACGGGCCAGCTGGGCGCCCGCCAGATACAGCTCGCCCGCGACACCTACCGGGACCGGACACAGGCGGGCGTCGAGGACGTAGGCGCGGCTGTTCCATTCGGGCCTGCCGATCGGAACCGTGCTGCGATCGGCGGTGGTGACGCGGTGGTCGGTGATGGAAACCGCGGCCTCGGTCGGGCCGTACAGGTTGTGCAGCGCCGCCGAGTTCGTCGCCAGGAAACGCTGAGCAGTCGCGGCGGGGAGGGCCTCGCCGATGGCGAGTACGCGCCGCAGCGAATTCGGCAGCACACCGGCGGATTCGGTGAGCAGCGCGTCGAGCATCGACGGCACCACGTGCAGGGTTGTCACCGAGTGCGCGGCGAGCGCGCGGAGCAAGTAGGCGGGATCGCGATGGCCTTCCGCAGCGGTGAGCACCAGGCGAGCACCACAGATCGCGGCCGACCAGAATTCCCAGACCGACAGGTCGAAGGTGGCGGCGGTCTTCAACAGGACCGAGTCGTCGCGACCGAGGCCGAACGCCGCTGTCTTCCACAGCAACTGGTTGACGATGGCGGCGTGCGAGACGGCGACGCCCTTCGGCTTGCCGGTCGAGCCGGAGGTGAAGATGACGTAGGCGGTGTTCGCTGGCCGCAACACACCGATGCGCTCGTCGGCCGCGATCGGGGCGGCGGACACCGCCGACAGGTCCAGGTCGTCGACGGCGATCACCGGCACACCCTGTGTCGCGTCGACGCCGGTGGTGAAACCAGCACGCGTGGTGCTCAATACGCAGGTCGGAGCAGCGGTCGCGAGCACATGCGATACCCGATCGGCAGGCTGGTCGGGATCGACGGGAACGTAGGCGGCGCCCGCCTGCGTCACCGCGTACATGGCGACGACCAGCTCGGTCGAGCGTCGCATCGCCAAGGCGACCCGGTCCTCGACGCCGACGCCCTGCGCGATGAGGTGTCGCGCCAGCTGATTCACGCGGGCCGCGAACCCACGATAGGTGAGCGCGGCGCCGTCGGCGTCGACGAGCGCCACACCGTCCGGGTTCGCGGCGGCGGTGTCGGCGAACAGGGCGGCGAGGGTCGTGGCCGGGGTGGTGTGGCCGGTCGCGTTCCAGTCGTGCAGGATTCGCGCACGCTCGGCATCGAAGAGCAGGTCGATCTCGTCGACGGGGCGTCCCGGCGCGGCGGCGATCGCGGTGAGTACCCGCGCGAAGCGATCGGCGTAGGACTGTGCGGTCGACTCGTCGAAAAGGTCCGTGGCATAGGTGAACACGCCGCTGATTCCCTGCGCGACGCCGGCACTGTCGTAGCCGTCGGCGACGATGGCGTGCAGATCGAACTGCGACACCGCGAGATCCACGTCGACGCCCTCCACCGCGGTCTCGCCGAGTTCGAGGCCGGAGCGGCTGAGGTTCTGGAAGGACAGGCCGACCTGGAACAGCGGGTGGCGGGCAGTGGAGCGGGCGGGGTTGATCGCCTCGACGAGTCGCTCGAACGGCAGGTCGGCGTTCGCGAACACCTGCAGGTCGGTATCGCGTTGGCGGGCGAGCAGTTCGGTGAACGACTCGCCGGACCGGAGCGTGGTGCGAAAGACCAAGGTGTTGACGAACATGCCGATCAGGTCGTCGAGCGCGGCTTCGCCACGGCCCGCGACGGGGGTACCGACCGCCAGATCGTCGGTGCCCGCCAACCTCGCCAATGTCACCGCGAGGGCGGTGTGCACGACCATGAACAGCGTCGCGCCCTGATTGCGCGCCACAGCCAGTAGGGCACGGTGGGTTTCGGCGTCGACCTCGATCGGGACGCGACCACCGGCGAAGGACTGCACGGCGGGACGCGGCCGGTCGGCGGGCAGGTCGAGCTGGTCGGGCAGCCCGGCCAGCGCGCCACGCCAGTAGGCGAGCTGGGCCGAGGCCAGCGACCGCGGGTCGTCCTCACTGCCGAGCAGGGCCCGCTGCCACAGCGCGTAGTCGGCGTACTGCACGGCCAGCGGCGCCCACCGCGGCGCGTCACCCGCCGAGCGGGCCGCGTAGGCGAGCATGAGATCCCTGGTCAGCGGGGCGAGCGAGGAGCCGTCACCGGCGATGTGGTGCACCACCACCGCGAGCACCGCGTCGTCGCCGCCGAGCTCGAACAACGCGACGCGCAACGGCACCTGGCCGCGCACATCGAACCCCGACGAACCGAACTCGCGCATGGCGGCGGTGAGCTGCTCGGGCGCGATCGAGCGCACCTCGAGCCGCGGCGTCGCCTCGGTCCCGGCCAGGATCTGCTGGATCGGCCCGTCGTCGGTCTCGGGGTAGATCGTGCGCAGGGTTTCGTGCCGGGCGACGAGATCGGCGACGGCGGCGCGCAGAGCCTCGACGTCGATGGCGCCGTGCAGCCGCACCGCCATCGGGATGTTGTAGGCGACCGATCCCGGGTCGAACTGATTGAGGAACCACATCCGCTGCTGGGCCAGCGACAGCGGAATCCGCGCGGGCCGCTCCCCCGCCGTCAGCGCGGGACGTGCACCCGCACCGGCGGATTCGGCGAGTCGCCGGGCCAGCGTTTCCACCGTCGACGCCTCGAACAGCAGCCGGACCGGGAACTCGGTGTCCAGCGCGGCGCCGAGGCGGGCGGCAACCTGGGTGGCCATCAGCGAGTTGCCGCCGAGGGCGAAGAAGTCGTCGTCGAGGCCGAGCTGAGTATCGCCGAGGTCGAGCACCTGAGCGAAGGTGCCCGCCACGATCTGCTCGACCGCCGTTGCGGGAGCGCGGAATTCGGCGTGTTCGAGGATCGGCGCGGGCAGCGCCCTTCGGTCGAGCTTGCCGACCGGGGTGAGCGGGATGGTGTCGAGTTCCATCAGCACGGTCGGCACCATGTGCGCGGGCAGGCTGCGCTCGGCGAAGGCGGTGAGCGCGGCGGTGTCGACGGTCGCGCCCGGCGCCGCGTGCACGTAGGACACCAGAATGGTGGCGCCGCTGTCGAGTTCGTGGCCGATGGTGGCGGCGAAGTCGAGGCTCTCGTGAGCCGAGAGCACCGCGTCGATCTCGCCGAGTTCGATGCGGAAGCCACGGATCTTCACCTGGAAGTCGTTGCGGCCCACATAATCCAGCGCACCATCGGCGGTCCAGCGGACGAGGTCGCCGGTGCGGTAGAGGCGAGAACCGGCCGGGTCGAACGGATTCGCGACATAGCGGGAGGCGGTGAGACCGGGGCGGGCGTGGTAGCCGCGGGTCAGCTGGGCGCCGGTGATGTAGAGCTCGCCGGTGACGCCGGGCGGAACGGGGCCGAGCCGGTCGTCGAGGACGTATTCGGCGACGCCGTTGATCGGGCCGCCGATGGCCATCGGGTCGCCCGGTTTCAGCGGCACGCTGATGTTGGTGACGATGGTCGTCTCGGTGGGCCCGTACACATTGTGGAATTCGCGCAGCGTGCCGTCGGCGAGCGGAATCGCCCAGCGCCGCAGCAGATCCGGCGCAACGGCCTCGCCGCCGACCGCCACCACCCGGAAGTCGTCGAGCCCGTCCGGGTCGATCGAGGCCAGCGCGGCCGGGGTGATGAACGCGTGGCTCACCCGCTCCCGCCGCAGCAGCGCGGCCAGATCGTCGCCGCCGTACACACTCGGGTCGACGATCACCATCGTGGCGCCCGCGCCGATCGCCAGCAGCAGCTCCAGCAGCGAGGCATCGAACGACGGCGACGCGAAATGCAACGTGCGCGAAGTGGATTCGACACCGTAGTGCCGACGTTGCTCCTCGCTGAACCCCGCGAGCCCTGCCTGCGTCACCGCGACGCCCTTCGGCAGGCCGGTGGAGCCGGAGGTGTAGATGAGGTACGCGAGATCCTCGGCCCGCACCGGACGCAACCGATCCGCGGCGGTGATCGCCGCGCCGGAGAGATCGTCGACAAGACGGCCGGTCTGCTCAGCGTCGAGTTCGAGCCACTCCACCTGTGACGGAAGGCCGTCGGCGACGGCCGCGACGGTCAGTCCGAAGACCGCGCCGGAGTCGGTGACCATGTGGGCCACACGGTCCGGGGGATAGTTCGGGTCGACGGGGACGAAGCCCGCACCGGTTTTGGTGACGGCCCAGACGGCGAGTACCGATTCGATGGAGCGCGGGATTCCGAGGGCGACCAGGTCGCCCGCGCCGATGCCACGGCCGATCAGGAAGCGGGCGATGCGATTCGAACGCTCGTCGAGTTCGGCGTAGGTGAGGCTGCCGATGGTGTGGGTGGCGTCGGCGAGGACGACCGCGAGGCCGTCGGGGTTGGTCTCGACCGCGGTGGCCAGCAGCTGCGCCAACGCGGTGACGCGCGGGCGACGCGTACGAACCGGTCGGGTTCTTGCCGGTCGTGTCATAGCTGTTCCACCTCACCCATCACCGAAACTTGTTGTCCCGCAGCGGGACCCCGCGCCGCGAGCGCTGCTCACGCCACCGGGGCGCGCAGATCTCCGAGTACCAGCACTGCCTCGGCCGCTCCCGGATTGCCCGGTGCGGCATCGTCGGCGATCAGCGCCTGCAGATCACCGAGCTCGGCGGTATCGAGCGCCTCGATGCCCGCCCGATCACCGAACAAGTGGGTCACCCACTCCTCGGCCAGCGCCGCCGACAATCCGTTGGCTACCCCGGTGTCCGCGAGACCGGGCACCAGCACCATCGACGCGCCCGCGACACCTGCGGCCACCGGCTCGACCAGCGCCGTGAAGCTGTCGGCGCAGCCGTAGCCGAAGGTACGGGCCTCGAAGGTCAGGTCGGTGTCGGAGCGCACCCGCGCACCCGCCGTGGCGAGTTCGTCGTAACTGCGAGCGCCGTCGGCGCTGACGAAGGCCGGGTCACCGCCGCGCAGGGCCCGGGTCCGGTCGGCGTAGGTGACCGGACGAGCGGACTGAGTGGACAGTTCGGTCTTGATCGCCGGGTCGTCGAGCGAGATCCAGTCGACGCCGCGAGGTTCGCCGACGGTGATACTCAGTTTCGCGGCGGGTTCGGCGGGCGACTCGGTGCCGGTCACCGGGACCACGGCCGCGCCTGCCTTGAGGATCGCCCAGACCGCGACGGCCCAGTCGACACCACGCGCAAGATCAACGGCCACACCGTCTCCGGGCCCGAAGCCGCGCCCGATCAGCAGGCGGGCCAGGCGGGCGGAGCGGGCGTCGAGCTGCTCGAAGGTCAGCGCGTCGTCGCCCCAGACGAGCGCGGGGCCGTCGGGGTCGTCCTCGGCGGCGGCGGTGAAAGCCTGCGCGAGAGTGGTGCCGCCCGACGGGGTGCTCGGCGCGGGCGCCTGGGCGGCCCCAGCCAGCAGCCGGGTGCGTTCGGACTCGTCGAGGATGTCGATGTCGCCGATCCGGATCTGCGGGTCGGCGGCGACGGCGGTCAGGATGCGGGCGAAGCGGGCGCCGATACTGCGCACCGTGGCCTCGTCGAACAGGTCGGTGGCGTAGTTGAACAGCGTGACCAGCTCGTCGGGATCACCGGCGGCGGTGAAACGCGGTTCGACGTCCACCTGCAGGTCGAACTTGGCCGCGACGGCGGTATCCAGCGCGTTCACGGTGAGGCCGGGCAGTTCGAGCGCGGCCGCCTCGTTGTTGCTGAAGGTGAGCGCCACCTGGAACAGCGGGCTCTGCGCACTGCCCCGCCCCGGCGCGACGACCTCGGCGACCCGCTCGAACGGCAGGTCGGCATTGGCGAACGCGCCGAGATCGGTCTCCCGCGCCACGTCCACGGCCTCGTCGAAGGAACCGGCCGGATCGAGGGTGGTGCGCAGGGTCAGGGTGTTGACGAACATGCCGACCAGCTCGTCGAGCGCCCGCTCGCCGCGCCCGGCGACAGCGGTGCCGATGGCGATGTCGGACGTGCCCGACAACCGGCCGAGCAGCACGGCCAGCGCCGCGTGCACGACCATGAACAACGACGACTTGTGCTCGCGTGCCAAGTGATTGAGGGCGGCGTGCACCTCGGCGGGCAAGCGAAGCTCGGACGTGGCGCCGCGCAGGGACGGTACCGAGGGCCGCGGGCGGTCCTGCGGCAGCTCCAGCAGCGGTGGCACGTCGGCCAACTGGTTGCGCCAGTAGTCGAGCTGGGCGGCGGCCAGGGATTCCGGCTGCTCGTCGTCGCCGACGACCGCCCGCTGCCACAGCGCGAAGTCCGCGTACTGAATTTCCAGCGGCGTCCACGCCGGGCTCTGGTGTGCGGCACGAGCCACGTAAGCGGTCATCAGATCGCGGGCGAGCGGCGCCAAGGACGCGCCGTCGGCCGAAACATGGTGCACCACGACAACGAGCAGCCACTCGGCCGAAGTCCCGTCGGTGAGCAATCGCGCACGCAGCGGAACCTCCCGCGTCACATCGAAGCCCGCACCGGCCAATTCACCCGCACGCGTGAGGATATCGGTGGTCGTCTCGACCTGTAGCCCCTCGGGCAGGACCTCGGCCACGGAGAGAATCTCCTGGACAGGCCTGCCATCGGACACCGGGAAGACGGTGCGCAGCGATTCGTGTCGGCCGAGCACGTCGGTGACCGCGGCGTCGAGGGCGGCGATGTCGAGCTCGCCGGTGAGGCGGATCGCGAAGGGGATGTTGTAGGAGCCCGAGGTGGGGTCGACCTGGTTGACCACCCACATGCGCTGCTGGGCCAGCGACAGCGGAATGCGCTGCGGCCGTTCGGCGGCGACCAGTGGCGGGCGGGCGGCGGTACCGCCGGCACCACCGATGCGCGCGGCCAGGGCCGAGACGGTGGGCGTCTCGAACAGGTCGCGGATGGCGAGGTGGGCGTCGAGCGCCTCGTTGATGCGGGCGATCGCGCGGGTGGCGAGCAGCGAGTTGCCACCGAGGGCGAAGTAGTCGTCGGCGGCGCCGACGCGGGCCATGCCGAGCAGTTCCGCGAAGACCCCGGCGACGATCTCCTCGGCGGGGGTGGCGGGGGCACGGAACTCACCCGCGGTGAACGCGGGGGCGGGCAGCGCCTTGCGGTCGAGCTTGCCGCTCGGATTCAGCGGGAAGCTGTCCAGCACTGTGACGACGGTCGGCAGCATGTAGGTGGGCAGCGAGTCCGCCACGGCCGTACGCAGCGCCGCGGGGTCGGGCTCCACGCCGGGCCGCGCCACCACATACGCCACCAGGTGCTGGCCGGACACGGTGTCGAGCACCAGGGCCACCGCCTGGCTGATCTCGTCCTGTGCGAGCAGGGCCGTCTCGATCTCACCGAGCTCGATGCGCTGACCGCGGAACTTCACCTGGAAGTCGGTGCGGCCCAGGTATTCCAGCGCGGGCTCGGCCGAGGATCCACCCCAGCGGACGAGGTCACCGGAGCGGTACATCCGCGCGCCGGGCTCGAAGGGGTTGGCCACGAACCGATCCGCGGTCAGACCGGGACGGGCGACATAACCGCGCGCGAGCTGGTCACCGGCCAGGTACAGCTCGCCGACCACACCGGCGGGCACCGCGCGCAGGCGCGAATCCAGCACGTAGACACGGGTATTCCACTCCGGCACGCCCATCGGCACCGAACCGCGATCGGCATCGCTCGCGGGCCAGCGCGTCACGGTGACAGCAGCCTCGGTAGGCCCGTACAGGTTGTGCACCCCGGCCGCGGACACCCGGGCCACGTCGGCCACGGTCTCGGTGGGCAGCGCCTCACCGGCGGCGAACACCGCCCGCAGACTCGGAATCGAACCGGCGGTGGTGTGCGCGGCGAAGACCGACAGCATCGACGGCACGAAGTCGGTGAGCGTCACGCCCTGCGCCGCGATCGTTTCGGCGAGATACAGCGGGTCGCGATGTCCGTCGTGGGTCGACACGACCAGCTTCGCGCCGGTCCGCAGCGGCAGGAAGTAACCCCACAGCGACACGTCGAACGTGGCCGGCGTCTTCTGCAGGTACACATCCGACGGGCCGATCCCGTACTCGGCGCCCATGTAGACCATCTGGTTGACGATCGCCGCGTGCGACACCGCCACACCCTTGGGACGCCCGGTGGAACCGGAGGTGAAGATGACATAGGCCGGGTTCTCGGGCCGGACCGGCCGAGCCGGCTCGACAGGCGCGGCCGAGAACTCGTCGAGCGCCACGGAATCCACCAGGATCACCGGCACCCCCGCGGGCACCTCGATCGCATCCGCGGTGGTGCTCAGCACTGCGGCGGGCGCGGCGGTATCGAGAATGTGGGCGATGCGATCGGCCGGATGATCCGGGTCGATCGGCACATACGCACCACCGGCGGTCACGATCGCGTACATCCCGACCACCAGATCGAGCGAGCGCCGAACCGCGAGGCCGACCAGGGATTCGGGACCGACACCGTGGGTCACCAGCAGCCGGGCGAGACGGTTGACCCGCTCGTCGAACTCCCGGTAGGTCAGCTCGGCACCCTCGTAGGCGACAGCTACCGCATCGGGGTGCTCGGCCACCGCACGCCGATAGCCGTCGAGCAACAGTTCCGGAGCGAGGTCGTGGCGAGTGTCGTTCCACCGCACCAGGATCCGGTCCAGTTCGGCGGGCTCCAGGAGCTCGATCGCACCGAGCGGCGCGGCGGGCGCGGCGACGATCGCGGCCAGCAACCGCTGGAACCGATCGGCGAACCCGGCGACGGTCTCGGCGTCGAACAGGTCGGTGGCGTAGGTGAGCCCGACCGCGATGCCGTGCGGCGCACCGTGGCGATCGGTGTCCTCCACCATCTCGAACTGCAGGTCGAACTTGGCGAACGGAATGGTCATCTCGACGCCCGCGACGGTCAGTCCGGGCAGCTCCAGTGCCGTCCGCGCCATGTTCTGGAAGGCGAGCATCACCTGGAACAGCGGATGCCGCGCGGTCGAACGCGCCGGGTCGAGCAGCTCGACCAAGCGCTCGAACGGCACGTCGGCGTGACCGAAGGCCGCGACGTCGACCGCACGGGTCGAGGCGAGCAGCTCTTCGAAGCTGCCTGCCGGGTCGACCTCGGTGCGCAGCACCAGGGTGTTGACGAACATGCCGATCAGGTCGTCGAGTGCGGCGTCACCGCGACCCGCGACGGGGGTGCCGATGGCGATGTCGCTGCTGCCCGACAGCCGGGCGAGCAGCGCCGACAGCGCGGCGTGCACCACCATGAACAGCGTCGAATTATGGGCGCGCGCAAGCTGATCCAACCCGGCGTGCACCTCGGTCGGAATGCGGAAGTCCAGGCTCGCACCCTGATAGGAGGCGGTAGCCGGGCGCGGTCGATCGGTGGGCAGCTCGAGCTGATCGGGCACACCGGCGAGCTGGGTGCGCCAGAAGTCGATCTGCTGGGTCAGGATCGATTCCGGGTCGTCCTCGGTCCCGAGCACCGCCCGCTGCCAGAGCGTGAAATCGGCGTACTGGACGGCCAATTCGGGCCAGCCCGGCGCGTTACCCGCGCTGCGCTGGACGTAGGCGGTCATCAGGTCGCGGGTGAGCGGGCCCATCGACACACCGTCACCGGCGATGTGGTGCATCACGCAGACCAGCACGTGCTCGGTAGCGCTCAGTCGCAGCAGGCGCAGTCGCAGCGGCGGGGCGACGGTGACATCGAAGCCCGCGCTGACAGTCTCGGTGACCAGGGCGGCGATCGCGTCCTCGCCTGCGTCGTCGGCCGCCAGAGCGGGCACGGCGCGCGGGTCCGACAGCGGCAGCACCAGCTGCGTGCCGACCCCGTCGACCGGCGGGTACATCGTGCGCAGCACCTCGTGGCGGGCCACCAGGTCGGTGACCGCGACGCGCAACGCATCCACGTCGAGCGCGCCCGACAGGCGCACCGCGATCGGCATGTTGTTCACTGCGCTGGCCGGATCGAACTGGTTGAGGAACCACATCCGCTGCTGGGCGAACGACAGCGGGATCGAATCGGGGCGCTGCTGCGCGACCAGCTCCTGACCCGATCCGGTGCCGATATGACGTTCGACGCGTTCGGCCAGCCCCGAGACGGTGCTGACCTCGAACAGCACCTGCACCGGAATCCTGGTGTCGAGCGCGGCGCCGAGGCGCGTGGCGGCCTGCGCGGCCAGCAGCGAGTTGCCGCCGAGCTCGAAGAAGTCGTCGTCGGCGCCGACCCGGATCTCTTCCGGCGCACCGGCGGTCAGCAGCTCGGCGAAGATGTCGGCCACCACCTGCTGCACCGGCGTCACCGGGGCGCGGAACTCACGTACCGCGAAAACAGGCTCGGGCAACGCTTTTCGGTCCAGCTTGCCCACCGGCGTCAGCGGGATCCGGTCCAGCACCATGATCGCGGCCGGAATCATGTAGCCGGGCAACGATTCGGCGAGGAACGCGTCGAGCGCGGTCACCTCGACCGTGGCGCCGGAACGGGGCATCACATACGAGACCAGCGCTGTCACACCGGAAGGCAACGTCTTGCCGAGAGTCGCCGCGAAGTCGATGTCGGGGTGCGAGGTGAGCGCGTTGTCGATCTCGCCGAGTTCGATCCGGAAGCCGCGGATCTTCACCTGGAAGTCCGAACGCCCCATGTACTCGATGACGCCGTCACCGGATTCGCTGCGCCGCACCAGGTCTCCGGTGCGGTACAGGCGCGCGTTCGCGTCACCGGATTCGGCGCCGAACGGGCTGGCGACGAAACGTTCCGCGGTCAGGGCGGGGCGGTTCAGATAACCCTGTGCCAGCGCGGGACCCGACAGATACAGCTCGCCGATCACGCCCGCGGGCACCGGCCGCAGCCGCGAATCCAGCACGAACGCACCGACACCGGCGATCGCGGCACCGATCGTCACCGGCGCGGCCGGGTCCATCGGCGCGGTGCTGGTGGCCAGGATGGTGGCCTCGGTAGGGCCGTAGCCGTTGTAGAACTCGCGCTCGCCGACGGCCCAGCGGCCGACCAGTTCCGGACCGAACTTGTCACCCGCGACGACCACTACGCGCAGGTCGTCCAGGTCCGCCGGATCGACCGATTCCAGCGCGCCCGGGGTGATGAGCATGTGCGAAACCTGTTCGCGGCGCAGCAGGTCCGCCAGCTCGAAACCACCGAATACCCCGGGCGGCGCGATCACCAGGGTGGCGCCGGCGGAGAAGGTGAGCAGCAGTTCGAGCACCGACACGTCGAAGTTCGGCGAGCACACGTGCAGCACGCGCGAGTCGGCGGCGACGCGGTAGTGCGTGCGCTCGGCCGCGACCAGACCGGCCAGACCGGTGTGGGTCACCACGACGCCCTTGGGCTTGCCGGTGGAGCCCGAGGTGTAGATGACGTAGGCCGGGTGCCGCTCGTCGAGGGTGCGGATCCGGTCGGTGTAGGAGATCGGGTGCGCGGGCTGGGCCGCGATCAGGGTGGCCGTCTCGGCGTCGTCGAGCTCGAGCCAGGTCAGCGCCGTTCCGAGCACCTCGCGATGCGCGGCGGTGGTGAGCCCGAGCACCGCACCGGAGTCGGACACGATGTGCGCGATGCGGTCGGCCGGGTAGTTCGGGTCGACCGGGACATAGGCGGCGCCCGTCTTGGCGATCGCCCACACCGCGAGCACGGAGTCGATCGACCGGGCGATACCGATGGCGACGACGTCGCCGGGGCCGATGCCCCGAGCGATGAGCGCGCGGGCCAGCTGCGAGGACTGCTGATCGAACTCGGAGTAGGTGAGCTGACGCTGGTCGGCCGGGTCACCGGACGGGTTGAACCGAACCGCGACCCGATCGGCGGCCGATTCGACCGCTCCTGTCAGCAACTGCCCGAATGTCGGACTGCTCGACCGGCGACGGCGATTACCGCGGGCAGAACGACGGGCAGTTTCCATTCGAGTTCATTCACCTCTCATCGCGTCTGCGCGTGCGGCTGCCCCGCACCGTGCAGATCGAGCCATCATATAGACCGGCCGCATAATGTCCGAGTCAGCGTGCCCCCGGTGCTCGGGGCCCAGAGGACTATCGGCCCGGCCCAGGAACGTGTTGCCCCCGCCAACGGCAAAGTGACGGGGCTCATAAGAACCACCGTCACTCGCTGTGCGGAGAAAGCTCCGCGCTCACACCGCTCAGTGCGCGGAAGGGCCCCATTCCAGCGGCACGCCCTTGGAAGCGAGGTACGGAATCGGATCCATCTTGGCGCCGCCCTGATCCCAGATCTCGAGGTGCAGGTGCGGGCCGGTGGACTGGCCACGGTTGCCGACGGTCGCGATGACCTGACCCGCGTTGACCCGCTGGCCTTCGCTGACCAGCATTTCGTTGACGTGGCCGTAGACGCCGGTGGTGCCGTCGTCGTGCAGCACACGCACCCACAGGCCGAAGCCCGACGCCGGGCCCGCCTCGATGACGGTGCCGTTGGACACGGACTTGATCGGGGCGCCGATCGAGTCGGCGAAGTCGAGGCCGTAGTGCATGGCACCCCAGCGCGAGCCGAAGCCGGAGCTGATCGGGCCCGCGACCGGGCGGGTGGCCTGCGGCGGCGCGACCTGGTGCTGGATGCCCTGGAGGATGTCCTCGACCTGCGACAGCGGGCCGGAGATCTCGGGGGGCAGGTTGCCGATACCGAAGGGCGCGGCCACGGGGGCGGCGATCGGCGCGGCGACCGCGGTCACCGGCGCGGGGGTCTCGACGTGCGCGGCGACTTGCTGCGCGGCGACGAGGTCGACATCTTGGCGGGCCGACTCGGGAACGACCGATTCCTCGACGCTGTCGTCGTGGGTCGGCAGCAGCGGCGCGGCGAAGGCCAGCGCCGGGGCGATCTGAGCGGTGACGCCGACCAGGGCGCCCGCGGCGACCGCGGCGCTGGCGGCGACCCGGACACGATCGGTACGCGACGCCTCGGCGCGGTGCCTGCTCCTGCTCGGGCTCCGGCCATCCGCGTGCGCAAGCAGGGCCTGCACGGAGATGGATTCGGGACCCACACGGTGCTGCGACAAGATCTCGTCCTAGCGTCCGACAACAAGGAAAACGAAACCGGTCTGCGACCGGCCCGGAGACCACCTGGGTGTTCTCCCGTGCCGAACTATGTGTAACGGTTCGGCATACGTTGTGACGCGAACTCTACCCGGCCGTGACCATTCCGCAACCTTCTGTCACGAAATCGCAGGTAGATGACGTGCCGCACAGTAACAATCACACTGTCCGACTCGTCACACGCGCTGTCACCGGGCCTGAACACGGCCCCGACCGACCAGACTCGACCCATGGTGATCGAGACCTTGACCGTCCCCATCGTCGCCGCGCCCATGGCGGGCGGCCCGTCCACCCCCGAGTTGGTGGTCGCCGTCGCGGCCGCGGGCGGATTCGGCCAGCTCGCCGCCGGATACCTCGGCACCGAGGCGGTGGCCGCGCAGATCGAGGCGACCAGGGCCGCCACCGCGGCGCCGTTCGGGGTGAACCTGTTCGCGCCCGGCGTGGTGGCCGATCCGGCCGCATACGCCACCTACCTCGCCGAACTCGGCGCCGAATTCCCGATCGGCACCCCCGAGCACGACACCGACGGCTGGGACGACAAGCTCGATCTGCTGGTCGCCGATCCGGTCGCCGTGGTCTCGACGACCTTCGGCTGCCCCAGCGCGGTGGAGGTGGACCGGCTGCACGCGGTCGGCTCGGAGGTGTGGGTCACGGTCACCTCCCCCGCCGAGGCGCTGATCGCCGTCGAGGCGGGCGCCGACGTGCTGATCGCCCAGGGCGCCGAGGCGGGTGGGCACCGCGCGAGCTTCCTCGATGATCCCGCCGAGGACCCGATCGACCCGCCCGGCCTGCTGACCCTGATCCAGCTGCTCACCGCCGTCACCTCCCGCCCGCTCGTCGCGGCGGGCGGGATCGCCACCGGCGCCGGCGTGGCCGGGGTGCTGGCGGCCGGCGCGGCGGCGGCCCAGATCGGCACCGCTCTGCTGCGCTGCCCGGAAGCCGGCACCAACGCCGTGCATCGGGGTGCGATCGGGACGCCGGAACCGACGATGCTCACGCGCGCGTTCACCGGACGCCGCGCCCGCGGGATCCGCAACCGTTTCCTCGTCGACCACACCGCCGACGCGCCGGCCGCCTACCCCGAAATCCATTACGCCACTGCCCCCTTGCGGGCCGCCGCGCGGGCGGGCGGCAACACCGACGAAGTGAATCTGTGGGCGGGGCAAGCGCACTCGCTGAGCACCGGGCAACCGGCAAGCGAACTGGTCACCGACCTGGCCGCCGACGCGAAAAGCGCACTCCGGAAAGCACTTTCGGAACGAATCCAGGGTTATTGACAACGGATTTCGTTTAGACTCGGACCTGGCATCGCATCCCGCCGACCACCCCCAAGCAGGAGGAGAGCGCCATGTCCCTCGATGTTCCCGCCGCATTACTCGAACGCGCAGAGCAAGGCAATATCGACGACGCCGATTTCGTCGAATGTGTCCGTACCTCACTGCCTTACGCGTGGGAGGTGGTGAGCCGGGTAGCCGAAGACCTGCGCAGCGGCACCGACGAATACGCCGACAACCGGATCCCGCCGCCGGACGAGGTGGCACGCGGGCAGCTGCTGCGCGCCCTGGCCTCCGACGCCATCCGCGGCGGCCTGGAACGGCATTTCGGTGTGAAGCTGGCCTTCCAGAACTGCCATCGGGTCGCGGCGTTCCCGCTGTCTGCCGTCGGTGGGGATACCTACACCACCTACATCAGCCCGCGTGCTCAGCTCTTGAACCAGAGCCCCGAGCTGCGCAACTGCTGATCGACGAAAAAGGCGGGCGTGGAAGCGATTCCACGCCCGCCTTGTCGTTCGTCTACACCGTGACGACGTCCAGCTCGCCCTCGGCGTACTGGGCGCGCAGGCGCTTCTTGTCGAACTTGCCGACGCTGGTCTTCGGCACCTCGGCGATGAAGGTCCAGCGCTCGGGCAGCTGCCACTTGGCGAACTTGTCGGCCAGGTAGTCGCGCAGCTCGCTCGCCTCGGCGGCAGCGCCCTCGGCGAGCACGATGGCGACCAGCGGGCGCTCGTCCCACTTCTCGTCGGGCACACCGATGACCGCGGCCTCGGCGACGGCCGCGTGGCCCATCACCGCATTCTCCAGGTCCACCGAGGAGATCCACTCGCCGCCGGACTTGATGACGTCCTTGGAGCGGTCCACCAGGGTGAGGTAGCCGTTGGCGCTGATCTTGCCGACATCGCCGGTACGCAGCCAGCCGTCGTCGAACTTGTCCGGGTCGATCTCCGCGCCGGTGGGCGAGTAGTAGGAGCCGGTGATCCACGCGCCGCGGACCTCGAGCTCGCCGAGCGACTCACCGTCGTTCGGGACGACCTTGCCGTCGTCGCCGACCAGCCGGGCCTCGACGTTGGCCGGGAAACGACCCTGCGTGTAGCGGTACTCCCAGGCGTCGTCATCGCTGACGCCCGCGGGCGCGTGCGCGACGCTGCCCAGCGGGGAGGTCTCGGTCATGCCCCACGCGTGCAGGATGCGCACGCCGTGCTTCTCCTCGAACGCGCGCATCATCGCGGGCGGCACCGCGGAACCACCGACGACCGCGGTACGCAGGTGCGAGATGTCCTGCGGCGCGGCGGCCAGCGCGGCCAGCACGCCGCCCCAGATGGTGGGCACCGCGGCGGCGAAGGTCGGCTTCTCGGCCGCCATCATCTCCAGCAGCGGGCCGGGCTGCAGGAAGCGGTCCGGCATCAGCACGTTGGCGCCCGACATCAGTGCCGCGTACGGCAGGCCCCACGCGTTGGCGTGGAACAGCGGCACGATGGCCAGCACGTAGTCCGAGCCCTGGAAACCCATGCCGTTGGGCGAGTTCACCTGCATCGCGTGCAGCCAGTTGGAGCGGTGCGAGTAGACGACGCCCTTCGGGTCGCCGGTGGTGCCGGAGGTGTAACACATCGCGGCGGCCGAGCGCTCGTCGACGACGGGGAAATCGAAGTCGGCGGACTGGGCGTCGAGCAGCTCGCGGTAGGAGTGCACGGTGACGCCCTCGGGCGCGGTGAGCGCGGCCGGGTCGCCGTTGACGACGATCACATGCTCGACGGTCTTCAGGTTCGGTAGGTACTGCGCGAACAGCGGCACCAGCGTGCCGTCGACGAGCACGACCTTGTCCTCGGCGTGGTTGGCGACGAAGACCAACTGCTCGGGGAACAGCCGGATGTTGAGCGCGTGCAGCACCGAGCCCATCGCGGGCACCGCGATGTAAGCGACCATGTGCTCGTTGTTGTTCCACATGAAGGTGCCGACGCGGTCACCCTCTTCGATGCCGAGACCCCGCAGCGCGTTGGCCAGCCGGGCCGAATCGGCGCCGAGCTCACGGTAGGTCATGGTGCGAACACCGTCACCGGTCCATGTGGACACTGTCGAGTCGCCCTGGAAAGTTGCGGCATAGTTGAGCAGTTTGGCCAGCGAGAGCTGGTCGTCCTGCATGGTGCTCAGCATCGGTGCTCCTTCAAGTCCCTGCCGTGGCATGAGCCACGTCACAACGGATGCTACCGAAAGGTTTGAGGCTCGCAATCGTTTCCTCCGACAACATTCCTGCAGGTCGGCTCGTCATCACGAACCGGGTGGCTGCGGATGGGGCGGCTGACCATCGGGGCCCCTATGGTGCGATGGCACTCCGGGACCGGCATGTTCGGCGTTGTGTACCGCGTCGACGACCAGGCTGCGGACGTGGTCGTTGTCGAGGCTGTAGTAGATGGTGGTCCCCTCGCGACGGGTGCGCACAAGCCTGGCCATCCGAAGTTTCGCCAGGTGCTGGGACACCGAGGGCCCCGGTTTGCCGACTCGGGTCGCCAATTCGTTCACCGAGAGTTCTTGATCGGCCAATGCCCACAGAACCTGAACCCGGGTCGGGTCGGCCAGCATTCGGAACACCTCGACCACCAACCCCACCTGATCCTCGGCCAAGGGCGAACGGGCATCTGCATTCATGCGCAGATAATAGATCCGCTGCGGTTCGCCTCGCCAGGGACCGCGATGTGAACGACGGATACTGTGACGAGCATGGCTGTTGACCGGATGCTGCCCACCGACGAGGCGCGCGACCTGATCGAACTGACCCGCGATATCGCCGACAAGGTGCTGGAGCCGCGCGTCGCCGAGAGCGAGAAGACCGGCGTCTTCCCCGAAAGCGTCTTCCCCGCGCTCGGCGCGGCCGGGTTGCTCAGCCTGCCGTACCCGGAGGAGTTCGGCGGCGGCGCGCAGCCGTACGAGGTGTACCTGCAGGTGCTCGAGGAGATCGCAAGCCGCTGGGCCGCCGTCGCCGTCGCGGTGAGCGTGCACGGTCTGTCGTGCCATCCGCTGTTCACCTACGGCACCGACGAGCAGAAGCAGCAGTGGCTCGAGGGCATGCTGTCGGGCGAAACCATCGGCGCCTACAGCCTTTCCGAGGCACACGCCGGTTCCGACGCGGCCGCCCTGCGGTGCCGCGCCACCCCCGTCGACGGCGGCTACAACCTCAACGGCACCAAGGCCTGGATCACCAACGGCGGCCGTGCCGACTTCTACACCCTGTTCGCCCGCACCGGCGAGGGCTCGCGCGGCATCTCCTGCTTTCTCGTCCCCGCCGACACCGAGGGCCTGAGCTTCGGCAAGCCCGAGGAGAAGATGGGCCTGCGCGGCATCCCCACCACCACCGCCGCCTACGACGACGCGTTCCTGCCCACCGAACGTCGCATCGGCGAAGAGGGACAAGGACTTTCGATCGCGTTCAGCGCGCTCGACGCGGGCCGCCTCGGCATCGCCGCCGTCGCCACCGGCGTCGCCCAGCGCGCGCTCGACGAGGCCGTCGCCTACGCCAAGGAGCGAGAAGCCTTCGGCCGCAAGATCATCGACCACCAGGGCCTCGGGTTCGTCCTCGCCGACATGGCCGCCGCCGTCGACACCGCCCGCGCCACCTACCTAGACGCCGCCCGCCGCCGCGACGCGGGCCTGCCGTATTCACGCCAGGCGTCGGTCGCCAAACTGATCGCCACCGACGCGGCCATGAAGGTGACCACCGACGCGGTCCAGGTCTTCGGCGGCTACGGCTACACCCAGGACTTCCCCGTCGAGCGCTACATGCGCGAAGCGAAGGTCATGCAGATCTTCGAGGGAACGAACCAGATCCAGCGCCTGGTCATCGCCCGCCACCTCGCCGGTAGCTAATGGGCAACGCGCTGATCAAGACGGGTCGGTGCGTTTGGGCAACCGATCAGTAAACTGGACGGCATCTCGACACCTCGACGAAATGAGGCGCGCGATGCTGTGGTGGCTGATCGTGATCGTGATCGTGTGCGTCGGTGCCCTGCTGTACCTGCGTGCCGAACAGAACAAGCGCAACGCGCGCGAGCTCGAGGAGGCGCAGGCCGACGCGCGGGTGACCATCGAGCGGCTCGGCGGACAGGTCTACCAGCTGACTCCGCGCAACGAAGCCGCACGACAGGCCCTGGCCGACGCATCCGAACGGTACAACGCCGCGGGCGGTCAGATCGACCGCGCCGGCTCCCCCGCCCAAGCCCGGCTGGCCAAGCAGTCCGCGCTGGAGGGCCTCTATTACATTCGCGCCGCCCGCACCGCGATGGACATGGACCCCGGCCCGCCGATCCCGGCCATCGCCGGCCAGGACATCGCCGGTCAGGTCGACGAGCAGCGCACCATCGCCCACAACGGCCGCGCGATCACCGCCTCCCCCGCCCCCTCCGCGGGCACACCGAACTACTTCCCCGGCGGACGCGTGGCGGGCCGCCCCGTCCCCGCCGGTTGGTACTCCGAGCCGTGGTGGAAGCCCGCGCTGATCGCCGGAGCCTGGGGCGCGGGCTCGGCACTGTTGTTCACGACGCTGTTCGCCGGAATGGGCGGGGTCGGCTACAACGCGCAAGCCTTCGAGGACGGCACCGGCGAAGCGGCCGTCGATCCCGGCAACGACCAGGGCGGATTCGACCCCGGCGACACCGGCGGCGACTTCGGCAACAGCGGGGGCTATGACACCGGCGGAGGTTACGACAGCGGTGGCGGCGGCGATTTCGGCGCCTTCTGACCCCGCCCAACGGGCCTCTGCCACCGAACCCGACCCCACGCTATACTCAGCTCGGCCAGCCCAGCCTGGCCACGCCTTCGTAGCTCAGGGGATAGAGCAACCCTCTCCTAAAGGGTAGGTCGCAGGTTCGAATCCTGCCGAGGGCACCACAGCAGCTGAGTACCAGAATCAGCTGCCCCGCGTTGAGCACGCGCTGTCGCAGTTCCCCGCTTCCACGCCCGCTGATTGCGCACTGTGCCGAGCTGATGCCCGGCGAAGTTCGAGTAGTCGACTACTCTACGCCGCGACTACGTCGGACCCTATTGTTGATTCGGTACTGGACGCGTTCTCGGGCCATTCCACACTGGTGCTGCGCCACCCCAGCGTGGCCGGACGTTGTGTGGCGCAATCCGGATCGAGTGTTTGGGCATGAACGACGATTTCTGGGACGATCTTCTCGCGCATATCCGGCAGCGGGTTCTGGTACCGGTTGTGGGGCCCGGCGTGACCAGGGTCGATATCGGCGACGCTGATCAGACATTCACCACACTCATCGGCCAACGCCTTGCCGAACGCTGGAACCTCTCCGTGCCGCCCGGACCGACCACCATGGATGAAGCGGTGGCGGCGTTCGTGCGCGAGCGGGGCCAAGACGAGATAGAGCGGTTGTATCGCGTCATCAACGACATCATCGTGGAGGTCGATCCAGACCCCGGTGACGCACTTCGTAACCTCGCCGCGATCGATGACCTGCGATTGTTCGTGAGCACGACGCCCGACCGAGTGCTCGCGAAGGCAGTGAACGCGGTCCGTTTCCAGGGCAGGCAAGGCGCACGAGAGATTTCGTTCTCTCCCAATCAATCCACCAGCGAACAGTCGCGAAATGCCCAACCGGCCACAGCGGCCGATACCGTCATTCTGAATTTGTACGGTCAAGCAGCCTCCACGCCTCAATATGCGATCCATGAGGAGGACCGGCTGGAGTGGCTGCACGCATTACTCAGTGAAAAGGCGAGCCTTCCCGACTGGGTCAGTTATCAACTGAAGGAGCATCCTCTACTCTTCATCGGCTGCGAGATCCCCGACTGGCTCGGACGGTTCCTCTTGCGGATGTCCAGCAATACCCGGCTGTCGCTGGAACGCATTCCATTCTTTCTCGCCGGCTGCTCGGCGTCACGAGAACCTTCCCTCTCGAGTTTTTTCGCAACGTACTGTCGCAAGACGCTGGTCCAGCAACTGGACATCGAACCGGCGACATTTGTCGCGGAATTACGCGCGCGCTGGGTGCAGCAGACTGCTCAGAGGCAGCATGATGCGGTCGGCGCCGCCGTTCGTCCGCTTCCGGACGCTCCGACGATCTTCATCAGCTACATGCGGGAGGACGCCGACGCGGCCAGGCGGGTCTGCGATGCCATCACGAGTCTCGGCGGTGACGTGTGGCTCGACGAGCGGCGGCTCAGCCCAGGAGATTCGTGGGAGCACGAGATTCTGAGCAGTATCCGCCGAACCGTCCGTTTGTTCGTCCCGATCATCTCCGCGAACACCGAGCACGCGGAGGAAGGTTACGTTTTCAAAGAATGGTATGAGGCGGCAGATCGCGCACGCTCCATCCCGAGCCGCCGCTTCATCGTGCCCGTGGTGATCGACGACAACTACGATCACAACCCGAGCCGCTACCGGCAGATGCCAGACAGCTTCGGGCGCTTGCACTTCGGCAGGGCACCCGGCGGTGAGCCGGATGCGGGGCTCATCGCCATGCTGAAGGATGAGATCCGTGCGATGCGGCGGACAGCGGCATGACTATCGGCACCCGAGCCGGGCAACTCGACAGCGAGAACCCGTGGCCGGGCCTGGAATCCTTCGAGGAAGACGGGCAGGCGTTCTTCTTCGGACGCGACCGTGAAGCGGAATCCTTACTGAACCACGTACGCGATGCCCCGGTCACGATCTTGTACGGGCGGTCCGGCCTCGGGAAGACCTCCCTGCTGCGAGCCGGCCTCTTTCCCGCACTGCGCGAGGAACACTTCCTGCCGATCTACATACGCTTGGATCTCACGCTGCATGCGACGGCACTGTCTCGCCAGCTACACCGATCGGTGCGCGACTCGATCCGGGCCGACGCGCCCGACGCGATGTTGCCCGCCGACGACGAATCGCTGTGGGAGTACCTGCACCGCACGGACTTCGAACTCTGGAGTGCACAGAACTATCCGCTCACGCCGGTGATCGTTCTCGACCAGTTCGAGGAACTCTTCACCCTCGGTGAGCGAGTTCCCGATCTCGTCCGTGAATTCATGCACGACCTCGGTGACCTTGCCGAGAACCGGATTTCCGACGAGGTGGCCGCGCGGATCGACAACGATGAGGCCGAGGCAGGCCGCTTCCGGCTACGGTCGCAGAATTTCAAGTTGCTGATCACGTTGCGGGAGGACTTTCTACCCAACCTCGAGGAGTGGTGCCCGCTCATTCCCGCGCTGGGACGGTCACGGATGCGGCTGCTTCCCTTTCGTGCCGACGCGGCGTTCGATGCGGTCCACAAGCCGGCCGAGCACCTGATCGACGATGCTCTCGCGCACCGGGTGGTGAGCATCATCGCCGGCGAGGACCTCCACCTCGGCCGGGATGCCTCATGGGTCGACGTCGATGACAACCTCACGGCCTCGGACGTGGAGCCCGCACTGCTGAGCCTGTTCTGCCGCGAGCTCAACGAAGAGCGGAAGCGGCGTGGGCGGGCGCACTTCGACGAGCAGCTGGTCGAGGATGCCAAGCGCGACATTCTGTCGAACTACTACGCGTCGTGCGTGCGTGATCTGTCACCGCGAGTCGCGCAGTTCATCGAGTCGGAACTGATCACCGAGAAGGGTTTTCGCGACAGCTACGCCCGTGAGGACGCGGTGCCGTCACGGCTGACCGACGACGAACTCGCTCGACTGATCGGCTCGCGCCTGGTGCGGCTCGAGGAATACCACGGCGCGCAACGGATCGAACTGACGCACGATGTGCTCACAGGCGTCGTACGCGAGCACCGCGACCGGCGACGCGCGGAGGAAGAGCGCGCGGCACAGGCGGCTCGAGCGGAAAAGGAGAAGCAAGCCCTGCTGGACGCTGCCGCCCGGCGTGAGGCCGAACTCGACGATGAGCGGCGGGCGGGACGGCGACTCAGGCGGCTGTCCACTGTCCTGGCAATGGTGTGCGTCGTATCGGTCGTGCTCGCTGTCTTGGCGGCGATCAATTGGCGATCGGCCGACGTCGCCCGCGATGATGCCGCGGCCCGAAGCAGAGAGGTTTTCGCCGGGCGCCTGACCTCGCAGGCGCAGGCGATGCTGGCCGGCGGCCAGCCCGGCAGCGAGTTGGCGGCACTCGACAAACTGCTCGCAGCACAGCAAATCTCGACCAATCCCGACCTCGGCGCGCTGGTGACGACATTGCGGAACGAGGCGCGATTGCACAAGGTCATCGACCTGTCTGCGCGGGGCGGCGTGCTCAGTGCCGATGGCCGGCGGGTTGCCACGCCCACACCGTCCGGAATCAAGCTGGTGGATACGGAGACGGGGAAGCCGCGCGGAGAGCCGTTCGTTGCCGACGGCACACTCGAGGCTGCAAGCCCGGACGGGCGGTATCTCGCATTAGGTGACCGGGACGACATCGTTCGGATCTGGGACTCGGCCGAGGGCGAGCCGATCGGGCCGCCTCTGACGGGCGGAAAGGATCGGCTGCTGACCGCTGTCGTCAGTCCGGATGGTGGTCGGGTCGCCGCGAGCTACGGAGATCACGCGCGTTTGTGGGACGCCCGGACCGGACAGCAGATAGGTCCATCGCTGAGCGGGCCCGGTGCGGAGGTGTGGGCGCTGGCGTTCAGCCCGGACGGGAAGCGTCTGGCGTCCGCGGGTACCGAGCGGACGGTAAAGCTCTGGGACGCCCACAGCGGCGCGGCGCTCGGCGAAACGGTACCTGTCGGCGACCCGCGCATCGCCGAGGCCGAAGCGATATGGAGTCTGAGCTTCAGTCCCGACGGACACTTCATCGCCGCCGGCGGACACACCGTTGGCCTCGGTACATTGTTGAGCGCAGGCACACCGTTGCGGATCTGGAACGCCGATACCGGCGCCGCAGTCGGGAACCCGGTAACCGGCAATTTCGGCGCCGTCGATTCGGTGGCGTTCAGCCCGGACGGGGCCCGGGTCGTTACGGGTGGCAGCGACAAAACCGTTCGAATGTGGGACCCGAACACCGGTCAGCCGGTCGGCAATCCGCTCGAACTCAAAGCAGCCGTCCAGTCCGTCGCCTTCACCCCTGACGGCAATCGGATCGTTGCTATAGCCGACAACACCGCCCAGGTATTCCACGCCGACCCCGATGCCGCGTTGGCCACCGAGGTAGGCGGCAGCAGAGCGGTTGAGCTTGCGGCACTGGGCAGCGGCTACGGGATAAACAACCACACGGATCAGCCACGAATCGTGATCCTTCGTGACGGCGCGCTGCGACGGCTGAACGCCGACACCGGTGAGCAGGTTGGGAATGCGATCGTTTCCGAGGCCCTCCGAGGAGGCGCCCAGATCTCCTTCAGCCCGGATGAACGCTGGCTCGCGGTTGTGGGCCGGGACAACGATATCCGAGTCCTGGATGTAGCGAATGGACTGCAGCGTGGAGCGCCGATGAAAGGGCACCAGGACACGATAGAGACGGTCGACTTCAGTCCGGATGGGAAGACACTCGCGACTGGAAGCAGTGACAATACGGTCCGACTCTGGGACTGGGCCGAGGGGCAGCAGATCGGTGATCCGTTGACAGGGCACAAGAATCGCGTGCACGAAATTGCGTTCAGCGAGGACGGCCGTCGCTTGTATTCCCTCAGCAGCGATTCCGTCCGTATCTGGGATACCGCAACGAGGCAACCGGTCGGCAAGGCAATGAAGGGCTCCTTCACGAGCATGACGCTCAGCCATGACGACCGGCGCATCGCGGTCGCAGACCGCGGGACGATCCGCCAATGGGACGCCGAAAGCGGCGACCCCGTCGGCATGCCTTTCGAAGGCCACGACAAGCGCGTTGATTCTGCCGGCTACAGCCCCGACGGCAGGTACCTCGTCTCCGCCTCGAGAGACCGCACGCTGCGGTTCTGGGACACCGACACCGGACGTCAGATCGGCGAACCGATCGCCACCATCCCGGCCGGCTCGACCCCCATTCTTGAATTCAGCAAGGACGGACGTCGTGTTTTCGTTGTTTCCCAACGGGTCTCCTTGGACGGCAAGCCTCCGTTCGTGGGCGGTGGGATCTGGCAGCTTCCGGGGCCCGCCGCGTGGCGGGACGCGCTGTGCGACAAACTCACCTCGAATCCCAGCGACGAGCAATGGAAGAACTGGGTTTCGGACGACATACCGAATGCCGAGCTGTGCCGGGGCAAACCCCAGGCATGATCCGTTGCGTCGCGCCGGGACCTCCCGGAGCTCGGCCACGGCGATGCTGATTCCACGCTAAAGTCACCCCGAAGGGCAGAATTGAAACACGTTCTAATGGGGGCTTCATCATGTCGAGATGGCGAATCGGGTCGTTGCTGTGTGCGGCAGCAGTGACGGTAGGTATGGGCGCCGGGCCCGCGCAGGCGGAACTACCGGTGGAATACAGCACGTGGAGTGGCATACGCGCGGAGCTGACTCATCCCGGTGGATCACTACCCGGCAGCAACGACTGGGACTGCAAACCCGATGCGGCACACCCGAATCCGGTGGTGATGGTGCACGGCGGAGCGGGAGCCGGCGCCCAAACCAATTGGGGCACAATCGTTCCGCTGCTGGCTAACGAAGGCTACTGTGTCTTCTCGCTGACCTACGGCGCGCTGGACCTGCCATGGCCGGTTTCGGCGCTCGGCGGGATGACGGGTACCCCGGAGCAGAACGCGCGCACCATCGGCAGTTTCATCGAGCGGGTACAGGCCACGACCGGCGCCGAGAAGGTCGATATCGTCGGCCATTCGCTGGGCACATTGCTGCCGAACTATTACGCGAAACGATTCGGGGGTGCGTCCCTGATCGAGAACTACGTCTCCTTGGCCCCGGTATGGAGTGGCACCTTCGGCGATCAGTTGGCCACCGCCCGCGAATACGCCGCCCAGCTCGGTGTCGGCCCAGCCCTCGAAGCGGCATTGGCCGCCCAGCCCTCCGGGAAGGAAGCACAGACCGGTTCGCCACTGATGGTCGACCTGCATTCCGACGGCATGTATGTCCCCGGCATCAGCTACACCAACATCGTCACCATCCACGACCAGGTCGTCCTGCCCTATACCTCCGGCCTGCTGCCCGGTGACGGGGTGACGAATATCGTTCTGCAAGAAGGTTGTCCGCAAGACATGTCCGATCACCTCGGCATCGTCGCCGATCCCCGCGCAGCCGCCTACCTGCTCAACGCCCTCGATCCACAACACCCTCGCCCGGTGCCCTGCGCCGCCGGATAGTCGGCCTGGAGGCGGCCTGTCTATTTCTCGCAGAGCGCGTGGTCCACCAGTTCGTTGACCATCCGTAGTTGCGCGAATCCCTTGCTCTGCGTGACGTCCGCACCGACAGCGAGAGTGGCCGACAGCGAGACCACGGCGCTTCGGCCACCGTCGTCGGTCACTCCGGCGTTGGTGAGAAATCCCGTCTGACCGCCGTTGTGCATCCAATACGTGCCGCCGCAGGTCAGCGGCACCGCGAACAGGCCGAGGCCGTAGCTCGCGCCGGGCCAGACCAGCCCGGTGACGCCGTCGACCGGCACCGTGGTGCGCATCTGGGCCAGCTCTTCGGGTCGTAACAGTTTTCCGCCGAGCAGGCTTCGATAGAAGGTGCCGATATCGGCGGTGGTGGAGAGGTAGCCGACGGAGGCGTCGGCGTCCACCAGTTCGGTGACATCGATCAGCGGACCGTCGGCCTCGAATTGCTGATACCCGTTCGCGTGCGGGTCGGGCAGCGTCGGCGCGTCGCCGGGCCAGCGGGTGTCACGCAGCCCGAGCGGTTCGAGGATCCGCGCGGAGATCTCGTCGTGCCAGGGCCGGTTTCCCACCTGCTCGATGATCAGACCCAGCAGGACATAGCCGACATTGGAATACGACCACCCCGCACCCGGCGCGAAATCGGGTGCGTGCCGCATGGCGGACGCTACTGTGTCGAACGGATCGCGCGCCTGATAGCGGAGCCGGTAATAGTCCTCGGCAGTGGTCATTTCGGGCGGGCTCTCGTGAATACCGCTGGTGTGCTGAAGAAGTTGCCGGACGGTGATCCCAGCCCCGTCATTTCCGTTGCCGCGCACCATATCCGGCAGCCAGTGCTGGACGGAGTCATCCAGCGAGAGCCGACCTTCGCCGACCAGCATGAGGACCACCGTGGCGACCATCGTCTTGGTCAAGCTCCCGATCCGGAAGTACCCCTCGGGTGAAACCTCATACAGGGCAACAGCATCCGAGTGACCCGATACCGCTGTCCGATCGGTCCCGACGCCCACGACCCTGGCCTGCACTCCCGTAGTTCCCAGTGCCGCGATCGCATCGACGTCACGTTGCAGAGTGCCCGCGCGGGGTTCGGCGTCGCACCCGCAGACCGTCAAGGCCAGCGCGAGCACCGCGGCCAGGATCGTGTATCGCATCGTTCCCCTCTCGCACCACTGGGAACCTATCGATGCCGAACACCCCTCGACATCCCACTGCGGTACGGGGACTCACTCACCCCGCGGTATCGACTCGGCGTTCGCGCGCCGGACGAGTCATGGCGCGAGCGCGTCTGCGAGATTGGCGATCAGTTCAGCGCGGGTCTGGCTCTCGTGCGCGACCCAAGCGGGTTGACCGGGTCCGCTTCGCCAGGATTCGCTGAGCGGACTGTTGTCGACGGTGTCGAAGCCGAATCGGTCGTACAGTCTCGTCACGAGTTCGACCGCCTCGGGAAAGTCGCTCGACGCCGACAGCGCCAGCCGCCCCGGGGTGCCCGCCGGTTTACCCGCGGTGGTGATCCGGGGAGCTTGGATGTGCGTGAAGGCCTTGACCACCTTCGACGTCGGCAGCTGCTCCTGGCGCAGCTCGTGAACGGTCTTCTCGCCCGAGTCGATCACCGGGATATTGCCGTCGCGCCAGACCATGTAGTTGTTCGTGTCGAGCACGATCTTGCCCGCGAGCTGATCGACCGGCATGTTGTTGACCATCGCGAGCGGGACGGCCACCACCACGAATTCGCCCGCGGTGGCGGCCCCGGCAGCGGTGGCGGCGCGCGCCGAGGGGCCGAGCTGACCGATGAGATCCTCGAGCGTCTCGGGTCCTCGCGAGTTCGCGATGACGACGTCGTAACCGTTCGCGATTGCCGCACGGGCGATCTGGCTCCCGACCTCGCCCGCGCCGATGATGCCGATGGTCGTCACCGGGCGACCGAATTCTCGATCATCTGCAGGGCTGCGATCTTGGCCAAGCGCAGCTCCTCCTCGCCGACACCCGATTTGTGCAGGAACTCGATTCCCTGCATGACGGCGATCAGCGCGCGGGCAGTCTGCTCCGCGTCGATGTCGGCGTCGATCTCGCCGCGCTCCTTGGCCTGGGTGATCTGCCGGGTGAACAGCGCGAGGGTTCTGGAGTAGACCTGGCAGGCGAGAGCCCGGACGCCCTCGTCCTGCGCGCTCAGGGCGGCGGCGCTGTTGGCCATCAGGCAGCCTTGCGGCGGCAGATCCAGGCGGCCGCCGTCCTCGAACGTGACAGCCGACGTGAGCCCGTGCCATGGGCTCGGGTCGGCGGTGACGGCGGATTCGAGCCCCGCGGACTGGAACGCGCAGTAGTCGTCCAGGATCCGCAGAAAGAGGTCGTGCTTGTTGCCGAACGCGCCGTACAGGCTCTGCGTCCCCAGCCCGGTCGCGTCGGTGAGGTCTTGGACCGACGTCGCCGCGTAGCCGTCGCGCCAGAATTTGGCTCGCGCGGCGGTGAGCACTTCCTGCTCGTCGAACTTCCTCGGCCTTGCCATATTTCGAAACTAGCAGTTATTGAGCGATCCCTCAAATTTGACAAGCGGCGCCCCCACTGCAATTTTTGAGTGATCACTCCATAAACAGATCGAAGGATGCCGCACATGACCACAGGACTGCTCGAAGGCAAGACCGCGCTGGTAACGGGAGGATCCAGGGGCGTCGGCGCCGGCATCGTCGCCCGATTGGCCGCCGACGGCGCGAAAGTGGCGTTCACCTATGCGAATTCAGCGAAGAGCGCGGCCTCCGTGGCCGACGCGGCCGTCGCCGCAGGGGGCACCGCACACGCGATCCATGCCGACAGCCTGCGCGAACAGGACGTGGAGCGGGCCGTCGCGCACACCGTCGACCGGTTCGGTGGACTGGACATCCTGGTCAACAACGCCGGCGTCGGCAGCTTCACCACGATCACCGACCTGACCATGAACGAGATCGACACGATGCTGACAGTGAACGTCCGGTCCGCAATCGTCGCCATCCGCGCATCGCTGACACACCTGGGCGACGGCGGGCGGATCATCAACATCGGCAGCATCAACGCCGACCGCATGCCGTTCCCCGGCGGGTCGATCTACGCCATGACCAAGGGCGCGCTGGCCAGCCTGACCCGCGGTCTCGCGCGTGAGCTGGCCCCGCGCGGAATCACGATCAACAACATCCAGCCGGGCCCGGTCGACACCGACGCCAATCCGGCCGACGGGCCCGCCGCGTCGACCATGCTCTCGGTGATGGCCGCGGACCGATTCGGCACCGCCGCGGAGGTCGGCGCTTTCGTGTCCTATCTCGCCGGGCCCGATTCCGCGTACATCACCGGCTCCAGCCTGAACATCGACGGCGGATTCGGAGCATGACCACGCGGTACCTTCATCGGCCCACTGCGACCGGCCTGATCATGCGAACGTTGAACCACGCGCAGAAAGGAAAACCCATGAATGTTCGGACCCGCAGATTCGGCTTCGCCGCGATGCTCGCCGCCGTGCCCGCCGTGCTCGCCGCACCGAATGCGACCGCGGCAGTCACCGGAGTGAGCGTGGAGCAGCCGGCCGAGGGCCTACGCACCGGCTGCTCGTACACGGTCACAGTCGGTGTCGACGCACCGGTTTCCGAAGCCGGGGAGGTGACCATCGGCATCAGCGGTGGTTCGGTCCCCGGGAACGGAAAACAGCTCGGAGTCGCGGTCTACCATCCCGAGAACGGCACCGCGACCTTCGACTGGACGCCCGAGTACACCGGTCGTCAGAATCTTGTCGCCCAGCAGTTCAAGCCCGGGCAATACACCTCGACGGACTACATCACGGTCGAGGTCGTAGGGCGCGGTCTGAATACCGGAAGCTCCTGCCTGCCGCTCCCGTAGAACCACGGGCCAGGCCGACTTCCGCGAAATCCGACAACCCGCGCGATTAGGATCGCGACGGTGGGATTGGTGTTCGAGACCCGATTATCGGACTCGCCGTGGGTGGAGTCGGTCTGGACCTGCCGCAGTGAGCAGGTCACGGAGATGACGTCCGTGGCGACCGAGACCTGGGGATTGGTGTTCTGGGAGCAGCAGGGTGTGCCGTCCGCGGCGGTCACCGGGCCGGAGGTCGCCACCAGCACCGCGCCCGTTCCCGAGGGGGCGGACTTCGTCGGCATCCAGTTCGCGGTCGGCACCTCGCTGCGCGCGGTGACCGCGACGACCCTGGTCGACAGTGGGATCGTCCTGCCCGATGTGACCACACGGGGGTTCTGGCTGGATGGCGACCGATGGGAAACACCGCGCGTCGACGACGCGGAAGCGCTGGTCGAGCGGCTCGTCGGCCAGGGCGTCGTGGTCCGCGATGCCCTGGTCGCCGACACGCTGCGTGGCCTGACGCCCGCGATCACCGAGCGCACGCTCGAGCGTCGCTTCCGGGCGGCGACGGGCCTCACCCAGGGCGCAGTCCGGCAGATCGAGCGTGCGCGCACCGCGGCGCTGCTGCTGAGCGCGGGCGAGACGCCGAACGATGTGATCGACAAGCTCGGCTATTACGACGAGCCCCACCTCGCCCGCGCGCTGCGCCGCTTCGTCGGGCGGACGGCGGGGCAGCTGCGCGAGGGCGGCAGCGGTGCGATCGCGCTGGACCTCACTCAGCGCACCACGTCGTAGACCATCTTGGCGACGCCGTTGGAGTAGGTCGCCGAGTCACGCAGGCGCAGTTGCTGTTTGGGTCGGTCGGCCCGGCCGAACAGGCTCTTGCCCGCGCCGAGCAGCACCGGGAACACCAGCAGGTTGTACCGATCGATCAGGTCGGCGTCCGAAAGTCGCTGTGCCAGTTCGGCACTACCGTGGATGTAGATCGGGCCGCCGTCGGTCTGCTTCAGCTTTTCGATGTCCTCGGTCGAGCGCAAGATGGTGATCTCGCCCCAGCCGTCGATCAGCGCGTCGTCGGTAAGCGACGAGGAGACAACATATTTGGGCAGCTCCTTGTAGGCGGCGTGGTCCTCGGAATCGCGCCAGATCGGGGCGAACGCCTCATAGCTGCGGCGGCCGAACATCAGCGCGGTGGTGTCGGCGAGTTCCTCGCCCTTGAGCGAATACGCCTCCGGCACGAACTCGGTCTCCATCACCCACCCGCCGCTGCGATGCCCCTCGACCTTCCCGCCGGGCGAGTCCACCACGCCGTCGAGCGACATGAATCCCGTGTAAACCAGTTCGCGTGCCATCACAATCCTCCTGAGTACGAGCGTCGGAAACTGCCTGCGGTCAGCCTAGGGAACGCTCCCCCGCACTGTCTTGGACGAAACCGACACGGGCCGTTCGGGGCGGCTGTCACATCAGTAGACCTGTCCAGTCCGGCCCTGACGGGAGTAGTCGACAGCGGCGGCGCGAGCTGAACACGATTTCGTCAACCACGGTTGAGGTAAAGCCAGGCCGGTGATTGGCTGGGCGCATGCAAGATTCATGGGGTCGTGCGCAGCAGCCCGGTCAGGTCGTTCTTCTCAACGGGGTATCGAGTTCGGGCAAGTCGAGCATCGCGCGGCAGTTGCTGATCGACCTCGAACGCCCGTTCTTTCACATGGGCGTCGACATGATCGGCGCGATGCGGTCGGAATCTCGGACCTATGAACTCGATCCCGCCGAACTCGTCGACGTTCTCCGCCGGACCCGAGCGGGGTTCCACCGAGCCGTCGCCGCGATGGCCTCGGCGGGCAACGACATCATCATGGACCATGTCCTCAGCGAGTCGTGGCGCCTGCGCGACTGCCTGACGGTGATGGACGGCATCGACGTCGTCTTCGTCGGCGTGCACTGTTCACTCGACAAACTACAACGCCGAGAACAGCGACGCGGCGACCGCCCCCTCGGCACCGCGGCCGGTCAGATCCACTCGGTCCACGCCCACAGGACCTACGACCTGGAACTCGACACCAGCACCGACACCATCGAGAACTGCTCGGCCCAGATCACCGCATTCCTCGACCGGACCCCTACACACCGAGCATTCGATCGCCTTCGCGCCGAACGGACGAGTTGATGTGCGTTGCGACCCGACGCCGGCTGCACCTAGGCCTCGACCTGCGCGCGCTGTGCGTGGATAGCGTTGCGGCGGGCAGCGCCCGGATCAGCGTTGACGCCAGCTCAGGGGGCCGGGGAGGTCGACGCTGTTCTTGCGGGTGCGGGAGTTCCAGGACCAGGGGCCGATCTTGATGCCCCAGGACGACAGGCCCGATTGGGTGAAATTGAACTTCAGCGGGCCGAAGGATTTGCGCTGACGGAACTTGATGGGCATGAGCAGCCTCCCTGATCACCACCCAGGATAGCCGATCCGATTACGCCCCACCGGTTTCCGCAGGGCCGCTAGGACGAACCAGCCTGACCCGAACGCCGGCGACGACGAGCGATGGCGAACATGGTGAGGGCGGCGGTGATCGCGAGGGCTAGGGCGAGGGTCAGCAGGAGCAGGGGGGCGGTGGGGTCGGTTCGGCCCGCGCCGCTGCGGCGGATCAGTAGGGCGGCGATCAGGGGGCCGACCATTGCCAGCGCCGCGGCTGTCGACAGCAATCCGCCGGTGATCAATTCGACGGGTCCGAGCCTGGCTTTGGATAACGAACGCACAGGCCTGGAATGTACTGACATGACCTCCCCTTTCGTTGATACCTGAAAGGTACCGCGCCGGAGGGCGTAAACCGCGACCATGCGACCCGTCCGTCACAGGACAGTAATCAGCAAATAGATAGCGACCCTCCGGCGGGAGTCGGGGCTATTCGGCCGAGCGTCGCTCGGATCGGGTGCGTGCCCGGTCGTGGGCCTCGCGCAACAACTCGCGGACCGTCGCTTCGGTGGCAGTCCCCGGATTCACCACCGCGAGCCAGTTCGCGGCAGCGTAGAGGGGGTGGGCGACGACGGTGTCCTCGATGCTCGCGTCGGTCGGGGCGGCCGCTTCGGTGAAGGTCGTCTTGCTCACGGCGATGTTGACGCGGAAGCTGCCGGGGCGGTTCAGGTCGGATGTCTCGTCGCCCGGGTAGTCCTTGGTCACGATGGTGGCGAAGGGCTGACCGGCGGGGACGACGCCGTCGGGGGCGTAGTAGAAGAAGGTGTCGCCCCAGCTGATCTCGGGAGCTTCACTCCCTTCGGTCGGCCGCAGCACCAACACTCCGCCGAGGCCGGTCACGTAGTCGGTGATTTCCTCGATCGTCATGCTTCGAGCGTCTCATCCGGGGGCTAACGGCTCCAACCCCGGTGAGCCGTCTCGTCAGCGAACGCCGACCAGTTCCCGCGCACCCAACGCGGCGACGGCGTCGCAGGCCGCCGACTCCGGGATCACCGTGTACACCACCAGCAGCTGATCCTGGTCGCCCGGCAAAGCCAATGTCTCGTAACCGAATTCGATCCGGCCGACCACCGGATGCTGGATCAGCCTGCGGCCGTGCGGATTGCCCGCGGAGGTGTGGATCGACCAGATGCGGTGGAACACCGGGTTGTCGGCGGTGAGTTCGTCGATGAGCGAGGTCAGCCTGCGATCGCGCGGGCAGCGGTCCACCTGGCGACGGAGATAGGCGGCGGTCTCCGCGGCAACCGGTTCCCAGTCGGGATAGAAGACGCCGGCCGCGGGGTTCAGCACCGTGAAGCGGGCCAGATTGCGTTCGGAGTCGGTGACCGCGTCGAAACCGAAGACCTTGTCGCCCATGTCGTTCCAGGCCAGCACTTCCATGTGGCGCCCGAGCACGAACGCGGGCGTCGTGATCGAGCCGAGGAGCAGCCGGGTGCCGGGGCGAACGGTCGGGGCGTAGTTGTAGTCGGGGTCGGCGGGACGGACCAGGATGTAGAAGTGGTCGCGCTCGGCGGCGTCGAGACGCAGGGCGCGGGCAACGGAGTCGAGCACCGAATCGGGGAAATCCTCGTCGCGCCCCCGCTCCAACCGGGTGTAGTAGTCCACGCTCATTCCGGCCAGTTGCGCCACTTCCTCGCGACGCAATCCGACCATCCTGCGGCGACCGTATTCGCTCAGTCCGACGGCGGCGGGTTGGATGCGGGCGCGCCGGGTGCGAAGGAACTCGCCGAGAGCGGGTGACGACATGGCAGCCAGCGTAGAAGGTAGCGGCCGGTACGCGTGCATCGCATCATGCGAAGGGAATTTGTTCGGTCGGTTAACGAGGTGCGTCGGGGCGGCGAAATACCAGGGACAACAAGTCGAGGGAGGACGTCCATGTTGATCCGATCCGCACTCACCGTTCTGTCCGGAGCCGCGCTGGCCGCCGGTTTCCTGGCCGCGGGGCCGGCCGCGGCGCAGTCGGGACTCGGTGATCACACACCGGTCGACCCCGTCGAGTACCAGGTTCCCGAACCCGAATACGCGGGCAGCGTCTTCTTCACCACCCCCGACGGACGGCACTGCGCCATCTACTGGAACAACGGCCCGGCCGGGTGTGACGCGGTCCCGATCGACGCGCCCGCGGGCACCGACCAGCTCCGGGCCGGGATCCTCGAACCGGCGCATTTCGTCGACGCCGACAGCCCGATCTTCACCCACCCGGCCGCGAAGGTGCTCCCCGAAGGCCACCGGATCACGCGGGAGAACACCACCTGCGGCGTCGGCTACCAGGGGACGGTGAGCTGCGAGGTCGGCGAGCACGGCTTCACCCTGTCGGCCACCTACAGCGTGCTGCGCTGACGCGCCTTCAGCAGCTCGATCACCGCGGTGATGCTGTGCGGCCGTGCCCCGCGGTGACCGCACGCTCCAACAGCTCGTGCATCGGGGCGTGCCAGGACAGGTGCGCGAAGCGCGCGAATTCCCGTGCTCGGTAGGGTGTTCCGCTGTTCAGGGTGATGAGGTCGCGACCCGCCGGCGCGTCGACGCCGAGCAGGCTCTCGCGCGTGGCGGCGAAGGTGGTGAGGCCGCGAAGTCGATCGGCCGACCCACTGAACCGAGTCTCGATTCGGGTCCGCACGCGGACAAGTACGCACTTGCGCCATCCGTTGCGCACCGGTAGGTAAGCGACCAGGTCACGGGTTACCAGGCATGACGGCGCTGTGCCAGGTGTCACCGGAGGGGAACCGGGGCCCGGATTTATGAACGTTGCCAATGCGAAGACGAGGATGCCTGTCGCTCGCGCGGCGCAGTCGTAGAGTCTGGGTATGCCGGAGGCCGAGATGACCGAATTGGTGCAGCGCAGTGTCGAGGAAGCGCTGCTCGGTGGGCAGCGCCGATATACGCGCACGCAGGTGGCCGAGCAGTCGGGAGTGCCGGAGTCGGAGTCGCGGCGGCTGTGGACGGCGCTGGGGTTTCCGGCCAATGAGGACGACCAGGTCGACTTCACGCAGATCGACATCACGGCGGTCACCAACTTCCGGAGCATGAAAGTTGTTGCTGCGTCCGATATCCGGCAGCAGGCCGCGGCTGCGCGGACGATCGGCCAGGGTATGGCGCGGCTGGCGGAGTGGCAGGCCGACCTGGTGCTGGCCGAGATCAAGGCGCGCGCCGCCGCGGCCGATCCCGCGATCCCGCTGGCGGAACGGGTGAGTGCCGCAACGGAATCCACCATGGCGAGCATCGACCAGTTGCAGTCGTATGTGTGGCGCAGGCACCTGGCGGCCGCGGTCGCCAGGTCGAGCGAGGCGCAGGGCGAAGGTTCGATGCGGACGCTGGCGGTGGGATTCGCCGACATGGTCGGCTTCACCCGGCTCACCAGGCACCTACATCCCGACGAATTGTCCACGCTCCTCGAAGCTTTCGAGTCGACCACCACCTCGGCGATCACCGACAACGGCGGCTGGGTGATCAAGAACGTCGGCGACGAGGTGATGTTCGCCGCCGAGACCGCGGCCGCCGCCGCCCGCATCGCGCTGGCCATCCAGGAGTCGACCATGCTCGTCGGCGGCACCCCGGAACTGCGCGTGGCCTTCGCTTACGGCGAGGTATTGCAACGCTTCGGCGACCTCTACGGCTCGGTGGTCAATATCGCCGCCCGCCTCACCGGCGTCGCCCGACCGGGCAACATCCTCATCGACGACGCAGCGGCCTCGGCACTCGACGACAACCCCGAGTTCGCCATCCGCCACCTGCGCAGCGTCCGCGTTCGCGGTTTCAACCGCCTGCGCCCCCACCGCCTGCGGCAGGCATGATCGCGACGTGCGGAATTCCGGCGTGGCGGCCCGCTGACCAGCCGTCGAGCGGAGCCGGCACACCGTTGCCTAGGGTGTTGTAGTGGACTTGGATTGGCGCAGCGTGCGCGAGGACTACACGGTGTTCGCCGATGACGCGGTGCTCGCGCTGAACAAGCCGTCGGGGATCTCGGTGACCGGGGAGCGACACGACACCGATCTGGTGGAGTTGGCGCAGGCGGCGGGGACGCAGCTGTATCCGGTGCATCGGATCGACAAGGTGACCTCCGGACTGGTGCTGCTGGCTACCGACCTGGCCGCGCACGGACCGTTGACCAGGCAGTTCAACAATCAGACCGCGCGCAAGGCATACCTGGCGATCGTGTCGGGCGCCGATCTGCCCGATCGCGGCGAGATCGATCTGCCGTTGAGTGTGGGGCGCAAGAACCGGGTGCGGATCGCGGCGCCACGAGAGGCGATCCAGCGCGAGGGCGACCGGTGGTTCGTCGACGAGGCGGACCTGCTGCCCGCGAAGAACTATCCGTCGCGCACCTTGTTCAGCACCGTCGCCCGGCACGGCGATCGCGCACTGCTCGCCTTACAGCCGGTGACCGGGCGTCGCCATCAGATTCGCGTGCAGCTGGCCTGGATCGGCCACCCGATCCTGGGCGACCCGCTGTTCGACCGCACGGCTGCCCTCCCCCGGACCCACCTGCACTCCTGGAAACTCGGCCTCGCCGCCGACTGGCTGACCCCACCGATCCTCGACCTCGAGGCCACTCCCGGCCCCGACTTCTGGGAGCCGGTGACGCGCGACCCCGACGAGGCCGCGCGACTTCTCGACACCGCGCGGCAGCTCACCGCCGGCTGACCTCGAACCGGCGGCCACCGGGTGCTATTCCACGAGTCGCCAGTCGCTGTCACCCGCGTTGCGGGCGGTCACCTCGATCGTGGCCGAGTCGCCCTGCGCGTCGACCGCCGTACAGGTGAAGGTGCTGCCGACCTCGACGATCTTCAGTCCCTGCCCGCAGTCCACCGTCACCGGAAAGCCCACCTGGCTCGCGACATCGGTGGCGAGTCCGTTCGCGGTCGCGGCGAGGTCGAACACGACGTCACGGGTCGTGAACTTCACCGCGCCCTCGTCGTCTTCGACCTTCACATCGACGCGCACATCGTTGCCGCCCAGGTCGGCGACACAGACGAAGGTGTCGCCTGCCTTCGGATCGTCGGCCAGTCGTGGACATTTGACCGAGGAGACCTTGCGCGACATCGACGCGTAGGCGTTGTCCAGCTCCGTGGTGATGTTCTTCTCCAGCGCCTCGTAATCCGGGCCGCCGATCGAGATCGATGCGTTGCACCCGAATAGCGCGAGCGTGAACGGAATCGACAAGGCACTCAGTACAACCCGCGTACGGGAACGACGCACAGCATCAGCGTTGGACACGTAGACAAAGTTACGCAACATCGAGCCGCGAACCTACAGGAATGCTCGCCAGGGTTTTCCGCTAGTACATCGGCACGCGACGCACGCCGGAACCGCCGGATCCATGGGCGTGAAAGGTGACACAGACCACCGAACAGGTTTTCGCCCGTGGTACGGCTCATGAAGACGAATAAACGCAGGTCATCTAGCCTGGAGAGGTGCCGATGAGTCATACCGGCGCACTCTGACGCAACGGAGCGATCCCAGAGAAGAAAGCGACTGCCGATGATCCTGGCGGCTCAGCTCAGCGATACCCACTTCGACCTCAGCGCGCGCAACACCGAACGGGTGGAAGCGGTGATGGGCTACCTGGCGGACCTGCCACGCAGGCCCGACGTCATCCTCGTGACCGGTGACATCACCGATTCCGGCACGCCGGAGCAGTACGCGCAAGCACGCCTTGCCCTGCAAGCGGACATCCCCGTGTACCTGCTGCCCGGTAACCACGACGACCGCGCGAACTTTCGCACCGCGCTGCTGGGCGAGCCCGCCTCGACCACTCCCGTCAACAGCGTCCACCGCGTCGGGGCGCTCACCGTCATCATGCTCGACTCCAGCATCCCCGGTGAATCCGCGGGGCTGCTGGGCGAGGACACCTTCGACTGGCTGCGCGCGACGCTCGCCGAGGCGCCGGACGGACCGATCCTGGTGGCCCTGCACCATCCGCCCAAGCGCGTGTTCAGTCCCGTGGTCGATGTCATCGCGCTCGCCGATCCCGGCCGACTGGCCGCCGTGGTGGCGGGCGATCCACGCATCGTCGGCATTCTCACCGGCCACGCCCACTCCCCCATCGCGACGATCTTCGCGGGCAAACCCATGATCACCTGTCCCAGTACCGCTTCCGTTCTCGGCGGTGAATGGGAAGTGACGCCACCTCACCGCGTCATGGACTACGCACCCGATCCGGCTATCGCTCTCCACGTCATCGACGAGAACTTCGGCCTGACAACACATTTCCGCACCGTCGCGATGGGCGGCTGGCTGTCGCAGCCCCCATCCGACTAGCCCGCGGCCGCCCGCAGCAACTCCATCGTCCGGGTGACGACCGGGTTGTACGACTCGGAGTCCTTGATGTGCGCGCAGATCGTGCGACGCGGAGTCGGGTTGGTCAGCTCCAGCGCGTGAGAACCGGGCGGCAGGTCCGTGGCGCCGAGGCGGGGGACGACGGTGATGCCGACACCGCGCGCCACGAATCGAAGGGCGGACGGGTAGTCGGTGGTCTCCACCACGAATCGGGGGGTGAAACCCGCTGCGGCGCAAGCGTTCAGCATTGCCTGCCGACAGGGGCCGTGGCTGGTGTCGTTGTCGATCCAGCGGTATTGCTCGAGTTCGGCGACGTCGACGGTGGTGCGTGTCGCGAGTTCGTGGTCGGCCGGGACCACGGCCACGTAGGGCTCGGTCATCAGGTCGCGGTGGGTGTAGCCGGAGATCTGGGCCGGTTTGCCCAAGCGCACCGTGAGCGCGATGTCGGGACGGTTGCCCGACACCGCGGCCAGTTCGTCGACGATGCGCAGGCGAACCCTGGTGTCGGGGAATTCGTGGGTGAGGGTGGCGACCACGTCGGGCATCCAGTTGGTGCCCGCCGAGCTGAACGAGTTGATCGTGATCCGGGTGGCCTTGCCCGCGCGCAGGTCCGACACCGTCGACCCGAGCGCGGTCAACTCGTCGAGCACCTTGGCGGCCTCCCCGGCGATCACCCGCCCCGCCGGGGTCGGCACCACGCCGCGACCGACCCGTTCCAGCAGCTGCAAGCCGGTCTCGCGCTGGAGCGCGGTCAGGTGCTGGGAGATCGCCGACGGCGAGTAACCCAGCGTCGAGGCCGCCGCGGCCACCGAGCCGGTCGCGACCACGGATCGGAAGATCATCAAGCGGTGCGTGTCGATCATGGGCAATTCCTCGATTCAGTTCTACTGAATATTAGATGGCGAATACCCGCTTGTGCTTACCTCTCCACGGGTCCACCGTAGAGGCATGAAGTCACGCCTGCCCGCTCTCGCCCTGGTCGCCGTGATGCTCGCCTGGGCATCGTCGTTCGTGATCATCCGCGGCATCGCGCCCTACGTCTCGCCCGCGGCGATGGCCTCCGGGCGGCTGCTCGTCGGCGCTGTCGTGCTGGTGCTGGTGCTGGCGTTTCGCGGCGGCCGGATGCCGCGCGGCACGGCGCTGTGGCTCACGATGGCTTACGGCGCACTGTGGTTCGGGCTCTACACGGTGCTGGTGAACGCCGCCGAACAGCATCTCGACGCGGGCACCACCGCCCTGCTGGTGAATATCGCGCCCATCGTGGTCGCCGTGCTGGCCGGGTTGTTCCTGAACGAGGGCTTCCCGCCGCTGCTGGTCGTCGGCATCGCGGTCAGCTTCACCGGCGCCGCGATCATCGCGTTCACCGGACCGGGACAGCGCGACCGGATCGGCGTGCTGCTCGCGGTGGCGGCCGCCCTGCTCTACGGCATCAGCGTGGTGGCGCAAAAGCTGGTGCTGCGGTCCACCGACCCGCTGACCGCGACCGCCCTCGGCGCGGTCGCCGGAGCCGTGGTCCTTCTGCCATGGGCACCGAAAATGGCACACGAACTGGTCGAAGCCCCGCTCTCCGCCACCATCGGCGTCGTATACCTGGGCGTGGTCTCGACCGCCCTCGCCTTCCTGCTCTGGGCCTACGCCCTCGCCCACACCCCGGCGGGAGTCACCGCGTCCTCCAGCTACGCCGTTCCCGCCCTCGCCATCGTCATGTCCTGGATCTTCCTCGCCGAGGTCCCGACTCCCACCGCGCTCCTCGGCGGCACGCTGTGTCTGACCGGCGTCGCGATCGCACGCCTGCGGCCGAGCATGTTCCGTCGACGCCCACAGTCCGCCCCCGCGCACCAGGACGCCGCCGCCCCGGTGCTGCGGTAGCCGACACGCCTGCCGGCAACCCCACACAATCTCCACATCAGCCCCACACCCGCAGACACAACCCCCTGGCAGACTGGACACGTGAGAGACAAGCCCGTGGGTCTGCCCAGCGGTCCCCTGCGCCCGATCGAACTGGCGAGCGGCGCGGTGATGGCCGGACTCACCGTCGGCCTCATCACCGTCGGCTCACTCGTTCCCATGGCTGCCGCGTTGCAGCTCGTCGCGGCAGTGCCGTTGGGCCTGCTTTCCCAGCGATATCGGTTACGAGCACTGGTCACGGCGACTATCGCGGCAACGCTGGTCACCTTCGTGGCCGCCGGCGTGATGCCCGCGCTCGGCGTGATGGGCGCGGCCACCTTGGCGGGAATCATCGGAACGGTGAAGCGCCGAGGTGGCGGATTCCCCGCGGTGTTCGCGCTCGGAGTCGTCGCCAGCGTGGGCTGGGGTCTGTTCTCCGTCGGCAGTCTGCTGCTCTTCGCACGAACACGCGACCTGTTCTTCGACGCGATCCGCAACACCGCGAAGGGCATCGAGAATCTGGCGGGCCGGTCGCCCGCGCTGGAACCGCTCGGCCGGATGGCCGCCGAGGCCGTCGACGTGGTGCTGCGCTGGTGGTGGATCTATGTCGGCGCCACGGTGGCGCTCGGCGTGCTGGTCAGCACGGTGATCTCCTGGTTCGTGCTCGGGGCGGTACTCGATCGCCTCGCGTGGCTGCCGGGCAGCGATCGCCTCGACGCGCCGCTCGACGATCGGCCGGTCGGCCCGCTGCCGGTATCCCTGCACGGGGTCGGCTATCGGTACGAGGGCACCGACGTCGACGCGCTGGCCGACATCGACCTGACCATTCGTCCGGGCGAGTTCGTCGCCGTCGTCGGCCACAACGGCTCCGGCAAGTCGACCCTGACCCGGGTCCTGGCGGGCAGGCCGCCGACAACGGGTGCGGTGGATCGTCCTGGTTCGGCGGGCTTGGGCGCGATCGGCGGGACAGCGCTGGTCCTCCAGCGACCCGAGAGCCAAACCCTCGGCGTCTCGGTCGCCGACGATGTGGTGTGGGGGCTGTCGGCGGAGTCGGCCGCCCAGGTCGATGTCGACGCGCTCCTCGCCGAGGTCGGCCTCGCCGACATGGGCGCTCGTGAGACCGCCACCCTGTCCGGCGGCCAGCAACAGCGCCTCGCCGTGGCGGCCGCGCTCGCCCGCCGCCCGGCGCTGCTCATCGCCGACGAAGCCACCTCGATGATCGATCCCGACGGCCGTCGCGAGCTCGTCGCCCTCCTGGCCGAACTCCCGCGCCGACACGGCACCGCCGTGGTCCTGGTGACCCACCACGAAGCCGACGCGACCGCCGCCGACCGGGTGATCCACCTCGCGGACGGCCGCATGGTCGACCACCTCGCGAGCTGGCCTCACCCGGCTCGAGACCAGCGCCGCAGACCGATGGGCGCCCCCGTCCTCGAACTCGCCGACGTGCGCCACACCTACAACCGCGGCACGCCGTGGGAAGCGCCCGCCCTGCACGGGGTCGACCTGTCGGTCCACAAGGGCGAGGCGCTCCTGATCGTCGGCGGCAACGGGTCGGGCAAATCGACGCTCGCCTGGATCATCGCGGGACTGATCGCGCCCACCTCGGGACGCTGCGAACTGCGCGGCACCGCCGTCGGCAAGCAGGTCGGCGGGGTGGCGCTGGCCTTCCAGCATTCCCGGTTGCAACTCCAGAAGCAGACGGTCGGCGCGGAGATCGCCGACTGGGGCGGGCGGGCGACCGGATCCGGCGCGGTCGGGCAAGCGCTGGACGCGGTGGGTCTCGACCGCCGCCTCGCCGCCCGTTCGGTGGAAGAACTCAGTGGCGGGCAGGCCAAGCGGGTGGTCCTCGCCGCCATGGTGGCGAGCCGGCCGCAGGTTGTCGTCCTCGACGAACCGTTGGCGGGCCTGGATCCACAGGGTCGCGCCGAGATCGTGGAACTGCTTGCCCGGCTACGAGATTCGGGACTGACGTTGATCATCATCTCCCACGATGTCGCCGAGATGGCGATGGTGTGCGACCGCACGGTGCACCTGGACGGCGGCGTGGTGGTCTCGGCCGACGGCCACGCGATCCCGCGAACCGAACGCGCACTCGACAAGCCTGCCTTCGTGGCCGGTCTGCCCCTCGGCCGTCGCGGCGACGAGGGCGCGACGGCACACACCAGCGCACCGAAAGGCACGACCCCATGAGCACAGTGCTGCTGCGTGAAGTCCCGGTCGACAGCGTCGTGCACCGCCTGTGGGCAGGCACGAAGATGATCGCCGCGTTCCTGATCAGCCTGCTGCTGATGTTCCTGCCGTCCTGGCCGGTGCTCGGCGTGATCACGGCTTTCCTGGTGCTGATCTGGGTACTCGCGCGGCTGCCACTCGGCGCGATCCCCCGGCTGCCGTGGTGGTTCTGGGGACTGGTCGTGCTCGGCGCACTGATCAACGCACCGATCGGGATGAAGGCGGTGCTCGGCTACGCGCAGATCTTCGTCTTCGGACTGGTCCTGGTGGCCGCCTCGTTCCTGATCGCCTTCACCACGCCGATGGGCGAGATCGCCCCCGCCCTCGCGAAACTCGGTGCACCGCTGCGTAAGTTGCGACTGCCGGTCGACGAATGGGCCGTGGTCGTGGCACTCACCCTGCGCGGACTGCCGCTGCTGTTCGACGAGATCAGGGTGCTGCGCGCCGCACGCAGACTGCGCCCCAAGGACAACCTGATGCACCGCGCCGCCGACAACCCGCTCATCGACATCCTCACCGCGTGCATGGCGGTCTCGTCGCGGCGCGCGGGCGAACTCGGCGAGGCGATCACCGCCCGAGGCGGCACCGGCATGCTCACAGCGCATCCGAGCGCACCGCACCGCCGCGACGCCATCGCCCTCGCGGTCGTGGTCGTGGTCTGCGCGGGCGCCGTGGTGCTGAGCAACATCATCGGCTGAGCGCAATACCCCGAATTCACTGCCCCGAAACCCTGGTGCAGGCTATGGTTCGTCCAGAAATCGAGCTAGGCAGCTTCACGCGCCGGTCACGAAACTTTCTCGGGGGAAGTCACCACCATGGCGCTTGTTCGAGCACTCACACCTGATGAAATCCAGATGGGAAATGTTCACATGATCATCCGCAAAATCGCCGCGGCCGCTATTCCGGTGCTCGCAGCCGCGCTGGTGGGAACCGGGATCGCCGGGGCCGACCCGGTGACGCCGAACGTCGATTACCGCACCGAGGTTGTCGGCAACACCCTCATCACCACCCTCACCCACGGCACCTTCGTCGTCACCGGCGGTACGGTCGACATCCGCGACGAAGCAGGCGCCACCCTCGTGTCGATGCCGCTCTCGGTCCGCGACGGCAAGTTCGAGTACCCGCTGCCGCACGCGGTCCGCGACGACGGCCACGTACTCGAGCTGACCGCGGTGAAGGATGTCGCCGCGGCCAAGCCCAACCTCACGCCGGTCGCCTCGCCCGCCGAAAACTATGCGGCACAGGCAAACTTCGCGTCGACCTTCGGCCTGGCCACCGCCGTCGGCAGCTTCGTCGGCATGGGTCTGGGCGCGGTGATCGGCCTGATCGTCGGCGGTGTCCTCATCCCCGGCGTCGGGGCGATCCCGGGCTTCGTCACCGGCGCCAGCGTCGGCGGCATCATCGGCACGATCATTGTCGGTGGACCCGCGCTGGTCATCGCGGGCATGGATCTGATCAACACCCTCCAGGCACCGGCAGGTACCACGCAGTGGGCGCAGCAGACCAAATAGTCTGCGCCACAGTTCGATTCCTCCCTCGCACCGACGCCTACACTGGCGTCGGTGCGACAAGGAAACGGACTCGACATTCCCGATAGCCTCGGCGATCTGTGCGCGCCCGACCGGATGGCGCTGATCGTCTACGACATGCAGGTCGGGGTTCTCGGCCAGCTGCCCGACGGCCAGGAGATCACCGAACGCGTCGTGCGGGTGGTCGAAGCCGCGCGGCGCGGCGGCTATCCGGTGATCTTCCTCCGGCACTTCTTCCCGCCGCGGCGACTGACCGGCGTGTACGGAATGCGGCTGCTGATGAGCTGGCAGAATGCCGAATCCGTCGACGACGTGGCCTTCATTCTGCAACGCGATACGCCCTCGTTCGAGCTGGTGCCCGAACTGGTGCCGCGCGAAGACGAGTTGGTCTTCGACAAGATGTCGATGTCGGCCTTCGAGGGCACACCCCTCGCGACCCTGCTGCGTGATCTGCGGATCGGCTCCTACGCCATCGCCGGTGTCGCACTCGAAATCGGGATCGCGCCCACCGTGACCCACTCCACCGATCTGGGTTTCGTACCCGTGGTGATCGGTGACGCCTGCGGCGGCCGCGACAAGGAAGCGATGGCGCGCGCCTACGACGACTTCGCCTTCCAGGGCAATGCGCTGGTCACCGATGTCGACACGATCTCCGCCCTGATGACCGGAAACTGACGACCCGGCAATCTCTCAGCACTGGATTTTCGGCCGCCGCGGATCCGAGGGACGAGACGGAACGCCGAAGGCGCAGTATCGTCCCTCGGATTCGAGGCCCACAGGGCCGAAAATCCCGCGGCGCCAGCCGCCGAAAACTCAGTCGCGGATGGCGTTCTTGGCGGCATCCTGGGCGGAGTCGACCTGGCCGCTGAACTTGCCGCCGGTCTTCTCGTCGACCACGTCACCCGCCTTGTCGATGACGCCGTCGACCTTGTCCGCATGCTGGGCAGCCAGGTCCATCGCCTTGCCCGCCAGGTTCTTGAAATCCACCGCGCACTCCTCGTTGATTCGACACCGGGTACAACGCGATTACCGTAGCAACATCGCAGCTTTCGCGGGTGGGCATCATCGTGGCGAGCTCGTCACACCGTCCCATACGGGATGCCAGAGCCGTCCCGTGTCGGTCCACGCCTGGAAGCGGACAGTGCCGGTGAGCTCGGGGGTGACCCATTGCGCGTCGTGGCGTTCGTCGGCGGTCATCTCGTTGATGAACGGGGAACTCTCGCACCGCAGTCCGTCGAGCTCGGCGGCGATCCGACGCGACTGTTCGTCCCCGAAACCGGTACCCACCCGGCCGACGTAGACGAGGCCGTCTTCGTGCGGCATGCCGAGCAGCAGCGACTTGAACGGCCGTTTGTCGCTGCGCCGCCACCCGCCGACCACCACTTCGCGCGAGCGCCAGTTGCGCTGCTTGAGCCAGGTCTGGCTGCGTTTGCCCGGCTGGTACACCGATTCCAGCCGCTTGGCCACCACCCCTTCCTGCCCCTGCTCGCGACTGGCCTTCATCGCCTCGGCGCCCGAACCGTCCAGCAGCGCATCGACATTCATCGACGGCGACAATCTGCCCAGCGCCTCGAGCACCGCACGGCGGTCGGTGTACCTCTTGCGCAGCAGCGAGGTGCCGTCGAGGTAGAGCAGGTCGAAGGCGATGAACACCGCGCGGGCTGAATCAGCTTGCAACGCCGAGATGTCCGAGAGCCCGGCATCGTCGAGAACCACCGCTTCGCCGTCCAGGACCACCCGATGCCCGGCCAGTTCCTCGCCGAGGGCGGCCAGGCGCGGATATCGGGCGGTCACCGTGTTGCCCGCGCGGCTGCGGACGGTGACGGCGCCGTCGTGGATCTCGACGATCACCCGGAAGCCGTCCCACTTGGTTTCGAAGGCCCAGTCCGCGGCGGGCAGCGATTCGACATCGCCCGCGGTGGCCAGCATGGGCGACAATCCGCGCGGGAAACCGCTGTCCACCACGGGTTCTCGGCGGGTCTGGTCGCGCATGTAGTGCATCAGCCACTGGTCACCCTTGGTCTGGATGAGGGCGTAGCGGCCGGACACCCGCTCGCCGGCGAGTTCGACGATCACCTCGTCGGAGCGCCATTTCTCGGTGACATAGGTGCCCGAATCCCAGATCGTCATCTCCCCCGCACCGTATTCGCCCTGGGGGATGGTGCCGTGGAAGTGCAGGTATTCGAGGGGATGATCCTCGGTGCGCACCGCAAGGCGATTGTGTTTCGGCTCGGTCGGCGGACCTTTGGGCACCGCCCAGGAGGCGAGGACGCCGTCGTGCTCGAGCCGCACGTCCCAGTGCAGGCGGCGGGCGTGATGTTCCTGGATGACGAAGCGGTTGCCGGGGCCGGGCTCTGGTGTCGCCTCGGGGACGGGCTCGGGCGTCCGCTGCGGGTCGCGCATGCTGCGGTACTTGGTGAGCGAATCGTGGCGGGCAGTCGGCCGACCGGCCTCGGAGTCGGCGGGAAGCGGCGGATCGAGTTCGGCCAGCAGGTCGCCGTCGGCTTTCCAGCGGGCGAGCACCTCGTCGAAACGTAACTGGCGCAGCGTGTCCGGGTCTTCGATCTCGGACCAGGCGCGCGGGGCGGCGGCATTGGGTTCGGCGCGACCGCGCAGCGAATAGGGAGCGATGGTGGTCTTGGCTGCGTTGTTCTGGCTCCAGTCCAGAAACACCTTGCCCTTGCGGGCCACCTTCGCCATGGTCGCCGTCACCAGATCCGGGTGCAGCGCTTCGAGATTGGTGGCTACCTGCTTGGCGACAGTGGACGCGCCACGCGAACTCACCGGCCGATCCAGCGGCACATAGACGTGAATTCCCTTGCTACCACTGGTCACCGGGAATGCCCGCATGCCGATATCGGCGACCATGTCGCGCACGGCGAGCGCCACTCGCGCGCAGTCCGCCAGACCCGCGCCGGGGCCGGGGTCGAGATCGAACACGATCCTGGTGGCCGGGCCGCGCTCGTCCGCGTCGAAACGCCATTGCGGCACATGGATTTCCAGCGCCGCCTGCTGCGCGAGCCAGGCCATCCCGGCCTCGGAATCGATCAGCGGGTACACCACCCGGCGGCTGGAATGCTCGATCGCGGACCGCTGGATCCACGCGGGCGCGTGCTCGGGCAGATTCTTCTCGAAGAAATCGGCATGGTCGACCCCGTTCGGCCACCGCTTCCTGGTGACCGGACGGCCGACGAGATGGGGCAACGCCGCCTCGGTGATCGCCGAATAGTAGGCGATCACCTCGCCTTTCGTCGTGCCGGTCGCCGGGTACAGCACCTTGTCGAGGTTGCTGAGCTCAACCTCGATGTCCGGTTCTCCCGGAGCGCCCCGAAATTCCCGGCGGACCATCGACGCGATCGGACGGCGGGGACCGTCTACCGGTCCCCGCGCACCGAATCAGGCCTTGGGTCCCGGATCTGTCGGAGTGGGGCCGCCGGGGGCAGTGCCGGGACCTGCCTGCGGGGGCACGACCTTCTTGGCCGCGTCCTTGCCCTTCTCGATCTTGTCGCTGTACTTGCCCTTGGTTTTGTCATCGATGAAGGTGCCGGCCTTGTCGACCGCCTCATTGATCTTGTCGGCGTTCTGTTCGACCGCTACCTTGCCCTTACCGAGCAAGCCCTTCAAGGTATCCACGAGACTCATCTGTCGATGTTCCTTTCGCGAGGAGGGTCACTCCACATCTTCCCACCACGAATCCCGTGGTGGGAGGTCATTCGGAACCACCCTCTGGCCCGGCTTGGGCACTACCACCGGAGTACCCGCATCCGCGGCGGCCGACACCAGGCGCCGGACGGGTTCGGACCAACCGTGGAAGGCCAGGTTGAACGTTGCCCAGTGAATCGGGACCAGCAGGCCGTAGCCCGCGTCGCCGAGGCACAGGTCGGCGTGGGCACGCACCGCCTCTTCGGGATTCATGTGCACATCGGTCCAGCGCTCGTCGTAGGCGCCGATGGGCAGCAGCGTGAGATCGAAGGGGCCGAGCACCGCGCCCGCCTGGGCAAACGCCTTGGTGTAGCCGGTGTCGCCGCCGAAATAGACCCGCTTGGTGGGGCCGGACAGCGCCCATGAAGCCCACAGCGTGGTGTTGCGGACGAGCCCGCGGCCGGAGAAATGTCTGGCCTCGGCGCAGGTGATGGTGAGGCCGCGGTCGTCGGCGTCGCGACCGAGCGAGACCGAGCCGCCCCAGTCGAGCTCGATGATCCGGTATTCGGGCACGCCCCACTGCCGCAGGTGCGCACCGATGCCGGTGGGCACGACGAACGGGGCGAGCTGAGTGCGGACGAGTTCGTCGACGGTGGCCTTGTCGAGGTGGTCGTAGTGATCGTGGGAGATGATCACGGCGTCGACTTGCGGCACCTGCGCCAGCTCACCGGGGACCGGGTGCAGCCGGGCCGGGCCGACCACCGGGGACGGGGAGACCCGTTCGCTCCACACCGGGTCGGCCAGCACTCGGTAGCCGTCGAGCTCCACCAGGGCGCTGGCATGCCCGTACCAGGTCACCGCGAGCTCGGCGGCCTGCTCGGGAACCGCGGGGGTGACCAGCGGGACGGGATTGGCAGGGCGGCCGATGCGTCCCTTGGTGAGCCCCGACCAGATCAGCGACGGCGCGGCACCGGCGGCGAGCATCGAACTCGGCTCGGTGTTGTGGAAACGGCCGTCGCGATAGGAGGACTTGCCGATCGCGGTCGGCGCGATCGCCGACGGGCCCGCACCGATCGAGGTGGGCAGGCCCCACACCGCGCGGGCCATCCAGGCGAGACCGAAGGTGCTCGCCACCGAACCTGCCAGCCGTGTGATCCGCATCAGCGCCCCACGAACTTCGCCGGGCGCTTCTCCTGCCGGGCCAGGCGGCCCTCTTTCGCGTCGTCGCTGCTCCACGCGGCCGCCAGCGCGGCCTGCTGCTGCGCGCTCGCCGGATCGCCGGTGCCGTCGTCGTTGAGCATCAGTTTCATGGCTTGCAGCGACAGCGGCGCCAGCGCGGCGATGGACTTGGCCCAGTCCTTGGCGTCGGCGAGGGTGCCGAGCTTGTTGGCGAAGCCGTAGGCGTACGCGTCTGCGGCGGAGACGGATTCGGCGCCGAGCAGGATCGTTCGGGCCGGGCCGCCACCGATCAGGGCCGCCAGCCGCGACACCGTCCAGCGATCGACCGAGATGCCGAGCTTGGCCGCGGGCACCGCGATGTAGGCGTCGGGCTCGATCACCCGCAGGTCCGAGGCCAGTGCCAACTGCACCCCCGCACCGAGCGCACCACCGTTGATCGCCGAGATCACCGGAACCGGAACGGATTCGATGGTGTGCAACATGTCGAGCAGACCGCTCAGGAACGACTCGGAGTACACCCCCGACAGATCGGCGCCCGCACTGAAGATCGGCCCGCGGCCGGTGAGCACGATGGCGCGCGCACCCTGTGCCACCGCGTCGAGCATCGCGGCGCGCAGTTGCCCGACCAGGTCCTCGTTGAGCGCGTTACGCCGTTCCTCGCGCTGCAGTTCGATGGTGATCACATCACCATCGCGGGTCACGCCGAGCATGCATCCTCCCCAGAATCTCCGAGATTTCGTGGATGTTCACACTCTGCCACAGCCCGCCGACAACGCCCGGCAAGGCGATAGCATCGACGGCTGTGGCGAGGACGGATTTCGACATCCTGGTGATCGGCGCGGGTCAGGCAGGGCTTTCCGCCGGTTATCACCTGCGCAAGCTCGGGCTGGTGCCCGAACGCGATTTCCGCATCGTCGACCACGCACCCGGCCCCGGCGGCGCCTGGCAGTTCCGGTGGCCGTCGCTGACCCTGACGACAGTGAATCGGGTGCACGACCTGCCCGGGATGTCCTTCGCCGAGACGCTGCCGGCGGGATCGGAGTCGGCGCGAGCCGCCAGCGCGGTGCCGCACTACTACGAGCTCTACGAAAAGCGCTTCGACCTGCGAGTTCAACGGCAGGTGACAGTGCAGGTCGTCTGCGATCGAACCGCCGACGGGCAGAGCTGCGCGGGCCGAGGCGAGGTCTTACAGGTCGAAACCGAGGGCGCGGGCACTCTTCGCACGCGCGGTCTGATCAATGGCACCGGCACCTGGGAGCACCCGTTCATCCCTCGATATCCGGGCGCCGACACCTTCGCGGGCCGCCAGTTGCACACGCGCGACTACCGCACGGCCGACGAGTTCGCGGGCAAACATGTCGTCATCGTCGGCGGGGGCATCTCGGCGGTGCAGTTACTCGACGAAATCTCGCTCGTGACCTCCACCACATGGGTCACCAGGTCGGAGCCGCGCTGGCGGGAAACGCCGTTCGCCGAGCAGGACGGGCGCGACGCGGTGGCGCTGGTGGAGGACCGCGTCCGGGCGGGCCTGCCGCCGGGGTCGGTCGTCTCGGTGACGGGACTGCCGCTCGACGACCGCTTGCGAGCCGCCCGCGCGCGCGGCGTGCTGCGACGGCTGCCGATGTTCGAGCGGATCGAGCCCACCGGCGTGCGCTGGGCCGACGGCAGTTTCCAGGCCGCCGACGTCATCCTGTGGGCAACCGGTTTCCGCAGCTCACTGGACCATTTGGCACCCTTGCGGCTGCGCGGACCCGGCGGCGGGATCACCATGACCGGACGGTTGGCGACGCAGGTGGCCGTCGACCCGCGCATCCATCTGATCGGCTACGGACCCTCGGCCAGCACGATCGGCGCCAACCGGGCGGGTCGGGCGGCAGCCCGCGAGCTGACCGGCTTCCTCGCGCTCAGTCCAGACCGGCGCTGAACGTCGACGGATCGGCGCCGACCCGCTTGCCCGAGTCGAGGCGGCTGATCGACTCCATCGCCTCGGCGTCGAGTTCGAAGGTGAACACGTCGAAGTTCTCGGCGATCCGCGACGGCGTGACCGACTTCGGAATGACGATGTTGCCCAGCTGCAGGTGCCATCGGATGATGACCTGCGCGGGGGTGCGGTCGAGTTGTTTCGCGATGTCGACGATGGTGGGGTTGTCGAGCAGCGTGCCCTGCCCCAACGGGCTCCACGCCTCGGTGGCGATCGCGTGATTGGCGTCGTATTGACGCAGGTCACGCTGGGACAGCGTGGGATGCAATTCGATCTGGTTCACCGTCGGGATCTCGCCCGCGTCGGCGATCAGGGTCTCCAGATCGATCACCCGGAAGTTGGAGACACCGATCGAGCCGATCCGGCCCTGCGACTTCAGCGCCTGGAACGCGCGGAAGGTGTCGACGTAACGGCCCGCCGACGGAACCGGCCAGTGGATCAGATACAGGTCCAGATAGTCCAGGCCGAGCCGCCGCATGCTGGTTTCGAACGCGCGCAAGGTGCTGTCGTAGCCCTGGTCGGCGTTCCACAGCTTGGTGGTGATGAAGAGTTCGTCGCGGGGGATCCCCGATTCACGGATGGCGCGGCCTACGCCTTCCTCGTTTCCGTAGACCGCGGCCGTGTCGATACTGCGGTAGCCGACCTTCAACGCCTCGGCCACCACCCCGGTGACGTCTTCCGCGGGCACCTGGAACACACCGAAGCCGAGCTGTGGGATCACGTTCCCGTCATTGAGCACGATGGTGGGGACAGGGCTGCTCTCGCTGCGGAAGGTCACCCTCTCGAAGGTAGAAGTGGTTCGGTGTGGCGTCAACGACGGCGCGTCGCGTGTTTCCCCGTACCGAGAAGCGGGGCGCTGGTCAGGGGATCGCCCGCGATTCAGGACACAGCTCCGGCCAGTCCGATTCGCCGGTATCGGCGCTGCCTCAGCGTTCGTAGTTCAGCGGGCTCGTAGGTGCGCAGCGCCGCCAGTTCGGCGGCGATCGCCAGGACCGTGCGGCGGGCGAAGGCGACCGGTTCGTCGGCGGCATCGGGGTACTCCTCGACAATTCGGTCCACCACACCGTCTTCGAGCAGATCGGCCGATCTGATGCCTTGCGCCGCAGCCATTTCCGGTGCGTGCGCGGTATCGCGGAAGACGATGGCGCTCGCCCCTTCCGGCGGCAGCGGGGCCAGCCAGCCGTGCCTGGCGGCGAGCACCCGGTCGGCGGGCAACAGCGCGAGCGCGCCGCCGCCGGTGCCCTGGCCGAGCAGCACGGAGACGGTCGGGGTGTCGAGGGTGACGAGATCGGCCAGGCAGCGGGCGATTTCGGGGGCGAGCCCGCGTTCCTCGGCCTCCTTGGACAGGGCGGCGCCGACGGTATCGATGACGAGCACCAGCGGCAGCCGCAGTTCCCGCGCCAGGACCATCGCGCGCCGCGCCTCGCGCAGGGCGGCCGGGCCCATGGTGTGCTCGCCCTCCTGACCGGATCGGTCGTGCCCGAACACGACACACGGTTGACCGGCGAACCGAGCGAGGGCGAGCAGGACGGTGCGATCGGACTCACCGCGACCGGTCCCACTGAGCGGAACCCGTTGTGTCGTATGGCGAAGCAGGTCCCGGATGCCCGGCCGGCCGGGCCGCCGCGAACTGAGCACCGAATCCCAGGCGCTGGCAGTCGGATTCGCTGCGGTCGACGGACTGAGCACCGGCGCAGCCCAACCCGGCTCGGTCGTCACCGGAACGACAGCGCCCGCGGCGACGCTCATCGCCCGGTGCGCGATACGCCGGAAGACCTCCACCGTCACCACACCGTCGATCACACCGTTGCGATAGAGGTTCTCCGCGGTCTGCACGCCGGGCGGAAACGGCTTGCCGTACAAGGCTTCGTACACGCGTGGACCCAGAAACCCGATCAGCGCGCCGGGCGCGGCGAAGGTGATGTGCCCCAGCGACCCCCACGACGCGAACACCCCACCCATCGTCGGATCACGCAGATACACCAGATACGGATGCCCCGCCGACTTGTGCACGGCCACCGCACCCGCGATCTTCACCATCTGCACGAAAGCGACTGTCCCCTCCTGCATCCGAGTACCGCCCGAGGTCGGCGAGGCGATCAGCGGCAGCCCGAGTTCGGTGGCGCGCTCGACGGCACACACGATCCGCTCGGCCGCGGCCACCCCGATCGATCCGGCCAGAAACGCGAACTCGCAGGCGATCACGGCGACTCGCCGCCCGCGTAACAACCCCTCCCCCGTCAACACCGCCTCATCGGTCCCCGCCCGATCGGCCGCCGCAATGAGGTCCTGGCGATAACGCGGCGACACGGCAGGCCCGATCGGCGCCCGGTCCCAGCTCACGAAAGAGCCCGTGTCGAGCAACTGGCCGAGCAAGTCATCCGCCGACATCCGCACGCTCCGAGCGTAGCCGGACAGGGTAGGCCACGGTCACGAGATCGCAGCGGTGCATTGGGACATCTTGACAATATGTTGTGTTTTTACAACACTTCATTAGGTGAGCCCAGTCAGACGAGGGGAAACCCTGCCGATCTTCAATCGCATCGCGGTGTTGCGCGCGGAGCATCGGATGAGCCGGGCGGCGCTTGCCGAGGCCGTCAACGTCAATGTCCAGACGATCGGCGCGCTCGAGCGCGGCGATCACTATCCGAGCCTCGATCTGGCGATGCGCATCTGCGATGTGTTCGCGCTGCCGATCGAAGTCGTGTTCTCCCGCAAGGAATTCGGGCCGTTGTCGGCCGAGCTCTACCCACGCACGAAAGGCGAAACGCCATGACCAGCACGCTCATCGACCGCTACCAGAACTATCGGGTCCGGCGCTGGCTCGTGCAGGAACAACGGACAGCGGGGATGCTGAAGAGCTGGCGATCGCTGCGTCGACGGCGAATTCTCGTGGTGATCGTGACGATCGCGCTGCTCGGGATCGCGGTCGCGGGAGTGATGCGCGCGCTCGACCTGTTCGGGGCGCCCGGGGTCGCGCTCGTCTCGGCACTGGTGTTCCTGCCGAGCTGGACGATGCTGCGGATCGCGTCGGGCGGCCAGGATCACGCACCCGACCAGATGCTCGACGAACTGGAGATCACCGAGCGCAACAAAGCACGCTCGGCGGGACTCGCGCTCACCCAGTCGCTGACCATGGCGCCGTTGGCGTACCTGATCTTCGGCAGCGCGTTCTCACCGGAGGCCGATGCCTATCGCATCGCCTACGCGGGCGGACTGATGATGCTGGCCACGATCATGGCCGGGGGCTGTGCGCCGGCGATGATCCTCGGCTGGACCCGGCCCGATCCCGAACCGGAGTCCTGAACCCTGGTCCTGAACGAAGAGCGGGGCTGCGGCCTTCATCGCGGCAGCCCCGTCCATCGGTGCAGAGACCCAGCTCAGTAGCCCTGCATGACCTTGCGCAACGCGTACTCGGTCAAGGCGACCAGGGCCTGCTTGGCCGGTTCCCGGCGACGGGCGTCGATCGACATGATCGGCACGTCGGCGGGAACCGCCAGGGCCTGGCGGATGTCCTCGAGCGGGTACTTCGGCGCGTCGTCGAACTCGTTGAGCGCCACCAGGAACGGCAGCCCGCGGGCCTCGAAGTAGTCGACAGCGGCGAAGCTGTCTTCGAGCCTGCGGGTGTCGACCAGCACCACGGCGCCGATGGCGCCGCGGATCAGGTCGTCCCACATGAACCAGAACCGGTACTGGCCCGGCGTACCGAACAGGTACAGGACCAGGTCGTCGGCGAGGCTGATACGGCCGAAGTCCATCGCCACCGTGGTGGTCGACTTCTGCGGAATACCGGTCAGGTTGTCGATTCCGGTACTGGCGTTGGTGACCAACGCCTCGGTGCGCAGCGGAACGATCTCCGACACCGCGCCGACCATCGTGGTCTTACCCACACCGAAGCCGCCGGCGACCACAATCTTCGCCGAAGTCGGCTTGGCCGTGCGGGTATCGACCTGCGCCGTCGAATCAAATACGCCGGAGTCCACTGAGAACCCTTTCGATCAGCTCGCGACGTTCATCGTCGCTGGAATCGTCTTTCAAAGTTGCCGAAACCCGGACGTGGCCGGCCTCGATCAGATCGGCTACGAGTACCCGGGCCACCCCGATCGGGATGTACAGCTGGGCAGCTATCTCGGCAACGGACGGCGATTGCCTGCACAACTCCACGATGGACGTTTCGAGGTTGTTCAGTTCGTACTGCCGCTCCATGGCGACCGGATGCGATGCGACGAGTGCCTCCAGCGCCAACTCGACCGCCGGCCTGGTGCGGCCGGCAGTCAAGGAGTACGGGCGGACGAGGCTGGGCTCGGCGCTCCCCATGCGGTGATCGTCTATGTCCATCCCACCATCAGGAACCCATCGTGACGCGCGGCGTGGCCTGGACCGTCTGGCCAACGCGCTCGACCAGAAGTGCCATTTCGTAGCCGACCTGACCGATGTCACACGAGGTGTTGGTCAGGACCGCTAGGTAGGAGCCGTCGCCGACTGCCATGAGCAGCAGGTATCCGTGCTCCATCTCGACGACGGACTGGAGTACCGTACCGCCTTCGAACAGATTCGACACGCCGACGGAAAGGCTTGCCAGTCCGGCCGTCACCGCGGAGAGCTGCTCCGCGCGGTCGACCGGGAGCTGAGCGCTCGCGGCCATCAACAGTCCGTCAGCCGAGACCAGGACGGCATGGGCTACGCCAGGAACCTCGTTGGCGAAGTTCGAAACCAGCCAATCCAGCTGACGGTTCGTACCACCTAGATCGGGGTTCATCGGTCTCCTTTATCTCCGGTTAGGTTCATTGCCTTCATTGCGCGGCCATCCCGGACACCCTGCTGATGACGACTCAGGCTGTTCCGGATCGTGGCGGGATCGCGTTGCTGCGGGGTGCGATCAGCGGTGCCGCTCACACCACCCGGCACAAGCCTTCCGCCCGGACTGCGTTGAGGCAAGCCGGCGGCGGTACGCACCTCGGACTGGGCTTCGCTGGCCGCACGTGCAGCCTGCCAACCCTCGTCACCCGGTGATTCGAAGGCGGCAGCCATCTGGTTCCGGTCAGAATTCTCGTCCGTGAGCCACGCCGACATCATCTCGGCGAAGATCGGCGTTCCGCCCATCACGGAATCACCTTCGGGTGCCGGCTGCAACCTGGTCTGGAAGAACGACGCAGCCTTGACCGGATTGGACCGGAAGCTGTGCCGACCCGGATCACGCCCTGCCGACGCAGCGTTATCCGGCCCCGCAGGGTCCCGATCCCGTTGCGGCAGAGCCACTCCTGGCCCGGCGTTCGCCTGCGGTACAACACTAGCCCCGGGATCGCGCTGCGGCAGCCCATTCGGCGCAGCCGCACGTTGGGGCAGGCCGTTGGGCGCGTCCCGCTGCGGTTGACCCGCGGCCGGAGCGCGCTGGGGCAGACCGTTGCCGGCCGAATCCTGCTGCGGTGCAGGGTTTGCGCGCTGCGGCAGGCCATTGGCCGGACGGGCGGGCTGGGCACGCTGCGGAAGTCCGTTGGCCGGATCACGTTGTGGCAGTCCACCGGTCTGCTCACGCTGTGGGAGGCCGTTGGACGGATCTCGCGGCGGGAGGCCGTTGGACGGGTCGCGCTGTGGCAGACCGCCCGTCGGCTCCCGCTGCGGTAGGCCGGTCGACGGGTCACGCTGCGGCAGGCCACCGGTCTGATCGAGCCGCGGCAAACCGCCGGACTGATCACGATGCGGCAGGCGCGGCGCGGGATCGCGCTGCGGCAGACCGCCGGAGGCATTGCCCCGCTGCGGGAGTCCGGTCGACGGATCACGCTGCACGGGCTCGGAGTCACGCTGCGGCGCGGCACCCTGGCCACGCTGCGGCAGCCCGGTCGACTGCGCCGAATCTCGCTGCGCGTTCGCGGCGTCACGCTGCGGCAGACCCGTCGCCGGATCACGCTGCGGCAGGCCACCGGTCTGCTCACGCTGCGGGAGTCCGGTAGCTGGATCACGCTGCGGCAGACCTGTCGCCGGATCACGCTGCGGCAGGCCACCGGTCTGCTCACGCTGCGGCAGCCGCGGCGACGGATCGCGCTGCGGCAGACCGACCGAGGGATCACGCTGCGGGGCGCCGTTGGCGCCCGGCGAACGCTGCGGCAGCCCACCGGGGGTGCTCCCCCGCTGCGTCTGCGCCGAATCGCGCTGAGGCGGTGCCAGATCGCGCTGGGGCGGTGCCGAGTCACGCGCCGACGGCACGGGCGGCTGCGCGGAATCCCGCGACGGTGCGCCGTTCGCACCCGGCTGACGTTGCGGCAGCCCACCACCGGCCTGCGGCGGCCCACCGAGCTGCTGCTCACCCGGGCCCTGCTGACCCGGCCCGGCGGGCGGACGCTGCGGTCCACCCGGTGCCAGGTTGCGCTTGGGCAGGCTCGCCGCGGCGAGCTTGCCGCGCTGCGGCACGTTCCCCTGACCCGGCGCGGGCGGACGCAGCGACGGCGACGACTGCTCGTTCGCGTCCTGGGCCACGCCCGAAGCCATCGAGTTGCCCGGCTGACGTTGCGGCAGCCCACCACCGGCACCTGCCGGGGGCCCGCTGGTTCCGGGATCCACGGTGACCATCACGTTGCCACCCGGAGTGCGGGTGATCGCGCGGGTCTGCATGGTGCTGCTCGGCTGCTGCTGCTGCGGGTTCGGTCGCTGCTGCTGCGGTGCGGGCGCGTTCTGCTGCTGCACCTGCTGCGGCGGCACCACCGGGCCACCGGGACCGGCGACGATCAGGCCGACCGGCACGTGCACGGTGACGGTGACGCCCGGATCGCGCGCGGTATCGAACGTCGGACGCAGCCGCACGGTGAGACCGTGGCGCTCGGCCAGTCGACCGACCACGAACAGACCCATGTGGCGGGCGGTGTCGGGACCGGGCTCCGCGGTCTGCTCGAGCCGGTGGTTGATCTCCGACATCTCGGCGGGCGGCATACCGATGCCGCGGTCGGCGACCTCGATCAGCAGACCCTGGTCGTGCGCCTGGGCGAAGGTGAACTTGACGTCGGTCTCCGGCGGGGAGGCCCGCAGCGCGTTGTCGAGCAGCTCGGCGAACAGGTGCGCCATATCGGAGGCGGCCGGTTCGACCAGCGAGCCGCGCGGCGTGGCGCCGAGCTTGACCCGCTCGTAGTCCTCGACCTCGGAGATCGCGGCACGCAGCACGTCGGCGATCTCGACCGGGGCCGACTTGGTGCGGCGCTGCTTGGTACCCGCGAGAATCAGCAGGTTGTCACCGTTACGGCGCATGCGCGCGGCGAGGTGGTCGAGCCGGAAGAGGTTCTCGAGCAGGCGCGGGTCCTTCTCGTCGTACTCCATCGCCTCGATGAGGGTGAGCTGATGGTCGACGAGCGACTTGGACCGGCGGGCCAGCGTCTCGAACATGTCGTTGACCTGCGAACGCATCTGCGCCTGGTCGCTGGCCAGGCGCAGCGCCTGACCGTGGATATCGTCGACGGCGCGGGCGAGCTGGCCGATCTCCTCGTCGGAGCGCACCGGCATCGGCTCGAGCGGCACGTCCTCGGGCGCGGCGCCGTTGCGGAGCTGGGCGACCTCGTGCGGCAGATCGGACTCGGCCACGCGCAGCGCGGCCAGGCGGAGGCGGTGCAGCGGCACGATCATCGAGCGGGCGACGAACACGGCGAGCAGCAGCGCGGCCAGGATCGTCGCGATGACGACCGCGGTATAGGTCCAGGCACCGGTCGCCGCCGCGCCTGCCAGGTCGTCCATCGAGGACTCGATCGCCTTGGTGGCCTCGTTGACGACGCCCTCGTAGCCGATGAGGCTGGTGTAGAGCGATGTGCGCAGGTCGCCGACGGGCAACTTGCCCGCCTGCACTTCGGGACTGCTGATCAGGTTCTTCCGGGCGTCGGCCTGCGTCTTCAGGTCGGCGATGACCCGGTCACCGGCCGGGAAGCGGTTGGCGAGCACTTCGAGCAGGTGGTTCTCGGTGCTGACGCCGGTGAGGAAGTTCTGCGATCCGGTCGGCAGACCACGCAGCATCTCGGAGAGACCGGCGAGCTCGTCGACGAGCAGCGAGCGGGTGTTGAGCGAGTCGACCAGGCGCAGCTTGGCCGTGTCCATGACCGGGTCGCTCACCTGCGCGACGGTCACCTCGACGATGTCGACGCTTTCCTTACGCATCTGCTCGACCGAGGCCAGCGCGGGCTCGGCCGACGTCGTGAGCGCCGTGCCCTGCCCACGCACCGTCTTGGCCTGGGTGATCATCCGTTCCAGCGCGGAGTGCGCCTTCGGCAGATCGACCAACTTGCCGTGTGAGACTTCGGCCGCGGCGATGGCGGCGTCGAGCTCGGCGATGTCCTTGTCGGTGACCAGGCTGACCCCGGGGCCCGCGGGCACCATCTGGCTGCCTGCGACCTTCGCGGTGCTCGCGCTCAGCGCGGTGACCGACGGAATCGTGTCGATCTGCTCATTGATGCTCGACAGACGGTTGGCTTCCGAGAACTCCGAGGTAATTCTCGACACGCCGAGCCCGACCGCGACCGCGAGTGGCACGGCAAGCACAGCCGTAACCTTCCAACGCAGGTCCCAGTTGCCGAGCGCCCAGCGTTTGCTGCCGGACCTAGCGGCGTCACGCATCTCCCACTCACTTTCCAAACTGGCCTCGTACCGTGCGCCTGCGGCGAACCTCCACAGGCGCGATGGTGGCTCGCCAGTGGCTGCTGGCCGAGAACTACGGCTGGCCGAGAAATTGCGTCTACGACTGCCCGAATAAGTGACATCGGATTCTAACGGATCAATAACTTCTTGGCTGACTCCCGGTAGAGGTCCGCTCCATGACCAGCCTGTTGTAGGCAAAACCAAAGGTCGCGGCACCCCCTCGGGTGTCGCGTGAAGTCTGCCACAATCATCTGGATCTATCGAGCGGGCATCGAAGCGAGGCTAGGGAGTCACGGGGTTGGACACCGAACACGAGTACCGGCCGGTCTATCAGACCAGCCTGGTCGACCCAGCCGACTTCTGGTCCGCCGCAGCTCAGGGCATCGAGTGGGATGTCGAACCGCAGCAGATCGTCGATGCCGCCGATAAGCGGTCGGCCCGGTGGTTCCCCGATGCCCGCCTCAATACCTGTGTGAACGCCCTCGACCGCCACGTCAGGGCGGGCACTGTCGACCAGGGTGGACACGCCGATCAACCCGCCCTCATATATGCCTCCGCTATGACGGACACCACCACGATTTACACCTACGCCGAATTGCTCGACGCGGTCGCCGAGTTCGCGGGCGCCATGCGCGATCTCGGTGTGGTGGCCGGTGATCGGGTGGTGATCTATCTGCCGATGATCCCCGAAGCGGTGATCGCGATGCTGGCCTGTGCCCGCATCGGCGCGGTGCACTCGGTGGTGTTCGGCGGGTTCGCCGCACCCGAGCTGGCCGCCCGCATCGACGACGCCGAGCCGGTCCTGATCGTCACCGCCTCGGGCGGGCTGGAACCCCACCGCCGCATCGACTACCCGCCGATCGTGATGGCCGCGCTCGATCTCGCCGAGACCGCGTCGGTACGCACGGTGATCGTGAAGCAGCGGCCCCAGTTCACCACGATCGAGTTCCCCGCCGCCCTGCCCGCCACCGATGTGCTGCCGTCCTCGGAGCAGACCGTCGCCGCCCGCTGGGTCGATTGGGATGCCTGCGTCGACGGTGTGGCGCCCGCCGATCCGGTCTCGGTGGCCGCCACCGATCCGCTCTACATCCTCTACACCTCCGGCACCACCGGTAAGCCGAAGGGCGTGGTGCGCGACAACGGCGGACACGCGGTGGCGCTGGCCTGGTCGATGCGCAATATCTACGACGTCGGCCCTGGTCAGGTGTTCTGGGCAGCCTCCGATGTGGGCTGGGTCGTCGGCCACTCCTACATCGTCTACGCGCCCCTGCTGGTCGGCGCGACGACGGTGCTCTACGAGGGCAAACCGGTCGGCACCCCCGACGCGGGCGCGTTCTGGCGGATCGTCGACGAGCACGACGTGCGGGTGCTGTTCACCGCGCCGACCGCGTTGCGCGCGATCCGCCGCGCCGACCCCGACGCCACCGCGGCCCGCCGCTACGACCTGTCCCGGCTGCGCGCGCTGTTCTGCGCGGGCGAGCGCCTGGATCCGGCCACCTTCGACTGGGCGACGAACACCCTGCTGGCCGACCATCCCGACACCCCGGTGGTCGATCACTGGTGGCAGACCGAGACCGGCTGGCCGATCTGCGCCGACCCACTCGGCCTGCAGGAGCTGCCCGTCAAACCCGGTTCGGCGAGTGTGCCGGTGCCCGGCTACCGGCTGCGTGTGCTCGACGCGAACGGCAACGCGGTACCCGCCGGAACCGAGGGCAACATCGTCATCGGGTTGCCGCTGCCCCCCGGCTGCCTGACCGGGTTGTGGCGCGACCGGGAACGCTTCATCCGCTCGTACCTGTCGGCCTTCCCCGGCCACTACCTCACCGGCGACTCCGGCTACTTCGACGAGGACGGCTACCTCTACGTTCTCGGCCGCAGCGACGACGTGATCAACATCGCCGGGCATCGCCTGTCGGCGGGCAGCATCGAGGCCGCCATCGCCGGGCACGAGGCCGTCGCCGAATGCGCGGTGATCGGCATGCCCGACGAGCTCAAGGGCAGCCTGCCGCTGGCGTATGTGGTGCTCAAGCAGGGCGTCGACATCGACCAGCAACAGTTGCGCGCCGAACTCGACGACCGGGTGCGTGCCCAGATCGGCGCGATCGCCACCCTGCACGACTCGATCATCGTCACCGGCCTGCCCAAGACCCGCTCCGGCAAGATCCTGCGCAAGACGATCCGCCAGCTCACCGCCGGTGAACACGTCGAACCCCCCGCCACCATCGAAGACCCCCACGTCCTCACCGCCCTGGCGGACCGCATCCTCGCCAACCCGCCACTGGGAAATATCGCCACGGCCGCCACCCCCGAACAGGACAACGACCCAGTCTCTCCTGCCCCGTAGACATCCGAGGTCTCCGCAGCCCCGCAGGGGCGTCTCGGCCGCCTCGATCTGGACTGACAGAGGGTGCGACGAAGGAGCGCCCGCCGGGAGGGAAGATCGAGGCCGCCAGGCCGAGACCACGCGGCCCCCGGGCCGCCTATATATAAGCTCACCACGTGACTTCCTCTACCGTTCTCGTCGTCGATGACGACGAGGACGTTCTCGCCTCGGTCGAACGGGGCCTGCGACTGTCCGGGTTCCGGGTGCTGGTCGCGCGCGACGGTGGTGCCGCGCTGCGGGCCGTCGCCGAGCAGGCGCCCGACGCGGTGGTCCTCGACATGAACATGCCGGTCCTCGACGGCGCCGGGGTGGTCACGGCCTTGCGGGCGATGGGCAATGACGTGCCCATCTGCGTGCTCAGCGCCCGCGCTTCGGTGGACGACCGGATCGCGGGTCTCGAGTCGGGCGCCGACGACTACCTGGTGAAGCCGTTCGAGCTGGCCGAACTGGTGGCCAGGATCAAGGCCCTGCTGCGCCGCCGCACCGACACACCCGAGCCCGTGGCGCCCGGCGCGCTGACCGTCGGGCCGCTGCTGGTCGATGTCGCGGGTTATCGCGCACTGCTGCACGGGCGCGAAATCGAGCTCACCAAAAGGGAATTCGAATTGCTGTCGACGCTCGCCCGGAATGCCGGTGTGGTGTTGACGCGCGAACGGCTGCTGGAATTGGTGTGGGGTTACGATTTCATAGCCGATACGAATGTGGTGGACGTGTTCGTCGGATACCTGCGCAGGAAACTCGAAATAGATGACACGCCAAGGATTTTGCATACGATTCGCGGGGTCGGTTTCGTACTCCGGGAATCGAAATGATCTCCGAACGACCACTGAAACGTCGTCGCAGACAATCGTTTTCGCTCCGGACAAGAGTCGCCGGAGCGGCCGCGGCGGGTGCCGTCATCATCGTCACGATCGCCGCTTTCGTGGGTTTTCAGGCAATCGAACGCAATAATGTCACCCAAACCGATCAACAACTGGAAATCGCTTCGCGCATCGTGCTGATCGAGCCGGTGCTGGCAACCGGGTTCGTCAACCTGACCGGATTGCAGAACACCATGGCGCTCACGGTGCGCGACGACGGCCAGGTGACCGCGTCGAGCTCGACCCAGCTGCCGGATCTGCCTCCCGGCTCGCAGACCGTCGAGCTCCACGACCAGCCCTACCGGGTGCTCACCACCACCGAGAACCAGCCCGCGGGCCGCACCGTCTCCCTTGCCATCCCGACCACCGAGGCCACGAAGGCCACCGACGATCAGCAACGCTGGGTCCTCGCGGGCGCGGCGATCGCGGTGGCGGCCGCGGCGGCGCTCGGCTGGCTGCTCGCCGGACGCGCGGTCGGCCCGATCGTGAAGCTGACCAAGCAGGTGTCGGCCCGCAGCGCGGGCGGCGAGCCGGACGAGCACGACCGACCGGTCGACGGTTCCGGTGTCGATGAAGCGGTGAAGCTGGCCGACGCCGTGAACACCATGCTGGCCCGCGTCGACCAGGCCCAGGCCGAGACCGCCGCCGCGCTGGAGACGGCCCGCGATTTCGCCGCCGTCTCCGCCCACGAACTGCGCACCCCGCTCACCGCGATCCGCACCGACCTCGAGGTCCTGCGCACCCTCGACCTCACCGACGACCAGCGCCGCGAGATCCTCGACGACCTCGCCCGCAACGAGACCAGGGTGGAAACCACCCTGTCCGCGCTGGAACGGCTCGCCCGCGGCGATCTCACCGCCGAGACCGACCACGTCCCCACCGATGTCGCCGACCTGTGCGACCAGGCCGCCCACGACGCCATGCGCCACAACCCCGGCCTGTCGGTGCGCATCGACACCGACGCCGAGCTGGTGACCCGGGGCCTGCCCGCCGGCCTGCGGCTGGCCGTCGACAACGCGCTCACCAATTCGGTGAAGCACGGCGGCGCCACCGCCGCTGTCGTGTCGGCGCATCGCACCGCGCACGGCCGGATCGTCATCGCCGTCGACGACAACGGCACCGGCGTCGCACCCGGCGAGCGCGAGGCGGTCTTCGCGCGGTTCGCCCGCGGCGCCAACGCCGCCAAGAGCGGTTCGGGCCTCGGCCTCGCACTGGTCGCCCAGCAGGCCCAGCTGCACGGCGGACTGACCTACTTCGAGGACAGTCCACTCGGCGGCGCCCGCCTCGTCATCGACCTGCCCGCGCGACCGGCCCGGTAGAAACGCGAAAGCCCCGCACCCACGGTGATGTGGATGCGGGGCCGAGCTCGCTACTACTTGTCGCTCTTGAAGGCGTCCTTCACTCTGCCCGCCGCGCGCTCGGCAGCTTCCTTCACGTTGGCCGCTGCCTTCTTCGCTTCCGCCTCGATCTTCTCGCCCTCGGCCTTGGCCTTGGCTTTGACATCGTCGGTGTCGGACATCGAACCTCCACTCTCGTGAGTTCCGCGCCTGATCGGCACGGGGTGAAGACACTCGCGAGAATACCGCACAGTTAACGCCCAGCGACTGAAGCGGAAATCAGGGGAGAACCTGCGGGATCGACTCCGGGATGACCAGGCCGATCACCGCGCCGAGCACCGCACCGGTGATCGCGAAGGAGACGCCCGAGGTGAACGCGCACAGGAAGTAGCCGATGATGAACGCGGCCAGGCCCGGGATGCACAGGATCGCCGCGGTCAGGAAGCCGATGGTGGCACCGGCGGCCGCACCGTTCTGGACGGGGTCGTGGTTACCGGCCTCGGGGTTGGTGGCGATGCTCTTCAGCTCGTCGGTGGTGGCGGCGGACAGCTGCGGGGCGATCTGCAGCGTGCGGCCGTCCTCGGAGACGACCGAAGCCAGCGCGATGTTGTTGCCGCCGACGGTGGTCATCGTCAGCGGCAGCTCGCTGACCTTGTCTCCGGTGGCGGAGATGACGGCGACGTTGGTGGAGTCGGGCGAGAGCACGAAGCGGCCGTTGTCGACGGTCGCGGAGACGGTGCGCAGGTCCGGCGAGACGGTGGTCTTGTAGCCGATACCGTCGGCGGCGCCTTCGCCTGCCAGCCCGGCGGCGATCTCGGCCTGACGCGCGACGGTGACGTCAGCGGCCGCGGTGCCCGTGGTGACGAGCGACGCCGCGACGACCAGCGGCAGTGCGGCGAAGACCGCACGGCGACCCGCGCGGGTGATGTTGTGGCTGAACATGTTCGGTTCTCCCTCCCGATGCTTCCGAAGAATCCCCGAACCCCCCGGACGAATCGAAAAAATCTCGATGTCGATTGACTCGAGAGTTGTACCGAACCACCACGGGGTTGCGTAATACGTTGTGACACAAGGCATAGTTTGGACGGGTAGCTATCGACCGGCGATCGTTCGGGGCGCCCGACCGGCATACCAGCAGCTAACCCGGGCCGGCCCTTCCTCAACGAACTCTCAGACATCTCCCACGTCCGGCACCGAACTCCGGGATACCGTCGCCGAGTGATCGACAAACGCGCTCGTCTGCTCTGCCTCGCCACCGCCCTCGTGCTGGCGGGCGGTGCTGTCGCCTGTTCTGCCAAGGATGCCGCACCGACCGGGATCGCGCTCGTCAACGCCGATTCCGGGCCGACCGGCGAGCGCGTGGCCAAGGCTGTGCAGGATGCGGGCGGCTATGAATGGACTGTCGCGAAGCCCGGTGAGATCGACGCGGGCGACTACGCCGCCGTGATCACCCTGCCCGCCGACCTCACCGCGTCGATGGCCACCCTCGCCACCCCGGAACCCAAGCGCGCCAAGGTCACCGTCACCACCCACGATGGCGCCGACACGAACACGGTGAACGGCGCGGTCGACGTGGTGACGCACCGGATCGGCGCGTCCGGCGTCGACGCGGCGCTGGCCGCGGTCTCCCAGGCACGCAACCAGATGACCTCGGTCCAGTTCACCGCCCAGCTACTCAGCGCGGGCGTGAACGCCGCCGCCGACGGTGCGAACCAGTTCAGTGGCGGTGCGGAGCAGATGCTCGGCTTCCTCGATTACGCGAAAGAGGGTGCGGGCCAACTCACTTCGGCGATCGAGCTGCTGAACCAAACAGTCGACGGCGCGGCGAAGCAGGCGAACCAGCTGGCCGACGCGCTCGGCGCCACCGGTGTCACCATCGCCGGCGTCCAATCCAGCGCGGCCGCCATGGGCTCCGGCCTCGACCAGATCCTGCCCCTGCTGAAAGCCCTCCCCTTCGCGGGCGACCCGCAGCTCGCCGACATCATCACCAAACTCGAAGCGCTACGCGGAGTATCGACCCAGGCAGGCACCCAACTCGACGGCCTCAGCGAATTGACCGGCGCCGCAGTAGATCCCAACACCGACCTCGGCACCCTCCTGCGCACCGTCGTGGCCCGTCTCAACAGCGCCCGCGACCAACTCACCCAGGGCGCCGAACTCGCCAAGGGCCTGCCCACCCTCGCCGAACAGGGCGGCGCCCAACTCCTCTCGGCCGTCGAACAACTCACCGGCGGCGTCGGCGCCCTGCAGAACATCGTCGGCAACCTCAACACCCAAACCGGCAAGGCCCTCGAAGCCCTCCCCCCACGAGGCCAGTCCCAACAATCCGCGCTCGCCCTGGCCCTCACCGACCCCGTCGAAGTCGTCCGGGAGTGACCCCCCACCACCGACCGCGTTCGGAGGTCGTCGACGAACAGTGTCGAGGTGGCAACACGGTCGGTAAGCTCGGCCTATGACGATCCAGGCCGTGGACTCGCTACCCCATCAGATGACGGAAGAGCAGTACCGTCAGCTCCCCGAGAACGTCTCCAGGGAGATCGAGGTGGTGCACGGGCACGTCATCCTCTGCGAATCACCGACACCTGAGCACAACCGCATCGCCCGACGACTCGCGGGCGCCATGGAAGACCTGCCGAGCACCGAACCGTGCATCCGCGCCGAGACCGATATCGACGTGGTGCTCTGGCGGGTTCCGAAGTTCACCTTCCGCCGTCCCGATGTCACGGTGTACCGATGCCTGGACCAGCCAGGAGACAAGCCGGAAGCGGGCGACGCACTGATCGTGGTCGAGGTGTCGTCGCCGTCGACAGCGGCCGAGGACTTGCTCGACAAGAAGGCGCAGTACGCGCGAGTCGGTATTCCGCTCTACCTCGTCGTCATGCTCGACACGAAATTCGCGATAGCGGAGGTGCTCGAGTTCCGGCTCGACGCACACGCCCGCGAGTATCGGCTCCACCAGATCCACCGCGACGGGCTACTGCGGCTCGAACATGTGATCGTCGGGGACATCGCCTTCGCCGAGCTCACCCGCTGAACCGACGCGGCCCGGTCGATTTCGACCGGGCCGCAGGGGTTTTCAGGGGTCAGGGCAGGACCTGGGGGATGATGTGCGGTGCGGCTACGCCGACCACCGCGCCGATCAACGCGCCGATCAACGCGTTCGGGAGACCCACCAGGCCGACGCACGGCAGGTAGAGGATCATCGTGGTGATCATCGGGATACACACGACGGCGGCGATGAGCGCGCCGACGCCGGCACCGATCGCGGCGGCGTTCTGGACCGGGTCGGGGAATTGGGCGGTGGGGGTGGTCGCGATGTTCTTCAATTCGTCGCTCGCCTCCGCGGTGGGCCGCGGCGTCACCGTCATGCTTCGCCCGTCGGCCGCGATCTCGGTCGCCAGAGCGATCACATTGCCGCTGACCGTGGTGAACGAGGTGGGGACCTCACCGATCGGATCGCCGGTCGCCGACTCGACGATGACCCGGCCGCGGTCGGGTGCGAGCAGGAACCGGCCCTCGTCCACCGAGGCGGCAACGGTGCGCAGGTCCGGCGCGACCACCGTGCGGTAACCCTCCCCCGCACTCGACAATCCCGCCGCGTACTGCGTCTGCTGATCGACCTGCGCAGACGCGACCCCGGCGACGCTCACCGCCACGGCGATGGGCAATGCCACGGCCAGCGCACGGCGAACAACCTTGTGTTGGAACATGATCGAGAATCTCCCTCCCGAAACTCCCGAAGAACCCGGCCCCGGGCGAATCGAACAAGTCACTGTCATGGACAACGCATTGGAAACGAATCACACGGGAGCCGTAGGGCTCCGTCATACGCGGGGCACATTACCCCGCGGCTCACGAGGCGGGAGCCTTACCCCTGAAACAGCAACGGCCCGTGCCTCCCTGGGGGAAGCACGGGCCGAAAGCTGTCAGATCAGTTCGCGTTGAGCAGGTCGATCACGAAGACCAGGGTCTTGCCCGAGAGGGCGTGGCCCGCACCGGCGGGACCGTAGGCGAGGTCCGGCGGGATGACCAGCTGACGACGGCCGCCGACCTTCATGCCGGGGATGCCGTCCTGCCAGCCCTGGATCAGGCCGCGCAGCGGGAAGGTCAGCGACTCGCCGCGATCCCAGGAGGAGTCGAACTGCTCACCGTTGTCGAACTCGACGCCGACGTAGTGCACCTCGACGGTGCCACCGGCCACCGCTTCCTTGCCTTCGCCCTCGATGAGGTCGGTAATGACGAGCTCGGTGGGCGCGGGGCCCTCCTGGAATTCGATCTCCGGCTTGGTCATGCGGGCTATCCCCTTCGATAGATTGCTGTACCCAACAAAGTTGCCGACAACGGCGGATCGAAACTAGCGGTTGTCGATCGCGCGGTAGTCGCGTTCACCGTAACCGGTGTAGATCTGACGCGGGCGGCCGATCTTCAGCGGCTCGGAGTGCATCTCACGCCAGTGCGCGATCCAGCCGGGCAGACGGCCCATCGCGAACAGCACGGTGAACATGCGGGTCGGGAAGCCCATGGCCCGGTAGATCACGCCGGTGTAGAAGTCGACGTTCGGGTACAGGCGACGCGACACGAAGTAGTCGTCGGTGAGGGCGGCCTCTTCGAGCTGCTTGGCGATGTCGAGCAGCTGGTCGTCGCCGCCGATCTTCGACAGGATCTTGTCGGCGGCCTGCTTGACCAGCGTCGCGCGCGGGTCGTAGTTGCGGTAGACGCGGTGCCCGAAGCCCATGAGCTTCACGCCGTCTTCCTTGTTCTTGACCTTGCGGATGAATTCCTTGACGTCGCCGCCGTTGGCCTTGATCTCGTCGAGCATCTCGAGCACGGCCTGGTTCGCGCCGCCGTGCAGCGGGCCCCAGAGCGCGTTGATGCCACCCGACACCGAGGTGAACAGGTTGGCGTCGGAGGAACCGACGAGGCGCACGGTCGAGGTGGAGCAGTTCTGCTCGTGGTCGGCGTGCAGGATCAGCAGCATGTCGAGCGCGGCGGCGACCTCGGGGTCGACCTCGTAGGGCTCGGCCGGGAACCCGAAGGTCATCCGCAGGAAGTTCTCGACCAGCGACAGCGAGTTGTCGGGGTAGAGGAACGGCTGACCGACCGACTTCTTGTACGAGTACGCCGCGATGGTCGGCAGCTTCGCCAGCAGGCGGATGGTCGACAGCTCGACCTGCTCGGGATCGCGCGGGTCGAGGGAGTCCTGGTAGTACGCCGACAGCGCGTTCACCGCGGACGACAGCACCGGCATGGGGTGCGCGTTGCGCGGGAAGCCGTCGAAGAACCGCTTCAGGTCCTCGTGCAGCAGGGTGTGGCGACGGATGCGATCGGTGAAGTCGTCGAGCTGGGCCTGGGTCGGCAGCTCGCCGTAGATGAGCAGGTAGCTGACCTCGATGAAGGTCGAGCGGCCCGCCAGCTGGTCGATCGGGTAACCGCGGTAGCGCAGGATGCCCGCTTCACCGTCGATGTAGGTGATGGCCGACTTGGTCGACGCGGTGTTCATGAAACCGGGGTCATAGGTGACGTAACCGGTGCTGGCCAGCAGCTTGCCCAAGTCGAGCCCGTCGTTACCCTCCGCGGCCTTGGTGACCGAGATCGGGAACTCGCCACCGGGGTACTGGAGTACCGCCTTGGCGTCTTCGGTGACGTTGGTGATGTTCTCAGCGGGCACGGAAGGATCCCTCTCAGGCTAGAACCGTAGGCACCGGTGCGGTCGGCACAGGTGCGCTTGCGCTAACGCTAGCTGTTGTTCGGTCAGGACGAGCAATCAGGGTTGTCCTGTCCTGTTCTCACATCGGTCGCGTGCGGCGGTGAGGTCGATGCAGGGCCGGGGACCTGCGCCGATCCCGTTTTTCGCACCGTCAGCGCGGCGGTGCCCGACGATTGCCCGGCGCACGGAGCCGATGCCCGAATCCGATTGCCGCACAAATCAATTCGCGGCCACGGTGGAGGGTGCGCGAGTGACTCGGTAGCGAACGAAGGCGGGGAATGCCAGCGCGGCGAGCACCACTCCGATCACCACCAGTACGCCGCCACCGGCAGCCGCTACAGCAGTACCCATGCTCGCCGCGGCGAAACCGTGGGCAACGTCACCGATCCGCGGCCCACCTGCGACGACCACGATGAACACGCCCTGCAACCGCCCCCGCATCTCGTCGGTGGACACGTTGAGCAACATGGCCGTGCGGAACGCCGCCGAGACCATGTCGACCGCGCCGCCGAACGCCAGGAACGCCACCGCGATCCACAGCCACACCCCCAGCCCGAACAGATGCCCGGCGAACCCCACGGCGAGCCCGAAGCCGACCATCGCCACACCCCACAGCGCGATGCACACGATCACCGCCAGCCCTTGCCTGCGCACCCGCGGTATCCACCCGGAGAACACGCCGCCGATCACCGAACCCGCCGCGATGGCCGCGAACAGCAGGCCCAGCGCCACCCCGCCTTCGGCCGGGTCGTGGAACGTCTCGTGCGCTATCTGCGGGAACAGCGCGCGCGGCATGCCGAACACCATGGCGATGATGTCGACGACGAACGACGCGAGCAGGATGCGCTGGCCCGCGAGATAGCGGAAACCGTCGAGTACGGCGCGCAGCCCGGCCCGGCGCTGCTCGCCGGTCGGCGGGAAGGCGGGCAGCCGCCACACCGCCCACAGCGTCGCGAGCAGGGCGATCGAGTCGATCAGATACAGCATCGACAGGCCGATCACGGGGATCAGTACACCGGCCAGCACCGGCCCCGCGATCATGCCGACGTTCTGCACGGTCATGCTCAGCGAACTGGCCGAGGCCATCTGCTCCGGCGGCAGCAACCGGGCGATCAGGGCGCTGCGAGTGGGCTGGTTGACCGCGAAGAACGCCTGCTGGGTGGCGAACAGCCCGAGGACGAGCCACACATTGTTCACCCCGAGCGCGGCCTGCACCCAGAACGCGACCGCGGTCAGGCCCGTGCCCGCCGTGGTGATGACGAGCAGCGTGCGCCGGTCCATCACGTCGGCAAGCGCGCCGCCCCACAGCCCGAACACCACCAGCGGAATCAGGCCGAACAGACCGGCCAGGCCGACGTAGCCGGAACTGCCGGTGATCTGGAAGATCTGCTGCGGAACCGCGACCACCGAGAGCTGCGCGCCGATGACGGTGACGATATTGGTCGTCCAGAGCCTGCGATAGTCGCGATTACGCAGGGGTTCGGTGTCGGCGAGCAGCTTCACTCAGCGCAGATTAGCCACTGCCGCCCGGTCATCCCATGTTTAGGCGCAGTGAGAAAGGCCACCGTCGTTACGGCTGCAAACGTTCGACTGTTGTGGTGGGCCCGTCGATCCGCACCACGATGCGGTTGTGCAGCCTGCCCTGCCTGCCCTGCCAGAACTCCACCTCGTCTGGCCGCAGCAGGTAACCGCCCCAGAACGGGGGCACGGGAATGTCGTCGACATCGGCGAACCGGGCCGTCGTCTCGGCCAGCACGCGATCGAGTTCGGCCCGCGAGGCCACCGGTCGTGACTGCCGCGAAGCCCACGCGCCCAGCCGCGACTCCCGCGGCCGCGCCGCCCAGTAGGCCGCGGTCACCTCGGCGGAGACCCGCTCGGTCACGCCGCGCACATGCACCTGCCTGGCGAGCGCGGGCCAGACGAAGCTCGCCGCCGCGTACGGGTCGGCGGCGAGCTGGGCGCCCTTGGCCGAGTCGTAGTTCGTATAGAAGGTGACGCCCTCGGGTGAGAGCCCTTTGCACAGGACCGTGCGCGCCACCGGTCGCGGCGCGGGGCCGGTCAGCGAGACCGTGGCCAGCACCATCGCGTTGGGTTCGGCGACTCCGGCACCTCGCGCCTGCTCGATCCAGCTGCGCAGCAACGGTTCCCAGCCACCGGCCACCCAGGTCTCGTCGAGATCGGGTTCGGTGGCAGCGACGATCAGGGGATTGCCGTAGTCGACACGCATCGCGGCGAGGTCGGGCGCGGTGGTCGCGGCGGGGTCCAGGTCACGCATAGGGGCGAGATTACTCCGCGGTACGTCCGGGTCTAGGGTTCAGAAATATCGGCATGCCCCTGCAAGGAGAGTCACCATGACTACCAGCTCGGTACCACAGGATTTCGTCAGCGGATTGGAAGGCGTGGTGGCCTTCACCACCGACATCGCCGAGCCAGACAAGGACGGCGGCGCCCTGCGATATCGCGGCGTCGACATCCAGGATCTGGTTACCGACCAGGTGACTTTCGGCGACGTGTGGGCCCTGCTGGTCGACGGCGAGTTCGGTCGCGGCCTGCCGCCCGCCGAGCCCTTCCCGCTGCCGGTCCACACCGGTGATGTGCGCGTCGACGTGCAGGCCGGCCTGGCCATGCTCGCCCCGATCTGGGGCTACGAGCCGCTGCTCGACATCGACGACGAGACCGCCCGCGAGAACCTCGCCCGCGCCTCGGTGATGGCGCTGTCGTACGTGGCGCAGTCCGCCCGCGGCATCTACCAGCCCGCCGTTCCGCAGCGCAAGATCGACGAGTGCGACACCGTCACCGAGCGGTTCATGACCCGCTGGAAGGGTGACCCGGACCCGCGCCACACCGAGGCGATCGACGCCTACTGGGTGTCCGCGGCCGAGCACGGCATGAACGCCTCCACCTTCACCGCCCGCGTCATCGCCTCCACCGGCGCCGACGTGGCGGCGTCGCTGTCCGGCGCGATCGGCGCCATGTCCGGCCCGCTGCACGGCGGCGCCCCGGCGCGCGTGCTGCCGATGATCGAGGCCGTCGAGAAGTCCGGCGACGCGCGTGCGCTGGTCAAGGGCATCCTGGACCGCAAAGAGAAGCTGATGGGCTTCGGCCACCGCGTGTACCGCGCCGAGGACCCGCGCGCCCGCGTGCTCCGCGCCACCGCCCAGCGCCTCGACGCCCCCCGATTCGAGGTGGCCGCCGCGCTGGAGCAGGCCGCGCTGGCCGAGCTGCGCGAGCGTCGCCCGGATCGCGCCATCGAGACCAATGTCGAGTTCTGGGCCGCGGTCATCCTCGACTTCGCCGAGGTTCCGGCGCACATGATGCCCGCGATGTTCACCTGTGGCCGGACCGCCGGTTGGTGTGCTCACATCCTCGAGCAGAAGCAGCTGGGCAAGCTGGTCCGCCCCGCCGCGATCTACACCGGGCCCGGCCCGCGCACCCCGGACGAGGTTCCGGGCTGGTCCACCATCTCGCAGCACTGAGTCGTCGAACCGGGCGCCGCGATCTCGGCGCCCGGTTCATTCTCAGTTACTTGCGGCATCTAACGATCCACCTGCGAGAACGTGTTCGACGAGCACCGCGACAGGTTCGGCGATAACATCCCAGCGAACATGTTCGTGAGGGGTGGATCGTGCACAGCAATGGTTTGTCGCGGCGCAGGCTGTTCGGTGCCTGCGCTGCTCTCACCGCCGGATTTGCCACAGGATGCGCTGTCGCACAAGGTGATTCGGCCGCGCTCGAGGCAACCGGTCGCACCGCCGGGCAGCCTGTCTCGCCGGTGAGCGCGCACCCGATCGCCACCCCGGAGCTGGTGCCGGCACCTTTTCCCGCCCAGGTGGCCGCCCGGCACGCGGGCGCCGTCGCGCATCAGTGGGGCGTCGACCTGCCCGGCATCACCAGCAGCTTCCCCACGGGCGGCAAACAGTTCGCGCTCACGCTCGACGCGTGCGGCGGTCCCGGCAACAGTGACATCGACCAGTCCCTGATCGACCTGCTGATCGCCGAACAGATCCCGGCCACCCTGTTCCTCAACAAACGCTGGGTCGACGCCGATCCGGCTCGGGTACAGCGACTGGCGGCGAATCCGCTGTTCGAACTGGCCAATCACGGTGGCGCGCACAAGCCGCTCTCGGTATCGGGCCGGTCCGCCTACAAGGTCGCGGGCACCGCCTCCGCCGAGGAAGCCGCGTACGAGGTCTGGGACAACCATCAGCGGATCATCGAGCTCACCGGCCGCGCGCCGCGATTCTTTCGCGCGGGCACCGCGCACTACGACGAGGTGGCGGTCGCGATCGTGAACGAATTGGGCGAGACCCCACTGGGTTTCACCGTCAATGCCGACTTCGGGGCGACCGCGTCGGCGGCACAGGTGCAGCGGGCGATGAGCGCGGCCACGCCCGGCGGCATCGCGCTCGCGCATATGCACCGTCCCCGATCGGGGACCGCGGCCGGGATGGCCGCCGCGCTACCGGCCCTGCGCGCCGCGGGCTTCACCTTCGTCCACTTGTAGCGGACGCCGCCCGCCCGCACAGCGGAACGTCGGCACGCTCAGCGCGTCAACGCCGCGAAATCGATCGCGACAGAGGCCCCACGGTCGACGGTGAAGAACGCCGCCTCCAGGCGCGTCCCGAGTTCGATCTGCCCGACCGCCGAGAGCGGCACCGGCTGAATCAACCGCACCCGCCACGGCAACGGCTCGTCCCAGGCCCGCATCTCCAGATCGAGCCGCAGCACCGGATCGTCGCGCCCGGTGTAATCCGCCGCGATCGGCGCCACCGCGAGCACGGTCGCCTCCGCTCGCCGCCCGTTGGCCAGAATCTTGGCCGCGGCCTTGCGCCCCGACTCCGCCACCTCGGGCACGAACAGCACCACCCGCTCCCGGTCGCCCGGGTCCACCCGGCAGCCGACCACGTCGCCGGTCTGCATCCACTCCAGGTCCTGGCTACGCACTCGCTGCCGGACCCGCGCGTCGTAGGCCAGTTCCCCCGGCACCGACACCCGCACGCTGAACCGATAACCACCCTCCCCCCGGCGCGTCCGCACCGACAGCACACTCGCCATCGCGGGCAGCCCCCTGATCAGCAGTTCCCGCCGCGCTCCCTCGGACAGCAACCCCGGCCGCCGCCCGAAAGCCCACACACACCGATCGAGCAGGGTCCGACCCGAGTCGGCCACAACGAGGCTCATGGCAGAAGAGTAATGCGAACGCCCTTCGCGCAAGGGCAAATTCCCCGCACTCACCGCATCGGCGCGGTCAGCCGAGGGCGGCGATTCCCGCGAGGATGAAATCGATTCCGGCGAGGAATTGTTCGCGGTCGTCGTGCTCACGCAGCTGCTCGGCGATCTGATGAGCGAACGGGAATTCCACCGGGTCGTGCTGTGTCCAGCGGGCGGCGACGGCCGCGAGGAAGCCCGAGCGGTCGCCCTCTGGCACCTCGAGTCGAGCGTTCGCCGCGTTCTGCCCGGCGACGCCGAGGATGTAGTTCACCAGCGCGGACGCGGCATAGAACATCGACCGCTCGGGGACGCCGAGTATCCGCAACTGCGAGCCGACGCGCTCGTAGATCCGCAGCATCGCCGGCTGCCACGGCACCCGGACGAGCTGGGCGCCCACCCACGGATGGGCATCGATCGCGTCGAACATCCCGAGCGCGACGGCACGGATCGCGGTGAAGGGCTCCGCGCTGTCGTCCGAGCTCGCGAGGACACGGGCGATGACGTCGTCGGACGCGGCGACGAGCAGATCGCCCTTGTTCTCGACATGCCAGTAGATCGCCCCGCTGCCGGTCTCCAGACGCGAAGCCAGGGCGCGGAACGTGAGCGCGCGCTCGCCGTCGGCGTCGAGGATCTCGATCGCGGCGTCGACGATCCGCTGCTTCGACAGCGCGTCGGTGCGCCGGGTCCGCTGGGGGTGTGTCGCCATACACACCATCTTGACACTTCTGGAACATCGTTCCAAACTGGATCCATGGAACGTCGTTCCAGAAGACGAAGGGATCACCATGACGACAGCGGTCACGATCATCGGCGCAGGTCTCGGGGGCCTCACGCTCGCCCGAGTCCTCCGTGTCCACGGCATCTCCGCGACGGTCTACGAGGCCGAGCCATCGGCAGGCGCCCGCACCCAGGGCGGCCAGCTCGACATCCACGAACACGACGGCCAGCGCGCACTGGCCGCGGCCGGCCTCACCGCCGAGTTCCGCGCGATCATCCACGAGGGCGGCGCGGCCTCCCGGATCCTCGACCACCACGGCGAACTGCTCCTCGACGAGCCCGACGACGGCAGCACCGGGCGGCCCGAAGTCCTGCGTGGCGACCTGCGACGCATCCTGCTCGACGCCCTGCCCGCGGGCACGGTCCAGTGGGGCAAGAAGCTGACCGACGTCACCGCTGTCGGCGACGGCCACCACGAGCTGACGTTCGCCGACGGTTCGATCGTGCGCACCGAGCTCCTCGTGGGCGCCGACGGCGCCTGGTCGCGGATCCGCCCGCTGCTCTCGCAGGCGCGACCCGCATACGCGGGCGCCGTCTTCGTCGAGACCTACCTCTACGACGTCGACAACCGGCACCCGGCGGCGGCAGCGGTCGTGGGCGACGGTGGCATGTTCGCGCTCGCACCGGGCAACGGCATCTCCGCGCACCGCGAGGCGGGCGATGTCATCCACACCTATGCCGAGCTCGCCCGCCCCGCCGACTGGCTCGACGGCATCGACTTCACCGACCCCACCGGCGCACTGGCCCGGGTGGCAGCCGAATTCGACGGGTGGGCGCCCGAACTCACCGCGCTGATCACCGACGGCGACAGCGCGCCGGTCCCGCGCACGATCAACACGCTGCCCACCGGCCACCGCTGGGATCGCGTCCCCGGCGTGACGCTGCTCGGTGACGCCGCGCACCTGGCGCCCCCGGCCGGCGAAGGCGCCAACCTCGCCATGCTCGACGGCGCCGAACTCGCCATGGCGATCGCCGCGCACCCCGGCGACGTCGAAGCCGCGCTCACCGCCTACGAAGCGGCGCTGTTCCCCCGCGGCGCGAGGGCGGCCGCGGACGCGCACCAGATCCTCGACCTGTGCGTCGGCGACAGCGCGCCGCTCGGATTGGTCGACTTCATGACCGGCGTTTCCTGAACAACCGTGACGAACGCGAGTGGGCCGTCTCACAGCCTCTTCCCGACCCGCCCCCCTTGCGCGTACGAGCTTCGGCCGACCACTAAACTCGCCCCCATGACCAGTGCGTTCCCGACCATTCCCGCCGACCTCAAGCCCGCCGACGGACGGTTCGGCTGCGGCCCGTCCAAGGTCCGCCCGGAGCAGCTGCAGTCCCTGGTGACTGTCGGCGCCTCGGTGTTCGGTACCTCGCACCGCCAGAAGCCGGTCAAGGACGTCGTCGCGCGCGTGCGCCACGGCCTGCGTGAGCTGTTCTCCCTGCCCGACGGCTACGAGGTCGTGCTCGGCAACGGTGGCACCACCGCGTTCTGGGATGCCGCCGCCTTCGGCCTGATCCGCGAGCGTTCGCTGCACCTGACCAACGGCGAGTTCTCCTCGAAGTTCGCCTCGGTGGCCAAGGGCAACCCCTTCATCGGCGACCCGATCGTCGTCAAGGCCGAGCCGGGCAGCGCGCCCGAGCCCGTGTCGGATCCCTCGGTCGACCTCATCGGCTGGGCCCACAACGAGACCTCCACCGGTGTGTCCATCCCCGTGTCGCGTCCGGTCGGTTCGGAGAACGCCCTCATCGCCATCGACGCCACCTCGGGCGCGGGCGGTCTGCCGGTGAACATCGCCGACTCCGATGTCTACTACTTCGCCCCGCAGAAGTGCTTCGCCGCCGACGGTGGCCTGTGGATCGCGATCATGAGCCCGGCCGCGCTGGCCCGCGTCGCCGAGATCAAGGAATCGGGTCGCTGGACCCCGGAGTTCCTGTCGCTGCCGATCGCGGTCGACAACTCGTCCAAGGACCAGACCTACAACACCCCGGCGCTGGCCACCCTGCTGCTGTTCGCCGACCAGATCGAGTGGATGAACGCCAACGGCGGCCTCGACTGGACCGTGAAGCGCACCCTGGATTCGTCCTCGCGGCTGTACTCGTGGGCCGAGTCGAGCTCCTTCGCCACCCCGTACGTGTCGAACCCGGCGCACCGCTCGCAGGTCGTCGGCACCATCGACTTCGACGACGCGGTCGACGCGGCCCAGGTCGCCAAGATCCTGCGCGCCAACGGCATCGTCGACACCGAGCCCTACCGCAAGCTGGGCCGTAACCAGCTGCGCGTCGGCATGTTCCCGGCGATCGATCCGGAAGATGTTTCGCAGCTGACCCGTTCGATCGACTGGGTCGTCGGTCAGCTCTGAGATAAGACCGCGATAGGGCCGGTGCCCGGTGAACCCATTCGGTTCGCCGCGCACCGGCCCTTCTTGTTCGGACTGCACACATTCGCAATATTCGCCGAGTTTCGACAGATCTCGGTACCGATATTTGATGTTGATCTATCACCAAAATGCCTGCACACAAGCGGAATTCGGGTGGTGAGCCGCTCAGATTAGCCCCCTGGGCACGGCTGGTGCGAGATTTAAGTCGTGCGTGTCTGCTGCCGCGGCCAAGTAATGTGCACTACTGTCTAGGAAAGTGGGCGGTGTCGTAGCCGACGCGATAGGGAGGTAACGGTGCGTGAACTTCGAGTGATCGGGGTGACGCCCGACTCCACGCACATCGTGTGCAGCGACACCGAGTCCGGTACCAAGTTCCGGTTGCCCGCCGACGACAAGCTCCGCGCGGCGGCGCGCGGCGACCTCGCACGATTCGGCCAGATCGAGATCGAAACGGAGGCGACTATGCGTCCTCGCGATATCCAGGCCCGTATTCGCGCTGGAGCGTCCGTCGAGCAGGTCACGGCAGAGTCCGGTATGCCGGAATCCAAAGTCGAACGATTCGCCTACCCCGTCTTGCTAGAGCGTGCGCGCGCCGCCGAATTGGCGCAGAAGGCACACCCGGTTCGTCCCGACGGCCCCTCGGTGGAAACGCTGCACGAGATCGTCACGGCGGCCTTCGCCGAGCGCGGTCACACCATCGAACAGGCCGAGTGGGATGCCTGGAAAGACGAAAAGGGTTTCTGGGTCGCCCAATTGCAGTGGCGCCACGGTCACTCCGAGATCGCCGCGCACTGGCGCTACCAGCCCGACGCGCACGGCGGCTCGGTGTCTCCGCTCGACGACCCGGCCAACGACCTGATCGATCCCGACTTCGGCCGCGCGCTGCGTGGGCTGGCCACGATCCTGCCCACGCCGGTTCCGGCCGCCTCGCCGGTGCTCGAACCACCGACCCCGGTGGAGCCGCGTCCGCGCGAGCAGATCGCCGCACCCGCCGCGCGTCCGCAGAGTCGTCCGGCTCCGAACGTGGACGAGTACTACGAGCAGCGTCAGGTCGCGGCAGGCGGTGGGACGGCAGCGATTCCGGCCGCGCCCATCCCCGCGGCGCCGATACCCGCCGCGCCCAAGCCCGCCGCCCCGAAGCCCGCTGTTCCCGCCGCGCCGAGTCAGCCCACGGTGCAAGCGGACAAGCCCGCCGAGGAGCCGGTAGCCGAGAAGCCCGCACCGAAGCCCGCGCGGACCAAGCGGGGCAAGGCTCCCATGCCGTCATGGGAAGACGTCCTGTTGGGCGTACGCAGCTCCGGCAACTGAAGCAAGAACATGGGTAACTCGTCGGGAACGAACTGACGTACCACGTCCGCCAACCGTCAGCCGCCGACGCCGTCGAGCCACCCACCTGAGTCTGGCTTGAATACACGGAGAGGCGGGACAGTGGCTTCTACGCTCTGGTATGTCGATACGCCTGATCCGGCGGCGGTGCTGACCGGGACTGTCGAGTCCGATCCCGTTGCGGCGGCGGCGTTGGCCGGGCAGTTGTACGGCGACCACGACGTTCGGCCGCACATGGTCGGCACGCTGGCCGGGTGCGCCGCACCGGATCGGGACGAGGTCTATATCGGGTGCTATCCCGGGTTGACCGTGGTGTGCACGGCCGAGGCCGCGCTGGTTCATCCGACGAAGCTGCCCGATCTGCTGGTGCGCCCGCTCGCTTCCGAGCACACCTATCTCGTGTCCTACGACACGACACTGCACTGGGGTGCGTTCGCGCATTGGGAGCGTGGCGAATTCCGGCGCTCGTTCAGTTCCACCCGGGTGGACATCCTCGAGAACGAAGGGCTCCCGATGGTGTGGGAGCGCACCTTCTGGGCGGGTGAGCATCCGGTGCCGTGGCGGGGTTCGGACCATCCCGAACCGCAGTCGCTGCCGTTCGATCCGCCGGATTTCGCCGATGCCGCCAATGACCAATGGCTCGGTTTCCGCTACCTGACCCCGGCCGCTTCCGGCCGACTCACCCCCGGCGACCTGGCCGTCTGCGGTTTCACACTGTATCCGAAAGGCCAGGCCCCTGAGCAGAAGCGCGCGCCGGTCGGTCGTCCCGGTGCTGCGACGCGGCGCAAGCGCGGGCTCTTCGGGTGGATGCGCGGCGCCGATCGGGTGGTGTGAGCGTCAGCCGAGCTGGTCGACGATCACGGCGATCCAGCCGAGCACCACCGCCCCGGCCGCACCGGCCAGCACCCACCGCACCACCGGCGTGAACCGCCATCGCCACGCGGTCGGCGCCACCCCGACCGCCGCCACCACGTTCACCCCGATCGCCAGCAGCGGATTGACCGCGGCCAGCGCACATCCGAAGGCGTAGACCGCGACCCCGCCGAGCAGCGCGACCAGCACGACAACGGTGCAGCCTGCCGCCCACGGCACCGAATCCGCTTGCGCCCGATACGGTCCCTCACATTCCTTGCTCATGACGTGCGCACTCGTTCGTAGAACGCCATCGCCGCCGCGGTCGCGACATTGAGCGAATCGGTTCCGGGTGACATCGGGATGCGCGCGCGAACATCGGTGGCGCGCATGGCCTCCTCGGTGAGGCCGGGCCCTTCGGCGCCGAGCAGCAGCGCCACCTTCTCCCCCGTCATCGCCGTCGCCAGATTCACCGCCGCGGGGTTCGGCGTCAACGCGATGATCTGGAAGCCCTTGTTCCGCACGAGGTCCAGGCTCTCCGGCCACTGCGGCAGTTGCGCGAAGGGCACCCGGAGCACATGCCCCATCGACACCCGTACCGCCCGCCGATAGAGCGGATCGGCGCACCGGTCGCCGAACAGCACCGCGTCCGCGCCCAGCCCGGCCGCGTTACGGAACATCGAACCCAGGTTCTCGTGGTCGTTGACGCCCTCCAGGACCGCCACCGTGCGCGCGCCGTCGAGCACCTCGTCGACGGTGAGCTCCGCCGGACGCGGCGCCACGGCGAGGACGCCGCGATTGAGATGGAAGCCGACCACCTCGGCCATCACCTCCGCGCTGGCGCGGTAGTACGGCAGATCGCGATCGGCCAGATCGTCGGCCAGGGTCTCGAAGCGCTTCCCGACGCCGAGCAGGGCGCTGGGCGCGAAACGCGAGTCGAGCATCCGCTGCACGACCACTACGCCCTCGGCGATGACCAGGCCTTTCCGGCCCGGCAGGTCCGGCCTGCGGTCGGCATTGGACAGGTCACGGAAGTCGTCGACGCGCGGGTCGGTGGGGTCGTCGATATCGATCACTTCGGCCACCGGCTAATCCTGGCATGCTGGAAGCATGAAGATTGTCCAGTTGATCTTGAACGTGCTCTGGGTGGTGCTGTGCGGGTTCTGGATGGCGCTGGGGTACCTGCTCGCGGCACTGATCTGTTTCATCCTGATCGTCACCATCCCGTTCGGGATCGCCTCGCTACGCCTGGCCGGGTACGTGCTGTGGCCGTTCGGCCGCACCGTCGTCAACAAACCCAGCGCGGGCGCGGGCTCGCTGATCGGCAATGTGATCTGGTTCGTCTTCGCGGGCTGGTGGCTGGCGCTGGGCCATGTGTTCACCAGCATCGCGCTGGCGGTGACGATCATCGGTCTGCCGTTCGCCTGGGCGAATCTCAAGCTGGTGCCGCTGTCGCTGTTCCCGCTCGGGCATGACGTGGTGTCGGCCGACGCGGCGCGGCAATCGAGCTGATCACTCCGATTCGGCGACGATCTGGTTCATGATGCCGACGGCTTCCCCGAGCACCGCGATCTGCTCGGGGCGCAGGCCGGCGAGCTGGCCTGTCATCCACACCTCGCGGGCATTGGTCTCGTCGGCGATCAGCGCGCGACCGGCGGGCGAGAGCGAGACGATGATCTGCCTGCCGTCGGTCGGATGCGGACGGCGCTGGACCAGAGCGAGGTCGGAGAGCGAGGCGATGACACGGGTCATCGACGGTGGTTGCACGCGTTCTTTGCCTGCCAGCGCGCCGGGCGTCATCGCGCCATCACGAGCCAGCGTCGCCAGAGCCGACAGCTGAGTAAGCGAGATCTGCGCATCGGAACGGCGTCCGCGCAGGTGTCTCGTGAGCCGCACGACGGCCAGTGATAGGTCACCGGCCAGGGCACGGACGTCCGATGGCGTTGTCACAGTGCAGAACTCTACGGTAAATCCGGCTGTGCTGACGGGTTTCACACGGCTACTGTTTGGGTATGGACGCCGGACCTGTCAGTCCCGAGATACCTCAACTGCCCCGAATCCTGGTCGACCCACGCCCCGTGGTGCTCGGCGGCTTCGCCCTGTGGGTCATCGCGACCGTGGTCGTGTGGATGAACACGAGCTGGGCCGATGCCCGCCCGGTGTGCCTGATGGGGCTCGTGGTGGGCGTGCTGGGGTCGTCGATCTTCCTCCTGCAGCGGCGTTCCGCACGACGCGGTGACAAGGGCGCCCAGGTGGGCCTCGACACCGACTAGCTCACCGCGAATTCGTCGCTGGTCCCGACAACGGGGCGAAGCGTGCCGTCGGCACCCAGTGCGTCGGCGTAGTGCACGAATCGGTGCACTCCGGGTTCGGCCGTCGCGGGGACATCCCAGGTGAAGCGGGCGATCGAGACCGCGGCGCCCGCCGTGCGCCAGTGGAAACGGACGTCCCATTCCCCCTCGTTGGCCACCCGATCCCAGCCCGCCGCGGTCTTTCGCTGCACGTGCAGGAAGGTGTCACCACGGCGCGGATTGTGTTTCGGATGGGCCGAGACGAATTCGACAGCCGCCTGTTCACCGCGTCGACAGGCTGACGGCTGGATCAGGACGTCACCGAAACCACGGCCGGGCGGGGTGGCGTCGGGTCCCGGCGCGGCGGCGAAGTTCGGTTGCAGCGCGGAGACATCGCGCGGTGCCGGACCGCGCCCCACCGACTGACCCGCGGCGAACGCCTCTGCCAGTCTGGTGAATTCCTGCACATACCCGCACAGCGTGTAGCGGCCGAACAGCGTCGAAGCGCCCTCGTACTGCTGGGAGTCGTATTCCTCGGGGGTGGTGACGTATTCGTGGTAACTGTTCGAATAGCCCTGTAGCAGAACCTGTTCCAGCTCGACGCCGAGCGCGGCCGCCACCGCGCGTCGCACGCGCAGCCCGGCGACGATCGTGAATTCCGCGCCCGCGGCCGCCAGATACAGGCCACCGATGCGAATCAGCTGGATCGGCACCACATTCGGCACCCACGGAACGGGCGGCATCAGCCCGAGCGGAGCGAAGATCGCCTTGGGGGCTTGGGCGTCGGCGAGCCAGGCGGGGTGCGGGTGGTCGATGCCGCCGAGGAAGTCGACCATCGGGTTGCGCACACCTTCGGGGATCGGGCCGCCGGGCAGACCGGGACCGTCCTCGACGCTGCCCGCCGCCAGGGAGACGCCCGCCGCGGCCGGGGAGGTGCGTCGCGGGGCGCCGTCGGGGGTGAAGCGGCCGTCGATCGTGAGCGCGGCGAGGTCGATGTAGCACAGCATCGAGGCGACCTCGGCCCGCTGTGCGGCTGCCTGCGCCGCCGCCTCTTTCGCCGCGTGATGCTGGCGTTCACCCAGGATTCTGGTGTTGTCGAACTCGTCGGTGGTCGGTCCGTTGCCGGGCGTGAGGCCGAGATTGGGCGACATGTCACCGGCGTTGGTCTGCGCGAACGCGGCGAGGAAGCCGGCGCCGTCGAGGTGGCGGACGCCGTGCTCGAGGTGTTCGGCGGCGTAGCTCGCGTAGCCCTTGTTGTCGGAGCTGATCAGGCGGTTCGCGTTGGTCATCGAGGTGTTGTGGGTGGCGAACCAGGTGAGCGCACCGACCTGACGACCTTGCCTGGCGAACACCAACGTGGTCACCGCGGGGTCGATCGCGTCGGGGAAGACCGCGCGATCGGCGGCCGGATTGCGGTCGAAGGCCACGCGCGAGCGGTTGACGCTGGCGTCGTGGAGTTCCGCGCGGCCCAGGCTGATGGCGCCCGGCGCGAAGTCGGCGTCGGCCGCGACGATCGCCTCGACGATTCCGTCGACCTCGGCGTCGAAGACCTGCTGCTGAAATCCCAGCGTCGCCAGCGTGTAGGCGTAGTCGTGTGCGGAACCGCCACAGCTGGCGTGGGTGTGCGTGGAGGTGAGAACGACATTTCGCTCGGAATACCGGTCACCGAAACGGCGGGCGAGCGCGAGCAGCACCGCGCCGTGTACCGAGGCGAACACCGCGCCGTTCTCCACCGCGACGAACGCGATCCGAAATCCGCGCGCACCGATCACGAACGCACGAGCGCGCGGGCGCAGATGGATTCCCGCCGTTGTCTGTTCGAATTGCGAGTAACCCATCATGCCGCATTCCGCGGCCGGGCCCGTGAGATCGGCGCTACCGAGCCCGAATTCGAATCCGTCGGGATTCGCGTGTGCGACCGGCATTCCCATACCGGAGATGACGGGCAGGGCGGTGGCACCCAGTGCCGAGGCAGCGAGCACGGTACGGCGGGACAGGGACATCGGACGGCTCCTTCGCAACTTTCAGTTCGGAGACAACCACATCAACTGGTCAAATGTCCAGGATTTTCTGGCGGACCGGCGAATTGACTGTTCGTGACGCGAGCGCTTAACTCGCACAGTGTCCTCCCGATTGAGCGTCGAAGAACGACGAGCCCACCTGATCGAGGCTGCGATCGGTCTCGCCGAGAAAAAGGGCGTGGCGGGCGTGACCACGCGTGATGTCGCCCAAGCGGCGGGCGTCTCGTTAGGTGTGGTGCATTACTGTTTCGAAAACAAGGACGCGCTGATGACCGAGCTGGTCAAAGCGCTCTCGATGGAATTGCGCGATTCCGTCGATGCCGATGAAACGGTATGGGAAGACGCCGGAACAGGAAAAGAAGCATTTCAGAAATTGGTGCGCCGCGGTTTGGAACTGATGTGGCGCAACATCGAAGCCACTCCCGAACGGCAGTTGCTCACCTACGAGACCACCACCTACGCGCTGCGCGAGGGTGAGTCGACACCGGCCAAGCTGGCGATCGCCCGCGAACAGTACGGGTTCAACGACAACACCGTCGCCGATGTGCTCGACCATTGCCGGGAAGCGACCGCAACGCAGTGGAAGACCCCGGTGCCGACGCTGAGCCGGTTCATTCTCAACGTGATCGACGGAATCGTGCTGCGGTGGCTGGTCGACGACGACAGCGAGTCCGTACAGGTTCAGCTCGATCTGCTCGCCGAGATGATCAGCGCGCACGCGGAATAGGTCCGCGCACGCAGCTCAGCCGCGCGGCGCCTGTACGTGGGTGACGTCGCCCTCGCACCACCAGGGGACGTGGACGGTGCCCGAGATCGCCCCGCGCAGATGCACTTCGAGGGTTTCGTGCAGCACCAGCTCGCCGGTGACGTCCTGCGGCGACCACAGCTGACGCAGCACCACACCCAGAGGTTCCGCGGCCCAGGTACTCCGGCGGCCGGTGCCGAGCACCTCGGCGCTGACCTCCTCCGAGGCCAGTGGAAGGTCCAGCAGGGTGGCCAACGCCTCCGCGTGCGCGGTATCGCCGACGACGAGGCGTTGCGACGGGACGACCAGTCCGAAGCAGGGCTGGTCGAGGACCATGACGGTACTCGCGTCGACGACGTCGCCGGACAGTGCGCGGATCTGCTCGGGCAGATCCAGTTCGCGCGGATCGAGGGCGCCGGACGCGACCGCGGCGGCCAGCCGGGCATGGGTTCGGGCGATCACCTCGGGGGCAGGGGATTTCGACGGATCGGCCAGTGCGTCGAGCAGTTCCTCGGCCAGCTCGGCGGACATGATGTCCGGGCGCACGAGAGCGGGACGCAGGGCATCGAGGTCGGGGCCTTCGATGCCGATCGCCGCGAATACCGGCAGGAGACCGTCGAATTCGTTGTCATCAGGGTGGTGGAGCCGGCCCAGCGGGACGCCGTCGAGGTGGGCGTGGCGGTGCAGCCACCAGGCGGTGTAGCCGTCGCGATCGGCGAGCAGGGCGCGGGTGCGTGGCTCGGACAGCAGGTGGCGCAGTGCTTCCGGCCAGCGGTCTTCGTCCACCAGGTCCAGGTCGCGGACCGCGATGAGCTCACGGGGGTCATCGGAAAGGCTGTTCCACCAGGACTGTTCGTCGTCGAGGTCGTGGTCGGGGCCCGTCGGTTCCGGATCGGCGAGCACCGCGAAGCCCCAGCCGACACCGATCGCCCGCAAGGCTCGCTCGCCGTACTCGGCGACGGCGGTGTCGGCGATGGTGCCGAAGGGGGCGTTGGGCGCCAGGACCCCGGCGAGCGGGGCGCCCGGCAGCAGCAGTTCGTCGGCGGGGGTCAGTTCGCCTGTGTCGTCGGGCAGTTCGAGTAGGCCGAGCCAGTCGGGCAGTGAGCCGTGGGAGGCGAAGGGAGCCAGCTGGAGTACCGCGGCGACGGTGTCCGGGTCGGCCGGATCGTGCTCGAGCAGGTCGCGCAGGGCCGGATCGGTGAGCAGGTCGTCCGAACTCGCGCTGCGGGCCCCCAGTCGACCGAGGAGCGGGTGCGTGGCGTCCGGGTGCACCAGGCGCGCCCAGTGCACCGGCACGGCCACGGTGAGCTGATCATCGAGCACCACGGTCCGCGGCCCGGTGACCAGACGTCCGTCGGTGAGCGGCACGGCTAGGGCGCCGAATTCCTCGGCGGCCCTGGTATCGACGACGAACGGCTCCAGGGCGGCGTAGAACCGCCGCCACCACCGTGGTGCGCGTTCCAGTCCGCTCGACAGCTCGGCCACCGCGGCCGGGCCGAGCCGATGGACATCGAGGACCGCCAGCTTGTCCTGACCGGCCCGGCCGGACAGCTCCGGAATCACCAGCGGTCCGGTGATCTCGGCGAGGATCGCGGCCAATTCCGGGGTGAGATCGGGAAATACGCTCGCGCGGGTCGGCGTGCTGCACGGCGAGTCCGCCGCGGCCGGTTCGTAGGTGGGCTCTTCCGATGCGAAAGGGTCGCTGTGCGGTGCGGATTCGCCCGACGCGAAGCGGGCTCCGTCGCCGCCGGTCGCTTCGGCTTCGTCGGAGGCGAAGAGAGCAGCCAGATCTGGCAGGTCATCCGATGCGCCGCGCGCCGATCGTGTCTCGAGCCCGGGTTCGTCGGACGCGAAGAGGTCCTCGAAGTCGGGTGCGTTGTTCGGGGCGGCGTCGCCGGTTCCGAATCGCGCGGGCAGGCCAGGATTCTCGGGCGACGGGTCGGCCACGGCGGCGTCGCGCGTGGCGCACACCGGGAGCCATGGGTTGGTGCGCAGCTCGGTGATGACGGCTTCGCGCAGGATCGCGTCCGCTTCGCTGCGGGCGAAGCCGGGCGTGGGGACCAGGACGAGGCGGTCCCGAGGCGGGAGCACGCGGGCGAAATCCGCGTAGCCCGCGGCCAGTTCGGTGATGCGGGCGCCGGGGAGGAGACGGCGGCGGTCGGGCTGCATCGGGATATCAGCGACCAGGATCGCGGGGAGGGAGAGCTCCTCGTCGGATCGGGTGGGGGCGCGCAGGACATCCGGGGCAGTCGCGACGGGGCGGCCATGACGGAGTGGGAGTAGCCAGCGGGCGCGGGAAGTGCGGTACTGCCACCACGCTCGGCGTGCGCCGGACGGGAGGGTGATCGTCAGCTGGGCGAGTATGCCGGGGCGGTCGGCGGCGGACATGTTCGCGTCGAGCTCGTCCGCGGCGTCCAGTCCGTCGGCTGCGGCTGCGACGTCGGTGGCGAGGGCAGCGGGCCGGGCGGCATCGGGCCGAACGGCGGCATCGGCTCGGGTGTTGGTGGCGAGAATCTCTACCGCGCTGGTGAATTGGTCGGTATCGATGCGGATGTGCTGGAGGGCCGGTAGTTCCAGGAGGAGGTCGGGGGCCTCGGCTCGCATAGCGTCGAGGAGGGCTTCGGGGTCGATGTCGTCGCGCAGGTGTACGACGATCTCGGTGTCGGTGCCCGCGAGTGGGGTGGTCGGCACCGGCCAGGCCAGGCGCAGGACCGGGGGCGCGATAGTCGTGAGGTCGTCGGGGATGCCGATGCCGGTGTCGTGCAAGGCGTTCAGCGTGGCGACGCGGGAGAAGCGGAGGGATCCGGTCGTCGAGCGGACCTCGATCTCGTCGCCGACGGACCGCACCGCGGTGAAGCCGACACCGAAGCGGCCCACCTGGGCCGCGCCCGCCTTTCCGGAGGCACGCAGTGCCGTCAGCGCGTGCACACCGGAAACACTCAGCGGCGCGCCGGTATTCGCGACGTGCAGCCGCCCGTCCAGCACCCGCACGATCAGCTCACCCGCGACACCGGCCTTGGCCGCGGCGTCGGCAGCGTTCTGCGCGAGCTCGGTGAGCAGCCGATCCCGGTAGCCCGCGGCCACCAGATCCGCCTCGCTGGCACTGTCCTCGCGTAACCGCGTCGGCGAATCCCGCCACGCGGCGAGCACTCCGGCCCGCAGCTCGGCGGTGCCGAACGGGTCACCCGCTCCGTTCAGCGCGACACCGACGATCCGTGCTCGCTCAGATCAGGCGATTCCGCCGCTTCGCCGGATTCCGCCCCACCCGACACCGTGGCTTCGCCTACAGCGGAAGCCTCCGTGCCCGACTCCGCAGCCTCGGCGGCGGGTTCGGCCTCCGTGCCCGAGACCGCGTCGGCAGCAGTCGCTACCTCGTCCGACGCGCCCGAGGAGCCCTCGGCATCCGGAGCGGCCGGGGTCTCAGCGGTGGCTGATTCGTCGCCGACAGGGAGGTCGACCTCGGCGGCGGGTTCGGCCGAGACAGTCTCGGCGGGAACCCCGGTATCCGAGGCGATTTCGGCGGTGACGACCTCGTCGGCCGACTCCGGCAGAGCGCCCTCGGCGAGCGCGGAACGCTCCGCGACCGCGGCGGCGACCGCTTCGGCCTCAGCGGTTTCCTGCTGGTCGCCTGCCCGCTCCGCAGCGGCTTCGCCGACCTGGGTCAACGAGTCCGCGGAACTCGGCTCGGTGCCGTCCTCGGTGTCCGAGGTCGCCGGGCCAGCGGCAACCGTTTCGACCGCTACCTCCACGACCTCGATCGCCGGGTCGGCAGACGGCTCGGCGACAACCTCTACGACCGTCGTCGCGGAGTCAGCCTCGGCAGGCTCGGCCGCGACCTCATCGACCACTGATGCGGACTCTTCGACAGCCGCCTGGGGCGCAGCCTCCGATGCCGAACCTTCAGTCGTGGTCTGGGATGCACCCGCTGTTGCCGAGCCTTCGGCCGACGCCTGAGCATCTGCCTCGTTGATCGCGTTCTCGACAGCCGGGCGGACGATCTCGACGAAATCCACCGCGTGGTCGTCGAATGCCTCGTACAGCGGGGATCCGTTGCCGCTGGGGGCGACCACGTCGGAGTGGGCGCCACAGCCGTATTCGATGTGGACGACGTGGCCGTCGGCGCCCATCGCGTTGCCGCAGACGCCGAAGGACTCGCGCAGGGCGCCGGCCAGTGGCAGGTAGAAACCGCACATGCCGCAGGTGGCTGGGGCCGCCTTGGCCATCTCGGTGTCGGGGCCGAACTCGGTGAACCAGCGCTGGGCGGCGTCGGCGCGGCCTTCGAGGCTGAGCACCTGGACGCGGCCGAGGCCGACCTCACGGGCCACCTCGTCGATCACCGGGTCGCCGGTGGCGACGTAGCCGGGGACGAGGCGGGGGTCGTCGGCGGGCGTGGCGAGCAGGTCGCCGGGGCCGAGGTCGCCGGGACGCACGCGCTGGTCCCACGGGACGAAATCGGGGGCGATCAGGGCGTCGAGGGCAGGCAGCAACGCCGACTCGCTCACCGTCGCGTGGTCGGCCCCGGGGGGCGCGGCGACCACGACGGCCCACTGCCAGCCGCGGTAGCCGGGCAGGGTCGCCTCGAACCGGTGGGTGGCCGCGGTGTCGTCCTCGGCGCTCACCCCCAGATGGACTCCTACCCCGTCGGGTTCCAACGCGACGAGCGCACGACGTGCGACCTCGGCCGCGTCGGCCAGAACGGGACGCACGCCGGACTCCGAAACAGATACTGCGCTCACGGCATACATTTTGCCGTATGAAGTGCAATCGCAGTTCGTTGGCCGTCGCAGTGCTGGTCAGTGTGCTCGGCGCGGGGGCTTGTAGCGGTCCCGAGGAGCCCGGACCGACGCGGTTGCGAGTCGAGGTGATCGGCTCGTCACCGCACGATCCGCAGGCCTTCACCCAGGGTCTGGAAGTGGTCGACGGGGTCCGCTACGAGAGCACCGGAATGTGGGGCGTGTCGACCGCGCGGGCCGCCGACCAGCGCACGGGCGCCGAAACAGCGCGCGTGGACCTGCCGGGTCGCGTGTTCGGCGAGGGCATGACCAGGGCGGGCGCGATCGTCTGGCAGTTGACCTGGCAGGACGGTTTCGCCATCGCCCGCGACCCGGTCACCCTCGCCGAAACCGGTCGCGCCGACTATCAGGGTGAGGGCTGGGGATTGTGCGCACAGCCACACCGGCTGGTGATGAGCGACGGTACCGGCACGCTCACCTTCCGCGACCCGGTGACGTTCGCGCAGACCGGTTCGGTGACGTTGTCGGGCTACCGCGATCCGAAGCCGAACGAGCTGGACTGCGCGGAAGACGGCACGGTCTACGCGAACAACTACCCGACGGACGAGATTCTGCACATCGATCCCGAGACCGGCCGGATTCTCGCCGTCATCGAGGCGGGCGGACTGCTCACCCCCGCCGAACGGGCGGGCACCGATGTGCTCAACGGCATCGCTCACCTGCCCGGCACCGATCGGTTCCTGCTGACCGGCAAATACTGGCCGCGCATGTTCGAAGTGCGTTTCGTCGGGAAATAACCCCGGTGTGGTCGACATTGCCGCGGCGCGAGTGAACACGCACAGCCCGAGTGCGACAGAATTGGACTTGTGACTACGCCCCGCGATCCATCCGGTCCTGACCGTGGTCGCCGGGACGGTACTGCCGCCGACCCACACCCCGGCTACGGGCAGTACCCGCCGCGCGCACCGCGCAAGGTCTTCCCCCGGCCCGAACGGCCGCTGCCCACCGAGCCGCCGACGGTCCGGTCGAAGAGCCTGTTCCGACGCCACCGCCCCGTCGACCCCGGCGCCCCCACCACACCGGTGCCGAACGCGACACCCGCCGGACGCGCACCGGACGACTATCCGAAGAGTCGGCCGTCCTTCGGCGATCGGGGCCGACCGGCCGCACCACGCGCCGAGCATCCACACGACCGCCCGCCCGCCGCGTCACGCGACGAGCAATGGCACTCCGACCAGCCCGGGGGCGACACCGGCCCCGCGGGTACCCGTCCCTTCCCTCGCGACGAAGGCGTCGACGACCCGGTCAACCAGCGCGTCCCCCGCAAACTCACTGTCACCCGGGTAGCCGCCATGCGCAGCCGCGAACTCACCGAACGCGGCATCGCCACCTTCCAGCGTGCCGCCAAGGCCGACGGCGCCGACCAGTCCGGTCTGACCGCGCTGACCTACGCCACCATGGCGAACTTCGCGCTCGACGCCGCGATCGCCGTCGCCCTGGCCAACACCCTGTTCTTCGCCAGCGCCACCGCCGAATCCAAAACCAAGGTGGCCCTGTACCTGCTGATCACCATCGCGCCGTTCGCGCTGATCGCGCCGCTGATCGGCCCGCTGCTCGACCGGCTGCAACGCGGTCGCAGGCTGGCGCTGGCGACGACCTTCGGCCTGCGCGCGGGTTTCGCGCTGCTGTTGATCTTCAACATCGACACCTGGGGCCTGTATCCGCTCGCCCTGTGCATGATGGTCGGCTCGAAGTCCTTCGCCGTGCTCAAGAGCGCGGTGACGCCGCGCGTGCTGCCACCGGATATCGACCTGGTCCGCACCAATTCCCGGCTGACCGTGTTCGGGCTGGTCGGCGGCACCATCGGCGCGGGCGCGCTCGCCGCGCTCGCGGCCCTGATCGCCGATTCCACCGGCGCGCTGATCTTCGCCACCGGCATCGCGATCGCGGGCGCGTATCTGAGCCTGCGCATTCCGCGCTGGGTCGAGGTGACCGAGGGCGAGGTCCCCGCGACGCTGACCTATCACGGCCCCGACGCCCATACCGAGGTCATCGAACGCGGTCAGGAATCCTCGGTGCCGCCACGGAAACGACGGCAGCCACTGGGCCGAGCCGTGGTCACCGGTCTGTGGGGCAACAGTTCGATCCGCGTGCTCACCGGCTTCCTCACCTTCTACATCGCCTTCGTCGCCAAGGGTTCGGGCGGTAGTCCCACCGAGCAGGCGGCGATGCTCGGCCTGGTCGGCGCGGCGGCGGGCCTGGGCAACTTCGGCGGCAACGCGACCGGCGCCCGACTGCAACTGGGCAGGCCGTCGCCGGTGGTGCTCGGCTGCACCGGCGCATGCGCGGTGGTCGCGGTGTTCGCCGCGTTCACCGGGAATCTGTTCGGCGCCGCCGTCGCCGCGCTGGTGGCCTCGGCGGCCAGCGCGCTCGCCAAGGTCTCCCTCGACGCCGCCATCCAAGACGATCTCCCGCCGGAGTCGATCGCGTCCGGGTTCGGCCGCTCGGAGACCGTGCTGCAACTGAGCTGGGTCGTCGGCGGGGCGGCCGGTGTGCTGATGCCGATCGAATACTGGAAGGGTTTCGCCTTGATCAGCGTGATCCTGCTGGCCGGACTGCTCCAGACGTTCGTCAGCTATACCGGGCACTCACTGCTGCCGGGCCTGGGCGGCAATCGCCCCCAGCACGTCGAGCAGGAAGTGCCCAACACCCATCCGAGAGGGACAGGAGACCCCACCTGGTGAGCAAGCTCAACGCTCGAACGATCGTCGCACTGGTCGCGGCCGGACTGTTCGCGGTCGTCGCGGTGACCGCGGTGTGGGTGGGGGTGGCGGTATCGAAGGCGCCCGCGCACACCCCGCAGCTCACCGCGTACGCGCACGGCACGACCATCACTGTCGACCCGTTCATGTATTGCACGGTGCGGATGGAGAACTGCCGGTACGGCGAGACCACGCCGCTGGAGGTCCCCGCCGGTGAACCCGTACAGCTCTCGCTGCCCGACGCGGTCGCCGAATCACCCTGGCTCATCCAGCTGATCTACCAGCGCCCCAGCGGCGAACAGCTGGACCGGGTGCTCAGCTTCGCCGATTACCCGGACCGCGCCAGGGCACTCACCATCGAGTCGAAGCCGGAACCGGACCTGCGCCTGATCGGCATCGAAGTGCAGCTCCCGATCCTGGCCCGTGACATCGCCACCGGGCAGGAAAGCTACATCCCGCACGCTGCCTGGTCGATCGTCACTCCCGAGCCCGAGCCTCGCGAGTCCTGAGCCCGAAAACGAAACCGGCCCCGAACGAAATTCGTTCGGGGCCGGTTCTGTGAAACCTCAGTGATCGAGTTCGCGAGCCACGGCCCGCACGACCTCGGAAATACGCTGGGACATCTTGCGATCCGGGTACTTGCCCCGCCGCAGATCCGGCTGCACGGTGCTCTCGAGCAGCGTGATCATGTCCTCGACCAGGCCGTGCAGTTCGTCGGGCGACTTGCGCGGCCCGGCGTCCTTGCGCGCGGGCGCCTGCCCACGGTCACGATCGCGGGCGACGGTCGGCGGCGCCTCGAGCACCGTCACGCTGAGCGCCTGCGGCCCACGGCGGCCTGCGGCCATGCCGAATTCGACACGCTGTCCGGGCTTGAGTCCCTCGACGCCCTCGGGCAGCGCGGACGAGCGGACATAGACGTCCTCGCCCTCGTCTTGAGACAGGAAGCCGAAGCCCTTCTCGACGTCGTACCACTTCACCCGGCCGGTCGGCACTGCGCTCACCCGTTCATCATTCGGCACCCGAACCCTTGTGGCCCGGGTTACACAATTTTGCTTGTCGCGAAAAGAACGCGCCCCCCAACAAGGCGGGACGCGATGTGGTGCGAGTCTACCCCGGTGCCTATATCGCGAGCACATCAGTTTTACGGTTCATCGGTGACGAACTCACCAGATCCGGCCTCGCCCGGTCCGCGACGCTCCGGCGATCGCCTGCTGCACGTAGCCCTCGTCCTGTTCGGTATCGGAATTCTGGCGGTGATCGGAATCTTCGTGACGCCGATCGTGTCCGACAGCGATCCGGGGCTGTGGCTCTACGGCCTGGCGATGCTCGCACCTGCCGGGTTCCTGCTCGCGCTGGTTTTCGCGTTGTGGTCGGGCCGACGCGCGCGTTGACGCGTCAACCGAATGCCCCACCGAATATCATCCAGCCAAACATGTGACCTTCGTCACATAACGGCGCGGTCACGAAGTGAGCGCACAGCTGTCGCGCACATTCGGCACCGCGACTACCTGCGCGGACACATCAGGGCTCACCCTGAGACGACCCCGAGACCCACCGGGACCCGCCGGTTACCAAATAGTGACATTCGCCGCTGACCGTCGTACCGTTTCTCTCAGCCGGGGTAACCCCCGGAACCACCGGCCCGCCGCACCGAACCTCACCCCGCGGGTACCGGACCCCGATTGGAAACAAGGGATGAGGGCGGACCGGGAGACCTCTCAGTCCGGGCCACATGCAGGTGCGAACGAGAGGAAGAAACCCGATATGAGTGGACGCCACCGCAAGCCGACTTCCACCGGGCGCACTGCTGCCAAGGTCGCCGTCACCGGCGCGATCTTCGGCACCGCAGCCGCTGCCCTCGCAGGAAACGCCAGCGCGGCCCCTGACTCCGACTGGGATCGCCTCGCACAGTGTGAAGCCGGCGGCAACTGGGGCATCAACACCGGCAACGGTTTCCAGGGTGGGCTGCAGTTCTCGCCCTCCACCTGGACCGCACACGGCGGTGGCGAATACGCCGCCTCCGCCAACCAGGCCACCCGCGAACAGCAGATCGTGGTCGCCGAAAAGGTTCTCGCTTCCCAGGGTTGGGGCGCTTGGCCGTCCTGCTCCTCGCAGCTGGGTCTGAGCAGCGGACCGTCCGAGCGTGTCGCTCCCACGGCGCCGAGCTGGGCTCCGCAGGTCACCGTGCCGCAGGTCCAGGATCCGAGCCACGAAGTGTTCTCGGCCGTCGACCGCGCACTCACCGTCGTGCAGCAGCAGGGCATCGCCGTGCCGCAGCAGGCTCTCGACTTCGTCAACGCCGCCAAGGGTTCTCAGCTGGACCCGGCCGTCATCGACTTCTTCCAGGCGAACAAGGGTCTGCTGCCCTCCTGATCGCCCGCATACACAACAAGAGCCCGCATCCTCGAGGATGCGGGCTCTTGTTTTTCTCGTCCGAATTACACCCGGTTGATGGTGGTCTGGGGGTGTACGTACGGCAGCGTTGCGGCCGGGACGGGAAACTCGGTGTCCTCACCGAAAGGCGAGAGATTACCGGCACGGGTCGACGACAGTTCGGTCACGGCGTGCTCGCCGTCGGCCACCTCGGGCCAGCCGTTGTCGACGTAGGGTTTCTTCGATTTGTTCACCACCGGCTCATTCAAGCACACCGGCCACGGTGCCCATCAGCGGCTGGCGCCGCAGTTCCCGGCCCCGAGGCCTCGATCTTCCCTCCCTCCGGGCACTCCTTCGTCGCACCCTCCGCTCAGTCCAGATCACGGCGGCCGAGAACTGTAGGCTCGATCGGTGATCGCGACAGACTCTCTCGCCGATTGGCTCGGTGCGCGCACCGATGCCCAGCTGGTGAAATTGCTGCAGTTGCGGCCCGACCTGGCGGTGCCGCTGCCCGCGTCGATGTCGGTGCTCGCCGTGCGCGCTCAGCAGCGCGCATCGGTGTTGCGTGCCGCCGACGATCTGGACACGCTCGAGTTCGCGATCATCGAGGCACTGACGGCCAATGAGGACGCCCGCACGATCGGCGCCGAACTCACGCCGCTGACTCGCACCACCCTGCACGCGCAGCTCAAGGATCGCGTCACCAAGACCGCGGTCACCGCCGCGCTGACCCGTCTGCTCGACCGCGCCCTCGTGTGGCAGGTCGGCGACGACCTCGACCTCACACCCAGTGCCGCCGAAGCCCTTCCCTGGCCGCTGGGCGCCACGACAGCGCTCCCCGACGCCCTCACCGAGCCCGAGGTAACGGCCGCGCTGGCCAGGGTGAGCCCGCCCGAACGCGCGCTGCTGGACAAACTCGCCACCACCGGACCCCGCGGTCGCACCAGGGACGCCACCCCCGGCACCGACCCGGACCGGCCAGTGCCGCGCCTACTGGCCGCCCGGCTGCTGCACTGGATCGACGACGAGACCGTGGAGTTGCCCGTCACCGTCGGCCAGGTCCTGCGCGGCGAGCCCGTCACCGATCCGCACGCGCTCGCCCCGCCCAAACCCGCCCTCGTGAAGAACGCCGCCACCGAGGTGAACGCCGTCGGCGCGGGCGAGGTCGGCGAACTGCTGCGCGACGCGGGCGACCTGATCGACGCGCTCGGCGCGCTGCCCGCCCCCGCCCTGCGCGCGGGCGGACTCGGCGTGCGCGAATTGCGCAGACTGGCCAAGCAGACCGGCATCGACGAACAGCGCACCGGCCTGCTGCTCGAATTGCTGGCCGCCGCGAAACTGGTCGAGAAGGGCCTGCCGGAACCGACCCCCGACCTCGACTCCACCGACGACTTCTGGGCCCCGACGCCCGCCGCGGATTCCTGGCTCGACGCCCCGCCCTCGACCCGCTGGGTGACCCTCGCGCAGGCGTGGCTGGAGCTGGATCGGATGCCGTGGATGATCGGCCTGCGCGACGCCGCCGACAAGCCGATCGCGGCCCTGTCGGCGGAGCTGCGCGTGCCCCACGCGGTGCGCGACCGTGCGGCGATCCTCGGCCTGCTCGCCGAATATCCGACCGGCACCGCGGTGACCCCCGCCGACATCGGCAAGCTACTGGCCTGGCGAATGCCGCGCCGACGCAGGCACTTCCGCCTCGACGCCGTCACCGCGACCCTCGCCGAGGCGGCGGTCGTCGGCCTGCTCGGCCGTGGCGCGCTCGACTCGGCGGGCCGGGCGCTGCTGCACGGTTCTGTCGCCGACGCCGAATCGGAAATGGCCGCGGCACTGCCGAAACCGGTCGACCACGTCCTGGTCCAGGCCGACCTGACGGTGATCGCCCCCGGTCCGCTGGTACCGGAACTGCGCGCCAAGATCGCCCTGGTCGCCGATGTCGAATCAGCGGGCGCCGCAACGGTGTACCGGGTCAGCGACGCCACGGTCCGCCGCGCACTCGACGCCGGCCTCACCGCCGCCGAACTGCACGCGTTGTTCGCCACCCACTCCCGCACCCCCGTGCCGCAGTCGCTGACCTACCTCATCGACGACGTCGCCCGGCGTCACGGCCAGCTCCGGGTCGGCATGGCCCAGTCGTTCCTGCGCAGCGACGACCCGGCGCTGCTGGCCCAGGTCCTCGCCGCTCCCGTGGCCGAAACCCTGGCTCTGCGCGCCATCGCCCCCACGGTGGCGATCGCCCTGGCGCCCCTGGCCGAGATGCTCGACCAGCTCCGCAAAGCGGGCTTCGCCCCCGCGGGCGAGGATTCCGGCGGCGCCATCGTCGACCTGCGCCCCCGCGGCGCGCGGATCTCGGTCCGCCCGCTGGCTCGCAGGCCCTACCGCCCGACCCCGCCGAACGACGACCAGCTCTCCCAGCTGGTCACCGAACTCCGCGCGGGCGAACGCGCCGCGGGTGCCCGCACCGGCCGCTCGGTGCGCACCGACGGCACCCGCACCGGCACCGCGGCCACCCTCGCGCTGCTCCAACTGGCGGCGCGGGTCGGCCGACCGGTGAACATCGGCTACGTGGACGCCCAGGGCGTGGCCACCCAACGGGTGGTCGAGCCGCTCCGGGTGGGCAACGGCCAATTGGACGCGGTGGATCCGGTGAGCGGGGCCACCCGCCACTTCACCCTCCACCGCATCGCGTCGGTGGCCCTGCTCGATTAGGGCTTGGCCAGGCAGAAGGTCGTCTTCGGGTCGGGAACCGTCCGGAACTGCGTGGCGTCCGCGCCACACAGCAGTTCGTCGGTCTGCCCGTCGATCCGCTTGACCACCTTGAACGAAGCCTCGGCCGCCGTACAGTCGACCGACTCCGCGGGCCGCTTCCCCGCCTCCGCGTAGCAGCTGCCCTCGGCGAAATTCGGCGCCAAGCACAGCGTGCTCTTCGCGTCCCCGACGGTGCCGTTGAACGCGGCATTGTCGGCGGCGCAGTCCGCCCCGACCTTCACGATCCGGTAGTTCGACTTCGCCGCCGAGCAGTCACCGACCGTCGCCTTCATCGCGTCGGCAGCGTTGTCACTGACCTCCACGCACGATCCCACCGCGACAGCACCGGCCGACGACGAATCATCGGACGAGCACGAAACCACCGCACCGACCAGGGCCATCGCGGCCACCGGCCCGAGCACGATCCGCGCCAACAGCCGCTTCTCCGGGAAAATCACTGAAAACCTCACTCACCGAACGGTTCAGGGTGAACACAACCGCCGGTGACGATACCCAAGTGCCCCGCGCCCGCGCTCCCCCGTCGCGCAACCTGTCTACCATCACAAAGATGACCCTCGACGACGTCGCAGGCGAGCTGTACACCCTCGACCCCGGCGACTTCGTGTCAACCCGCGCCGAGCGCGCCGCCCAGGCCCGCGCCGACGGTGACCGCGACCTGGCCAAGGCCATCACCGCCCTGCGCAAACCCACGGTCGCGGCGTGGACGGTCAATCTGCTGGCCCGCCACGCACCACAGGAGATCGCCGCCCTGCTCGATCTGGGCGACGCCCTGCGGTCGGCCCAGCGTCAGCTCTCCGGCGACAAGCTGCGCGCCCTGGGCACCCAGCGTCAACAGGTCGTGAACGCGATGACCAAGCGCGCCGCCGAACTGGCCGCCGAGCACGATCGCCCGGCCAACGAGCAGGTGCTGCGCGAGGTCGGTCAAACCCTCACCGCGGCGCTGGCCGACCCCGATGTCGCCGACCTGGTTCGCGCCGGAGTGCTGCCAACCACCGTCACCTATGACGGCTTCGGCCCGGCCGGTCTGGTCGCGATCACCGGCGGCAAGGCCACCCCCGAGCGCGCGAGCAAACCCCGCTCGACCCCGAAGGCCACCGAAGCCGAGCGTCGCGCGCAGGCCCAGCAGGAACTCGATGACGCCGAATCCGGCCTGGCCGCCGCCCGGACCGATCGCGATGAGGCCGAAGCCGCTGCCGCGCAGGCGAAGTCCGACCTCGACGAGATCGAAACCCGCATCGCCGACCTCCGTACCGAACTCGAGCACGCGGAGCAGCAACGCCACTTCGCCCACACCGCCGAACATCGAGCGCGCGGCGAATTCACTGCTGCGCGTAGTCAGTTCGATCGCATGCTGCGCTGGGTCGAGCGCGCCCGCGCTCGGCTCACCGACGACTAGGGGTGCAGGGTGCCCGGGTAGAGGAACGCGTCGCGCGGTGGTCTGGTCCCGTCCAGCCATTCGGCCAGGAACTCGCCCAGCGGCATCGAGGTTCGGCTCTGCAGGAACTCCCGGAACTCCGGCATCGAGGCGTGTCCGTCGCGATGCGCGTTCACGAAATCCTTGATCGCGGTGAAGAACACGTCCTCACCGATCAACTTGCGCAGGGCGTGCAGGAACAGCGGCCCGCGATAGTAGACGGACGTGAATTCATCGCCCGCGCCTGGCGCGGCCAGCGCGATCTTCCAGAACCCGGGCTCGTCCAGGTTTTTCGCGATGGTCTCGCGATATTCGGTGTCCACGTCGGCCTGGTCGATCCGCTCCGGCCACAGGTAGTCGGCGGTATAGCTGGCGAAGCATTCGTTGAGACAGATGTCGGACCATTGCCGCACCGACATGGTGTCGCCCCACCATTGATGGGCCAGCTCGTGCACCACGGTGTTCAGATCGGTCCACGGCGCGTAGGTCGGCCGGGTCTGGGTCTCGAGCGAGAACGGCAGCTCCGTATCCACATAGATTCCCCCGGCCACATCGAAGGGGTAGGGGCCATAAAGATTTTCGAGGAAGTCGAGGATCTCGGGCAGCCGCTGCTCGTCTTCGCGATTGCCGTCGGATTCCGGCGCGAACGCGCTCAGCACCGGGGTTCCGTTCGCGCGCCGCTGTTCGAGGAAGGTGAAATGGTCCACCGCGACCGTGGTCAGGTAGCCGATCGTGGGCTGTCGGGTTTCCCACGTGGTGTGCAACCGACCGTCGCGCACCACGTGCTCGGTGCGATCACCGGTCGACATGACCTCCCAGTCGGCGGGCACCGTGGCGTGCAGCGTGAAAGTCGCCTTGTCCAAGGGGGTGTCGTTGAGCGGGTACCAGGTGCTCGCGCTGTGCGGCTCGCCGACGGCGAACGCACCGCCGTTGGGCGCGTGCGTCCAGCCTTCGCCCTCGGTGTCGGCGGCCTCGCCGGCGTAGTCGACGATGATCCGCATCGGCAGCCCCGGCGGCAGCGGCAGCAGTGGCGTGAGCACGAGCTCGTGCGCACCGTCGTGGGCGAATCCCGCGGGCTGACCGTTGACGGTCACCATCAGCACCTCGGGCCCGCTGTAGTCGAGGTTGAACTGCGCCAGCGGCTGGGTGACGCGACCGTCGATGCGGGCCGTGCCGCGCAGGTGGTGAGCACCGGGTTCGTAGTCGATCGACACGTCGTAGTGGGTGACGTCGTAGCCGCCGTTCCCGTCGAGCGGATAGTACGGATCACCCAGCCCCGCGGCCCCGATCAAGGCCGAATCCGCCGCTACCGGAGGAACTCCCAGCGCCACCAGCGCGAACACCACGCACAACCCGGCCGACCAGCGCATGTCGAGGACACCTTTCGTCGACCGGATCGCACGGACCGAACCATCGTCGCAGGTGCGCCGTTAGCCCAGGTCGGAGGGCAGGTGCTGTGGGTCGAGCAGCAGGCGCTTGGTCGCGGTGCGTTTCACTCGCGAAGCCAGCGCCAGGTTCTGTGTGAGCAGCCGCCATTCGACCTCGTTGATGGCGTCGCACGCCCGCCCGATCACCGCGTCGTCGCGCGTGCCCCAGGCGATCGGCATGGCGGTGACCAGCTGCCAGCGTTCGCCGACCTGGCGCGGAGCACGGTCGGTGCGCACCGCGACGGCGGGCACCCGCTCACCTCGCCGCGGCGTGTGTCCGGGCAGCGTGCGCACCTTGCGGGTGATCAAGGCCCAACTGCGCTCCGGCGCAGCGGGTTCGGCGATATCGACCAGGGCGAGCAACACGATGGCGCCCGGCTCGGCATCGCTGACGACGGCGGGGACGAGCACACCGTCGTGGTAGAGCTTCTCGATGCTGGAGCGATGCGGCGTCCACAACGCCACCCACAGCGCGATGGCCGCGATGAGCACGCACACCACCGCGAGCAGAAAACCCCACGCCTGCCCGCTCCACACCAGCGCCGCCGTGGCCGCGACGGCGAGACCGGCGACCAGCAGGGCCACCAGGCGCAACCGACGTAACGCGGTGAACGTCTCGTTCACCGCGTGAGCGTGTTCACGGTCGACCACGAATTCGAAGCGGCGCACGCCTTCCTTCCTAGCACAAGTTGTGGAGGAAATTCCTCCACTTATCTGCCGAGGGGTTCGCACACCGCACGCTACCCCCCTTTGACCTGGCGAACAGTCCTACACGCCGTCCCCGATCGGCGGACCCAGGAGGTCGTCGGCGTCGACGATGCGGTAGGCGTAGCCCTGCTCGGCGAGGAAGCGCTGCCGGTGCGCGGCGTATTCGGCGTCGAGGGTGTCGCGCGCGACCACCGAATAGAAATGCGCCTGTCCCCCATCCTGTTTCGGCCGCAACAGCCGGCCGAGGCGCTGGGCCTCTTCCTGCCGGGAACCGAAGGTGCCCGAAACCTGCACCGCCACCGAGGCTTCCGGCAGATCGATGGAGAAGTTGGCGACCTTGCTCACCACCAGCACGGGGATCTCGCCGGAGCGGAAGGCGTCGAACAGCGCCTCGCGTTCCCTGTTCTTGGTGGCGCCGGTGATGACCGGTGCGTTCAGGTCGACGCCGAGCTCGTCGAGCTGATCCAGGTACGCGCCGATCACCAGGGTCGGCGCACCCGGGTGCCGGGCCAGGATGGACTCGACCACCGGGATCTTGGTGCGCGCGGTGGAGCACAGCTTGTAGCGTTCCTCCGGCTCGGCGGTGGCGTAGGCCATCCGCTCCGCGTCGGTGAGGGTCACCCGCACCTCGACGCAGTCGGCCGGCGCGATCCAGCCCTGCGCCTCGATGTCCTTCCACGGCGCGTCGTAGCGTTTCGGGCCGATCAGTGAGAACACGTCGCCCTCGCGGCCGTCCTCACGCACGAGCGTGGCGGTGAGACCGAGCCTGCGGCGCGACTGGAGATCGGCGGTCATCCGGAAGACCGGCGCGGGCAGCAGGTGCACCTCGTCGTAGATCACCAGGCCCCAGTCGCGGCTGTCGAACAGCTCGAGGTGCTTGTACTCGCCCTTCGATTTGCGCGTGATGACCTGGTAGGTGGCGATGGTGACCGGGCGGATCTCCTTGCGCTCGCCGGAGTATTCGCCGATCTCCTCCTCGGTGAGCGTGGTCCGCGCCAGCAGCTCGCGCCGCCACTGCCTGCCCGCCACGGTATTGGTGACCAGGATCAATGTCGTCGCCTTGGCCTTGGCCATCGCGGCCGCGCCGACCATCGTCTTGCCCGCGCCACACGGCAGCACGACCACACCGGAACCGCCCGCCCAGAACGAATCGGCGGCCATCTCCTGGTAGTCGCGCAGGTGCCACTTGCCCTCGGTGTAGTCGAGGCCGATGTCGTGCGCCTCGCCGTCGACATAACCGGCGAGGTCCTCCGCGGGCCAGCCGATCTTCAACAGCATCTGCTTGATGTGGCCGCGCTCGGACGGGTGCACGATCACGGTGTCGTCGTCGATGCGGGCGCCGAGCATGGGTGCGATCTTCTTGTGCCGCAGCACCTCCGCGAGGACCGCGCGATCCAGGCTGACCAGGCACAATCCGTGCGCGGGGTGCTTGACCAGCTGCAACCGGCCGTAGCGGCCCATCGTGTCGACGATGTCGACCAGCAGTGGCTGCGGCACGGCGTACCGCGAGAAGTTCACCAGCGCGTCGACGACCTGCTCGGCATCGTGGCCCGCCGCGCGGGCGTTCCAGAGCGCCAGCGGCGTGATCCGATAGGTGTGCACATGCTCGGGGGCGCGCTCCAGCTCCGCGAACGGGGCAATGGCCTGCCGGGCGTTACCTGCCAGCTCGTGGTCGACCTCGAGCAGCAGAGTCTTGTCACTTTGCACGATCAGCGGACCGTCGGTCACACGTTGCTCCTGTGCTTATAGGCGGCGGGCGCCGCGGGTTTTCGGCCTCGTAACCTCGGATCCGAGGGGCGATACTCCGGCTTCGCCGTTACGTCTCGCCCCTCGGATCCGGGGCGGCCGAAAACGTGGTGGGCGAGTTGGGAGTCCGTAGGTGGGCTCGTCGGGTGCGGCGTTTCACTCGTGGGGGAACCCCGGATCCCGGGTGAGGAAACGTGGCTTTTGTCGATTGTACGGACCAGGACCGACATGACCTGGGCGGACGAACAAGGACAGCGATGGCCGGCCGGTCCAGCAGGTGTCGACTGGACCGCGACAAGGCGTTCCTGACCGGGGCAAACTCGGTGCATGCTTCAGACAACGGCGGTTCTCGGGGTGGCGGCGGCGGCGCTCGGCATGGTGCTGACGCCGGGGCCGAACATGATGTATCTGGTCTCGCGCACCGTCGCGCAGGGGCGTCGGGCGGGGATGATCTCGCTGATGGGGGTCGCGGCGGGCTTCGGTGTCTACCTGATGGCGGCCGCGGCGGGGATCACGGCGGTGTTCGCCGTTGTTCCCGGGTTGTATCTGACGGTGAAGCTGGCGGGGGCGGCGTATCTGCTGTGGCTGGCCTGGCAGGCGATCCGGCCGGGTGGGGTGTCGGTGTTCGCGCCCGCCGACCTGCCGCACGACCCCGCACGGCGCCTGTTCACGATGGGGTTGGCCACCAACCTGCTCAATCCGAAGATCGCGATCATGTACATGGCGCTGATCCCCCAGTTCGTCGACCCCGCTCGCGGCGCTCTCTGGTTGCAGAGTCTGTCGCTGGGAGCCATCCAGATCACGGTCGCTCTCACCGTCAACGCCATGATCGTCCTCGGCGCCGCGGGCCTGGCCACCTTCCTCGCCGCGCGCCCACTGTGGCTGCGCACCCAGCGCTACCTCATGGGCACCGCGCTCGGCACCATCGCCGTCCTGCTCGCCACCGACAAGGCCCGCCCCACCCCCACCTGAGGTGCTTGCCGCCGTCGCATCCCCACCCGGAATCGGATCTCCACCAGCGCGTGGGCCGGTCGCCGTCGCCGCGCGCCTGCGTGTCACGCTGCTTCGGAGCAGCGAGGCGGAAGGATTGCGTGGTGAGCGTAGGTGTGCTGGTGGCGGCCTTGGCCGGGCCTTCGGTCAGCGAGCTGGACTCGGCCGTGAACGCGGTGCATCGGGGCGGCGAGATGATGGGGGTCATCTCCTTCGCCGCGTCGGGGGCGCTGGTCGCGGTGCGCAAGCGACTCGATCTGTTCGGGATGGTGGTGCTGGCGTGTGCGACCGCGCTCGGCGGCGGCATCGTGCGTGACCTGCTGATCGGGCGGACTCCCCCGGCCGCGTTCACCGACCTGACCTATCTGTCCGCGTCGATAGTGACCGCGCTGGTCCTGTACTTCATCGCGCCATCGCGCCGGCTCACCAAGGGACCGCTCGAAATCGCCGACGCGATCGGGCTCGGGCTGTTCTGCGTCACCGGGACCGTGATCGCCGACTCGGCCGGGCTAGGCGCACCCACCGCCGCCCTGCTCGGCATGACGACCGCCATCGGCGGCGGGGTGATCCGCGATGTGCTCAGTGGCGAGGTGCCCACCGTCCTACGCCCGGACCAGGACCTCTACGCGATCCCGGCGCTGTTCGGCGCGGCCGCGACCGCCGCGCTGCTCTCGTTCGACCTGTACCAGGCGTGGACGGGACTACTCGCCGCCGCGGGGGCGGTGGGTTTTCGCCTGCTCGCCCGCCGCTACCAGTGGCACGCGCCGCTGGCCCGCCACGCCCGCGACTGACCAGCACGGCGATCCAGCGCGAATCAGCTGTCAGCGCACCATCATTCCGGCCCGAAGCCGACGTACCCCTTCGTCGATCGTCTCGTCGCGCTTGCTGAAGGTGAAGCGCACCAGGTGTTTCCAGTCGGCGGGATGATCGGCGAAGACACTGACCGGCACAGCGGCAACCCCGAGTCGCGCCGGGAGTTCACGGCAGAACGACAGTCCGTCCTGCGCGCCGAGCGGTCGGATGTCGGCGCAGACGAAGTAGCCGCCATCGCTGGCCGAGACGGTGAAACCGGTGTCGCGCAACGCCGCCGAGAGCCGCGTTCGCTTGTCGGCCAGACTGTCCCGCTGGGCGTGTACCCAGTCCAGCTCCGCATTGATCGCCTGCGCGACAGCAGGCTGGAACGGCCCGCCGCCGACAAAGGTGAGGAACTGTTTGGCCGTGAGCACACCGTCGAGCAGCGGCGCGGGCGCACAGGCCCACCCGATCTTCCACCCGGTGACATTGAACGTCTTCGCCGCGCTGGACACCACAACGGTGCGCTCACGCATCCCGGGCAGCGTGGAGATGCTGATGTGCTCGGTGCCGTCGTAGACGAGATGCTCGTACACCTCGTCGGTCAGCACGATCAGATCGTGTTCGACAGCCAACGCGGCGATCGCGGTGAGGTCGGCGCGGTCGAGCACGGCGCCGGTGGGGTTGTGCGGCGAATTAACCATCAGCATGCGGGTTTTCGGTGTGATCGCGGCGCGCAAACTGTCCAAGTCGAGCACGAATCGGTCACCGTCGGGCACCAGGCGCGCCGTTCGTCGCTGTGCGCCGGCGAGGGCGATCGCGGCGGCGTAGGAGTCGTAGTACGGCTCGATCAGCACCACCTCCTGGCCGGGCTCCACCAGACCGAGTACGGCGGCGCTGATGGCCTCGGTCGCGCCGACGGTCACCAGAATTTCGGTGGCCGGGTCGTAGGCGGTGCCGTAGCGGCGGGCGCGGTCATCGGCGATCGCCTGACGCAGCACCGGCATCCCGCGGCCGGGCGGGTACTGATTGAGCCCGTCGGCGATGGCCGCGCGCGCCACCTCGAGCATGCCGGCGGGTCCGTCGGTATCGGGAAAGCCTTGGCCCAGATTCACCGCGTCGTGGCGGACGGCCAGTTCGGTCATCTCGGCGAAGATGGTCGATCCGAAGGGGCGCAGGCGGGCGACGGTAGGCGGCACAGGCGGCATCTCCGCAGCGTATCCCACTATTCGCCGACGTTGCCCAGCGATAGCGAACACACATGTTTCACAAACGTTTTCCTGCGTTGACCTGCGCTATTGTGCGTTTCCCCAACCTCAGCTAGCCTCGCCGTGTTCTACCTCACACACCACTGCGTGGTGGTATATCGAAAGGGGCTCACATGGCCTCACCTCTGCTCGACTTCATCCTGCAACCGGCTGCGTCGGAGGTAGCCGGTTCGGCGCTGCGGTTCATCCACGATCACGTCGCCAGTCCGATCGTCGACTGGTTCACCGGTTCGGCGACGCCGAACAACAACATGGGTTCCTCAACGGGGGACTTCAACCTCGGATCGTCGACCGGCGATCACAACTGGGGCTCCACTTACCCGTAGCAGTCAGCGATGCACGCCAGTCCGCATCGCTACGCCGATCAGCTCAGTGCTGAGAAGTAACCGCTGATCTCGCAGGCCTCGACGGTGCTGCGAGGTCAGCGGAGGCGGGCGCCGGACAGTTTCGTCACGTTGGCGAAATCGTAAGCCGCCCAGATCTTTCCGTCTCGCACCGAGAACGCGAGCACCCGCACCGGTCGCCCGAACGGGGAGTTGGGATCGGTGAGCACCAGCCCCGATTGCCCGTTCACCGTGGCCGCGCCCAATTCCAGGCCGGGTTCTTCCTGATGCCTGCGCCAGAGACCGAGCGCCAAGCGGGCGACCTTCTCTTGTCCGGCAACAACATTCAGGGCCGTCTTGGTGGTGCCACCGGCATCCGCCGTGAACGTCGTGTCCGGATGCAGCGTCGCGGCCACCGCGGCGACATCACCGGTGGCCAGTGCGGCGAGGAACCGCTGCACCGCCTGATCGTGCACATCATCGGCGACCGGTTCCGGCGCCTTGGCCACCGCCCGGCGTGCGCGGACCGCCAACTGTCTCGCGGCATCGGCGGAGACGCCGAGGATCTCGGCGATCTCGTCGAAGGGCACGCCCAATCCCTCGTGGAGCACCAGCGCCACCCGCTGCTGCGGCGTCAACGCGTCGAGCACCACCATCGCCGCCATCCGGCTGTCCTGGTCGCGCACCACCACGTCCAAGGGATCGGGTGTGCGCGATGACGAGAACGCCGAGACGATCGGTTCCGGAAGCCACTGCCCCACATAGGTTTCGCGGCGCACGGCGGCGCTTCGCAAGTGGTCGAGGCAGATTCGGCTGACCACGGTCGTCAGCCAGGCGCGCAGATCATCGATCTCGGACTGGTGCACGCCCGCCATCCGCAGCCAGCTCTCCTGCACCGCGTCCTCGGCGTCGCCGACGCTTCCGGTGAGCCGGTAGGCGACCGAAAGCAAGTGCGTTCGATGCGATTCGAACAGGTCGGCGAGAAACGGGGAAACCATCGAATCAGATCCTACGGAGTACCCACTCGCGCTCCGCCCCACGGGTCGGCTCCGGTGATTCTGCGCACGTCATGTCGTCTGTACAACTACTACTGCCTACGCGAAGGACGGCGCTGCGTGACTACACCCGAGGTTGTGCTGGAGGGAATCGTGTTCGGCGAGTCACCACGCTGGCACGACGGTCGGCTGTGGTTCTCGGACTGGGGCGCGAACCAGGTGATCGTCCTCGACGAGGATCGTCGACCCGAGGTCGTCGCCCAGATCCCGTCGTTTCCGATGTGCATCGACTTTCTCCCCGACGGGCGATTGGTGATCGTCGACTCCGCGACGCGCAGGCTCCTGCGCCGCGACCCCGACGGATCGCTGGTGGCCTACGCCGATCTCTCACCGGTATCGGACAAGCCGTGGAACGACATCGTCATCGACGATCGGGGCAACGCCTACGTCGACAACATCGGCTTCGACTTCCCCGGTGGGGAGTTCGTGCCCGGCTTCATCGCGCGCATCACGCCTGCCGGTGAGGTGCGTCAGGTCGCCGACGGGCTCGCCTTTCCCAACGGCATGGCGATCACCCCGGACGGCGCGACGCTGATCGTGGCCGAGTCGTACGCGAATCAGCTCACCGCCTACGCCATCGCGGCCGACGGAGGGCTGCGCGATCGCCGGGTGTGGGCGGCGACTCCGGGCGATCACCCCGACGGGATCTGTCTCGATGCCGAGGGTGCGGTCTGGTACGCGGATGTGGGCAATCAGCACTGTGTGCGGGTTCGGGAAGGCGGCGAGGTGTCGGCGCGGGTCCGGCTCGACCGCGGTGCGTTCTCGTGCACGCTCAGTCGCGACGGAGATCCTCGGTTGTACGTCGTCGGGCAGAGCTGGGGTGATGCCGAAGCGACCGGCCCCACCGGACAGGTAGTCGTCTTTCCCGCCCCCGCGCCCGGCGCGGGCAGGCCGTGAAAATCCGGCGAGAATTTCGGCCTCGACTGTCAGGATGGCCGGATGTACGAGCACACGCTCACCGACGGCACCGTCTGGCTCACCCGCCCGACCGGGGCCGATATCGACCGCATCGTCGAGTGCTGTCAGGACCCCGATGTGCAGCGCTGGACCACGGTCCCCGTCCCGTACCACCGCTGCGACACCGAGGAATTCCTCGACCGGGTCGTGGCCCCCGGCTGGGCGGACAACGCGCCGGTCTGGGCGATCCGCACCGCCGGGGACGGCCGGGTCGAAGGCATGGTCGGCCTGCATACGCGCGGGCCCGGCGCCTGTGAGATCGGCTTCTGGCTCACCCCCGCGCACCGTGGGCGCGGGCTGATGTCGCGGACGATCAACCTGGTCTGCGACTTCGGTTTCGCCGCCGACGGTCTCGCCCTCGACCGGATCATGTGGCGCGCGATCGTGGGCAACATCGCCTCGGCCGCCACCGTCCGCCGCAACGGCTTCCACTACGAGGGTCTGGCGCGATCGGGCGGGGTGCAGCGCGGAGCGCGAGTCGACGAATGGGTCGCGGCGCGCCTGCCCACCGACCCCGCCGTGCCGGTCGACGGGTGGCCGACCGAGGTCGGTGCCGATGGCCGATGACGCGCGGTTCGACTGGTTCGCCGACACCATGGGCGTGCGGGCCGGCGAGCACGTGCTCGAGGTGGGGCCCGGTTCCGGCGCCTCGCTGACGCGGATCGCGGCCCGGCTGGGAAGCGGACGGATCGTCGGCGTCGACCGCTCGGCGACCGCGCTCGCGCAGGCCGAGCGCCGCTGCGCCACGGAGATCGCGGCCGGGCGGGTCCGCCTGGTCGACGGTGAGATCGGAAAGGTCAGGGCCGACCGGCTACTGGACCGACTGGACCCCGGCCGGCGATTCGATCTGATCTTCGCCGTCAACGTCAACCTGTTCTGGACCGGCCCCGCCACCGCCGCCTGGTCGACGATCCGCGCATGCCTCGCCCCCACCGGCCGCATCTGGCTCTGCTACGGCTACGGCACTCCCCACAGCCCCACCCCGCCCACCGGGAAACTCACCGAACGCTTCGCCGCCGCCGGCTACCGGTGCACAACGGTCACCACCGACACCCTCCTGGCCGCCCGAGCTACACCACTGCACTGACGATCGAGTTGGCTCCACTCACGGAAACCCCACCGGGGGAATGCTTGCGCCATGATCGATCGCCCTGCGGCGAAGGAGCCCTCGTGCACTCGCGTCGCGCGCGTTCGGCGTCGGCGAAACCCTGCGGTGAACGGTCAGGTCGGGCGGTTGGTGGCTCGTCGGGCCGTTCCCCGGTGCGCGGAGATCGTGGTGGGGTCTTCGGGCCAGGCGTGTTTGGGGTAGCGGCCGCGTAGGTCGGCGCGGACCTGGGGCCAGCCGTTCTTCCAGAAGGAGGCCAGGTCGGCGGTGACGGCGACGGGGCGCTGAGCCGGGGACAGCAGGTGCAGCAGGATCCGGGCGCGGCCGTCGGCGAGGGTGGGCGGGTCGGTCCAGCCGAAGACCTCCTGGACCTTGACGGCGAGGATCGGCTGATCGGCGGAGTAGTCGAGGCGGACGCGGCTGCCGGAGGGGACTTCCAGGCGTTCGGGGGCCAGTTCGTCCAGGCGCGCGGCGGCGGGCCACGGGAGCAGGCGGCGCAGCGCGGTGCCCGCGTCGACGCGGGCGAGGTCGGAACGGCGGCGGGCGGTGGACAGTTCGGGGCCGAGCCAGGTGTCGAGGTCGGCGAGGAGTGCGTCGTCGTCGACGGCGGGCCATGGCGCGCCGAGGGTGCGATGCAGGAAGCCGAGACGGTGACGCAGGCTCCGCGCGTCATCGCTCCAGCGCAGCAGGCTCACCCCTTCCGACTGAAGTCCTTGCCGCACAGCCTGTTCCACCAGCGCCTTCGGAGGCTGACGTAACGGCTTCTCCGACAGGATGATCGCGCCCAATCGCTCCACCCGCCGAGCCACCACATCACCGCCGTCCCACCGCACCTCATCGGCCACGACCACCAACCCCGGCGCGGCTTCCCGAGCGAGATCCTCATCGGCGACGGCCGCCAACCGAATTCGCCCCTCGGCCCGCCCCGGATCACGATCGGCGACCGCCACCGCGAGCCACTCCGCCGCCGCCAGTCCCGACCCCGGCGGCAGCGTCATCGCGGTGCCGCCCGCCATGAGATAGGTGGACGCCCCGCTCGCCCGACGCCGAGCCAACCGCTCCGGCTGCGCCAGCGCGATCAACAGCGCCGCGACATCCGTTCCGGAGCCGCCACTGTCGTTCCTGACATCACCGGCGACACCATCACCCGGCCGACCGGCCACCGCGCCCGAGTTCGACCCACCTGACGAGACATCGACCCGCGGCCCGCCGGAGCTCGACCCCGCACGCCGACCCGCCCCCCGCGAGACGTCAGCCGGTGTGCCGCCGGCAACCGGTTGGCCGGGCTCGTCGCCCGATGACGTGTTCGTGATGAGTCGTGTCAGGCGCTGGACTTCGCGGGTCCAGCGGGGTGGGCGTTCGATGCGAAGGGTACGCAAGGCTGCCGCCGCGTCGGCGGTGCCGGCGAGGGAGTCGTCGTCCATCAGGACGACCATTTCCGCGGCGGCTTTCGCACCGACGCGGGCGGCGCCGTCGAGGAGCGCGCGGGCGAGGCGGGGGTGAAGGCCCAGGTCGGCCATGGCCTTGCCGCGCGGGGTGATGTGGTCGGCATCGTCGAGGGCGCCGAGGGCGCGCAGGACGGTGCGGGCGGCCGCGAGGCCACCTTCGGGCGGGGCGTCCCACCAGGCGAGGCCGGTGCCGTCGGGGGTGCCCCAGCAGGCCAATTCCAGCGCGAGGCGGGTGAGTTCGGCGGTGCGGATCTCGGGTTCGGGATAGGCGGGCAGGGTTTGGTGTTCGTATTCGGGCCAGCACCGCCACGCGTGGCCGGGTGCTTCGCGGCCCGCGCGGCCCGTTCGCTGTTCGGCCACGGCAGCCGAAACACGCACTGTCGCAAGGCCGGAGAGTCCGCGCCGGTGATCGACACGGGAGACACGGGACAGGCCGGAGTCGACGACAGCGCGCACGCCGGGAACGGTCAGGCTGGATTCGGCTACGGCAGTGGACAACACGACTCGCCGCCGCGATCCCGGCCGGAGTGCGAGGTCTTGGGCCGCGCCCGCGAGTCTGCCGTGCAGCGGGACCACGTCGACCCCGTCGAGATCGCGCAAGAGCCCCGCCGTCCGGTTGATCTCGCCGACACCGGGCAGGAAGACGAGCACATCACCGTCGATGGTGGCCAGCGCCGTGCGGGTAGCCCGCGCGACCTGCGCTTCGATCCGCTCGCGGGGCAGGGCGGGCAGGTAGTCGACCTCGACCGGATAGGTCCGCCCGTGTACTTCCAGAACCGGGGCACGCGCACTTCCGGGCCCGGTCTCCCCGGTGCCGAGCAGCTGTGCCAGACGATCCGCGGCCACCGTCGCCGACGTTGCCAGCACCCGCAGATCCGGTCGCAACCCCGACCGCGCGTCGAGCAACAGCGCCAACAGCAGATCAGCGTCCAGATGCCGCTCGTGACATTCGTCGAGCACCACCGTGCCGACCCCCGCCAACTCCGGATCGCTCTGCAACCGTCGCACCAACAACCCCGAGGTCACCACTTCGATCCGCGTCCGCGCGCCGACCTTCCGATCCCCGCGGACCGCGTACCCCACGGTCTCCCCCACCCGCTCCCCCAGCAATGCCGCCATCCGCGCCGCCGCCGCCCGCGCCGCCAACCGCCGCGGCTCGGCCACCACGATCCGCCCCGCCGACCCGGCCGCCAGCGCCAACGGCACCAACGTGGTCTTGCCGGTGCCCGGCGGCGCGACCAGCACCGCGACACCGCGCTCGGCCAGCGTCGAAGTGATCCGGTCCAGCGCCGGTCGCACCGGAAGGTCAGGCAGTTCGGGAAGCTTCATCACCGACCAGTCTGCCGGAAAGGTATTTCCCGATCCGCGATCGCTGGTTACCCTGCGGGAGATGAGCATCGAGTTCGCGTTGACCACGCTTGTCATCGTCGCCACGCCGGGTACCGGCGTTCTGTTCACCCTGGCGGCGGGGCTTTCCCGAGGGACGAGGGCGAGTGTGATCGCCGCCTTCGGGTGCACGTTGGGGATCGTTCCGCACATGATCGCGGCGGTCACGGGCCTGGCCGCACTGTTGAACACCAGCGCGGTCGCGTTCCAGACATTGAAGTACCTGGGTGTCGCGTATCTGCTGTACATGGCGTGGAATACGTTGCGGGACAAGGGCGCACTGGCGATTCCGGAGGAGCGCGTCGCGGTGCGACCCTCGGCGCGGCAGGTCGTCACCTCGGCGGTGTTGCTCAATATCCTGAACCCGAAGCTGACGATCTTCTTCTTCGCGTTCCTGCCGCAGTTCGTGCCGACCGGCGCACCGAACGCGCTGGGCCGCATGCTCGAGCTCAGCGGGCTGTTCATGCTGGCCACGTTCGTGGTGTTCGCGGGCTACGGGGCAGTCGCCGCAGCGATGCGCACCTATGTGCTGTCGCGGCCGGTGGTGGTCCGGTGGATGCGGCGGGTGTTCGGCGTCTCCTTCGTCGCCCTCGCGGGACGCCTCGCGGTACAGAACCAGTAGACACAGCAGTGCGGGCCCCGGAATCCGAGGCCCGCACTGTCGATCGAGGTGTTACCCGCGGCGGGTGGCCACCGCGTCGGCCAAACGGTCGAGCTGGGTGGCGGTGGTGTTCCAGTCGATGCACGCGTCGGTGATGGACTGGCCGTAGGTCAGGTCGTCGGCCTTGCCGAGGGTCAGGTCCTGGCGGCCCGCGACGAGGAACGACTCCAGCATCACGCCGACCACGCCCTGCTCGCCGGCGGCGATCCGGTCGGCGATGTCGGTGACGACGTCGACCTGCTTGTTGTGGTCCTTGTTGCTGTTGCCGTGGCTGGCGTCGACGACCAGGCGCTGGGCCAGCGACGACTTCTCCAGGCGCAGCTTGGCCTCGGCGCAGGACGCGGCGTCGAAGTTGGTGCCGTTGCTGCCGCCGCGCAGGATGACGTGGCAGTCGGGGTTGCCCGAGGTGCGGATCAGCGCGGAGCGGCCGTCGAGGTCGGTGCCGGGGAAGACATGGCTGGCGGCGGCGGCGCGCACACCGTCGACCGCGACCTGCACGTCACCGTCGGTGCCGTTCTTGATGCCGACCGGCATCGACAGCGCCGAGGACAGCTGCCGGTGCACCTGGCTGGCGGCGGTGCGGGCACCGATCGCGCCGTAGGAGACCAGGTCGGCGATGTACTGCGGGGTGATCGGGTCGAGGAACTCGCACGCGACCGGCAGGCCGAGGGCGGTGATGTCGACGAGCACCTTGCGGCCGATGCCGAGGCCGGTGTTCACGTCGAACGAGCCGTCCAGGTGCGGATCGTTGATCAGACCCTTCCAGCCCAGCGTGGTGCGCGGCTTCTCGAAGTACACGCGCATCACGATGTGCAGCCGGTCGCTCAGCTCGGCGGCCTTCTCGGCCAGCTTGCGGGCGTATTCCAGCGCGGCGGCGGGGTCGTGCACCGAACACGGGCCGACGATCACCATGAGGCGGTCGTCGTCGCCGTTGAGCACGTCGACGGTGGCCTTGCGGCCCGAACGCACGGTGTCGGCGAGCGCGTCGGTGATCTGGTGAACCATGCGGACCTCGGCGGGCGAGCGCAGAGGGCTCACGCTGAGGGTGCGCTGGTCGTCGAGGTCAGAATGCCGCGAGTCGACATCGGCTGCGGTGGTCATGAGATGTGGGTCCTTTGCGTTAGGAGGCCGACCCACGGAAATCGCTACCGTCGAGCCGGGCGTTATCCGGCTCGAGGTGGAGGAAGTCAGCGCGCAGGGTCGCAGACCGGCCCACCCAGGGCCGGATAGCTAAACCAGAAATATGCGCGCTGCATGCCGTGGACTGTACCACCGGTAAAACGCCGAAAGGTGAGCCATGGTTGCCCGAAGTGTGGACCGTCACATCGCGCCCCTCCGCGGAACCGACGCGAAAGTCCTTGACCTCTACCTTGCTCGAGCTTCTAGCGTCGGGGGTCGAGGAAAGGAAAACGACTGTGACAACACTTGTTACGGGCGCGACCGGCAACACCGGCCGCCAGGTGGTACGCGAACTCGTCGGCCGTGGCGAGAAGGTCAGGGCGGTGACCCGCGATGCCGACGCCGCCCGCGCGCTCCTCGGCCCGGCGGTGGAACTGTTCACCGGGACCCACACCGCGCCGTCGACGCTCGACGATGCGTGGCACGGCGTCGAGCGGTTGCATGTGACGGTGACCGATGGGCTCGCCGACGTGGGCGCCGAGCTGATCGGTCAGGCGGTCGACGCGGGCGTGCGGCGCATCAGCGTCGTCTGGGGTGGCGGGGTCGGCCCGGTCGAGCAGGCGATCGCGGAGTCCGGCGTGGAGTGGACGCGGCTCGAGCCGCAGGAGTTCATGTCGAACACGCTGACCTGGCTCGCGACGATCCGGGCCGACGGCGTCGTGCGGGAGCCGTACGCCCATCCGAGCGCGCTGGTGCACGAGGCCGATATCGGCGCGGTGGCCGCCGTCGCGCTACTGGAAGACGGGCACGCGGGCCGCGCGTACAACCTCACCGGTCCACAGGCGCTCACACCGCCGGAGCGGCTGGCGATGCTGGGGCAGGCGGCGGGCCGCGAGATCACCTTCGCCACGATCACCCACCAGGAAGCGGTCGACAGGCTGATCGCGACGGGTGTCTCGAAGGCCGACGCCGACTACGTGATCGGCTGGTACGCCGAGTCGAGTCCCGAGTCGTACACGGTCGACCCGACGGTGGAACAGGTGCTCGGCCGACCCGCGCGCACCTTCGCGCAGTGGGCGGCCGAGCACGGGCACCTGTTCGGTTGATCAGCTCCACTGACCGGGGACGTAGTCACCGGCCGGGGTGTGGGCGATGGCGTTGAGCCGGTTCCAGGCGTTGATCATCGCGATGGCGGCGATCAGGCCCGCGATCTGGTCGTCGTCGTAGTGCTTGCGCACCTGGTCGAAGGTGTCGTCGGAGACGTGACCGCCGTCGGCGGTGCGGGTCGCTTCCTCGGTGAGGGCGAGGGCGGCCCGCTCCGCCTCGGTGAAGACGTTGGCCTCCCGCCAGGCGGCGACCAGGTTGATCCGCACCGCGGTTTCGCCCGCGTGGGCGGCGTCCTTGGTGTGCATGTCGACGCAGAAGCTGCAGCCGTTGATCTGCGAAGCCCGGATCTTCACCAGTTCATAGGTGGCCTTGGGCAGCGGTGAATCGTCGATGACCTTGCCCGCCATGACCATTCGCTTGCTGAAGCTCGCGGTGATGGCGTTGCCGTAGAGGTTGAAGCGCGCTTCCATGATGACTCCTTCGTCGTGGGGGTTCACAGAGACGACGAGGCAGCCGTTCGCGGTGTGACATCAGCGCATGTGACGCCGATCACCGAATCAGATCAGGCCGCAGAGCTTCTCGGAGAGCTCCCACAATTCGGCCGCGACCTTGCGATCCTTCGCCGAGCGCGCACTGCCCGCGCGGGCGGGGTTGCCGCGCAGCCCGAGGAAACCGTCGGGGCCGTAGAACGCGCCGGGCACCACGTCGGCGGTGGCGGCGAACAGCGTGGGCAGCGCACCCTCTTCGGCGGTGGGGGCGAGCGTGCGGTTGCCCAGCCACATGATCGCGTCCTGGATGGACTCGGTGTGCGACATGAGTTCGGTCGCGGCGTAACCGGGATGCGCGGCCACCGAGATCACCGCGGCGCCCTCACCCGCCAGGCGACGCTGGAGTTCGTAGGCGAACATCAGGTTGGCCAGCTTGGACTGGCCGTAGGCGAGCCAGCGGTCGTAGCGGCGCTGCTCCCAGTTGGGGTCGGCCAGATCGATCTTGCCGATGCGGTGCGCGACGCTCGACACCGTCACCACGCGATCGGTGACGCGGTCGAGCAACAGGTTGGTGAGCGCGAAGTGGCCGAGATGGTTGGTGCCGAACTGCATTTCGAAACCGTCGGCCGTACGACGCAGCGGCAACGCCATGACACCGGCATTGTTGATCAGCACGTCCACGCGCTGGATCGAATCGGCGAAGGCGCGCACCGAGTTCAGGTTCGCCAGGTCGAGTTCACGGACTTCGGTCGCACCGCGCAGCCCCGCGGCCACCCGCTCGGCCTTGGCGGTGTCGCGACAGGCCAGGATCACGCGCGCACCCGCCTCGGACAGCGCCCGGGCGGTGGCGGCGCCCAGACCGCTGTTGGCACCGGTGACGATGATCGTGCGGCCGGTCTGCTCCGGCAGGTTCGCGGTAGTCCACTTGCTCACTGGTGAAAGTCTAACGACGCTGGGGAAATGCGCGAATCGGCAAGGGCCGGTGCGGGGTTCGCCCAGCGTCACGTGTCGCCATCAGGACTGCGCGAGGATCTCGGCGTCGGTCATCGCGGCGACTTCCAGATACATGCCGGCGACCGCGTCCAGCCTGCCGGTGTCACCGGATTCCGCTTCCCGCCGCAACATTCGTGCCGCGAGACCTTCGATGGTGCGGGCGGTGAACAGGTCGGCGACGATGGTGTCGGGGGCATCGAGCCATTCGCGGATGCGGGCCACCGCGGTGGTGGCGAGCACCGAGTCGCCGCCCAGGGCGAAGAAGTCGTCGGTGACACCGATCTGCTCGGTGACCAGCACCTCGGCGATCACCGCGACGAGCGCGCGCTCGAGATCGGTGCGCGGCGCGACGAATTCCTCGGTGCCCTCGCCCTTGTCGAGAACCGCGCGGATGGCCTTGCGGTCCGGCTTGGCGTTCGAGGTGAGCGGCAGTTCGGCCAGCAGTTCGAGCCGGGTGGGCACCATGTAGACCGGGACCAGCTCGGCGGTCGCGGCGAGCACCGTGTCGACCTCGAGGACCGTGCCCGGGGTCGGCACCACCAGCGCGACCAGTTTCGGCGCGGCCGTTCCGACCACCGCGGCGACCGCGTGGCGAACACCGGGCACGGCGCGCAGTGCGCTCTCCACCTCACCCAGTTCCACCCGGTAGCCCCGGATCTTGACCTGGTGGTCGGCGCGGCCGAGGAATTCCAGGCCGCCGTCGGGCAGGTAGCGGGCCAGGTCGCCGGTGCGGTACCAGCGCAGACCCTCGTGGGTGACGAAGCGGTCGGCGGTACGTTCCGGGTCGCCGCGATACCCGGTGGCCACACCGTCCCCACCGATCCACAGCTCGCCGCTGACCCAATCGGGGCAGTCGTTGCCCGCCGGGCCGACGACGCGGCACTGCACGTTGCGCAACGGGGTGCCGTAGGGGACGGCGGCCCATTCGACGGGGACCCGCGCGTCGACGACCTCGCAGATGGTGGAGTGGATCGCGGTTTCGGTGGCGCCGCCGAGCCCGGCGAAACGGCTGTTCGGGGCCACCGCGGCGAGACGCGCGGGGAGGGCGACGTCAACCCAGTCACCGCCGAGGATGACCGTGCGCAGTGAGGCAAGGGGCTCGGCGCGCGGGTCGGCGAGCTGCGACGACCCCGGCGCGGCGGTGAGCAGCATGTCGAGCAGGCTCGGTACGCAGTTGAGCAGCGAAATCTGGTGGCGGCGAACGAGCTCGACCCAGACGGCGGGGTCGGTGCGCTGCGCGTCGTCGACGGTGACCACCGCACCACCGGCGGCGAGCAGGCCGAAGATGTCGTAGACGGAGAGGTCGAATTCGAGGGCCGAGAGGGCCAGCGCCCGGTCGGCGGGGCCGAGGTCGAAGCGCTCGTTGAGGTCGTCGATGGTGTTCATCGCGGCGCGATGCGGCACCTCGACGCCCTTGGGCTTGCCGGTGGAGCCGGAGGTGAACAGCACGTAGGCGATGTTCTCCGGATCGCCGAAGAGGGGGCGCGCCAACGGTTCCGCGTGCGCGCGAGCCTCGGCGAGGTCGATCGCGCGGGCATCGGGAATCTGCGTACCGCCGATCGTGAGCACGGCGACAGCGTCTGCGGTGCTGAGGATTTCGGCGCGACGAGCGGCAGGCTGATCGAACCCGATCGGCACGTACACCGCACCCGCCGCGAGCACACCGAGCACCGCGACGATCTGGTCGGGACCCTTCGGAAGCTGTACCGCGACCGAATCACCGGGCGTCACACCGGCTTCCCGCAACGCGCCGGCCACCGCCAGCGCGTCGAGGGCCAGCTCGCCATAGGTCAGCTGCCCGGTCGGCTCCCACAGCACGGCGGGCGCGGACGGATTCGTCGCCGCGTTCGCGAAGAACCCGGTGTGCAGCAGCCCGCCGCTCACCGGACCCGCGGTGGAGTTCACGCGCGCACGAGTAGCGGCCTGCTCCACCGGAATTCGCACACCGGCCTCGGCCTGCCACCCCGCTCCCCCGGTGAACCGAGTGCGCCCGGCCGAAACCGCGGCTGCGCCAGCGGGCACCACCGGCAAAATCTCCTCGGCCCGAGCGGGCTCGACCGCTGTCGGCTGCGCATCGCGCGACTCCGCTGCCTCGGCGAGCTCGGAAGGCCGGCCGCCGAGACGTTCGATCGCTTCGATGTAGCGGGCGAACATGGCATCGACCACGCCCTCGGGGAACGCGGATTCACGAATGTCCCAGTTCAGCAGCAGACCGCCGCGGACCTCGGTGATCTGGGCGTCGAGGAGGACCTGCGGGCCCTGGGAGATGATCCAGACGGGGTCGCCGAAGGTATCGGTGACGGTGTCGGGGAAGAGTTCGCCGAGGTTGAGGGCGCTGGTGTAGACGATGGGAGCCAGGACCGGTTCGCCGCGGTGACGGCCGAGGTCGCGCAGGACTTCCAGACCCGAGTACGCGGAGTGCGCGCCCGCTTCGTGGAGGCGTTGCTGCAGGGCGCGGGCACGGTCGGCGACGGTGGCGGGCGCGGTGACATCGACTTCCAGCAGGACCGAGGAGGTGAAGTCACCGACGACACCGTCGACCTGCGGGTGCACCGGTTCACGATGGAACAGCGGCAGATTCAGCAGGAAGCGGCGCTGGGCCGACCAGCCGCCGATGGTTTCGGCGAACACCGAGGCCAGGGCCATCGCCGGGGTGATGCCGCGGGCGTGGGCGGCGTCGAAGACCTGCGCCTTGGACTGCGGGGAGAGCCAGCGGTGCAGACGGATCGTCCGGTTGGGTTCCGAGATGTGCTGGGCCAGTGGCAGTTCCGGCGCACCCGGCAGCTCGCTCAGGCGATCCTGCCACCAGGCACGGTCACGGGCCCGCTCGTCGGCGATGGCGCTCGCGCCCTGCCCGTGCTCGGCCAGGTACTGACGGAAGGTGTAGTCCTGCGGCGGAAGCTGTTCGCCGTGGTAGAGCCGGGCGAGGTCGGTGATGAGGATGCGGTAGCTCATCGCGTCGGCGGCGAGCATGTCGACATCGAGGTGCAGGCGGGTGCGACCGTCGGCGAGGCGGGTGAGCGCGATATCGATCACCTGACCGTCCTCCACCGCCATCCGCTGATGCGTCCGCGCGCTGCGCAACTGCGCCAGCCGCCGCTCGGCTTCGTCGGCGGAGGCCTCCCGCAGATCGGTCACGCCGAACACCGCGCGACCGGGCCGGTCGAGAGTCTGCTGGGTGCCGTCGGGCAGGAATCGGGTGCGCAGCATGGGGTGGCGCGACAGCAGTTGCTCGACCGCCCGCTCGAGCCGCTCGGGATACACATCGGCACCGTCGAATTCGACGTAGAGATGCGCCGCGACACCGCCGAGTTCCTGCGCGTCGGAGCGCCCGATCCAGTAGGCGTGCTGCATGGGCGCGAGCGCGAACGGCGTGCCGTCGTCGGGAACGATCAGGGGTTCGCTCGCGGACGCGTCGACCTCGCGTGCGGCGTCCCCGGCGGCCGAGTCGACGGCGTCCGGCACACCGCCGCCTCCCGCGAGGTCCTCGGGGTCCGCCCCGTTGAGGAGGGCGTGCCAGGCGTCGACCGTGGGGTGGGCGGCCAGCAGGGCGAAGTTCACGGCGATGCCGCGTTTGCGCCAGGCGCCCGCGAGCTTCATCGTGCGGATGGAGTCGAGGCCGAGCTGGATCAGGTCGTCCGCCTCGGCGACGGCATCGGCGGTGATGTCGAGATGGCGGGCGATCGCGGCACGGATCTCGGCGCGGTCGATTCCGGCGCCGCCTGCGGGTGCTGTCTCCATCTGCCGATCACTCCTTGCTCGCCGCCCAGCCGGGACGGATTCGGTACTGCCCGGCGGCAGCCTACTCCATTGAGATAGGGTTGCCTAACCTTTGCAAGTGTAGCGAGACTCGAGTGAGGCAGTACGTGACGTCGACATCGGCAACCGGCCACCGCGAGGGCTACGTCCCATTTCCCGAAGCCGCCGCGCGGGAATACCGGGCGGCGGGCTATTGGACCGGGCGAACGCTCGGCGACCTCCTGCGCGACACCACGCGGACCCAGCCACAGCGACCCGCGGTGCTCAGCGACGCCGGCGCGCAGACCTACGCCGAACTCGATGCCGCCGCCGACCGGATGGCGCACGGACTGCTGGCCCTCGGCATCAATCCCGGCGACCGCGTGATCGTGCAACTGCCGAACATCCCCGAGTTCGCGACGGCCCTGTTCGGTGTGCTGCGCGCGGGGATCATCCCCGTCCTCACCCTGCCCGCGCACCGCCGCGCCGAGATCGAGCACCTGGCCGCGCTGTCGGAAGCGGTCGCCTATCTCATCCCCGACCGCCTCGGCGACTTCGACTACCGCGAGCTGGCCACCACCGTGCAGCAGGCGGTTCCGAGCCTGCGCCACGTCCTGGTAGCAGGCGATCCGGACACGGGGGGCGGCACTACATCCGGGTTCGTCGCCCTGGATTCGGTTGCTCGCGACGGTGATTCGCTGCCCGAGATCGACCCGTCCGACATCGCGGTGATGCTGGTCTCCGGCGGCACCACCGGCCTGCCGAAGCTGATCGCGCGCACCCACGACGACTACGTCTACAACGCGACCGCCAGCGCGCAGGTCTGCGAGCTCACCCCCGACGACGTCTACCTCACGACACTGCCCGCGGCGCACAACTTTCCGCTGGCCTGCCCCGGCATCCTCGGCACCGTCGCGACCGGCGGCGCCATCGCCTTCACCCTCGACCCGAGCCCCGAGGCGGCCTTCGCCGCGATCGAGAAGCACCGGGTGAGCGTCACCGGCGTCGTGCCGCCGCTGGCCCAATTGTGGAGTGCGGCCGTGGATTGGGAAGACGCCGAGCTGAGCTCGTTGCGCTTGCTCCAGGTGGGCGGCGCGCGACTGGCCGAGGTGAACGCCCGCGATGTCGAGCCCGCGCTGGGGTGCACCCTGCAGCAGGTGTTCGGGATGGCCGAGGGGCTACTCAACTACACCCGTCTCGACGATGACAAAGAGCTGGTGTACACCACCCAGGGCCGCCCGCTCTCCCCCGCCGACGAACTGCGCGTCGTCGACGCCGAGGGCAACGATGTCGCCCAGGGCGAAGAGGGCGAACTGCTCACCCGCGGCCCCTACACGCTGCGCGGGTATTACCGTGCGCCCGAGCACAATGCGCGCGCCTTCACTCCCGACGGCTTCTACCGCAGCGGCGACCTCGTCCGCCGGCTGCCCAGCGGCCACCTCGTCGTGAGCGGCCGGATCAAGGACGTGATCAACCGCGGCGGCGAGAACATCTCCTGCGATGAACTCGAGGAGCACCTGCTCGCCCACCCCGCCGTCCGCCATGCCGCCGCGGTCGGCCTGCCCGATGCCTCGCTGGGCGAAAAGGCCTGTGTGGTCCTGGTAGTCACCGGCGAGCTGCCCGCCCTCGGCGAGATCAAGTCCTTCCTCACCGAGCGCGGTCTGGCCACCTACAAGCTCCCGGACCTGGTCCGGCAGGCGGACGCTCTGCCGATCACCGCGGTCGGCAAGATCGACAAGAAGGCCCTGCGCGCCCTGCACGGCTGACGCCCGACACCGGATACGCGAAACGGCGGCCCACCCCGCGAAGGGTGGGCCGCCGTTCGATTCCGAGACTCAAGCCTTGTAGGCCTTGACCACGTAAGGCGCCACGCTGCCCAGCTTCTCGCAGGTCTCCTCGAACTCACGCTCGGGACGCGACTGCCCCACGATCCCGGCACCGGCGCGCAACCACGCACCCGCACCGGTCTGGTAGATCGCCCGCAGCACCAGCGTCGCCTCGAGCGCGCCGGTCGGCGAAACGCAGACCACCGCACCGGAATACAGCCCACGCGGATCGTGATCGTTGCGGAACACCGAGTCGACGCCCGCGCGCTTGGGAATGCCGGAGGCGGTCACCGACGGGAACAGCACCTCGAGCGCGTCCCACGCGGTGCGGTCGGCGGCCAGGGTGCCACGCACGGTGGACGCCAGGTGCTGCACACTGCCGCGCTCGCGCACGGCCATGAAATCGGAGACCGCGGACGTGCCAGGCACGGCCACCTCCGCGATCTCGGCGAAGGAGGTCTGCACCGAGATCGCGTGCTCCACGATCTCCTTCGGGTCGGCGAGCAGATCGGCGCGGGCGGCATCGTCGGCCTCGGCGCCGAGCCCGAACGCCCGCGTACCCGCCAGCGGTTCGGTGGTGACGACGCGATCGTCGTCGACCGAGGCCACCAGCTCGGGGCTGAACCCGGCCGCTTCGAGTCCACCCAGCCGCAGCAGGAACGAGCGGGCGGGCGTGTTGTTGGCCCGGCCGAGGCGATAGGTCGCCGGCACGTCCACCGGGAACGGCAGCTCGACCTTGCGCGACAGAATCACCTTCTGGTAGCTGCCGGAACGGATTTCGGCGACCGCCGTGGCCACGCGCTCCTGGTAGTTCGTCGGGTCGGATCGCACGTCGACCGGCGTCGGGGCAGGCAGGTCGATACCTTGCGAGCCGGCGATCAGATCGTGGATGTCGCACGCCTCACTCGGGGTGGCGCCGCTGATCCGCACGCCGGTGGCGTCGATGCGCACCTCGATCCGCGGAATCATCAGGTGCGCCAACGAGGTCAGCGGATTGAGATAGTGCGTCGCCGACAGCGAGTAGGCGCAGAATTCGAAGCCGATCCAGCCGTAGGCACTGCGGCCGTCGAGCGGTAGGCCCGCCAGCGCGGTGTCGATGGCGGTGGCGGGGCTGCCGGTCCAGGCGCGAGCGGTGGTCTCACCACCCCAGACGGTGCGCAGCTCACCGGCGTCGAGTTCGACGCTGCCGAGCGGATCGGCGGCGAACACCCACACCCCGGGCTGTTCGTACATCACGTACTCACCGAATCGATCCGAGACGGCCAGACGTGACATCGCTGCCGCCGGGTCGGTCACATACTCCACCCGTACGGGTTGTTCCGTCGACGACAACGATCCTCCAAGGTAAAGCTGACCTAACTTTGCTCGGTTAGGTTAGCATTACCTCGCCGTTTGGCCAGACTCATCCTGGGTATTCTTCGCCACTCCCGCTCCACACCGAGCAAACCTCCAGCACCGCGCTCGCGCCGCATATCCACCGCGGCGCGCGCGCCGCGCAACGCGCTGTGGCCCAAGTTCGATGCGCCGAACCAGATCTGCGGCTTGAATGGAGCAATGATCGACAAAGGTGGGCGGCGCGGCCCGCAGGCAGACTCGGTGGTCGCCCTGGTCGACGCGGCCTCCGGCGTCGAACGCGAAGTGATCGGCGACTGGATCGCCCAGGGCGGCCTCGGCGGGGAGATCGGCTCCACAGCCCCGGTGACCCAGCTCGACCTCGACGCCAAAGCCATCACCAAGCGCCTCGTCGGCAGGACCGACGACCCGCTGGTGGTGCCCGTCCGAGTGCTGTGGCTGCCGCCCGAACGCGACGGCGTGCGCCGGGTGACCTTCGCCGACCTGGCGATGCTCACCAACCCGCGCAAACCCAACCGGCTGGTCCAGCGCAGGCTGCTGCGCACCGAACCCGACCGCCACCGCGTGCTCGTCGGCGCGCCCGCCCGGCTCAGCGCGCTGCGCACCAACAATCCCGAGGCCGCGGCGCTGTTGCGCGCGGGCTCGGCGGATCCGTTCGCGCGCGCGGTCGTGCGCGCCGCCGTGGTGGCGCTCGAACGCGCCGAACGCACCGTCATCGGCGATCGGTACAAGGTGCCCCAGCTGGTGGCCGAGGAGATCCTCGACTCCCCCGAATTCCAGCGCAAGCTCGACTACATCGCCGACGAGATCGGCTCCGAACCCGACCAGGTCTATCGCAACGCGGAGAAGGCGCTGCGCGAACTGGTCGCCGCGCAGAGCCGGCTGGTCTCGGACCTGTTCACCCAGGCGATGCGACCGGTGCACGCCTCGACCTGGAAGGTCGACACCGATCTGCGCGGTCTCGACGCGTTGCGCAAGCTCAACCGCAAGCACCCACTGGTGTTCCTGCCCTCGCACCGCTCCTACGTCGACGCGTTCGTCCTGGGTGACGTGCTGGCGCGCAACGACTTTCCGCCCAACCATGTGATCGGCGGCGCGAACCTCAACTTCTGGCCGATGGGACCGATCGCGCGGCGCACGGGCACGGTGTTCATCCGGCGCAGCTTCGGCGACGACGAGGTCTACAAGGCGGTCGTCGAGGAGTACTTCGCCTACCTGCTGGCCAAGCGATTCAATATGGAGTGGTACTTCGAGGGCGGTCGCACCAGGACGGGCAAACTCCGCCCGCCGCGCTACGGGCTGCTCAATTACCTGGCCGCCGCGGTCCGTTCGCGACGGATCGACGATGTGATGCTGGTGCCGGTCTCGATCACCTACGAACGACTCAACGAGCTCGGCGCGATCGCCAGCGAACAGGCCGGTGGCAAGAAGAAGCCGGAGGGCATCGGGTGGCTCGCGAGATATGTTCGCAGCCAGCAACACTCGGCCGGACGCGTGTATGTGCGCTTCGGCGAGGCAATTTCGGCACGCGAGCGGCTGGGAGTGCACGGCGATCCACTCGATCGGCGGCCGGTGACCATTCCGCTGCGCGACACCGAGACCGGTTCGGCCAGCGTTCCCGACGAGAAGACGCTGGCCGACGCCGAGCACAAAGCGGTGCAGCGCTTGGCTTTCGACGTCGCGGTCGGCATCAACGAGGTCACCCCGATCACCGTCAACGCGCTGGTCACCCTGGCGCTGCTCGGCGTGCACGAGCGCGCGCTCACGCTCGGCCAGGTGCGCACTGTGCTGGATCCGGTGCTCGGCTACATCGTCGGCCGTGGACTGCCCAGCGGCGAACTCACCACGCTGCGCGATGAACAGGGCCTGCGGGTGGTGCTCGAGCAGCTCGCGCTGGCGGGCGTGGTCACCGTGTATCGCGTTGGGCTGGAACCGGTCTACGCGATCGAACCGGGCGCGCACCTCGAGGCGGCGTTCTACCGCAACAGCGCGGTGCACTGGTTCGTCAACCGCGCCATCCTCGAGCTGGCCGCCCTGACCGCCGTGGAGCAACCGGGTGACGACCCGCTGCGGTCGGCGTGGAAGGCGGCGTTCGCGCTGCGCGATCTGCTCAAGTTCGAATTCTTCTTCCCGGAGCGGAAGGAGTTCGCCGATCAGATCATCGAGGAAGTGCGGATCATCGTGCCCGAGTGGGACGAGCACACCCCCGACGACCGGCTGGATCGCCAATTCCTCGGCGCTGTCACCGAATCCGGGTTCGTGATGGCCCATCGGGTGTTGCGCTCGTTCTTCGACGCGCAACTGGTGGTGGCCGAGCGGCTGGTGGCCCGCGCTGCCGACGCGACGATCGATCGCAAGGAGTTCATCGACGAATGCGTGGCGGTGGGCAAGCAGATGCTGTTGCAGCAGCGGTTGCACAGCCCGGAATCGGTGTCGTCGGAACTGTTCACCAGTGCCTGGAAACTGGCCGACAACCACGGCCTCATCGCGCCCGCCGCCGCGGGCGCCGAGGCCGAATTGATCGACAAGCGCCAGGAATTCGCCGACCAGCTGCGTGATCTCGGAGAGCGCATCGCCCGGGCGGCCTCGCTCGATCCGTCGAACAGGAACACGAACTGATGAGCTCACTCGCCGAAGCCGTGGCCGCGATCCGCTCGGGCCCGCAGGGCGCGCAGGTCGCCGCGGTGTTCGATTTCGGTGGCACCGTCGTCGACGGTCTGCCACGACGTGGACTGGCGCGCAAAGTGTTGCGTCGTGGCGACGATCGCCTGGCCACCCTGCTCGGCGGCATCCAGCGCGGCGGCAACGACGGAGACTACGGACGCTTCCTGCACGCCGTGGAACAGACCTGGGCGGGCGCCTCGGAATCCGAGCTCGAACAGCTGGGCCGCAAGGCTTTCGCCAAGGAGATCTACGGGCGAATGTTCCCTGAGGCGTGGCAGCTCGTCCGCGCGCACCAATTGGCCGGGCACACTGTGATTCTGGTCAGCGAGCTCACCCGATTCCAGGTGCGGCCCGTGGCCGAGCGGCTCGGCATCGACAACGTGCTGTGCACCGAACTCGCCGTCGAGCACGGCGTTCTCACGGGCCAGACGGCGGGCGACCCGCTGTGGCGCGGCGGAAAGTCCACGGCAGTAGCCGAATTCGCCGCGAACCTCGACATCGGCTATGTCTATTCCGACAGCGTGACCGACCTGCCCCTCCTCGAACTCGCCGCCCGGCCGACCGTGATCGACCCGGACCCGGCGCTGGCCGCGATCGCCGTCGGCAAAGACTGGCCCACCCTGACTTTTCGCCTGCGCCGCGCCCCGCGCCCAGTCGACTACCTGCGCACCGTCGTCGGCTTCGCCGGACTCATCGGCGGGGCGCTGATCGGCGTACTTCGCAAGTCCTACACCGGCAAACGCCAGACGATGGCCGACGCGCTCATGCACGACGCCACCACCGCCACCCTGCGCGCGATCGACGTCCAACTGCGCGTGGTCGGAGCCGAGAACGCCCGCGCGCCCAGGCCCGCGGTGTTCCTGTTCAACCACCAGAGCCAGTTCGACGTGATCATCGTGCCGAAGGTCCTCGACGGCGCGGTGACCGGCATCGGCAAGAAGGAACTCGCCAACCACCCCCTGTTCGGCCCGCTGATGCGGTTCGTCGGGGTCACCTTCATCGATCGCACCGATACCGAGCGCGCGAAAGCCGCACTCGCCCCCGTGGTCTCGACCCTGCGCGACGGGCTCTCCATCGCGGTCGCGCCAGAGGGAACGCGCTCGTTCACCCCCGGCGTCGGGCAGTTCAAGAAGGGCGCCTTCCATATCGCCATCCAGGCGGGCGTGCCGGTGATTCCGGTGGTGGTCCGCAACGCGGGCGAGATCGCCTGGCGGGATTCACCGATCGCCCGCTCCGGCATCGTCGACGTCGCGGTACTACCGCCGATCGACGTCTCCGGCTGGGACCCGGCCGACATGGACGCCGAGGTAGAAGGCGTTCGGCAGCTGTTCGAGACCACCCTGCTGAACTGGCCGGAACCCGACTGAGATCCGGCCGGGCGCGGTGGTGCGCCCGGCCGGACTCCCTCAGCTCTCGAACAATTGCTGCCCGAGGTAGTTCCCGGCCGCGGGGACGCCGGGCGGGATCGCGAACACGGCCGAGCCCACCGGTGTCGTCCATTCGTTCAGCGCGTCGAACTCCGCCAGCCGCTGCTGCACAGGCAGAAACTGGGCGTCGACGTCGCGCTGGTAGGCAACGAACAGCAGTCCCGAATTCGACAGCTGCCCCGGGGCGGGCGCCTCGTCGTAGTTGAAACCGCGCCGCAGGAACCGCTCACCGTCGTGGGTGTGCCTGGCGCGGGCGACATGCGACGACGGCGGGATCACCGGGATGCCGTTACGGTCGACCGCCGCGAGATCGGGTTCGTCGTTCTCGGCGGTGCCGGTGAGCGGCGCACCGGTGGTGACCCTTCGGCCGACGGTCAGTTCTCGACCGTCGGCATCGAGTTCGTCCCAGCTGTCCAGATCCATGGCGATCCGGCGCAGCACCAGCGAGGTGCCGCCGGTCAACCACGGCGTCGACGCTCCGTCGTCCCACACCAGACGATCGAAATCGACCGTGCGCGGGGCGATATTGACGGTGCCGTCGACCTGGCCCATGAGGTTGCGCATGGTCTGGCCACGTGGCGCGTCCCGGAAGCCGCGCTGCACCCACCGCACCGTCACCAGCGACTTCACATGCTTGGACAGCACCCGCACCGCGTGCGCGACCGTCGTCGCTTCCCCAGCGCAGACCTGGAGTACCAGGTCCGCGCCGGTGTAGGCAGGCTCCAGCCGGTCGACGGGAAACGGCGGTAGCTGCCGCAGCCAGCTCGGTCGTCGTGCGGTGAGACCGGTGACGGTGAACAACTCCGGGCCGAAACCGGCCGTGACTGTGAGCCGGGCAGGCCGGGCCGCGAGTTCCGGTTCCGTGTCGGCCAGCGCCGGAATGCCCTGGGTGAGCCGCGACGCGTCGTCGGTCCAGATCCTGAGCAGGCCGATGACGTCCTCGCGTCCGACGCCGGGCGCGAGGTCGAAACCGGCGAAGGCCACGTGACCGGGTGGCATCGTCTCGATGCCGGCCTGGTGGGTGCCGTAGAACGGAACAACGTCGCGCCCGACGTCGGGTTCTCGTTCCCGATCCCGGAGACCGGCCGCGCCCCAGCCGATTCCGGCCGCGCCGACGACGCCCGCCGCCGCTCCCCCGCCGAGCAACCGGCGGCGGGAGAGCCCGGCATGCGGATCAGCCACCGTGCGTCGGGTTCTCGGCGCCCGGCGTGTAATTCTCCTTGCCGCCGGCGAAATCGCGCACCTGGGCGCTGACGACGGTGCTCGAGCCGTCGGAGAAGGTCAGGGTGAGCGAGGTTTCCGCGCCGGTACGCAATGGCTGCTTCAGATCCATGAACATCAGATGCTCGGCGCCGGGCTTCAGTGTCACCTCACCGTGCGCCGGGATGGTGATGCCGCCTTCCTTGGGACGCATGGTCTTGGCCCCGGTGCTGTCGGGCACGACCTCGTGGATCTCGACCCGGTCCGAGGCCGGGCTGGTCGCGGCGACCAGGGTGACCGGCGCGTCCCCGGTGTTGCGCAGGTTGCCGAAGGCGGCGGACATGCCGGAGTCGGCGGCTTTGATCCACTGGTCGCTCATCGTGATCCGGTCACCCGCCGATGCGGTGGCGGCGGGTGCGGGTTCGGAACCCGAGCAGGCGGTGGCGAAGAAGGCGAGGACGGACAGTGCGGTCGCGGCGCCGAGACGGCGGGCAGCGCGGGGTGAACGCAGGTGGGTACGCGTGTACGCGGACATGGAGAACTCCGATCATCGGGTGAGGTGGGCCCCGGACCGGTCTGTAGGCACAGCGAATCATCCACCGGGACGGTGGGATTCAGCGGCGTCGAGCTACGCCGGTACGGGGGTGAGTGCGGTCGCGCCCCTGCGGGGGCGGACCACGTAGCCCGATATCCGGTCGCAGGAGGAGTTGCCGGACTACCGCGCGCTCGTCGGCGGCGGGTAGCCGGACCGGACGCGCGGGAGGGCACACGACCCCGGCCACCACGAGAACCAGCTGACGCACGCTGGTGATCGCCCGGCGTACACCGACTTCGGCGGCGCGAATCGCGATCGCGCCGACCGGGATCGCGACCAGGTGCGCAAGCGCCATCGCGGCCGAAAGGCGATGGTGCTGGACATGTCCCAGCGACATCGCGGTGTGCCCGACGCACTGGCCGACAGCCAGCACCGCCATGGTCGACACCGGACTGTTCCCGCGCGGCAGCGCGGAGACCACGACACCGATCAGGGCGCAGGCGGCGAACAGCAGAGCCATCGACGAGCCGGCGGGAAGGGCGGTAGCGCCACCGAGTCCGTGCGCGAGCACGGCGACCGCACCGGACGCGGCACCCACCGCCGCGCCGCGTAAGCGCGCGGTGTGATCCGTCGGTGAACGCACCCAGCCATGCTACGACTACGTGTCGTAGATATCGGGATCAGGGCGTATGACCGGGATCTCATCGGCGCCGCACCCGAATTCCGAAGAAAGACTTGACCTTAACCATTGTTTGGGTTTGATGATGGTCTCACCACCGAATGAGGGAGAACATCATGACCACCACCACCGCCCCCGCCACCTACACCGTTCCCGCACTGAACCGGCCCGTGGCCGTGCTGGGCGCCGCTGCCGCCGCCGTGGTGCTGAACCTGATCGTCTGGGCCATCGGCGCCGCCGCGGGCGGAACGTTCACCACGATCGCCGACGGCAAGGTCACCGATGCCGCACCCGGCGGCGTGATCATGATGTCGGCGGTGCCGGTGCTGATCGGGCTGACCGTCGCCGTGCTGCTGTCCTACGTGTGGACCGGCGTGCTGCGGACCGCCGCCGTGGTCGGATCGGTGCTGTCGATCGCGACCATCGGGCTGACCGTGGCCGCCGACTTCGACACCGCCTCCACCATCGCCCTGTCGGTGATGCACGTGGTGCTGGTGCCGGTCATGGTGATCGCGCTGGAAGGTGTGCGCCGCAGCATCACCGCGAAGTGACCCGAACACACAGCGAAGGCCCCGCCGAGAAAACGGCGGGGCCTTTCGCGTGTCGAGTTCTAGACCGAGCGGCCGAACAGCAGCTTCCACGGCATGAGCGCCGATTCGAGCTGCACCTTCAGGCTCATCTTCGACGCGCCGATGGTGCGCTCCTCGAAGCGGATCGGCACCTCGGCAATCGTGTAGCCCTTCTTGATCGCACGGTAGTTCATCTCGACCTGGAACGAATAGCCGTTGCTACGGATCGAGGCCACGTCGATCGCGCGCAGGGTGTCGGCCTTCCAGGCCTTGAAACCGGCGGTCGCGTCCTTCACGCCGAGGCGCAGGATCAGGTTCACGTAGAAGTTGGCCCAGGCCGACAGGGCCTTGCGGTACCACTTCCACTCCGCGGCGGTGGAGCCACCGGGCACGTAGCGCGACCCCAGCGCCACGCCGACATCGTCGGAGCTCAGCTTCTCGAGCATCGACGGGATCACTTCGGCGGGGTGCGACAGATCTGCGTCCATCTGGATCACCACGTCGGCGCCCTCGTCGAGCGCCGCGGTGATGCCCGCGATGTAGGCGCGGCCGAGGCCGTCCTTCTCGGTGCGGTGCAGCACGCTCACGACATTCGGCAGCTCAGCGGCCAGTTTGTCGGCGACGTCACCCGTGCCGTCGGGTGAATTGTCGTCTACTACCAGCACGTGCAGATCGGACACCGGCAGAGCCGTCAGCCGCTCCACCGCCACCGGCAGATTTTCCCGCTCGTTGTAGGTCGGCACAACAACGGTAACCCTCAAGGGTCGCCCTCCCTGCTCACCTGGATAGCCCCGCGGCCCAGGATGCGGGCACGGGGCATGTCATCGATTCGTTATGACGGTACTCGATGGTCCTGACGCTTTCCTGAGTGGCCGTGCGGGCGCTCACCACAAACGACCCGCGTGGACCAGCGCGTCGATGATCAATCCGATGCCGAACACGACGAAGAGCACCCTGATGACCGGCGGCCCGAACCGGGTGATGCCCCGCACGAGCAGGCGGTATACCCGCCGCGCGCGCGGTGTCCGCCGCATGGCCACCGCGAGCACGACCAGCGGCAGGACCAGGGCGATCGCGCAGTACCCGACCACGATCACCGGCCACACCACCGGCAGCGGGCGCTGCGCGGACAGCAGCGCGAGGGCCGCGAGGTAGGGCACCGAGGTCGGCACCTTCGCCAGACCCAGCGTGAAGCCGATCACGCCCATCAGCCACGGACGCTTGCGCACCGGCTCGACCCAGCGACCACCGGTGGGCGCGGTGGTGTCCACCGGCAGCACGGCGACCGCGATCAGCACCAGACCGATCACCAGCTCGCCCCAGTACCGCAGCGTCGGGGTCAACTCGAAGTCGAGGAGCCGGACCAGGAAGTCGATGCCGAGCACGGTGCACACGCCGAAGACCACGGAGATCGCGAAAACGCCGCCGAGGAAGCTGAGCACACCCGTCATCGGCGAGCGCCGGGTCAGCCTGGCGTCGGCGACCACGGCCGTGGTGATCGCCACCAGCAGCACGTCGAGCGCGTCGAGCAGAGCGAACCCGAGCAGGGCCAACAGTCGATACCCATCCATGACGTGGCTGACCCTACTCGCCGGTCATATTTCGATCGCCGACCCGTCAGTCACACCAGCACCACCCGAACGTCGCGACGAAAGTCCGTGACCTGCGCGGTCGCGAAATCGATCCTGCCATCTGGACTGGACTCCCCCGCAAACCGCGCTCGGTGGTTACGCTTTTCAGCACCGGCCGTGCCGGGATCCGCGATCGTGAAGGGGCAGACATCGTGGCAGAAATGTCATTCGACCCGTCAGCGCTCGACGCTTATCAGCGTGCGGCAGCTCGGGTTTCCGAACTTCTTGGCACAGCGGCCACCGATACGACGACCGCGGCCGGGGTCGACCTGTCCGGGCTCGGCGTGCTCGGGCGTGAATTCGCCGCCGCCTGGACACAGGCCGCGGGCGACCACGCGTCGACGCTGAGCACGGCGGGCAACCTGGTCACCGCCTATCAGGACATCTTGAATCGCTTCGGCGCCAGCGTGACCGGGATCGACACCGGGCTGGCGGGCGATCTGCGGGCAGCCGAGGGAGAGGTGGCGTGATGCGTTCCAAGTCGCTGGTCACCGAGACCACGGTCAGCACGATCACTCCCGCCGAGGCCGAGGCGAAGATCGAGCCGGTGATCGCGCTGCTCGAAGTGCCGTTGCTCGAATTGCGGAGATCGCTGGGCAGCAACACTTCCGCCGATCCCGACGCGTCCGTGGTCGCCGCGCTGACGTCGGCGTCCGCCGCGACCACGGCTACCGAAGACCCGCATCGACTCGGGCTGTACGCGCTCGAGTCGACCGAGACCGCGGCACCGGCAACGCCCGCGCTGCGGCAGACCGCCACCGAGGTCTCGGCCGCGGCCGATCGTGGGACCAGTTTGAGCTCGCTGCTCGGGCAGGCATATTCGACACAGTCGACCGCGGCCGCCAAGGTCGACGCGATCATCGCCGACTTCCGGGCCAAGGCGAAGAAGGCCGCGCCCGCGGTGAACGAGAACAACCTGGACGCCATCGTCGAGCTGGCCGAAGAGGCCATCTCGGAAGCGGTCGGGGTGGTGGGCAACGCCAGCACCGAGATGGACCAGTACACCCGGGACACCAAGGGGCTCACCAGCGATCTCGGCGGGACCAACGGGGTGACCGTCCCCACCGGCGCGACGGAGGTGGCGCCCGGGGTCTACGTGCTCGGCACCGGCGGGTCCGATACCTCGTCGTGGGACGACTCCTCCTGGGATGACGACGACGACAACATCGATCCGGCGACAGCGGCGCAGATCGCGTTGCAAGAGGCCTTGATCGACGGTGGGGTGTCGTTGGGAACCGCGGCGATCGATGCCGGTGTCACCTTCGGGACGCATCTGATCGACAAGATCGCCGAAGTCGCGATGCACGGAATCGACAAGGGCTCCGAGTTGGCGACGACCGGAATCGACACTCTCGCCGCGAATGCCACCGGCACCGAGGGCGCCACCTCCACCACCCCCGCGGGCACCGCACCCACCTCGCCGTCGACCAATGGCGGTGGCACCGGCACGAACACCTTGTTCGGCGGATTGGGCGGCGGCACCAGCACCGGGGGTGGCACCAGCACCGGCGCCGGCGCCAACACCGGCGCCGGGGCGAACAACGACAGTGGCGCGTCGGCGAAGCCGGACAGCCCCGCGCCGTCCGCGCCGTTCCAGTCGAACCAGGCGCCGAAAACCGAACAGCCCCAACAGGCGCCGAGCACACCGGCGCCCGCCCAGCAGCCGATGCAAGGCGGGGTGGTTCCGCCCAGCAGTCGTCCGCAGCAGGATCAGGAGACCGAAAAGCCCTCCGCCGCACCTAAACACGGTCAACCGGGAGTCGTCCCGGCGCCGGCGTAGGACCCCCGGATGGAGAATCCGTTCGGTGCCTACTTCACGTCGCCGGACGCTACGCCGCCCGGTCGCCGTCGCCCGCAGGGCAAACGGCGACGCAGGCGGCGACGCGAGGCCGAGCCGCAGACGATCGGCACGAACCCCGAGACCTGGCCGCCACCCGACCCGGAACCGTTCGACGACAACGACCCGTTCCAGCCCGCACCCGTCCAGCCGGTGTATCGAAACCCCGCCGACGACGACGGGTTCACCGGCGACTGGAACGACTGGAACGACGGCGACGCGCCGGTCGAGACGCAGCGCGGCGACGATGTCGACTGGAACGACTGGGCCACCGCCACCGCCACCGAACAGAGCGGGGACCACGTCGAGATGCCGGTGTTGCCGCGCCTCAAGGACTTCGGCGGCGGCGGCCAGATCGCGCGGCGCCCCCGCAAGAACTTCGACGACGAACGCTACGACGACAGCGGCGGCCGGGCGAAAGCCGCCGCCGCGATCAAGGGTGTGGTCGGCGCGCTCGCCTTCGTCGTCGTGCTCGGCGTGGCCGCCACGATCTTTCTCGGTCCCGCCGACAAGACGAGCACCACCACCCAGGCCGCCGTCCCCGGCTCGCGGGCGACCACGTCCACCGTGGTGCCCCCGCTACCCGCCCACGCCCTGTCCGGCTGCGAGTCCTTCCGCACTCCCTCGATCACCATCAGCGCCGAGCGCGGCGACACCGCCAGCCCCGAGGGCGCCATCCTCGGCTTCGAATACAGCTACTACGTCGACCGCGACGCCGCCAAGGCCCGATCCTTCGTCACCGACAACGCCCACGTGGGCGATGCCTCCGCCCTGGCCGAAGGCATCGGCTCGCTACCCCTCGACGTCAGATACTGCGTCCACATCACCAAGGCCGACGCCGCGGACCCCACCCTCTGGAACGTCACCATCCACCAGAAATGGCCAGGCGACGCCACCACCGAGAAAATCAACCAGGTCATGCGCACCACCGAGGTAGCCCCGGGCCGCCACCGCATCACCAGCATCGACCACCGCACCTGAGCACCTCCTCGAACGCAAAAGTCCCCCGCACCGGATCGGTGTGGGGGACTTTGTCGTGTTGCGACCCTGACGGGACTCGAACCCGCGACCTCCGCCGTGACAGGGCGGCGCGCTAACCAACTGCGCTACAGGGCCTTGCTTGTTACGTGGGGGGATATTACCCGGTGGGTCGCGGTTTCGGTAACCGAACAGGTCAGGTGGTGGATCGGGTGTTGACATTGACGTCAACGTCAACAATGCTGTGACGGTGACCACAAGCGAGGCGCAGGAGCGGGCCAGGTCGGCGCGCAAGGACAGCGCGGGGCCGCGCCGGGGCGAGTTGCTGGACGCGGCGGCGCGGTGTTTCGCCGAGTGGGGGTACGACCAGACCTCGGTGGAGACCATCACCACGCGGGCGCGGGTCTCCCGGGCGACGTTCTACGCGTACTTCTCGTCGAAGGACGAGGTATTCGGGGCGATCACCGAGCGGGTGTGCGCGCAGTTCCTGGCCGCGCAACTCGTGGTGGACGTCGAGGTGAGCACGGCCGCCGAGGTCATCGGGGCCACCACGCGGGCATTCGCCGAAGCCGTGTTCGCCAACGGCGCGCTGGTGGCGCTGATCGAGCACCGGGCGGGGATCGATCCCGCGATCGGCGCGCAGTGGTCGCAGGTGCGCACTCGTCTGCGCAAGCGGTTCACGGCGTTTCTCGAACGCGCGGAGGTGCGCGGCGGGATCGATCCGTGTGCCCCGCCGTCGCGGATCGTCGAGACCCTCGCCGACGCGCTGCTGATCGGCGCCTCCCGGCTCGCCGGAGCCGACCCCGACCGGCACGAACAGTTCATCACCGACCACATCGCCATCGCCGAACGACTGATCGGCTTCACCAGCTAGACCCGCACCGGAACGGATGGGCCCATGACCGTCGAACCACCTACCGTCGCCCCGCCCGCGCTCGACACGGCGCTCGCACAGATCCGACAGCTCCAGTCCGCGGCGTGGCCCGCACAGGTTCCGCGCACGGTGGAATATCCGATCGCCTCGATGGCCGTCGTCGACTACCTGCGGCACTGGGCCGCGCTACGACCGGAAGTCACCGCGATCGCGTACTACGGCCGCGACCTCAGCTACGCCGAATACGACGAGCTCTCCGACCGTTTCGCCGGTTGGCTGCTCGCGAACGGCGCGCAGGCGGGCGATCGGATCGGGGTCTATCTCAGCAATTGCCCACAGTTCCTCGTCGCCATGCTCGGCATCCTGAAGATCGGCGCGGTGCACGTGCCGATCAATCCCCTGTTCCGCGCCCATGAACTGCGCCACGAACTGCTCGACGCGGGCGTGACGATCCTGCTCGCCCAGGACAATCTGGCCCCGCTGGTCGACGAAGTGCGCGCGGACACCCCGGTGCGCCTGGTCGCGCTCACCGCGCTGTCCGACATGTTCGTCGCCGAACCCGCTGTCACCGCACCCTTCGACACCACCCCGGCCGACACCGACTGGCACCGGATCATCGAAAGCCCACGCGCCCCGGCCCAACCCACCGATCCGGACGCACTCGCCGCCCTGAACTACACCGGCGGAACCACCGGCATGCCGAAGGGCTGCGAGCACACCCAGCGGCACATGGTCTACACCGCCGCGACCGCCACCGTGGCCAACGGCTTCCGGGTGGGCGAACGCCCGCTCGTCGCGCTGAACTTCCTGCCGGTGTTCTGGATCGCCGGCGAGGACTTCGGGATCCTGTTCCCGCTGGTCAACGGCGGCACAGCGGTGCTGATGAACCGGTGGGACGCCACGACCGCACTGCGCCTGCTCGCCCGCTACCGGGTCACCTCGATGATCGGGATGATCGACAACTACGTGGAGATGATGGACCACCCGGCATTCGACCCGGCCGAACTCGCCGCGCTGGAGAACACGACGGGCGTCTCGTTCGTGGTGAAGCTCGACACCGAAATCCGCGCCCGCTGGCGCGCCGCCACCGGACTCACCCTGCGCGAGACCAGCTACGGGATGACCGAGACGCACACCGCCGACACCTTCACCCTCGGGCTCCAGGACGACGATTACGACCTGTGCAGCGAGCCGGTGTTCTGCGGCCTACCGGTTCCCGGTACCGACATCCTCATCGTCGACGAGAACGGCGCACCGGTCCCGATCGGCACCGAAGGTCAGATCATCGTGCGCAGCCCTTCGATCCTCACCCGGTACTACCGCAATCCCGAATCCACCGCGGCGACGGTGCGGGAGGGCTGGTTGCGGACCGGTGACGTCGGCAAGCTGAACGAGCGTGGCGCACTGCACTATCTGGCGCGTGACAAGGAGATGATCAAGGTCAACGGCATGAGCGTGTTCCCCTCCGAGGTCGAATCCCTGCTGATGCTGCACCCGCAGGTACAGACGGTCGGCGTGGTGCCCAAGCCCGATGCCGCGCGCGGGCAGGTACCGCTCGCCTTCGTCGTGCTGATTCCCGAATCCTCGCTCGCACCCGCCGAATTGCGGAGCTGGGCACAGCAGAACATGGCCACCTACAAGGTCCCCGAGATCGAGATTCTCGACGAACTGCCGATGACGGCGACCGGCAAGATCCGCAAGGGCGACCTGTTCACCATGACCGAGCGCATCGCCGCCACCGAATCCGAGGACATCCAGTGAAGCTGCTCATCGCCAACCGCGGCGAGATCGCCCTGCGCGTCCTGCGCACCGCCGCCGAACTCGGCATCGACACCGTGGCGGTGTACGCCGAGGACGACGCCGACAATCCCGATGTACACGCGGCGGGCGAGGCGATCCGGCTGGCGGGCACCGGCGCGACGCCCTACCTCGACCACGCCGCGATCCTGGCCGCCGCCAAGGAATCCGGCGCCGACTACCTGCATCCCGGCTACGGATTCCTCAGCGAGAACGCCGAATTCGCCCGCGCGTGCGCGGCCGGCGGCGTCACGTTCGTCGGCCCCGATCCCGCGGTGCTCGACTTGTTCGGCGACAAGTCCTCGGCCCGCGCGACCGCCGTGGCCGCCGGTGTTCCCGTCCTGCCCGCGACCGAGGGACCGACCACCGTCGAGCAGGTCCACGCGTTCTTCGACACACATCCCGGCGCGATCATGATCAAGGCGCTGGCCGGTGGCGGCGGCCGTGGCATGCGGGTGGTGCGGGCCGCCGAGGAGATCGACGACGCGTACCGGCAGTGCGCCGCGGAAGCGCGGCTCGGTTTCGGCAATCCGGCGGTGTTCGCCGAGACGCTGTTCGACAACGCCCGGCACATCGAAGTACAGATCGTCGCCACCGGCGGCACGGCGCTGGCGCTGGGTGATCGCGATTGCAGCGTCCAGCGCAGGCATCAGAAGCTGCTCGAAATCGCGCCCGCGCAGGGTCTTTCGGACACTCAGCGCAGAGAACTCCACGCGGCGGCGGCCCGGCTGTGCGCCCACGTGGGCTATCGCGGGCTGGCCACCGTCGAGTTCCTGGTCTCCGACCGCGAATTCGTGTTCCTCGAGGTGAATCCGCGAATCCAGGTGGAGCACACCGTGACCGAGGAGGTGACCGGCGTGGATCTGGTCGCCGTGCAGCTCGCGATCGCCCAGGGCACGCCCTTCGACGCGCTGGGATTGCCGAGTGGAATCGTCTCCACCGGAACGGGATCCACCGGTGATCCGGCCACCGCCGACGGCATCGCGATCCAGGCCAGGGTCAACATGGAAACGATGACGGCCGACGGTTCGACGGTGCCGACCGCGGGCACCCTGACCACCTTCGCACCGCCGACCGGCCCCGGCGTGCGGGTCGACACCTTCGGCCGCTCCGGGCTGACCCCGAGCCCGCGCTACGACTCGCTGCTGGCCAAGGTGATCACCCGCACCCGGGGGCAGTCCTTCCCCGCCGCCGCCCGCAAGGCCGCGACGGCACTCGCCGAGTTCACCGTGACCGGCATCGGTACGAACATCTCGTTCCTGCGAGAGATACTCGCCGACAGCACCTTCCAGTCAGGGCTCGCCACCACCGGCTTTCTCACCGAGCGGCTGACCGACCTGGCGGCGGCAGCACAGACCGATCAGCCCGAGATCGCGGTCACCGCGATCGAGCTGTATCCGGGGCAGGAGGCCGTGCGCGCTCAGCTCGCCGGCACGGTGGTCGAGGTGACCGACGAGGGTGCCGACGTCGGCGCAGGCGGTCAGCTCGCCGTGCTCGAGGCGATGAAGATGCAGCATGTGGTCACCGCGCCCGATGCCGCCAGGACCGTCCGGGTGCTGGTCCGCCCCGGCCAGGTCGTCGCACCGGGCGATCCGCTGGTCATCATCACCCGTACCGGCGCGGACGAGACCGGCGGCGCGCACACCGATCTGGATCCCGACCGCGCTCGCGCCGATGTCGACGAGATCCGTGCCAGGCACCTCGTGACGCTGGACGAGTCCCGCCCGGCGGCCGTGGCCAAACGGCACGGGCTCGGTCGCCGCACCGCCAGGGAGAACATCGCCGACCTGGTCGACGCGGGCAGCTTCGTCGAGTACGGCGCGCTCGCGTTCGCCGCGCAGCGCAGCAGGCGCACCGAAGCGGACCTGATCGCCAACACCCCCGCCGACGGCCTGGTCACCGGCTTGGCGACCATCGGCGCCGACCGCTTCGACGATGCCGAGGCGGTGGTGATCTCCTACGACTACACCGTGCTCGCCGGCACCCAGGGCAAGAACAACCACGCCAAGACCGACCGCGCCTTCGAACTGGCCGACCGTAAGCGGATTCCGGTGGTGCTGTTCGCCGAGGGCGGCGGCGGCAGGCCGGGCGACACCGACTGGACCGGCATGGGCCTGGACGTGACGACCTTCCGCGCACTCGGCGCTCTACGCGGCAAGGTGCCGCTGGTGACGATCGTGTCGGGTCGCTGCTTCGCGGGCAACGCCGCCCTGGCCGGTGTCTGCGACGTGATCATCGCGACGCCGGACGCCAATATCGGCATGGGCGGACCGGCGATGATCGAGGGCGGCGGGCTCGGCGCCTACCGCCCGGAGGACATCGGCCCGGTCGACGTGCAGCGACGCAACGGCGTGGTCGATCTGGTCGCCCGCGACGAGGCGCACGCTGTGGCGCTGGCCAAGCAGTACCTCGGCTATTTCCAGGGCAGGGTCGACGATTTCGAGGCACCGGATCCACGGCTGGCCCGGCACGTGGTGCCGGAGAACCGGTTGCGCGCCTACGACATCCATCGCGCCATCGACGCGATCGTCGACGTGGGCTCGGCGCTCGAGCTGCGGCCGGACTACGGGGTCGGCGTCGTCACCGCGCTGGTCCGGGTACACGGCGAACCGTTCGGCTTGATCGCCAACAGCAGCCACCATCTGGGCGGCGCGATCGATGCCGAGGCCGCCGACAAGATGGGCGAGTTCCTCACGCTGTGCCAATCGTTCGGACTGCCGGTCGTCTCGCTATGTGACACACCGGGTTTCATGGTCGGACCGGAAGCGGAGAAGACCGCGACGGTGCGCCGGTTCAGCAAGCTGTTCGTGCTCGGCGCGCAACTGAGCGTGCCGTTCGGCACCGTCATCCTGCGCAAGGGCTACGGACTCGGCGCGATGGCGATGGCGGCAGGCCACTTCCACGCGCCGCAGTTCACCGTCGCGTGGCCCACCGGCGAGATCGGGCCCATGGGGCTGGAGGGCGCCGTTCGCCTCGGCTTCAGTAAAGAGCTCGCCGCCGTGGCGGATCCGGACGAGCGCGAGACGCTGTTCCAGCAATTGCTCGCCATGGGCTACCAGCAGGGCAAGGCGCTCACCGCTGCCACGGGTTTCGAACTCGACGATGTGATCGACCCGGCCGACACCCGCACCTGGATCGCCACCCTCGTCAATAGCCGGGCGCGCGCAGGATCCTGAGCACCAGATCGGCGTTGATGTCGCCGAGCTCCTCCGGGGTGAACTCACCGCCCGGCCGGTACCACCGGCAGATGTCGATCCCCAGCGACATCATCGCCAGCACGGCGACGCGGGGATCGGCGACGGTGAACACGCCGCGCTCGATCCCCGCGCGCACCTCCGCGACCGCGGCCTGCCTGATCCGGCGGCGGATCTCGGCGACGATGTCGTGGTGCTCGGGGGCCAGGTGCCTGCTCTCGTACTGGGCGATCCGCGCCCGCCGATAGCTGCGCGCATGCAGGATGCTGAACGCGGTGACCAGCGCCCGGATCCGGTCCACCGGCTCGTCATGGGGCGCCACCGCGGCCTCGATGATCGTCAGGGTGTTGTCGACGGCGTGCTCGACCAGCCGGAAGAGCAGGTCCTCCTTCGAGGCGAAATACACATACATCGCGGCCGGGCTCAACCCCGCGGCCGCGGTGATATCCCGCGTGCGGGTGGCCTCGAAACCCTTGTCGGAGAACAGCACTACCGCGGCGTCGAGCAAGCGCTGTGCGGTGTCGCCCAGCCCGGTGACCGGATCGGCCAGCGGGTCGTCATCGAGTAGCTCGCTCACCTGACTCACCTGATACCCCTTCGCTCTTTCTGTGATTGACATTACATTCCCGGTGGATCAAGCTAAGCAAGCGCTCACTCACTTGAAGTTGACGTCAACTTTCAATAGATTCAACCCTGCGGATTCACCGAGGAGTCACCGATGATCGAACCCGGCCAGCGGACAAGCACCGACAACCCGCCGACCTTGCCCGACACCGCACCGTCGTCGGCCGCCACCACCCGCGCCCACCGCAAGCTGCTCGCCGCGGGCCTGGTCGGCAGCTCGATCGAGTGGTACGACTTCTTCCTCTACGGCACCGCCGCCGCGCTGGTGTTCCCCCACGTGTTCTTCCCCGACGCCTCGGCGCTGATGGGCACCCTGCTCTCGTTCAGCACCTTCTGGGCGGGCTTCGTCGCACGACCCCTCGGCGGCCTGCTCGCCGGGCACTTCGGCGACCGGTACGGCCGCAAGCCCGTGGTCGTCGTCTGCCTGCTGGCCATGGGCCTGGCCACCTTCGCGATCGGCTGTCTGCCGAGCACCGGCACGATCGGGGTGCTCGCGCCCGTGCTGCTGGTGACGCTGCGCTTCGTGCAGGGCATCGCCTGCGGCGGTCAGTGGGGCGGGATCGTGCTACTGCTCACCGAATCGGCGGGCCCGAAGAAGCGCGGGTTCGCGGGCACCTTCGGGCAGATGGGTGTGCCGCTGGGCCTGATCATGGGCAATCTGGTGTTCCTGGCCGCCACGGCGGCACTGTCGACCGACGCCTTCCTCAGCTGGGGCTGGCGCGTGCCGTTCCTGGCCAGCGCGCTGCTGTTCCCGGTGGTGCTCTACATCCACACCAAGGTCGAGGACTCCCCCGAATTCCGCGAGTTGCAGGCCGAGACCGCGAAGAGGGCCACACCCGCGGTCGCCCAGGCGCCGCTGGCCGAGGCGGTCAAGGAGCACTGGCGCACCATCCTGCTCGGCTGCGGTCTGCTGGCAGGCACCAACTCGCTGTTCTACGTGAGCATCGCGGGCCTGCTCAGCTACGGCACCACCGAACTCGGCATGAACCGCAATGCGCTGCTGGCCATCTCGCTGATCTCCTCCGGCCTGCTCACCGCGGTGATCCTGTGGGCCGGGGCGGTGTCGGACCGGATCGGCAGGCGACCGCTGATCCTCATCGGCGGCGCGGGCATGGCACTGTGGGCGTTCCCGTTCTTCGGGCTGATCAACACCGCCAGTGTGCTCGCCGTGTTCGTCGCGGTCTCGGTCGGCGCGGCCATGCAGGCACTCACCTACGGCCCGCTCGCCGCCTTCATGGGTGAGCTGTTCGCGCCGCGCGTGCGGTACTCGGGCGCCTCGCTGGCCTACCAGCTCGCCGCCATCACCATCAGCGGCGGCACACCGTTCATCATGACCGCGATCATCGCCGAAACCGGCTCCACCACCGGGGTTTCGCTGTTCCTGATGGTCATGGGCCTGATCACCGTGTTCAGCGCGTGGAAGTTGCGCGAGACCAACACCCCGGCGGTCCGCGACGACCCGCAGGCAGTGCCCGGAACCCAGCTGTACTGAACGAACGGAAGGAATTCTCGTGAGAGTTGCCGACAAGGTGGCCATCGTGACCGGGGGCGGCGCGGGCATCGGCGCCGCGCTGGCCGCCGCACTCGCCGCGGCGGGCGCGAAGGTGGTGGTGTCCGACCTCGACGAGCCCGCCGCGCTGGCGGTGTCGGAGCAGATCAATGCCGATCACCCCGGCACTACCGTCGGCGTCGGCGCCGACGCCGCCGTCACCGAGGAGATCCGCGGTCTGATCGCGCTGGCACAGCAGCACTTCGGGCCGGTCGACCTGTACTTCGCCAATGCGGGCATCGTCGGCGCTTCCGGACTCGACGTCACCGACGACGAGTGGGACCGTTCACTGGACGTGAACCTGCGCGCGCACATCCGTGCCGCGCGGCTGCTGGTGCCCGAGTGGGTCGAACGCGGTGCGGGCTATTTCATCAGCACCGCCTCGGCCGCCGGCCTGCTCACCCAGATCGGTTCGGCCACCTACTCGGTGAGCAAGCACGCCGCGGTCGGGTTCGCCGAGTGGCTCAGTGTCACCTACGGCGACCAGGGTGTGCGCGTCAGTTGCCTGTGCCCGATGGGCGTCAACACGAAACTGCTGTACGCGGGCCAGAATTCGGGCGAGGAACTCGGCGCCGCGGCGACCCGCGCGGTCGTCTCGGCGGGCGATGTCCTCGAACCCGCCGACGTGGCCGACATCGTGCTCACGGCCGTCGCCGCCGAGGAATTCCTGATCCTGCCGCATCCGCAGGTGCTGGACATGTACCGCCACAAAGGCGCCGACTACGACCGCTGGCTGCGCGGCATGCGTCGCTATCAGTCGTCGCTGCTGGCCGAAACCCACTGAGCGAGAGAGAAAGCCATGTCACTGTTCGATCTGAGCGATCGCGCGAAGAAGTATTCCGAAGACCTGCTCGACTTCATGGACGCGCACGTCTACCCGGCTGAAGCCGTCTACGACGCGCAGATGCGCGAATCCGGCGACCCCCATTTTCAGCCGCCCGTCCTCGAAGAGCTCAAAGCCGAAGCCAAGCGGCGCGGCCTGTGGAACCTCTTCCACCCGCACCCCGGGCGTGGACCCGGCCTCACCAACCTCGAGTACGCGCCGCTGGCCGAGATCATGGGTCGCAGCCACCTCGCCGCCGAGGCCTGCAACTGCAACGCCCCCGACACCGGCAACATGGAAGTGCTCGAGCTGTTCGGCACCGAGGAGCACAAAGAGAAATACCTGAAGCCCCTGCTCGACGGCACCATGGCATCGGCGTTCGCGATGACCGAACCGCGGGTGGCCAGCTCCGACGCCACCAATATCGAACTGTCGATGGTGCGTGACGGCGAGGACTACATCCTCAACGGCCGAAAGTGGTTCGCCACCAACGCCTTGCACAAGAACTGTCGCGTGATGATCGTGATGGGCAAGACCGATCCCACCGCGGCGCCGCACCGTCAGCAGACCATGATGGTGGTCCCGATCGACGCGCCGGGCGTCACGATCCTGCGCGGACTGCCGGTCTTCGGCTACCAGGAACGCGAAGGCCACGCCGAGATCGACTTCGCCGACGTGCGCGTGCCCGCCACCGACGTACTCAAAGGCGAGGGCGAGGGTTTCGCGATCAGCCAGGCCCGGCTCGGACCCGGCCGCATCCACCACTGCATGCGCAGCATCGGGATGGCCGAACGCGCGCTGGAGCTGATGTGCAGGCGCGCGCAGGCGCGGGTCACCTTCGGCAAGCCCATCGCCGACAACGCCAATATCCAGGACTGGATCGCCGAGTCACGCATCGAGATCGAGATGATCCGGCTGCTCACGCTCAAGGCCGCGCATCTGATGGACACCGTCGGCAACAAGGCCGCGCGCACCGAGATCGCCGCCATCAAAGTTGCCGCGCCGAACATCGCGCTCAAGGTCGTCGATCGGGCGATTCAGGTGCACGGGGCCGGCGGTGTCACCGACGACTTCCCACTCGCCGCCGCCTGGGCGCACCTGCGCACACTCCGGCTCGCCGACGGCCCCGACGAAGTACACAAGCGTGCCATCGCGCGTCAGGAACTGCACAAGTACAAGGAGAGCAACTGATATGACCGGACTGGATCTCACCGGCCGCACCGCCATCGTCACCGGCGCCTCGCGCGGCATCGGTCTGGCGATCGCCCAGGCGCTGGCCACCGCGGGGGCCAACGTCGTGTTGACCGCGCGCACACAGGAATCCGCTGACGCGGCCGCGGCGCAGATCGTCGGCACCGCGATCGGCGTCGGCGCGCACGTGGTGGACGAAGACGCCGCGCGACGCTGCGTCGAGCTGACCATCGAGCGGTTCGGCAGCGTCGACATCCTGGTCAACAACGCGGGCACCAACCCGGCGTTCGGCCCGACGATCGACCAGGATCACGCCCGCTTCGCCAAGATCTTCGACGTGAATCTGTGGGCTCCCGTGCTGTGGACGTCGCTGGTCACCCGCGCGTGGATGGGCGAGCACGGCGGCGCCGTGGTCAACACCACCTCGATCGGCGGCCTGAGTCTCGAGCCGAACATCGGGCTGTACAACGCGTCCAAGGCGGCACTGATCCACCTGACCAAGCAGTTGGCGATGGAACTGTCGCCGAAGGTGCGCGTCAACGCGATCGCGCCGGGCGTGGTGCGGACCAAGCTGGCCGAAGCGCTGTGGCAGGAGCAGGAGCGCGAGCTCTCGGCCTCGACCGCGCTGGACCGGATCGGCGAGCCCGACGACGTCGCCGCCGCGGTGGCCTTCCTGGTCTCCGACGCGGCGAGCTGGATCACCGGCGAGACCATGGTGATCGACGGCGGCCAGCGGCTCGGCGACGTCGCACCGTTCCGGAGCGGAGCCTCGGTCGGTGCCTGACGTGCACGAGGTGGTCGGCGTCGACCCGGTCGCCGTCGGCCGATGGTTCACCGCGGTCGGCGTCGAGCACACCGCGCCACTGCGTTTCGACCGGATCGGCCTCGGCCAATCGAACCTGACCTACCTGGTGCGCGACGGCGCGGACCGCCGGTGGGTGCTGCGCAGGCCGCCGCTGGGGCACCTGCTCGCCTCCGCGCACGATGTGGTGCGCGAGGCCAGGATCATGGCGGCGCTCGAGTCCACCGATGTCCCGGCGCCGCGGATTCTCGGCGTCGTCGACGATCCGGCGGTGTCCGAGGTACCGATGGTGCTGATGGAATTCGTCGACGGGCAGGTGGTCGACACCATGGCGATCGTGGAATCGCTGACCCCGCAGCGTCGCCGGGCCATCGCCGAATCACTGCCGCGCACGCTGGCGAAGATCCACGCGGTCGACCTGACCGCCGTCGGCCTCGCCGATCTGGCGAGTCACAAGCCCTACGCCGCCCGCCAGCTCAAACGGTGGGGCGGGCAATGGGAGCAATCCAAGACCCGGGAGCTGCCGGAGCTCGACGAGCTCACCCGCAGGCTGACCGCCGACATCCCGGAGCAGCGAGAGGTGACCCTCGTGCACGGCGACTTCCACCTGCGCAACGTGATCACCGCGCACGAGACCGGCGAGGTGGTGGCCGCGCTGGACTGGGAACTGTCCACCCTCGGCGACCCGCTGGCCGACATGGGCAGCCTGCTCGCCTACTGGGCCGAACCGGGTGAGAACACCGGCGGCGACTTTCCCGCGTCGGCGCTGCCCGGTTTCCCCGACCGCGCGCAGATGTCAGAGGCCTACCTCGCGCTGACCGGACGCGACCCGGCGGCCCTGCGCTACTGGCATGCCTTCGGGCTGTGGAAGCTCGCCGTCATCGCCGAGGGCGTGCTCCGCCGAGCGCGGGACACGCCGCAGAACAGGGCCGCCGCGGGCACCCCGACCGTCGAACGTATCGACGCGATCGTGCACAAGGCACTCGATGTCACCGAAGAAATCTAGACAGGAGCAGACATGACTCGCACCGCCATCGTCACCGGCGCTGCCCGCGGCATCGGCGCCGCCATCGCGACCCGGCTGGCCACCGACGGCATGGCTGTCGCCGTGCTGGACCTCGACGAATCAGCGTGTAAGGCAACGGTCGACGCCATCGAGACCGCTGGGGGCACCGCGCTCGCGGTGGGCGCCGATGTCGCCGACGAGGCCGCCGTCGCGGCGGCTGTCGAGCGCGTGGCCGGCGAACTGGGCGCGCCCACCGTGCTCGTGAACAACGCGGGCATCATCCGCGACAACATGCTGTACAAGATGACCACCGACGACTGGGACGCGGTGCTGAACGTGCACCTGCGCGGCGCCTTCCTGATGACCCGCGCGGTGCAGCAGCACATGGTCGCGGCGAACTACGGCCGCGTGGTCAACCTGTCGAGCACCTCCGCGCTGGGCAATCGCGGCCAGGCCAACTACGCCGCCGCGAAGGCGGGCATGCAGGGCTTCACCAAGACCCTGGCCTTCGAACTCGGCAAGTTCGGCGTCACCGCCAACGCCATCGCACCCGGCTTCATCGAGACCGAGATGACCGCCGCGACGGCCGCGCGCATCGGGATGGACTTCGAGGAGTTCAAGCGGGTCTCGGCCGCGCAGATTCCGGTCAACCGGACCGGAACGCCCCAGGACATCGCGCACACCGCGTCGTTCCTGGCCGGGGAGGGCGCGGGGTTCGTCTCCGGCCAGGTCATTTACGTCGCCGGCGGACCGAAGGACTGATCAACGATGAAAGCATGGCAGGTAACCGAACTCGGCGAACCGCGGGATGTGCTGCAGTTCAACGACATCGACGATCCGGTGGCCGGACCCGGGCAGGTGCTGGTGCGTGTCCTCGCGGCGCCGGCCAACTTCCCCGACGTGCTGCTGTGTCGCGGGCAGTACCAGGTCAAGCCGCCGCTACCGTTCACGCCCGGCGTCGAGCTGTGCGGTGAAGTGGTGGCGGTCGGCGACGGGGCCGACTTCGCGGTCGGTGACCGGATCGTCGGCACCACGAACCTACCCGGCGGCGCGTTCGCCGAGCTGGCCGTGCTCGATGCCGACAGCGCGTTTCCCGCGCCGGACTCCCTCGACGACGCCGAGGCCGCCGCACTCGTCATCGGCTATCAGACGAGCTGGTTCGCCCTGCACCGCCGCACCCAGGTGCGGCCCGGCGAGACGCTGTTGGTGCACGCCGCCGCGGGTGGCGTGGGCAGTTCCGCCGTGCAGCTGGGTAAGGCGGCGGGCGCGCGGATGATCGGTGTCGTCGGTGGCGCGGAGAAGGCCGACTACTGCCGCCGCCTCGGCGCCGACCTCGTGATCGACCGGCGCACCGAGGATTTCGTGCCGATCGTCAAGGAGTTCACCGGCGGCCGTGGCGCCGACGTGATCTACGACCCGGTCGGCGGCGACGCCTATGCCAAGTCCACCAAGTGCATCGCCTTCGAAGGTCGCATCCTGGTGATCGGCTTCGCGGGCGGCACGATCCCCCAGCCCGCGCTCAATCACGCGCTGATCAAGAACTATTCGATCATCGGACTGCACTGGGGTCTCTACAAGCAGTACAACCAGCAGGCGATCGCCGACTGCCACGCCGAGCTGTCTCGGCTGGCCGCGGCGGGCAAGGTGAGACCACTGATCAGCGAACGCCTTTCGCTCGGCGACGTCCCCGACGGCCTCGGCCGCCTCGGCGACGGCGACACCGTCGGCAGGCTCGTCTTCCACCCCCCGCTATAAATAGGGCATGGAACGACGTGCGGAGACCGCAGGCGACAGCGCGCCGCCCTCGATGGCGCGCACCTCGCTGCTGCGCGAGCTGCCCGCCACACCACGTGGGCTGCGAACCAGGACAGCGCTGATCGACGCGGGCCGGAAGGTGTTCGAGCGCATGGGGTATCTCGATACCCGGCTCGTGGACATCACCCAGGAGGCCAAATGCTCCTCGGGCACCTTCTACACCTATTTCGCCGGGAAAGAGGAGATCTTCGCGGCGATCCTGGAGCACGCCCAGGAAGACATGATGCATCCCGGGATGGAGCATGTGGCGGGTGACGACGATCCCGTGTCGATCATCGAGGCCAGCAATCTGGCGTACTTCGAGGCCTACAAGCGCAATGCGAAGTTGATGGGGCTGCTCGAACAGGTCGCCAATATCGACCCCGAGTTCAGCAAGCTCCGCCAGGAACGGGCCGACGCGTTCATCCGCCGCAACGCGCGCAGCATCGCCGATCTCCAGCAGCGCGGTCTCGCCGATCCCGAGCTGGACCCGATGCTGTCCTCACGGGCGCTGTCGGGGATGGTCAGCAGGCTGGCCTTCAACTATTTCGTCACCGGCGACGGGCTCCTCGACGGCAAGCCGCTCCCGGTCGAGGAGCTCGTCTATACGGTGACCCGGCTCTGGGCGAACGCGCTGCGCATGCCGCTGAAGAACTGACCGGCGCCCCGACCGAACGAAAAAATCCCCTCACCGAGTTATCTGGTGAGGGGATCGAAGGTGGCCAGAGCCGGGATCGAACCGGCGACCTACCGCTTTTCAGGCGGTCGCTCGTACCAACTGAGCTACCTGGCCGGAAGTACCGGATTGCTCTGGTACTACGTGCGACCCTGACGGGACTCGAACCCGCGACCTCCGCCGTGACAGGGCGGCGCGCTAACCAACTGCGCTACAGGGCCATGCTTCTGCAGTACTGCTAGACACAGTCCGAAGACTGTACCCCCTACGGGATTCGAACCCGCGCTACCGCCTTGAAAGGGCGGCGTCCTAGGCCGCTAGACGAAGGGGGCTCGTTCCGAATCTCTCCGGGGCGGCTTCAACGTTTCCGTTGGGAGCTCGCATAGCTTATGACAGGTGTGCGCAGAGTTCCAAATCGCCTGGTCAGGCGCCCAAACCGAGGTCATCCAGGCGTGCTTGCTCCCGCCAGCCCTCGGTGCGGAAGTTCTGGATCCACAACGGGGTGGCCATCGCCTCCACGATAACCTCCAGCACCTCGGCGAAGCGGGCGCGCAAGTCGGCGGCCGAACCGTTGGAGATCGGGTCGACCAGATAGCGCTGACCCGCCAGCGCCGCGGACAGGGTCCGGGTGAAGCGGTCGGGGTCGGCGTCGGCGCGCAGCTGGCCGTCGTCGATGGCGCGGACCGCGAGCACGCGGGTGGCGCGGCCGACGATGCGTCCGCCGCCGTTGCCGGTGTCGCGATGGAAGTCGGGTTCGATCACGAGGCGGTACTCGGCTTGGACGATGGTGTCGTGTTCCAGACGGAGGGCGATCTCGTCGACCATGCCGTGCAGCACGTCGAGCGGACCGAGGTCGGCGCGCGCGAGCCAGCGCTCCGCGCAGATCCGGTACCGCTCGACCGCGGTCTCGAGCACCGCGCGCGCCAGGTCTTCCTTGGAGTCGAAGTGGAAGTACATCGCGCCCTTGGTGGCGCGCGAACCTTCCAGAATGCGGTTGAGCGATGCCGCGGCATATCCGCTCTTCCCGAACTCGACGGCCGCGGACTTGATTATCGCCGCGCGTGTCCGGCGCGCCCGCTCTTGCTGCCGTGCCATGCTCGAAACGCCTCCGAACCTTCTCGACGCCTACGGTCGAATACAGACCGTTGGTGCGAATTGTGGTTTTAATTCAAACTTTCGGTATGAAAAACGTGCGGCGCCTCGCACAGCGGCCCCGCCACCAGTGAGAACCGCCTCCTCCCGCGGTCACGACTACCCCTTTGCCGGGAGTTCGCGCACCCATCGCGATCACCTCGGCCTGCGATCTGTCGGCGAATTCCCGAAACGCCACACCCTGCACCGGAACCACGGAAAACGCGGCACCGGTGATTGTTTCGAAATTCACCAGGCGATCACCGTACCCGTATTCGCGAGTCGACACGCGGCGATTGGAGTACCCATCCGAACATCCGATCCGGTTATCCAAACCAGCAAACGAAGCGCAACCGGAATGGTTACTTCGGGTACGAATTCCATAGGCGCGCAGCTCGGTTGACCACCGCGCCGGCACCGCCGACGTTCGCCGAACGGTCGCGAGACCGGCGCCCACCTTGGACCTCTCCATCGCTGCTGCACCCCTGCTTGTCGAAAGATGTTGCGATACAACAGTATTCGATGACCATACGCAACCCGTAACGCGAACACCGCTGGGGCACCGGGTGTTTACCAGGAATCGTCGCGCACGTCCACGTCGTTACCGGTCGCCACCAGCGGCGATCAGCCGCCCGCGACTCGGGCCGGGGGGACTGTTCGGTCCTTCGGCACAGCGTCCGCTAGACTCCGCTGCGCGCCCCTTTAGCTCAGTTGGTAGAGCTGGTGACTTTTAATCACTAGGTCGTAGGTTCGAGTCCTACAGGGGGCACCACGACGACTACCGTGACCATCGTCACGTGGCGACGCGCCAACCGCAGACGCCGCCGAAACCACCGGTTTCGCGCACCGCCTCACCTAACCTGAGCGCGACCCGGGCTTCCGGGCGCCCACAACCTCAGGCGGAGTGAGATGACTTCCTTCGACGATTTGCTCTCCCAAGTACCCATCGCCCAGATCGCCGACCAGCTCGGCGTCGACCAGGCGACCGCGACCACGGCCGTGCAGGCCGCGCTGCCGACGCTGCTCGGCGGACTCCAGGCCAATGCCGCCCAGCCACAGGGCGCGGCCGCACTGCTCGGCGCGCTCGACAACCACGGCGGCCTCGTCGAAGGCGAAGGCGCGGTGGATCTGCAGCAGGTGGACGTCGGCGACGGCGAGAAGATCGTCGACAACGTCTTCGGTGACGAGAAGAACACCGTCATCAGCGCGCTCGGCGCGGGCGGCGGAACCGGTGGCAACGACCTGATCGGCAAGCTGCTGCCGATTCTCGCCCCGATCGTGCTCGCCTACGTGGCCAAACAGCTCACCGGCGGTGGCGGCGGCGCGGCGCCGGCGCCGCAGCAGACGCAGGCCTCCGGCGGCGGTCTCGGCGATCTGCTGGGCGGTCTGCTCGGCGGCAGCGGCAACACCGGCGGGCTCGGCGGCATGATCGGCGATGCCCTGTCGAAGAACGCGGGGGGTGCGCTGGGCAGCGTGCTCGGCGGCCTGCTCGGCGGCAAGCGCTGAGATGTTCATCTACCTGTAGTTAACGTCGCGAGGCCCGCAGCGATAGTCCCTATGCTGCGGGCCGAACGCCTAGACTCGTCAGCAAGACCATCGGTTCTACCGGCGAGTTGTGGCGTTGCTCAACATCGTCGGAAAACCGCTCTGTTGCGTTTCGCATCACACCTACGGTGCCGTAAGGTATGGCCGCATCGCGACGTTCGACCGCAAGCACGACAGCGAAGGGTTTTTACATGGCAAGGGATCTGACTCAACTCGAACTGCTCACGGAGTTGGAGCCGGTTGCCGAGGAAAACGTCAACCGGCACATGTCGCTCGCCAAAGAATGGCATCCGCACGACTACGTCCCGTGGGACGAGGGCCGCAACTTCGCCGCCATGGGCGGCATCGACTGGGATCCTGAGCAGTCCAAGCTCAGTGAGGTCGCCAAGGCGGCCATGATCACCAATCTGCTCACCGAGGACAATCTGCCGTCCTACCACCGTGAGATCGCCGAGAACTTCTCCCAGGACGGCGCGTGGGGCACCTGGGTCGGTCGCTGGACCGCCGAGGAGAACCGGCACGGCATCGTGATGCGCGATTACCTGGTGGTCACCCGTGGTGTGGACCCGGTCGCCCTCGAAGAGGCCCGGATGATCCACATGACCAACGGCTTCGCCTCCCCCGCCGAGGTCGACGCCGGCTTCCTGCACTCGGTCGCCTACGTGACCTTCCAGGAACTGGCCACCCGCGTGAGTCACCGCAACACCGGCAAGGTGTGCGACGACCCGATCGCCGACCGCATGCTCCAGCGCGTCGCGGCCGACGAGAACCTGCACATGATCTTCTACCGCAACCTCTGCGGCGCGGCGATGGACCTGAGCCCCGACCAGACCATCGAGGCCATCTCGATGATCGTCGAGAACTTCCAGATGCCCGGCGCGGGCATGCCGAACTTCCGTCGCAACGGCGTGCTGATGGCCAAGCACGGCATCTACGACCTGCGTCAGCACCTCGAAGAGGTCGTGCAGCCGGTGCTCAAGAAGTGGAACGTCTTCGACCGCACCGACTTCACCGCGCGTGGCGAGGCCACCCGTGAGCGGCTGGCAGGCTTCCTGGACAAGCTGGGCCAGGACGTACTGAAGTTCGAGGAGCAGCGCGACAAGATGCTCGCTCGCGAAGCCAAGCGCCGCGAAATGGTCGCGGTTTAGGTTTCAAAAAAAGCGCTGCGCACCTTGATCGCAAAGGTGCGCAGCGCTTTTGTGTGGATGTCTACCGATGTCCGGCGATCCGGGTTCGCGAACTACTTCATCGGGAGGGCGCCGTCGGCGCTGCCGACGTCGGTGATCTTCCAGTCCTGGCCCGCGTCGACGGTGATGTTGTAGGTGACGGTGTTGCGCAGGCCGTCGGGGTTCTGCGCGTTGGTGGTGCTCACGTCCACGAACGCCGCGACCTTGTAGACCTCGCCCTCGTGCGAGAGCACCTTGGCGGTGATCGGCGTGGCGGTGGAGGTCCACTTCAGCGGGATGATGATCTGCTCGAGTTTCGCGCCGGTGGCATCGAACTTCTTCGACAGCTCGGGCGACGTTCCGGCCTTGAGCTCGGCGACCCAGGCGTTGACGTCCTGGTAGTTCAGGGTCGCCGAGCCGACGGAGTAGTCGAGGGCGATCTGTTCGGCCTTCGCGTCGTCGGCGGCCTGCTCCTTCATGTCGGAGATCTCGGAACGGGCCGAGCCGAGCAGCACGCCGAGCACCAGCGCGATAATCGCGAGGACGGCGATCACGGCACCGCCCACCAGCGAAGAGACGCGCACGGCGACCGTGCCCTTGTCGGGCGTGGCAGGGGTTTTCGTCGGGTCGGTGGCGTCTTCCATGGGGGTCTTCTCCGATTACGTGGGGACAGCGCACCGCCGGAGGCGACGATGCCAGCAGAGTAAGGCTACTGACGTCGCGGACCTGTTCCGGACACGGCGTAGCAGGTAAACGGTGTCATCTCGGTCGCAGTGGCGGCGATGACCCGCGGATAAGCACCAGGACGCGAGATCGATCACATCGGGGCGGATGAGACAATCGTGTGCGTGACTACCACGCTGCCCCAGGCGCCCACCGCGCTGCGGATCGGGCCCTACCCGGTCGATCCGCCGGTTGTGCTCGCGCCGATGGCGGGCATCACCAACCGTGCCTTCCGCAGGCTGTGCCGGGAGTTCGGTAGCGCGACCTCGATCTATGTGTGCGAGATGATCACCGCACGCGCGGTGGTCGAGCGCAACGAGAAGACGCTGCACATGATGTCGTTCGACGCCGACGAGCATCCGCGCTCGATGCAGCTCTACGGGGTGGACCCCAAGACCCTCGGCGAGGCCGTGCGGATCATCGTCGGCGAGGGCTGGGCCGACCACATCGACCTCAACTTGGGCTGCCCGGTCCGCAAGGTGACCAAGCTCGGCGGCGGTTCGGCGCTGCCGTACAAGCGCAGGCTGTTCGCCAATATCGTCCGTGAGATGGTGGCCGCTGCCGAACCGGCCGGCGTTCCGGTGACCTTCAAGTTCCGCATCGGCATCGACGACGACCACCACACCTACCTCGACACCGGCCGCATCGCCGAGGCCGAGGGCGCTGCAGCCGTGGCGCTGCACGCGCGCACCGCGGCCCAGCTCTACTCGGGCGAGGCCGACTGGTCGGCCATCGCCCGGCTCAAGGAAGCCGTCACCTCCATCCCGGTCCTCGGCAACGGCGACATCTTCACCGCCGACGACGCCCTGCGGATGATGAACGAGACCGGCTGCGACGGCGTGGTCGTCGGCCGCGGCTGCCTCGGTCGGCCGTGGCTGTTCGCCGAACTCAGCGCGGCCCTGCGCGGCGAACCGATCCCGGAGGGGCCGACGCTCGGCCGCGTCGGGGAGATCCTGGTGCGCCACGCCACCCTGCTCACCGAGCACGACGGTGAGGACAAGGCCATGCGCGATATCCGCAAGCACATGGCCTGGTACCTGATGGGTTTCCCGGTCGGCTCGCAGCTGCGGCGCAGCTTCGCCACCGTGTCGAAGCTGTCGCAGATCGAGGACCTGGTCGGGCAGCTCGACCAGGCCGTGCCGTTCCCCACCGACGCGCTCGGACCCCGCGGACGCCAGGGTTCGCCGCAGACCAAGGTGGTGCTTCCGGAGGGCTGGCTCGACGACCCGGAGGACGACACCGTCCCGGCCGCGGCCGATGTGATGCACAGCGGCGGCTGATCAGCCGCCGATAACGGGTCGACATCAATTCGTAAGCCGCCACGGTTCCGCCCGATGGCACCCGCTCGAGCAGGGCTTTTCGACGGCGATTCGCGCTTCGCAATCAAATCGTCAGCGATTCCCGTGTGTACTGGAGTGGCCTCTCGTGGCGGAATCGTTATCATTGCGGGATCGTTCGACTCTGGTTCGAATCGGAGCCGGGCGGTGACGCGCAGGCTGCGCCAGATAGAGAAGTGAGGTTCGTTGGTGGGTGACGATCGGCGCGGGCGTACGCCCCGGCCCGGAAATCGCGCCCCCTGGGAGCGATACCCGACGGCCGAACCCACCGAGCAACCGGAAAACGGCTCGCGACGTTCGCGTCACGCCGACGCGACGCAGGACGCCGGTTCCGCACCGCTGACGGTGGCCGACCTGGTGAACCGGGTCGACAGCGAACGCACCAGACGCGGCAGACGCGTTCCGCCCGCCGAGAGCGCCGAGCCCGGCTCACGCGCGGGCCGCCGCGCCCGCGAACAGGCACCGCGCCCCACCCCACGTCCCGACATCGCGCCCCGCACCGACGGCTCCCCCGTCGTCGACGACATCGTCGGCACCCCACCCCATCGCGCCGAATCCCCCGCCGACCGCACCGCGACCACCGCGCTGCCCGCCCAGTCGAAGGAGCCGGTACGCACCGCCGTCCCGGCACGGAGGGTGGGCGGTCCGGTCGATCCGCCCACGGACATCCTGCCCGCGGTGAACGCCGCCGCCGAACGCGAGCGTGCCCGGCCGGTCAAATCCGCGTCCGCGGCACCGCCACGTCGTCCGGACGGCCGTGCGGGCACAGGAGAGCGCCGGAACAAGCAGGCACGGGTGGCAGGGCGCGTCACGCTCACGTTCGTCGCGGTGCTCACGCTGGTGATCACCGGCGGCGGCTGGAGCTACCTCCAGGCCACCAACAACAGCTTCACCCAGGTCGACGCACTCGGCGGCGGCGCCACGGGCGACGTGCTCGACGGCGATATGCAGCTCGGCGACGAGAACTACCTCATCGTCGGCACCGACACCAGAGCGGGCGTCAACGCCGACATGGGCGCGGGTTCCGCCGCCGACACCGAGGGCGCCCGCGCCGACACGGCGATGCTGGTGCACATCCCGAAGAACCGCTCGCGCGTGGTGGTCGTGTCGTTCCCGCGCGACCTCGACGTCTCCCGTCCGGTGTGCTCGGGCTGGGACAACGACACGGCCACCTATACCGACCAGAAACTCGAGTCGGCCATGAGCGACAAGCTCAACGCCGTCTACGCCCGCGGCGGGCCCAAGTGCCTGGTCGACGTGATTCGCAAGATGTCGGGCCTGACCATCGGCCACTTCATCGGCATCGACTTCGCCGGCTTCGAAGCCATGGTCGACCAGGTCGACGGCGTCGAGGTGTGCTCGACCAAGCCGATCATCGACGGCGTCCTCGGCCCGGTGCTCGAGACCTCGGGCAAGCAGCGGGTCAACGGCGAGACCGCGCTCAACTATGTGCGCGCCAGGCACGTGGTCGGTGAGGAACGCAGCGACTACGACCGGATCAACCGCCAGCAGCGCTTCCTCGCGTCGCTGTTGCGCGGGGCGTTGTCGAGCAAGGTGCTCTTCGATCCGGGCAAGCTCAACGGGTTCATCCAGGCGTTCACCGCCCACACCTTCGTCGACAAGGTGACGCCGCAGGACCTGCTGCTGCTCGGCCGTTCTCTGCAGAAGATGGACGCGGGCGCGGTGACGTTCCTGACCATCCCGACGGCGGGCACCACCTCCTACGGCAACGAGATTCCGCGCGAATCCGACATCAAGGCCATCTTCCGCGCCGTGATCGACGACCAGCCGCTGCCGGGTGAGACCAAGGCCCCCGAGGTGCAGAGTTCGGCGCCGTCACCGGCCCCGGTCGCACCCAAGCAGTACGCGGTGGCCCCCGGCACGATGTCGCTGCTGGTGTCCAACGGTTCGACCACGGCGGGCGCGGCCAAGACCGTCGCCTCCAAGCTCAGCTACCAGGGTTTCGGGATCTACAACACCGGCAACTACTCCGGCGGTACCGCGACGACCTCGACGATCCGCTACGCCGCGGGTCTGGAAGCCGAGGCCGCCACCGTGGCGAGCACGATCCCCGGCGCGGTTCTGGAGCAGGCCAACGAGCTGGGCAGCATCATCGAAGTGGTGGTCGGCACCGATTTCGCGGGCACGGTCCGCACGGTGACACCGGTCGGCACCGAACTGCCGACCGTGCCGATGGGGCAGCCGCACAGCGCGGCCCCGGTCGCATTGCCCTCCGACCTCGAGCACATGAACGCCGCCGACGACACCTGCAAGTGAGGCAGCCGCTGACCTGCCACGACACTGCCACGTGGCATTAACCCAGCGTTGGGTGACAGGGGTCCGGGTACCCACTAGGGTCTGCAATCATGCGTGTCATCTACAACGAGCAAATGGCCGACCTCGCCAACCTCCTCGGCGAGATGGCCGGTCTCGCTGGCCAGGCCATGGAACAGGCCACCCAGTCACTGCTGCAGGCCGACCTGGGTCTGGCCGAGCAGGTCATCGGTGAGCAGGATCGGATCTCGGTGATGATCACCGAGGCCGAGGAGAAGGCCTTCGCGCTACTCGCACTGCAGGCCCCCGTCGCGGGCGACCTGCGCCAGGTCGTCAGCGCGATTCAGATCGTGGGCGACGTCAACCGGATGGGTGCGCTCGCGCTGCACGTCGCCAAGGTGACCCGCCGCCGCCACCCCGCCCACGCCCTGCCCGAGTCGGTCAACGGCTACTTCGCCGAGATGGGCCGCATCGCGGTCAACATGGGCGCGGGCGCCAAAGAGGTACTCGAGTCCCGCGACCCCGAGCGCGCCGCCCAGCTCAACCAGGACGACGAGGCGATGGACGACCTCCACCGCCACCTGTTCACCCTCCTGATGGACCGTGACTGGAAGTACGGCGTGGCCGCCGCCGTGGACGTCACCCTGCTCGGCCGCTACTACGAGCGCTTCGCCGACCACGCCGTGGAGATCGGCCGTCGCGTGATCTTCCTGGTAACGGGCGTCCTGCCCGGCGACGAGGACCTCGAAACCAGCTGAGAATCACGAGTCAGCCCCCGCTCACCGCGGGGGCTTTTTCGTGTCGGCCGCACAACGAAAAGCGGCTCGAACGCGTCGGGCAGAACCGTGCAGGTAGTCGACACTTTTTGGCCGGATTCCGCTGCCGCCCTGATCATTTCGATTGTCGACAGCCATTGTTTCCGCCAACACGGTTCGGTAGGCTACGTAACAAGGGGGGTTGGAAACAGCGCAACCTCTGTGGGGATCTATTGAAATGGAAGAGGATTCGCGATGGCAATACGATTGCTTTCTGGTGCACTGCTCGGTGCCGCCACGATCTTGACCGCGACGTTGCTTGCCCCGCAAGCTGCGGCCGCGCCGACAGCGCCTTGCGATGCGTACCACGTTGGCGACGTTCAGTACGAGGGCGGGACGAAGTGGTTGTGCTATTCATACGGCCAGGGCGCGTACGGATGGATCATTGCCTGATAGTCACCGCTGATAACAGGCGGTAGCCAGATCACGCAAAAACGCTCGGCCGAGGTTTCCCGGCCGAGCGTTTTTGCGTGGAAGCCCGTTGAGTTGCAAAGCCCCGCACTCCTTTCAGAAGGAGTGCGGGGCTTTGCCTGTGCTCTTTAACCGAAGCGGCCGGAGATGTAGTCCTCCGTGGCGCGCTGGGTGGGGTTGGAGAAGATCTTCTCGGTGTCGTCGATCTCGATCAGGCGGCCGGGCTTGCCCTGGGCCTCGAGGTTGAAGAAACCGGTCTGGTCACTCACCCGCGCGGCCTGCTGCATGTTGTGGGTGACGATGACGATCGTGAACTCTTTCTTGAGCTCGGTGATCAGATCCTCGATCGCCAAGGTGGAGATCGGGTCCAGGGCCGAACACGGCTCGTCCATCAGCAGGACGTCGGGCGAGACCGCGATGGCGCGGGCGATGCACAGACGCTGCTGCTGACCACCGGAGAGGCTGCCACCGGGCTTGTCGAGACGGTCCTTGACCTCGTTCCAGAGGTTGGCGCCCTTGAGCGAGCGCTCGGCGACCTCGTCGAGCTCCTTCTTGTTGCGCACACCCTGCAGCTTGAGCCCGGCCACCACGTTGTCGCGAATCGACATGGTGGGGAACGGGTTCGGGCGCTGGAACACCATGCCGATGGTGCGACGCACGCCGACCGGGTCGATCGAGGAGCTGTAGATGTCCTCGCCGTCGAGCAGCACGGCGCCTTCGACGCGGGCGTTCGGGGTCACCTCGTGCATGCGGTTGAGCGAGCGCAGCACGGTGGACTTGCCACAGCCGGAGGGACCGATGAAGGCGGTGACGCTGCGCGGCAGCACGGTCAGTTCCACATTCGCCACGGCGTGGAAGCTGCCGTAATAGATGTTGAGATCTTTGACGTCGATCCGCTTGGCCATCTGAGTATTCCGTTCGCTTCTATCGGTTCCGGGTGAGCAGCTTGTTGACGCCGGCGGCAGCCAGGTACAGCAGTGCGATCATGAGGATCAGCGTGAACGCCGCACCCCAGACACGTTCGCGGCCGGCAGCCTCCGGGTTGGCCAGCTCTTGGTAGATCAACAGCGGCAGCGAGGCCATGTTGCCGTCGAAGATGTTCTGGTTGATCGACTTGCTGTAGCCGACCAGCACGAGCACCGGCGCGGTCTCACCCATGACGCGGGCCACGGCGAGCAGGATGCCGGAGATCATGCCGGGCGCCGCCGTGGGAATGACGATCCGCAGGATGGTCTTCCACTTCGGCACACCGAGCGCGTAGGACGCCTCACGCAGCTCGTCGGGCACCAGCTTCAACATTTCCTCGGTGCTGCGCACCACCACCGGCAGCATCAGCAGCACCAGCGCCAGCGAGACGGCGAAGGAGCTCTGCGGCATGCCGAAAGTGGCGATCCAGAGCGCGAAGATGAACAGCGCGGCGACGATCGAGGGCACACCGGCCAGGATGTCGACCATGAACGTCGTCACCTTGGCGAGCCGACCGCGACCGTATTCGACGAGGTACACCGCGGCCATGATGCCCAGCGGCACCGCGATGACAGAGGCGACCAGCGACTGCACAATCGTGCCGTAGATCGCGTGGTAGACGCCGCCGCCGGTCTGGTCCGGCAGGATGCCCTTCTGCGAGTTCATCCACCAGTCAGCGGACGCGATCGCGGTGATGCCCTTGGTGACCACCAGGCCGAGCACCCACACCAGGGGGATCAGCGCGATGACGAAGCACAGCGTGACCAGGCCGGTGGCGACATTGTTCTTGATCCGGCGTGCGGTACTGACCTCACGAAAGGTCCGAGCCTTTACCGGCTTGTCGAGAGTCGTTGTGGTGGTCATCAGCCGTTCACCTTTCCACCGGAGGCCAGGCGGGCCAGTGCGTTGACGACGAAGGTCAGCGCGAAGAGGACGAAGCCCGCGGCGATATAGGCGCCGGTCGGCAGCGGTGCGCTGAACTCCGAAGCAGCCGAGGCGATCTTGGAGGCGAAGGTGTAGCCGCCGTCGAACAGCGACCAGGTGCCGGGCACCGAAGCCGTCCGCAGCACAACGAGGACGGCGATCGTCTCGCCGAGCGCACGACCGAGGCCGAGCATGGAACCGGCGATCACACCGCTGCGGCCGTACGGCAGGACAGTCATGCGAACGACTTCCCACTTGGTGGCGCCGAGCGCCTGCGCTGCCTCGATGTGCGCACGCGGAGTCAGCGAGAACACTTCACGAGACACCGAGGTGATGATCGGCAGGATCATGACAGCGAGCACGACGCCCGCGGTGAAGATCGTGCCGCCACCGCTGATCGAGATTCCGCCTTCGGTGTGGGAGAACAGGAAGAACCAGCCGAGGTTCTCGTTCAGGAATTCCTGGACCGGCACGATCTTGGGTGCCAGCACCAGGAAGCCCCACAGACCGAACACGATGGACGGCACCGCGGCGAGCAGGTCGACCAGCATCGTGAGCGGCTTACCCAGTCGCGACGGCGCGTAATGCGTCAGGAACAGCGCGATACCGACACCGATCGGCACCGCGACGATGAGCGCGAACACCGAGCTCAGCACCGTGACCATGAACAGGTCGCGGATACCGAAGCGCAGGTTGTTCGCGTCACCGGTCGAGAATTCGGTACTGGTGAAGAAGTTGACCTCGTCAGCCCTGATCGAGGGGACCGCGCGGATCAGCAGGAACAGCGCGATCAACGCGATGGCGGCGACGATCGTCGCGCCGGCCGCGGTGGCCGTCCACCGGAAGATCGTCTCGGCGTTCAGGCGGCCGGTACGACCCCCGTCAGGGGCCTTGTCGATTTTCGGTTCGGTCGGCATATTCGCAGTATCTCCGGCCGCCCGTGGGCTCGTCGAGTTCGACGAGCCCACCGCGGTCACCTCAGGGTGCATGGTCATGGCCAGGATGCGATCAGGAAATGGCGTTGATCGCGGTGGTCAGCTTGGTCTTGAACGCGTCGGGCAGCGGCACGTAGCCCGCCTCGGTCAGACCGTTCTGGCCGTTGGTGACGGCCGAGGTCAGGAAGGCCTTGACGGCCTTGCTGGTCTCGGCGTCGGCGTACTTGGAGCACACGATCTCGTAGGTGGCCATGACGATCGGGTAAGAGCCGGCGGCGGTCGGCTTGTAGAACGAGCTGGTGTCGAGGACGAGGTCGTTGCCCTCACCCTTGATCTTCACGCCGTCGATGGCCTTGGCGGCCGACTCGGCCGACAGCTTGACCGGGTCCTTGCTCGCGGAGGTGATGATCTGCGAGATGGACAGGTTCTGCGCCTTGGCGAAGGACCACTCGTTGTAGGTGATCGAGTTCTTGGTGCTCTTGATGGCGGCCGAGGTGCCCTCGTTGCCCTTGGCGCCTTCACCGACGCCACCGTTGAAGGTCTTGCCGCCGCCCTTGCCCCACGCGCCGTCGGAGGCCGCGTCGAGGTAGAGCTGGAAGTTGTCGGTGGTGCCCGACTCGTCGGAGCGGAAGATCACGGCGATCTTCTCCGAGGGGAGCTTGGCGTTGGGGTTGAGCGCCTTGATCTCGGGGGCATCCCAGGTGGCGACGGAGCCGTTGAACACCTTGGCGGCGGTCGGGCCGTCGAGCACCAGGTCGGTGACGCCGTCGACGTTGTAGGTCACGGCGATCGGGCCGAAGACGGTCGGCAGGTTCCACGCGGGGGCGCCGCAACGCTCCGCGGCCTTGGCCGGCTCTTCCTTCTTGGAGCTCAGCGCCGAGTCGGAGCCACCGAAATCGGTCTGGGCGCCGAGGAACTCGTTGACGCCGGCGCCCGAACCACTCGAGGTGTAGTTGAGGGTGAAGCCGTCGCAGTTGTTCTCGTAGGCCGCGACGAAACGCTCCATGGCGTTCTTCTGCGAGGAGGCGCCGGACGCCTTGAGCGCCTTCTTGCCACCACAGGCAACGCTGGTGTTGGCGGCGTTGCTGGCATCGCCACTGGTGGTGTTCTCGTCACTGCCACAGGCGGCCAGGGTCATGGCGCCCACGGCGAAGACGCCGACCAGGGCACTGGTGCGCTTGAAGTTCACTTTTCCTCCGACAATGCTGGGTGTCTCACTCGGTCCCTCACCGGCCCGAGCGAGGCTGGCTGGTGCTCGCTATCCCCGAAGGAATGCGCGCACCAGGCGACGACTGTGCCGCCCAGAAGTAACCTAAGGTCGTCCGGTTGACAGTTGGCCCGATGTGGGTTAACGGAGAATGAACAGCCCGGCGCGATCAATGCCGCGAATGTGACGTTAGCCCCAGTTTTACTCGCTCTTACCCGGTCATCCGCGCAATATTCTCCTCGCGCACCAGAATTCACCTCGGATGTGAGGTGACTCGCATCAGGGCAGGGAGTACGCCACGTCGATGTGGGCGGGGGCGAATCCGAGCTTGGTGTAGGTGTTCACGGCGGCGGTGTTGTCCGCCTCGGTGTAGAGCAGGACTTCCGTGGAGCCGGCCGCGCGCAGGTGTCGCAGACCGGCCAGGGTGAGCAGTCTGCCCAGGCCACGCCCCTGCGCGGACGGGTCGACCCCAACCACGTACACCTCACCGGCGGGGGCGGCGTCGGGGTGCTGTTTGGTCCAGTGGAAACCGAGCAGGCGGTTCGGGTCGGCGGCGTCGAACGCCAGGAACAGGCCGGCCGGTTCGAACCAGGACTCGGCCCGGCGAGCGGCGATATCGCGCTCGGTCCAGCCGCCCTGTTCGGGGTGCCAGGTGAAAGCCGCGTTGTTCACCCGCAGGATCTCGAGGTCGTCGACGGGGCCCGCGTAGGTGCGCAGGATGAGGTCTGCGGGGAGCTCCAGTTCCGGTAGCTCCGGGGTTGCCAGCGAGCGGCGCATCTGCCACAGCTCACGAGCCGTGACCAGCCCGAGGCCGGTCGCCAGCGCCTTGGCCGCGGGCAGGTCACCGTGTGCCCACACCCGCGCTCCCGCGCCGCCCTCGGCCAGTGCGGCACGGACCAGATCCGCGCCGATGCCGACACCACGCGCGGCGGGATCGACGGCGACCTCGGCCATCGCGGGGTGTTCGTCATGTGCCGCAACGAGATTCGCGTAGCCCACCACCTCGCCCACGCGTATCGCCAGCAGATGCCGGGTCGACGGATCGGCTTCGGCGAGGGACAGCACCGCCTGCTCCGAGACCGGGGCGACACCGTCGACGTCAGCCGCGCGGTCGAGCAGTGCGCGCACCTTTTTCGCGGTGCCGGGTTCGATCCGATCGGTCCAGGTCAGAGTTGCTGTGTCCGGCATCGCGATTCTCCTCGGTGCGCTGCTACTGCGCGGTGCCGTTGAGCGGGGCGAAGGAGTCGTCGCCGTCGATGTCCTCGTCGACGAAGGTCACCGCGGGCTCACCCTTGGCCGTGGCCGTCCGAGCCGGGCGCACCGCCTTGTAGCCGACGTTGCGCACGGTGCCGATCAGCGACTCGTACTCGGTGCCGAGCTTGGCGCGCAGGCGTCGCACGTGCACGTCGACGGTGCGGGTGCCGCCGAAGAAGTCGTAGCCCCAGACCTCCTGCAGCAGCTGGGCGCGGGTGAACACCCGGCCCGCGTGCTGCGCGAGGTACTTGAGCAGCTCGAATTCCTTGTAGGTGAGGTCGAGCGGGCGGCCACGCAGGCGCGCGGTGTAGGTGCCCTCGTCGATCACCAGCTCACCCAGGGTGATCTTGCCGGTGTTCTCCGGGCTGGCGACCCCACCGTTGCGTCCGACCAGCAGCCGCAGGCGCGCGTCGAGCTCGGCGGGGCCGGTGCCGGGCAGCAGGATGTCGTCCAGGCCCCAGTCCGCGTTGACGGCCACCAGGCCGCCCTCGGTCAGGACCGCGACCACCGGAACCGAGGACCCGGTGCTGCCCAGCAGTCGGCACAGACCGCGCGCGGCGGCCAGGTCGGTTCTGGCGTCGACCAGCGCGACATCGGCGCTACTCGCCTCCAGCAGGGACGACACCTCGGTCGGCGCGGGCCGGACGTTGTGCGCCAGGAGCGTCAACGACGGTAGGACCGCATCGGGGTTGGGGTCGGAGGTCAGTAGGAGCAGCTCCATGGGGCTCTCCTCCTATCTCGTTGCTCCGCGGACGACAGCAGCCGCGTAGCTACGTCGCCGAAACACAGGTTAAGTCGTGTGCAACATTAGCGCCTCCACAGCCACTACCTCGCAACACGGCGTCCGTTTTGTGTCCTTCGCCCTCGCGCTGGTCGGACCAGGGGCCCGCGACCCGCGGCGCCAGCCGCTACTGTCAGGGCATGCGCAAGCTGATCATCGGGCTTCTCTGCCTGGCCGGTTTGGCGGTGGTCATCGATTTCGGCGCCGCCGCCTATTCGGAGTACCACGTCTCCCGTCAACTGCGGGCGGGCGCGGATCTGTCGGCCGACCCGGAAGTCACGTTCCACGGATTCCCGTTCGCCGCCCAGGCGATGAGCGGCCGCTACGACGACGTGACCATCCGCGCCCGCGCCGTGCGCCCCGACATCCCCGGCGAGGTCGGCATCGAGGCCAAGCTGCAGGGCCTGCACGCCTCGGCCGGCGAGTTGCTCGACGGTGCGGCACGCACGGCGCAGGTCGACCGGATCGACGCGCTGATGCGTTTCGAGCCCACCGAGCTCGGCAAGCTCTTCGGCATCCCGGACCTGCAGGTCCACACCCCGCCGGCCGACAAGTCCGACGGCACGGGCGGCTCCGGTGGGTCGGGGATGACCACCGCGGGCGTCCTCGTCCTCAAGGGCACCCTGCCGACCGCGGCGAACGGCCGCGTGCTGCCCGCCGGTGTCACCCCGTCCAGCTCCGCGACGCGCGTGCCGGTGCAGATCCAGGCCGACCTGCTGCTCGAGGGCGACAAGGTCCGCATCCAGGCGACCGGTTTCTACACCGACACCACCAGCACGGTCGACACGACCGCCGCGGTCAAGACCGATTCGAAGATCCCCGAGACCGATCACGCCGCTGTCCTCGCCCGATTCAGCCGTACGATCGACATCAAGGAGTTGCCGTTCGGTGTCGCACCGACCGAGGTGTCGGCGCTCGGCGGCCAGATCGTCGTCGAGGGTGTCGGCCGCAACGTCACCATCGACCTGGACCGATTGCAGCAACCATGATCGAGATCGTCATTCTGGCCGCCGTCATCGCGGCCGCCGTCGCGGCCGGTTTCTACCTGTCGCGCAGGCAGGGACAGATTCGTCCCGCCACCCTCGACCCCGAGACACACCAGCGCGCCCGCCTGCTCGACGCCGCCGGTGTGACCGGTGCGGCCCCCGCGGTGCTGCACTTCTCCGCCGACTGGTGCGGCCCGTGTGACGCGGTCCGCCGGGTCGTCGCCGGCGTCACCGCCGACCTGTCGGAGTCCCCGAATGCCCCGCGCGACATCGAGATCGACATCGACGCCGATCCCGCGCTCGCCCGCGAGCTCAATGTCCTCTCCCTGCCGACGACCTTCGTCTTCGATGCCGAGGGCAAGGAACGCTTCCGCATCTCCGGCGTCCCGAAGGCGGGCGATCTGCGCACCGCCCTGGAGCCCCTGACAGTGTGATCCAGCCCCATATCCAGGGGGGCCGAGACATTCTCCGGTGCGACCGGGTAAACTACTTCTCGTGCAAACCGACCACGAGCTGATGCTCACCCGACGCCGCACAGTTGACCTGTGTCGCCTCGGTGGTTGTTGCTGCCTGTGCTGCTGAACGATCGGCCTTTTCTCTCCCGAGATTTCTGACGTCGATCTATGCCCGCCGCGCGAGTGATCCTCTCGGATCCCCCGGCGAACAGGTAGATCCCCCTGAAAGTGCTCATCTGAAGCGCAGGAGTTCGCACAATGACCGTTTCCGATTCCCCACCTCGCGTAGATGTCCGGGGCCCACGTTTCGTGGCCTGGATCACTACCGGCGTCCTGATCCTGGTGCTCCTCGTCAGCGCCTTCTCGACCGTCGCCGCCGCGATCCTGATCGGCCTGCAAGCCGTGGTTTTCGCGATCGGCGCGGCCGTCGGCCCTGCCAAGCACCCTTACGGCCGGATCTACGCCGCGTTCGTCGCGCCGCGTAACGGTCCGCCCACCGAGACCGAGCCCGTGCCGCCGCTGCGTTTCGCGCAAGCGCTCGGCTTCGTGTTCGCCGGTCTCTCCCTGCTGGGCTTCGCGCTCGGCTCCTCGATCGTCGGCGCGGTGTTCGCCGGCTTCGCCCTGTTCGCGGCGTTCTTGAACGCGGCGTTCGGGGTCTGCCTGGGTTGCCAGATCTATCCGCTGGTAGCCCGTTTCCGCCGGTCACCAGCCCCGGCACCGAACTGACCCCCTTGCACGTCTCTGAAAGGAACAACATGGCTCGCTCCGATGTCCTGGTCTCCGTTGACTGGGCCGAAGAGAACCTCAACGCCCCCGGCGTCGTCTTCGTCGAGGTCGACGAGGACACCTCCGCCTACGAGGGTGGCCACATCGAAGGCGCCATCCGCCTGGACTGGAAGACCGACCTGCAGGATCAGGTCCGTCGCGACTTCGTGAACCAGGAGCAGTTCTCCGACCTGCTCTCGGCGCGTGGCATCGGCAACGATGACACCGTGGTGCTCTACGGCGGCAACAACAACTGGTTCGCGGCCTACGCCTACTGGTACTTCAAGCTCTACGGCCACAACGACGTCAAGCTGCTCGACGGCGGCCGCAAGAAGTGGGAGCTCGACGGTCGTCCGCTCTCGCGTGACGCGGTCTCGCGCCCGGCCACCCAGTACAAGGCCGCCGCTCCCGACCTGAGCATCCGCGCGTTCCGTGACGAGGTCATCGCGGCCATCGGCACCAAGAACCTGGTCGACGTGCGCAGCCCCGACGAGTTCTCGGGCAAGATCCTCGCGCCCGCGCACCTGCCGCAGGAGCAGAGCCAGCGTCCCGGCCACATCCCGGGCGCGATCAACGTGCCGTGGAGCAAGGCCGCGAACGAGGACGGCACCTTCCGCAGCGACGCCGACCTGGCCGAGCTGTACAAGGACGCGGGCCTGGACGGCGAGAAGGAAACCATCGCCTACTGCCGCATCGGCGAGCGTTCCTCGCACACCTGGTTCGTGCTGCAGGAGCTGCTCGGCCACCAGAACGTCAAGAACTACGACGGCAGCTGGACCGAATACGGTTCCCTCGTCGGAGCGCCTATCGAGTTGGGAGCGTAATCAATATGTGTGCAGCACCTACCCAGGGTCAGGCCATCCCGGCCGGCGTCGATGTGGAGAAGGAAACGGTCATCACCGGCCGTGTCCTGAGCACCGACGGCCAGCCTGTCGGCGGCGCGTTCGTGCGTCTGCTCGACGGCAACGGTGACTTCACCGCCGAGGTCGTCGCCTCCGGCACCGGTGATTTCCGCTTCTTCGCCGCACCGGGTTCGTGGACCCTGCGCGCGCTGTCCTCGTCGGGCAACGGCTCCGCCGAGATCAGCCCCGAGGGCGCCGGCATTCACGCCGTCGACGTCGCGGTCGCCAAGTAAGAAGCTCACAACGGCCCTGGTAGTTCCTGTGCGGGAACTACCAGGGCCGTTTTCGTATCTGTTGCGCGGAGTAGCTAGACTCCGATTGTGGTCATCTTCTTCGAGGTACTCCTTGTCGCCGTGTCGATTCTCATCGGCTGGTTCGGCCTGTACGTCTTCTACCGGCTCTTCACCGAGTCATGAGCGGGCTCGCTGGCGAAGGTAACGAACCGGCCGAGCGAGCGAGCACAGAGCAAGACGCTCCGGCCGAGCGTCGTAGCGGCGACGAGGCAGTGAATGTCGCCGCTGAACGGGCGAAAGAGACCGGCGCCCGCAATATTTCGGTCCTGCCTGGTCTTCCCCTGCCCGAAGACACCGCCAATCTGCGCCTCGGCCCGGATCTGAACCACGCCATGCTGGCCCTGTTGCCGCTGGTCGGTGTGTGGCGCGGCGAGGGCGAGGGCAATCACCCCACCGAGGGTGACTACCGGTTCGGCCAGCAGATCATCGTCTCCCACGACGGCGGCGACTACCTGGCCTGGGAATCGCAGACCTGGAAGCTCGACGCCGAGGGCAAGTACACCGGCCCCGATCTGCGCGAGAGCGGCTACTGGCGGGTCGGCGGTGAGGGCACCGACGAACTGCTCGAACTCCTGCTCACCCACAGCAACGGCGTCATCGAGCTGTACTACGGCAAGGCCCGCAACCAGGCCTCCTGGGAGCTCGCGACCGACGTCTCCATCCGCAGCACCTCCGGCGCGGTGGTGGGCGGCGCCAAGCGCCTCTACGGCATCGTCGACAACGGCGACCTCGCCTACGTGGAAGAACGCGTGGACCCCGACGGCGCGCTCGTCCCCCGCCTGTCGGCGCGGCTGGTCCGCTACATCGGCTGAGATCCTTCGGGAACGGCCCGTCCAGAGCACTCTGGGCGGGCCGTTCTCGTTGTGAAATGGAGCGACCCCCGAGCCGTTCCACCGCATTCTGTGAACACGATGGTCCCGGTTGGATCTTCCGGGGGCTCGGGGGTCGGGTGACTGCCTGGGATTCGCTCAGCGCACCGCTGGGGAATCTCCCGCAGTGGAGCTGCTAGCGGGCAGCCACCTCACGCATCCGATGAACATACATTCTTCAGACCACCTCCTCTCTTGTGTACTGATGAATTTAGCCGCGCTCGGCGTGCTCGGCAATTGATTTAATTGCGGTTCTGACCTGGGCGAATACGTCAGGTTTCCGAGTACGTCGCGGAGTGGAGGTGCTCGATGTGGCAGGTGCCGGTCGCATCGACGGTGACGACGGTGTCGGCTCCGTGCCCACGCGGGAGTTGGTGGGTGACAACGACAACGGTGCGATCGGGGGCGACGAGACCGCTGTCCGCGTCGAGGAGGTCGCGCAGGAGTTGATCGCCTTCGGCGGCGGCCAGGTGTTCGGTCGGCTCGTCGAGGAGCAGGGTGTGCGCGGGGGCGACCAGGGCGCGGGCCAGCAGGATGCGGCGGCGTTGACCACCGGATACGGCGGCCGCGCCCGCGGTGAGCGAGGTGTGCGGACCGTCCGGCAGCGCATCCAGCCACGGCCCGAGACCGACTGTGCGCAGGGCGCTGTCGGCCTCGTCGAGGGTGAGGTCACCACGCGCGACCCGGAGGTTCTCCAGGATCGAGGTGCCGAACAGATGCGCGTCCTCCGCGAAGAACGTGACCCCGTCCCGAGGCGTGTCGAACAGGCCCGCCCAGGCCATCAGCAACGTCGTCTTCCCCGCCCCGCTCGGTCCGACGACGACCACCCGGCGCCCTTCCGGCATCGGTTCCCGCATACCAACGGCAGACGCTCTCTCGCGGTCCACACCCGTGTCGCCCTCCGTACCCGGGGCTGCCGCCGAGATGCCGCGGATCCGGTGCAGAGCGGCTCTGGAGGTGGTGAGAGTTGTCGCTGCGGCGGGCAGCGCACCCACGGCTTCGAACGCGGACAGCGGCACCAGGACGAGGATCGTGAGAGCCATCGGGGTCATGCCGCCCGGGAGCCCGCCGGTCGGCCCGTAGGCGGCGATGCCGACCAGCAGCGCACCGAACGCGCTCACCCCGATCGACAGCGGAGTGGCCGCAGCCGCCCACGCGCTCCGCGAGGCAGCCGAATCCTCGGCGATCACCGCACGTTGAGAAGCCCTGTCCGCCACCGAGAGTGCCACATCCAGCCGCCCCGCGACACGGAGCTCGGCAGCATGGTCGAGCACTGTGAGCCCCTCGGCGGTGAACTCGGCCCGATCGGCCCGCACCGACCGCTCGGCGTCGCGCGCGGCCACCGCCGACGACCACGGCGCGAGAACCCCTGAAACCCCCAGCGCCACAGCGAGAATCACGGCAGCAAGCGGCGAAATGATGGCGATCAGTCCCACCGCGGCCAGCGACAACACCACCGCCACCGCCACGGGCACCAGCACCCGCACAACCACCGCCCCGAGATCGTCGATATCAGCACCGATCCGCACCAACACGTCCCCGCGCCGCAACTCGCGCCTCGAACCGTCCTCTTCGCTGCGATCCGACGAGCCCACACGCGTCCGCCACTCGGCGGTGAGCGCCCGATCGGACTCGTCACCGGCCTGCCCGTCCGAGGAGTTGCTTCGGTCTCGCCGCCACCAGACATCCGACTGCGCCAACGCGCGATACACCGACGTGCGAGCGGTCGTCATCGCCCGCAATGCCACATCGTGGGTGGCCAGCCGCTCCAGGTACCGGCACAACCCCCGCGAGATGCCCAGTGCCCGCACCGCCACCACCGCGACGCTCAGATCCAGCACCGGCGGCATCTGCCAGGCCCGCGCGATCAACCACGCGGCCAGCGCGGCCAGCCCGAGCCCACTGCCCAACGCCGCCACTCCCCAGGCGATCGCCACCGCGACCCGCGCGGGCGACAACGCGAGCAGCCGCCAAATCTGTCGCAGATCGCCGATCATGAGACCGCCACCACCCTCTCCATCGAAGGCGCGTCCGCGGCGACTACCTCGATCACCGCATCGGCCGCTGCCAGCACAGTCGGGCGGTGGGCGACGACCACGACGGTCGCACCGGCGTCGGCGTATTCGCGCAGGGTGGTGAGCACGCGTTGCTCGCTCTCGGGATCCAGGTGAGCGGTGGGTTCGTCGAGAAGCAGGATCGGGCGGTGGGCGGCGAGGACGCGAGTGAGGGCCAGGCGCTGGCGTTGACCCAGGGACAGACCGGTGCCGTTCTGGCCGACGACGGTGTTCCAGCCGTCGGGGAGTTCGGCCAGCACGCGCTCGAATCCTGTTGCGGCGCTCACGGCTCGAAGGTCATCGGCAGTCGGGTCCGGGATGGCCCCGAGCAGTTCGACGTTCTCGCGCAATGTCCCGGGAACCAGCACGGGTCGCTGTGGCAACCAGGCGATCCGGCTCCACCAGCGATCGGGGTCGAGTTCACGCACATCGATACCGTCGACGAAGACGGCGCCTTCATCGGGTTGAACCAGGCCCAGAATCGCTTGCACCGTAGTCGATTTCCCGCACCCGTTCGGCCCGGTCAGGACGGTCACCAGTCCGGGTTCGAGCACGGCCGTCAATTGATCGGGCGCGGTGCCGGTCCTGGCGACAACGGACAATCCACGCAGGGCGATTCGCGCGGGTCCAACACCCGCGACGGACGGACCGGACCGGCGCGCCGTCCGGCTACCGGATCCGACGACCTCGCCCCACGCGGCGCGAGCAGGCACGGCTTCGTCCCGCCGGTGCGCGGCCTCCGGTTCGAGCACCGCGAAAGCCCGGTCAGCGGCGGCCATTCCGTCTTGCGCCGCGTGGAACTTCTCCCCCACCTGCCGCAGCGGCCAGTACACCTCCGGCGCCAGAATCAACGCGACCAGCCCGCTGTACAACGCCATCTCCCCGAATACCAACCGCAGCCCGATCGCGACCGCGATCAACGCGACACTCAGCGTCGCGAGGCTTTCCAGCACCATCGAGGAGAGGAACGCGATCCGCAGCGCGCGCATGGTCCGCTGTCGCAGCGAATCGCCGAGGGCCTGCACCTGATTCACCATCGAGGGTCCGTCCGCACCCTCACGTCCGAGCGCGCGCAAGGTGGGCATGCCCGCGAAAAGATCGAGGATCTGGTCCGACAACCGCGTGGTCGCGGCGAGCGTCGCCTCGGCTCGTCCCTGGGTGAGCAGCCCGATCAGCACCATGAACACCGGGATCAACGGCACCGTGATCACCGCGATCAGCGCCGAGGTCCGATCGTGCAGGGCGATGACCACCAACACCACCGGCGGCACCAGACAGGCCAGCAACAGCGCGGGCAGATAGCCGGTGAACCATCCACGCAACCCGCTCAGACCGTTGCCGACGACGACCGCGATCTCCGTTCGCCGCACGTCCAGTTCCCGCGGCGGCAGTTCGGCGCCGGCCCGCAGCACCGCCGTCTCGAGCTCCGCGACCACCGCGCTTCCGGCCCGATGAGCCAACCGCGCCTGCCACCAACTCGCCAGCCCCCGCACCGCGACGGCTACCGCCAGGACCGCCAATTCCGTGGTCCACGCACCGAACTCGCGCTTGCCCGGATCCGTGATCACCCCCGCGAGTACCCGTCCCAACACGAGGGCGATCACCACGATCGTCGCCGTGATCACCAGCGCCAGCGCGACAGCGATCACCAGATGCGGTCGCGCCGACCGCGCGTACCGCCACAACCGCGGATCCACCGGCCCGCGCCTCGACCGTTTCGGCGTCTCCGGCCCCTCCTGCGACAAGCTCTCCGGCACCACAGCGTCCGACCTTCCACGAGCGACAATGTCGCGAGACAAGGCCGACGTCATCGGTCAGCCCTTACCGCTCAGCGGCAGACCCACCGGCGGCGGAATCTGTTCCACCCGAATCCGCTGCCGGAAAACCCAATAGGTCCACCCCTGATACATCAGCACCACCGGCGTAGCGAGCAACGCCGCCCAGCTCATCACCTTCAACGTATACGGCGACGAGGACGCATTGTGGATGGTGAGGTCGTAGAGCGGGCTGATGGTCGACGGCAGCACATTCGGATACATCGACCCGATGATCAGCACCGTCGCCGAGACGACACCGAGCGTCGTGCCGACAAAGGCCCAGCCGTCACGCCCCCCGACAGTCGCCACCGCGGCGAGCGCGAGCCCGAGCACGGCGGTCACCAGCACGATCCAGGTCCACCCGGCGCCGTAGGCGAGCTGGGTCCACAATCCGAATCCGCCGACTACTACCGCGGTGGGAATCAGCAGCGACCTGGCGATCCGCACGGCGTCCGTGCGGACCTCACCCGCTGTCTTGAGCACCAGGAACACCGCACCGTGCAGCGCGAAGAGAACAGCGGTGGTCAGCCCGCCGAGTAACGCGTACGGGCTGAGCAGGTCCCCGACCGAACCGACGATCTGCCTGTCCGCGTTCAACGGCACGCCCCGCACCATGTTCGCGAACACCCATCCCCAGGCCAGCGCCGGAATCCACGACCCGATCCCGATCCCGATATCGCACCAGGCCCGCCATTTCGGATCATTGATCTTGCCCCGGTATTCGATCGCGCACACCCGCAGAATCAACGCGACGAGCAGGAGCAGCAGCGCCAGATAGAACCCGGAGAACACGCTGGCGTACCACTCGGGAAAAGCCGCGAACATCGCACCGGCGGCGGTGATCAGCCACACCTCGTTGCCGTCCCAGACCGGCCCGATCGTATTGAGCACGACGCGCCTGCGGGTATCGGACCCCTTACCGAGAATCGGCATCAGCATGCCGACGCCGAAGTCGAATCCCTCGAGCACGAAGTAGCCGGTGAACAGCACACCGATCAGGAGGAACCAGAACTGTTGCAGATCCATCGTCGGCTCCTAGTACGCGAAGGAAAGTTGGGGAGTGTCGGTGCTGTCCGAACTCTCGGCGTGCGCCTGGGTGTCCGGCCCGGCGACGACATACCGTCGCATCAGGTAGAACCACACCACCGCGAGCGCGCCGTAGAGCAGCGTGAACACCGCCAGCGAGAACATCACGGTCCCGGCGGAGTGTTCGGAGACCGCCTGCTGCACCGTCATTCGGATATTCGGATCGCCGGTCGGATTGGGCACCACCGCCCACGGCTGACGCCCCATCTCGGTGAACACCCAGCCCGCACTGTTGGCCAGGAACGGCGTGGGGATCGCGAGCAGGCTCAGCCAGGAGAACCACCGCTGATCCGGCACGCGGCCACCGCGCGTCACCCAGAACCCGGCCAACAGCAGCAGCACCGACCCGCCTGCCAGCCCGATCATGGCGCGGAAGGACCAGTAGGTGACGAACAGGTTGGGCCGGTAGTCCCCGGGCCCGTAGGCGACGTTGTAGGTCTTCTGCAGATCCACCACGCCGTCGAGCGTCACCCCGCTGAACTCGCCCTTGGCGAGATAGGGCAGCACATAGGGCACCTCGAGCACGTGGATCACGCCGTCGCAATTGTTGTGCGTGCCCACGGTGAGAACGGAGAAGTCGGGGTCGGTCGCCGTGTGGCACAACGATTCCGCCGATGCCATCTTCATCGGCTGCTGTTCGAACATCAGCTTGCCCTGGATATCGCCGGTGAAGATCAAGGCGCCACCGGACAGCGCCACCACCACGAGGGCGAATCGCCCCACCGGGCGCCACATCGTCTGCGCCTCTTCGCGTTTGGCCGGATCGCCACTGCGGGCGTTGCGCACCATCCACCAGCCCGCGATGCCCGCGACGAAGGTGCCCGCGGTGAGAAACGCGCCCGCGACCACATGTGGGAACGCGGCCAATGTCGTGTTGTTGGTCAGCAGCGCCGCGATGCTCTCCAGCTCAGCACGTCCGGTCTCCGGGTTGTACCGGGCTCCCACCGGATGCTGCATGAACGAATTGGCGGCGACGATGAAATACGCCGAAGCGTTCACCCCGATGGCGACGATCCAGATGGTCGCCAAATGCACCAGCTTGGGCAGCCGGATCCACCCGAAGATCCACAACCCGATGAACGTCGACTCCATGAAGAAGGCGATCAGCGCTTCCAGCGCCAGTGGCGCACCGAAGACGTCGCCGATGAAGCGGGAGTATTCGCTCCAGTTCATCCCGAACTGGAATTCCTGCACGATGCCCGTCGCGACGCCGAGGGCGAAGTTGATCAGGAACAGCTTGCCGAAGAATTTGGTCAGCCGGTACCAGCGTTCGTTGCCGGTGATCACCCAGGCGGTCTGCATCATCGCGATCAGCGGCGCGAGTCCGATGGTCAGCGGAACGAACAGAAAGTGGTAGACGGTCGTGATCCCGAACTGCCACCGGGAGACATCAAGGGTGTCCATCCGACCTCCACCGATCTACTACGACAACTTGTAGTAGATCGTACGCCGGGAATCACCTCGTTCGAGCGTGACAACCGCCACGGCCCGCGGAAACCCTTCCCGCAGGGGCACGCCCACCCGTGCCCCACACACGGATCACCAGTCTCCGATGGTCCCCGGCCGTTCGATCCCGAGGTCGACCATGTCGATGATCTCCTGAGCGTTGTCGGGCGCCGACAAGCGAATGCCGTCGAGCTGGTTCACTCGCGCGGCAAGGGTGATGCTGGACAACAGCCAGATGCTGTCACAGTCGAAAAGGTCCGCGGTGAACAGCGTCTGGTACTTGCACTCCCAGCCCGACTTCTCCGCCACGTTGAACAGCGCGCGCTGCGTGACGCCGGGCAGCACGCCGCTCTTGGCGGGCACGGTGATCAGCTGCTTGCCGCGAGCGATCACCACTGTCGAGCGCGGCCCCTCGAGGACCTTGTGTTCGGTGCTGTGGAAGATCACGTCCTCGGCGCCCATCCGCCGCGCGAACCGCAGCGCGGCCATGTTGGTCGCGTACGACAGCGTCTTCGCGCCGAGCAGCTGCCACGGCGCCGCCTGCGCGAGGTCGACCGAGATACCGCGCGCCAGCGACATCACCTTCACGCCCTCAGCGCGTGCAGTCGCGACCCGCGCGGGTACCGGGGAGACGAGCACATACGCGGTGGGTTGCGGATCCTCCGGTGCCAGCTCCGAGCGCGGCGCGTCGAATTCCGAGTCGCGGCCGCGCGTGTAGATCAGCCGCAACATTCCTTCCTCTTCCGATCCCCATTCCTTCACGGCGAGTTCCACCGCGGTGCGCCACCTCGACAGTCCCGGCTCCGGCAGTTCCAGCGCCTGCGCCGAGCGACGCAACCGCGCCAGGTGGAATTCCAGCGCGGTGGCCGTGCCGCCGCGCACCAAAATCGTTTCGAATACGCCATCGCCGCGAAGCGCGCCGATGTCGTCGGCATAAAGCGACGGTACGTTCGCGTCGGCGACCGTCCCGTCGAGTGTCACAAGAACCCGTTCTCCCATGCGCCGAGCGTAGGCGTTATCGCTCTGTTATGCCTATGGCTGCTTCGAATCGAGCTCGCGACGCGCGCCGCGAAGACGACCACGTGCGGCGCGTGTCGGCAGACGCGCCTACAGTGGGTGTCGTGTCACAGGTCGTCTCCCCCAGTCCTGTTCTCCATACTCCGGGTGCCGTCGCGGGTGCACCCGATACCCCGGACGCCGCGGTCGCCTGGCATTACGGTGATCCGTTCGGCGAACAGAAGGCCGCTGCGGAGCGGGTGGCGGTCGTGGATCGCTCCCATCGCAGCGTCGCCACGATCACCGGCGCCGAGCGCCTGAGCTGGCTGCACACCATCACCAGTCAGCACATCGCCGCGCTACCCGACGCGCACAGCGCCGAGACGCTCGACCTCGATCTCAACGGCCGGGTCCTCAACCACTTCGTCCTCACCGACCTCGACGGCACCCTGTGGCTCGATACCGAGGCCGACCGCGGCGCCGAACTGCTGGCGTTCCTCACGAAGATGGTCTTCTGGGCCGACGCCAAGCCGCAGGACGCGCCGGATCACGCCGTGCTGAGCCTGCTGGGCCCGCGAGTGGACACACTGCTCGACGCGCTCGGCATCGCGCAACTGCCGGAGATCTACGTCGCGGCCGCGCTGCCCGGTGGTGGATTCCTGCGGCGGATGCCGGACTCCTTCGATCTGATCGTGCCCCGTGCCGAGCTGTCGGCATGGTGGACCAGGCTCACCGCGGCGGGAGCCGCTCCAGCGGGCATGTGGGCCTACGAGGCGCTGCGTGTGGCCGCGCTGCGGCCCCGCATCGGCGTCGACACCGACGAACGCACCATCCCGCACGAGGCCCGCTGGATCGGCGGCATCGACGAGCACGGGGCCGTCCACCTCAACAAGGGGTGCTACCGCGGCCAGGAAACCGTGGCCAGGGTCCACAACCTCGGCAAGCCCCCGCGCAACCTCGTGCTGCTGCACCTCGACGGCTCGGCCGACGAGCGCCCGGCGACCGGTGACGACGTGACCGCCGCCGGCCGCACCGTCGGCCGCCTCGGCACCGTCGTCGACCACTACGAACTCGGCCCGATCGCCCTGGCTCTGATCAAGCGTTCGGTTCCCGCGGGCACCGAACTGGTGGTCGGCAGCATGGCCGCGGCCATCGACCCCGACTCGGTCCCCGCCGACGACACCGAGCAGGCGGGGCGCGCCGCCGTCAACCGGTTGCGCGGGCGATGAACCGTCCGGTCACGCGCGTCGGCGATACCGGCCGCGTCGAGGCCGTGTGCGTCGTCCACGCCGAGATCGAGGTGCGCACCCGCGTCGGCCGCACGGCCATCGACAAGCGTCCTGTCGACGGTCGGGTAGTCGTGGCCGCGCTCGGCCTGCACGGTGACCACGTCTGCGACACCGCCAACCACGGCGGCATCGACCAGGCCGTCTACGCCTACGCCGACGAAGACGCCCGCCGCTGGGCAGACGAACTCGACCGCGAACTGCCCGCGGGCTGGTTCGGCGAGAACCTGCGCCTGACCGGCCTGCCGGTCAGCGACGCGGTGCTCGGCGCGCACTGGGCGATCGGCGACACCCTGCTCGAGGTCAGCGCGCCCCGGGTGCCCTGCGCGACCTTCCAGCAGTGGTCGGGCGAGCAGCGGTGGGTCAAACGCTTCGCCCTGCGATCCGACACCGGCGCCTACTTCCGGGTCCTGACCGAGGGCACCATCGGCGCGGGCGACGAGGTCCGCGTAGTCCACGTCCCCGAACACGGCATCACCGTCCGCGATCTGTTCACCGGCGCCGACCCCGCCCGCCTCGAACGCCTGCGCGCCGAGGAACCGACCATCTCCGCCGACGTCCGCATGCAGATCGACCGCCACACCCGAACCCGCACCGTGGAGGTCCGCGCATGAGCGGTCAGCGCCCGGAGGCGGCAGCTCGCGTAACCACGCAGGGCGCCCGAGCATGCCCAAGGGAGACAGCATGAGCGTCGAACTGGTCGAAGTCGTGCGATCCGGCTTCCGTGAGTGCGTGCACCGCGGCTCGGTCGTGATCCTCGACGCCTTCGGCACCCCCACCCTCGAACTCGGCGAGATCCACGGCCCGATCTTCCCGCGCTCCACCAACAAGCCGATGCAGGCACTGGCCCTGCTGCGCAACGGTTTCGACCCCGTCGACGACGACGAACTCGCCATCGCCACCGCCTCCCACTTCGGTGAACCCGACCACATCGCTCTCGTCCGTCGCCTGCTCGACCGCTTCGGCTACACCGCCGGCGACCTCGCCTGCCCACCCGACCTGCCCTTCGAGGAGAAAGCCCGCGCCGCCGCGATCACCGGTGCGGGCCCGAGCCCGCTGTACATGAACTGTTCCGGCAAACACGCCGCGATGTTGGCGACCTGCGCGATCAACGATTGGCCGCGCACCGGATACCTCGAGATCGAACATCCACTTCAGCAAGCGGTCCTGGCCACCGTCGCCGACGTCACCGGCGAACCGGAGACCGATCTGGGCATCGACGGCTGCGGCCTGCCGATCGTGCCCGTCTCGCTGATCAACCTCGCGCGCGCCTTCGCCGGCTTCACCACGGCCGAGTCCGGCACCGCGCCGCGCCGGATCGCCGACGCCGTTCGGGCGAATCCACGAGTGATTTCCGGCACGAGCGGCCCGGATCTACTGGCCATGTCGGCGACCCCCGGACTGTTCTGCAAGATCGGCGCCGACGGCGTGCACGCGGGTGCGCTCCCCGACGGAAGGGCCTTCGCGTACAAGATCGAAGACGGTCACGATCGGGCCCGGATGCCTCTGACGCTGGCGATTCTGCGCGAACTCGGCGTCGAGTGGACCGATCAGCACACTCAGCTCGCGGCCACCGCGGTGTTCGGCGGCGACGCCAGAGTCGGTGTGATCCGCGCGATTCCGGGAGTCATCTGAGACCGGGCGGTCTGGGCGAAGAAGGGGCAAACCGGGGCGCTTCGACAGGTCTTCACCCACTCCTGGGAGCGCGACGCTCTGACACACGCTAAAGTGTCTGTCAGGAAGAGTATTAATTCGAACGGGGCCGCCAACAAACCCCAGGCCGCCCCGCAGTGACGCGAGGGGGTCAGCCATGGGCCGTGGCCGGGCTAAGGCAAAGCAGACCAAAGTCGCACGTGAGCTCAAGTACAGCTCCGCGCCGACCGACTTCGCGAGCCTTCAGCGCGAGCTGTCGGATAGCGATGCTCCGCCCTACTCCCAACCCAGGAGTAGTGCAGTGCTGTCCGATGAGCATGATGCGGACGAGTCGCCGTCTCGTTGGAACGACGAGGACGACGGCTACGACAGCTGGCGCCGCTGACCTGACAGCGACGAAGGGGGAGGCCTGCCGGCCTCCCCCTTCCAGCCGTTCTCAGGTGAGTGACGACAGGCTCGTAGTAGCAGTTACGGCGAATACCTGAATACACGACGAGCGTCCTGTGCGATACACAGGACGCTCGTCGTGTTCGCCGCCTCGAGGCCCCGACCACCCCGAGCCGACGGGTAAAAACCCTCCGGGTACGGGTTAGCCACTCAGTGGCCGGAACAAACCCTGAACGCACGTGAGCCGGGTCGCGACCATCGCGACCCGGCTCAGTGCGTAGCGGAGATCAGAACCTGGGGTGATCGCCCAGCAGCACCGCACGCGGCGCTTCGACATCGGCGGCCTTCTTGACCTGACCCAGCGTCCAGCAGTCGATGTGGCGGGCCGTGAGCACCGCCAGCGCACGATCAGCGTCCTCGGGCGCCACGATCGCGACCATGCCGACGCCCATGTTGAACGTCTTCTCCATCTCGATCCGCTCGACGCGGCCGCGCTGGGCGATCAGTTTGAACACCGGCGCCGGGTTCCAGGTGCCACGGTCCAGCTCGGCCACCAGGCCCGCGGGCAGCACGCGCGCCAGGTTGGCGGCCAGGCCACCACCGGTGACGTGCGAGAACGTGCGCACATCGGTCTCGGCGATCAGTGCGAGGCAGTCCTTGGCGTAGATCCGCGTCGGCTCGAGCAGTTCCTCACCGAGGGTGCGGCCGAACTCCTCGACATAGCCGGTGAGCGACATCCGGTCGATGTCGAGCAGCACCTTGCGGGCCAGGCTGTAGCCGTTGGAGTGCAGGCCAGAGGAGCCCATCGCGATGACGACATCGCCGGGACGCACCCGGTCGGGGCCGAGCACCGCGTCGGCCTCGACGACGCCGACGCCGGTGGCGGACAGGTCGTAGTCGTCGGGATCCATCAGGCCGGGGTGCTCGGCGGTCTCGCCGCCGAGCAGTGCGCAACCGGCCTTGATGCAGCCCTCGGCGATGCCGGAGACGATCTCGGCGACCTTCTCCGGGATGACCTTGCCGATGGCGATGTAGTCCTGCAGGAACAGCGGCTCGGCGCCACACACCACCAGGTCGTCGACGACCATGGCCACCAGGTCGAGCCCGACGGTGTCGTGCTTGTCCAGGGCCTGGGCGATGGCGATCTTGGTGCCGACGCCGTCGGTGGAGGCGGCGAGCAGCGGTTCCCGGTATCCGCCCTTGAGGGCGAACATACCGGCGAAGCCGCCGATGCCGCCCTGCACCTCGGGTCGGCTGGCCTTCCTGGCCAATGGTCCGAACAATTCGACGGCGCGGTCACCGGCTTCGATGCTCACGCCCGCCGCAGCGTAGGAAGCGCCTGCACCGCTGGGTGTCTGTTCAGTCATTGTGGGGGAAAGCTCCAAACCGAATCGGCGGATAGATGCCTAGTAACTCTAAGTGATCCGCCACTCCGGGTGTCGTGCGGCTCCTAGCTCATTGTTCCAGCTCGGTGGCGAATGTGGCGGCGATCTCGGCGCGACGCCGCCGCTGTTCGACCGGGTCGGGGACCGGAACGGCGGCGACGAGGCGACGGGTGTACTCGTGCTGCGGGTTACGCAGGATCTGTTCGTTGTCGCCCTCCTCGACGCAGGAACCCTCGCGCAGGACCATGATCCGGTCCGCGAGCTGGTCGACGACGGCGAGATCGTGGCTGATGAACAGACACGCCCAACCGCACCCTCGCTGCAGTTCGGCGAACAGTTCGAGCACCGCCGCCTGCACCGAGACATCGAGCGCGCTGGTCGGCTCGTCGGCGACGAGCAGATCGGGGTCGAGCACGAGCGCCCGCGCCAGGCTGGCCCGCTGACGCTGCCCGCCGGACAGTTCGTGCGGGTACCGGTTCTCGGTGCCCGCGGGCAGCTGCACGTCGTCGAGCATGTGCCTGACCCGCGCGCGGATGCTCGCCTTGTCCCCGATGCCGTGCACGACCAGGGGCTCGGCGACGCATTCGCCGACGGTCAGACGCGGGTTGAGGGAACCGGCCGGGTCCTGGAACACGAACCCGAAACGCCGCCGGATCGGCCGCAGCTTGCGCTGGGACAGATCCGCGATGTCCTGCCCGCGAATCAGCACGTGCCCCTCGCTCGGCCGTTGCAACGCGGCCACACAGCGCCCGATGGTCGACTTGCCCGACCCCGACTCGCCGACCAGGCCCAGGGTCTCCCCCGGCCTGATCTGCAAGCTGACGCCGTCGACGGCCCGGAAGGCGGGCCGACCGAACGGCCCGGGGAACGTGACGACCAGATCCTTCACATCGAGCACGGGCTCGACGGTCCGGTCGATCACGGGCCGCTCGATGGTCGCCGCGCCGAGATGCGGAACGGCGTCGAGCAGCGCCCTGGTGTAGTCGGCCTTCGGACTGGCGAACAGCTCGTGCACGGGCGCCTGTTCGACCACCTCGCCCGCGCGCATCACCACCACCCGATCGGCGAGGTCGGCCACCACACCCATGTTGTGGGTGATCAGCACGATCGCGCTGCCGAGCCGATCGCGCAGATCGCGCAGCAGTTCCAGGATCTCGGCCTGCACGGTGACATCGAGCGCGGTGGTCGGCTCGTCGGCGATGATCACCTTCGGCTCACACGAAATGGCGATCGCGATCATCACGCGCTGTTTCTGCCCGCCGGAGAGCTGGTGCGGGTAGTAGTCGACGCGATGCTCGGGATCGGGCAGCCCGACCAGGCGCAAGAGATCGATCGCCTTGGCCTTGGCAGCTTTTCGGCCCATCCCGCTGTGCGCGCGCAGCGCTTCACAGATCTGGAAGCCGACGGTGAACAGCGGGTCCAGCGCCCGCGCCGGTTCCTGGAACACCATCGACACCTCGCCACCGCGCAGTGCGGTGAGCTGACGTTCGGTCATCGAGGTGACCGGCCGGTCGCCGATGGTCACCAGCCCGCGCACCGACGCGGAATGCGGCAGCAGTCCGATGGCGGTGCGCGAACTCACCGATTTGCCCGACCCGGACTCGCCGACGATGGCGAGCACTTCACCGGGGAACACCTCGTAGGACACATTGCGCACCGCGTTCACGGGTCCGCTGTCGGTCGAGAAGGTGACCGACAGGCCCGAAACAGCCAGTGCGGCAGTCTTTTCACTCATCGACTGTTTCCTTGTCTGCCGAGGTGACCGCACGCCGGGTGCGCAGCAGCGGGTTCAGCGTCTCGTCGAGGCTCTCGCCGACCAGCGTCATCCCGAGCACCACCAGCACGATCGCGGTGCCGGGGAAGATCGAGGTCCACCAGATGCCGTTGGAGACATCGTTGAGCGCCTTGTTCAGGTCGTAGCCCCACTCGGCGGCCTGGGTGGGTTCGATGCCGAACCCGAGGAAGCCGAGCGCGGCGAGGGTGAGGATGGCGTCGGCGGCATTGATCGTGACGATCACCGGCAGCGAGCCGGTGACGTTGGACAGGATGTGGCGGAACATGATTCGCGTCGTCGACGCGCCGGTCACCCGGGCGGCGTCCACGTACGGCTCGGTCTTCACCGCGACCGTCGCGTTGCGCACCACCCGGAAGTACTGCGGCACATAGACAACCGTGATCGCGATGGCCGCCGACAGCATGCCGCCGAGACTGCTCGACGTGCCGCCCGCGACGACGATCGACACCACGATGGCCAGCAGCAGCGACGGGAACGCGTAGATGGCGTCCATGATCAGCACCAGCGTCTTGTCGACCCAGCGCCCCACGAACCCCGACAGCAGTCCCAGCGGCACTCCGATCAGCAGCGACAGCGTCACCGAGATCGCGATCACCAGCAGCGCGGTGCGCGCGCCGAACAGCACCCGCGAGAGCACATCCTCGCTGCGCACCGAGGTACCGAACCAGTGCTCGGCCGACGGACCCTGCTGCGGCACGAAAGCCACTCCGTCAGCGGAGTTCTGGGCCAGCCCGTAGGGCGCGAGCAACGGCGCGAACGCCGCCACGAACACGAACACACCGACCAGCACCAAGCCGGTGATCAGGGTGACCCGTTGCAGCCCCGAGGTTTTCGACAGCAGTTCGGCGCCGGGCAGACGCCGACGTTTCACAGCGGTAGTCATCAGAACCTCACCCTCGGGTCGATCAGCGCGACGATGGCGTCGACGACGAAGCTCATCACCGCGACAACCAGCGCGATGAACGCCACGATGCCCTGCACCGCGATGAAGTCGCGCGCCCGCAGATACTCGGCGAGCTGATAGCCCAAGCCTTTCCATTCGAATGTGGTCTCGGTGAGCACCGCACCGCCGAGCATCATCGCGATGCACATGCCCATCACCGTGATGATCGGGATCAGCGCGTTGCGCACCGCGTGCCTGCCGGTGACCACCCGCGTGGACAATCCGCGCGCCCGCGCCGCCTCGACGAAATCGCTGCGCAGCGTCTGGATCAGGTTCACCCGCACCAGCCGCAGGAAGATGCCGCCGGTGAGCAGCCCGAGGGCCACCGCGGGCAGCACCGCGTGTTCGAGCACGTCGAGCACATAGGACGGTTCGCCGTAGAGGATCGAATCGATGATCAGGATGTTCGTCTTCGGCGAGACATGTTGCAGCGCGAGCTCTACGTCGGTGCTGGCCCGCCCGCCGACCGGGAACCAGCCCAGCCACACCGAGAAGATCAGCTTGAGCAGCATGCCCACGAAGAACACCGGCGCCGCGTAGGCCAGCACCGCGGAGAACCGCAGGAACGCGTCCGAGGGCGTATCCCGGTGTGTCGCGGCGTATCTGCCCAGCGGAACGCCGACGGCGAACGCCACGAGCAGACCCCAGAAGACCAGTTCGAAGGTGGCGGCACCGTAGGTGATCACCACATCGCTGATCGCCTGGTTGTCCTGGGTCCGTCCGAAGTCACCGTGCAGAAAGCCGGTGATGTATTCCCAATACTGCGTCAGGATAGGGCGATTGAGCCCTGCGGCTTCCTTGCGCTCTTCGATCTGATCCTGGGTCAGTCGGCCACCCATGGCCGCGCTGATCGGGTCACCGATCACCCGCATCAGGAAGAACACCACTGTCACCAGCAACCACGCGGTCGGCAGAATCAGCAACAGCCGAATCAGCAGGTACCGCAGCAAAGCCACCTGGCGGGAACCCCCGCCGCGCATCCACCCGAAACGCCGCGCCCGGATCGGTGATCCGGGCGCAGCGGCAACGTCACTCACTTGCTCAGGACCGTGAACCGGAACTTGAAGGAGCCGTCGAGGGTCTGATCGACACCGTTGACGCCCGGCTTCGACACCGCGACCTGCTTACCCGAGAGCAGCGGCAGGGTCGGCAGGAAGTTCTGCGCCAGATCGGTCTGGATCTTCTTCAGCAACTCGGCCCGCTTGGTGGGGTCGCCCTCGGTGGTCTCGGCGGTGAGCTGGGCGTTGATGCCGGGGTTCTCGAAGTGCGACTGCAGGAAGTTGTTCGGGCCGAAGAACGGCGTCAGGTAGTTGTCGGCGTCCGGGAAGTCCGGGAACCAGCCGAACTGGTACATCGGGTAACCGTCGGAGGCGCGCTCCTTCTGGTAGGTCACCCACTCGGTGGACTGCAGGTTCACCTTGAACAGGCCCGAGGCCTCCAGCTGCGACTTGACCGCCGCGTACTCCTCCGAGGAGCTCGAGCCGTAGTGATCGGGGTTGTACTGCAGGTTCAGCGTCACCGGGGTGGCGACGCCCGCGTCGGCGAGGAACTTCGCGGCCGCGGCCTTGTCCGGCTTGGCGCCGTAGAGGTCCTTGAGCGGCTCGGCCGAACCGGCCATGCCGGCGGGCACGTAGCCGAAGGCCGGCTGATAGGTGCCCTTGTAGACGCCGTTGGCCAGTGCCTCGCGGTCGACGGAGGACGCGAAGGCCTTGCGTACGGCCAGCTTCTGCGCCGGCGTGTTGCCCGGCATGGTGTTCATGTTGAACACCACGTAGCGCAGCTCGCCGCCGGGGCCGTCGGTGACCTTCACCTTGGAATCGGCCCGCAGGGAGTCGATGTCGGTGGGGGTGAACGAGCGGTAGCCGACGTCGATGGCGCCGTTCTGCAGGTCCAGCTTCAGGTTGTCGGAGGTGGCGTAGTACTTCGTCGACACCGTCTTGGTCTTCGGCGTGCCGAGGATGCCCTGATAATCGGGGTTGGCCTGGTACTCGACGAGCTTGTTCTTGTCGTAGCTCGAGATCGTGTACGGGCCGGAGTAGCCCTTGGCCTTGACGACCTCGTCGTCGGTGGCGACCTTGTCGGCCGGGAACACCGCCTCGTCGACGATGGGGCCCGCCTGGGTCGGCAGGATGGTCGGGAAGGTCTGATCGTTGGCGACCTTGAGGGTGAACGCGACGGTGAGATCGTCGACCACATCGGTCTTCTCGAGATTGCCGAGCAGCGATGCGGGACCGTGCGGATCGTTGATCTTCACCATCCGGTCGAAGGAGAACTTCACGCTCTTCGCGGTCAGCGGGTTACCGCTGGCGAATTTCAGCCCGGACTTGATCTTGCAGGTGTACACAGTGGGAGTGGTGAATTCGCACTTTTCCGCCGCGTCGGGCTTGGGCGTGGTATCGCCCGGTGCGAAGTTCAGCAGATACGAATAGATCTGGTTCTCCACCAGCAGCGAACCGTTGTCGTACGCCGCGGCCGGGTCGAGCGAGAAGATCTTGTCGGTGGTGCCGACGACCAGGCCCGCGCCGGAGCCCGCCTCATCGGTGCGGCCGGAACCACAACCGGCCAGCGCGGCAGCCACAGCAGCGGTAATACCCACCGCGGCAATTTGTTTCGCGCGCATACTTCGTGCCTTGTTCAACATCAGGTCCCATTCTCGAACGCCGCGCAGCCGTCGCACCCGGATCACGGAGGCGACGACTACATGGTGAGCTAGCGATATATCGAGGGACCGTACAGGTGAACCATTACCGCCCAGTTTCAAATGGTCCGAATTATTGCCGCCATGTTATGAACTAATCTTACGAAATTACCGGTTACCGGAATTACTCTCGTACACAACACAAAAGGGGCCGACCAGGTTTATCCTGTCCGACCCCTCTTGTGAGGCGTAGTGCGACGCGTCTTACGCGTGTTATGGACGGCTGAGCGCGTCCACGTTGGCGTTCTCGCCGAGCAGCTTCGACTCGGCCTTGCCCGAGAGCATCCCCTCGAGCACGTTCTTGCCGATGGCTGCCTCCGGCGGCAGTTCGATCGGGTAGTCGCCGGTGAAGCAGGCGGTGCACAGGCGCGAGCGCGGCTGCTCGGTGGCGGCGATCATGCCCTCGGTGGAGACGTAGCCGAGGGTGTCGGCGCCGATGGAACGACGCACGTTCTCGACCATGTCGGCGTAGCTGTCGTCGGCGCCGGTGCCGTTGGCGATCAGCTCCGCGCGCGAGGCGAAGTCGATGCCGTAGAAGCAGGGCCACTTCACCGGCGGCGACGCGATGCGCACGTGGATCTCGAGCGCACCGGCCTCCCGCAGCATGCGGATCAGCGCGCGCTGGGTGTTGCCGCGCACGATGGAGTCGTCGACGACGATGAGTCGTTTGCCCCGGATCACTTCGCGCAGCGGGTTGAGCTTGAGGCGGATGCCGAGCTGACGAATGGTCTGGCTGGGCTGAATGAAGGTGCGGCCCACGTAGGCGTTCTTCATCAGGCCCTGGCCGTACGGAATACCGGAGCCCTGGGCGTAACCGACCGCGGCGGGCGTACCCGACTCGGGCACCGGGATCACCAGATCGGCGTCGACCGGATGCTCCTTGGCCAGCTTGCGGCCGATCTCCACCCGGGTGGAGTGCACCGAGCGACCGGCGATCGTGGTGTCGGGGCGCGCCAGGTACACGTACTCGAAGACGCAACCCTTGGGCTCGGGATTGGCGAAGCGCATGGAGCGCACGCCCTCGGAGTCGATGGCCAGCAGCTCGCCCGGCTCGATCTCGCGGACGAACGCGGCGCCGACGATGTCGAGCGCGGCGGTCTCGGACGCGACGACCCAGCCACGATCGAGCCTGCCCAGCACCAGCGGGCGCACGCCGTGCGGGTCACGCGCGGCGTAGAGGGTGTGCTCGTCCATGAAGGTGAGGCAGAACGCGCCGCGCAACTGCGGCAGCAGTTCCATCGCGGCGGCCTCGATGCTGGAGTCCGCCGAGGCGTGCGCCAGCAGCGCGGTGACGATGTCGGAGTCGGAGGTGGCGCCGGTCATCTGCGGGCGGCCATCGATCACCCCGGCGCCGATCAGGCCGAGTTCGCGTGCGCGACCGGCCAATTCGGCGGTGTTCACCAGGTTGCCGTTGTGGCCCAGCGCCAGGCCGGAGCCGACGGAGGTGGTACGGAAGATCGGCTGCGCGTTCTCCCAGGTGACACCACCGGTGGTGGAGTAGCGACAGTGTCCGACGGCGATATGCCCCGGCATTGCCGCGAGCGTCTGCTCGTCGAAGACCTGGGAGACCAGGCCGAGATCCTTGAAGACCAGGATCTGGGAACCATCGGAAACGGCGATTCCGGCCGCCTCCTGCCCGCGATGCTGCAGGGCGTACAGGCCGTAGTAGGTGAGCTTCGCCACGTCTTCGTCGGGAGCCCAGACGCCGAAGACGCCACACTCCTCGCGAGGGTCGTGTTCGATCTCGTCGGGGGTATTGGGCGTGGGGACGATCGTGGGATCGACGTCGGTCACCGTTTGCTCCCTGTTCGGGCGGGCTGGGGGCACTCGTCAGTCTACGGGTCATCCGCAGCGGGTAGTACGCGCGCTCGCATCCCGGCAGCAATCCACTGGTCACGAACCCGCCGATCGGCCACAAAGAGCTGTTACGGTGCGGATCGTGACGACGGACGACAGTGCACACGTTGCAGCCGGTGGAACCGGGTCGGATAGTGACAACACCGGTACGGAGCCGAATGATTCCGAGCAGAAACCCCCCAGCGAAGCGACGTTCGCCACACCGGTCTTGAATCGACGCCACTGGGCTCGAATCGTGCTCGCGCCGACTGCGGTTTTGACAGTGCTCACCGCACTGCTCGGCTTCATGTACCTCGGCTATATCGCCGACCCGGAGAAGAATCTGCACGACTTCCCTATCGCGCTGGTGAATTCCGATGTCGGCGATGTCATGGGCTCGGGCGATCAGCGCAAGCAGGTCGATTTCGGCAAGCAGGTCACGGATGCGCTCGTCGCGGGCGTGCCCGCCGACCAGGTAGACCTGCGCGTCGTCGGAAAATCTGAAGCCGAGCAGTTGCTGCGCACCGGACAGGTGTACGGCGCGATCATCATCCCCGGCGATTTCAGCAAACGCCTGGGCATTCTCGGTACGGGCAGCATCGTGCCCGGGGAGATGGAACGGCCGATCATCACCCTGCAGTCCAATCCGCGCATGGGCGCCTACGGCGTCGGGATCGTGCAGCGCATCGGCGACCAGGCGCTGTCGGAGGTCGACCGGCAGGTCGGGCTCCAACTGACCGAGCAGGTACGGGCGACCCTGGCCGAAACACCGGCGGGCGCACCGCCACCGCAGGTGTCCGGTGCGGCCATGATCACCCTCGAGAGTCCGATCGATGTGGTCGCGCAGGAGTTCCGTCCACTGCCGAGCGGCACCGGGATCGGCCTGACGGCCTTCTTCTTCTCGCTGCTCCTGCTGCTGGCCGGCATGGTCGGGGCGATGGTGATCCACACGATGGTCGATTCCCAGCTCGGCTTCATGCCCACCGAATACGGGCCCTGGTCCGTGCACTATCCGCCGACGCCGATCTCGCGCTTTCACACCCTGCTCATCAAGTGGGGGGTTTCGGCGCTGGTCGCGGTGATCGTTTCGCTGGTGTTCCTGCTGGTGGCGAAGGTAGTGGGCATGCCGGTCGACAATCCGCTCGCCCTGTTCCTGTTCTCGGTGCTCGCCATGATCGCGGTCGGCTGGACCGCGCTGATGACGCTGGCCGCCCTCGGCACCGCGGGTCTGCTGGTGAACCTGACCCTGTTCGTCATCCTCGGCCTGCCGTCCTCCGGCGGTACCGTCCCGATCGAGGCGACGCCGACCTATCTCGCGTGGCTCGCCGAATTCGAGCCGATGCACCAGGTGTTCCTCGGCGTCCGCTCGATCCTGTACTTCGACGCCAGCTACGCGGCCGGTCTCGACCGCGGCATCTGGATGTCGCTGCTCGGTATCGCGATCGCCGTCGTACTGGGCGCGATCATCACCCGCTACTACGACTACAAGGGCCTGCACCGCAAGCACACCGCGGCCGCATGAGCCCCGGCGACCCGGTTGCCGCTACTCGGCAGCCGGGTCGGTCCGCGCGGACAGCGGCACGATCGGCAGCCACCCCGCGATCTCCCCGGCTCTGGTTCCCGAGGCGCTCACCGCCCCTGCCCGCACCGCGTCGTCGAATCCGAGCAGCCCGGTAGCCAGCAACAACCAGGTCCGAGCATCCGTCTCCACCACATTCGGCGGATTCCCCCGCGTATGCCGCGGCCCCTCGATGCATTGCACGGCCACGAACGGCGGCACCCGCACCTCCACCGAATGCCCCGGCGCACTCCCCGCCAGCGCCCGCACCGTCCCCTTCACCGCGGCCCCCAACTCCCGCCGCCCCGGCACCGGCAACGCCGGATCCCGCAACCACTCCCCCACACCCAGCACCGCCGCCCGCACCTGCGCGGGATCGACCACATTCCGTCCAGCCATACCGCGAGACGCTACCGACCTCCGACAAATCGGTGGCCGCGAGCCAGATGTCCGGATTGTCCAGCTGGTTAGACTTGATTCCGTAAAATCGACTAGACGATTCTGGCGATCGCACCGGAACCTACGGCGCACTACCTTGAAGCGCCTCGTTGCAGCCGGATTCACCAGCCGCCCAGGCAAAGGCAGCCATACCATGTGGATCTGCAAACATGGAGTCGCCACCGTGGCCGTGGCTTCCGGGCACAACTCGCAGTCGCCTGGAGTGGTGCGGACCGTCAACAAGGCGATCGCGCAGTGCAAGGAACAATGCACGGAGGAAGCATGACCACCTACCAGATCGACGTGTCCCGAGACGACCGCTGGTGGATGATCCGAATCCCACAGCTGGACGGCGTCAACGGCAATATCGAAGGTCTCACCCAGGCACGTCGCTACGCCGACATCACCAAGGAAGCGACCGACTACATCTGCACGGTCGCCGACGTGGCCCCCTCAACTGTCGAACTCGCGATCACTGCCCACGTGGGCGGCACGGACGTGACAGCCGCCGCGGAAGAAGTGTCGCAGGCACGCGCGGAGGCAGCCCGCCAGGAAGCGCACGCCATGAAGGTCGCGACGGCGACCGCCCGACGGTTGGCTGCCGACGGCGTACCGGTCCGCGACATCGGCGCTGTCCTCGGCGTGACGTTCCAGCGGGCATCACAGCTGGCCAATTCCTGACCCGGCGCTTTCCGGACCCGACCTCGATCCGTTGCCCGATGGCGTGGGCAGGTGGGACTCGTCGTACATTCGTCCGATGAGTGTCACCGATCCCCTCGAGCCGGCAACGCTGCGATTGCGCGCTGCCGACGGGCTCACGCTGGTCGCCGACAGCTTCGGCGCGGACGACGGCCCGTTGGTCGTGATGCTGCACGGAGGTGGACAGAACCGGCATTCGTGGAAGCGGACGGGACGGGCGCTGGCCGCGGCGGGGATGCGGGTGGTCGCCGTCGACGCGCGTGGACACGGTGACAGCGAGTGGTCACCGGAGGCGGACTACTCCAGGACCGTGATGGTCGCCGACCTGCACGCCGTGCTCGAACAGCTCGGCGCGACGCGCGAGGCGGGCGCGGTGGTGGTCGGGGCCAGCATGGGCGGCATCACCGGACTGCTCGCCACCGCGACGCCGGGCGGCAGCGCGATCCGCGCGCTCGTCCTGGTCGACATCGTGCCCCGCTCGGAGTCCGCGGGCGTGGAGCGCGTGATGGACTTCCTCGGCAGGCACCGCGACGGTTTCGACACCCTCGACCAGGTGGCCGACGCGGTCGCCGCCTACCTGCCGCACCGCCCGCGTCCCGACAACGCCGACGGTCTCCTGCGCAACCTGCGTCAGCGCGACGGCCGCTGGTACTGGCACTGGGACCCCGACCTGATCAGCGACGTCAACGACGACCCTGATGCCCGCATCATCGAGATGGAAGCCGCCGCCGAGGCGCTCACCATCCCGGTCCTGCTGATCCGCGGCGGCAAGTCCGACGTGGTCAGCGACGAGGGCGCGGCAGCATTCCTGGCCCTCGCACCGCACGCCCGCCTGGCCGAGATCAGCGCGGCGGCCCACACCGCCGCGGGCGACGACAACGACGCCTTCACCGAGGCCGTCGCCGGTTTCGTCGCCACGGCCTGAGCCGGCCTACTGCCGCAGCCCGTCGACCCATCGAGCGGCGGCGGGCGCGAGCGCTCCCCCGGCGTTGATCGCCAGATGCAGGAGCGCGGGCGCGGTGGCACTGCCCGACCGGCGGCGGAGTTCGGTGAAGACGAGGCCGGCGAGGGTGGTGGCCAGCACCGTGGGGACTACCGGATCGCCTGCGGCTCTTGCCGGTTGGATGTGCCAGAGGCCGAAATCGAGGGCGCTGATCACGGGCGCGGACGATCCGACGCTCTCGGCGAGTACCGGGTCGAGAGTGCCGCGGAATACGGCCTCCTCGGCCAGCACGGTGCCCACGGGAATGTGCAGGCCGATCCATTCGAGGGTCGATGTCTCCGGTGCACGGACAGCGATTTCGAGTGGGAGACGGCGCAGGGACGGGATCGACAGGGCGACGGCGTAGCCGGCGACGACGATGGCCGCGCTGCCGAACCCCCAGCGGAAGCCACTGGGCGACAACCAGTTCGGATTGCCCCGAAAGATCTTCGTGTATCCCGTCGCGAAGGCGATGTTCGCCGCGGTGCGGCCACGCAGCGGAAGATCGAGGGCGGGCAGAACCCAGTTGCTCCACAGCAGTGGAAGGGCCAGCGCGGCAACGGCTTCGAGCTTTCTCACTTCACCTCCCGCTCATAGGTTTCCGCCGATTCCAGTGCGGCACGAATGCTTTCGACGACATCGCCGTCCACCCCAGGCGGCGCCCCGACCGCCAACCACCCGTCCAGCACCAAACTCCCGTACCGATGCCCGTGCCCGTCGGTCACCCCCTGCGCGTTGGTGAGATCGGCCGTGACCTGCCAGAACGTCACGAACGGCGCCCACCGCATCTGCGTCGACACATCGGGACCGCGTGGCTCGCTCAACCAATCCGGCTGGGTGAAGATCAGATCGGCCGACCACCACACGATCGGGTCGGACGGATGCTGCAGGTAGGCGATGCGGGGTTCCCGCCACGGCTCGGCGCGATCGAGATCTGTTGCGTCATCCGCGAATCGGACGACGAGCCCGTCCGCGTACACCGGCGCCACCGCCGGCGTCCCCGGATCGCGACGATCGACGAACTGCCGCCACAACCGATTCGAATTCGGCGGCCCGACCCACAACGCGCCATCGACCTCCTCGCGAAGATCGCCCAGCCCGTCGAACGCCTCCTCCGACCCCTGGGAACCCAGGCTCTCCCCATAGACGAACAGCTTCGGCCGATGCCCCTCCGGCTGGGCCGACCACCGCTCGTACACCGCGTCGAACAGTTCCCGGCTGGCCGCGGCGGCCTTCTCCCGGTCCGACAGGAACGAGAGCACGCTGGGCAGATACGAGAACTGGGTCGCCACGATCGCGGTATCCCCGCCATAGAGGTATTCCACGGCGCCCGCGGCCATCCCGTTGACCCAACCAGTCCCGGTCGTCGTGACCACCACCATCGCCTCGCGTTCGAAGGCTTTGGTCCGCTCGAGTTCGGCGACGGCCAACTGCGCCGCGGTCTGGTCCCGGGCCACCGACTCCAAACCCACATAGGCCCGAATGGGTTCGCGCGCGGTCTTCCCCGTCACCTCGGTGATCGCGGCGGCACTCGGCCCGTTGGACACGAACCACCGCCCCTCGAACCCCAGCGACTGCCACGGCGCCAGCGACCCTGGACTCCCGGAACGCTCCGGCGCGATCGGCTGCACCGCGTACGGCGTGGTCCGGTCGTTGCGCACGCTGAACGCCGAGTTGGCCACCGCGAAGAACGCCCGCGAGGCGACACCGTTGAAGATCGTCACCGCGAGCACGACCAGCACCAGCAACCCGGCGGCAGGCGCCACTTCGCGCGGCACCCGCACCCACCGATTCAGCTGACGGGCCAGGCCGAGCACCATGACGCGCACCGTCCGATACGCGGCCACCACCGCCACGCCGACGGCCACGCTGAGCAGCCCGGTACGCAGATAGGCGGGCGTGGTGGTGCCCGCCATCCCCATCAGCGAGGTGATCTCGCGCTGCCACCGCGCCGACTGCACCAGCATCAGCGCCGCCACCAGCGCACATGTCACCAGCACGGTCGCCTTGATCGCGTATCGCAGCCGATCGGAAGGGCTCGGGATCGGAATCCGCGACCGCACCCACCGCCGGAACAACCACTCGAGCACACATCCGAGCCCGTAGCCGATCGCGGCGTTGATCCCGCTGATCAGCCCCTGGAACAGCCAGTCACGCGGCACCAGCGAGGGCGTCACCGACAGCCCGAAGAACAGCGTCGCCAGCACCAATCCGACGTAATTCAGATCGACGACGACCTCGACGCGCCGCAAGACCGCGGCGCCGCGCGCACGCAGCATCGCTGGAGTTGAAGCGCGCTCGGTCACCGCCCCAGTATGGCCGCCGGTACCGACAATCACCGGATTTGTGACTGCGGAGCCGCTCACAAACTACGTACCGCACTCGAGTAGTTGTACGGGCGATCGCGACACCGCGGATCAGCACACTGAGAACCATGAGCACAAACACCAAGCCGAAGAACACCTCGGCCTACATGGCCCAGGCCGCGATCGCGTTCGCTGTCAGCCTGTTCGGGACCGGCGCCGGAATCGCCTATCTGCCGCTGGACGGCTGGCAGCGCGCGTTCCTGGCGATGTCGGGCCTGTTCCTGGTGACGAGCTGCTTCACCCTCGCCAAGGTCGTGCGCGACCAGCAGGAGACTCAGTCACTGATCGGTCGGATCGACGAGGCGCGGCTGGAACAGCTGATCGCCGAACACAATCCGTTCAAATCGGTGTCGTGAGCCGAGCCGGGCGGCGCCGATCGAGGGGTTCGGCGCCCCCGGTTCGTCACTTCAGCTGACGTTCGGTAGCCATGGATTCCTCGAGGAACACCCGAATCCGGGCAGCCAATTCCGGTGTGTAGTCCGGTGGTTGAGCCACCGCGGCCCACGCGTCGGGCACGAGATTGCCGTAGTTGTGACCGTGCCCGTCCGAAACCGTCTGCGCGCGCGGCAGATCCGCGGCGACCTGCCAGAACGTAACGATGGGATACCACGACATCGCCGGTGATACATCGGGTCCGCGCTTCTCCCGCAACCAATCCGGCTGACTGAACAGCAGATCCGGCGACCACCACACCACCGGGTCGGAGGCGTGTTGCAGATAGACGATGCGCGGGTCGTTCCAGGCCGGCGTCGGCCGGGCGAGCTGATCGGCGTCGGCGGCGAACCGCACCGACATCCCGTCGGCGTAGATCGGGGTGATCTCCTCGGTGCCGGGGTCACGTCGGGTCACGAATTCCGACCACAGCCGGTTGGAGTTGGGCGGTCCCACCCACAGCACGCCGTCGGTGCGGTTGCGGATATCGGCCAGACCGGAGAACGCGCCCTCCGACCCCTGCGAACCGAGACTCTCGCCGTAGACGAGCAGCTTGGGCCTGGCGTCTTCGGGCAGCGCCGACCAACGGTCGTACACCTTGTCGAACAGCGTGCGCCCCATGGTCATCGACTTGTCCCGGTCGGACAGGAACGACAGCGCGCTGGGCAGATACGAGTACTGCGTCGCCACCAGCGCGGTGTCGCCGCCGAACATCAACTCGATCGCCTCGGCGCTGATCGTATCGACCCAGCCGGTACCGGTGGTGCTGATCACCACCAGCACTTCGCGTTCGAAGGCCTTGGTGCGGTCGAGTTCGGCGATGGCCACATCGGTCTGCGCCTCGACCCCGTCCGCTGATTCCAGCCCCGCGTAGACCCGAATCGGTTCGCGCGCGGGCTTTCCGGTGACCTGCCCGATCGCGAGAGCGGTGGGCGCGTTCGCCACGAACCATCGGCCCTCCGAACCCAGCGTGTCCCACTTGGCCAACGACTCAGGGCTACCAGAACGTTCGGGCAGCGTCGGCTGGACCGCATTCGGTGAGGTGTGACTGTTGCGCGCGCCGAACGCCGAATTGGCGACGGCGAAAAAGCCTTTCGCCAGCACACCGTTGAACAGCAGCACCGCGGCTATCAGGACGACGATCACCCCGAGCGGCCGCGCGAACGCCGCCGGAATCCGCACCCACTGGTTCAGCGCCCGCGTCACCGCGCGCACCGATCGCAGCACCAGGCGCGAGATCCAGATCAGCAGACCGACCACCACCGCGCCGACCAGCACCGTGCGCGGGTACCCCGCGTCGGACACCGGCTCCATCCCCATCAGGTCGGTGATCTGGCGCTGCCACTTCGAGGACTGGATGCTCATCAGCACCGCGAAGATCAGACACGCCACCACGATCGCGCTCTCCAGCGCCACCACCAGCCAGCTCGGCCGCCGGGCCCATGCCGTGCGCACCTGCTCGGGCCAGGTGATGCGCGGCGCGACCCACGTACGCCAGGCCCACGCCAGCAAGCAACCGAGCCCGTAGCCGATTGTCGCGTTGATCCCGCTGACCAGCCCCTGGAAGAACCAGTCACGCGGCAGCAGCGAGGGCGTCAGCGACAGCCCGAAGAACAATGTCGCCACGATCAGGCCGACGTAGTTCGGATGAAAAAACCTCTCCACCAGGTGAATTCCCCTGATGAAGAGGTTCTCGCGAACTGCCGGTGGAGAAGCCGAGCTCGTATCCTCAGTGGTCACAAGCTCGACTCCTCTGTTGATCAGGCGGTGTGCGCTCCGAACAGCTTAGGCAGCGTGCCCTCGAATGCCTCACGCAATTCGGCGAGTGTCACGGAGAACTGACCCTGCACCTCGACCGAATCCGAGCCCTGATCCACCACGCCGATGCGCGCCCACGGCAGCTGCCGCGCGTCACACATCTTGGTGAAGCGGGTCTCCTCCGAGCGCGGCACCGCGACGAGCACGCGTCCGGCCGACTCGGAGAACAGCTGCACGAACGCATCCGTTCCCTCGGGAAGCACGATGCGGCAGCCGGTTTCGCCTGCCAGCGCCGCCTCGATGACGGTCTGCGCCAGACCACCCTCGGACAGGTCGTGCGCGGCGGAGATCATGCCGTCGCGCGAGCCCGAGGTGAGCACCTCCGAGAGCAGCTGCTCGCGGGCGAAGTCGACCTGCGGCGGCACGCCACCGAGGTGGTCGTGCACGACCTGCGACCAGATCGAGCCGTCCAGCTCGTCGCGGGTCTCACCGAGCAGGATCAGCGACTCGCCCGGCTCGAGGCCGAGGCCGGTCGGGATGCGGCGGTGCACATCGTCGATCACGCCGAGCACGCCGACCACCGGGGTGGGCAGGATGGCGTCCTTGCCGGTCTGGTTGTAGAAGCTCACGTTGCCGCCGGTCACCGGAATGCCCAGGGCCGCGCAACCATCCGCGAGACCGCGCACGGCCTGCTGGAACTGCCACATCACGCCCGGATCCTCCGGCGAACCGAAGTTCAGGCAGTTGGTGACGGCCTTGGGGGTGGCGCCGGTGGTGGCGACGTTGCGGAACGCCTCGGCCAGCGCCAGCTGCGCACCGGTGTACGGGTCGAGCTTGGTGTAGCGGCCCGACGCGTCGGTGGCCAGGGCGATACCGCGGCCCGAGGACTCGTCGATGCGGACGACGCCCGCGTCGGCGTGCTCGGCCAGCACGGTGTTGCCGCGCACGTAGCGGTCGTACTGCTCGGTGATCCACTTGCGGCTGCACAGCTGCGGGCTGGCGATCATCGTGAGCAAGGTCTCGCGCAGCTCGTCGCCGGTCTTCGGCCGGGTCAGGGTGGCGGTGGTGTCGGCGATCAGCGCGTCCTGGGTGTCGGGACGCTGCACGGGGCGCTCGTACACCGGGCCCTCGTGGGCGACGGTGCGCGGCGGCACGTCCACCACGGTCTCGCCGTGCCAGGTGATGACGAGGTGGTCGCCGTCGGTGACCTCACCGATGTCGGTGGCCAGCACGTCCCACTTCTTGCAGACGGCCATGAACGCGTCCACGTTCTCCGGCGTGACGACCGCGCACATGCGCTCCTGCGATTCGCTCGACAGGATCTCGGCGGGGGTCATGTGCTTGGCGCGCAGCGGGACCTTGGTCAGGTCGATGTGCATGCCGCCGTCGCCCGCCGCGGCGAGTTCGGACGTGGCACAGGACAGCCCGGCGCCGCCGAGGTCCTGGATGCCGACGACCAGCCCGGCCGCGTACAGATCGAGACAGCACTCGATGAGCACCTTCTCGGTGAACGGGTCGCCCACCTGCACGGCGGGCAGCTTCTTGCGGCCGGTGCCGGACTCGTCACCGGAGAAGGAGTCCGAGGCGAGCACGGACACGCCGCCGATGCCGTCGAGGCCGGTGCGCGCGCCGAACAGGATGATCCGGTTGCCGTTGCCCGAGGCGAAGGCCAGGTGCAGGTCTTCCACGCGCATCGCGCCCGCGCACAGCGCGTTCACGAGGGGGTTGCCCTGGTAGGAGGCATCGAACACGGTCTCGCCGCCGACATTGGGCAGGCCGAGCGAGTTGCCGTAACCGCCGACGCCGCGCACCACACCGTCGACCACGCGACGGGTGTCGGGGGCGTCCGCCGCGCCGAAGCGCAGCTGGTCCATCACCGCGATCGGGCGGGCGCCCATGGCCATGATGTCGCGCACGATGCCGCCGACGCCGGTCGCCGCACCCTGGTACGGCTCCACGTAGGAGGGGTGGTTGTGGCTCTCCACCTTGAAGGTGACGGCCCAGCCGTCGCCGATGTCGACCACGCCGGCGTTCTCGCCGATCCCGGCCAGCATCGAGGCCTTCATCTCGTCGGTGGTGGTTTCACCGAAGTAGCGAAGGTGCACCTTGGAGGACTTGTAGGAGCAGTGCTCGCTCCACATCACCGAGTACATCGCCAGCTCGGCATCAGTGGGCCGACGGCCGAGAATTTCCTTGATGCGGGCGTACTCGTCGTCTTTGAGACCGAGTTCCTTGTACGGCTGCGGAGCATCCGGGGTGGCTGCGGCGGTAGCGACGGTGTCGACCTGCAGTGTCACGGGAGACCAGGGTCCTTTCGGCCGGGGGGAACTTGATCTGCAGAGTCTAATGGTTGGGGGGTAGCCGTCTGCCGCCCGTACTGCCCTCACGCTGGGGAGGCGGCCGGATTCGGTCTGGTCACACTTGCGGTCGGGCCATTGGGGTACCCATTACTCTGGCGCTGTGAACGAAAGTCCGGGGGTTACCGAGCAGGTCGAGCCGCGTGTTTCCGATCCCGAACACCTGGACCGCCAACGACGCTGGCTGACCGCCGCCATCGGATTGTTCGTGGTCTCGGCCGCCGTCGCGCTGCTGGCGCACTGGTGGCACGGGTTCATCGACCTGCAGGTCTACCGCAACGGCGCGCGGGTGTGGCTCGACGGCGGCGACCTGTACGGCCCGATGCCGCCGGTGTACGGACTGGGCCTGCCGTTCACCTATCCCCCGCTGGCCGCGATGTTCTTCGTGCCGCTGGCCCTGATGCCGCTGGTGGTTGCCGAGGTCGTCGTCCTGCTGACCTCGCTGGCGAGCCTGGCGATCGTGCTGTGGCTGGTGCTGGTTCGCGTGCGCCCCGAGCTCGACCGGATCTCGGTGCTCACCGTGCTGATCGCCGGTCTCGGCCTCGCCCAGTACCTCGAACCGGTCCGCCAGACCTTCAACTTCGGCCAGATCAACCTGATCCTGATGGCCGCGGTCGCCCTCGACATCCTCGTGCGCAAGCCGTTCTGGCCGCGCGGGATGCTGATCGGCATCGCCGTGTCGATCAAGCTGATTCCGGCAGGCTATCTGCTGTACTTCCTGCTCCGCCGGGACTGGAAGGCCGCGGCCACCATGGTCGTATCGGCCGCGGGCGCGGTGGGCGTCGGCTTCCTGCTGTTCCCCAAGGACTCGGTCGAATACTGGTTCCACACCGTCTCCGACACCGGCCGCATCGGCACGCCGTACTTCGCGGGCAACCAGTCGATCAAGGGCACGCTGTTCCGCCTCGGCATGAACGAATCGCTGGCGACGGGCCTGTGGCTCGGCCTCTCGGCGGTCACCATCGCGCTGGCCGCGGTGTGGATGTACCGCCTGATCGGCGTGGGCAACGAGGTCGGCGCGCTGCTGGTGAACGCGGCGGCCGTGCTGTTGATCTCACCGGTGTCGTGGTCGCATCACTGGGTCTGGGTCGCGCCCGCGCTGGTCGTCGCGGTCAGCCTGGCCGTCGCTCGCCGCTCCCGCGCCTTCACCACCCTCGTCGCCTTGTTCACGGTGATGTTCATCGTGGGCCCGCAGTGGGTGTTGCCACATTCGGGCGACAAGGAACTCGCCTGGGCCTGGTGGCAGCAGATCATCGGCAGCAGTTACGTGTGGACCACGTTCGCCGTGATCATCTACGCGGTGATCACCTACCACCCCAGCCGAAAGCCCTCGACCGCAACGGAACTCGCGGCGGCTTGAGCTCGGCGGCGACCGAGCCGATCCCCGTCGCTGTCAGTCCGTCGCTTCCGGGGTCAGGAACGCGGCGAGGGCCGAGGCGTAGGCGGGGACGTCGGCGGCGCCCATGAGTTCGCGGCACGAGTGCATGGCGAGCTGGGGCGCGCCCACATCGACCGTCGACATGCCGGTGCGAGCCGCCGTCATCGGGCCGATGGTCGAGCCACAGGGCAGGTCGGCCCGGTGGACATACCGTTGCAGCGGCACGCCTGCCTGCGCACACGCGAGGGCGAACGCGCCCGCGCCCGCCGCGTCGGTGGCGTAGCGCAGGTTCTGATTCACCTTGAGCACCGGCCCACCGCCGACCTCGATGCGATGCGCGGGCTCGTGCCGGTCCGGGTAGTTCGGGTGCGTCGCGTGCGCCATATCTCCGGAGGCGACCACCGAACCGGCAAGCGCGGCAAGATAATCCGCACGCCCACCACCGCGGGCCAGCACGATCCGCTCCAGCACCGCGGGCAGCAGATCCGATTGCGCCCCGCGGTCGGACTGACTCCCGACCTCCTCGTGGTCGAACATCACCAGCACCGCCGTCGCCGCACCCGGCTCGTCGGCGGCCGCGAGGAAGGCCTGCAACCCGGCGTAGCAGGTGCCCTGGTTGTCGAGCCGAGGCGCGCTCACCAGATCGAGGTCACGACCGACGATCGTGCTCGACGCGAGGTCATGGGTCATCAATTCCCAGCCGAGCACATCGGCACCGTCGACCTCGGCCCGCGCGGCGACGAAGTCCAGGAACGAGGCGGGCGCGTCGCCGATCCCCCAGATCGCGTTCACGTGCCGCTGCGGGTCGAGGGTGACCCCGCGCCGGTCCTCGGACAGGTGGATGGCCAACTGCGGCACCCGCAGGATCGGCTCGTCGATGCGCACCAGCACATCGCGCATCCGCGCGCCCTCGCGCACACTGAGCCGCCCCGAGAGACCGAGCTCGCGGTCCAGCCAGGAGTTCAGCCAAGCCCCGCCGTACGGCTCGAGCCCGACGAGCTGCCACCCCGCCCCCGCCAGATCGGGATGCTGCTTCACGCGCAGGTTGGGGCTGTCGGTGTGCGCGCCCACCACCCGGAACGGGGCAGCGGGCACGGCGTCGTAATCAGCCCACGCGATCAGCGAACCACCGCGCACCACATAGTGTTTCCCGCCCGCGTCGTCCCACGCCGACGCCTCCGTCAACGGTGTGAACCCGTTGCCGTCCAGCTCGGCCGCCACCGTCGCGCACACATGGAAGGGCGAGGGTGACGCATCGATGAAGGCACACAATCCGCTGGCCGTGGCCGCTGTCAAGGAAACCGGCATCCTGCGATCCTAGGCACGATGCCGCGCCCCGGCACCCCGCCCCGGAATACCGCGCTCGGATCAGTCGTCGCGTTCGGCGATCACCGCGAGCGCGGCCAGTAATTCGCCGTAGCGGCGATTCCCGAGGCGGCAGCGCAGTTCTTCCTCCGCGAGCTTTTCCTGCGCGCGGATCCTGGCGGCCAGTTTGGCCCCGAGGCTGCTCAACCCGATCAGGATGCGGCGACGATCGTCGGTGGCGGCGACCCGGAAGATCAATCCGCGTTCGGCGAGATTGTCCGCGTGCCGGGTGGCCGAGGACGGGGCCAGCCGCGCCTGGGCGGCCAGTTCCGACATCGTCATCCCGTCGTCGGTGGACAACTGCGACAGGATCGCCCAGTGGTCGGCCGTGAGATTGTCAGCCGACAGCGCCGATTCGAGCCGGCCTACCCAGTTGCGCTCCGCGGAGCGCAGGGCGCCGTGCAGCGTGGAATACCCACTTATGATGGACACCGATTGCATTCCCACCTGCCGAGAAATTCATTCGAACAATCCTGTTCGCACTAGGCGATAGAGTACAGAATGCCCACGTTAGGCCAGAGCCGGGATGAAACGATCGAGATTCTCTCGATCGTGCCCACTCAAGGCCCCGGCGGCATCATCGCGCCATCGTGTACCGCGGCCATTTCCCTGGCAGTAGACGAGATCAATAGCGGCACAGGAATTCTCGGCCGTGAAATCCGTCTCACGACCCTCGACGGCGGCCGCGAACCACACGAAGTCGCCGCCGAAGTCGCGGCCTTCCTGGCCACCGGAATGGTCGGCGCGATCACCGGTTGGCACACCTCCGCGGTACGCCGAGCAGTCGCCGAGGCCGTGGACGCCCGCGTTCCCTACCTCTATGCCACCGACCATGAGGGTCTGCCCGACGAACGCCCCGGCGTTCTCCTGGTCGGCGAGCATCCCGACCACCAGACAGTTCCCGCGGCCGCGTGGATGGCCCGCGAGCTGGGAGTGCGCCGCTGGGCGGTCATCGGCAACGACTACATCTGGCCCCGCCGAACCGCCCGTGCCCTGCGCCGGTCCCTGACCGATCCGTACGACATCATCGTCGAGCACTACGTGCCCCTCGGCACCACCGATTTCGGCGACTTCCTGGGTAACCCGACGCTGCTGCTGGCCGACGCGATCCTGATCCTCATGGTCGGCGCCGACACCGCCCGCTTCAATCGCCAGTTCGCCGCCACCGGCCTGCCCGCCGTCATGCCCCGCCTCAGCCCGGCGGTCGACGAGAACGTCCTGCTCAGCGCGGGCCCGTCAGCGAACGCCAACCTCTATGTGGCCTCGAGTTTCTTCCTCGACAACCACAGCGCCGAGGGCCGCGCCCGCCGCGCCCGCTACCACCGGCACCAGGGTCGATTCGCCCCCGCGCTGACCACCTTCAGCAACTCCACCTACGAAGCGATCCACCTGCTGAACACCCTGGCCGACACCACAGGAACCCTCGACGTGAGAACGATCATCGCCGCGTCGGAAACAGGCCTGGTGCTGGACGGCCCGGGCGCCCGACGGGGCTTTCTGGGCAATCAAGCAGTAGGCCCCGCCCACCTGGCAATGGCGAACGGGGTCGACTTCGACATCATCGACACGCTCTAGTGCCGATGCGGGGCTGTCAGGCCTTGACGAAACTATCGATCACCGAGAAGAACATGCCGAGCCCGTCATCGCTGGGTCCGGTCAATGCCTCGGTGGCGTGCTCGGGGTGCGGCATCAAACCGACGATTCGTCCGTCGGCCGAGGAGATCCCGGCGATCCCGCGCTGCGAACCGTTCGGGTTGTCGCCCGCGTAACGGAACACCACGCGGCCTTCGCCTTCGAGCTCGTCGAGCACCTTCTCCGAAGCTTGGAAACGCCCCTCGCCCGACTTCAGCGGAACGAGGATCTGCGCACCCGGCTCATACCGCGAGCTCCACGCGGTATCGGTCCCTTCGACCTTCAGCCACTGGTCCCGGCAGATGAAGTGCAGTCCCTCATTGCGGGTCAGCGCACCCGGCAGCAGCCCGGCCTCGCACAGCACCTGGAATCCGTTGCAGATGCCGAGCACCGGCAGACCCAGCCCGGCCGCGCGAACGACCTCGCCCATCACCGGCGCGAACCGTGCGATCGCCCCACACCGCAGGTAGTCCCCGTAGGAGAACCCACCCGGCACGATCACCGCGTCGACACCCTTGATATCGGCATCGGCATGCCACAGGCTCACAGCCTCGGCGCCCGCCAACCGCACCGCACGAGCGGCGTCGACATCGTCGAGCGTCCCGGGAAAAGTAATAACGCCAATGCGTGCGCTCATGCCTCCGCCTCGCTGGCGCTCGGCTCCGGCCTGACCGCATGGGCGGCTGTGCCTATTGTGAGCTCGCTGCGCTCCCTCATGAGACCCGAACGACCTTCCAGTCCTCGATCACCGTGTTCGCCAGCAGCGCCTCGGCGATCTGCTCGAGCTGGGCGTCCGACACACTGTCGTCCACCTCGAGCTCGAATCGCTTGCCCTGCCGCACATCCGAGATTCCGGCGAATCCCAGACGCGGGAGCGCGCCGACCACGGCCTGTCCCTGGGGGTCCAGAATCTCGGCCTTCGGCATGACCTCGACCACGACTCGTGCCACGCGTTGCTCCTCAAGTGATGTGGGGGTTACGCCAGAAATCCTAGTTGACCGGGCAGTCGTGCCCGCGTTCCGGGGTCACGGCGGCTTAGCATCGGGTATGCGCATCGCCCACTTCGGTCATTCCTGCATCCTCGTGGAACTGCACGGCGTGAAAGTGCTGTTCGACCCCGGAACCTTCGCGCACGGGTTCGAGGGCATCACCGGCTTGGACGCGATCGCGGTGACCCACCAGCACCCCGACCACATCGATCCGAATCGGATCGGCGAGCTCATCGAGAACAATCCCACTGCCCGGCTGCTGTCGGATCCGCAGACCGCGCAGCAGCGCAGTGAGGGCTGGGAGCCGGTGTCGGCCGGTCAGGTGCTCGATATCGGTGAGTTACAGATCACCGGCGGTGGCGGCAGGCACGCGGTGATCCACCCGGAGATCCCGGTGATCGACAACACCGTCTTCCAGCTCGGCACCGAGGCCGACCCCGCCCAGCTGGTCCACCCCGGCGACTCGCTCTGGGTGCCACCGGTCCCGGTCGGCGTGCTCGCGATCCCCGCCGTCGCCCCCTGGATGCGCATCTCCGAAGCCGTCGACTACCTACGCGCCGTCAATCCCCGCACCGCGGTACCCATCCACCACGGCATCATCGCCCCGTCGGCCCAGGGCATCTACTTCGGCAGGCTGACCGAGATGGCCCCGGCCGGCACCGAGTTCCGCGTACTCGAACCCGAGGACCAGGGCCAGTTCTGATCAGCGGTAGCTGGTCAGGAATAACGCCTCGGCCAGTGCCATGTGCTCGATCTCGCTGGGGTCGACGCTCTCGTTGGGCGCGTGGATCAGGCATTTCGGCTCTTCGACGCCGATCAGCATGATCTCGGCCTTCGGGTAGGTATCGGCGAAGACGTTGCACAGCGGGATCGACCCGCCCTGTCCCTCGGTCGTCACGTCGCGACCGTAGGAGGTCGCCATCGCCTTTTCCATGGCCGAGCGGGCGGGGCCCTGCGTGGACGCGACGAACGGCTCGCCGAGCGCCTCGACCTCGATGTCGAGTTCGGCGTTCCACGGCACGTGCGCGCGCAGGTGCTTCTCCAGCAGGTCATAGGCCTGCTTGGGCTCGGTGCCCGGCGGGATGCGCAGGTTGAGCCTGGCCCTGGTGCTCGGCTGGATCGCCGCCGACGAGCCGACCACCGCGGGCACGTCCATTCCCAGCACGGTCAGCGCGGGCCGCGCCCACAGCATGTCGGACACGGTTCCGTTGCCGAGCAGGCCGACACCGTCGAGCACACCCGCGTCCGACCGGAAGTCCGCCGACGGATACTGCGCGCCGGTCCACTTCTGATCGTCGGTGAGTCCGTCGATCGTGGTGTTGCCCTCGGCATCGCGCAACGACGACAGCAGCTGGATCATCGCGGCGAGCGCATCCGGCGCGGGTCCACCGAACATTCCCGAATGCATCGGCCCTTCCAGCGTTTTCACCGTCAGCACCACATTCACCATCCCGCGCAGGGTCTGGGTGAACGTGGGCACCCCGACAGCGAAATTGCCGCAGTCGGCGACCAGGATCGCATCCGATTGCAGCAGAGCGGGATTGGCGACGACGAACTTCTCCAGGCCGCCGGTGCCCTGCTCCTCCGAGCCCTCCGCCACCACCTTGATCCCGATCGGGAAGTCCGGTCCGATCGCGCGCAGGGCGGTCAGGTGCGTGACGATATTGCCCTTGCAGTCGGCCGCACCGCGCCCGTACCAGCGCCCGTCCTTGTCGGTCAGCGTCCAGACCGGCGTCTTCCACGCCGCATCGTCGAGCGGGGGCTGCACGTCGTAGTGGCAGTAGAGCAGCACCGTCGGCGTGCCGGGCGGCCCCGGCTTCGACGCGATGACGGCCTTGCTGCCATCCGGCGTCTCGTGCAGACCGACCTCGGTCAGCCCCGCCGCCGCGAACGCGTCGGCCACCCACCGCGCCGTCTGCTCGCAGCCTTCCGGCGGGAACTGGCGTGGATCGGCGACGGATTTGAACGAAACGAGCTGGGCCAGATCCTTTTTCGCCTGACCCATCAGCCCGGAAACCTTGCCGCGCAGCGCCGTCACATCGTCGGTCATCTCTTCGCGCCTCACTTCGTCGTATCGTCGAGCTTCAGGGTCTCGAGATGAGAAAGATAGTCCTGCAAGCGATCCGGGCAGTAGGTCGCGATAGTGAGCGCCACTGCCTCGGCGGTGTCGCTCGGGCCGATCACCGGACGCTGCCCCGGCCCGGCCGCGCCGTTGGTGATCGAGGCCTGGTACTTCGCCTTGATCATCGGCGAACTCGGGTCCTGGCAGACCGACCCGCCGTCGTCGCCGAGCGCGTCGGCGATCACGTTTGCCTCCGGTGCGGGCAGACCCGCGGCGACCAGACTGTTGTGCAGCTGTTCGGCTTTCGCGGTCGCCTGGGTGTTCTCGCGGATCGCGGTGAACGTGAACAGCCCGATCAGGGCGAACACCACGAGCAGCACACCTGACGTGATGTAGATCCAGCGGCGCTTGTGGTCGGGGGCGTCTCCGGTCGTCATGCCTGCTGCCCTTCCGGTACGGCGAATTTCCAGCTGTCCTTGCGGTTTCGGTAGAACAGATACGGAATGAGCAGGCCGACGATGCCGAGGCCGCCACCCACGATGAGCACGTACACCCACGGACTGCCCGCGCCGAACTGCGAGGGCGGCACAAAGCCGATCGTGAACGCGGCGATCGAGGAGGCGGCGCCGAGCGCGCACAGCGCCATCAGCGCGGGCGCCCGGTAGCCGCGCGGGTGATCCGGATCGTCGCGACGCAGCTTGGCGGCCGCGGCGAACATCAGCACGTACATGATCAGATACACCTGCGTGGTGATCACCGACAGGATCCAGTACGCGCTGGAGACATTGGGGATGAAGGCGTAGAGCAGCGCGATGAACGTGGTGAACACGCCCTGGGCCACCAACATGTTCTGCTGCACGCCGTGCTTGTTGAGCCGAGTCAGGAACGGCGGCAGGTACCCCTCGCTGCGCCCGATCAGCAACAGCCCCTTGGACGGTCCGGCCAGCCAGGTGAGCATGCCGCCGACGGCGGCCGCCACCAGCGCGATGCCGACGATCGGGGTGAGGAAGCCGATCCCGAAGTGGCCGAAGAAGGCGTCGAAGGCCTGCATCACACCCGCGGTGAGACTCAGGCTGGCCGAGGGGACCACCCAGCTGATCGCCAGCGCGGGCAGGATGAAGATCACCAGCACCAGGGCCATCGCCAGGAACATCGCCTTCGGGAATTCCTTGGCCGGGTTCTTCAGCGACGACACGTGCACCGCGTTCATCTCCATGCCCGCGTAGGACAGGAAGTTGTTCACGATCAGCACCAGGCTCGCCAACCCGGCCCAGGCAGGCAGCAGGTGCGACGAATCCATCGGCGCCGCAGACGGATTGCCCTGCGCGAGGAAGATCAGCCCGAGCACGACCAGCAAGGTGCCGGGGATCAGCGTGCCGATCACCAGGCCCATACTCGACAGCCCGGCCACGGTCTTGGTGCCCTGCGAGGACACGTACACACCCGCCCAATACACGGTGATGATCACGATCGCCACGTACAGGCCGTTGGAAGCCAGCGACGGATGAATGATGTACGCGAATGTGCTCGCGACATAAGCGAGCAGGCTCGGATAGTAAAAGATCGTCATGGCGAACTGGCACCAGACGGCAAGAAATCCGAGTGGCTTGCTCAATCCCTCACTGACCCATTGATACACACCGCCCTGCCACCCCGATGCGAGTTCCGCGGCGACCAGCGAGGTCGGCATCAGAAACAGAATCGCGGGAATGACATAGAGGAATACGCAGGCCAATCCGTACACGGCCATTGTGGGCGCTGATCGCAGACTCGCCACCGAACTCGTGGTCATCAGCGCCAAGGTCACCCAGGACATATATTTCGTCGTCGTCGCGACTTTCGTCGACGTGCCCGTCATCAGCGCTGCCTCCTGCGTTGTTCACACAACTAGCGGAAACCACTCGATCAACTGATGAATGATAAATCGCGCAGGGAGGTATCGGGGCCACCGCCGCGCGCTGATCGCCGGTTACGCGCGCGGCGGTGGCGGGGTCAGGCGGCTCGGACAGCCGGGTAGGACTCCCAGCGGTACACGTCGCTGTGGGCGCCGTGATAGAGCGCGAGGTCGACCGCGTCGAGCATGGCCTGACGCGGACCCGATCGCTGCAACTGCGCCGCCGACACCGCCAACCGCAGCACGCCGCCGCGTCGAGCGGTGCGCGCGGCGCCCATCACCAGCGCCCGGCACCACCATGGCTCGGCACGGAATCCCTCGCCGATCCCGTACACCCGAGCACGTTGGGCGACATCGCGTTCCAGGTCGAGCATGCTGGTGAGCCCGAATGCCATGCGGAAGCCCACGTCGGGCAGGGCCGCCAGCGCACCGTTCGAGGCATCCCAGCGCGGCGCGGCGAACAGCCGGGTGCGCAGTTGCACCCGCTCCATCACCCGATCGGCGGCCTTGAGCCGCAGCGTCGCCTCGTGCCGGGGCAGATCGGCGAACTCCGCGCGCCGCGCTTTGGTGGCGGCCTGGTCGTAGCCGTGCAGCACGATCGCGTCGCCCTCGAGGCGCCGACCGCGCAGCCACGACTGCGTCGCCGGATCGTCGACCAGCCGGTACTTGCCTTTCAATCGCGGCGCGACCAGCAACGACAGGCGCACACCTCGCGCGTCCATCTCCCCGGCGAACTCGATCGCGGCATCGCGAGTCGTATCCCGGATCCCCGACACCGAAACGATCAACTCAGCGTTCATGCACCTACGGTGACAGCTCGAGGTGACGCCGGCGTGCTACCCCGATGACGCCACGACGAATTCCGCCGCACTTCTCACCATCCCTGCCAGTGCAATACCTGTTCGCGCGGCACCCGCACCGCGGGTTTGAAGTCGGTGCCGATCGTGAACGCCAGCGGCAGGAAAGCCGCCAGCATGACCTTGTCGTACGGAACACCCAGCACCGCGGCGAGTTCCCGTTCCAGCGGCGCCTGCGCGGTGGTCCACACGGTGCCGAGTCCGCGGGCTCGCGCGGCCAGCATGAAGCTCCACACCGACGGCAGGATCGAGCCCCACGTGCCCGCCTGGACTTCTACCGAGGCGCGGTCGGTGCGACCTTCCACGGCCGGGATCACGAACGCGGGCACCCGGTGGATATTGGCCGTCAGGTAGCGCAAGCCGTCGAAGACCCGCTCGGTGGAGCGCGGGGAGACGTTCATCCGCTCCGCGTCGCGCGCCGTCAGCGGCGTGCCCTGGCTCAGCGGCAGCGACCGCCGGAAGATGTCGGCCAGCTCGCCGCGCCGGGCCTTGTCGGTGACCACCAGGAAGTGCCAGCGCTGCCGGTTGCGCCCGGTGGGCGCCTGGGTGGCCAGGTCGACGCACTCCTCGATGAGCGACCGGGGCACCGGCCGATCGAAGTCGAGCCGTTTGCGCACCGCGCGAGTGGTCGACAGCAGCTGGTCCGGGGTCAGATCGAGAGTCATGGGCGCTCCTCGTGCCACGCAGGAATCGTCTGGCACCAGACAATCTGTGCTCAGACGATTATGACGCTAGAGCGCTAACCGTCTGCCGTCAAACAATCTGCGCACAGATGATTTAATGGAGGCACAGACCCGAGGAGTCATATGCCGCCCAAGCCCACCTACTTCCCCCAGCTCGCCGCCGAACGACCCGACATCGCCCTGTGCCGGGCATCGACGGCGGTCGCGCGCGCGGCGGAAGTACACGCGAGCGCGCAGGGCCTGGGCGTCGGCCAGCACCTGGTGCTGAAGATGCTCGCCGAGGTCGGCGCCTGCTCCCAGCAGGCACTGGCCGAGGAACTGCGCATCGATCGCAGCGTGATGGTGACGGTCTGCGACGACCTCGAATCATCCGGATACGTTCGGCGCGAACGCAACCCGCTCGACCGCCGCTCCTATGCCGTCACCCTCACCCCCGCGGGCACCGACCGCCTCCGCGGCGCCGAAGCCGCCACCCCCGCTTTCCTCGACGACACCTTCGCCGCGCTGACCGCCGGCGAACGTACCCAACTCACCACATTGCTCGGCAAGCTACTCCTCACCGAACCCCGGCCCTGACACAAGAAATGGGCCCCGGCCGAAGCCGGGGCCCATTTGATCAGGCGTCCGCGAGACCCACTCGGTCGAGGACCCAGGCGTACTCGAAGCCGACTTCCTTCCACTTCTCGTAGCGGCCGCTCACACCGCCGTGACCTGCGGTCATTTCCGTCTTGAGCAGCACCTCGTTGTCGCCGGTCTTGGTGGCGCGCAGCTTGGCGACCCACTTGGCCGGTTCCACGTAGAGGACGCGGGTGTCGTTGAGGCTGGTGATCGCCAGGATGGCCGGGTAGTCCTTGGCCTCGACGTTCTCGTAGGGCGAGTACGACTTCATGTACTCGTAGACGTCCTTGTCGGCCAGGGGATTTCCCCACTCGTCCCATTCGATCACGGTCAGCGGCAGCGACGGGTCGAGGATGGAGGTGAGAGGGTCGACGAAAGGCACGTTGGCGAGGATGCCGGTGAACAGTTCCGGCGCCAGGTTGGCGACCGCGCCCATCAGCAGCCCGCCCGCGCTGCCGCCGTCGGCGATCAAGCGGTCGGGTGCGGTGGCGCCGGTATCGATGAGATGGCTTGCGCAGGAGACGAAGTCGGTGAAGGTGTTCTTCTTCAGCAGCGTCTTGCCGTGCTCGTACCAGAGCCTGCCCATCTCGCCGCCGCCGCGCACATGCGCCACCGCGAACACCATGCCGCGATCGAGCAGCGACAGCCGCGACACCGAGAACGACGGATCGATGCTGGCCTCGTAGGAGCCGTATCCGTACAGCAGTGTGGGTTTCGGCCCGTCGGCCAGACCCTTGCGCTTGATGATCGAGATCGGAATGCGGGTGCCGTCGGCGGCGATGGCCCAATCCCGATGCTGCTCATAGTCATCGGCGTCGTAACCGCCGAGCACCGGCTGTTCCTTGCGCAGCAGCAGCTCACCGGTGGCGGGCACATAGTCGAACACCTGCATCGGCGTGATGAACGAGGTGACCCCGACGCGCAGCGTGGGCTGCTCCCACTCCGGGCTCGAACCCGCACCGGCGGAGAACAATTCGAGTCCGAAGTCGAGCTCGGTCAGTTCGCCGAAGCCCTCCGGCGTGAGCGGCCACACCGACAGGCGCGGCAGCGCGTCGCGCCGGTAGCCGAGCACCAGATGGGTGGCGAAGGCGTCGATGTCCTCGAGCCGCACGTCCTCGCGATGCCCGATCAGGGTCGTCATGTCCGACGGGTCGGTGGCGGGCGCGACGGCGAGCACGAAGTTCTCCGCCTTCACCCCGTCGACCACGTCGTTGTGCAGGATCAGGAACTTGTCCTCGCCCGCGATCACCGCGTGCTCGGCCGAGTACTCCACGCCTTCGCGACGCGGCAGCAGCACCCGGAACTCGCCCTCGGGGTTGTCCGATTCCAGGACCCAGCCCTCGGTGGTGATCTTGGAACCGAGCCAGACCATCAGGTACTTCTCGGAGCGGGTCGCGCCGACACTCACCCAGTAGCGCTCGTCGGGCTCGTGGAACACCGTCACGTCGGCGTCGGAGCCGGTGCCGACGCGGTGACGCCACACGGTGTCGGGCCGCCACGACTCGTCGACCGTCTGATAGAAGATGTGCGTGCCGTCCAGCGACCAGGTCGCCCCCGGCGCCGCGCCTGCCACCTCGTCGGCCAGCAGCTCACCGGTGCGCAGATCCTTGATCCGCAGCGTGTAGCGCTCGTCGCCGGAGCTGTCCACGGAGTAGGCGAGCAGGTTGCCGTCGTGGCTCAGCGAGAACGCGCCGAGCGCGAAGAAGTCCAGGCCCTCGGCGAGGATATTGCTGTCGAGCAGCACCTGTTCGCCCTCGATCGCCGAGCCGACCTCCAGCTGAGGCGGCGTCCAGGCGTCGATGCCCTCGGCATTCGCGTCGACGGGACAGCGGCAGTGCACGCCGTACTGTTTGCCCTCGAAACTGCGCGAGTAGTACCAGTAGTCACCCAGTCGCGTCGGGACCGAGAGATCGGTTTCCTGCGTCCTGGCCTTGATCTCGTCGAAGATCTTGTCCCGCAGGGGCTGCAGCTGGTCGGTCTGCGCCGCGGTGAAGGCGTTCTCCGCCTCCAGGTACGCGATGACCTCGGGGTCTTCCTTGTCCCGCAGCCACTCGTAGTCGTCGACAAACGTGTCACCGTGGTGGACCCGCTCGAAGGGCGCCCTCTTCGCGATCGGCGCCGACACAGTCTCATTCTCGCCAGCCATTGGTCCACCGTAGCCGCCCCACTCCAACCGGGCCCGCCAACTCGGCCGTCGGCGGCTGGAGGCAGCGGGCTCGCGCTGGACGACTGAGTATTTCTGCGCATCTGCCGCAGGCGCGCTGTGCGTAGCCTGACCGCATGGGGATGCGGTACGCAATGCGTTCGTTGGTCGTGACTGCCGGGGTGGCGCTGGCCACGAGCTCGGGGGCGGTGATGTCGGCGAACGCGTGTGCGTGCGGCGGCGTGGTCAGCGGGGACAGTTCGGCGCGGGTGAACAACGAGGCCGCGGTCCTGGGCTGGGACGGGCGGCGCGAGACCGTGCTGATGCGGTTGGGGATGCAGTTCACCGGTGCCGACGCGGCCCTGATCGTGCCGACACCGACGCCGGCGACCGTCTCGGCGGGCAGTCCGGACTCGTTCAGGGAGCTGTCGCGCATGACCGCACCCGAGCGGGTCACCGAATACGACTGGTTCGGCAGCGGCTCGCTCGGCGGCGACGCATCCGGTGCCGCTCCGGGTTCGGGTCCCGATGTGCTGAGTCAGGTGCAGTTGGGCCCGCTGGAGGCGACCACCCTGCGCGGCGGCGATCTCACCGGTGTCCGAGAGTGGCTGGACACCAACGGTTATCAGCTCCGGCCCGAGGTGAGCGCCACGCTCGACCCCTATCTCCGCGAGGGCTGGTCCTTCGTCGCCATGCGCCTCACCAGCGCGAAGCCCCTCTCCGGCGCCCTCGACCCGGTCCGCCTCACCTTCGACTCCGACCGCCTCGTGTACCCGATGCGCATGTCGGCCGCGGCGACCACACCGCAATCGGTCCACCTGTACGTCTTCAGTGACCACCGGGTGGCACGCACCGACCCCGATACCGAACCCCACGTCATCACCACCGAATTCGCCTCTCCGGTCGGCGAACCCAGCGATCCGGACCTGAAAGCGCTGGCCGCGAGCGGCAACTACCTCACCGAACTCTCGATCTACATCCCCCACCCAGCGACGATCACCAGCGATTTCCTTCTGGGTCCCGCCGCCGAGGACGCCCCCGTCCGTGACCGGGTGGTGAGCAAGGAATACGTCGAGATCCTCGGTCTGCCCGCGGGTTACGTCCTGATTGTCGCCGGGCTGTCGCTGATCGGCGTGATCGCGAGCGTGGTCCTGCGTCGACGGTCCGCGAGGTAGCCCGAACGCGCGTGGAGACTCTCAGGCCCCGAGCGCGGGTCCGATCACCGGCCAGGAAGCGTGCAGGGCGTCCTGCCAGTAGGACCAGGAGTGCGTGCCCACCGGGTGGTAGTCGATCCTGGCGCCGATGCCCGCGGCGCGCAGGCGCTGGTCGAAGGCCACCATGCAGGTGTTGACGCCGAGCTCGATGGGTCCGCCGAGGAAGATGTTCTCGGCCAGGGTGGGCTTGAGTTCGGCCTCGTGCGGTCCGGGGATGCCGGTGCCGGTCGACATGTACAGCGCCTTGCCGCGCAGCCCATCGATCATCAGGGCCGGATCATGGGCCGCCCACTCGGGGCTGCCGGGCGCGCCCCACATGTTGCCGGGATTGCCGCCCCGGTTGACGATGGAGAACATCATCGCGCCCGCCGCCATCGCGATGTCCGGGCAGGCGCTGTAACCGGCTACGGCCCGGTAGAGGCCGGGGTGGCGGGCGGCCAGGATGTAGGCCGCGTTGCCGCCCATCGACAGTCCGCCGATGCCGTTCGAGCCGTTGCCGTTGAACTGACCGTCGATCAGGCCGGGCAGTTCCTGGGTGAGGAACGTTTCCCACTTGTACCGGCCGAAACGCGGATCATCGGCGATCCAGTCGGTGTAGTAGCTGGCCTGCCCGCCCATCGGCAGCACCACGTTGACGTTCTTGTCGCGGAAGAAGGCTTCGGCGTCGGTGGCGTTGGTCCAGGTGCTCTGGCCGATGCCGGGGTCGAGTCCGTCGAGCAGGTAGTACGTGCCTCGCGAGCCACCGCCCGCGGGGTGCAGGACCTGGAGATCGACGTTGCGGCCCATCGCGGGCGAGGTGACGGTGATCGCCGTCCGGTGCGGAGTCAGTTCGTTGACTCCGATGATCTGCGCGGCGGACGCCGTCGTGGGGTGAACCACCGCCGGTCCGATTACACCGAGAGCGAGAGCCAGCACTGCAGCAGCAACACCTGTACGACGCACGATCTACCCTCCATAACCGCATGCCAATGACAGTCCAAAGTAACCCACAGGTGAACGAATCGGAAGCATTCGGCGTATCGGGCGTTTCTTCAGCAAACTCTCCGGTTTGCGATGACCGCTTCGCCCGGAATTCGGGTCAGCGGGTGAGGGCGCCCCGGATCGAACCGGCCAGATAGTCGAGATCCGCCCGCGCGGGTGACGTCGGCCGGGCACGCAGGCCGAAACCGTCACCGGGCGTTCGCGGGATCACGTGCAGGTGCACATGGAAGACCTCCTGCCCCGCCGTAACCCCGTCGGCGAGAAAGAAATTCACCCCGTCGGCTGCCACCTCACTGCTGCGCAGGGCGGCGGCGATCCGCTGCCCGACCTGAAAGAGCTTGCCGCCCAACGCGGGATCGAGATCGGCCAGACTCGGTGCGGGCACTTTGGGCACCACGAGCACATGCCCCGGCGTCACAGGACGAATATCCATGAAGGCGAGGACTTCGTCGTCCTCGTACACCTTCGAGGACGGGGCGGCCCCGGCGATGATGTCGGCGAAGATCGTGTACGGATTCACCCGACCACGGTATCGACCTCGACGCACGAAAGCCCGCCACCGGCGCCGAAAAGGCGGCAGTGGCGGGCTGATTCGCACAGGTCTACCGAAGCACAGGTCTACAGAATCGGCGACGGCGTGTAGCGCGCGGCGTCCGGATTCGCCTCGACCAGCTTCTGCACCTGCGCGACGACCTCGGCGACCTGGTCCGATGCCGCGCCGATGAACGCCGCCTTGTCGGCCAGCGCCGCGTCGAGTCCGGCGCGGTCGAGCGGCATCCGCGCATCGGCGGCGAGACGATCCAGCAGATCGGGTTCGCGGCCCTGCTCGCGCATGGCCAGCGCCACCGCCACGGCGTGCTCCTTGATGACCTCGTGCGCGGTCTCGCGGCCCACGCCCGCGCGCACCGCCGCCATCAGGATGCGGGTGGTCGCCAGGAACGGCAGGTACCGGTCCAGCTCACGCGAGACCACCGCCGGGTAGGCGCCGAACTCGGCGAGCACGGTCAGGAAGGTCTCCATCTGCCCGTCGATGGCGAAGAACGCGTCGGGCAGCGCGACGCGGCGCACCACCGAGCAGAACACGTCACCCTCGTTCCACTGGGCGCCCGCCAGCTCGGCGGCCATCGAGCCGTAGCCGCGCAGGATCACCTGCAGGCCGTTCACCCGCTCGCACGAGCGCGTGTTCATCTTGTGCGGCATCGCCGACGAGCCGACCTGGCCCGGCTGGAACCCCTCGGTGACCAGCTCATGACCGGCCATCAGCCGAATCGTGTGCGCGAACGAGGACGGCCCCGCGCCCAGCTGCACCAGCGCGGACAGCACGTCGTGATCGAGCGAGCGCGGGTACACCTGACCCACGCTGGTGAACACGTTCGCGAAGCCGAGGTGGGTGGCCACCTGCTGTTCGAGGGCGGCGAGCTTGTTCGCGTCACCGTCGAGCAGGTCGAGCATGTCCTGGGCGGTGCCCATCGGGCCCTTGATCCCGCGCAGCGGGTAGCGGTCGATCAACTCGCGCACGCGCGCCAGCCCGACCAGCATCTCGTCGGCGGCGGAGGCGAAGCGCTTGCCCAGCGTGGTGGCCTGCGCGGCGACGTTGTGCGAGCGCCCGGCCATCACCAGGGTCTGGTACTCGGCGGCCCGCTCGGCCAGGCGCGCCGCGATGGCGATGCCGTGCTTGTACACGTGCTCGAGCGAGAGCCGGATCTGCAGCTGCTCGACGTTCTCGGTGAGGTCGCGGCTGGTCATGCCCTTGTGCACGTGTTCGTGCCCGGCGAGCGCGTTGAATTCCTCGATCCGCGCCTTCACGTCGTGGCGGGTGACCCGCTCACGCTCGGCGATCGAGGCCAGGTCGACGTGGTCGATGACGCGTTCATAATCATCGACAACCCCTGTGGGGACATCGATTCCGAGTTCGGCCTGCGCACGCAGCACCTCCAGCCACAGCCGGCGCTCGAGCACGATCTTGTTCTCGGGCGACCAGAGCGCGACGAGCTCCGGGCTGGCGTATCGGGTGGCGAGGACATTCGGGACGAGGCTCACGAGCACTCAGTCTAATTGCCGCACCCGTTCGGCCTGCTGGGGCATCATGTTCGGGACCACGGGCGGGGCGACGATGTCGATCATTTCGAGCAGACCGGCCCTGGCGGGTCGGCGGGGTTCGGGATGGCCTTCGATCAGCGCGGCGACCACCGCACCGTCGACGACGGCCACCAGCCTGCGTAACTGCTCGGGGCGCACCACTCGGTCGGAGCGGCGCAGCACGTCGGCGAGCAGTTCTTCGAGCTGGGTGCGTAGTCGGAGCTGGACCTCACGTAACTCGGGGTGACGAGCCGACGCCACGGAACGCTCGTAGCGGGCGATCAACTGGCCGCGCGCGTCGAGGTCGCCATCGTCGGGGCCGACGAGCACGTCGAGCACGAGCTCGACCGTCGCCTCGGTGCCGCGCCTGCGATGACTGACCTCACCGACCCGGCGGCGCATCGCGTCGAGTTCGATCGCGCCGCTGAATTCGACGGCGCGGGCGATCAGATCTTCCAGCGATTCGAAGTAGTAGGTGGTCGACGCGAGTGGAAGATCGGCTCGCGAGGCCACCGAACGATGTCGCACGGCGTCGAAGCCGCCTTCGAGCAACAGCTCAGCCGCCGCCGCCACCAGAGCCTGCCGACGTCGTTCGCCTTTCGGGGTCGTTGCGGTGGTCACCGTGCCAACGTGCCAGTCATCATCAGTTCAACCGTGCGCAATCGTCATCGGGGAAACACTGGGAATTCGGGATAACTGAGTTTTACCGTATCCCGGCACGGATGTGTTCGTACTACGCAAAGTTGTTGTCGCACATCACTGTTGACAAGTGTCCAGATCAGCCCTTCAGGAACCGTCCCAGACGCTCCAGTGCTGCGGCGATGTCATCGGTGGCACCCGCGAAGGAAAAACGGACCGTGTGGTTTCCATTTGTGGTGTCGAAATCCAGTCCGGGCGCCAGCGCGACACCGGTTTCGGTGAGCACCTCGGCGCACCAGGCGAGAGAATTATCGGTCAGATGACCAATATCGGCGTAGGCGTAGAAGGCGCCGTCGGCGGGCGCGAGATCGGTGATTCCGATCGCGGGCAGACCCTCCAGGAGCAGCGCTCGGTTGCGCGCGTACCGGCGCACATGCCCGTCCAGCTCATCCTTGGCTTCCGGCCCGAAAGCGTGCACGGCCGCGTACTGGGAGATGGCGGGCGGGCACACCGTCATATTCGACGCCAGCCGTTGCAGCGCCGGGCGCAGATCGGCCGGGGCCAGCATCCAGCCCAGCCGCCAGCCGGTCATCGAGAAGTACTTCGACACCGAACCGATCACCACCGATTCGCGGGAGAACTCCCACGCCGAGGCGGTCGGCGTGCTCGCGCCCGCGTAGGTGATGCCGTGATAGATCTCGTCGGAGATCAGCAGCGTGCCGTGCTGTTCGCACCAGCGGGCCAGCGCGGCGAGTTCGGCGGGGTCGATCATGGTGCCGGTCGGGTTGGCCGGACTGGCCACCACCAGACCGGCGGGCGGTTCGGGCAGGGCCTCGAGCATCGCCACGGTCGGCTGGAATCTGGTCTGCGGGCCGCAGTCCAGTTCGACGACCTCACAGCCGAGCGCGGACAGCGTGTTGCGGTAGGCGGGATAGCCGGGGCGGGCCACCACCACGGTGTCGCCCGCGTCGAAGGCGGCCAGGAAGATCAGCGTGAACGCGCCCGACGAGCCGGTCGTCACCACCACCTCGTCCGGGTGCACGTCATAGCCGTAGGTCTCGCTGTGATGCCCCGCGATGGCCTCGCGCAGCGGCAGGATGCCGAATGTCTCGGTGTAGCCCAGCAATTCGTGATCGATCGCCGCCCTGGTGGCTCGCAGCACCGGCGCGGGCGCCTGCGTGGACGGCTGTCCCGCCGCGAGCACCAGCACATCGCCGTGCGACCTGGCGCGTTCAGCGGCCGCTTTCCACACATCCATGACGTAGAAAGGGGCAATGGCCGACCGGCGCGATTCTCTGGACACCCGAGAGACGGTAGAGCACCCGATTGCGGGCGTTCACAGATATGGTCGGCACAATGGCTCCGACAGCGAATACGCAGCCACCGACGCGACCCCTGTGGTCACGTCGGGGCCGGGGCGCGGGGGCGGGATGAAGCGGACAGGGACAGCACGGGACGTGCGGGCGAGCACCCCCGAGCAGAGCGTGGACCCCGAATCCGGACAGCCCGCCGTCGACAGCTCGCGACAAGACCCCGTCGAATCGGCGCGATCCGCTGACACCGCGAAGCGTCGGGCCGTCAGCGTCAACGGCCGTATCTTGCAGGCGAATTGGCGTGAGCAGTTGCCGTCGAAGGTCGCGGCGCGCGATCGGATGGCCGAGTGGGCCGCGCGGTATCCGGTGGTCGCCGATATCGCGGGCGAGCTGCGTAGCGGTGAGGTGCGCAAGGTTTTCTGGCGTCGGCCCAAGGCGCAGGCCGAAGGGATGTGGGCGCGCAGGCCCAGTCGAGAGCGGGTGCGTGCGGTCCTGCTCGAACGGCGCGTGCTCATCGCCGGCGTGCTCGCGGTCGCGGTGTTCGTGGCGGCCGACGGACAGTTCGGCGGCGCCGTCGACGAGCGACCGCTCGCCCCCGGCGAAGCACTCCACGTGGCCATCGCCTATCCCCCGCAACTCCTGCCCAACCCCCAGTCGGTGACCCCCATGCTCGATGCCATCGCCGCAGGTGAGAAGCGCCGCGAAGCGCACGTGGTCGCCGCGGCGGCCCGCGCCACCCTCGAACGCGCGAAGGCGGAGGCGGCGGCCGCGGCATCGGGTGAATGGCAGGACTGGATGGGCCAGCGTGCCCCGGTGGTCCCCGGTGCGATGATGCCCGGCTCGACCCCGTCCGTCGGCGGGTTCAGCCTGCCCGCCAAAGGCGCGTTCACCTCCGGTTTCGGCTCCCGCTGGGGCACCATGCACCGCGGCATCGACATCGCGGGCCCCATCGGCAGCCCCATCTACGCCGTCGCCGACGGCACGGTGGTGGAAGCGGGTCCGGCGCAGGGTTTCGGCCTGTGGGTCCGTATCCGCCACGACGACGGCACCATCAGCATCTACGGTCACATGTACGACTTCTTCGTCTCCCAGGGCGAGCGCGTCCCCGCCGGAATGCAGATCGCGCGCATCGGCAATCGCGGCGATTCCACCGGCCCGCACCTGCATTTCGAAATCGTGCAAAACGGTCAGCATGTGGATCCGCAGGCCTGGCTCGCGATGCATGGATTGCGTCTCGATTGACATCACGTCGAGACCATCGACATCACGAGAACGTTAATGTGAAACCTGTCGAGTGTTTTCCTCCGAACCGAAGCGAGGCAACCATGGCAGGCAAGTTCGAGGTATTCAAGGACAAGGCGGGGAAGTTCCGTTTCCACCTGAAGGCCGGAAACGGCGAAATCGTCCTCGAAAGTCAGGGGTACGAAAGCAAGGAAGGCGCCAAGAAGGGAATCGCCTCCATTCAGACGAATGCCCCGAACGCCCAGGTCCTCGACCTCACCGCCTGATCGGCGCAGCCGCGCGACGTTCCTCGGCCACCGTTTCCCGCTCGATCGTGATCAGCGGTCGCGCACCGCTGATCACCGATCGCGCGATTACCCTGCGACGCTGTTACGTTCCGGAACAACAACTTCGGTGGCACCGATATCGGTCCGGAAGTGGCTGCCGGGGAGCTTGATTCCCGCGAGTCGCGCATAGGCCCGCTCCCGCGCCTGCGCGAGATCCGCACCGACACCGACCACATTCAGCACACGCCCGCCCGCCGACACCAGCGCCTTGTCCTCGCGCTGATCCGTACCGGCGTGCAGCACCAGCGTTTCGCCCTCCAGCGCGCCGTCATCGGCGCCGGTGATCACATCGCCGGTGCGCGGTCGCGCCGGGTAGTTCTCGGCGGCGAGCACGACAGTGATCGCGGAACCGTCCTTCCAGCGCGGTGCGTCGACCTCGGCGAGGCGCCCGGTCGCGGTGGCGTGCAGCAGTTCGGCGAACGGGCTGTCCAGCAGCGCGAGCACGGCTTGGGTCTCGGGATCGCCGAAGCGGCAATTGAATTCGACGACAGCCGGACCGTTCGTACCGATCGCCAGACCCGCGTACAGCAGGCCCGAGAACGAGCTGCCCCGCGCGACGAGCTCGGCGGCGACGGGCTTCACCACGTCGTCGACGATCTCGTTCAGCGTCTCCGCGGGAAGCCACGGCAGCGGCGTGTAGGCGCCCATACCGCCGGTGTTCGGGCCGGAATCGCCGTCGCCGACCCGCTTGTGGTCCTGCGCGGGCAACAGCGGAATCACGGTCTCACCGTCGACCAGGCAGAACAGCGACACCTCCGGCCCGTCGAGGAACGACTCCAGCAGCACCGGATGTCCCTGCTCCAGCAGTTCGGCGCCGTGATCGCGGGCCGCGCGCCGGTCGGCGGTCACCACCACGCCCTTGCCCGCGGCGAGCCCGTCGTCCTTGACCACCCAGGTCGGGCCGAAGCGGTCGAGCGCCGCGTCCAGCTCGGCCGGAGTGTCGACGATCTCGCTGTGCGCGGTCCGCACCCCGGCCACCGCCATCACATCTTTGGCGAACGCCTTCGACCCTTCGATCCGCGCCGCGTCGGCCGACGGGCCGAACACCGGGAACCCGGCCGCGCGCACGACGTCGGCGACGCCGAGGACCAGCGGCACCTCGGGGCCGATCACTACCAGGTCGGCGGCCACTTCGCCGGCCAGCGCGGCGACGTCGTCGGCGGAGCAGGGATCGACCGGACGTAGCTCGGCGTGCTGGCCGATGCCGGGGTTGCCCGGGGCGGCGATCACCGCCGTCACGGACGGATCCCGGCGCAACGCCAGGACGAGGGCATGTTCACGGGCTCCGGAACCGATGACGAGTACGCGCACGGCCATAGATTAGTCGCGCCGTCCTCGGTCTCCGCGATAGGGCCGACCGCGCTGAGCGGCGCAACCATCTCCCGGCCCGGCTTCACTTGCGCCACAATGGGACCAGGGGCGGCGCGGCAGCCGCCACTGAAACGGGGGAAAGCCATGGGCCTGCTCGATGGGATGATGGGCAATGCCGGTCGTATAGATCCGGCCGCCGCCCAGCAGGAATACGCGAAGCTGTTCGGGCAGGGCGAGCAGGTGTATGCCGCGTTCATCCTGGTCCGCGACGCGATGCTGTTCACCAATCGCCGCCTGATCATGGTCGACAAACAGGGCGTCACCGGCCGCAAGGTCAGCTACCACAGCATCCCCTACCGTTCGATCAGCCACTTCACCGTCGAAACCGCGGGCACCTTCGACCTCGACGCCGAGCTCTACATCTGGATCGGCAGCGGCGACGAGCCGGTCAAGCAGCGTTTCACCCGTCAGGTCGACATCTACGAGGTGCAGGGCATCCTGTCGCATTTCGTGTCGATCTAGCTACGCTCACCGGTATGGCATCCGTTTTCAGCGCGATCATCGCAGGTCAGATCCCCGGCCGCTTCGTCTGGGAAGACGACGAGTTCGTCGGCTTCCTCACCATCGGCCCCGTCACCCAGGGCCACACCCTCGTCGTCCCGCGCGCGGAGATCGACCAGTGGCAAGACGTGGATCCCGCCGTGATGGCTCGGATGATGGGCGTCGCCCAGAAGATCGGCCAGGCGGTCCGCGTCGCCTTCGACGCCCCCCGCGCCGGCCTGCTCATCGCCGGCCTCGAGGTCCCCCACCTGCACACCCACGTCTTCCCCGCCTACACCATGGGCGACTTCGACATCTCGGGCGCGAACACCGACCCCACCCCCGAATCCCTCGACGAAGCCCAGACCAAGATCAAGGCTGCCCTCCGCGACCTCGGCCACGGAGCAAACGTCCCAGCCTGAGTTCTGCCCTGGATGGAACCGAAACGACCGGGCGCGCGTCTAAGACATCGAGTGGTCGTTGTGTGCGAAAGAGGAGAGACGATGCGACTGGTTGGCTTTGCCGCCGGGGTGTGCGCTGTAGTGGCGCTCGCCGGATGTTCCACTGCGGTCGACGGGCAGCCCGAGGCCAGCGGGACTCCGCTGACCAAGGAGCAGCTGTTCGATCCGTGCACGGTGTCGGACAGGGTGCTGCAGGCGGCGGGGGCCGATCCTGCAACGAAGGACGACAACCCCTTCTCGGTGCCGCGAGCAGATTGGAAGGGGTGTGCCTGGACCGCCAATGGCTACTTCATCTCCCTCTTCACGACAACTAAAACCATGAAGGAGTTTCGTGCGAACGACTACCTCCATGACTTCAAAGATGTCTCTATCGGCGATAGGAAGGCTACCCAGTACCTTCTCGGAACAAAGACCCCGCCAGATCAGTGCGGAATAGCTTTTGAAAGCGCACAGGGAACGATCACATTGCAGGCGAGCAAGTTCGTAGACAACAAGGCATCGACAGATCCTTGCCAGCTGGCCAACGATGCCGCGCCACATTTTGTGACCATCCTGCCCCAGTAGCGGACCGCTGATCAGAAAGACTCAAACGATGGCAGATACAAACGAAATTGCAAAAGAGTTCCAAACTCTAGCAGGAGAAGCTGCTGCGGGTCGGCTTATCATAGAATTCTACGCCGCCGAACGATGTGCCAAGCAGTGCGACGACTACATCTCCGAACTGCGAACCCTTTCGCGACGAACTCAAGACATGGTCTTGGTCGACTCATTCGGTAGCTTGAACTCCGCGAAGGCACTCGGAACGAAGTTTGCTGACCTCGCGAACGGCCAGGGCAATGGCTCCTACACAGACGCCGCCGCGAAGCACATAGAGATCTTAACCAATATGGCCGACATGTACCGCAAAGCTGGTGCCGCATACAAGGACTGCGATGAGGCTACCCAGCTGGCCATTAAGCAACAGACTAACAAACTAGATTGAGTCCGGGGGGATAAATGACTTTTTCAGATTTCATGAGCAAACTGGGCAGCGTTGCATTGACAGCATCGAGCCCCTCCAGAATTAGCGATCGAATCGGCTCGCTGTTCGATTCCGATGTCTCCGCCACACAGTCCGAGCTAGACGCCCAGGCCGCTGGCGACAGCGCACGGTCCCGCATATACGCCGAGAATTCGAGTCTCGCCAGCGGCTTTTCTGGCGAGTTCACGCAGCAGGTCGTGCCACCCGTCATGGAACCGTTCGTCACCATGAGCCATTCGGATATCATGAAATTTGTCGAGTCAATCAAACCTGAGACGATGAACAGCAGCGTTCAGGCCTGGCGGCAATTGGCCACGGACACCACGACGAAAGCCACTACCTTCCACGACAATATCCAGAAGGAAATGGAACGGGGCTGGTCGGGAAGCGCGGCGAGCCAAGCGCTGGCGAGCACAAAGAGCTATCTCGCCGACGTGCACAAGGTCGACCAGGCCGCATCCCTGATCGGCAACAAGATGGAAGAGGCTTACTCCGGCTTCAATCAGGTGAAGTATTCGGTACCGCACGAGTCCGACCAACAGAGCAGCACCGTCGCGGGATTGGTCGCCACCACGCTCTCTAACGCGGTCGCGCCCGGGCTCGGCACCGTAACCAGCTTCGTCATGGACAGCACCAGCGCGGGCCGCTCCGATGCCGCCCAAGCCGCGGCGCGCCAGGTGATGGAGACCGTTTACAAGCCAGTCGCGCAACAGTCCGACACCCAGGTCCCGAAGGTCCCCGAGCCATCGAAACCCCAGTCCGACAAGCCCACCGGCGACACCACCAAGGACAAGCCGACTGGCACCACCACCGACAAGCCCACCGGCACCACCACCAAGCCGAGCACCGACGACACCACCCCCTCCACCACGGAGCCGGAAACCCCCACCACCACCGACACCGGTGACGACGACACCACCGACGACACCACCACTGACGACACGACCGGCGACGAGACCACCGCCGCCACGACAACGCCGGAAACCCCCACCGCCACTACCCCGTCAGGCACCAGCCCGGGCACGACCCCGGCCGGCACGTCCCCCGGCGGACTCGGCTCCGGCGGCGGAGCAGGCGCGGGCGCCGGTGCCGGAGCAGGTGCGGGCACGCCCGGCGCGGCTGTCCCCGGGACCGCCGGTCAGAAGCAGGGCGCCGGTGCGGGAGCGGGCGCGGGTTCCGGTGCGTCGTCGGGTCGCTCGGGCATGTCCGGCATGGGCGGAATGGGCGCCCCCGGTGCGCGCGGCGGCGGCAAGGACGACGAGAACGAGCACCAGGCTCCCGACTACTTGCGCGGCGTCCACGAAGAACTGCTCGGCCCCGAACGCCTGCACGTCCCGCCGGTGATCGGCGGCGACGCATGACCGACACCTGGGAACTGACCCCGTTCGAATTCTGGGTCGCCTGGGAAACGCTCGGCCGCGACCGCATGCCCTGGCCCCTCACGTTCACGGCAGGTGTCGAAACGCAGGTCGAGTTCGACCGGGAATGCCGTCGTGCGGCGGACTCGCTGATCGCCAAAATGGGCACCGACGAATCGCTGTACCACGCCTTACACGCCCTCGCGCACCCCGAAATCCGGGTGGAGCTGTTCGGGCACCGCTTCGACGGCCGCACCCGGATGGTCCGCGCCTGCGCGACCACCGAGGCGAGCAACGGCGTGGTCGCCGCCCAGCTCCCCGGTCCCGAATACGGCCAGGGCGGCAACATCCTGATCTCGCTGCGTCCGGCCCACGCCATCGTCTCCCGCCTGCTGGCCATCCTCCCGAAAACCCCCGCGGGCACCACCGGCGGTTTCAACGTCCACCGCGACGACTTCACCACCACCCCCGACCCCTACGCCCGCCACCGCACCCCCGCCGAACAAGCCCTCAAATTCCTCAAACGCCCCTTCACCACCTACGCGGAATTCCGCGTAGCCACCGGCCCAGCCCTGGACGGCTGGCAAGAAGGCGGCACCACTCTCCAACTGGTCGACTACACCGACGACGGCCGCTACCTGATCCAAGAAGGCGAACGAGTAGAAGTAACCCCCACCACGTCCGACCGAATCGAAGTCCACCTCCAACACCTGATCGAGAAGGCCACGGCAAGCACCCGCCAATCAGCCTGGTAGCCAACAACACTCGTGGAACATCCACAGCGGAAATCGTGTACAGCCCGGGGTGTCTGCACACGATTCCGCTGTGGCCCAGTTTTCTGTGGCCGCTCACGAAGTACCAGGCGGCGCTAGGCATCGAGCCGGGCGGCGACCACCGGGATGACGACCGCGGCGGCGACGAGGTGGGTGAGCATCAGGGTGAGCTTGGTGTCGGCGGCTGCGTTCACGATCAGATCGGGGACGAGCGACAGCGCGGTCAGGGTGATCGTGGTGCGTGCGAACACCGCGCGAGGGTTTCGGGCCCACTTGCGCAGGGCGGCGGCGAAGAGGATGCCGATCGCGGCGAAGATCAAGGTGAGCTGGGCGAATCCGGCGAGCGGGATCTGTTCGCCTTCGATTGCGAGAGAAACGCCGACGGCGTGGGCGACGGCGGCTACAGCCGTTGTCGCGGCCGCGGCGCCGACGGCCGCCAGTGCGGCCGGACGCCAGAAGGCGGAGCTGCTGCGGACAACGGGCGCGACGTAAGCGGAAGTGGTCATGTCGTACTCATATGTGGTGTGGGCAGCCCGTTGCTGCCTCTCCTCAGTTCCACGAACAGGACCGACCGAATACGACAGCTGTCGGCGAAGTTCTTTTCGGCGGCGCGGACAGTATCCCCGTGACGGCCACGGGCGACCTCGTCGGACGACCGCCCCGGCACCCTCTCCATCCAGCCGGCGGCAACATGCCCAGCTCCGACGTGAACACCGGCTAGGGCACGGTCCGCCTGACCGGCGCGGTAGGCACCTCCGGCCTGTCCGCGGGCCAGACCATGCAGTGCTCCGGCGCAGACCTCCACGTGCCGTAGCGCTCGGCCGTCGGCCGGATCGTCGAGCGGCGACACTCGACCACGGCACCGTGGGCGACTCCTTGTTCGGCGGCGATTTCGATGGCCGCGCGCAGCAGATTCGATACGGTAGGCAAGCACCGAATCCGAGGAGGAAAATTTGCCGCGCTCACGGATCGGCGACTGGTTCCGCGACACCGGCCGATGAATACTCCGCTTCTGCACCAACGCTTTCCACGCCTGCGCGAAACCCTGCCGCATATCGGACTGAGCTCCGGCCCGACGCCGGTCCGCCGACTCGATGGGCTGCCTGCCGGCGGCGCGCCGGTCTGGCTCAAAGACGACTGCGCGTTCGGTGACGGCGGGTGGGGTGGCAACAAAGTCCGCAAGCTGGAATGGATTCTCCCCGACGCACACCGGCGCGGTTCCCGAACCATCCTGACCGTCGGCGGATTGGGTACGAACTGGGGACTGGCCGTCGCCCTGTACGCACGCGACCACGGACTCGGCACCGCTCTCGCCCTCGTCGACCAGCCCGTGGACGAGCACGTCCGCGCCCAGCTGAGCCGACTCGAGAACAGCGGCGCCGCACTCTATTTCACGCATTCGAAGACGCGGACCGTCCTCACCGCGCCGATACTGTTCGCCCGACACACGAGCGGAAGGCATCTGCCCTACTACCTGCCGCCCGGTGGATCCTCGCCGGTCGGTGTCCTCGGATACGTCGAGGCCGCGCTCGAACTGGCCGGACAAGTGCACCGCGGCGAGCTACCCGAGCCCACCCACCTCGTGACCGCCGTCGGATCCGGCGGCACGATCGCGGGGCTGCAGCTCGGTTTGCGGATGGCAGGCTTGACGACCCGAGCAGTCGGTGTCGTAGTCAACGACACGCTGCGGTTGGACCCGGCGACGATCACCCGGCTCGCCCGCCGTACCGCGCAACTGCTGCGTAAGCGAGGCGCGGACCTGTCCGATCTCGACCCGCGAGTCGAGGACATCGATATCGTCACCGACTGGCTCGGCAGCGGCTACGGCCACCCCACGCCGGAAGGCGAACGCGCCCAGTCCTTGTCAGCCGACCGCGAGCACCTGCACCTCGAACCCGTCTATACCGCCAAGGCCATGGCGGCCCTGCTGGCGATGAACGAGCAGGGCGCATTCGGCGACGGCCCTGTCCTCTACCTCAACACGAACGGGCCGCGATGACCAAGCGAGTCCATGCCATCGATGCGCGCCGGTCCCCGGATGGACCCTTCTACACAAGATGCTCGCGCCTCCTGGTCAGGTATGCGCGCTCGGCTGGGTTCTGCGTGGCGGCGATCGCGGCGTCGTAGGCGGATCTCGCCTCGGCGCTGAGCCCCAACCTGCGGAGCAGATCGGCGCGGGCGGCGTGCCAAGCGTGGTACCCGTCGAGCGGCAGCGCGTCTATCTGTGCCAGCGCGACATTCGGACCATCGAGTTCGGCGATGGCGACGGCTCGGTTGAGGGCGACGATCGGGGTCGGGGTGACGGTGTAGAGCTGGTCGTAGAGGGCGACGATCTGGTTCCAGTCGGTGTCGCGGGAGTCGGCCGCGTCGGTGTGGACCGCGTTGATCGCCGCCATGATCTGATAGCGACCAGGTGGGTCGCCGCCTGCCGCGACCCGGCGCAGGCATTCGCGTACGAGCGTGTGCCCTTCGGCGATGAGGGTGTGGTCCCAGCCGCCGCGGTCCTGCTCGCCGAGCGTCACCAATTCCCCGCCCGCGAACCGCGCCGCGCTGCGGGCGTCGATGAGCAACATCAGCGCGAGCAACCCGGCAACCTCGCCGTCATCGGGCAGCAGATCGCGCATGATGCGGCCGAGCCGAACCGCCTCCGCCGTCAAGTCGGCCCGAACAGATTGCGCGCCTGCGAGATACCCCTCGTTGAAGATGAGGTAGATGACGGCCAGCACACCGCCGAGCCGATCGGTGACGTCATCGCGATCGGGCACCCGGAACGGGATGTGCGCGGCTTTGATCTTGGCCTTGGCGCGGGTGATGCGTTGCGCCATGGTCGTTTCGGCAACGAGAAACGCACGAGCGATCTCGCCGACGGTGAGCCCGCCGAGCAGGCGCAGTGTCAGCGCGACTCGCGCCTCCGGCGCCAATGCCGGATGGCAACAAGTGAAGACGAGCCGGAGACGGTCGTCGTTGATCGGTCCGGTCGGTTCGTGCGGTGTGTGATCGTCGATGATCATGGCTGCCTGGTGTTTCGCGTCGCGCAGTGATTCCCGGCGGATCCGGTCGATCGCGCGGTTGCCCGCGGTCTTGGTCAGCCAGCCGCCCGGGTTGGGCGGTATGCCGTCGACCGGCCACCGTTCGATGGCTGTGAGCAGGGCCTCGCCCGCGGCGTCCTCGGCGATGTCGAGATCGCCGAAACGCCGGGCGAGCGAGGCGACCACCCGGCCGTACTCCTCGCGATAGATCCGATCGATCCGGGCGCGAGTGTCGTCGCTCATGCGCCGTCGAACGTCCTGATCTCGATCTTCTGCTCGCAGACCTTCGACGCCCTGGCGGCGATCTTCAGCGCGGCATCGAGGTCGGGTACCTCCACGACCCAGAATCCGCCGAGGCACTCCTTGGTCTCGGCATACGGCCCGTCGGTGACGACCACATCAGCACCGGTGTTGTCGACCGTGGTGGCCTCATCGATCCGCCCGAGCCCACCCGCGAACACCCATACCCCTTCGGCTTGGAGCTCGTCGTTGAACCTTCCCGTCGCCTCGTACTGCGGCTGCGCCTCCTCCTGCGGAATGTCATAAACACTCGGCTCGACAACAACGGAAAGCAGGTACTGAGTCATAACGATCTCCCTTCGTCGGTGGCCGCCGATCGGCTGCCTCTATCAACACCACGAACGGGCCGACCCGGATACGACAACTCTCGACGAGATCCGCCGAATCTTCTCTGAAATGGGCGCATCGCTCCACGAGTTCACCCCATCCGGGATAGCAGCTTTGCTGCTTGACGGCTTTACTGCTCAATGGGATAGTGGGGCGATGGGCAATTTTCGCGGATACGCGGCAATCCAGGGACGTGGCACGGTCGCGCTGCCTGCCGAGCTCCGGAAGAAGTACCGGCTGGACGAGCCAGGTGCGCAGCTGGAGATCACCGAACGCGAAGACGGCGTGATCGAGCTTCGGCCCACATTGCCGGTCCCAGTCGATGAGATCTGGTTCTGGAACGAGGGCCACCAGGCAGCTGAACGCGAGGCCGAAGCCGATGTCGAGGCTGGGCGACACAGCACTTTCGACAACGCCGAATCGTTCTTGGCGCACCTCGACACCATGGCGTCGGGTCCCAGCGAGGCGGTGGAGTGAAATACCGGACGCTTGCATCGTTCGATCGAGATTTGCGACGTCTGCCCGCTGAACATCAACGCATGTTCCAGCAAGCCCTACGCTCACATTTCCTGCCGGCCATCGACGCCGGAGCGTTCGCGGGCTCACCACCCTGGCCGATACGCCTGCGGATTCACAAACTGAGCAACTGCGAGGTCTACTCACTCACGTGGAATTTCACCTCACCGGACGGTAGGGCCACTTTCCACCTGGAGAAGACGAACGAGAGCGAGCCGATCCTGGTCTGGCGACGAATCGGCGATCACGGAATCTACGACCGCCCATAACGCCACCGCACCGTTCAGTTGGCCCCGGAGAACGCCACGCTGCCACCCACTCCGATGATCATCGCCCCACCCACGCTGCCGACCGCCGCGAGTCGGCGCGGAGATCGCGCGAACCACGTCCGCACGGTGCCCGCGAGCAACGCCCACGCACTGTCCGAAGCCATCTGAATCACGAGGAAGATCGCGCCGAGCACCAGCAACTGAGCGGGCAGTGCGCCCGCCTCCGGCACCGTGAACTGCGGCAGGACCGCACCGAAGAACACCATCGTCTTGGGATTGGTCGCGCCGACAACGAAGCCCTGCCACAGCACCCGCCGACCCGTGGTGTTCGGCACCTCCGCCGCGAGCGCCGTCACCAACTTCTTCCGATCCCGAATCGTCACGACGCCCAAGTGGATGAGGTAGGCGGCGCCGGCGACCTTCACGATCAGGAACAGCGCGGACGACGCCATCAACACCGCCCCCAGCCCGAAAGCCACCGCGACCAGCGGAACGGCCGAGCCGGCCACCGCGCCGATCACCGACAGAATCGCCGGCCTGCGGCCCAGGGTCAGCGCCCGCCCGATAGCGAACAGCACATTCGGACCCGGAATCACGATGATGACGAACGCGGCAACCACAAACGCCGCCGCATGAGACAGCGGAACCATCCCCCGACCCTAACCGGCCACTGACACAATGGTCACGAGACAAAAAGGACCTGACCTGCTTTCACAGGTCAGGTCCTTGTCGAGCCCCCTGTCAGGATTGAACTGACGACCTTCGCTTTACAAGAGCGGTGCTCTACCACTGAGCTAAGGAGGCGGGTGGTGCGCGACTATCTTAGCCGCGCACGCCAACCGCGTGGCACCGGATGGTGTCACGCGGTGGCGGAGGAGATCAGGACTGGGCGCGAGCTGCGTCGTCGGCGGCCATCGCGTCACGCAGGCTCTTGGGCCGCATGTCGGTCCAGTTCTTCTCGACGTACTCGACGCACGCTGCCCGGCTTTCTTCGCCGAACACGACACGCCAGCCCGCCGGGACCTCCGCGAACGCGGGCCACAGGGAGTGCTGCTCTTCATCGTTGACCAGAACGAAGAAGCGGCCGTCCTCGTCGTCGAAGGGGTTGGTGCTCATTTCACCTCACTGGATACTGGCGCTGTGTACAGGATCACTGCGCGGCCGCGAAGCCACGAGCGTTGTGTCGACCCTAGCAAGGCATACGTTACTGGTAGGGAGTTACCCGATGCTGCCCCGGTCGGGGCGGTCAGGCGGCGAAGAAGTCGAGCAATATCTTGTTGATCGCCTCGGGACGCTCCAGGTAGCCGTAGTGACCGGTATCCGGGACCTCCTGGTAGCGGGCGCCGGGAATGGCCTCGGCGACCTCGCGCGAGAGGTACGGCGGAATCATCCGATCATCGGCGAACCCAATTGCCAAGCAGGGCACCGTAATCGAACGATACGCGGCGACCCGATCGAACTCGTGATCCATCGCCCGCTGGGCACGGACGCCGGGCGAGGGCGTCCCCACGCTGAACTCGAACAGGTCGAGCCAGTCGCGCGCCGCGTTGGTGTCGGCCATCGTCGCGGGCGACAGATTCATCACCGCGCTCAACGCCGCCTCGAATTTCGCGGGCAGCTTCACCGCCGAGGCGTCGAGCTCCTGCTCACCGGCCGACAGCGTCTTCTGGAACTGATCCAGCCTGCCGTGCCCGGCCATGAACACGGCCTTGCGCACCAGATCGGGCCGGGCGAGCGCCAGCTCCTGCGCCACCCGCGCACCCATCGAGGTGCCCGCGATCAGCGCGGGACCTTCGTCGAGGAACTCGATCAGCGCGGCGGTATCGGCGACCAGCTCCTCGATCCGCATCCCGCCCGCGGCCTCGAACGACGGCGCGATCCCCCGGTTGTCGAACACACAGACCCGGTAACGGGCCGCGACCAGCGCGGGAACCTGATGCAGCTCCCACACCCGCCCCGGCGAGCCCGTCCCCATGATCAACACCACCAGCGGACCACCGCCCTTGACGTCGGTGCCCTTGGTACGGTCGCCCTTGACCTGATAGTTCAGTGCGATGCCGTTCACCGTGGCCAGTGGCATGAAAGAAACCTCTCTGCGGGGTCGATCGTGTACTGCCCCACGGTAACGGGACCGCCACGACACGGCACCGGGGCGGGGTGTTACGCGTCGCTAGTTCATCGGCCGTGCGCCGGCGCCCGATAGTATTGATCACTCGCAGGTAGAGCGCAGGGAAACCGGGAGGACGAACCCATTATGGCCGCGAAGAGCACCGCCAACGACATCGCCGACGACGAACTCGAGCCGCTTGCCGACGAGACCGCCCGCCAGGCACAGAAGGTCGTCGCGGCACACGCCGAAGACGCCGACGAATGCCGCATGCTGCTGTCGATGCTCGGCATCGCCCCCGCCTGACACAGCGCACCCCTGCGACGCATAAGGATGCGTGAGTGGACCAAATGATCGATCAACCGTCCAACGACCGTCCGTCCGAAAACAGTGAAACCCTCGTGCCGAACGGCGCAGGTTCGGGATTCGTTGTCGTCGCCAACCGGCTCCCGGTCGACCTCGAGCGCCTTCCCGACGGCACCACCCGGTGGAAGCGCAGCCCCGGCGGGCTGGTGACCGCGCTGGAACCGGTGCTGCGCAGCAACAAAGGCGCCTGGGTCGGCTGGGCCGGTGTGCCCGATGTCGAGGTCGAACCGATCATCGAAGACGGGCTCGAGCTGTACCCGGTGCCGCTCACGGCGCAGGAGGTGGAGGACTACTACGAAGGGTTCTCCAACGGCACGCTGTGGCCGCTGTACCACGACGTGATCGTGCGCCCGGTGTACGACAGGGCGTGGTGGGCGGCCTATGTCGAGGTCAACCGGCGCTTCGCCGAGGAGACCGCGAAGGTGGCCGCCGAGGGCGCCACGGTGTGGGTGCAGGACTACCAGCTGCAGCTGGTGCCCAAGATGCTGCGCATGCTGCGCCCCGACCTGACCATCGGCTTCTTCCTGCACATCCCGTTCCCGCCGGTCGAGCTGTTCATGCAGATGCCGTGGCGCACCGAGATCGTCGAGGGCCTGCTCGGCGCCGACCTGATCGGCTTCCACCTGCCCGGCGGCGCGCAGAACTTCCTCTACCTGGCCCGCAGACTGGCCGGTCAACCCACCTCACGCGGCACGATCGGGGTTCGCTCGAAGCTGGGTGTGGTGCAGGTCGGTTTCCGCACGGTGCGCGTCGGCGCGTTCCCCATCTCGATCGATTCGGCCGAACTCGACGAGTCCTCCCGGCGTCGTTCGGTGCGCGAGCGAGCCGCGAAAATCCGTGCTGAGCTGGGCAATCCCAAGAACATCATGCTCGGCGTCGACCGCCTCGACTACACCAAGGGCATCGACATCCGGCTCAACGCGCTGCAGGAACTCCTCGAGGAGGGCCGCATCGACCCGACCGAGACGGTGATGGTGCAGCTGGCCACCCCCAGCCGCGAACGCGTGCAGAGCTACATCAAGATGCGCGGCGACATCGAACGTCAGGTGGGCCGGATCAACGGCGAGTTCGCCCGCGTCGGCTACCCGGTCGTGCACTACCTGCACCGCCCGATCCCCCGCGACGAGTTGATCGCCTTCTTCATCGCCGCCGACGCCATGCTGGTGACGCCCCTGCGCGACGGCATGAACCTGGTCGCGAAGGAGTACGTGGCCTGCCACAGCGACCTCAACGGCGCCCTGGTGCTGAGCGAGTTCACCGGCGCCGCGGCCGAGCTGCGCCAGTCCTACCTGTGCAACCCGCACGATCTGGACAGCGTGAAGGACGCGATCATCGGCGCACTCGACGACGATCGCGACACCAAGCGCCGCCGGATGCGGTCCCTGCGTCGCCAGGTGCTCACCCACGACGTCGAACGGTGGGCGCGCGCGTTCCTCGACGCCCTGTCGCAGGGCAATGTGGCGGGTTCGGCGCTGATGAGCGACGAGCAGACCTACCCCGCCGACCAACGCTAGAGGCACACAGCGACCTCACAGCGTCGGTCCAGCCACTTCCCAGCGGGGTGGTGGAGCATAGGGGCATGAGCGGTGTGCCTGATGTGCCCGAGGCGCGGGTACTCGTCGTCGACGACGAACCGATGATCGTCGAGCTGCTGGCGGTGAGCCTGCGCTACCAGGGGTTCGAGGTGGCGACGGCGGCCGACGGCGCCGAGGCGCTGGACCGGGCGCGCGCGTTCCGCCCGCAGGCGCTGATCGTCGACGTGATGATGCCCGGCATGGACGGCTTCGGCCTGCTGCGCCGGTTGCGCGCCGACGGGATCGACGCGCCGGTGCTGTTCCTGACCGCGCGCGACGAGGTGGACGACAAGATCACCGGGCTCACCCTCGGCGCCGACGACTACGTCACCAAGCCGTTCAGCCTGGAGGAGGTGGTGGCGCGGCTGCGGGTGATCCTGCGGCGCGCCGGCCACGCCGAACCCGAGAAGGCGAGCACCCGGTTGCGCTTCGCCGACATCGAACTCGACGACGACACACACGAGGTGTGGAAAGCGGGCGAACCGGTGGCGTTGTCCCCCACCGAGTTCACGCTGTTGCGCTACTTCATGGTGAACGCGGGCAGCGTGCTGAGTAAACCTCGCATCCTCGATCACGTGTGGCGCTACGACTTCGGTGGCGAGGTGGGCGTGGTGGAGACCTACGTGTCGTATCTGCGCAAGAAGGTCGACACCGGCGAGCAGCGGTTGATCCACACGCTGCGCGGTGTCGGCTATGTGATGCGTGAGCCCACGCGGTGAGCAGACTCCCCCTGCGGGTGACGCTGGTGCTGATGCTGGTCGCGCTGGCCGGATTCGGTTTGGTCGCTTCGAGTTTCGTGGTGACCAAGGCGATGGAGAACTCGCTGCGCAACCGCACCGACCAGCAGTTGCAGGACGCGGCGATAGAGTGGGAGCGGCGGGTGGGACTGCCCGCGCCGAATCTGCCGCCGCCCTCTTCGGAGTCCGGGCAGCCGCCCGGGCGCTACTTCGTGACGGCCGAGAGCACCGACGGCACCCGAAAAGTACTCCTCGACAATGTCTTCGGCACCGACGCGCAGCCCGACCTGCCCGATCCGCCCGCGCTGCAACCGGTCACGGTCGGCTCGTCGGACGACTCGGGCGATCAGTGGCGGGTGCTCACAGTCAACGGTCATCGCGCCACGGCGACGGTCGCGTGGCCGCTGACCGAGAACATCGAAACGGTGCGCAAGCTCGTTGTGCTGCAACTGATCGTCGGCGCGATCGTGCTGCTCGCGCTGGCCGTCGCGGCCTATTTCGTGGTGCGCGGCAGTCTGCGACCGCTGCACCGGGTCGAAGCGACAGCGGCGGCGATCGCGGGTGGTGAGCTGCATCATCGAATCCCGGTGCACGGCAATGTCACCGAGGTCGATCGGCTGTCACAGTCACTGAACAGCATGCTGACCCAGATCCAGCAGGCGTTCGCCGCCACCGAGGCCTCCGAGACCGCCGCGCGTGATTCCGAGGCGACGATGCGCCGTTTCGTCGCCGACGCCAGCCACGAACTGCGCACCCCGCTCACCACGATCCGCGGCTTCGCCGAGCTGTACCGCCAGGGCGCGAACACCGACCCGGCGATGTTCATGAATCGCATCGAACACGAGGCACAGCGCATGGGTCTCCTGGTCGAAGACCTGCTCATGCTGGCCCGGCTCGACGCCCAGCGCCCCGTGGAGCTGGGTCCGGTGGACCTGCTGGCGATGGCGGGCGACGCCGTCCACAACGCCCGCGCGGTCGAAGCCGCCGCGGGACAACACCGTCCGATCACTCTCGACATCGCCGCGGGCACCGGCACCCTGGAAGTCCTCGGCGACGAGCACCGCCTCCGCCAGGTCCTCACCAACCTCCTCGACAACGCCCGCAGCCACACCCCCGACGGCACCTCGATCACCGTCCGCCTGACGCCTGCGGCCGACGAGGTCCAGCTCGAGGTCATCGACACCGGCCCCGGGCTCACCGCCGAGGAAGCAGACCACGTTTTCGAACGTTTCTACCGCGCGGACATCTCCCGCACCCGCCGCGGCGACAACCGCAGCGGCAGCGGGCTCGGCCTGTCCATCGTGGCCGCGCTCGTCGCGGCGCACGGCGGCACAGTGCGCGTCGAATCCACGCCGGGCGGCGGCGCGACTTTCCTCGTGCGCCTACCGCGCGGCGAGTAGGTCAGACCGGCGTGACCTGGGAGACCAGCCAGCGGTTGTCTGCCTTGTCCAGCGATACCCGCACGCGGCTGCCCGAGGTGGTGCCCTCCGGTGAGTCCTTGCTGGTGGTCAGCTGGTTCAGGTAGAGCAGGACGACCGCCTTCTCGGGGTCGGCGGAGACGACGCCCTCGGCCTGGGTGGTGGCCTTGACGGTGAGCTGCTTCTCCTTGGCGCCCGGCGCGATGGCCTGCTGGATCAGTTTCAGGTATTCGGCCCGGAACGATTCGGTGAGATTGTCGGCAGCCCTAGGCAGTTCGGTGTCGACGGTGGCGGGCTCATAGGTGAACATCGCGCTCACCGTCCGGCTCGCGGTGCTCATCGCGTCGGTGCGCGCCTGCTCGGTCTTGTCTTGCTGCCACAGCTGATACCCACTGACACCGAGGACGATGGCCGCGATCACACCAGCCGCCGCGAGGGCTCCGAAGACGATCTTGATTCGCTTGCTCATCCCACGAACTCCACTTTCGACACGGTCATCCCGGAATCGCCCTTCGACACCGTGATCCGGAATCGGTACTGCCGCGACTGCGGTTCGGCCGAACCGGTATTACTCACCATCTGCTTGGCGGCGACCAGGACCTTCGCCGAATTCTCGTCGACGGACTCGATGCCCGACTCGACGACCTCGCCGGTGGAGACCACCTTGGCCTGCTTCACCACATCCATGAACGGGTCGACGCGACCATCGAACTCGGTCTTGAACTCACCCGAGGCCAACGACAGGATCCGGTCGATGTCCTCCTTGGCGGAGTCGGCCCGAATGGTGGTCAGGTTGATGACCGCCTGACGCGCGGTCTGGGTGTACTCCGCGCGCAGGTCCTCGTCCTGATTGCCCGACCGCGCCGCGAGCGCGGTGAACGTGGCACCGACGACCAGCGCCAACACCAGCACCGCGGCGGCGGCGAGCCCGATGACCTGCCCGAGCCGCGTCAGCTTCGCGTCTTCTTCGTCGAGCTCGGCCGAATCATCGTCGGCCGCCTCGTCCACCACCGCGGCCTTCGTCAACGCGACTACCGTGGCTTCCTCGGCCGCAGCCACCTCAGCGTCGGCCACCTCGGCCGATTCCACCGCACCCGCGTCGACTGTCACGTCGACGACCTGCACATCCTCCACCGGCGGACCCGCCGACCTGGCTGCCCGCCGACGCGGGCGGCCGTTGTTGCTCTCACTCATCTCTGCTGCTCCTCCAACATCGCCTGCCAGCTGGCCGGGACAGTGCCCGAGCCATCGGAGGCGATATCACCTTGGCGGTACATGCGTCCGTCCGGGCCAAGATAGCTGCCCGTGGACGGATCATAGGGGCGCGCGACGGCGGGGGTGACTCCGCCGGTGGACGCGCCGGTGGGGGCCGAGGCCGGGGCTACCGGCTGCGGCGCGCCGAACGGCGGGTTCGTACCCAGCGGCACGTACCCCGTCCGGCACAGTTCGGGAGTGGGCGCCCGGACACCGGGATACTCCATGCACGGACTGTTGCGAATACCGCGCACTTCGATCGGAGAATCCTGAGCTACCTTGCAGTACAGCCCTTCCGGAGTGTCGATAGGGCTGAAGTCACTCGGCTCACGCCACTGATCGGGGGGCAGGAAGCCGGTGGTGCAGGCGGGTGGGTCGTGGACCACGGTCATGAAGTCGACCATCGCGCCGTACTTGGTGGGTCCGCGCAGGACCGTCCGCAACGCCGCGATCAACGGCGGGAAAACGACCAGAAGTTGTTCGACACCAGCGTGATACGTCACCCCGACCTGGCCGAGACTCACCAGATTGCTCGCCAGCAGCGGCAGCGTCGGACGCAGACTCTGGAACTGCTCGGTCACCTTTTCCATCGCGGAAGGGCTGTTGTGCAACAGGTTTCGCAAGGTCGGGTCGGACTCGCGGAGCTGATCGGTGAGAGTCGCGAGATCTGTTGTCCAGGAACGAATATTGGCATCGGACTGGATTTGGGTGTCCAGCAGCGGGCCGATCTGATCGAGCAGCTTCTTCGTCGGTTCCACGTCGGTTTCGGCCTGCTGCACCAGCAGCGCCGCCGAGTCGATGAACCGCTGCAGGTCAGGACCTGCGCCGTTGAACGCCAGGAATGCCTCGTCGATCACCTGGCGCAGCCGGGTATCGGCGACGGTCGCGAGCAGCTTGTCGGTCTGATCGAGCAGCGAGCCCACGTCCTGGGGCAGCTTGGTGCGCTGCACCGGGATCACCGAACCGTCGCGCAGATCGCCCGAGGTGGAATTCGGCTCCGGCACCAGGTCGACGTACTGCTCGCCGATCGCCGAGACACTGCGCACCCAGGCGGTCGAGTCCGACGGCACCTTGTAATCGCTGTCGATCGACAGGTCCGCCTCGACCCCAGCCGTGGTGAGCCGCACCGCCTCGACCTTGCCGATATTGGTGCCGCGGTAAGAGACATTGGCGGTCGGATACAGCCCGCCGGTGGCGGCGAGCTGGACCGTCACGCCGTAGCGGCCGATCCCGAACATCGCGGGAAGCTGGATGTAGGTCCCGCCCATCACGACGAGACCGATCACGGTGAGTACCGCGAAGATCGCGAGCTGAACGTGGACGAACCTGGTGAGTTTCATCGCCCCGCCCCTTCCTGGCCGGGCAGCGGCACGGTGATTCCGGGGATGGACGGCAGACCGGGAATGGGCGGCAGTCCGGGCAGGGTCGGCGTCGGCGCCGCACTGGGGGCCGGCGCCTGCGGGAGCTTGGTCGGATCGCCCGCGTCGGTCGCCGTCGTCGGCGCGAAAGTACCGAGCACGCCCTCGACACCACCGAAGCGTCCGCCGAGCGGAGTACCGGTGAGCCAGTTGCTGTCCAAGCGCTTACCGGTCAGGTCGAAGGTGATGAAGAGGTTGAGGTAATCGCCCTTGATCGCGTTGCCGATGTTCTTGATCGGGAACGGGAAGGAGGGAATGATGCCCATCGCGTCGACGAGGTTGGTGCCGGTGTTCGCCAGGGTCTCCAGCACCGGGCCGAGGCTGGCCAGGTTGGCCTTCAGATCGTCACCGCTGGTCTGGATGATCCGCTCGGTGACATCGCTGAGCTCACCCAGCGCGGTGACCGCCCTGGTGATGTTGGCGGTGCGGTCGGCGAGCGCGGTCAGTGCGGGGTGGATCTCATCGATCGCGCGGGCCAGCACGTCCTTCTGGTCGGCGAAGTTGCCCGCCAGCCGGTCGAGGCCCTCCATCGCGGCGATGATGTTGCCGGTCTGCTTGTCCAGGCCGGTGGTCAGCTCGTTGAGCTGCGGCAGCAGGTCGGCGATCTCGGCCTCGCGACCGTTGAGCGCCGCGTTCATCTCCCTGGTGATGGTCTCGAGCTGGGCGATGCCGCCGCCGTTGAGCACGACCGACAGCGAAGACAGCACCTGCTCGGTGGTCGGGTAGGCCCCGGCCCGCTCGAGCGGGATCACGTCATTGTTTCGCAGCTGACCTTGAGCGGGTGTATTGGTAGGCGCGGACAGCTCGACGTGATTACTGCCGAGGAGGCTGGTCTGCCCGATCTTGGCGATCGCGTTGGCGGGCAGTTTCACCTCGGGATTCAGCGACACCGTGACCAGCGCGTGCCAGCCCTCGACATCGATCCCGGTGACATTGCCGACCTCGACGTCGTCCACGCGCACCGGCGAATTCCGGGTGAGCGTGGTGACATTGGGCATCTGGATCCGCACCGTGTACGCACCGGGGCCTCTGCCCTCGGAACCGGGCATGGGTAGCGAGTTCAGTCCGTCCCATTGACAGCCGGTAGCGCCGAGCGTCACAGCGACGCCCACCGCCAGCCCGGCGAGCATGCGTTGGGGCGTCATCGTTGTCCTCCTGGAACCGCAAGTCCGGCAAGACCGTTGGGCACGGTGATCGGAGCCGTCGTCGGGGCCACCGGCGCGGACGGCACCTCCGCGGCCAGACTCGGCGGGCTGTACGTCAACTGGCCGGGCAGGGCCTGCGTGCCGCCGACCGGGTTGAGCATGATCGGCACGTAGTTCATCGCCAGCGAACTGATCACCGGGGCGATGAATTCCGCGCACAGGTCCGCCGACCGGTCCGAGTCGTTGTGCTCGAGCGCGCGGATGGAACCGCAGAGGAAGGTCAGTGGGCTGGACGTATTGTTCAGCGACACAGAGCCGCTGAGCGAGCCCTGGGCCGGCTTGTAGATCTGGTAGAAGTTCACCAGCGCGGTCGGCGCGGAATGCAGCAGCCGTTCGATCTCCGGCCGCTTGTCGACCAGCGTCTGGGTGACATCGGCGAGCCGATCGACACCCTCGGTGAGCTCGGCGCCACTGCCTTCGAGGAAGCGCTTCACATCGGCGAGCGCCACATCCAAACTGTCCAGTCCCGCACCCAGCTCCTCCGACGCACCGGCGAGTACCGAGGCCACCGAGGCAAGGCGGCCGCCGAACTGCACGATCTGCTCGTTGCTCGCCGAGAGCACCTCGACGAACTTCTGCAGGTTGCGGATGGTGCCGAAAAGGTCGGTTCGCCCGTCGGACAACGTATTCAGCGTCGCCGACAGTTCGCGCAGGGTGTCACGGAACTTCTGGCCGTTGCCGTCGAGGTTGTTCGCGGCAGTGTCGACGAAACGCCCGAACGAGCCCTGCTTGTCGTCGCCGACCGGCCCGAGAGCGGTTGCGAGATTGGAGAGTTCGGCTTTGATGTCGTCCCACTCCACCGGGACCGCGGTGCGCTCGATCGGGATCTGCGCGCCGTCGACCATCTTCGGGCCACCGTCGTAGGCGGGCGCGAGCTGGATGAACCGGGCCGACACCAGCGAAGGTGCGATCAGCACGGCGCGGGCGTCGGCGGGCAGGTCGATGCCGCGGTCGACCGACATCCGCACCTGTACCCGGCCCTCGCCGGGCTCGATCGAGTCGATCTTGCCGATCTTGACTCCGAGCATCCGCACCTCGTCGCCCGCGTACAGGCCGGTGGTCGAGGTGAAGGCGGCGGTGATCTTGGTCTTGCCGAGGCCGAGGGTGGTGTAGACCCCGACCGCGACCAGCGCGACGATCACCACCACGGCGACCGCGAGCATCCAACGCGGCACGCCGCGGACTTTCGATGCGATGCTCATCGCGGCGGATCCTCCTCGGTCGGCTGGATGCTCGGCGTCCTCGGGTGCGTGAAGATGTCGATCAGGTCTTGCGGCAGGTGCTCGGGCCAGACCAGTGCGTCCACCAGGGGACGCAGCTCGGTACTCGTCGCGTTCACCACGTAGGCGTTGAACCACGGACCGTTGCCGACCTGCTCGCCGAGCGCCGAGGCGTAGGGGCCGATACCCTCCAGCGCCTCCGTCAGGTTCTCCTTGTTGCGCTGCAACAGGCCGAGTACCGAATTGAGGCGGTCCAGCGTCGGTTTCATCTGCGCCTCGTTGTCGGCGACCAGCCCGGAGAGCTGCTTGGCGACCGAGTCGACGTAGACGATGAGCTGGTTGATGGCAGCGCGGCGGTTGTCGAGTTCGCCGAGCAGGTTGTTGCCGTCGAGCAGTAGCGCGTTGAGCTGCGAACTACGGTCGGCCAGGACCTTGGTGACGTTCTGGGCCCGGCCGAGCAGATCGGTGAGCGCCTGGTCACGCGTATTGATGCTGCGGGAGAGCGCGGTGACGCCGTCGAGGGCGTTGCGCAGTGGGCCCGGTGTATCGGCGAAGGCGGCCGAGAGCACATCCAGGGTCTGGTCGACCTGATCCAGGTCGAGATCGCGGACGGTCGCGCCGAGGTCGCTGAGCGCCTCGTTGAGCGAGTACGGCGAGGTGGTCCGGTCGAGCGGAATGGTGTCGGAGGTACGCAGCGCGCCCTGTCCGGTCGGCACCACATCCAGGGACTTGCGACCGAGAACCGTGTTGGTCTTGATCGCGGCGGATGTCTTCTGGCCCAGCACGATCGACTCGTCGAGGGTGAACTTCACCAGCACTTTGGGACCGTCGAGCGAGACCTGGTCGACTTCACCGGAACGCACACCGGCCACGTGCACCGGGTCGCCCGGCACCAGCCCGCCCGCGTCGACGAAGAACGCGGTGAAGGTCGCGCCGGAGCGGATGAACGGCAGCTTGGTGTACTGGAGGGTGGCGAGCGAGATCGTCACCACCAGCACAATGCCGACGATGCCGATGGTGACGGCCGACGACTTCTTCTCACTCATTGGGCGTACACCTTCCGGTCGCCTGCAGGCCCGGCATGTGCACTTCCATCGGCTGGCCGTTCGGGCCGTCGACGACGAGGTTGGTGCCACAGATGTAGAGCTGCAGGAACGAACCGTAGGCGCCGACGCGGACGAGTTGCTTGTAGGTCTGCGGCAGCTTCTCGAGCACCCATTGGAGGTGGTCGGAGCCGTCGTCGAGGTTGGTGGCCAGCCTGCCGGTCTGCTCGATCGTATTGCGCAGATCGGGGCGCGCGGTGGTCAGCAGGTCGTTGAGTTCCTTTGTCGCACCGGCGATCCGCGGTAGCGCGGCGCCGATCGGGTCGCGCTCGGCGGCCAATCCGCTGACCAGGCGCTGCAATTCGTCGATCGTGGTGGCGAACTGCTCGTCGCGATCGTCGATGGTGGCCAGTACCGTGTTCAGGTTGTCGATCACGCTGCCGATCAGGGCATCGCGGTCGGCGAGGGTCTTGGCGAAGCTGCCACCGCTGTTGAGCAGCGAGACCAGCGTGCCGCCCTGACCCTGGAAGATCTGCAGCAGCGCCGAGGTCAGGTCGTTGACCTGGCCCGGATCGAGGCCACGCAGCAGCGGCTTGAAACCGCCGAGCAGCAGGTCCAGATCCAGTGCGGGCGTGGTCTGCTCCTTACCGATGGTGGCGCCGTCCGGCAGTCGACGCGCCGAGCCCGGCCCCTCCATCAGTTCCAGATACCGGTCACCGACCAGATTCTCGTACTTGATCGCCAGTCGGGTGCTGGAGAGCACCGAGTACTTGGTGTCCACGTCGAACTCGACGTGCGCGAGATCATCGGAGCCGACCTTCACCGAGGTCACCGAGCCCACCGGCACACCGGCGATCCGCACCTTCGACCCGGGCAACATGCCCGAAGAGTTGGTGAACACCGCCTTGTAGCCGTTCTCGCTGGAGAACCGTGCCTGACTCAGCACGATCGCCAAGCCGGCGAACACCAACGTCATCACCACGGTGAAGATCGCGAGCTTGACCGTCGTCGCCGTGTTTCTCACCGTGTCACTCCCGGCAGTCCTTCCAGCAAGAGCTGGAAAACCTTTGGTGCGCTGTCGTTCAATCCGAGCGGCGTGGTGCTCGGTGTGTACACCGTGCCCTGACTGGTATCGGTCACCACATAGTTCGAGTGGCTGTCCGGCGCCCGGGTCACCACCCCTTCACAATGCGGTCCGCCGGTGGCGTTCACCTTGGGCAGGTCCTTGGGGTAGGTGTAGGGCTTGGAGCCGGGCATGAGCGAGGCATTCATACCGACGCCGGGCAGCACGCCGCCGAATACCTCCTCGGCCAACGGCATGATCGGGCCGAGACCGTTGATGATGCAGCTCAACGCAGGCGCGTACTCGAACAGCAGACTGGTCGTCGGCCGCAGCAGGTCGAGCGCGGTGACGAGGTTGGATTCGTTCTCCCGCAGCACCGAACCGGTGGTATCCGACAGTCCGATCACGTTCACCAGCACGTTGTCGAGCTCGGCTTGCAACTCCGACAGCGTCTTCGCGGTGACCGTGGCGTTGTCCACCGTGCGCAGCAGCGCGCCGGAGGCATCGGCGTAGATATTGGTCACCTGGGCTGTCTTGTCCAGATCCTGTTGCAGCGTGGGCAGATAGGGGTTGATCTCGCGCAGGTAGCGATCCGACCGGACGAGCAGGTCGCCGAACTTGTCGCCGCGGCCCTGCAGTGCGGTGCCGAGCGCGGTCAGCGTGGCATTGAGCTTCTCCGGTTCCACCTGGGCGAGCACATCGGACAGGTGCTGGAACAGCGTGTTGAACTCCACCGTCACCGAAGTCGCCGCGACCGTGCTGCCGGGCTTCAGCGAGCTCGACGACGGCTGTTCGGGGACAACGAAGTTCACGTACTTGGCGCCGAACACCGTGGTCGAGCGAATGTCGACGCCCGCGTTCGACGGCACCAGCTTCAGCTGTTCGGGGTCGACCTCGAGCAGGATCTGCGCGCCGTCGTCGCGCAGGTTGATCTCGGCGACCCGGCCGATCTCGACGCCGCGCACCTTCACCTTGGCATCGGGGTCGAGCACGAGGCCCGAGCGTGGAGCGTCGACCAGCACCTTGGCGGTGGTGGTGAACGCGCCTTGGAAGAGGGCGAACGCGAAGACCGCGAGCCCGACGAGCAAGCCGACCATTGTGAGCGCGGCGAGCTTTCGCCCGAGCCCGCCCTGCAATGCGGCAACGAACCGTGAAGTATCCATCACGCTATCCCGAGAGGTGGAAGTTGCCGGAGGTGCCGTAGATCGCCAGCGAGATCAGCAGCGTCACTGTGACGACGGCGATCAGCGACGACCGCACCGCGTTGCCGACCGCGATGCCGACGCCGACCGGACCACCCGCGGCGTGGAAACCGTAGTAGGTGTGGATGAGCATCACGGCCAGTGCCATCACGATCGCCTGCGCGAACGACCACAGAATGTCGCTCGGGATGAGGAAGGTCGAGAAGTAGTGGTCGTAGACGCCTGCCGACTGCCCGTAGATCACGACGGTCGCGAAACGGCTGGCGATGAACGAGGCGATCACCGCGAGTGCGTAGAGCGGCACGATCGCGATCATGCCCGCCAGCACCCTGGTGCCGACCAGGAACGGAATCGGCCGAATAGCCATCGATTCCAGCGCGTCGATCTCCTCGGCCACACGCATCGCGCCCAGCTGCGCTGTCGCGCCGGCGCCGATCGTGGCGGCCAAGCCGATGCCGGAGATCACCGGTGCCGCGATGCGCACATTGATGAGGGCGGCGAAGAAGCCGGTCAGGGCCTCGACACCGATATTGCCGAGCGAGCTGTAGCCCTGCACCGCGATGGTGCCGCCCGCCATGAGCGTCAGGAAGCCGACGATCACCACGGTGCCGCCGATCACGGCCAAAGCGCCACTGCCCATGCTGATCTCGGCGATGAGGCGGATGGTCTCGGTGCGGTAGTGCACCAGCGCGCGCGGCACCGAGCCGAGCGCCTTGACGTAGAAGATGGCCTGATCACCCAGGGAATCCACCGATTTCGACATTCGGTCGAAACGGCGAACCGTGCGCGGAAACTTGCTGCGAACTATGAATGCCATCGTGGTCACCGCACCGTGAATTTCAGGCCGATCGCGGTGACAACGACATTCACCACGAACAGCGCCATGAACGCGAATACCACTGTTTGGTTCACCGCGTCACCGACGCTCTTGGGTCCGCCTTTGACCTGGAGCCCGAGATAACAGGCGACCATTCCGGCGATCAGGCCGAACAGTCCCGCCTTGATTTCGGAGATGATCAGCTCGGACAGATTCGTCAGCAGCGGAATCCCGTTGACGAACGCGCCGGGATTCACGCCCTGGAGGAAGACCGAGAACACGAAGCCGCCGGCGATGCCGATCGTGCACACCAGGCTGTTGAGCATCAGCGCCACGAACATCGAGGCGAACACGCGCGGCACGACCAGCCGGCTGACCGGGTCGATGCCGAGCACCTTCATCGCGTCGATCTCTTCGCGAATCGTGCGTGCGCCCAGGTCGGCGCAGATCGCGGTGGCGCCCGCGCCCGCCACGATCAGCACCGTGACGATCGGTCCCACCTGGGTGACGGCGCCGAACGCGGCGGCCGCGCCACTGAGGTCGGCGGCGCCGATCTCGCGCAGCAGGATGTTGAGCGTGAAGACCACCAGCACCGTGAACGGGATGGCGACCAACAGCGTCGGCACGATCGAGACGCGAGCCACGAACCAGGCCTGGTCGACGAATTCACGCCACTGGAATGGTTTGCGGACGGTGGCACGTGCCACTTCCGCGCCGAGTTCGAAGAATCCGCCGACCGCCCGCAACGGGACAGCAAGGAGGTTGTTCATACCGAATCCTCCTCTTTCGACGGGCGGACCGATGTGTCCGCGTACCCGTACTTCACCGCCACCCCGATCTGAAGACTGCCCAAAGACTAGAACATGTTCCTACTAATGTCTGCCATATTCGTAGACTCAGAGCAGGACTTTTTCTCGTAAAACACTGTCAAAACTGAAACGGATACTTATTCAAATCGGCGACCTTCCTGTGAGGCGGCACACACCCCGACGGTCATGTCTACCAATACCTGGACTGGTGATCAACACGACAGGCGCGACAAATCCGACGGGGTGTGCGGCCGGCCAACATCAGGCAAACCGTGGACTGGACCGCTCAGCCCAGATCGCGGAGGTCGCGCGCCGAAAAGGTGTGATCCGCGGGGCGCTCTGCGAAGTAGCCACCGAGGGTCGCGGCCAGGTCGGCCTCGGACCATTCGGCGCCCGCCGCATCGAAACGCTGCTCGACCGTCGGCGCCGCCATCAGCGCCACCATCGGACCGTAGACGACGAAGACCTGACCGTTCACCGCGTCGGCGGCGGGCGAGGCGAGGTAGGCCACGAGCTTGGCCACGTGCTCGGGCGCCAGCGGGTCGACCGCGCCTTCGGGCGCGTCGGCGAAGACCGCCTCGGTCATCGCGGTCCTGGCCCGGGGGCAGATCGCGTTGGCGCGCACGCCGTACCTGGACAGCACGCGCGACGCAGTGAGCGTGAGGACGGTGATGCCGGCCTTGGCCGCACCGTAGTTCGCCTGGCCTTCCGGTCCGAGCAGGCCCGCCTCCGAGGAGGTGTTGACCAATCGGCCGTAGACCGGCTCGCCCGCCGCTTTGGACGCCGCGCGCCAGTAGGCGGCCGCGTTGCGGGTGAGCAGGAAGTGTCCGCGCAGGTGCACCGCGATCACCGCGTCCCAGTCCTCGTCGGACATGTTGAACAGCATGCGGTCACGGGTGATGCCCGCGTTGTTGACGACGATGTCGAGCCCGCCCAGCGATTCCTGCGCGGTCGAGACGAGCGCGTCGGCCGTCGAGCGCTCGGCGATGGAGCCGCCGACGAATTCCGCCTTGCCACCGAGCTCGCGGATGGCGGCGATGGTCTCGGCCGCCGCGTCCTCGGTCAGGTCATTGACGACCACCGCCGCACCGGCCGACGCCAGCGCGAGAGCTTCGGCTCTACCGAGCCCCGCGCCCGCACCGGTCACGATGGCGACCCGGCCCTCCAATGAAATCTGCGTCACACTCATTCGGCCGACTCTAGAACGTGTTCCACCATCCGACAAGAGCGGATCACGCCAACCTCAGCGCAGCCTTGGGACACTGCGCCACGGCCTCCTCCGCGTCGGCGAGACGATCGGGTGCCACATCGCCCTCGGCGACGGTCAACATGTCGTCGTCATCAAGTTCGAACATGTCAGGGGCGATTCCTACACAGACGCCGTTCGCTTCACACCGGTCGAAATCGACGATGATCTTCATGAGAACTTCCTTCCACACGGTCTTCGCGACACTAACCCAGACAGCCCGGCCACCGAAGCGGAACAGGCACCGAATCACCATCAATACTGGAACATGTTCCAGTTCATATGCAATGATCGGTTTCGGCGGGGCTCACCCCCTGCGCCCCGCCACCCGCCCTTTCAGCTCGACACCGAGGTAGGAAGCATGCGCGTCGCGTATACGCCGCAGCAGGAAGAATTGCGCGCCGAGCTGCGCGAATATTTCGCGAAGCTGATGACGCCGGAACGCCGCGCGGCGCTGAGCATGACGACCGGCGAATACGGCTCCGGCAACGTCTACCGCGAGGTCGTGCGCGAGATGGGCCGCGACGGCTGGCTCACCCTGAGCTGGCCCAAGGAGTACGGCGGCCAGGACCGCACCACGATGGATCAGCTGATCTTCGTCGAGGAAGCGGCCATCGCGGGCGCGCCCGTCCCCTTCCTGACGCTCAATTCCGTGGCGCCGACCATCATGCAGTACGGCACCGAGGAGCAGAAGAAGTTCTTCCTGCCCAAGATCGCCTCCGGTGAGCTGCACTTCGCCATCGGCTACTCCGAGCCGGGCGCCGGTACCGACCTGGCTTCGCTGCGGACCACCGCGGTGCGCGACGGCGACGACTTCGTCATCAACGGCCAGAAGATGTGGACCAGCCTCATCGCCTACGCCGACTACATCTGGCTGGCCGTGCGCACCGATCCGACCGCCAAGAAGCACAAGGGCATCACGATGCTCATCGTGCCGACCGACGCCGACGGGTTCTCCTGGACGCCGGTGCACACGATGGCCGGGCCCGACACCAGCGCCACCTACTACCAGGACGTGCGGGTGCCCGTCTCGTCGGTGGTAGGCCCGGAGAACGGTGGCTGGTCGCTGATCACCAATCAGCTCAATCACGAGCGTGTCGCCCTCACCTCGGCGGGTCCGCTGAGCCTCGCGGTCGCGCAGACCGTGGAGTGGGCACGGGAAACCACCCTGCCCAGCGGCAAGCGCGTGATCGACCAGGAATGGGCCCGGCTCAACCTGGCTCGGGTGCACGCCAAGGTCGAATACCTCAAGCTGCTGAACTGGGAGATCGCCAGCAGCGCCGACCTGGGCGGCGAGGCCGCGCCGAAGCCGTGGGACGCCTCCGCCTGCAAGGTCTACGGCACCGAGCTCTCCACCGAGGCCTACCGCCTGCTGATGGAGGTCGTCGGCCCGCACGCCTACCTGCGCCAGGACTCCCCCGGCGCCGCTCTGCTCGGCCGGCTCGAGCGGATGCACCGCGCCGCACTGATTCTCACCTTCGGCGGCGGCACCAACGAGGTCCAGCGCGACATCATCGCCATGACCGCCCTGCGCCAGCCCGCGTCCGCCCGCTGATCCCGAAAGCCGGTATCTCCCCATGGATTTCACTCCCACCGAAGCCCAGACCGATCTCGCCCGGCTGACCGGCGAGATCTGCGCCAAGCTGGTCACCGCCGATCGTCTGCGCGAACTCGACACCGCCGACCGGTTCGACGAACAGCTCTGGAAGTCGCTCGCCGAGACCGGCGTGCTGGCCGCCGCGCTGCCGGAAGCCCTGGGCGGCAGCGATTTCGGCATGCTCGAGCAGACCGCGATCCTGCGTGAACTCGGCCGTGTCGTCGCCGCGGTGCCCTACCTGTGGTCGATCGTTCTCGGCGCCGGCGCGCTGGCGAAGTTCGGCAATGCCGACCAGCAGCAGCTGGCGGCTCGGGCAGGCGCCGGTGAGATCGTGCTGACCGCCGCTCTCGCCGAGGAACTGCGCGCCACCACCGACGCGCCCGGGATCGTCGCCGAGGCCGCAGGCGCCGCGTGGAAGCTGACCGGCACCGCGACCACCGTCGCCGTCGCCGATCGCGCCGAACGAATCCTGGTGCCCGCCATCACTTCCACCGGTGTCGGCGTCTTCGTGATCGATCCGGAGCACGCTTCGGTCACCCGCACCGCCCAGCAGATCGTCGACCTGAGCCCCGAGTTCGCCGTCGATCTCGCCGCCACCCCGGCCGAGCTGCTCGGCAGCATCGAGGCAGGCGCCGACATCCTCACCTGGTTGCGCGAACACGCCTGGCTCGGGCTGTCGGCCCTGCAACTCGGCACGCTGGAGCGCGCGCTCGAGCTGACCGCCGAGCACACCCGCACCCGCGAACAGTTCGGCAAGCCGATCGGCTCGTTCCAGTCGGTTGCCCAGCGCCTGTCCGACGCCTACATCGACATCGGCGGCCTTCGCCTCACGGTCACCCAGGGCGCCTGGCGTCTCTCGGAGGACCTGCCCGCCGCCGAGGCCATCCACATCGCCAAGTTCTGGGCAGCCGAAGCGGGTCACAAGGTGGCCCACACCGTGGTCCACGTCCACGGCGGCCTCGGCATCGACCGCGACCACATCACCCACAACTACTTCACCGCCGCCAAGCACAACGAATTCGCCCTCGGCGGCGCCACCCCGCACCTGCTCGCCTTGGGCGCGGAGCTGGCGAGCTAGCGCAACCCGCACACCACGCAGGCCCCGTACGGACATATCCGTACGGGGCCTGCGTTCGTTGGTACGCCGGTTGCCCTGGCCTTCAGTCGGCGGCTGAGGTCAGGTACCTCTGCAAGGTGGGGGCGATATCGGTGACGATCTGTTGCGGCGCGAGCGCCACGACCGGGGGCAGCCGCAGAACGTAGCGGCACAGGGCCAAGCCGAGGAGCTGGGTGACGATCAGGGCGGCCCGGCGGGGTGCGTCCGCGGGAGTGCCGAAGCGCAGGACCGCGGGGAGGACCTGGTCGGCGAAGATCTCGCGGAAGCGGGCCGCGACCGCCTCGTCGGTGATCGAGGAGCGGAGCAGGATCAGCAGGACCGTGTTGTCGTTGCCCTCCCAGATCTCGAGGAAGCGGCGGATCATCAGCTCGCCCATGGTGTTCGGGTCGGCGGCACTCAGGTCGGGCAGGTCCAGATCGATCTGGGCGGCGGCGGCGAAGAGTCCGTCTTTGCTGCCGAAATAGCGCATCACCATCGAGGGATCGATCCCGGCGTCGGCGGCGATCGCGCGGATGGTGGCCTTGGCGTAGCCGTCGGCGGCGAAGCGGGCGCGAGCGGCCTCGAGGATGGTGGCCTTCGTCGCGTCGGAGCGACGGGTGGGAGTCTGCTGGTCAGGCATGTCAACGATTGTAGGCCAACAGCTGTTGACTTTCCTCGGCAGCCGGGTCTACCGTTATGCCTACAAGCGTTGGCAAACAAGCGTTGACCAGGAGTCGAAAATGGCCGCCACCTCACTGCCCGAAGCCACTTCCGTCGTCATCGTCGGCGCGGGGCCCGCGGGGCTCACCGCCGCGATCGTGCTCGCCGAAGCCGGTGTCGACCATGTGCTCATCGATCGACTCGGCGAGGGCGCCAACACTTCCCGGGCCGCGGTGGTGCACGCCAGGACGCTCGAGGTGCTCGACGGGCTCGGCATCGCGAGCGCGCTCGTCGAACGTGGAATCGAGGTGCCGACGTTCAAGCTTCACGACGGCGCGAAGACGTTGGCCACCATCGAGTTCGGCGATCTCCCCACCGCGTTCCCGTACACGCTGATGGTGCCCCAGGACGTCACCGAGCAGGTGCTGCTCGACCGACTGCACGAGCTCGGGGGCACCGTGCACCGGCCGCTCACCGTCACCCGGGTCGTCGATGAGAACGACAGCGTAACTGTCGAATACGCCGATGAGCACGACCGGCGAGGCACGATCGGCGCCGACTACGTCATCGGCGCCGACGGCATGCACAGCGTCGTGCGCGAACAAGCGGGCATCGGGTTCACCGGCGACACCTACCCGGCCTCGTTCATCCTCGCCGACGTCCACATGAGCTGGCCGACTCCGCGTTCGGAAGTGTCGCTGCACCTCTCCCCCGAAGGCGTCACCGTGGTGGCGCCACTCCCCGACGAGGCGAAGAACCGCTACCGCGTCGTCGCCACCGTCGACGAGGCACCGGAACACCCCACCCGCACCGACATCCAGACCCTGCTGAACACCCGCGGCCCGGCAGGCGAGATCCGCGTCGACGAGGTCCTGTGGAGTTCCCGCTTCCGGGTCCACCACCGCGTAGCCGACCACTACCGGGCAGGCCGCGTCCTCCTCGCGGGCGACGCCGTCCACGTCCACAGCCCCGCGGGCGGCCAGGGCATGAACACCGGCATCCAGGACGCGGCGCTTCTGGGCACCCTGCTGGCGAAAGTCACGGCGGGCGAACCGGATTCGACACTCGACACCTACGAAACGATCCGCAGGCCCATCGCCCTCGACGTCGTAGCCTTCACCGACCGCATGACCACGATGGCCACCCTCCAGTCCGCCCCGGCACGCACCGCCCGCAACACCGCCTTCCGCCTACTCACCCGCATCCCCGCGGTGCGCGGCAAGCTGGCCTACCAACTCTCCGAACTCGGCAACCGCTGACGATGCTCACGCAGTCGCCCCGTCCGGCGAACCTGCCGAACGGAACTGGCGAGCTAGTCCCTTCACCGACAGTTCGTACGAACTGTCGGTGAAGATGTACAATTCATGGCATGACTGCAGCCCCCTCGCCCGAGAACTGGGAGCTCCCGGTAAGTGAAGCCAGGGAGCGTCTCGCCGAAGTTATCGCGGCTGCCGAAGGCGGCACCGTCGTGCACTTGACCCGCCATGGCCGCCGCGTGGCAGCCGTGGTGCCGGTTTCGATGGCAGAGACCGCAGACAGCCAAGTCCGCGCACTGTCGCGACAATTCGCCGAGCGTCACAGGAGCCTGCTCGACAGGCTCGCTGAGTGAGCGAAGCGGAGATCTACTACCTCACCGTCGCCGACCTGCGAGCGATCGCCGAGGATGTGGCAGGGCCGTACGTCGTACGCGACGCGGGTCTGCTCGCCTCGGCGGCCGCGCGCCCGGCGACCACCGTGTTCGGCACCGACGCCTACCCTGGCGTCTGGCAGAAGTCCGCAGCGCTCCTGCATTCGATTGCGGCAAACCATCCACTCGTCGACGGCAACAAGCGCCTTGCCATCGCAGGCGCGATCGTTTTCCTGGCCTACAACGGCATCGACACGAGCGCTCTCGACGAAGACCTCGCCTACGACCTCATGATCGATGTCGCCAGTGGCACAGTTGTCGATGTCCCCGAGATCGCGTCCCGCCTCGCCGCCGCGCTGAAGCACTGACCCCGACTGAATCCGGCATGCCCACGATGGCCTCCGCCAGCGGCCGGCCGGCCTACCAACTCCCGGAACTCGGCAACCGCTGACCGGAAACCCCTTTCCCACAGACGATTCCGAACACGACGAAGGCCCGCCCGGCGACGCTGCCGGGCGGGCTTCTTCGTGTCGAGCGGGTACTACGCCGAGCCGGCCTCCGCGTGCTCGTCGGCGGGACGCTCGTCGGTCTGGGCCTTGGCCCAGCGGTAGTCCGGCTTGCCCGCGGGCGAGCGCTTGATCTCGTCGACGAACCACAGGCTGCGTGGCTGCTTGTACGACGCGATCTCTTGGGCCAGTACCGGTTTCAGGTCGGCCAGGGTGGGGCGGTTCTCGCCGCGGCACTGGACGACGGCGACGACTCGCTGGCCCCAGCGCGCGTCCTCGACACCGACCACCAGCGCGTCGAAGATCTCGGGGTGGGCCTTGAGGGCGCCCTCCACCTCTTCGGGGTAGATCTTCTCGCCACCGCTGTTGATGCTCACCGAACCACGGCCGAGCATGGTGACCGAGCCGTCCTCCTCGACGCGGGCGTAGTCACCGGGGATCGCGAAGCGAACGCCGTTGAACTCCTTGAACGTCGCGGCCGACTTGACCTCGTCCTTGTAGTAACCGAGCGGGATGTGCCCGCTGCGGGCCAGCAGGCCGACGACGCCGGAACCCGGTTCGACCGGATTGCCTTCCTCGTCGAGCACCTGGGTGGCCGCGTCGATCTTCACCCGGGGACCACCGGTGTGGGTGGCGCCCTTGGCGACCAGGGAGAGGCCGCCGAAACCGGTCTCCGAGGAGCCGATGGAGTCGGAGATCATCCGGTTGGGCAGCACCTCGAGGAACTTGTCCTTGAGCGACGGCGAGAACAGCGCCGCACTGCTGGCCAGCACGTACAGGGTCGAAAGATCGTAGGGCTCACCGGTTTCCGGGTTGCCTTCGGCGAGGGCGTCGAGCATCGGGCGCGCCATCGCGTCACCGGTGATGAAGATCAGGTTGATGCCGTGCTTGTCGACGGCCTGCCACACACCGTGCCCGCTGAACTCGGGGATCATCACGGCCTTGCCACCGCCGAACAGGCTGTGGAAGGTGGCCCACTGCGAGCCGCCGTGGATCATCGGCGGAATCGGGAAGCGCACCATCTGCGGGTTGGCCGCGCCGATCTTGGCCAGCTCCCATTCGTCCTTGGTGTACTCGCCGGTGACGAAGTTGATGCCGGCGCCGAGTACCCGCCAGACATCCTCGTGCCGCCACATCACGCCCTTGGGCAGTCCGGTGGTGCCGCCGGTGTAGAGCATGTAGATGTCGTCGGGCGAGCGCTCCCCGAAGTCACGTTCACCCGATGCGCCGGCGAGCGCCGTTTCGTACTCCACGGTGTCCGCGCCGGTGGGGCCATCGGTGCCGTCATCGACGACGATCACCGTCTTCAGGGCCGGCACCTTCTCCCGGACCGCCGCCACCTTGTCGGTGTAGCGGCGCTCGTGGATCAGCGCGACCATGTCGGAGTTGTCGAAGATGTGCAGTAACTCGTTCTCGACGTAGCGGAAGTTGACGTTGATCATCACCGCCCGCGCCTTGAAGACGGCCACCATCGCTTCGACGGCCTCGACGGTGTTCCTGGAATAGATTCCGACCTTGTCGCCGGGACGCACACCCTGTTCCAGCAGGTAATGGGCCAACTTGTTGGCCCGCTCCTCCAGTTCGGCGTAGGTCGACTCTCGATGTTCGCCGACCAGCACGATCCGGTCGGGCATCAAGTCGACGGCATGTTCGACGAGATCGGCTATGTTGTAGCTCACAAGAACAAAAATAGAACGTGTTACTGTTTCTGACAAGACTCAACTTGTCAGGAGTATCGAAATGGCCCACTGCCTGGTCGAGAAGCGCGACCATGTCCTCATCGTCACCATGAACCGGCCGGAGGCGCGCAACGCCCTGTCCGGCGAGATGATGGCGATCATGCGCGACGCCTGGGACCAGGTGGACAGCGATCCCGATATCCGCGTCGCGATCCTCACCGGTGCGGGCGGGGCCTTCTGTGCGGGGATGGATCTGAAGGCGATGAGCTCGCAGCATCCGGGGGACACCGCCTCCAGCGGCGCCTGGGACCCGGCCTACCTTCCCGCGCTGCTGAAGGGGCGGCGACTGGCCAAGCCGCTGATCGCGGCAGTCGAGGGCCCTGCCATCGCCGGTGGCACCGAGATCCTGCAGGGCACCGACCTGCGCGTGGCTGGGGAAAGCGCCAAGTTCGGCGTCTCCGAGGCCCGTTGGGGCCTGTTCCCGCTGGGTGGTTCCGCGGTGCGGCTGGCCCGGCAGATCCCGTACACGGTGGCCGCTGATCTGCTGCTGACCGGTCGGCATATCACCGCTGCCGAGGCCAAGGATATCGGCCTGATCGGCCATGTGGTCCCCGACGGAACCGCCCTCGACAAGGCCATGGCGCTGGCCGGCCAGATCGCCGACAACGGCCCGCTCGCCGTCCAGGCGATGCTGCGCACCCTGCGCGAAACCGAGGCCATGCCGGAGAACGAGGCGTTCCCCATCGAGGCGAAGATCGGCATCGAGGTGTTCAAATCGGCCGACGCCAAGGAAGGGCCACGAGCCTTCGCCGAGAAGCGCAAGCCGAATTTCACCGGTTCCTGAACGCCACTAGGGCGCCGGGCTCGAGGCCCCGCGCCCTGGTCGGCTGGGGTGCTTACGCGCCCGGGTAATCCATGTAGAACGGCTCCCACTGGTGGCCGTCGGGGTCGATGAAGGTGCGGCCGTGCATGCCGACCTGGGCCTCCTGGGCCTTCTTGTCGTCGTTGGTCTCCTCGGTGCCGCCCGCCGCCACCGCCGCGTCGGTGAGCACGTCGACCTCGGCCGCGCTCCCCAGCGACAGGGCGTAGGCGGCACCGATCTGGCCCGCCGTGTTCGCGATCGGGCGCTTGCTGAACGTGGTGAAGAAGTCCTTGGTCAGCAGCATCAGGCAGATGTTGTCGTCGACGACGATGCAGGCCGCGTTCTGATCGGTGAAGTCCTCGTTCACCTTCCAGCCGAGCGCCTCGTAGAAGCCTTTGGAGCGGTCGAGGTCGGCGACGGGGAGGTTGATGAAGATCATCTTGTTGCTCATGGGATCAGCCTTTCGGGGCGTCGTTGCGGTCTCGAACATGTAGACGTGGCGGTCGACGCGGATTCATCGCATCGGCGCGAAGTTCGCGAAATCGCGATAGTCCGTTTTCGCCCCTGTCGGCTGTCGGACCCCTGTGGCATCGTGAAACTATGAGCGACGCCACAACCGCCACCACCGGCCCAGATCCCGCTGTACTCGCCGAATTCGAGACGCATCGGCGCGAGTTGTGCGCGTATGCCTACCGCATGCTCGGCTCCTCGTTCGAGGCCGAAGACGCGGTGCAGGAAACCTTCACCCGCGCCTGGCGCTCCTACGATTCCTTCGAGGGCCGTGCGAGTCTGCGCTCGTGGCTCTACAAGATCGCCACCAATATCTGTCTGGACATGCTCGACCGTCCACAGAGTCGCGCCAGACCGATGGATCTCAACGGGCCCGGCCGCCCGGATTCACCGCTGCCCATGCCCCAGCCCGATTACGTGTGGATCGAGCCGATCCCGAACGCGCTGGCCTTCGGCGCCGACCCGGCCGACCACGCCTCCACCAGGGACACGCTGCGCCTGGCCTTCGTCGCGGCCTGCCAGCACCTGCCCGCCACCCAGCGCGCGATCCTGATCATGCGCGAGGTGCTGCGCTTCTCGGCGGGCGAGACCGCCGAGGCGCTGATGATGTCGCCGGCGTCGGTGAACAGCGCGCTCCAGCGAGCCAGGGCCACCATGTCGAAGGTGCAGCCGACCGTGTCCGACAGCTTCGACGAGACCGATCCGGATCAGCGCAAACTGATCGACGATTTCGTCAAGGCGTTCGAGGCCTACGACATGGACGCGCTCACCACCCTGCTCAAAGCCGATGTGGCGCTGTCGATGCCGCCGTTCGATCTGTGGATCTCGGGCCCGGAGAACGTGGCCGCGTTCATGCTCAGCACGGGCAGCGCGTGCCGCGATTCGCGGATGGTGCCGCTGGGCGGCGCCAACGGTTCGCCCGCCTTCGGCCACTACAAGCCGAGCGAGGAGCCCGGCGTCTGGGTGCCGTGGTCGATCACGGTGCTCGAACTCGAGGGCGACACCATCGCCGGCCTCAACTTCTTCCTCGACACCCAGCGCCTGTTCCCGCTCTTCGGGCTCGAGCCGGAGTGGCGCGAGCCCGTCTGAGCGGGAACGGTTTTCACAGCAGGCGACGCTTGTACAGCTTTCCGTTGGGATCGCGAGGCAGCTCCGCGCGGTATTCCACCGTGCGGGGCAGCTTGTACTTCGCGAGCTGACTCGCGGCGAATTCGAGGATGTCGGTGGCGAGTTCGTCGCTGCCCTCGGTGCCGGGCACCGGTTGCACGAACGCCTTCACCTGCTGACCCCAATCCGGGTCGGGCACACCGAGAACCGCCACGTCGGCGATCTTCGGGTGGCTCATCAGCACGCCCTCGATCTCGGCCGGGTAGATGTTCACCCCGCCGGACAGGATCAGGTCGGAGCGACGGTCACACAGGAACAGGTAGCCGTCCTCATCGAAGTAGCCGATGTCGCCGACGGTGAACATCTCACCGACGCGCGACTCCTCGGTCTTCTCCTTGGCCTTGTGATACTCGAAGCTGGACGCGCCCATCTTCATGTAGATCAGGCCCTCTTTGCCCGCGGGCAGTTCGGTGCCGTCCTGCTCGTCGAGCACCTTCACCACCGACCACGGCCACGCCTTGCCCACCGAGCCCGGCTTTTCCAGCCACTCGGCGCCGGTGATCACCGTGCCGCCGCCCTCGGTCGCGGCGTAGTACTCGGTGACGACCGGTCCCCACCACTCGAGCATGCGTCGCTTGGTGTCCGGCGGGCACGGCGCCGCACCGTGGATCATGCTGCGCAGCGAGGACATGTCGTAGCGGGCCCGCACCTCGTCGGGCAGGGCCAGCAGCCGGTTGAACTGCGTGGGCACCATGTGACTGTGGGTGACCTTGTACTTCTCGATCAGCGCGAGCATGCCCTCGGCGTCCCAGCGATCCATCAGCACGAGCTTGTGCCCCATCTGGATCGAGATAGTCGAGTTGTTCAGCACGGCCGTGTGGTAGAGCGGCGAGCCGCAGATGTGCACGTGATCGTCGTAGGGACCGAGGCCGAACAGGCTGAAGTAGGCCTGGTTCGCCGCGGGAACGACATCGGGATCCGCGCCGGTCAGCGGGCGGCGAACGCCCTTGGGCCGACCGGTGGTGCCCGAGGTGTAGAGCATCGGCGCGCCGATGGACCGCTCGTCCGGACGACCGGTGTCGGCGGCACCGAGCCACGACACCGGCCGGAACCCGGGGATCGTGCCCGCCGAGAAGCGGGCATCGGCGGAGAGTTCCGCGAGGTCGGCGGCTTCGGCCGCGGTGTCGGCGAACCTTTCACTGGCCAGGAACGCCGATGCCTCGCTGTCGCCGAGGATGTAGGCGATCTCCGGCGCGGTGAGGTGCCAGTTCACCGCGACGATATAGAAACCGGCTTGGTAGGCGGCGAAGTACGCGGCGATCGCCTCGACCCCGTTGTGCAGCATGCTGACCACCACGTCGCCGGTGCGCAATCCGATGCCGCGTAGCCCGTTGGCGTACCGGTTGGCGAGGGTGGCCAACTCTCGATAGCTGATCTCTCTACCGTCCGGGTCGACGAGGGCGATCCGTTCGGGATCGGCCTCGGCGATATTCCACAGTCCGAGGACTTCCGTTGTCTGCTGGCTCACCCTTCGAATTTAGAACGTGTTCTACATGGTGACAAGAGGTTGGAGCCGACGCATTTGTTCGGCATCCGACACCGAGATCAGCATCATCGTCACGCCCGCGTCCTCCCATTCCTTCAACCGGGAGCGGACATGGGCCTCGTCGCCGAAGATCGCGGTGTCGGTGATCAGCTCGTCGGGCACCGCCGCCGCGGCCTCGGCCTTGCGTCCCGCCTGGAACAGCGCGGAGATCTCGTCGACCTCGGCGCCGTAGCCCATCCGCTTGTACACCTGAGCGTGGAAGTTCAACTCGGGCGCACCCATGCCGCCGATGTAGAGCGCGCTCACCCAGCGCATCCGCTCGATTTCCGCCGCCGGATCGTCGGTGATCACCACCTGCGCGCTCGCCGCGATCTCGAAATCCGCGCGCGAGCGACGGGCGCCTGGGCGCGCGAAGCCCTCGTCGAGCCACTCGTTGTACATCCCGGCCAGTCGGGGTGCGTAGTAGATCGCGAGCCAGCCGTCGGCGATCTCAGCGGTCTGCGCGACGTTCTTCGGACCCTCCGCACCCAGCCAGATCGGCAGATCAGCGCGCAGCGGATGCACGATCGGCTTGAGCGCTTTGCCGAGCCCGGTCGCGGCGGGGCCCGTGTACGGCAGGGTGTAGTGCTTGCCGTCCGACGTCACCGGCGCCTCGCGGGCCAGCACCTTGCGCACGATGTCGACGTACTCCCGTGTGCGCCGCAGCGGCTGCGCGAAGGGCTGTCCGTACCAGCCCTCCACCACCTGCGGACCGGAGACGCCGAGGCCGAGGATGGCCCGGCCACCGCTGAGGTGATCCAGCGTGAGCGCGTGCATCGCGGCCGCCGCGGGGGTGCGGGCCGACATCTGGGCGACCGAGGTGCCCAGCCGCACGCGCTCGGTGGACGAGCCCCACCAGGCCAGTGGGGTGAAGGCGTCCGAGCCCCAGGACTCGGCCGCGAACACCGCGTCGAAGCCGGTTTCCTCGGCCGCGACCACCAGCTCGCCTGCGTTGGCGGGCGGCTGCGCACCCCAGTATCCGAGTTGCAATCCGAATTTCATGATCGGCGCCCTTTCGGCGAATCCTTGCGAGCAGAATAAGAACCTGTTCTACTCGATATCGTGACCCAGGGGAATACCGCAGTGGAAGTATTGAGTGCACCCCTGAGGGTGCGATTCGACTACACCAGGTCCGTCGGACCCATCATCGGCGCTTTTCTGACCGGACTGCGCGAACGCCGGATACTCGGCGCGCGCGGCAGCGACGGGCGAATACTCGTGCCACCGCCCGAATACGATCCACACACCAGCGCGCCGCTGGCCGAACTGGTCGAGGTCGCGGCGACCGGCACCGTCACGTCCTGGACGTGGGTGTCCGAGCCGTTGCCCGGCCAGCCGTTCGACCGTCCGTTCGCGTGGGCGCTGATCCAGCTCGACGGCGCCGACACGGCGTTGCTGCACGCCCTCGATGTGGCCGAACCCGGACAACTCAGCACCGGAATGCGGGTCAGCGCCCGCTGGGCCGACGAGCGCACCGGCCGCATCCAGGACATCGCCTGCTTCGAACCCGGCGAGCGCACCAGCCCCGCCGACTACTCCGAACAAACACCGATCACCATCCTGACCACGCCTGTCGACCTCGACTACAAGCACACAGCCTCTCCCCAGGAGAGCGTCTATCTGCGCGGGCTGGCCGAAGGCAAGCTCATCGGCGGCCGCTCCGAAGCGGGCGGGCGGGTGTACTTCCCGCCGCGCGGGGCCAACCCGACCGACGGCAGGCCCACCGACGACCTGGTCGAGCTGTCCGACAAGGGCACGGTGACCACCTTCTGCATCGTCAATGTGCCGTTCCTCGGCCAGCGGATCAAGCCGCCGTATGTGGCCGCCTATGTGCTCCTCGACGGCGCCGACATCCCGGTCCTGCACCTGATCCTCGGCTGCGAGGCCGATGAGGTGCGGATGGGCATGCAGGTCGAGGCGGTGTGGAAGCCCCGCGAGGAGTGGGGCCACACGCTGGCCAATATCGACCACTTCCGGCCCACCGGGGAGCCCGACGCTCCCTACGAGTCCTACCAGCACCACCTCTAGAGAGGCGACGTTGACCACATCAGCATCCTCCGGCGGCGACGCGAGCCTGCCCGAGATCGCGGTGGTGGGCTTCGCCCACGCACCACACGTACCCGAAACCCACGGCACCACCAACGGCGTCGAGATGCTCGTGCCGTGCTTCCAGCAGCTCTACGCCGACCTCGGCATCACCAAGTCCGATATCGACTTCTGGTGCTCGGGGTCCTCCGATTTCCTTGCCGGACGTGCGTTCTCGTTCATCTCGGCGATCGATGCGATCGGCGCCGTCCCGCCGATCAACGAGTCGCACGTGGAGATGGACGCCGCATGGGCCCTCTACGAAGCGTGGGTGAAGCTGCGTTCCGGACAGGCGCAGACCGCGCTCGTGTACGGCTTCGGCAAGTCGTCGGCCGGCACGCTGCGCCAGGTGCTGACCATGCAGCTCGACCCCTACCTGGTCGCGCCGATGTGGCCCGACGCGGTCTCGATCGCGGGTTTGCAGGCGCGTGCCGGTCTGGATTCCGGCCGGTGGACCGAGCAGGACATGGCGGCGGTCGCGGGCGGTGACCTCGGCGCACCCTATGTGGCCGACCCACTGCGCGCCCACGACATCGCGCCGATCACCGACGGCGCGGCCGCGATCGTGCTCGCGGTCGGCGATCGGGCGCGGGAGCTCTGCGAGCGTCCCGCGTGGATCACCGGAATCGCACATAACATCGACGCCCAGGCACTGGGCGGTCGCGATCTGACCCGCTCTCCCTCCACCACCAAGGCGGCCGCGGTGGCGACCGGCGGCAACACCGCCTTCGACATCGCCGAGCTGCACGCGCCGTTCAGTCACCAGCAGTTGATCCTCGCGGAAGCGATCGGGCTGTCCGCGGACACCCGCATCAACCCCTCCGGTGGCGCCCTCGCCGCCAACCCGATGTTCGCGGCGGGTCTCGAACGAATCGGCAGCGCCGCCCAAGCCATCATGTCCGGCACCGCGAACCGGACCCTCGCTCATGCGACCAGCGGCCCTGCGCTGCAACAGAATCTGGTCGCCGTCATGGAGGTCCAGTGAGCTTCCCCGCAGCGGTGCTCGGCACCGGCCAAACTCATCACGTGACAAAACGTACGGACGTGTCCATGTCGGGCATGTGCCGTGAGGCCATCGATCGCGCACTCGATGACGCGGGTCTGACCATCGCCGACATCGACGCTGTCGTGGTCGGCAAGGCCCCCGACTTCTTCGAGGGCGTCATGATGCCCGAGCTGTACATGGCCGAGGCGCTCGGCGCCGCGGGCAAGCCGTTGATCCGCGTGCACACCGCGGGCTCGGTCGGCGGCTCGACCGGCGTCGTCGCCGCCAACCTGGTGCAGGGTGGGGTGCACAAGCGCGTCCTCGCCGTCGCCTGGGAGAAGCAGTCGGAGTCGAACGCCATGTGGGCGTTGTCCATTCCGGTGCCGTTCACCATGCCGGTCGGCGCGGGCGCCGGCGGCTACTTCGCCCCCCACGTGCGCTCCTACATCCGTCGCTCGAACGCACCACTGCACATCGGTGCGATGGTGGCGGTGAAGGATCGACGCAACGGCGCGAAGAACCCGCTCGCGCACCTGCATCAGCCCGATATCACCCTCGAGTCGGTACTGGCATCCCAAATGCTCTGGGACCCCATCCGTTTCGATGAGACCTGCCCGTCGTCGGACGGCGCGTGCGCCGTGGTGATCGGCGATGCCGAGGCCGCCGCGGTGGTCGAAGCCGAGGGCAAGAAGGTGGCCTGGGTACACGGCACCGCGATGCGCACCGAGCCGACGACCTTCTCCGGTCGCGACCAGGTGAATCCGCAGGCGGGCCGGGACGCGGCCGCCGCGCTGTGGAAGGCGGCCGGGATCACCGATCCCCTGGAAGAGATCGACGTCGCCGAGATCTACGTGCCGTTCTCCTGGTTCGAGCCGATGTGGCTCGAGAATCTCGGCTTCGCGGCCGAGGGCGACGGCTGGAAACTCACCGACAAGGGTGAGACGGAGATCGGCGGACGCATTCCGGTGAACCCGTCGGGCGGCGTCCTCTCGTCCAACCCGATCGGCGCCTCGGGCCTGATCCGGTTCGCCGAAGCGGCCAAGCAGGTGATGGGCCGCGCGGGCGCGTGCCAGGTGCCGAATGCGCGCAAGGCCCTCGGTCACGCGTACGGCGGTGGTTCCCAGTACTTCTCGATGTGGGTCGTGGGAAGCGAGCGTCCGGCATGAAGTTCACCCTCGGTGTCGCACTGAGCCCCTTGGACCAGCTCACCGAGCTGGCCAAGACGGCCGAGGAATGCGGGTTCACCTCCATCGGCCTGCCCGACTCGCTGTTCTACATGAAGTCGCAGGCCGCCGACTACCCGTACACCCCGGACGGCAGCCGCTTCTGGGGCCCGGAGACTCCGTGGGTGGACCCGCTGATCGCCGCCGCGTCCATGGCGGCGGTCACCACGAACCTGCGCTTCTACACCAATGTCCTCAAACTCGGCTCGCGCAATCCGCTGCTGCTGGCCCGACAGGTCGGCTCGATCGCCAACCTGTCGGGCAACCGGTTCGGCTTCGGCATCGGGATCGGTTGGGCGCCTGAGGAATTCGAATGGTGCGGCGTCCCCTACGCGCGCCGCGGCGCGCGGGTCGACGAGATGATCGAGGTCATCCGGCTCGTCCTCGACGGCGGCATGGTCGAATTCCACGGCGAGTTCTTCGATTTCGACCAGCTGCAGATGAGCCCGGCGCCGAGCGAGCGGGTGCCGTTCTACATCGGCGGGCACACCGGTCCGGCGCTGCGCCGGGCCGCCCGCATCGGTGACGGCTGGACCTCGGCGATGATGAAGTTCGACGACCTGGTCACCACCATCGGCACACTGCGCGACCTGCGTGCCGAATACGGCCGGTCCGAGGAGCCGTTCGAGATCCAATCCGTCTGCATCGACAAGTTCGGCCGCGACGGCTATCAGGACCTGGCCGACGCGGGCGTCACCGACAACATCGTGGTGCCGTGGCTGTCCGACGGCATCGGGTTCGACGGCGAGCTGGCGGCCAAGCAGGACTCGCTGCGCAAGTTCGCCGAGAAGTACATCGCCGACCCCATCATCGCGAAGGTGCACCCATGACCACCATCGAACGCACCGCCCGTGCCGCGGGCCTGGCGTCTCAGGCCGCCGTCAAAGCGAAGGACCGGGCGGCCTGGGTCGCCCTGTTCGCCGAGGACGGCATCGTCGAAGATCCGGTCGGTCCTTCGGGTTTCGATCCCGAGGGCGTCGGCCACCGCGGCCACGAGGCCATCGGCGCCTTCTGGGACAAGGCCATCGCCCTCACCGAATCCATCGAATTCCGTTTCGAGGACTCTTTCGCCTGCGGGAACGAAATCGCCTTCACCGGCCTGATCCGCACCACCATGGCAGGCCATGTCATCGACGCCGAGGGCGTGTTCACCTACAAGGTCGACGCCGACGGAAAGATCGCCGCTTTGCGCGCCTTCTGGGAAGTCGACCGCGCGGTCGCGACCACGCGGCCCGTCGGATAGCGGTAAAACGCGAGAACAGCCCGGGACCTTTCGGTCCCGGGCTGTTCTCGTTGTCAGCGACTCAGTGCGCGACGGGGCAGCCGGCGGGCTTGTAATCGACCGGCAGCTCCTTGATCCCATTGAGCCAACCCGAACGCAGACGCTTCGGATCACCGATTTGCGTGATATCGGGCAGATGATCAGCAATCGCGTTGAAGATCAGATCGACCTCGAGCCGAGCCAGGTTCGCGCCGACGCAGAAGTGGGCGCCGGTGCCACCGAAGGCCAGGTGCTGGTTGTCGGCGCGGGTGATGTCGAACGTCTCCGGGTTCTCGAACACGTCCTCATCGAAGTTTGCCGAGCGGTACAGCATCACCAGCCGCTGGCCCTTCTTGATCTGCACGCCGCCGAGTTCGGTGTCCGCGAGTGCGGTGCGCTGGAAGGAGGTCACCGGAGTCGCCCAGCGGATGATCTCGTCGGCCGCGGTGGCGGGGCGCTCCTTCTTGAACAACTCCCACTGATCGGGGTTCTCCATGAAGGCGATCATGCCGTGGGTGATGGCGTTGCGGGTCGTCTCGTTGCCCGCGACAGCCAGGACGATCACGAAGAAGCCGAACTCCTCCGGCGTGAGATGCTCACCGTCGACGTCGGCCTCGATCAGCGTGGTCACCAGGTCGTCGGCCGGACAGGCCTTCCTGGCCTCGGCCATCTGGTAGGCGTAGCCGAGGATCTCCATCGAGGCGGCGACCGGATCGGCAGTGCTGTCCGGATCGTCGTAGCTGGTCATGTCGTTGGACCAGTCGAAGACCTTCATCCGGTCCTCCTGCGGCACACCGATCAGTTCGGCGATCGCCTGCAGCGGCAGCTCACATGCCACCTGGGTGACGAAGTCACCGCTGCCGGACTCGAGGGCTCGCTTCACAATGCCTTCGGCACGTGCCGAGAGTTCGGCGCGCAGGCCGTTGATCGCGCGCGGGGTGAAGCCCTTGGCGATCAGCTTGCGCAGCTTGGTGTGTTCGGGGGCGTCCTTGTTCAACAGGACGAAGCGCTGCAGTTCGATCTGCTCGCGCTGAATGTCGTCGTTGAAGCGCGGGATGGCGGTGTTCTCGAAGGTCGAGAACACATCGCTGCGGCGCGACACCTCTTTGACGTCGGCGTGCTTGCTCACCACCCAGAAGCCATCGTCATGGAACCCGCCCACCTCGGGCGACTGCTCGTTCCACCAGATCGGGGCCGTACGACGCAGCTCGGCAAACTCCTCGGCCGGAATTCGCTCGGCGTAGATAGCTGGGTCGGTAACGTCGAACCCGTCCGGCAGGTTCGGCCGGGCACCCGTCACAGGGCCGGCGTGTTCGGTGCTCGGGTTTACCACCAGATGTCTCCTTCGACAAACTGAAACACGTTCTATAATCATTCAAGCATAGCGGTCGCCGCGACGGAAGAACCTCGCGGTTTTACCCTGAGCTCAAGATCGGAACCTGTTGCAGTTATGAGGGAGAATCACATGGGCAAACCCGTGATCGTCGAGGCCGTGCGGACCCCGATCGGCAAACGTCGAGGGCAACTTTCGGGACTGCACGCCGCCGAATTGCTCGGCCTGGCCCAGCGCGGCCTACTCGACCGGGCGGGCCTCGACCCGGCCGAGGTCGAGCAGGTGATCGGCGGCTGTGTCACCCAGGCGGGCGAGCAGTCCAACAACGTCACCCGCGTCGCCTGGCTGCACGCGGGCCTGCCGTGGCAGACCGGCGCGACCACGATCGACGCCCAGTGCGGCTCGGCCCAGCAGGCCAACCACCTCATCGCGGGCCTCATCGCCACCGGTGCGATCGACGTCGGCGTCGCGTGCGGCGTCGAGGCGATGAGCCGGGTACCGCTCGGCGCCAATGTCGGCACCGAGGCGGGGCCGCGACGGCCCGCGTCGTGGTCGATCGATCTGCCCGACCAGTTCGGCGCCGCCGAGCGCATCGCCCGCAGGCGCGGGATCACCCGGTCCGATATCGACGAATTCGGTCTGCGCTCCCAGCAATTGGCGGCCAAGGCGTGGGCCGAGGGCCGCTACGACCGCGAGGTGCTTCCGGTCTCGGCGCCGGTCCTCGACAGTGAGGGCGTGGCCACCGGGGAAAAGGTGGAGGTCGCCCGCGATCAGGGTCTGCGCGCGACCACCCGCGAAGGACTGGCGGCGCTGAAGCCGGTCGTGGCCGACGGCATCCACACCGCGGGCACGTCGTCGCAGATCTCCGACGGCGCCGCCGCCGTGCTGCTGATGGACGAAACCGTAGCGCGCCGAAAGGGTTTGCGTCCGCGCGCCCGGATTCACACCCAGGTACTCGTCGGCGCCGAACCGGAGTTCCATCTGGACGGTCCGGTACAGGCGTGCACCCGACTGCTCGAGCGCTCCGGAATGAGGATTGGCGATATCGATCTATTCGAGATCAACGAAGCATTCGCGTCGGTTGCACTTTCGTGGGCTGCCGTACATCAACCTGACATGGAACGGGTAAATGTCAACGGCGGCGCGATCGCAATCGGGCATCCGGTGGGCTCTACCGGCTCCCGATTGATCACGACCGCGTTACACGAACTCGAACGCACAGGTCAGAGCACTGCCATGGTGCTCATGTGCGCCGGCGGCGCACTGGCGACGGGCACCATCATCGAGCGCCTGTAGACTGACCCATACCGAAACCGGGCGCCCAGGTTGAACATTCATCCCAGGGCGCCCGGAACGTGTCGTACGCCACAAAGTCACGGGGGGCAGGGGGATCATGAGATGTCAGCTATCTTCAAGCTATCATGGAGCTAGGGTGGAAGAACCCTGCGACGGGCACGAACCCGGGGACCCCGACGCTCCACAAGAGTCGTTGGCGCGACCCGCAAACGCGACCACCGCCGCCCCTGCACGCAGGTGAGCGTCGGAAATCGTAGAGAAATCCCCAATCAGGCGTAGGTTTTCAGTTACTGAGCCGCTAATATCAATGATACGTATCCGAGATAACGACTGTTAGTACAGTGAAGGGAATTGGGCGGCTCACAATGGCTGATTTCGCGGCGCGGCTGAACAAGCTGTTCGAAACCGTGCATCCCCCGGGGCGCAAGCCGCACACCAACGCAGAGGTTGCGGCTGCGCTGACTGCCTCCGGGCATCCGATCTCGAAGCCGTATCTCTCGCAGTTGCGGTCGGGACAACGAACGAATCCGTCCGATGAGACGGTGGCCGCCCTGGCGAAGTTCTTCAAGGTCAAGCCTGACTACTTCTTCAACGATATCTACGCGGCCAAGATCGATCACGACCTGGAGCTGCTCGCGCAGCTGCAGGGTTATGGACTTCGTCGACTGTCGAGTAGGGCATTCGATCTGTCCGAAGAATCACAGAATCTGCTCACCTCGATGGCGGAGAAGCTACGGGCCAGCGAAGGCTTGCCCGAAATTCCTCCGGACGGAACAGAATAGGATCCACACAGCGGCCGGCCTGACGCACCTGATGGTGTCCTGGGTACGGCCGTAAACACGTCGGATACGCAGACAACGGGCCTGAGACGGTGTAAACCACCAGCTCAGGCCCGTTTTCTGCGTATCGGCCTAGGTCGAGGAAGCGGCGTTCTGCGGTGCCGTCTTCGCGTCCGCCACCGCGTACTCGTACTGATTCGCGAGCGCCAGCACCCAGCCGCGGGGGCTGATGCCGGGCGGCGGTGCGATCCAGCGCGCGTCGACGAACAAGTCCCCCAATGGATTTCGCGCCCACTCGGCCACCACCGCGGCCCGCTGCGGCACCGAATTCGGCGGCTCACCGGCCGCCGGGATCACGATGCCGCTGCCCGAGAGCAGATACAGCGCGTCCATCACCTGGGCCATGTGATCGGAAGCCTTGAGCTGCGCCGAGGTGGCGTTCTGTTCGGGCGCGACCACCTCGGGGAACCGGCCGACCATCAACTGGTGCAGCGGACGGATCTTGCGCAGCAGGAGCTTGGCCCGCCACCACAGCTCGATCACGATCGACACGGCGCCGAGCGCGATCAGCAGCGCCGCGATCTCCCACGCGGCCCAGCCCCACAGCGGTTCGTTGGGCGGCGTCGGTGCGGCGTTCTGCAACGCGCGGCCCACATTGGCGACCGCGAGCACCGCGACCAGAGCGGTGCCCGTGATGTAGATGGCGATGCCGCGACCGAGGATGGTCCAGTCCAGGTTGCGCAGACCGGTGGTCACGATGAACACCGCGCCGAGCGCGACCGTGATCCAGCCGAAGGTGAACGACCACGCCAGGGTGATCGCGATCGCCACCGCACCGATGCCGTAGACGACCATCGCGACCTGGCGCAGATTGCGCCGCGAGACCACCGGCCACGCGGCCGAGGCCACCACCGAGGTGGCCGTGGTGAACAGGATCCAGGCGGAGATCACGAGGCCGGTGGACAGCCAGCCGCTGTGCACACCGCCCTTCATCAGATTGTCGATGGCGACAGCCATCTCGGGAATGGCGACGGTGACCGCGAGCGCCACGGCGGCGACCGCGACGACGATGGCCACGCGGGCGGTCGTCGCGGGCTTCACCAGCACGCGACCCACTCGCGCACCCGCGGCAACCCAGACCAGCAGGGCTGTCAACCAGAGTGTCATCCGAGTGCCTCATCGAATCGAAGGACCGAGACGCCTGCGCCCCGGTTGCTGAATACGCGCAGACGCGTCATGAGCATGGCCGCGAAGGTCTCGGCTTCCCATTCGGCGAGATCGTCGGCGCCGTCGTCGACGATCTGCGCGTGGGCGCGCTGGCTGAGCATGTAGGCGATCAGATCGTCGCTGACCTCGAGGGTGGTCTCCACCGCGGGCACGCCCTCGTGATCGAAGACGATGTGGCCCAGTTCGTGCGCGAGGGTGTGATCGCGGCTCGGGAGAGCGTCGGCGAGCACGATGATGTCGCGTTCGGGATAGAACCGGCGCTGACCGCACACGCCGGGGCCGAGGTTCGCGCTGGTGATCTCGATTTCGCGTTTCCGCTCCAGCGAGATGGCATGGACCACCTCGTCGAGACTGGTGGCGTCGGAGTCGGCGGCCACCGCGCACACCGCGTCGACGGCGGCGGCGACGCGGCGATAGGACCGGGAGGTGCTCTGGGTCTTGCTCTTACTCATCGAAGATCCCCTCACGACCTCGGTCCGAAGAACTCGGCACGCGCCGCGTTCACCCGTGCTTGGGCTGCCGCGGCACCTTGGAAACTCACTGCGCCCGAACCGGTTCCGGCCAGTGTGAGCGCGATCAGGCCGCCGATCACCGACAGGAGTTCGGGTTCGGGCAGGCCGCTGTTGTCACTGGTCGGCTTGAACTCGTGGTTCGGCTTGGCCGCCGGTGCCGGTGCTGCCGCGGCGGGCGGCGGCGCGGCAGGGGCCGGAGCCTCGGCGGCGGGTGGCGCCGGAATAGGCACTGCTACAGCAATATTCGGGACGCCAGGCACGGCAGGCGTGGGCGGGATCGCGATCGACGGCAGAGCCGGTGCGGCCGGGACCGAAGGGATCGGGATCAGCAGCAACAGCAGGGGCGAGGCCGAGCCGACCGCCGCCGAACCGACAGCGGCGGAACCGACAGCGGCCGAGCCCGCGCCCGCGGAACCTACCGCGGCGGAACCGGCGGCAGCGGAACCCACTGCGGCAGAACCTGTTCCGAGGACAGCCGAGCCCGCGCCGAGTGCGGCCGAACCGGTTCCCGCGGCGGCCGAGCCGACCGCGGCCGAACCGGTACCGAGGACCGCTGCGGCACCGGCCGAACCGGTACCGAGAACTGCTGCGGCACCGGCCGAACCGGTACCGAGAACTGCGGCCGCGCCTGCCGAGCCGGTGCCCAGAATGGCGGCCGCGCCCGCGGAACCGGTGCCGAGGACTACCCCGAGGCCTGCCGAACCGGTACCGAGCAGCACTCCGAGGCCTGCCGAGCCGGTGCCGAGGACCACGCCCGCGGCGGCCGAACCCGCGCCCGCCGCGGCGGAGCCTACGGCGGCTGATCCGGAGAGAGGGCCCGCGACGTCTTTCTTGGGGACGTCAGCGCTGGACTGGCCGGGGATGGTGAGCGGGGTCCATTCGCCTTCGTCGGCGACCGGGGCGCCCGACTGCGGGGAAACCGGGTCGGTACCGGGAGCCGGGTTGGTCGCCTGACCATTGCCCTGACCGGGCAGGCTCAGCTCACCGGGCTTGGGAGTCGGAGTGCTCTGACCGCCGTTACCGCCGCTGCCGTTGCCCTGCCCGGCGCTTCCGCTGCCGGGGGCCTGCGCGGCAGGCGTCGGCGGCTTTTCCGGGGCGGCCATGGCGACCGCGGGCCCTAACAGCGCACAGCCGGCCAGCACACTCGCAGCGGCAAACACGCGCAACATGCGACCAATGGCCATGCGCTAGATCATCCCCTTAGTTATTCAGCGCAGAATTACCCCCGGTCGCGACACATTCCGGGATCGACGAACAGTAGCCCATAGTAAACCCACGGTCACCTGACCGCAGAAGAGAGCAAGAGTCGTCCAGCCCCCTGGACGTGTGTGACATGCCATAAGCGCAGGCCGGGGAGTTTTCCCCGGCCGCACGCCTCAAAGTTTGCTATGCACCGTAAACAGGCTCCGGCGGGGTGCTCTTCTCGATCAGTTCCTTGACGACCGGACCCAGCTCGGCGGGGTTCCAGCGCGCGCCGCGATCGACCGGAGTGCCGTGCAGCCAGCCCTGCGCCAGCGCCACCTTTCCGCCCTCTACCTCGAACATCCGGCCGGTCACCCCGGCGGATTCGGTGCTGCCGAGCCACACGACCAGCGGCGAGACGTTCTCCGGCGCCATCGCGTCGAAGCCCGCGTCGGGAGCGGACATGGTGTCGGCGAAGACCGTCTCGGTCATCCGGGTGCGGGCGGCGGGGGCGATCGCGTTCACGGTCACGCCGTAGCGCCCGAACTCGGCCGACGCGGTCAGTGTGAGACCCGCGATACCGGCCTTCGCGGCGCCGTAATTGCCCTGGCCGACACTGCCCTGCAAACCGGCGCCGGAGCTGGTGTTGATCACGCGGGCGTCCACCGGGCGGCCCGCCTTCGACTCGCCCCGCCAGTACTCGGCCGCGTGCCGCATGGTGGCGAAGTGGCCCTTGAGGTGCACGCGGACCACGGCGTCCCACTCGTCCTCGCCGAGGTTCACCAGCATGCGGTCGCGCACGAAGCCCGCGTTGTTGACCAGCACGTCGAGGCCGCCGAAGGTGTCGACGGCCTGACGGATCAGCCGACGGGCGCCTTCCCAATCGGCGACGTCGTCGTAGTTGGCCACGGCCTCACCACCGGCCGCGACGATCTCGTCGACGACCTGCTGAGCGGGGGTTTCCGTGGTCGCGGCGCCGTCCAGCGCGGTGCCGACATCGTTGACCACCACGCGGGCGCCCGCGGCGGCGAAGGCGAGCGCGTGCGCGCGACCGATCCCCCGGCCTGCGCCGGTCACGATCACCGTGCGTCCGGCGCAGATCAACTGGTCATCCATTTCGAGCTCCTGTAGTTATCGGCAGCTGACGCCGCGGGGTTGGGCAGGTCATGAGTCAGTTGTCGGCGTTGGCCGCGTCGAGGAAGGCCGGGCGTTCGCCGCCGCCGTGGACGACCAGGGCAGCGCCGCTGATGTGGGCGGCCAGGGGTGAAGCCAGGAAGAGGGCGGCGTTGCCGACGTCGGCGGGATCGGCGAGGCGACCGAGCGGGACGGTCTTCGCTACGGCGGCCACGCCGTCGGCGTCGCCGTAGTGCAGGTGGCTGAGTTCGGTTTCCACGGGGCCGACCACTACTGAGTTGAGCCGGACCTTGGGGGCCCACTCGACGGCCAGCGAGGAGACCAGGTTGTCCAGGCCCGCCTTGGCCGCGCCGTAGGCGGCGGTGCCGGGCGAGGGACGGTGCCCGCTGACGCTGGTGATCATCACGATCGAGCCGCCCGCGTCCTGCTTCTGCATCAGCGCGTTCGCCTGCTGCGAGATCAGCAGCGGCGCGAGCAGATTCAGCTCCACGATCTTGGCGTGGAACTTGGGGCTCGCGGCGTCGGCCATCGCGAACGGTGCGCCACCGGCGTTGTTCACCACATGGTCGATCCGGCCGTGCCTGGCGACGATCTCGGCGAACATGGCCGACACCGCGTCGACATCGCGCACATCGCAGGTGAGGTGTTCGGTGCCGCGGTCCCCCACCGTGATCGGTTCGTCGGCCGGTCTGCGCGCGCAGGTCAGCACCGTCGCGCCCGCGGCGAGGAAGGCCCGGCTGATGCCGGCGCCGACGCCTCGTACGCCGCCCGTCACCAGAACGATCTGCTCGGAAAGGTCGATTTCTACAGCCACCGTGTTAACCTACCAAGCAATTGCTTGCTTTGTCTCGGGTTCGCCGGGGCGCGCACGAGGAGACATCGCGATGGGGATAAACCGTCACACCGAAGCCGACGGGGTAGAGGTCGTCACAGTCGACTATCCGCCGGTCAACGCCCTGCCCTCGGACGGCTGGTTCGCACTGGCCGACGCCGTCAGGGCAGCGGGCCGCAATCAGGAGACCCGAGTGGTCGTCCTGCGCGCGGAAGGCCGCGGGTTCAACGCGGGCGTCGACATCAAGGAGATGAACGCCGACGTCGGCCATACCGCGCTGATCCGCGCCAACCACGGCTGTTTCGACGCCTTCGCCGCGGTCTACGACTGTGAGGTGCCCGTGGTCACCGCCGTGAACGGCTTCTGCCTCGGCGGCGGCATCGGCCTGGTCGGTAACTCCGACGTCATCGTCGCCTCCGACGACGCCACCTTCGGGCTGCCCGAAGTCGACCGTGGCGCGCTCGGCGCCGCGACGCATCTGTCCCGGCTGGTCCCCCAGCACCTGATGCGCACCATGTTCTACACCGCGGGCAAGCTCACCGCCCAGCAGCTGCACCACTTCGGCTCGGTGTACAAGGTGGTGCCGCGCGCCGAACTCGACGCCGCCGCGATGGACGTCGCGAAGAACATCGCGAACAAGGACGGCCGCGTGATCCGCGCCGCCAAACGCGCGCTCAACGGCATCGACGTGCAGGACGTGCACCGTTCCTACCGCTACGAACAGGGCTTCACGATGGAGCTCAACCTCGCCGGGGTCGCCGACGAGATCAGGGCGCGCTTCGACGACGATCTCGCCGCGCAGAAGAAGGAGAGCTGAAAGCCATGCGCGACAAGAGAATGACCCTCGACGAGGTGGTCGGCGAGCTGCGCAGCGGCATGACCATCGGCATCGGCGGCTGGGGTTCACGGCGCAAGCCGATGGCGCTGGTGCGCGCGCTGCTGCGCTCCGATGTCACCGACCTGACGGTGGTCACCTACGGCGGCCCCGACCTGGGTCTGCTGTGTTCGGCGGGCAAGGTCCGCAAGGCGTACTACGGGTTCGTCTCGCTGGATTCGGCGCCGTTCTACGACCCGTGGTTCGCGAAGGCGCGCACCGAGGGCGCGATCACCGTGCGCGAGATGGACGAGGGGATGGTGAAGTGCGGGCTGCAAGCGGCCGCGGCACGACTACCGTTCCTGCCGATCCGGGCCGGGCTCGGATCCGCCGTGCTCGACTTCTGGGAGGGCGAGCTGAAGACCGTCGCCTCGCCGTATCCCGCCGCCGACGGCCGCGTCGAGACCCTGGTCGCGATGCCGGCGCTGAATCTCGACGCGTCGTTCGTGCATCTGGATCTGGCCGACAAGCACGGCAACGCCGCCTACACGGGCGTCGACCCGTACTTCGACGATCTGTACTGCCTCGCGGCCGAGCGTCGCTACGTCTCGGTGGATCGCATCGTCGAGACCGAGGAACTGGTCAAAGCCGTTCCGCAGCAGTCGATCATCCTCAACCGCATGCTCGTCGACGGTGTGGTGGAGTCGCCCGGTGGCGCGCACTTCACCTTCTCGGGCAGCTACGGGCGTGACGAGAAGTTTCAGAAGCACTATGTGGCGGCCGCGAAGACGCCGGAGTCGTGGGCCGAGTTCAAGGCTCGCTACCTGGATGTCTCCGAAGAGGAATACCAGTCCGCCGTGGCCGCGTTCGCTGAGGAGCAGAAGCTATGACTATTACTCGTGCTGAGGTCTGCGTCGTCGCCGCCGCGGAGATCTTCCGCGGGGCCGGTGAGATCATGGCCAGTCCGATGTCGACGGTCACCACCATCGGCGCCCGGCTGGCCCGGCTCACCTTCGAACCCGACCTGCTGCTCTCCGACGGCGAGGCGCTGTTCTTCGCCGAGGTACCGGCGATCGGCGCCAAAGCCCCTGTCGAGGGCTGGATTCCGTTCTCCCGGGTGTTCGACGTGGTCGCCTCGGGCCGTCGCCATGTGGTGATGGGCGCCAACCAGATCGACCGGTTCGGCAACCAGAACCTGTCGGCCTTCGGACCGCTCCAGCAGCCGACGCGCCAGATGTTCGGTGTGCGTGGCGCGCCCGGCAACACCATCAACCACGCGACGAGCTACTTCGTGCCCCGGCACAACAATCGGGTGTTCGTCGACAAAGTCGACATCATCTCCGGAATCGGTTACGACAGAATCGATCCCGAGAACCCGGCGTACCGCTTCCACCACCTGCACCGCGTGGTGACCAACCTGGGCGTGTTCGACTTCAACGGCCCCGACCACACCCTGCGCGCGCTGTCGCTGCACCCGGGCGTGAGCCCGGCCGAGGTCGCGGAGAACACCTCCTTCGAGATCGCCGAGCTGGGTTCGGCGGGCGAGACCAGGCTGCCGACCGAGGAAGAGCTGCGGATCATCCGAACCGTGCTCGATCCCAAGGGTTTCCGGGAGAAGGAAGTAGCGGCATGAGCGCGCGCTTGCGGACCCCACTGACCGAGTTGGTCGGGATCGAGCATCCCATCGTGCAGACCGGGATGGGCTGGGTCGCCGGTCCCCGCCTGGTCGCAGCCACCGCCAACGCGGGCGGACTCGGCATTCTCGCCTCGGCGACGATGACTTTCGAGGAGCTCGAAGCGGCGGTCGCCAAGACCAAGTCGCTCACCGACAAGCCCTTCGGCGTGAACATCCGCGCCGACGCCACCGACGCTCCCGAACGCATCGAACTGCTCATTCGTGAGCAGGTGCGGGTCGCGTCCTTCGCGCTCGCGCCGAAGAAGGAGCTCATCGCCCGGCTCAAAGACGCCGGTGTCGTGGTCGTTCCGTCGATCGGTGCGGCCAAGCACGCGGTGAAGGTGGCGTCCTGGGGCGCCGACGCGGTGATCGTGCAGGGCGGTGAGGGCGGTGGTCACACCGGCCCGGTCGCCACCACGCTACTGCTGCCGTCGGTGCTCGACGCGGTCGATATCCCGGTGATCGCGGCGGGTGGCTTCTTCGACGGTCGCGGCCTGGCCGCCGCGCTGTCCTACGGCGCGGCCGGTGTCGCGATGGGCACCCGCTTCCTGCTCACCCAGGAGAGCACCGTCCCCGAGGCCGTGAAGCAGGAGTACCTGGCGCGCGGCCTGCAGGACACGGTGGTGTCGGTGAAGGTCGACGGCATGCCGCATCGGATGCTCAACACCGAACTGGTGACCAAGCTCGAGCACTCCGGCGGCTGGCGCGGTCTGTCGGCGGCGGTGTCGAACGCGGCCAAGTTCAAGAGCATGACCGGCATGAAATGGTCGACGCTGATGCGTGACGGGCTGGCCATGCGAAAGACCAAGGACCTCAGCTGGTCTCAGGTCGTGATGGCGGCGAACTCGGCGATGCTGACCAAGGCCGGTCTCGTCGAGGGTCGCACCGACGCGGGCGTGCTGCCCGCGGGCCAGGTCACCGGCATCATCGACAGCTTGCCGACCGTGGCCGAACTGATCGACGAGATCGTCACCGACGCGGTCGCCCGCATCGAGGCGATCTCGGCGCTGACCACCGAACCCGCCACCGAGACCCACTGACCCGGAGCCGCCACCCGGCTCCCTTCACGAACTCGCCCCGACCGACGGCCTGAGCCGACCGTCGGCTCCTCGGGGCGATCGAGCACTGGACCCGATGCCGCACTCACGAGGTGCGCATCGGGTCCAGTGCTCTTTTCGGCTCGAGGGCGTCTCGTGGCGCGACACGCGCTCGAAGCCGACGACGACGACGTCCGGTCGCCTAAAATTTGCCGGACATCGACATCGCAGCGGGAGGTCGCGTGGACGCCGAGCACCAACGACAGGTCCAGGGCTCACCGATGCTGGTATGCGCGATGATTGCCGAACTCATCGCCAGCACCGAGCCGGAGGAGTAGCGCGATGACAGCCTCGGAACAGACCGCGACCAAGAAGATGCCGTTGCTGACCTTGTCGGCGATGGTGGTCGGCTCCATGGTCGGTGCGGGCGTGTTCTCGCTACCGCGCAATTTCGGCCAGGCCACCGGCGGATTCGGCGCGATCATCGCCTGGACGATCGCCGGCACCGGAATGCTGATGCTGGCGTTCGTCTTCCAGACGCTGGCCGTGCGCAAACCAGACCTCGACGCCGGCGTCTACGCCTACGCGAAGGCCGGCTTCGGTGAGTACCTCGGCTTCTTCTCCGCGTTCGGGTACTGGGCGAGCGCCTGTGTCGGCAACGTCAGCTACTGGGTGCTGATCAAGTCCACCCTCGGGCAGGTGCTACCCATCTTCGGTGAGGGCAACACCGTTCCCGCGGTGCTGCTGTCGACGGTGTGCATCTGGGCGTTCCATTTCATGGTGCTGCGCGGGATCCAGGAAGCCGCCACCATCAACCAGATCGTCACCGTGGCCAAGCTGGTGCCGATCCTGGTGTTCATCGTGGTGCTGCTGTTCTACTTCGACCCCGGTGTCTTCGCGGACAACTTCTGGGGCGGCGACGCGTATTCCGAATCGCTCGTCGAACAGGTGCGTTCGACCATGTTGGTGACAGTCTTCGTGTTCCTCGGCATCGAGGGTGCGAGCGTGTACTCCAGGTACGCGCGCAAGCGCGAGGACATCGGTCGCGCCACCGTGCTCGGATTCCTCAGCGTGCTGGCTATTTTCGCGTCGGTGACCATGGTGTCGTTCGGCATCATGCCGCGTGACGAACTCGCCGTGGCGCAGCAGCCGTCGATGTCACCGGTCTTCGAATCCGCCGTCGGTACCTGGGGCGCCTGGTTCATCAGCATCGGACTGATCATCTCGGTCCTCGGCGCCTACCTGGCCTGGACGCTGATGGCCGCGGAGGTGCTGTTCGTGGCGGCGCAGGACCGGGACATGCCGTCGTTCCTGGCTCGGGTCAACGCCGCGAATGTGCCGGTGGTGGCGCTGATCTTCACCACCGTGCTGATCCAGATCGTGCTGGTCACGACGCTGTTCTCCGACGACGCGTTCACCTTCACCCTCAAGCTGTGCAGTTCGCTGTCGCTGGTGCCCTACCTGCTGGCCGCGGCCTACGCGCTCAAACTCGCCTACACCAGGGAGACCTACGAGCGGATCCAGCCGGGCGACCGCACCAAAGAGCTCGTCATCGCCTTCGTCGCCACCTTCTACACCGCGTTCATGCTCGTCGCGGCCGGACTCGAATTCCTGCTGTTGTCGTGCATCATCTACGCGCCCGGCACCATCCTGTTCGCCCTCACCCGTCGTGAGGCGGGCAAGCGGATCTTCTCGCTCTGGGAGGCGATCCTGTTCGGCGCCGTCGCCCTCGGCGCCGTCATCGGCATCATCGGCTTGGCGACCGGCGCCATCTCGATCTGAATCCGCCCGATCTTTCGAGGAGCAGAAATGACCGGAACTCCCGCCACCGCGTTCGGCGTCCATTCCGAAGTCGGCACGCTGCGCAAGGTCCTGGTCTGCGCACCCGGCCTGGCCCACGAGCGGCTCACTCCGACCAATTGCGATGACCTGCTCTTCGACGACGTGCTGTGGGTGCAGAACGCCAAACGTGACCACTTCGACTTCATGACGAAGATGCGCGATCGGGGCGTCGAGGTGGTCGAACTCCACAATCTGCTCGCCGAAACCCTCGCCGTGCCCGGCGCGAAGGACTGGATTCTCGACCGCAAGATTGTGGCCAACGAAGTCGGGCTCGGGCTGATCGACGACACCAGGGCCTACCTGGACTCGGTGGACGACCGCACCCTGGCGACCTACCTGATCGGCGGACTCGCGACCGCGGACCTGCCCGCCGAATTCCGTTCCGGTTACCTGGCGTTGGCGCGCGAACAGGCCGGGGTCCGCGAGTATCTGATGCCGCCGCTGCCGAACACCCTCTACACCCGCGACACCACCTGCTGGCTCTACGGGGGCGTCACGCTCAATCCGCTGTACTGGCCCGCCCGGCACGACGAGACGCTGCTGATGGCCGCGATCTACGCCTTCCATCCCGACTTCACCAGCGCGAAGATCTGGTGGGGCGATCCCGAACAGGATTGGGGGCTGGCCACTTTCGAGGGTGGCGACGTGATGCCGGTCGGCAACGGGGTGGTCCTGGTCGGGATGAGCGAACGGACCTCCCGGCAGGCGATCACCCAGGTCGCCGCGTCGCTGTTCGCCGCCGGTGCCGCCGAGCGAGTGATCGTGGCCGGGATGCCGAAGCTGCGCTCGGCCATGCACCTCGACACCGTGTTCACCTTCGCCGACCGCGACCTGGTCACGGTGTACCCCGACATCGTCTACAACATCCACCCGTTCTCCCTGCGGCCCAGCGACCGCGCACCCGGTGTCGAGGTGACCGAGGAGACCGCGCCGTTCCTCGACGTGGTGGCCGCAGCACTGAACCTGCCGAAGCTGCGGGTGGTGGAGACCGGCGGCGGCTACTACGCCAACGAACGCCAGCAGTGGGACAGCGGCAACAACCTCGTCGCTGTCGAGCCCGGCGTCGTGTTCGCCTACGACCGCAACACCCACACCAACGCGGCCCTGCGCAAGGAAGGCGTCGAGGTGATCACCATCGTCGGCGCCGAACTCGGTCGCGGCCGCGGCGGCGGCCACTGCATGACCTGTCCGCTGATCCGCGACGCCGTCGAGTTCTGAGCGCGGCGATCAGCGGGGACGCACCTCGACCCGGTTGTCGTGGAAGACCGCGCCGCCGCCGTAGTCCGAATCTCGTTCGGCGACTGTGGCATTCACGGTGGCACCGCCGGTGAACTTGGCCCAGCGGCCCTTGGTGGTGCCTGCGACCCCGGTCCGTACCCGGTCCGATACCTCGGCGACGGCTTCGAAGGAGCCGCGGTCGTTGGAGACGACCACCGCGGCGCCATCGGCGATGCCCCGCGCGGCGGCGTCTTCGGGGTGCAGGGTGATGCTGGATTCACCGGCGCGACGCCGCAATTCAGGGTTGGAGCCGAAGGAGCTGTTCAGGAAGTAGTGCGAGGCCGCGGAGATCAGCACCAGGCCGTCGCCGGAATCGGCGGGGGGCGTGTAGTCCGGCAGCGGGTCGTGGCCAGCCGATTCCGCTCTGGTGGACACGAACTGGAGCTTGCCCGCGGGCACCGGGCCCGCCTGCACCTTCAGGAATCCGTCGGCCCTGAGCCGGTCGAGGTCGTAGCCCTTCAGCAGCTGCCTGGCCAATTCTTCGTCGGAGTCGTACAGCGCCGGTTCGGTCAGCCCCAGCCGACGCGAGAGCCTGCGGAAAGTCTCTGTCGTGGACAGGCATTCGCCCAGCGGCTCGACGGCGGGCTCGTTCCAGATCAGGTAGAGGTGGCCGTAGCCGGCGAGCACGTCGAGGTGTTCGGGCTGCATCGTGGCGGGGAGCACGATGTCGGCGTAGTCGACGGTGTCGGTGCCGAAGTGTTCGAGAACCACGGTGAACAGGTCCTCGCGGGACAGCCCCTCGATCACGCGACGCTGGTCGGGATTCGAGCCGACCGGATTGGCCCCGATCACGAACAGCGCCTTCACCGGCGGCTCATCGGTCTCGAGCAGGGCTTCGCCGAGTCTGGTCATCGAGAGCGTGCGGACCGGGTGCGGCAGCAGGTCGTCACGGGTCAGCGCGGCGTCGTCGAGCCGGAAATGCCCGCTGGTCGAATAGTGCAGTCCCCCACCGGGTATCGCCCAGTCACCGGTGACACCGGGCAGGCAGGCGAGCACGCGCAGGGCCATCCCGCCGCCCGCGTGGCGCTGCATGCCCTGGGAGGCGCGGATCGCGGTGGGCCTGGTGCGCGCGATCCGCTCACCGAGCGCGACGATCCGATCGCGGGGAACGCCCGTGATCGCCGCGGTGCGTTCCGGCGTGAATTCGGCGATGCGGTCCCGGAATTCGGGCCAGCCCTCGGTGTGTTCGGCGATGAACTGCTCGTCCTGCGCGCCGAGCGAGACGATCACGTGCAGCAGGCCGAGCGCCAGCGCCGCGTCGGTGCCGGGCAGCGGGGCGATGTGCTCGTCGCAGCGTTCGGAGGTCTTGGTGCGCACCGGGTCGATCGACACCAGGTACGCGCCGCTGTCCTGCACGAACTTCCACAGATGATGGCCGGAGGTGAGCGGGTTGGTGCCCCACAGCAGGATCAGCTTCGACTGCGCGAAGTCCTCGGGGTCCATCCCGCCGGAGGTCCCGAGCGTGTAGCGCAGACCGACCCCGCCCGCGACCGAGCAGATGGTCGGCGCGTGGTGCGACGCCCCGAGCAGGTTGAACATCCGGCGTCCCGGAAAGCCTTCCAGCCCTTGGATATAGCCCAGGCTGCCGGTGCCGTGGAACGGCCAGACGGCCTCACCACCGAATTCGTCGATGATGCCGGTGACGCGTGTGGCGATCTCGTCGAGCGCGGCGTCCCAGCTGATCCGCTCGAACTGCCCCGACCCCTTCGGCCCCACCCGGCGCATCGGATACCGGAGCCGGCCCGGCGCACCGACCTGCTCGAGATACCGGTTCACCTTCACGCACAGCGCACCGCGCGTGACCGGATGTTCCTTGTTCCCGCGTAGCCCCGTGGCCACGCCGTCCTCGACGGTCACCACCCACGAGCACGCGTCGGGGCAGTCGAGCGGGCATGCGCCGAGCACCTTCACCAGGCCATCGTAGGCCGGATGAATCACCCCCGCCCGGACCGGACGCCGCAACGCCGGGATGTGGTGACCTATCGGTGATGAACGAGAAGTGGCCCCCGGCGAAAACCGCCGAGGACCACCACTTTTCGTAGTGCGGAGCTACTTCTTGTCGGCGTCCAGTCGCTCGATGATCGTCACGTTGGCCGTGCCGCCACCCTCACAGATGGTGAGCAGGCCGTAGCGGCCGTTCACCCGCTCGAGCTCGTTGAGCAGCGTGGCGAACAGCTTGGCGCCGGTCGCGCCGAGCGGGTGGCCGAGCGCGATGGCCCCACCGTTGACGTTCACCTTCGCGGGATCGGCGCCGATCTCCTTGATCCAGGCCAGCACCACCGGGGCGAAGGCCTCGTTGATCTCGATCACGTCGATGTCGTCGATGGTCAGACCGACCTTCTCCAGCGCCCACTGGGTGGCCGGGATCGGCGCGCTGAGCATGAAGATCGGGTCGGCGCCGCGCGCGCTGACGTGATGGATGCGGGCACGCGGGGTCAGGCCGTACTCCTTGACCGCCCATTCCGAGGCGAGCAGGGTGGCGCTGGCGCCGTCGGAGATCTGGCTGGCGACGGCCGCGGTGAGCGGGCTGCCCTCCGACAGCGGCTGCAGCGACGCCATCTTCTCCAGGCTGGTCTCGCGCGGACCCTGATCGACGGTGAAGTCACCGACCGGCACGATCTCGTTGTCGAAGCGGCCCTCGGCGATGGCGGTCTTGGCGCGCTGATGGCTCTGCAGCGCCCAGCGCTCCATGTCCTCGCGGCTGATGCCCCACTTCTCGGCGATCATCTCGGCGCCCTTGAACTGGGAGACCTCACCGGTGCCGTAGCGCGAGTCCCAGCCCTTCGCGCCGATGAACGAGGACTCGAAGCCGTAGGGCTTGCCCGCGATCATCGCCGCGCCGATCGGGATGGCGCTCATGTTCTGCACGCCGCCGGCCACGATGACCTCGGCGGTGCCGCTCATGATGGCCTGCGCGCCGAAGTTGATCGCCTGCTGGCTCGAACCGCACTGCCGGTCGACGGTGACGCCGGGGACCTCCTCGGGGTATCCCGCGACCAGCCACATGGTGCGGCCGATGTTGCCCGCCTGCGGGCCGAGGTTGTCGACGCAGCCGACGATCACGTCGTCGACGACGGCCGGGTCGATGCCGGTGCGCTCGACGAGCCCGCGCAGCGCGGCCGCGCCGAGATCGGCGGAATGTACCTCGGCCAGCGCGCCACCGCGCTTGCCGACCGCGGTGCGCACCGCATCGATCACATAGGCCTCCCGCAACGGGGTATAGGGGCGGCGCTCGGCGGATGCGGTCATGATGGAACTCCTATTTCGCGGTGCTCCCGGGCAGGGTCAGCCCGTCGAGCACGATGGTGAGATATTGCTGGGCAAGGTTTTGCACGGTGATCGGGCCACCGGGGGTGTACCAGCGGACCGCGACCCACACGGTGTCGCGCAGGAAGCGGAAGGCCAGTTCCACGTCGAGTTCGGGCCGGAAGCTGCCGTCGGCCACGCCCGCGGCGAGCACGCGGTGCCACAGGTCGCGGAACTCGGTGTTGAAGTCACGGATGTAACCGAACCGCTCGGCGTCGCGCAGGTTCTTGGCCTCGGCCTGGTAGATCGCGACGGCGGCGTGATGGCGGTCGAACGACTCGTAGGACGCGATCACCAAGGACTCCAAGGTGTCTCGCGAGCTCATGCCCGCGCCCGCGATCTCGCGGTAGCGGCCGAACAGGTCGTCGAGGAATCCGCGCAGGATCTCGTCGACCATCGATTCCTTGGAGTCGAAATGGTGATACAGACTGCCCGAGAGGATGCCCGCCGAGTCGGCGATGTCGCGCACCGTCGTGGCACGCAGTCCACGTTCGGCGAACAGATCGGCGGCGAGGTCGAGGAGTTCGGCGCGGCGGGTGCGTTTCACGGTGTCGGGTGCGGTCACACCCGTCATCGTACAACCAAGCACTTGCTTGGTTTCGGAGAACCCGCCACGGCGATCATGCGCGCTGGCTGCTCACCGAGACAACCTCGCCGGTCAGGTACGAGGTGTAGTCACTGGCCAGCATGGCGATCGTTGCCGCCACTTCCCACGGTTCGGCGGCGCGACCGAAGGCCTCGCGCTCGCTGAGCGAGTCGAGCAGCTCGGTCGAGCTCACCTTGTCCAGGAACGGGTGGCGGGCGATGCTCGGCGCGACGGCGTTGATCCGCACCCCGAATTCGGCGGCTTCGACCGCACTGCACCTGGTCAGCGCCATCACACCCGCCTTGGCGGCGGCGTAGTGCGCCTGGCCGTGCTGGGCACGCCAGCCGAGGACGGAGGCATTGTTCACGATCACGCCGCCGTGGCCCGCGCCGCGGAAGTACCCCAGCGCCGCACGGGTGCAGCGGAAGGTGCCGGTGAGGGTGATGTCGAGAACCTGGTCCCACTGCTCGTCGGTCATGTCGACCACCGGGGTCTCACCGCCCAGGCCCGCGTTGTTGACCATGATGTCGATCCGGCCGAGTTCGGCGGCGGCCGCGCTGATCAGCTGGTTGACCTGCCCGGTGTCGCGGACGTCGCACACCACGGCACCCACCGTTCGCTCCGGGAATTCCTTCGAGAGCAGCTCGGCGGTTTCGGTCAAACGCCGTTCGTGCCAATCGGAGACGACGACATCGGCGCCTTCTTGAAGAAGCCTGCGCGCGGTGGACGAACCGATACCGGTGCCCGCCGCCGCGGTGATCACGGCCTTACGGCCGGTCAGCAGGCCGTGCCCGGGAATCGGCGCCGGAGCGACCGACAGCGGGGAATTCTGCTCGCTCACGGGCGTGCCTCTCGCGGGAGACCGAGCACACGCTCGGCGATGATGTTGCGCTGCACTTCGTTCGAACCTCCATAGATCGTGTCGGCGCGGCTGAACAGGTACAGCCGCTGCCAGGCGGTCATGTCGTCGGGGCCGGTGATCAGGCCCGCCGCGCCTTGCACGGCCATCGCCAGTTCACCGAGGTCGCGATGCCAGTTGGCCCACAACAACTTCGACACCGAGGCGCCGCCCGCGTCGTCGTGGTCCTCGCTCATGGTGCGCAGCGCGTGCGCGCGCAGCACCCGCAGTCCCACCCAGGCGCGATCGAGGCGATCGGCGACCAGCGGGTCGTCGGCGGCGCCGGTGCGCCGGGCCAGGTCCTCGATGTCGGAGAGCTCGCGAGCGAAGCGGATCTGCTGGCCGAGCGTGGAGATGCCGCGCTCGAAGGTGAGCGTGCCCATCGCGATTCGCCAGCCGTCGCCCGGCGCGCCGACCACCAGGTCGGCGTCGGTGACGGCATCGTCGAAGAAGACCTCGTTGAATTCGGAGGTGCCGGTGAGCTGTTCGATCGGCCGCACTTCGATGCCCGGCTGGTTCATCGGGACCAGCAGATAGGACAGGCCCTTGTGACGGCTGGAGCCGCGCTCGGTGCGGGCGATGACGAAGCACCAGTCGGCGACGTGCGCGAGCGAGGTCCAGATCTTCTGGCCGTTGATCACCCACTTGTCGCCGTCGAGGCGCGCGGTGGTCGCGACGGCGGCCAGGTCGGAACCGGCGCCGGGCTCGGAGTAGCCCTGGCACCACAGTTCGCCGACCGAGCGCACGCCCGGCAGGAAGCGCTTCTTCTGCTCCTCGGTGCCGAAGGCCAGCACGGTGGGGCCGAGCAGTTCCTCGCCCACGTGCGAGACCCGCGCGGGCGCGTCGGCCTTGGCGTATTCCTCGTGGAAGATCACCTGCTGACGCACGGTGGCGCCGCGACCGCCGTATTCGACCGGCCAGCCGAGGCAGGTCCAGCCCGCCGCGGCGAGGTGGCGGTCCCAGGCCAATCGCTCGTCGAAGAATTCGTGTTCGCGGCCGGGTCCACCGGTGCCGCGCAGGTCAGCGAACTCGCCCGAAAGATTTTCGGCGAGCCAATCGCGTATTTCCGCGCGGAACTCCGCGTCGGAAGTCGCGGTATCGGAATCTGAGGTCTGGATCACGCCCACCTCGGTAGGATAACCTACCAAGCACTTGCTTTGTTAGCTGCTTCGGAAGAACAGCGAACCGCACAACGGTGAGGACCCCGTGACACCCCCTGCACAAACCACTCCGCAGGCGCTGCGACACATCGCAGCGGCGCATCCGCACGAGCCTGCCCTGATCGACGGCGCGATCCGCCTGGACTGGACCGAGCTACTCGACCAGGTCCGGGTGGCCGCCCGCGCCCTGATCGCCCGTGGCATCGCCCCCGGCGACCGGGTCGCGATGTGGGCGCCGAACACCTATCACTGGGTGATCGCCGCCCTGGCCGCGCATTCCGTCGGGGCCGCGCTGGTTCCGCTGAACACGCGCTACGTGGCGGCCGAGGCTGTCGACGTGCTGGCCCGCGTCGACGCCAAGGCCCTGTTCGTAGCCGGTCCGTTCCTCGGCCGCGATCGGGCGACCGAACTCGCGGCGGCGGCGCCGGAACTGGGTATCGGGACCGTCGTCGTCATCCCGATCGAGCAGGAACCGACCCCCGCCGCGGTCGACCCCACACACACGACGGTGACGTGGGACCAGTTGCTCGCACAGGCCACGACGGTGTCCGAAGCGGTCGGCGAGGAGCGGGCGGCCCAGGTCTCCCCCGACGACATCTCCGACATCCTGTTCACCTCCGGCACCACCGGCCGCAGCAAGGGCACCCTCGTCGCGCACCGGCAGGCGCTGGGCGTGGTGCGCGGCTGGGTCGAGTGCTCGACGCTGCGCGCGGGCGACCGCTACCTGGTGATCCCGCCGTTCTTCCACAACTTCGGTTACAAGGCGGGCATTCTCGCGTGCCTGGTCACCGGGGCCACGATCGTGCCGCAGGCCACCTTCGACGTGCCCGCCGCGCTGGCGCTCATCGAGTCCGAGCAGATCACCGTGCTCACCGGGCCACCGACGATCTACCAGACCATCCTCGAGCATCCCCAGCGCACCGAGCGTGACCTGAGCTCGCTGCGGGTGGCGGTGACCGGCGCGGCGACCGTACCGGTGGTGCTGATCGAGCGGATGCGCGACGACCTCGCCTTCGAGGTGGTGATCACCGCCTACGGCCTGTCCGAGACGGCCGGTTTCGGCACCATGTGCCGACCCTCCGACGACGCGGCCACGATCGCCAACACCTGCGGCGGGCCGATCGCCGACTTCGAACTGCGCCTGTCCGACGCCGGTGAGGTGCTGCTGCGCGGACCGAACGTGATGCTCGGCTACCTCGACGATCCAGCGGCCACCGCCGAGGCCATCGACACCGACGGCTGGCTGCACACCGGCGACATCGGCATCGTCGACGAGCGCGGCTATCTGAAGATCACCGACCGGCTCAAGGACATGTACATCACCGGCGGGTTCAACGTGTACCCCGCCGAGATCGAACAGACCCTGGCCCGGCTCGACGGCGTCGCCGAGTCGGCGGTGATCGGCGTGCCCGACGAGCGGATGGGCGAGGTCGGCAAGGCCGTCGTCGTCCGCAAGGCCGGGTCCACGCTGACCGCCGACGAGGTCATCGCCTTCGCCGCAGGCAAATTGGCGAACTTCAAAGTGCCCAGGCTTGTCGAGTTCCGCGACCAGCTGCCCTACAGCGCCGCGGGCAAAGTGCTCAAGCGTGAGCTACGTGAGGAGAAGTCGTGAGTTCCGAAACCGAGACCGAGGTCGTCACCTATGAGGTGCGCGGATCGGTCGCCGTCGTCACCATGAACCGGCCCGATTTCCGCAACGCGCAGAACTCGAAGATGACCTACGCCCTCGATGCCGCCTTCGTGCGGGCCGTCGAGGACCCCGAGGTCAAGGTGATCGTGCTGGCGGGCAACGGAAAACACTTCAGCGCAGGCCACGACATCGGCACGCCGGGGCGCGACCACGACGTGCACTACGAGAACAAGGCCGCGCTGTGGTGGGACCACCTCGATCGCTCCGGTGGTGATCAGCGGTTCGCGCGCGAGTCCGAGGTGTATCTCGGCATGTGCAGGCGCTGGCGGGAGATCCCCAAGCCGATGGTGGCGATGGTGCAGGGCGCGTGCATCGCGGGCGGGCTGATGCTGGCCTGGGTGTGCGACCTGATCGTCTGCTCCGACGACGCGTTCTTCTCCGATCCGGTGGTCCGGATGGGCATTCCGGGTGTGGAGTACTTCGCGCATCCATGGGTGATGGGTCCGCGCGCGGCCAAGGAGTTCCTGTTCACCGGCGACCGGTTCGGGGCGGCCCAGGCCAAGGAGTGGGGCATGGTCAACCGGGTCGTACCGCGCGAGCAGCTGGCGGCCGAGGTGATGGGTCTGGCCGAGAAGATCTCCGCCATGCCGCAATTCGGGCTCGCGCTCACCAAGAAGGCCGTCAACCAGGCCGAGGATCTGATGGGCATGCGCTCCGGCATGGACTCGGTCTTCGGGCTGCATCATTTCGCACACGCGCACAACGCCGAGGTCGGCGCCGATTCGCTCGGCGGGATGAACGCCCGCTCGATGAAGGCCACCTCCACCGAACAGAACGGGACGAAGTAAGTGGATCTCGAGATCGACCCGGCAGCCCGGGAATTCCAGCTGGAGGTGCGCGAGTTCCTCGCCGCCAATGTCCCGGCCGAGCCGTTGCCGTCGATGGATACCGCGGCAGGCTTCGCCGCGCACCGGGAATGGGAAGCGAAGCTGGCGCAGGCGCGGCTGTCCGCGGTCTCGTGGCCGCGCGAGTTCGGCGGGCGTGACGCGTCGATCCTCGAGTGGGTGCTGTTCGAGCAGGAGTACTACGCCGCGGGCGCACCGGGCCGGGTCGCGCAGAACGGCATCTTCCTGCTCGCGCCGACGCTGTTCGAGCACGGCACCCCCGAACAGCTCGCGCGGATCCTGCCGCGCATGGCGCGCGGTGACGACATCTGGGCGCAGGCCTGGTCGGAACCCGAGTCGGGCAGCGACCTCGCGAGCCTGCGCTCGACCGCTCGGCGCACCGAAGGCGGCTGGCTGCTCAACGGCCAGAAGACCTGGAGTTCCCGTGCGTCCTTCGCCGATTGGGCATTCGGCCTGTTCCGCAGCGATCCCGAGGCGCAGCGCCACCACGGACTCACCTACGTGATGTTCCCGCTCACCGCCGAGGGCGTGAGCGTGCGGCCGATCCCCCAGCTCGACGGCGAACCCGGCTTCGCCGAGATCTTCCTCGACGACGTCTTCGTACCCGACCACGATGTGATCGGCGGGGTGAACGAGGGCTGGCGGGTCGCGATGGCGACCTCGTCCAACGAACGTGGCCTCTCGCTGCGCAGCCCCGGCCGGTTCAGCGCCACCGCGCAGCGGCTCATCGACCTGTGGCGCGAGACCGCCGACCCGAGCGATACCGCGGCCAGGAACTCGGTGGTCGACGCCTGGCTCGGCGCCGAGTCCTACCGCCTGCACACCTTCGGCACCGTCACCCGCCTCACCGACGGCGGCCAGCTCGGCGCGGAATCGTCGATCACCAAGGTGTACTGGTCCGAGCTCGACATCGCGATGCACGAGACGGCGCTGGACCTGCTCGGCTCGGCCGCCGAGCAGCGCAGCACCTGGACCGACGGCTATCTGTTCTCGCTCTCGGGGCCGATCTACGCGGGCACCAACGAGATCCAGCGCAACATCATCGCCGAACGCATCCTCGGACTGCCCCGCGAGAGCAAGCGATGAACGTCAATCATTCGGGCCGAATCGCCCTTCCGAACACAGGAGGTCTGCGATGAGATTCGCGCTCAGTACCGAACAGCTCGACTTCGCCGCCGAGCTGCGCAAGATTCTCGATGCCGGACACGTGCCCGCGGCGGTGCGGGCCTGGTCGGACGGTGAAACCACCAAGGGGCGCGCACTGCTGCGGCAGATCGCCGACATGGGCGTGTTCGGTCTGATCGTCGACGAGAAGTACGACGGGGCGGACGCCACCACTGTCGATCTCGTCGTCGCGCTGATCGAACTGGGCCGCGGCGCCGCGCCCGGTCCCGTGATCGAGTCCGCCGCCGTGATTCCCGCGCTGCTGCAACGTCTTCCGGATGACGCGCCGGCCCAGCGCTGGTTAGCCGCGCTCGCGAGCGGCGAAGCGCTCGGCACCATCACCTTCGAGGCGCAGCGCGGCATCGTCCTCGACGCCGATATCGCCGAGCCGGTCCTCGTGGCCGCCGACGGTCGACTGGCACTCGGCGGTGTGCCGACGGATTCGGTGACCTCGATCGACCCCGCCCGCAAGCTCTTCCGCGCGCAGGCCGACGAGCTGGTCGCCGAGGGTCCCGAGGTCGAAGCCGCCATCGACTACGCCTTCGACATCGGCGTTCTCGCCTGTGCCGCACAGCTCCTCGGCGCGGGTCGCTCGATTCTCGAGCAGACCACCTCTTACGCCAAGCAACGCAAGCAGTTCGGTCGCGCGATCGGTGAATTCCAGGCGGTGAAACAGCAGCTCGCCGATGTGCTGATCGCCTTGGATCTGGCCGAGCCGCTGGTGTACCGCGCGGCGCTCACCCTGGAATCGAACGACCGCGCCCGCGATGTCTCCGCGGCCCTGGTGGTCTGCGGCGACGCGGCCCACCGCGCCGCACGGGCGGGGCTCCAGGTGCACGGAGCCATCGGTTACACCGCGGAGTTCGACCTGTCGCTGTGGCTCACCAAGGTCGCCGCCCTGCGAACCGCTTGGGGCACAGCCGATTTCCATCGGGGCAGGATCGCCGACGCTCTACGCGCCGCCGAACCCGCCGCCGCCACGAGCTGAGACCCGCCATGCCACCGCCGACCCAGGCCGAACGCCGCGCAATCACCGAGCCTTACGAGGAACCCCATGTCATCGAATGAACTACTCGAATTCCGGACCTCCGTGCGGGCCCTGCTCGGCAAGCACGCGACGTCGGCCGCACTGCGCACCGCAATGGACACCGACCTCGGGTACGACCCGAAGTTGTGGCGGATGCTGTGCGAGCAGGTCGGCGTGGCCGCGCTCGCGGTGCCGGAGGAGTGGGGTGGCGCGGGGGCAGGCCTCGTCGAATCACTCATGGTCGTCGGCGAGTTGGGACGGACGCTGAGTGGGGTGCCGATGCTCGGGTCGGCGGTGCTCGGGGTACAGGCGATCTTGCTGGCCGGCGACGAGCAGTCCTGCGCCCGGCTGTTGCCCGATCTGGCGGACGGGTCGCGCACGGCGGCCCTGTGCTGGGCCGACGCCGCGGGCTGGGATTCGGCCGGGGTCAGCGTGGCGGCCGGGAAGCTCAGTGGCGCGGCCCATTACGTGCTGCACGGCGCGCAGGCCGACCTGCTGTTGGTACTGACCGAGGAAGGGCTGTTCGAGACCACCGCGGACGCCCCTGGCGTGACTGTCGCCGCGACCCCCGCGCTCGATCCCACGCGCAAGCTCGCCACCATCACCTTCACCGACGCCCCCGCCACCCGGATCGGCACCGGCGACCCCGCCGCGCTGCGCCGCAGGCTGCGCGAGATCGCCTGGGCGGCGCTGGCTGCCGAGCAGGTCGGCGCGGCCAGGCACTGCCTCGAGATGACGGTGGAGTACACGGCCTCGCGCGTGCAGTTCGGTCGTCCGATCGGCAGCTTCCAGGCGCTCAAGCACCGGATGGCCGATATGTACGTGCTGGTCGAGTCGGCCGAATCGGCGGCGCTGGCCGCTGCCCTCGCGGTGGCCGAGGACAGCCCGTCGGCCGCACAGGACGTGTGGGTCGCGCGCAAGCACTGCACCGAGACCTTCTCGACGGTGGCGGCCGAGACCATCCAGTTGCACGGCGGCATCGCCATCACCTGGGAACACGACGCCCACCTCTATTTCAAGCGGGCCCACGCCACCGCCGAGCTGTTCGGCACCGGCCGACGTCCGGTCGCGGCCTAGCCGAGGTCACCGAAAGCCCAGGTCGCAGCCCCGCGGCCAGGGCTTTCGGCGTTCTGTGCGCCATTTCACCGGGGCTAGGGGCCGACCGGGCTAGTTTTAGATAGTTAGCTTATGTAATATAATCTCCTGTGAATCAGACAGCGCAGCCATCGGCAGACGACATCGTGGTCGACCTGTTGGTCACTGCGGGTCGACTCACCCGACTGGCCGGGGCGATCAGCGACGACGACCTGCCCCGCGCGGTCCTGCGGGCCCTTGCCGTGCTCGACGAGCACGGCGGGCTGCGGGTCAGCGATTTCGCCCGGATCGACAGATGTTCCCAACCGGCGGCAACGGCGCTGATCGGCCGACTCGTCACCGACGGCTTCGCGTCCCGCACCAAAGACCCGCACGACTCCCGGGCAGTGCTCATCGAGCTCACCCCGGCCGGCCGGTCCCGCCTCATCGAGGCCAGACGCGCGTTCGCCGCCGCCATGGCACCCGGGCTCGCCGATTTCGATCTCGACCGGCTGATCCGCCTCGATACCGACATGAACGACCTGCTGACAGCCCTCCGCTCGGTTGCCCGCGGTCATCAGTGATGCAACCAGGAGCGCCAGTGAGCACCCCCCAGCTGACTCGCGACGACAACGCCGCAACCACCAACTCCCAACCCAAGGCCGTGTGGGCCGTCGCCTTCGCGAGCGTCATCGCGTTCATGGGCATCGGCCTCGTCGATCCCATTCTCAAGCCGATCGGCGAACAGCTGAACGCCACGCCGTCCCAGGTGTCGTTGCTGTTCACCAGCTACATGGCCGTCACCGGCGTCGCCATGCTGGTCACCGGCGTGATCTCGAGCCGCTTCGGCGCGAAGAAGACGCTGCTGTCCGGGCTGGCGATCATCATCGTGTTCGCCGCGCTGGCAGGCATGTCCGGCAGCATCGGCGAGATCATCGGGTTCCGCGCGGGCTGGGGTCTGGGCAACGCCCTGTTCATCGCGACGGCGCTGGCCACCATCGTCGGCGCGGCCACCGGCGGCGTCGCCAAGGCGATCATTCTCTACGAGGCCGCCCTCGGCATCGGCATCGCGACCGGCCCGCTGCTGGGTGGCGTGCTCGGTGGAATCAGCTGGCGTGGACCGTTCTTCGGCGTCTCGGTGCTGATGGCCGTCGCCTTCATCGCGATCGTCGTGCTGCTGCCCGAAACGCCGAAGGCCGCACATCCGACCTCGATCACCGCGCCGTTCAAAGCCTTGCGGCACAGGGGATTGCTCACCGTCAGCATCACCGCGCTGCTCTACAACTTCGGCTTCTTCACCCTGCTCGCGTTCACCCCGTTCCCGCTGGACATGGGCACCTACGCGATCGGCTTCATCTTCTGCGGCTGGGGCATCCTGCTCGCCTTGTCCTCGGTGTTCCTCGCCCCGAAACTCCAGGCGCGCTTCGGTTCGCTGCCGATGATGGCCCTGTCGCTGGCCCTGTTCGCGATCGACCTGGCGGTGATGGGGATGTTCACCGAACACAAGATCGTGCTGATCGTCGGCGTCGTGATCGCCGGCGCGTTCCTCGGGGTGAACAACACGCTGATCACCGAGGCCGTGATGATCTCGGCGCCGGTCGAGCGGTCGACCGCGTCGGCGGCGTACAGCTTCGTCCGGTTCGGCGGCGGTGCGGCCGCGCCGTGGGTGGCGGGCAAGCTCGGCGAGCACAACATGTCGCTGCCGTTCTGGCTCGGCGCGGTCTGCACGGCCGCCGCGGTCGCGGTCCTCTACATCGGCCGCACCGCGCTCGCCCACATCGACGACCACGACCCGGCCCCGCACTCGATCGAGGAGGCTCAGGCCATCACCGTCGCCGATTGACCCATCCCCGCCGGTGCGGCCGAATCGCTCCTGGTACCACGAGTGCCAGGGGCGATTCGCTGTCTCGGGCGTAGCGTCGATGACATGACCGAGGACCGACGCGGGCGCGTCAAGGTGGAAACGGGACAGAAGCGAGTACGGGTCTACTTGCGCGGGAAGCTGGTGGCCGACACGCTCCGGCCGCTGCTGGTCTGGGAGATCCCGTACTACCCGACCTACTACGTGCCACTCACCGACGTGCGCGCCGACCTCGATCCGAACGGGATCACCGAGCACTCCCCCAGCCGCGGCGACGCGACGGGTTACGACGTGATGGTCGAGGGTCTGCGCGCCGACGGTGCGGCGCTGCGCTATCTCGACTCACCGCTGTCGGAACTGAAAGACGCTGTGCGGCTCGACATCGCCGCGTTCGATTGGTTCGAGGAAGACGAGCAGGTCTTCGTCCATCCGCGCGACCCGTATTCGCGCGTGGACATTCTCGGCAGCTCCCGGCACGTGCGGGTGGAGATCGACGGAGTCACCGTCGCGGACTCGCATTCGCCGCGCATTCTGTTCGAAACCGGCTTGCCCGCACGGTATTACCTGCCGCTGACCGACGTCCGGATGGATCTGCTGACCGCGTCGGACACCCACACCAGCTGCCCGTACAAGGGCACCGCCGACTACTGGAATGTGCGCGTCGGCGACACCGAGCACGCCGACATCGTCTGGATCTATCGCACGCCGCTGCCCGAGAGCCAGAAGGTCGCCGGCCTGGCGTGCTTCTACAACGAGAAGGTCGACATCTACCTAGACGGTGTGCGCCAGGATCGCCCGCACACACCGTTCGGCTGACTACTCGGGGATTTCGAGCACGCCCTCGTCGACGGCCCATTTGATCGACTTCTCCAGTGACGGACAGGATTCCGGCCTGCCCGGCCGCGCACCATGTGCGGCCAACTGCGCGAAAACCGGGCAGTGCGCGTCGGGACGTTCGGTCCACTGCACCGAAGTCTGGTGTGCGCTCGACTTGCGCACCATGACCTGCGCCGAGCAGGTCTGACACCGCAGTGGCGTCAGACCGGTATCGAGATAGTGCTGTTTGTCGACCACGGTTTGCGCCCGCACCGCCGCTTGCCGCACGGGCTGATCAGCGAAATCAGGTGCCTTGGCCCAAGTCGGGCGAGACCCCGCACGCTGCGGGGAATCGCCCGACCCGGGCTCCGCCGAAGCGAGCTGCGACGGATCGCCGGACCTTTGCGGCTCGCTAGGACGGGTCGATGCGCGCTGCGACGGACCGTCAGACCTCCGTGGCTCGCTAGACATCGACCTCGGACTCATCTCAGACGCCTGCTTCCTCGGACTCGGCCTTGCGGCGCAGGTTCTCCGCCACCTCGGCCTCCCACGCCTGATTCGCCTTGGTCGTATCGACCTCGAACTCGAAGCGCTGGGTCATCTTCTCGGTCACCTCGGCGACGTCGACGTAGAACTGCTCGTACCAGCGGCGCAGCTGGTAGACCGGCCCGTCTTCCTCGCAGAGCAGCGGGTTCTCGACCTTGGACTTGTGCTTCCAGATCTCCACGTCCTGCAGGAAGCCGTCGCCGAAGAACTTGGCCATCGTGTCGGCCAGCTTCTTCGCGGCGTCGTCGGGCAGACCCTTGGGCTTCTCGACGCTCAGGCCCCACTGCAGCACGAACGAATCCTGGTCGACCGGGTAGTGGCAGTTGATCAGCTGAACCTTGATCTCGTACCCGCTGTAGATGTTCACCAGCGGATTGATCATGTAAGACGGCCCGAAGTAGGACGCCTCCGATTTCAGCAGCGTGTCACCGCCGTGCTTGGCGGCCATGCCGACGTCGGGACGGCCCTTGGTCTCCAGGAACTGCGTCGCCACATGCCCTTCGAAGACGTTCTTGAAGAACGTCGGGAAGGCGTAGTGGATGTAGAAGAAGTGCGCCATGTCCACGACGTTGTCGATGATCTCGCGGCAGTTGGCGCCCTGAATCAGCAACGAGTCCCACGTCCAGTCGGTCCAGCCGCTGTTGTGGGTCTCGGTCGGATTGCCCTGTTCGTCGGTGTACGGACCCTCGATATACGGGATCGTGACCTCCGAGGGCGGTTCGTTGCCTTCGTGATCGTGCCAGACGTACAGCTGACCGTTGCGCTCGAGCGTGGTCCACTTCCGGGTGCGGGCCAGCGGTGGAACGCGGCGCGCGTACGGAATCGCGGTGCACTTTCCGCTGGCGCCCCAGCGCCAGTCGTGGAACGGGCAGGCGATGTCGTCGCCCTTCACCGTTCCCATGCTCAGGTCGCCGCCCATATGCCTGCAGTAGGCGTCGAGCACGCGGATCTGGTCGTCGGTATCAGTCCACACGACGAGCTTGGTACCGAAGACCTCTACCGCGTGCGGTTTACCGTCGCGGAAGGTCGACGCCAGGCCGACACAGTGCCAGCCGCGCGCGAACCTCGTCGGCGGTGCACCGACATCGAGTTCCCTCACCTTGGGGTTGATCGCCATCCCGAACCCTCCTCGTTCACTAGAACACGTTACAAAACTGAGCCACTTCACGCCAGTTATCCAGCGAACTTCTCTGTTGACTCCTGTTATATCCGAGGTAGGGCGATCTTCTCGACAGAAACGAGAACCTGTTCTAATCTCAGAGACGAAAAGAACCGGTTGTCGATCCGACACAGGCAGGAGCGGGCTCCGAAATGACGCAAGAAGTGACCGAACGGGTCGAGGCACTGCTGCCGACGCTGCGTGAGCGCGCGCAGGAGGCCGAGGACCTGCGCCGCATCCCCGAAGAATCCATGAAGGCGCTGCAGGAGACCGGTTTCTTCCGGCTGCTCCAGCCCAAGCAGTGGGGCGGCCACGCCGCCGACCCGGTGGTCTTCTACGACACCGTGCGCAAGATCGCCAGCGCGTGCGGCTCCACCGGCTGGGTCGCGGGCATCATCGGGGTGCACAACTGGCACCTCGCGCTGTTCGATCAGCAGGCCCAGCAGGACGTGTGGGGCGAGGACACCGATGTGCGCATCTCGTCCTCGTACGCGCCGATGGGAGCGGGACAGGCCGTCGACGGTGGTTACATCGTGCGTGGCTCGTGGGCTTGGTCTTCGGGCTCCGATCACGCCACCTGGGCGGTGCTGGGCGGTCCGGTGATCAAGAACGGCAAGCCGGTCGACTTCGGCAGCTTCCTGATCCCGCGCTCGGACTACCGCATCGATGACGTCTGGAACGTCGTCGGCCTGCGCGGCACCGGCTCCAACACCGTCGTCGTCGAGGACGTCTTCGTCCCGTCGCACCGGTTCCTGAGCTTCCGCGCGATGAGCGAGGGCCGCGCGCCGGGCCTCGAGCAGAACACCGACGCGGTCTTCAAGATGCCGTGGGGCACCATCCACCCCACCACCATCTCCACGCCGATCGTCGGCATGGGCTACGGCGCCTACGAGGCGCACGTCGAGCACCAGGGCAAGCGCGTGCGCGCGGCCTTCGCCGGCGAGAACGCCAAGGACGATCCGTTCGCCAAGGTGCGCGTCGCCGAGGCGGCCAGCGATATCGACGCCGCGTGGCGTCAGCTCTCGGGCAATGTCGCCGAGGAGTACGCGCTGCTGCAGGCGGGCCAGGAAGTGCCGTTCGATCTGCGCGTACGCGCCCGCCGCGACCAGGTCCGCGCGACCGGCCGGGTGATCGCCTCGATCGACAAGCTCTTCGAGTCCTCCGGCGCCACCGCGCTGGCCAACGGCACTCCGCTGCAGCGCTTCTGGCGTGACGCGCATGCCGGGCGAGTGCACGCGGCCAACGATCCCGAGCGTGCCTACGTCATGTACGGCACGCACGAGTTCGGGCTGCCCGTCACCGACGCCATGGTGTAGCCGATGACCCGGACCGCTGAACTGACCTACGAATCGACCTCACGCTTCGCGCAGGTCACCCCCGATCTGAAGCTGCACTACCACGAAGCCGGAGTGGGCAACGGGCCGACGATCGTGCTGCTGCACGGTGGTGGACCCGGCGCCTCGGCGTGGTCGAACTTCGCCCGCAACATCCCGGTACTGGCCGAGCACTATCACGTGATCGCGCCCGATCAGCCGGGCTACGGCAAGTCGGACAAGCCGATCGACCACCCGCAGTACTTCGTGCACAGTTCGAACGCACTGCTCGCGCTGCTCGATCACCTGGAGATCACCGACCGGGTGCACCTGCTCGGCAACTCCCTCGGCGGCGGCGCCTCGGTGCGGTTCGCGCTCGACCACCCCACCCGCGCGGGCAAGCTCGTGCTGATGGGTCCGGGTGGACTGAGCACCAACCTGTTCGCGCCCGACCCCACCGAGGGCGTGAAGCTGCTCTCGCGGTTCACCTACGAACCGACCAGGGACAACCTGGAGAAGTTCCTGCGGATCATGGTCTTCGACCAGTCCCTGGTGACCGAGGAGCTCATCGACGAGCGGTTCGCCCTCGCCAACACCCCCGAATCGCTGGCCGCGATGAAGGCGATGGGCAAGTCCTTCGCCGGCGCCGACTTCGAGAAGGGCATGCTGTGGCGTGACGCGTACAAGCTGCGTCAGCCGGTGCTGTTGATCTGGGGTCGCGAGGATCGGGTGAACCCCCTTGACGGCGCGCTCGTAGCCACCAAGGTGATCCCGCGCGTCCAGCTGCACGTGTTCGGTGGCTGTGGGCACTGGGCACAGCTGGAGAAGTTCGACGAGTTCAACCGGCTCACGGTCGATTTCCTCGGGGAGAAGTAATGAGCATTCGCGCCCTTGGCTACATGCGCATCGAGGCCACCGACATGGCGGCCTGGCGCGAGTACGGCCTCAAGGTTCTCGGCATGATGGAGGGCACCGGGCTCAACCCCGACGCGCTCTACCTGCGCATGGACGATTTCGCCGCGCGTCTGGTGATCGTTCCCGGCGAGCAGGACCGGCTGCTGGTCTCGGGCTGGGAGGTCACCGACGGTCCCGGCCTGCAGCAGCTGCGGGAGACCCTGGGCAAGGCCGGAGTCGCCTTCACCGAGGGCACCAAGGAAGAGCTGGGTGAGCGTCGCGTCGAGGGCCTGATCCGGTTCCAGGATCCGTCCGGGAACACCCTCGAGGCGTTCTACGGCGCGCAGTACCTGGGCCGCCGCTTCGTGAGCCCCTACGGCCACAAGTTCGTCACCGCCGAGCAGGGTCTGGGCCACGTGGTTCTCACCTGCACCGACGATGCCGCGGCGCAGGCGTTCTACCAGGACATCCTGGGCTTCCGGCTGCGCGACTCCATGCGGCTGCCGCCGCAGATGGTCGGCCGTCCCGCCGACGGCGACCCGGCCTGGCTGCGCTTCTACGGCTGCAACCCGCGCCACCACGCGCTGGCGTTCCTGCCGCTGCCGAATCCGACCGGCATCGTGCACCTGATGGTCGAGGTGGAGAACTCCGACGACGTCGGCCTCTGCCTCGACCGCGCCTATCGCAAGAAGGTGAAGATGTCGGCCACTCTCGGCCGGCACATCAACGACAAGATGCTGTCCTTCTACATGAAGACTCCCGGCGGATTCGACATCGAATTCGGCTGTGAAGGACTGGAAGTCGACGACCACGACTGGATCGCCCGCGAATCGACCGCGGTCAGCCTGTGGGGTCACGACTTCACCGTCGGATTCAAGCAGCAATAGGAACGGGCGGCGAAGGACATGACTGAACAGACACCGGCGATCGACGGCCGACAGTTCCGCACCGTGCTGGGGCAGTTCTGCACCGGCATCACCGTGATCACCGCGCTCGATCCGGACGGCGCACCCATCGGGTTCGCCTGCCAGTCCTTCGCCGCGCTCTCCCTCGACCCGCCCCTTGTGCTGTTCTGCCCCACCAAGGGGTCGCGGTCGTGGGCGGCGATCGAGGCGGCGGGCAGGTTCTGCGTGAACGTGCTCTCCGAGGAACAGCAGCCCACGTGCGCGCGTTTCGGCTCGCGGGAGACCGACAAGTTCGCCGGAGTCGCCTGGCACACCTCCGAACTCGGTGTTCCGGTGATCGATGATTCGCTGGCCACCATCGAATGCACGGTCGACTCCGTCGTCGACGGCGGCGACCACTACATCGTGATCGGCCGGGTCCACGCGCTCTCGGAATCGGCCACCACCGGCGGCCGTCCGCTGCTGTTCTACCGCGGCCAGTACACCGGCATCGAGCCGGACAAGACCACTCCCGCCCCCTGGCGCGCCGACCTGGACCATTTCCTCACCACCACCAGCCTCGACACCTGGCTGTGAATCGACCGGCCTGAGCGGGCGGTCACAGCCACGGTCGGCGCCGTGGCGTGAACTGCTGTCGGCAGCTCATCTCGCGGTGAGCAGTGCGGTCAGCAGCGCGGACGACAGTGCCGCGGCGTTGTCCTCCTCGGTGTCCCAGCTGCGCGTGGTGACCGTCATCGCGGCCGGGCGTGGTGCGCCGAGACAGTGCGGGGCGAACGCGGTGAAGAATTCGTGCGGATCGAGCAGGGTCTCCGGCGTGTGGACGCCGGGGCTCTTCGCCCGCAGCAGCGCCGCGACCGCCAACGGCACGCCGGTGTTGTCGGCCATCGTCAGACCGGGGACCTGACACAGCGCGGTGGCGGCGGTCGCGGCGACTCCAGCCCGCAGGCCCGTCGCGACGGCGAACAGCGGTGGCAGGCCACCGGCGGTGATCAGTTTCGCCGGATCTGCGGGGAGGAGTCGTTCGACGCGGGCTGCCACCGCCGCCGCCTGATCGAGCGTCAACAGGCGAGCGCCCATCACCCAGCGCAGTGCCAGCAGCGCAGCCGAGGTCGAGCGGTCGCCGACGACCACGGTGGTCGCGTCGCGGAGTTCGGGGAAGGCTCGCGCCACGGTGATCGCTTCCGGGTGACCGAAGCTGCGGCCTTCGCCGGTGCCGAGGCCCGGGTAGTCGATGCGCATCCGTTCCAGGGCCGGGCGCTGGGCGCGCACGCCGTCGCGGATGACCGGAATGTCACCGGCGATCTGCCGCATGCCGTGCACCACGGCCGCGGTCGCCCCCGGACCGGCCGGTTCGGTGTGCGCGGAGTGAATGTTCCAGCCGGTGACCACGGAGTCGACCCGGTCGAGTTCCCGGCCCGCCAGCACGGCGAGCAGATTGGCGATACCAGGGCTGGCGCCCATGCCGACCAGCGCTGTCACCCCGGCCGCGCGCGCCGCCGCGTCCAGTTCCAGCATGTCCATCGTCGGCTGGGGATCGTCGCAGATGTCGATGTAGTCGCAGCGCGCGGCGATCGCCGCCGCCAGGATCGGTGGGCCGAAGCGGAAATACGGGCCGACGGTATTCACCACCAGGTCGAAATCCCGCATCACCGCGGTCAGCGCCGGGCCGTCGGTGGCGTCCAGCCGACACGCGGTGACGCCCAGTTCGGCGGCGAGCGCGCGCGCCGCGGCTTCGTCCCGGTCGGCGATCGTCAATGCCGTCACGCTGTCGTCGCCGCGCATGATGCGGGCGGCGACCCTGCCCATCTCCCCTGCCCCACCCAGTGCCAGAACTCGCATGACTGCCTCCCCATCGAATATGTTGACTAACATGACAGTAAATAAAGTCGGGCGGCCGAGCAAGGCCAAGGAGCGAATCGGTCAGATCCTGCGGGCCGCCCATTCCGTCGTGGCGACCGACGGCTTCGCCGACACGACGCTGTCGCGAGTGGCCGCGGCGGCCGGGGTCCAGCGCACGCTGGTGCTGCACTATTTCGGCAGTAGAGACGGGCTGATGCGGGCCTTCGTCACCGAAGCCGTCGCCGCGTACGGTGACGCGCAACTGCGGCTGGGCGCCGAGGGGCCGATCGAGGATCGCGTGGCACGAATGTTCGCACCGGGCGCTTACGGCAACCGCGACGACCTGGTGGTGTGGAGCGAACTGGTGAATCTCGCAGCACGCGACGAAGTGGTCCGCGACAGCCTCCGGGAGTTGTGGACCGAGCGGTGGCTACCCGAACTGGAGCGACAGCTCGCCGCCGCGTACCCGGCCGCCCCGGCGGATCGCGTCGCGACCAGCGCCTACGGGCTCGCGTGTCTGTTCGAGGCGCACTGGGCATTTCACCTGCAAGGAGTTGTCGATTCCCTACGGACCGAGCAGGCCACCCGAGCCGCCGACGCCCTACTGGCGACACTCGAACCGGAGTGAATTCAAAGTGCTCATTCGGTGAGCACTTTGAGTCGGAGGATAGATGGCATGGACATCGAATTCATCACCTGCCCCGACGCCGAAGCCTGGGACACGTGGCTGGCGGCGAACCACGCCGACGCCCGCGACGTGTGGGTGCTGATCTCGAAGAAGAAGGCCCCCGAGAAATCCGTGACGATCAGCGAAACCCTGGACGGCGCGCTCTGCTACGGCTGGATCGACAGCCATCGCCGCAGCCTCGACGCCCACCACTACCTGCAGCGATACTCGCCGCGGCGAGCACGGAGCCCCTGGTCGCAGGTCAACGTCGCCAAGGCCGAAGCTCTCATCGCCGCGGGGCGGATGCGCCCGGCCGGGTTCGCGGCCATCGAAGCGGCGTGCGCCGACGGCCGTTGGGCGGGCGCGTACGAACCTCAGCGCACCGCCGAACCGCCCGCCGACTTCCTCGCCGCGCTCACCCCTGAGGCCGACGCCGCCTACCGAGCCCTCACCCGCACCGAGCGGTACCTGCTGTTTCTCCCCGTCCTCAAAGCGAGCACCCCCACCGATCGCGCCGGCCGCATCGCCCAAGCGATCACCGCGCTCGAAAAATGATCACCAGGCCACCGGAGTTCTCCGGCGACCTGGTGATCAGTGGTCCAGATCAGGCGATACGCAAGACGACGTCGCTGAGGACGGGGGCATCGTCTCGTTCGACCACGGTGACGACCGCGAGCAGCTGGTCGCCCTCGCGCCACACCTTGGTGCGCAGGGTCTCGCCCGGGTAGAGCACGCCGGCGAACTTGGCCCGGAAACCGCCGACCCGGCCCGCGTCACTGTCGAGCAGGGCGTCGGTGAGGGCTTTGCAGACGGTGCCGTAGGTGGACAGGCCGTGCAGGATCGGGGCGGGAAAGCCTGCGCCACGGGCGAATTCGGGATCCGAGTGCAGCGGGTTGCGGTCGCCGGAGAGGCGGTACAGCAGGGCCTGCTGCGGCAAGGTCGGGGTGAGCAGTTCCGCGTCGGGGGCCCGATCCGGCAGTTCGGTACGGGCGCTCGGACCGCGCTCGCCGCCGAAGCCGCCCTCGCCCTTGGCGAAGATGGAGGACCGCACAGTCCACAGCGGTTCACCGTCGGACCCGGTGACGGTGTGCTCCTGCACGATCACCGCGTTGGCGCCCTTGTCCCAGATCTCGGCGATCCGGCCGACCGAGACCGCCTTGCCGGTGGCGGGAATCGGCTTGTGCACCTCCACTTCCTGGTGACCGTGCACGACCTTGGCCAGGTCGATCTCGATACCGGGGAAGCTCACGCGCGGCGGCTCGGTCTCACCGAGAGTCGGCGCCACCGTCGCGAACGTCGGCAGCACCTGGGGTGCGCGATCGTCGAGGTAGGCCAGCTCGGCCGGGTCGGTCGGACGCGCACCCGCGCCCAGACCCAGGTGATAGAGCTGCACGTCGGTGGGCGTCCAACTGAACTCGCGTGCGGGCAGTGTCGCGCCGAGCGCGGTCGCCAGATCAATGGGCATGGGTTACTCCTGCATGTCTGCTGAACAGTACGAATGGCTCGTTCATCCGTCGACCTCGTCCGCCGACCCGGTCGTCGAGACGTCGATGACCGCCAGATAGCCGAGCGTGATCGTCGGGCTGACGCTCATGCTGTCGCCTTCGTCGAGTCGCTCGACTTCTTGGCGACGATGTCTAGCACCGCCAGGTAGGCGAAGGTGATCGCGGGGCCGATGGTGGCGCCGGGGCCCGCGTAGGTGTGGCCCATCACCGGCGAGCTGGTGTTGCCCGCGGCGTAGAGGCCGTCGATGACGGAATCGTCCTCGCGCAGCACGCGTGCGGCGGTATCGGTGACGAGGCCGCCCTTGGTGCCGAGGTCGCCGGGCACCATCTTCGCCGCGTAGAACGGGCCCTGCGACAGTTCGGCCAGGCACGGGTTCGGCTTCACGGTCGGGTCGCCGTAGTAGCGGTCGTAGTGGCTGTTGCCGCGACCGAAGTCCTCGTCCTTGCCCGCGGCGGCGAAGCCGTTGAAACGCTCGATCGTCGAGGTCAGGTTGTCGACGGGCACGCCGATGCGCTCGGCCAGCTCCTGGATCGTGTCGGCCTTGACGATGTTGTCGTTCTCCATCCAGCGCGACGGAAAACGCTGTCCCGGTTGCAGGCCCGCGAAGATGTAGCGGTTGCGGTAGCGCTGGTCGAACACCAGCCAGGACGGCACGTTCTCGCCGGGGCCCGCGCCCTGGCCGTACTCACCGCCGTACATGGTGTGCACCGCCTCGACGTAGGGGGCGGACTCGTTGCCGAACCGCTCGCCCCGGTCGTTGACCATGATGGTGCCGGGCAGGTTGCGCTCGGCCAGCGCGAACCAGGGCTTGCCGCCCTTGAAGATCGTCGGACCCCACCAGGCGTCCTCCATGAAACCGACCGTCGCACCCGCTGCCATACCCGCGACGATGCCATCGCCGGTGTTGGCCGCGGCACCGGTTGTCCACTCAGTGGTTATCGGCTGACGCTGGTACTTGGCCCGCATGTCGGCATTGTGTTCGAACCCGCCGGCGCCGAGCACCACGCCGTAGCGCGCGGTGAAGGTGACCGGTTCGCCGTCGACGGTGGCCTTGACCCCGGTGACCTTGCCGTCGGTGACCACCAGGTCGGTGAGTGGGGTGTTGAGCAGCACCGGCACGCCCGCGTCGAGCAGGCCCTTGCGCATGGCGGCGATGATGGCCTGCCCCATGCCGAGCAGATGCTTGCCGGTCCACTTGGCCAGGTAGGTGCGCGCGCCGACGCGCAGCGCCCGCATCGCGCCCTTGGGATGACGGCGGATCAGATTGAGCCGCACGAAGTCGGCCTGCATGACGACCACGTTCAGCGGTGCCTTGGCGTACGGAGGTTCCAGATTGACCAGTTCCGCGCCGAGCACCTTGCCGTTGAACGGCGTCGGTTCACACGAACGCCCTTGACCGAGCCCGCCCGGCGCCTCGGGGTAGTAGTCGGAGTAGCCGGGAACCCACTTCATCTTCAGCGGGGTGTGGTCGAGGACGAAGTCGAACGCCTCGGCGCCACGATCGAGGTAGGTATCGATCTTCTCGGCGGGCACCACGTCGCCGATGATGCTGTGCAGGTAGGTGCGCGCGTCCTCGCGGTCGTCGGGGCGGCCTGCGGCGAGCAACGCCTTGTTGCCCGGAATCCAGACGCCACCGCCGGATCGGGCCGTCGACCCACCGTAGTGCGCGGCCTTCTCCAGCAGCACAACGCTCAGTCCCTTGTGCGCCGCCGCGAGGGCGGCGGTCATCCCGGCGGCGCCGCTACCGACGACCACGACATCGTATTCCCGATCACTCATGTAGAACACGTTATAGAAGGGTCCGGTCGTTGGACAGATAAAAACAGAACTCAGTAGAACATGTTGCAGAAATCACCAGATGTAGCGTTGTATTGTCAGGTGAACGGCTGATGCTGGACTGGAAAACCGGTTACAGTTTTGGCGTCTAGATCCTTCCGACCGTGCTGCCAAGGAGGTCCGCGTGCTGCCTGACGCGGTACGAACCCATCTCGCCGACGAACTGGCCCGCGCCGAAGACGAGCGTGTCGCCGTGTTGCCGCTCGTCGACCGGTTCCCCGATATCGATGTGGTCGACGCCTACGAGATCCAGCTGCTCAACATCCAGCGTCGGCTCCGGTCCGGCGCGAAGGTCGTCGGGCACAAGGTGGGGCTGTCGTCGAAGGCGATGCAGGAGATGATGGGCGTCGACGAGCCCGACTACGGTCACCTGCTCGCCGACATGGAGGTCTTCGAGGACGTTCCCGTCGACACCTCGAAGTTCCTGCTGCCGCGCGTGGAGGTCGAGGTCGGATTCGTGCTCGGTGCCGACCTGCCCGGCGAGGACTGCACCGAGGCCGACGTGCTGGCCGCGACCGTCGCGTACGCGCCCTCGATCGAACTCATCGACTCGCGCATCAACGACTGGAAGATCGGCCTGACCGACACCATCGCCGACAACGCCTCCTCGGCCGGGTGGGTGCTCGGCAAGGAACGCGTCGCACCCGGCGACATCGACATCAAGGCCATCGACGCCGTGCTCACCCGCAACGGCGAGGTCATCGCCGAGGGCCGCAGCGACGCGGTGCTGGGCGATCCGGTGATCGCCGTCGCGTGGCTGGCGCGCAAGGTCGCGACCTTCGGGGTGCGGTTGAAGAAGGGCGACATCGTGCTCCCCGGTTCCTGCACCCGCGCCATCGACGCCCGCCCCGGTGACGACTTCCTCGCCGAGTTCACCGGACTCGGTTCCGTCCGTTTGCGTTTCAGCTGAGACTTCCTAGGAGTACACCGTGACCAGCAAAGTCACCGCCGCGATCGTGGGGTCCGGCAACATCAGCACCGATCTGCTCTACAAGCTGCTGCGCTCGGACAAGATCGAGCCGCGCTGGATGATCGGCATCGACCCGGATTCGGAGGGGCTGAAGCGGGCAAGCGGGCTGGGTCTGGAAACCTCCGCCGAGGGCGCGGACTGGCTGCTCGCCCTCGACGAGAAGCCGGATCTGCTGTTCGAGGCCACCTCCGCCTACGTGCACCGCGCGTACGCGCCGAAATACGAGGCAGCGGGTATCCGCGCCGTCGACCTCACCCCGGCCGCCGTCGGCCCGGCCGTGATCCCCCCGGTGAACCTGGATTCGCTGCGGGACGCGGCGAACGTCAACATGATCACCTGCGGTGGCCAGGCCACGATTCCGATGGTCAACGCGGTCTCGCGGGTTGTCCCGGTGTCCTACGCCGAGATCGTGGCCTCGGTGTCCTCGGTGTCGGCCGGGCCGGGTACCCGCGCGAACATCGACGAGTTCACCAAGACCACCTCCAAGGGTGTGGAGACCATCGGTGGCGCCGAACGCGGTAAGGCCATCATCATCCTGAACCCGGCCGAGCCGCCGATGATCATGCGCGACACCATCTTCTGCGCCATCCCCGAGGATGCCGATCGCGACGCGATCTCCGAGTCGATCTTCCGGATGGAGAAGTCCATTCAGGAGTACGTGCCCGGCTACCGACTGCTCAACGACCCGCAGTTCGACGAACCGTCGCTGGTATCCGGCGGCTTGGCGAAGGTGTCGATCTTCGTCGAGGTCGAGGGCGCAGGCGACTTCCTGCCGCCGTACGCGGGCAACCTCGACATCATGACGGCCGCGGCCACCAAGGTCGGCGATGTGCTGGCCGATCAAATCCTCTCGGCTCGGGCGTAAGGGAGAACTCAACCATGAGCAATGTGCGCAAGCCCTACTCGGGCGAACTCGATGTGCGTGTCACCGATACCTCGCTGCGCGACGGCTCGCATCACAAGCGTCACCAGTTCACCGTGACCGAGGTCCGCGACATCGTGGGCGCGCTCGACGCGTCCGGTGTCCCGGTCATCGAGGTCACCCACGGTGACGGCCTGGCCGGATCCTCCTTCAACTACGGGTTCTCCAAGACCCCGGAGCAGGAGCTGATCAAGGCCGCCGCGGAGACCGCCAAGCAGGCCAAGATCGCCTTCCTGATGCTGCCCGGCGTGGGCATCAAGGAGGACATCAAGATCTCGCAGGACAACGGCGCGTCCATCTGCCGCATCGCCACCCACTGCACCGAAGCCGATGTGTCCATTCAGCACTTCGGCTACGCGCGGGACCTGGGCCTGGAGACCGTCGGCTTCCTGATGATGGCGCACAGCACCACCCCGGAGCTGCTGGCCGAGCAGGCGCGCATCATGGCTGACGCGGGCTGCCAGTGCGTGTACGTCGTCGACTCGGCGGGCGCGCTCGTGCTGGAGCAGGTTTCGGACCGCGTCTCGGCGCTGGTCGCCGAACTCGGCGATGACGCGCAGGTCGGCTTCCACGGCCACGAGAACCTCGGCCTGGCCGTGGCGAACTCGGTGTACGCGGTGCGCGCGGGCGCGACCCAGATCGACGGCTCCGCACGGCGTTTCGGCGCGGGCGCGGGCAACCTGCCGGTCGAGGCCTTCATCGGCGTGTGCGACAAGCTCGGGGTCAAGACCGGCGTCGACTTCTTCGCCGTCACCGATGCCGCCGAGGACGTGGTCCGCCCGGCCATGCCGTCGGAATGCCTGCTCGACCGTCAGGCGCTGATGATGGGCTACGCGGGCGTCTACTCCAGCTTCCTGCGCCATGCCGAGCGGCAGGCCGAGCGCTACGGCGTCTCCGCCGCGGAGATGCTGGTGCGCGCGGGCAAGCGCAAGCTGGTCGGCGGCCAGGAAGACCAACTCATCGACATCGCCCTGGAACTCCAGCGCGAAGCTTCGGTTACCGCCTCGGCCTGATGCGGACCCTCCGAACGGCGTGACCCCCGGGTCACGCCGTTCGGCGTTGCGGGCCCACCACGTTTTTCACCGCGTGAGCGCACCGGCGGCAAGATAGTCGTCGCCGCCGACGAAGTACGTGTGCCCGTCGGCGACCGCTTCGGTGCCTGCCCGAACAATCACGCGCGCGAAGTCCTCGACAGTGGGCAACGGGCCTGCCGCGCGGCGGGACTCGACACTGCCCGGATCGCGCCGTTCCAGCAGGCGGACGATGATCGTCCCGTCGATCATGTCGCCGGATACCACCGTGAAACCGACTCCGCGCTCCCGGAATTCGGGAATCAGCGCTCGTAGCGCGTCCTCGCCGGCCCGCTTGCTGCGCGCTATCGGCGTGTAACCCTGTGGCACGTTGTCGTTCTCGTGGATGAAGTGCGCCTGATGGCTGGTGACGAACACGATCCGGCCGCCCTCGGACATCAGCGGCAGCATCGCCGTCGCCAGGTTCACCTGCGCGTCCCGGTTGAGCCGGAGTGCGTACCCGGGATCGGCATCCCGCTCGAGCCCGCCGGACGCGTTGAGCACCAGGGTGTCCAGCCGCCCGAACGTCCGGCCGACCTCCTCGACCATCCTCTCGACAGCCGCCGGATCGGAGACATCGGCGCCGAGCACCGAAGCGCTGCCACCCGTGGCCGCGATCGCGTCCACGACATCCTGGGCCCGCTTACGCTTCTCCCGAAAATTCACGACGACATGCGCCCCGGCCGCGCCGAACTGCGCGGCCGCTTCAGCCCCGATCCCCCGTGAAGCGCCGGTGACCAGCACGATCCGCTGATCCTGTCGCACTGTCGAATCCATCGTCGATCTCCTCGTCCATCCCCGACCGGCCGTCATGCTTCTGATTCAGAAGCAACTATCGTGCTTCTGAATGAGAAGCGCAACCGGCGACGAGCCCTCGCAAGCGATCCTGGCCGCAATCGACCTACTCGGTCAGCGCTGGATGCTGCGCGTGATCTGGGAACTGGAGCCCGGCCCCCTCGGCTTCCTCGACATCCGCCGACGCATGGGCAACTGCTCGTCGAGCATGCTCTCGGACCGACTCCAGCAACTCCAGTCCGCGGCGCTGATCCACAAGAACGGCCAACGCGGCGCCTACGAGCTCACCACCGAGGGCGCCCTCCTCGCCGAATCCCTCCAGCCCCTGTGGGACTGGTCCGAGAACCGGACCCCCACCGGCGACGGCAACGGCCGAATCCCGTGGCGTCCCGACCGCTAGTCCACTGATCGCCGGAAAACCGCTGGACAGCGGCGATATAACTGGCTGATGAGCGAGGATGCGGCGACATTGTTCTGCGATACCGGCATGGCTGCCCGGATCGAGCGGATGGAGACCGATGCCATCACCGGCGGAGTGAGCACGGGGCTTCGCAGGGGGAAGGTGGAGTTCACCGGGTTCGCTCACGAGATCGCCGGGGGCGCGGCATGTTTCGCGGGCCCCGGTTCTCCGCTGAACAAGGTGGTCGGAGTCGGCTTCGCCGGGGTGCCGACGGCGGCGCAGTGGGAGGCCGTCGAACAGGCTTATGCCGAGGTGGGGACACCGGTCCAGGTGGAATTGGCACATCTCGCCGACCCACGGATCGGAGCCGACCTCACCGCCCGCGGGTATCGGTTGGCGTCGTTCGAGAACGTGCTCGGCCTGCGTCCGAGGGGCCGCTCGTGGCCGACATCGCAGTCGGTCGAGGTACGTCGCGATGACGAGAACGGGCTCGATACCTGGCTCGATACGGTCGTCGACGGCTTCGCCCACCCCGACGACGGTCTATCCACCCACGAAGAGTTCCCTCGCGACATCCTCGCCGCTGTCATACGAGACCTCGCCGCCACCGGCGACACTCACCGCTACCTCGCCTACCGAGACAGCATTCCCGCAGGCGGCGCGAGCCTCCGGATATCCGACGGCATCGCCGCGCTCGCCGGGGCGGCGACCCTGCCCGCGCACCGTCGACACGGCGTCCAAACAGCGCTGCTCTCGGCCCGCCTCGGTGCCGCGGCCGCGGCCGACTGCGACCTCGCGGTCGTCACCACCGAGCCCGGATCGAAATCCCAGAAGAACTCCCAGGCCCAGGGCTTCGCGCTGCTCTACACCCGAGCGGTGCTGGTCAAAGACCCCGCTTGAGGCCCGAGTCCTCGTCGACGCGGATCTCTTCGACGGTCGGTCCCTTGGCCGACAGGCCGCTCACCAGCAGGGCGTAGATCGCGACGATGAGGATGGGCGCGGCCAAGGGGGCCCAGATCAGTTGGACGGGGACCCAGGCCGCGGTGGCGGCGGCGATGGTGAACAGGACCGCGCCGCCCACCGAGGGAATGGTGGTGGGGACCACGCCTTCGGGGGCGTGCAGGACGGCAGCGTTGAGCAGATAGGTGGTGGCGACCAAACCTGTTGCCGCCGCGGCTATTACGCCGACGTCGGCGAAGGCAAGAGCCGCGATGGTGATCAGCACCGCGCCCACCGAGGCCGGGCGCCACCACCAGCTCGCGATCACCAGCGCCAGCGCGGGCACGCCGGCGAGGGGATTGATCAGCGCGACCGCGGCGACCAGGAGCAGACCGGCCAGCAGGGCAAGGAATCTCGTCATCGGCGTACCCGTACTGCTCGGCGATGTTCGGGCAGCAGGCGCATGGCCTGGTCGAGGCGGGTGCCTTCGGGCCAGGCGATGATGTCGACGCCGACGGTGCCCATGTCCCGATACATCGAGGCGCGTTCGAGCTGCCACATCTTGGCCATGGTCGGGTCGAGGCCGTCCTCGAAGGGGGTGCCGCGCAGGACGTCGACCGCGACCACCACGTGGCCGCGTTTGCGCAGGTCGATCAGGGACAGCGCGAACTGGGTGTCGAGCAGAGTGGAGAAGGCCACCACGATCGCGCCGATCGGGACGGCGGCGTGCGGTGCGAGAGTGCCGGTGGTCTCGACGTGTTCGTCACCGACGCCCAGGACGGTGTCGACGATGCGATAGAACTGTCTGCGGCCGATGTCGGGGCGCAGCCAGCGGGGCGATTCACCGAGGCAGACCACGGCGGTGCGGTCGCCGGACTGCAGGGTCGACTGCACCACCTGGGCCGCGCCGCGCACCGACAGTTCCAGCGACGCGCTGGCGGGGCCGGGCGCCTGCAAGGACGTGTCGACCATGACCACCACATCGGCGGAGCGGTTGGTGAACCGCTGGGTGACGTAGAGCCTGCCGCGCCGCGCGCTCACCGGCCAGTTGACGGCGCGCAATTGATCGCCCGGCGTGTAGGCGCGGATGTCGGCGTATTCGACGCCGGGACCGTGCCTGCGGGTCAGGTGGGTGCCGATGCGGTCGGGAAGTTCGGTGCGCGGCATGCGCATTCGCTGCGGATCGGCGATGGGGTACACGTAGAGCTTGGCCGCGGGCAGCTCGGTGGTCGCGACCGCGAGACCGGCCGGGCTCAGCGCCGACACCTTCACCTGCACCGGATACCGGCCCCAGCGGGTGGCCGAGAGCCCGAGTCGCATGCCCGCGGGCGCACCGCCGGAATCGTGGGCTTCCTCGACCTCGAGTTCCAGGCCGGGCATCGGCAGGGCGGTCATCCGCAGCAGGGCGTGCCCGCTCTCGACGAAAGCGACCGCGCTACACCCGATCACCTCGTTCTCGAAACAACGCACGGTGCCGCTGCCGTCGACCTGGACCCTGGTCGGCGCCTGCTGCCACGGCGCGGTGGCGAGCACGCCGAGCATCGGCGCCGCGAAGACGACCAGCTGCCACTGCCCCAGCAGCACCGCGACGACCAGTGCGGCTGCCGCGCACCCGGCCAGGATGAACACCAGCGGGGCGGGCCGCCACCGGAGGTCGACCTCGACCGTTCTGGATTCGTCGCGATGCTTCATGTGCTCGTGGCGCGGGGCACCGGTAGCCGGCGGAGTAGTTCGGTGATGACGTCCTCGCCGCGGATACGACGCACCCACATTTCGGGGCGCAAAGTGATGCGATGCGACATCGCCGCCACCGCGAGGGCTTTCACATCTTCGGGGATCACGTAGTCGCGCCCGAGGAGCAACGCCCTCGCCCGCGACATCTGCACCAGGTCGAGTTCGGCACGTGGGCTGGCGCCGACTTCCACCTGCGGATGACTGCGGGTGGCCGAGGCCAGCGCGACGACGTAGCTCACCACGTCGGGGTGCACGGTGACGAACTCGACCGACTGCCGCATCTCCATCAGCCCCTGCGCGTCGACCACCTGGCCCACTTGCGGTGCGGTGGAACCGCGTTCGAGCCTGCGCCGGATCATCTGCGTCTCGTCGGCCTCGGAGAGGTAACCGAGACGCAGCTGGATGGCGAAGCGGTCGAGCTGGGCCTCGGGCAGCGGGTAGGTGCCCTCGTACTCGATCGGGTTGTCGGTGGCCAGCACCACGAACGGCTGTGGGAGCAGGAAGGTTTCGCCGTCGATACTCACCTGACCCTCCGCCATCGCCTCCAGCAGCGCGGCCTGAGTCTTGGGCGGAGTGCGGTTGATCTCGTCGGCGAGCAGCACATTGGTGAAGACCGGACCGCGACGGAAGTTGAACCGGCCCGACGCCATGTCATAGATCGTCGAACCCAGCAGGTCGGCGGGCAGTAGATCGGGCGTGAACTGCACGCGGGTGAAGTCCAGGCCGAGCGCGGCCGCGAAGGACCGCGCGATCAGGGTCTTTCCGAGGCCCGGCAGGTCCTCGATGAGTACGTGGCCTCCGGCCAGCACGGCAATCATGATGAGCTGCATCTCATCTCGCTTGCCGACTACGACACGGCCCAGCTCACGCAGTACGGCATCGGAGCGCTGGACGGTCACGTTCAACGGCATTGTCATCGGTGGCCTCTAACCCCTCACATCGTCTGCAAACGGCGCAGGATCTCATCCAGCGCCTCTCTACCCGGTGCGCGACCGGTGTGATCGCGCAGCGCGGAGTTCGCCGGATCCACCCAGCGCCACAGTTCGGGTCCGAACTGCAGCTGACCGGCGGCCTCGGTGGCCCGGCGATTCTTGGAAACCCTCAGCCCGGTGGACAGCTCGAATTCCTTGGCGAGCAGCGGCCGCAGGTGGCGGTCCCAGTCGGCGCGGGTGCCGTCGGCGCGGGCGGTGAGCATCTCGGCGCGCGCGTGCCAGCGACCGAGCATCTCCGCCGGACCGTTGTCGATGTACTCGGTGAGCGGTTCCTCGCGGATCACGCGGTGCCGCAGCGACCAGACCAGCATCGCGAGCGCCGCGGCCACCGGCACGGCGACCGCGAGCAGCACCGAGTCACGATCAAGACGTACCAACGTCACTTCGATCACCGCGACCGCGAGCACGGCCGTCACAATCACCGAAGTCCGGTTCACGCTGCGCCCTCCTGGCATGCTCGGGCGCCCTGCGTGGTGACGCGAGCTACCGCCTCCGGTCCGCTCATGCCGTCACCAACCTGCGCTGCAGGTCCGTGAGCACGATGCGCAGCAGTTGTTCGGCGCGCATGCGCTGCCATTCGAGCATCGAGTGCGGGCTGAACCGCGCCTCCTCGAACAGCGCGACCAGCTCGCGGGCCGAAGCATCGTGCAGCACACCGCTTTCGAAGGCCCTGGCCAGTACCTCCATCGGAGTGTCCGAGGCCAGCGGGCGGGCGGCGCGGTCGCTGGACAGACCACGCTCCATCGCCACATAGCAGGCGATGATGGCGGTGCGCGGGTCCTGGCCCGGGGCGTTCATCGCGGCGAGGCCCATTTCGGCGGCGCGCGTGAGGGAGTCGACTTCGCTGGAGGTCGGTTCGTCCTCGACGGGCGCGACAGGGGCCGGTTCACGCCGCGCGGCGACAGCCACGACGACCAGGCCGACCAGCGCGACCACGATCAGCACGATCGCTAGGATCGCCGCGATCACCAGCGCGGTGCCGGTGAGTTCGGTGGGTCCGGTGGTGGGGTCCGCGGCATGGGTGTCGGTCGTGGGGACGGGGCCGGAGCCCTCGGTCAGCGTCTCGGAGGCCGGGCGCATCGGGCGCGCGCCGGGCAGCAGGAACAGCGCGGTGACCCCGCCTGCGAAGATCAGCGCCACCGCGGCGACGGCGATCGGGACCAGCAGCGCCATCCTGCGCCACTGGATGCGCGGCATGGCGTCGCGTTCGGCTTCCGGCATCGCCAGGGGCAGTCGATGCTGGCTGGCGATCACGCCCGCGACCAGGATGACGATCGAGACCAGCAGCAATACCGGCATCACGGCGATGAGCAGGGCAGAAGGGGCTCCGGTCGAGGTCGCGCCGGAGCCGGGCAGCGTGCCCTGCAACGCGATCGTCGAAGCGACGACCAGTGCGATCACGACAATCGCCCGCGTAATGGGCTGATTCACCCCGATCACAGCTGTACCACCAAACCCCAGAGACTGCACAAAACAGCCACATAGTTACATGCCGAGTGGTCCGCTCGAGAGGAAATCGATGCTTTTGGACCCCTCCCCTCTCATTGTCCCCCCGTGATCAAGGGCTTGCTACGCAGTGCGAACGTCCGACACGCCAGTTAATGGCAACTCACCGAGACGGCTGGCGGTGCGAGCGAGATCGGGAATCGCGGGGACCCCCGCGGTCAGGTCGTGTGGGCGCTGCGGGGCGTGGACGGTGAACGGGAGATCGGCGTCGTAGAGGACATCGACGAGATTCACCAGGCGCATCGACCAGTCCGGCGGGACCTCGCGCAGTGGCGGGACCTCGCGCAGGGTCCAGTGGCGGTAGCGCTCGGTGAGGCGGAGGTAGTCGGCGGCGCTGGTGGGGGCGGCGCAGATGTCGCGGAAGTCGAGGGTGATGGCGTCGGTGGCGGCGTGGGCACGGATGGTTCGGCCGTTGCCGAGGGGCACGTCGACGGGGCCGGCACCCATCAGGGGTCCGGCACCCACCGTGAGCACGTAGCGACCCGCGAGGAAGCCGGTGTCGCGGTGTGGCGTGCGGGTGCGGTAGTCGAGTGGTCCATCGACAACGACCGTGTCGAGGTTGGCCAGGATCAACTCGATGGTGGGCACGAATGCGTCATGGAACAGCGGGTTGGGCAGGAGATCCTGGGGCCGGTAGTTCGAGGTGACCACGAGGGTGCGGTGGTCGGCGAAGAGGGCTTCGAGCATGCGGGCGATGAGCATGGCGTCGCCGATGTCGGTGACGTGGAATTCGTCGAAGCAGACCAGGTCGGCGTCGCCGAGGAGTTCGTCGATGGCACGTTCGATCGAGCCAAGGGCGTGCGTGGCCGCGTGGAGGGCGGCGAAGAAGGTGTGGAAGTGGAAGCGGCGCTTGTGCTGTGTCTCGACCGCGCCGAAGAACCGGTCCATCACCATGGTCTTGCCACGACCAGGTCGGCCGTGCAGGTAGATGCCGGCGCGATCGGCCCGCCGATCGCCCCTTTCAGCGAGGCGCGGGAGCGGGATGCCGAACGGGCCGGTGCGTCGAGTGGGGTGCCCACCGTGCGCTAGGTGCCCGTCGACCGGATCGAGCAGTGATTCGAGCGCGTGTAGGGCCGCTTGCTGTGTGGGGTCGAGCACCACGGTGTCGGGTTTCATGCGAGCCTCCTCAGTCCTCTACAGTTGTAGAGGACGGGCGTCGTCGACGGCCAGGAGAGGTGACGATGTCCACAGACCGGCGGGCACAGATCGTGGCGGGGGCCATCGAACTCATCGCGACCCGGGGAATCCGCGCGCTCACCCACCGCGCGCTGGACACCCAGCTGGCCCTGCCCCCGGGTTCGACCTCGTACTACTTCCGCACGCGACGAGCCCTGATCGAGGCGGTCGCCGACGGGATCACCACTCGCTCACGCGCGGATTTCGTTGCCGCACAGTACGAATCAGCGACCCACCCGGAAGAGGTCGCGCGCGAAGAATCAGTCGGTCGGCCGATGGATCCCGTGCAGGTCGCGCACGACATCGCGGCCTGGCTCGATCACCTACTCGCAGCTCGCCGTAACGAGCTGATCGCCCGGCACGCCCTGATCATCGAGGTCATGTCCGACCCGGAACTACACGCCCGTCTGGCAGGCAGCCTGTTCTCGCTGGACCGCGCAACAGACCTGTTCGGCGCCCTCGGTGCCGCCGATCCCCGCGAATCGGCCCACGACTTCCTCGCACTGCTGGAAGGGCTCGTGTTCGATCGGTTCGCGGGACTGCGGGCAGGATCGGCGGGCACCGTCGACCAGCTCGCCCGCCCGCTGACCGATTCCCTGACGAGCGGTCAGTCCCGCCAGCCGAATTCGGAATAGGTGGCGGCCGAATTCAGCGCGGTCAATCCGAGCGCGGAATACTCGATCAGGTCGGCGGGCAACTCGTTCAGCGGAAACCATCGCAATGCATAGCATTTATCGGGCTCCCGATTGAAAGGCTCACCGCGCCAAGTTTCGACGCGGAAGAACAGTCCGAGGCGGGAGTCGCGACCGGGGGCGGTGACGTGGGCGACGTGAAAGAGCCGCAGGGCGGTGGGATCGATGTCGACCCCGACCTCCTCCGCGGCCTCACGGACCGCTGCCGCCGCCACCGACTCGTCGGCTTCGAGCTTTCCCGACGGCAGGTGCCAGCGGTGATCGAACGCGTCACCGCTGCGGCGCAGGCTCAGCAGGACCTCGTCACCGCGGATCAGCAGGATGTGCACGTCGACCAGGTGGCGGGGAGTCACCCGGTCGAGCGTACGAGAGCCGAAGCTACGACGTCAGGACGAGTCCGGAGGTGGGGACGCCGGTGCCCGCGGTGACCAGGATGCGTTCCAGGGCGTCGACCTGGTTGACCGAGGTGCCGCGGATCTGGCGCACCGCTTCGGCGATGCCGTTCATCCCGTGGATATAGGCCTCACCGAGCTGGCCGCCATGGGTGTTGAGCGGAAGGCGGCCGCCGAGCTCGATGGCGCCGTCGGCGATGAAGTTCTTGGCTTCGCCACGGGGGCAGAAGCCCAGTTCCTCGAGCTGCATGAGGACGAACGGGGTGAAGTGGTCGTAGAGGATCGCGGCCTGCATGTCGGCGGCGGTCAGGCCGCTCTGTGCCCACAGCTGGTCGCCGACGAGACCCATTTCCGGCAGGCCGGTCATGGCGTCGCGGTAGTAGCTGGTCATCACGTACTGATCGGCGCCGCTGCCCTGTGCGGCGGCCGCGATGATCGCGGGGCGCTGCGGGAGGTCGCGGGCGCGTTCGACGCTGGTGACCACGATGGCGACGCCGCCATCGGACTCCTGGCAGCAGTCGAGCAGGTGCAGCGGTTCGGCGATCCAGCGCGAATCCTGGTGCTGTTCCAGGGTGATCGGCTTGCCGTAGAAGAAGGCGTTGGGGTTCACCGCGGCGTGCTTGCGGTCGGCGACCGCCACCGCGCCGAAATCGGCACTGGTCGCGCCGGTGACGTGCATGTACCGGCGGGCCACCATCGCGACCTGCGCGGCGGGCGTGCCGAGACCCTGCGGGTAGGCCCAGCCCGCGTCGATCCCCGAGGACGTGGGCGCGGCGGCCAGCGCGGGCGAGAACTGACCGAATCGGGCGCCGGACCGCTCGTTGAACGCGCGATAGGCCACCACCACATCGGCGACCCCGGTGGCCACGGCCATCGCGGCCTGCTGCACGGTCGCGCAGGCCGCGCCGCCGCCGTATCCGATGTGGCTGAAGAACTTCAGGCTCGGAATGCCGACCGCCCTGGCCACCGCGGCCTGGGTGTTGGTGTCCATGGTGAAGGTGGTGAGGCCGTCGACGTCGGCGGGGGTGAGACCGGCGTCGGCCAGCGCCGCGCTGACAGCCTCCGCGGCCAACCGCAATTCGCTGCGACCGGAGTCCTTGGAGAAGTCGGTGGCACCGATGCCGACGATGGCGGCTCGGCCGGAAAGACCGGCGCGGTCGGCGGATTCGGCTGAGGTGGTGCTCATTTCGGCTCCAGATCGGGAAGGGCGATAACGGCCGTGGCGGTGATGTGCTCGCCGAGGCTGTCTTTGCCGTGCACGTCGATGGTGACCTGGGTGCCGTCGATCTCGGTGACCGTGCCGGAAAGGGTCAGGGTGTCACCGGCGTACAGCGGCACGCCGAGACGAAGCGCGATGCGCTTGACCAGCGCACGCGGACCGGCCCAGTCGGTGACGAAGCGCTGCACCAGACCGGTGTCGGTGAGAATGTTGACGAAGATGTCGCTCGACCCGCGCTCGACCGCCTTGTCGCGGTCGTGGTGCACATCCTGGAAGTCCCTGGTGGCCAGGGCGGTGCTGATCACGAAGGTGGGATCGGCGTGAATCGCCAACTCCGGCAGCACAGTTCCCACCGCGAGGGTGGCGAGTTCGACCGTGGGGGTCATCGAGGCGTCCTTTGCGGTCATCACACGGCCTGCCAGTACGGCAGCACGGTTCCGTCGGCGAGCTTTTCGAAGGCGACGCGGACGGGCACGTCGATGGCGACCTCGGCCGGGTCGATGCCCCGCAGTTCGCCGAGCACGCGCACGCCTTCGTCGAGTTCCACCAGGGCCACGACGAAGGGCAGGTCGCGACCGGGCACCTTCGGCGCGTGGTGCACGACAAAGCTGAACACGGTGCCGGTGCCCGCCGCCACGACGTAGTCGGTGGGCTCCGCCTTGTCCTGCCAGAGGGCGGGAATCGGCGGGTGCCGCAGCGAACCGTCGGGCAGGCGCTGGATCCGCAGCTCGCCGATTTCGGTACCGGCCCAGAAGAATTCGGTGTCACGCGAGATCACCGGACCGACCCGGCCCTCGGGCGCGGTCTCGATCCCGTCCGTCGCGGGCTGCGCGGCCGCGGTGCCGGGTGCGAACTTCAGCAGCCGGAACAGCATTTCGGTGACCACCTCGTCGCCGACCGACCAGGTGGTGGCGTAGGTGAGGAACCAGCCGTCGCCCAGCCCGGTTCGCTTGGGGCCCTTGACTTCGGCCAGCTTGCTGGTGACCTGCACCTGTTCGCCGGGCCGCACGTAACGGTGGTAGGTCTGCTCGCAGTTGGTGGCGACGACCGAGGTGTAGCCCGCCGCGTCGAACAGCTCGTTGGCGAGGTTCATCGGGTCGTCGGCGGCACGGACACCGTGCAGACCCTGCATGGTCCACACCTGGGCCATCGCGGGCGGCGCGACGATGCCGGGATGGCCCGCTGCCCTGGCGGCTTCGTCGTCGACGTAGATCGGGTTGGCGTCGCCGAGTGCCTCGACCCAGTTGTGGATCATCGGCTGGTTCACCGGATCACGACCGGCGCGCGGCGCCGACTCCCCCGCCGCGACGATCTTCGCCGCGCCCTCTGCGAGTTCTTCTGCGGTGACCGATTCCGGCACGCGCCGCTCCTTGTTCATCGGGGTACGCGCGGGAGGTCGAGGCCGGCCGTGGCGACCAGTTCGCGCATGATCTCGTTCACGCCGCCGCCGAAGGTGACGACGAGGTTCTGTTTGGTGCGCCGATCCAGCCAGCCGAGCAATTCGGCGGTGCCGGGCTCGGCCGGGTCGCCGTAGCGGCCGATGATCTCCTCGACCACGCGGCCCGCTTCCTGCAGCGACTCGGTGGAGAAGATCTTGGTGGCCGAGGCATCGGCGATCACCGCGTTCTGTGCCGCCGCGGTGTCGGCCGCCGCGACCTGCCAGTTCAGCAATTCGTTGAGCCGCACCATGGTTCGCACCCGGCCGAGCGCGCGACGAACCTCGGGCTCGCCGAGCAACCCGTGCTGGGCCGACCAGTCGCGCAGGCGGTCGTAGAGCTGTTCGATCTTGCCCGACGGGCCGAGGCTGACACGCTCGTGGTTGAGCTGGGTGGTGATCAGCCGCCAGCCGCGGTTCTCCTCGCCGACCAGCATGTCCGCGGGCACCCGCACGTCGTCGAAGTAGGTGGCGTTGGTGTGGTGGGCGCCGTCGCAGGTGATGATCGGCGTCCAGGAGTAGCCGGGGTCCTTGGTATCGACGATGAGGATCGTGATGCCGCGGTGGCGGGACTCGACCGTGCCGGTGCGGCACGCCGTCCAGACGTAGTCGGCCTCGTGGGCGCCGGTGGTGAAGATCTTCTGCCCGTTGACGATCCAGTCCCCGTCGCCGTCGCGAACCGCGGTGGTGCGCAGCGCGGCGAGGTCGGTGCCCGCCGACGGCTCGGAGTAGCCGATGGCGAAATGGATGTCGCCGGACAGGATTCCGGGCAGGAACTTCTTCTTCTGCGCGTCGGTGCCGTACTTCTGCAAGGTCGGTCCCACGGTCAGCAGGGTGACCAGCGGCAGCGGGACATCGGCGCGGACAGCCTCGTTGAAGAAGATCTGCTGTTCCATCGGGCCGAAGCCCTGGCCGCCGAACTCCTTGGGCCAGCCGACACCGAGCCAGCCGTCGCGGCCCATCCGGCGCACCACCTCACGGTAGGTGTCGCCGTGCCGGTCCACCGCCATCGCCTCGGCCTCGGCCGGGCTGATGAGATCGGCGAAATAGGAACGCAATTCTTCGCGCAACCGCCGCTGTTCGGCGGTCAGATCGATGAACATCTTGCTCCCAGAAGGTCGAGCCGCAGACCCGCACCGCCGAGGAGCCGGGCGAGGTCTTTGGCCTGCGAGTAGTAGCGGTGCATCGGGTGGGTGATATCCACACCCAGTCCACCGTGCAGGTGGTGACATTTCTGCATGGCGCGCGGAACTTCGGCCGCGGCCCAGTAGGCGAGCACGTCGAGGTCCTCGTCGATGCGGTACCGGTGCTGAGGCGAGGAGTCCGCCTGCGCCAGCGCCCAGCACGCCGACTCCGCGGCCACGTGCAGCGTGCGCGAGACGACGTACAGGTCCGCGATCTGCTGCGCCACGGCCTGGAATTCGGCCAGCGGCCTGCCGAACTGTTCCCTGGTGCGCACATGCTCGGCGGTGAGCGTGAGCGCGCCCTTCAACAGGCCGTCGGCGACCGCGCCGATACAGGCCAGCGCGTGGCGGTGCAGGACGGGCAGCGCGTCGGGCAGCAGCTGGTCGGCCGGGATCTCGACGTCGTCGAGGACCAGCGTCGCCTCCGGGATGCCCGCCGAGCCCGCCACCGGGATGATCTCGAGCCCGGGCGCGACCGAATCGACCAGTGCCACACCGGCATCGGTGGGCACCAGAATCCACCGTGCCTGCTCGGCGTAGATCACGCCGGACTTGCGGCCGGTGATCCGCACCGTGTCGCCCGCGCGCACGGCCTTGGTGGTCGGCGCGGTGGTGAACGGCGCGCCCGGTTCGTTGAGCGCGGCGGTGAGCACGGTGCCCTTGCCGACCTCGGCGAGCACCCGCTCGGCCAGTTCGTCCGACAGCACACCGAGCAGCGGCAGCACCCCGAACCCGAAGGTCGGCAGTGCCGGGACCGCCGCGGCATCGGTGGCCAGCTCCATGAGCAGGGCCGATACCTCGAGCAGTCCCATACCGTCGCCGCCGAACCGTTCCGGCACCGGCACGGCCAGCAGACCGGAGTCGACCAGGCTCGGCCACAGGGCCATGTCCCTGGCCGGCTCACGTTCGAGCAGGCTTACCACTACCTCGGCTACGGCGTCGGCGCTTTCGTCGCGGGTGAAATCCACGGCGTCCTCCCTCATCGAGCTAACTGTCCGCATCGCGCGGCAGGCCGAGAATCCGTTCGGCGGCCACGGTCAACAGGATCTGCTCGGTACCGCCCGCAATCGAGAGACACCGCGTAAGCAGGAATTCTTTCAGAGCATCACTGTCCAGGGAACCTTCTTGGCCGACAAGTTCCAGCGCGTATTCCGCCAGCTCCTGCCGATGCCGGACACCCACCAGCTTGCGGACGCCGGCTTGGGCGCCCGCGTCGACGCCCGCCATCGTCGCTACCGCGATCCGCTGTTCCAGCAATGATCCAGCAACCGAAGACGTGATCAGTGCGCCGAAACGGTCCTCACGCAGTTCCGTTCCCCATCCGCCGACCGGAAACCGGTCGAGCAGGGCTTCGAGCGCGCCACCGATACCGCCGCCGCCCATGGCGACCCGTTCGGCCGACAGCGTGGTGCGCGCGATCTTCCAGCCGTTGTTCAGCGCGCCGACCAAGCAGTCGTCGGGCACGAACACGTCATCGAGGAAGACCTCGCTGAACTTCTCCTCGCCGGTGATCTGCACCAGCGGGCGCACCTGCACGCCCGCGGCGCGCATATCGACGAGGAAGTAGCTGATGCCGCGATGCTTGGCCGCGGCCGGATCGGTGCGGGCCAGGCAGATGCCCCAGTTCGCGGTGGAGCCGAGCGAGGTCCACACCTTCTGCCCGCGCAGCACCCAGCCGCCGTCGACCTTCTCGGCAGTGGTGCGCAGGGCGGCGAGATCGGAACCCGCGCCGGGCTCGCTGAACAGCTGACACCAGATGACCTCACCGTGCAGGGTCGGCCAGACGTAGCGTTCGATCTGCTCCTCGGTGCCGAAGCGCAACAGCGTCGGCACCGCCCAGCCCGCGACGGCGAGGTCGGGGGTCGTCAGCTCGGCGCGACGTAACTGTTCGGCGATCTGGAGGCAGGTCATCGGATCGGCGGCACGGCCGTAGGGCCGCGGCCAATGCGGCATCACCATGCCCGCTTCCACCAGCGCGCGGGCCTGGTCAGCGGGCTCGAGGGCGACGATCGCGGCGACCTCGTCCGCCAGCGCGGTGTCGACGGCGGCGTCACCGAGCACCCGTTCGGCGCCGGTGGTGCGGCGCCGACCAGCCCTGGTGAGCTCGGCGACCCGGGCGCGCCAGCGCGCCGAACCGCCGAGGAGCTGACGCAGCGAGCTCGCCCGGCGCAGGTAGAAGTGCGCGTCGTGTTCCCAGGTGAAGCCGATGCCGCCGAGCACCTGGATGGCGTCCTTGGCGTTGTCGACGGCGGCGTCGAGGGCCACCGAGGCGGCCACGGCGGCGGCGATCGCAAGCTCGTCGCCGCCCTCGTCGATCGCGGCGGCGGCGTCGGCGGCGACCGCGCGGATCAGCTCGGTGCGGCACAGCATCCAGGCGCACAGGTGCTTGATCGCCTGGAAGCTGCCGATCGGCTTGCCGAATTGTTCACGGACACGGGCATATTCGACCGCGGTACGCAGAGTCCACCCGGCGATGCCCGCCAGTTCCGCCACCGCGAGCGCTACGAACAGATCGGTGACATCGGCCGTCGGCGCGAAGCCGTGATCGGCCGGGACGATCACCTCAGCGGCGCTGACCCGCGCCAGCGGCACGGTGTGGTCGCCGTGCGCCAGCGACGTCACCGTCAGCGCCTCGGCGGGCAGCAGCAGCCAGCGGGTGCCGTCGATGGTGTCGGCGGGCACGAGAACTCGGGTCAGCTCATCGGCGCCGTAGACGAAATCCCAAGTGCCGGAGACACTCCAGCCCGCATCGGTGGCGACCGCCTTCGCGGACTGCTCGTCGCCGGGCACCGCGACCGCGCACGGTGTGCCGTCGGCGAACGCGCCCTCGGTGATCAGCCCGGCCAGCGCGGTGGCCAGCACCGGACCGCCGACCAGATCGTCGCCGGTCTGCTCGAGCATGACCGCGAGGTCGGCGACCGTGCCGCCGAGACCGCCATTGTCCTCGGGCAGCGCGACCTCGAACAGCCCGAACTCGCTCAGCCCGGTCCAGTACCCGCGCCAGGCGGTCGAGCCGCCGGTTCGCATTGTTTCAATCGGCGCGACCGTGCTCGCCCAGCCTCGCAGCGATGCCGCGACGGCTTTGTGCTCGTCAGTGGTGGCGATGGTCACAAGAAGATCCGCCCTTCCGGCGTGGTTCGCACTTCTAGAACATGTTCTAATATCTAAGCCGGGTATAAGTCAAGAGACCTACACTCGCACTAAGCTCCGGGCACGGCTCGGCCGATGAATTGCCACTGAAGCGAAAGGGTTTCCACGATGGACAGTCCCGCACCAACGCCCACCGTGACCACGCTGTCCGAGGACGAGCTCAGCTCCAGCGCACAGCGCGACCGGCGCAAGCGCATCCTCGACGCGACCCTCGCGCTCGCTTCCAAGGGCGGCTACGACGCTGTGCAGATGCGCGCGGTCGCCGAGCGTGCCGACGTGGCCGTCGGCACGCTGTACCGCTACTTCCCCTCCAAGGTTCACCTGCTCGTTTCGGCGCTGGCCAGGGAATTCGAGATGTTCGAGGGCAAGCGCAAGCCACTACCCGACGGCGACGGCCCGTCCGAGCGCATGCACGTCCTACTCACCCAGATCACCCGGATGATGCAGCGCGACCCACTACTCACCGAGGCGATGACGCGGGCGTTCATGTTCGCCGACGCCTCGGCCGCCGCGGAAGTGGATCGGGTCGGCAAGGTGATGGACCGGGTCTTCGCCCGCGCGATGAGCGACGGCGAACCCGACGACCGCCAGCTCGCCATCGCCCGCGTCATCTCCGATGTGTGGCTGTCGAACCTGGTGGCGTGGCTCACCCGGCGCGCGTCCGCCACCGATGTCACGGAACGACTCGAGCTCACCGTCGACCTGTTGCTGGGCGATCGCGGATAGCCCAGCAACCCGGCAAAGCTCACTACCGCAACATCACAAATCGCCCATCGCTGTTGACACCCGTCGGCTGTGCGACTTCCAGTAGGAAGATGCATAGCCGACGTCGCATATGCGAAACAGCGCATCTACCGGGCCCGCGTGCCTCACCGAGGCTTCACATGCCCGGTGAGCTCGACGAATCCCGCAGCAGGCGGTGGGCCGCCGGTGCGAAATTTGCCGTAAGGTCGCGAGCAAACGACCGGGGGTCGTGCGCACAACCCGCCGCGCCGCTCGCGCGGCAAAATTGACGCAGTATTGTTTTTCGCGCCCCCTGATCAACTCCTCCCATCACTAGGTTGGATGCGTGAGCGCACAGGAACTGCCCTTGGATGTCCGCCGTGCACTGGCGTCGGTTGCGCGCGTGCCACGGCTCTTGGTTGCCTCGGACTACGACGGGACCATCGCCCCGATCGTGTCCGACCCGTCGAAAGCGTTTCCCCAGCGGGAATCGGTGAGCGCGCTACGCGCGCTGGCGGGGTTGGCGAACACTACTGCGGCGGTGATTTCCGGTAGAGCGCTACGAGATCTGGCAGCGCTGTCGCGCCTGCCGGTCGAGGTGCAGCTGATCGGTAGTCACGGCTCGGAGTTCGACGTCGGCTTCGTGCACGCGATCGACAACGACGCCAAACAGCTACTGACAGAGATCAATTCCGCGTTCTCGAAGATCGCCGCCGAGAACCCGGGCGTGACCGTCGAGATGAAGCCGGCCAGCGCCGCGCTGCACGTGCGCAACGCCAGCCCCGAAATCGCCAGGCGCGCACTCACTTCCGCGCGTCAAGGCCCGGCCTGCTGGGTGGGCGTGCAGGTGACCGAGGGCAAGGCGGTGATCGAGCTCGCGGTGATCCCCACCGACAAGGGCACCGCGCTCGACACCATCCGCCATCAGGAAAGCGCCTCCGCCGCAGTGTTCTTCGGCGACGACGTGACCGACGAGAAGGCGTTCCGGGTGCTCTCGGGACCCGACGTCGGCATCAAGGTCGGCGAGGGCGAGAGCATCGCCAAACTGCACGTGGACTCCACCGAGGACGTGGCCCGCGCGCTGGCGTTCCTCGTCGAGGAGCGGCGCACCTGGCTGGCAGGCGCGAGCGCCCCCCGGATCGAGCGGCTGAGCATGCTGGCCAGCCCGCGCTCGGTCGCGCTGCTCACCCCCGACGCGACGGTGACCTGGCTCTGCCACCCCGAGCCGGATTCGGCGGCGGTGTTCGCGCACCTGCTCGGCGGCGCGGCGGCCGGACACTTCACGGTGGCGCCGGAGCGGACGAGCCTGCCGCTGTCGCAGCGGTATGTCGACGGCACGATGACGGTCGAAACACGGTGGGCCAGTTTGCAAGTGGCCGACTACCTGCCGCACGATGTCGCTCCCGATCGCACCGATCTGACCAGGGTGATCACCGGCACCGCGAAGGCCGTGGTCATCTTCGCGCCGCAGCCGGAGTTCGGCCAGGTTCCGGTGCGAATGCAGGCTGTGCGCAACGGAATTCAGGTCAGCGGCACCAATGATCCGATGGTACTTCGCTCCCCGGGCGTGGAGTGGGAGATCCTGTCCGACGGCACCAACGAGCAGGCGCGCGCGGTAGTCGACCCGTCACTCGGGCCGGTCGTGCTCGAATTGCGGTGCGGAACAGCGGATCTCACACCCTCGATGACGCCGGAGCCGCAGCGCCGCCAGCTCGCCGAACAGTACTGGTCGCAGTGGGCAGCCGAATTGCACCTGCCGCCGCTCAAGCCGGATCTGATGAAGCGTTCGGCGCTGACACTGCGCGGACTGGTCCATCGCCCGTCGGGGTCGATCCTCGCCGCGGCCACCACCTCGCTGCCCGAGGACATCGGCGGCGTGCGCAACTGGGACTACCGCTACTGCTGGCTGCGTGACGCGTCGCTGACCGCGCAGGCACTGGTGACCCTCGGCTCGCTGACCGAGGCCGAGGAGTTCCTCGGCTGGGTCCACAAGGTGCTCGACACCCTGCCTGGGCCGGAGCGCCTGCACCCGCTGTACACGATCTACGGCGAGACCCTGCCGCCCGAGGCCGTGATCGACCTGCTGCCCGGTTACGCCGGGTCGCGGCCGGTACGAGTGGGCAACGCGGCCAATATGCAGGTGCAGCTCGACGTGTTCGGACCGATCGTCGACCTGATCACCTCGATGGCGCACGAGCGCGAGCGTCAGGGCATCACCGCCCCGGCCAAGGCACTGCCGGACGCCGACTGGGAACTGGTGCACGCGATGGTGTCGGCGGTGCAGCGCCGCTGGACCGAACCCGACCACGGCATCTGGGAGATCCGCGGGAATCCGCGCCACCACGTGTACTCGAAGGTGATGGGCTGGCTCACCATCGACCGCGCCCTGACCCTGGCCGACCGTTTCGATCGCACCCCCGATCCCGACTGGGTGAGCTTGCGCGACACGATCGCCGACGAGGTGAAGGCGAAGGGCTGGAACGACGAGGTCCAGTCCTACACCGCCGCCTACGATGGCACCGATCTGGACGCGGCCACCCTGCACATCGGCTTGAGTGGCCTGATCGACCCCGCCGACCCGCGCTTCGCCGCGACGGTGGTGGCCACCGAGGCCGAACTGCGCAGCGGCGCCACGGTGTATCGGTACCACCACGACGACGGGCTGCCCGGCGGCGAAGGTGGCTTCCACCTGTGTGCCGCCTGGCTGGTGGAGGCGTACCTGCTGATCGGCAGGCGCTCCGACGCGGAGGCGCTGTTCGCCCAGCTCGTCGCCGCCGCGGGCCCCACCGGCCTGCTCAGCGAGGAATACGACCCGGTCGCCGAGCGTTCCCTCGGTAACCACCCCCAGGCGTACAGCCACCTGGGTTTGCTCCGCTGCGCCCAACTGCTCAGCCAGCCGGTCAACGCCCTGGTCTGACAACGCTCGACAAAGCCGGGTTCGAATTTCGAGCCCGGCTTTTCGATGCGGTTCGTACTGGGTATTCGTAGCTGCTAATCTAAAACGGTAACGATTTCCATTACGATCTAGAGCTTGCTCGCCAGGAGTGCCGCGTGAACCCTCGATTCGCCCGCTTGTTTGCCGGTCTCACGGCGGGGGTGGCGGCCGTGGTCGTCCTCAGCGCCTGCGGTACCAGCTCCAGCGATTCCGATACCCCCCAGATCGTCGCCTCCACCAATGTGTGGGGTTCGGTGGCGTCTGCCGTCGCCGGGCCGGACGCCCAGGTGACCTCGATCATCAGCGATCCAGCCGCCGATCCGCATTCGTTCGAGACCTCGGCCACCGACACCGCCGAGATCAGCGACGCGGATCTCGTCGTGTTCAACGGTGGGCACTACGACGAGTTCATCGAGAAGGCCATCTCGGGCAAGGACAAGCGGACCGTCGAGGCGTTCGAGCAGCGCGCGGACAAGAGCGACGACAACGAGCACGTCTGGTACGACGTGAGCACCGTCGCCGCCGTCGCCGACCGGATCGCGGCCGAGCTCGGCCAGGTCGACGCCGCGCACGCGGACGCCTACACCGAGCGCGCGGTCGCTTTCAAGAATCAGCTGATCGGCGTCAGCACCATCACCGGCACCATCGCCACCCAGACGCCGAACGCGCCGGTCGCCCAGTCCGAGCCGCTCGCGCACTACCTGCTGACGGCCGCGACCGCGCAGGACAAGACCCCGCACGAGTTCCAGGAAGCGATCGAGCAGGAGACCGATCCGGCTCCGGCCGCCGTCGCCGCCACCCGCGACCTGATCACCGCCAAGCAGGTCAAGGCGCTGATCTACAACACCCAGACCGAGGGCAAGATCACCCAGGACCTGCGGGCCACCGCGCAGTCCGCGGGCATCGCCGTTGTCGAGGTCACCGAAACCCTGCCCGCCGGAATGGATTACATCCAGTGGCAGACCGCCAACGCCAAGGCGCTCGCCGCGGCCCTGCGCTGAGGACCCCCATGACCGAGGCAACCGCACTGTCGGAAACCACCGCCGCACCGGACATCGAGACCGCCGACGCGGCGATCCGGCTGCGCGGGGCGAGGATGGCCTTCGGCGACCGCACCCTCTGGCGTGACCTCGACCTCGACGTGCGGCCGGGTGAGTTCATCGCCGTACTCGGACCCAACGGCTCGGGCAAGACCTCGCTGCTGCGCGCTCTGCTCGGCACCCTTGACCTGAGCGCGGGCAGCGCGGAGATCGCGGGCCGACGGGCCGGAGTCGGCAATCCGGGCATCGGCTACATCCCTCAGCAGAAGACCATCGACGCGGGCGTGCAGCTGCGCGGCGTCGACCTGGTCGGCCTCGGTGTGGACGGACACCGGTGGGGGCTCGGCTGGCGTGGTCGTCGCAGCCGGGCCGAGAAGGTCGAGCGGGCCATCGCCGCGGTGGGCGCCGGGTCGTTCGCGCACGCGTCGCTGGAGACGATGTCCGGTGGTGAGCAGCAGCGCTTGCGGGTCGCGCAGGCCCTGGTCGGCGATCCGTCGGTCCTGCTGTGCGACGAACCGCTGCTGAGCCTGGACATGGCGAACCAACGGCTGGTCGCCGAACTGGTCGACAAGCGCCGCCGCGAACACGACACCGCGGTACTGTTCGTGACCCACGAGATCAACCCGATCCTGCCGCTGGTGGACCGGGTGCTGTACCTGGTGGACGGTGGCTTCCGAATCGGCACCCCGGATGAGGTGATGACCTCGCGGACACTGTCGGAGCTCTACGGCACCGAGGTCGAGGTACTGCGGGTGCGCGGCCGCCTGGTGGTCGTCGGAACCGGTGACGATATGGACGCCCTGGGCGGTACCGCCTGATGGACAAGCTCACCAAGGTGTTCCAGCAGATGTTCGACTTCGGCACCACCGCGAACCTGATGGGTTACGACTTCGTGCAGCAGGCGCTGCTGGCCAGTGCCCTGCTCGGGTTGCTGGCGGGCTTGATCGGACCACTGATCGTCGCCAGGCAGATGTCGTTCGCCGTGCACGGAACCAGCGAGCTCTCGCTGACCGGTGCGTCGGCGGCGCTGCTCGTCGGAGTCGGGGTCGGATTCGGGGCGATCGCCGGTTCGGTGGTCGCGGCCGTGCTGTTCGGGTGGCTGGGTTCTCGTGCGCGCGAACGCGATTCGGTGATCGCGGTGGTGCTGTCGTTCGGGCTCGGGTTGTCGGTGCTGTTCCTGTGGCTCGCGCCGGAGCGGGCCGGGTCGAAGTTCTCGCTGCTCACCGGGCAGGTCGCCGGAGTCGGCTACGACGGGCTCGCGCTGCTGGTCACCTGTACCGCGGGCGTGCTCGCCGTGCTGGCCGTGGTGTATCGGCCGCTGTTGTTCGCCAGCTCCGATCCCGAGGTCGCGATCGCGCGCGGGGTGCCGGTGCGCGCGCTGTCGGTGGTGTTCGCGGTCCTGCTCGGCATCACCGCCGCGTTCGGCGTGCAGATCGTCGGCGCGCTGCTGGTGCTCGCCTTGCTGATCACGCCCGCCGCCGCGGCCGCGCAGGTGACGTCGAGCCCGATGCGGGCAACCGTGCTGTCGGTGATCTTCGCCGAGGTCGCCGCGGTCGGCGGGCTGCTGCTGTCGCTGGCGCCCGGTGTTCCGGTCTCGACCTTCGTCACCGCGATCTCGTTCAGCATCTACCTGGTGTGCCGGGTCGTCGGACATCGCAATCGGCAACTCGCGCACGCGCGCTGAACCCGCGCCGAATCCCGCTCCGATGCCCGAACGGCCGCGAGCCACGTAGGTCGGCGCGCAGAATGGCCACCATGATCGACTTCACCGTTCCGGATGATCTGGCCGCACTGCGCGATCGGGTTCGCGCCTTCGTCGTCGAGCAGATCGTGCCGTTCGAGCGCGATCCCCGCCTCACCGCGCACGGCCCGAACGACGACCTGCGGGCCGAACTCGTCGAACTGGCCCGCGCCGAGAAGCTGCTGACCGTGCAGGCGCCGGTGGAATACGGCGGGCTCGGACTCAGCCACGTCGAGCAGGCGCTGGTGTACGAAGCGGCGGGATGGTCCACGCTCGGGCCGGTCGCCATGAACTGCGCCGCGCCCGACGAGGGAAACATGTTTCTGCTCGGCAAGATCGCCGATCCGGAGCAGATCGACCAGTATCTGATGCCGGTGATCCGCGGTGAACAGCGCTCGGTGTTCGCGATGACCGAACCCGGCGGCGCCGGCTCGGATCCCGGACAGCTCAGCACCGAGGCGGTATTCGACGGCGAGAACTTCGTGATCAACGGTCTCAAGTGGTTGATCACCGGCGCCGACGGCGCCAAGACCTGGATCATCATGGCCCTGCTCGCCGAGAACCCCCACCTGCCCGCCGGGCCGACACTGTTCCTCGCCGACGGTGACGCGCCGGGCATCGTGATCGAGCGCATCATGAACACGATGGACCGCAACTACGTCGGCGGGCACGCGGTCGTCCGGTTCGACAATCTCACGCTGCCGCCGACGGCGGTGCTCGGGCGCACCGGACAAGCCCTGCGGTACGCGCAATTGCGGCTCGCCCCCGCCCGGCTCACGCACTGCATGCGCTGGCTCGGCGCGGCCGCTCGCGCCCAGTCCATCGCGCTGGACTACGCGCGTACCCGCACCGCGTTCGGCAAGCCGATCGGCGAACACGAGGGCGTGTCGTTCATGCTCGCCGACAACGAGGTGGCGCTGCACCAGTGCAGGCTCACCATCTGGCACGCCTGCTGGCTGATGGATCAGGGGCAGCAGGCCAGGCACGAATCGTCGATGGCCAAGTCGTATGTGTCCGAGGAACTGTTCAAGGTCACCGATCGCTGCGTGCAGGTTCTCGGCGGGATCGGGATCAGCGACGAGACGGTGGTGGAGATGTTGTTCCGGGACATGCGCGCGTTCCGTCTCTACGATGGGCCGACGGAAGTGCACAAGTACGCGATCGGCAGACACTTGCTGGCCGGTCGCTAGTACGATTCCATCCCATGAGTTCGGAATTGCTCGTCGATGTCGAAGGCGGCGTCGCGCTACTGACGCTCAACCGACCAGCCAAGCAGAACGCCGTCACCCCGACGATGGCGGCCGAGCTGAGCGCCGCCCTTCGCCGGTGCGATACCGAGGACGCGATCCGCGCCGTCGTGATCACCGGCACGCCCCCGGCCTTCTGCGCGGGCGCCGACCTGGCCGCGCGCGGCGGCGACGTGAGCGCCACGCTCGATCCGCCCCCCTGGCAGGTCCGTAAACCGGTGATCGCCGCGGTGAACGGGCACGCGGTCGGTATCGGGCTGGCGCTGGCTCTGCAGTGTGACCTGCGCTACTTCGCTCGCGACGCGGTGTACGGGCTGAACCAGGTGCGTCGCGGGGTGCTCGCCGACGGGTTCGCGCACTGGACGGTGCCGCGCCTGGCCGGCCTGGCCAATGCCGCCGACATCATGCTCACCGGGCGCACCTTCGACGGCGACGAAGCCAAGTCACTCGGACTGGCCAATGCCGCACTGCCCGCCGACGAGGTGCTGATGACCGCGATGGCGGTGGCCCACGATATCGCCACCGGGACCGCTCCCCTGCCGGTCGCGCTCACCAAGCGGCTGATCTGGGAGAGCCTCGGCATGACGCCCGCGGTGGTCGGGCAGCTCGAATCCGAGCTCAACGCGCAGGTTGCCAAGAGTGTCGACGGTGGCGAGGCGATGGTGGCGTTCAAGGAGCGTCGCCCGCCGAACTGGACCGGCAGCGTCAGCGGCGAATGGCCCGCCTGGGACGCGCCCGGCGTGCGCCCGAGCCTGGACTGAGCCTCAGAAGTTCCCGTTGCAGGAACCGGCCAGGTACAGCATCGCGAACAGCAGCATGCAGATGGTGCCGAAGATGCCCGCGATATAGCCGATCAACACCTGAGACCGGCCGCTGAGCGCACCGTAGGACGCATCGATGTCGTTGAGTGCCCGCTTGCCGAGCACCCACGCGACCGGCCCGAAGATCCCACAGCAGAACGGACTGAGCAGCCCGAGCACAAGGATCAGGTTGGCCTGCGGGTGCTCGACCGTTTCGCCGATCGGCTGATTAGGGATCGCCACCCGTCGAATCTTACTGTGCCGGAGGGCCGCTGACCTGAACTACACGGCCTGGCACCGAAGTCCGCTGCCATGACCGCACTCCCAGCCCCGAACCCCGACCCCTAGGGAGGCGCCGGACGCGCAGCGGCCGGGTTCGCGACCGTCCCGTCGATGCCGCGAACTCGAGCGCGCCAGCGCTCCAACACCTCAGCCCAGACGGCGCTGCCTGGCGATGTCGGCGAGGACGACGCCCGCGGCGACCGAGGCGTTGAGCGACTCGACCGGGCCCGCCATCGGGATGCTCAGGATCGAGTCACAGTTCTCGCGCACGAGCCGCGACAGGCCCTTGCCCTCGGAACCGACCACGACAACCGTCGGGACACTGCCGTCGAAGTCGTCGAGGGTGGTGTCGCCGTCGGCGTCGAGGCCGACGATCTGGATGCCGTTCGAAGCCCAATCCTTCAGCGTGCGAGTCAGATTGGTCGCCCGCGCGACGGGCAGCCGGGCGGCGGCACCGGCGCTGGTACGCCATGCCACGGCGGTGACGCTCGCACTACGACGCTGCGGGATCACCACACCCTGGCCGCCGAACGCGGACACCGAGCGGATGACGGCGCCGAGATTGCGCGGGTCGGTGATGTTGTCGAGCGCGACCAGCAGGGCGGGTTCGGCGGTGGCCTTCACCCGGTCCATCAGATCGTCGGGGTGGGCGTAGCGGTACGGCGGCACCTGCAGGGCCACGCCCTGGTGCATTCCGTTGGCGCTGAGCCGATCCAGATCGGTGCGGGGCACCTCGAGGATGGAGATGCCCATATCGGCGGCGCGCTGCACGCTCTCCGAGAGCCGGTCGTCGTTCTCGGTGCCGACCGCCACGTACAGAGCGGTCGCAGGCACGTCGGCGCGCAGACACTCGAGCACGGGGTTGCGGCCGAGCACCAACTCGGGACCCTCGTCGGACTTGCGGCCCGCGCGCGGCACACCGGATTTACCGGTCGGACGACCCTGTGCCGCATTGGCTTTGGCCGCCGCTCTGGCCCGCTTGGCGGCGGGGTGCTTGGTGCGCTCGGACGCGGGCGGGGTCGCGCCCCTGCCCTCGAGACCGCGGCGATGCTTCCCGCCGGAACCGGCGACGGCACCCTTCTTGGTGCCGCTCTTCCTGACTGCTCCGCGTCGCTGTGAATTGCCTGCCATCAGTTCGCCTTTCCGCTCGATGCGCCCAGCGACCATTCCGGCCCCTGCGGGGTATCGGTTACCTCGATACCCGCGGCGATGAGCCGATCCCGTGCGGCATCGGCTTCTGCCCAGTTCTTGTCGGCCCGCGCGGTCGCGCGGCGATCCAGCTCCGTGCGGACGAGCACGTCGAGCGCGTCGATCGCCGCCGAATTGTCGGCGGGGGTGTACCACTGTTCGTCGAGCGGGTCGACGCCGAGAATTCCCAGCATCGCCCGCACCTGACCGGCCAGTTCGACCGCGGTCTCCACCGCACCCGCTTCCAGCGCGCGATTGCCCTCGTGCACCACGTGGTGAATTTCGGCGAGCGCCTTCGGAACGGCCAGATCGTCGTCGATCGCGGCGGCGAATCCGTCGGTCCATTTACCGACGGGCACCTCGCCCGCTCGGTCCAGCACTCGCTGCACGAAGGCTTCGATGCGCTGATACGAGGCGACCGCGTCGTCGAGTGCCTTGTCGGAGTATTCGAGCATCGAGCGGTAATGCGCGCTGCCCAAGTAGAAACGCAATTCTACCGGGCGCACCCGGGTGAGCACATTCGGGACCGAGAGCACGTTGCCGAGTGACTTCGACATTTTCTCCCCGCCCATCGTCACCCAGCCGTTGTGCAGCCAGTAACGCGCGAAACCGTCGCCCGCGGCTTTGGACTGGGCGATCTCGTTCTCGTGGTGCGGGAAAATCAAATCCATTCCACCGCAGTGGATATCGAATTCCGGGCCCAGATAGAACTCGGCCATCGCGGAGCATTCCAGATGCCAGCCGGGGCGACCGGGACCCCACGGCGACGGCCAGCTCGGCTCGCCGGGCTTGGCGGCCTTCCACAGCGTGAAGTCGCGGGGGTCGCGTTTGCCGCGGGTCGGGGTCTCACCCTGGTGCACATCGTCGAGTTTGTGGCCCGACAGCTCACCGTAATTCGGCCAACTCACCACATCGAAATAGACATCGCCGTCGGCGGCATAGGCGTGGCCGCGCTCGATCAGGCGCTGCATCAGATCGATCATCTGGGTGATATGACCGGTGGCGCGCGGTTCGGCCGACGGCGGCAGCACGCCGAGGGTCTCGTAGGCCTTGTCGAACGCGCGCTCGTGGGTCGCGGCCCATTCCCACCACGGCCTGCCCGCTTCGGCGGCCTTGTTCAGGATCTTGTCGTCGATATCGGTGACATTGCGGATGAACTGCACGTCGTAGTCGTGCGCGAGCAGCCATCGACGCAGCACGTCGAAGGCCACGCCACTGCGCACGTGACCGATATGGGGCTGGCCCTGCACGGTGGCCCCACACAGATACACCGAGGCACGGCCGGGGACCAGCGGGGTGAATTCCCGCATGGTCCGCGTGTCGGTGTCAAAAAGGCGCAAGGTCACGGCATTCGATCCTAGTCGGTGGGATTGTGGTGGGGTTGACCGGCCGGTTCGTGGCGCCGTGGTGAACGAAACGGCTGATCGAATCGGCGAAAAAGCAATACGCGGAAAGAAAGGTTCAGTGGCCCGTTGGGGCTACGAACATGCTGCGATCAGACAGGTGGCGATGGCGGCGATACCCTCGCCGCGACCGGTCAGACCGAGACCGTCCGTCGTGGTGCCCGACACAGAAACGGGGGCGTCGAGGAGTTCGCCGAGTACTTTTTGCGCTTCGGCGCGGCGCGGGCCGATCTTCGGGCGATTACCGATGACCTGCACCGCGGCGTTCACGACCGCGAAGCCCTCGTCGGCCAGCAGCCTGCGGACCTCGGTGAGCATGGCGGCGCCGGTGACACCGGCCCATTCGGGGCGGCCGACACCGAAGACAGCGCCCACGTCGCCGAGGCCCGCGGCGGAGAGCAGGGCGTCGCAGAGCGCGTGGGCGGCGACGTCACCATCGGAGTGGCCCGCGCAGCCGTCGGCGTCCGGGAACAACAGCCCGGCCATCCAGCAGGGGCGTCCCGGCTCGATGGGGTGCACGTCGCTGCCGATACCGACTCTCATCGGGCAACCGCCTGCTCGACGCCGGGGCGCCCGACGGCCGGCGAACGAGCGCCGTCGGCGAGCAGCGCCTCGGCCAGGCGTAGGTCGAGGGGGGTGGTGATCTTGAATGCCAGTGGGTCACCGGGGACTGTGTGCACAGCGACACCGAGGCGTTCGACCAGGCCCGCGTCGTCGGTGGCGCCGACGTCGGTGGCGTAGGCGCGGCGGAGCAGGTCGGCGGCGAAGCCCTGGGGGGTTTGGATTGCGCGCAGGTGGGCGCGATCGGGGGTCCCGGTGACGATGCCCGCGTCGTCGACCGATTTCACGGTGTCCACGACGGGCAACGCGGGAACCACGGCCTGGCTGCCTGCCTGGAGCTCGACGGCCACCCGCGCGATCAGTTCCGGTGGGGTGAGCGCCCGTGCGGCGTCGTGCACGAGATAGAACGCGGCGTCGGGCGCGGCGGAGATGCCCGCGCGCACCGAATCGGTGCGCTCGGCGCCGCCGACCACCACCTGCACCGGCACAGGGGGCATCGAACCGCCGGTCAGCGAGGTGGTGGTGGACAGCAGGGCGGATGCGGCCTCGACCAGTTCGGCGGGCACGACCACGACAACCCGGTGCACCGCACCGGACGCGATCAGACCGTCGACGGCCAACCGGACCATAGGTGTGCCGCCGACCGCGACGAACGCCTTCGGGGTGGGTTCACCCAGGCGCACGCCACGACCGGCGGCAGGGACCAGTGCTACGACAGGTCGCACTTGTTTGTTTGTTTCTAGGAAGCCGCGGCGAGGACCTCGTCGAGCAGCGATTCGGCCTTGCCGTCGTCGGTGCCCTCGGCGAGCGCGAGCTCACCGACGAGGATCTGACGAGCCTTGGCAAGCATTCGCTTCTCACCGGCGGACAAGCCGCGGTCCTGCTCACGACGCCACAGGTCACGCACCACTTCGGCCACCTTGTTCACATCGCCGGAGGCGAGTTTCTCGAGGTTGGCCTTGTAACGGCGGGACCAGTTGGTCGGCTCCTCCGTGTGTGGCGCGCGCAGCACCTGGAAGACGCGGTCGAGACCTTCCTGGCCGACGACGTCACGGACGCCGACGTATTCAGCGTTCTCTGCGGGAACCCGAACGGTCAGGTCGCCTTGCGCAACCTTCAGGACCAGATACTCTTTCTGCACACCCTTGATGGTGCGGGTCTCGATTGCTTCGATCAGCGCCGCTCCGTGGTGGGGGTAAACGACGGTGTCTCCGACCTTAAAAATCATGTGTCCCGTGCCCCTTTCGATGTTCACAGTTTAACATGCGACTCGATAACGGCGCGATCAACTGTGCAGGTCAGGGCCACAACGAGGCCATCGCAGGGGTTGACAATCCAGAATTGTTGTGCATTGTGTTGTGCCAGAACGGGTTAACCACCAGCACAGCGACAGGTTATCGCACAGCACGATCCCGGCATCGATCCGGCAAACCCCCTCGAGACACCGAACTGTTACTTCCGCACCCGCGCGTCGCGAGCCCGAACGTCACCCGCGCGAAGTGAACTACTACGCTGCCTAGTTACTACCCTCCGATCCCCGTGTGGACGGAGTGAGCCCGGTCGACATGGAGGACAAACCGTGACTGCCCTGAAAGCTGTGACCGCCCACTCGGCGCGACGTCGCATGGTGACGGTTGCCGCGCTCGCCGCTGCCGCGGGCATCGCCCTGACCGGCTGCAGTGCCGGCCAGCACACCCAGACCTCGACGCAGGCCGCCGCGATCAACGGCAACCACGCCAACGTCGGCGCCATCGCCCTGCGCAACGTGCACATCGTGTACCCCGAGGCCGCCGCCGAGCACGACAAGGGCGGCAAGGCGGTGATCGCGATGTCGATCATCAACAACAGCGAGACCGTCACCGACGAGCTGACCAGCGTGAGCACCGACCTGGGCCAGGTCAAGATCACCGGGCCCGCGGGCGACCCCAAGTTCGTGCTGAAGCCCCAGCAGACCGTGGTCGTGGGACCGGGCGAGACCAAGCCCGCCGCGGCCGACGATCACCACGGCGCCACCTCGGCGGCGCCGACCACCACCTCGGCCGCGCCGACCAGCGCCGCCGCGGGCGTCGACATCCCATCGAAGGATCCGGTGAAGACCCCGGCCACGATCGAGATCACCGGCCTGGCCAAGGACATCGTCCCCGGCCTGACCTACAACGTCACCTTCAACTTCAAGGACGCGGGCACCGTGCAGGTGTCGGTCCCGGTCGATGCCGCGGCCGTCCCGCGCATCGAGAACGAGAAGTCCGGCCCGGCGCCCGAGGGCGCGGGCGGTCACTGACACCAGCCGTAGGGAAGAGCCGTCGCGAACTTCGCGGCGGCTCTTCCTTTTTGTGTCGGTCCGGGTCCGTAGGGTGCGCGTGTGGCCAAGACCAAAGCAGTCTTCCGGTGCTCCGCGTGCACGCACGAGGTGTCCAAGTGGGTGGGCAAGTGCCCTGATTGCGGTGCCTGGGGAACGGTGAACGAGGTGGCCGTTTCGGCGTCCACCGCGGCCCCGGGGCGGCGGGCGATGCTGCCGAGTACCGCGGCGGCGCCGTTGTCACAGATCGACGCCAAGGTCACGCAGGCGCGGTCCACGGGGGTCAGCGAGCTCGATCGGGTGCTCGGGGGCGGCGTGGTGCCCGGGTCGGTGGTGCTGCTGTCCGGCGAGCCGGGGGTCGGCAAGTCGACGCTGTTGCTCGAGGTCGCGTTCCGGTGGGCGGCGGCGCGCGAGGAGACCGCGCTGTACGTGACCGCCGAGGAGTCCGCCGGGCAGGTGCGGCTGCGAGCCGATCGCACGGGTGCGGTGCACGACCGGGTGTACCTGGCGGCCGAATCGGATCTGTCGATCGTGCTGGGCCATGTGGAGCAGGTGCGGCCGTCGCTGCTGGTGGTCGACTCCGTGCAGACCATGCTGGCGCCGGAGGTGGACGGGGTGATCGGCGGTGTCACCCAGGTGCGCGCGGTCACCGCGGCGCTGACCTCGCTGGCCAAGGCGACCGGGATCGCGGTGCTGCTGGTCGGGCACGTCACCAAGGACGGGAACGTGGCGGGCCCGCGCACACTCGAGCACCTGGTGGACGTGGTGTTGCAGTTCGAAGGCGACAAGAATTCGTCGCTGCGGATGGTTCGCGGCATCAAGAACCGGTTCGGCAGCGCCGACGAGGTGGGCTGCTTCGAACTGCACGACGACGGCATCGCCTGCGTCGACGATCCGTCCGGGTTGTTCCTGCACCATCGCACCGACACCGTTTCCGGCACGGCGGTGACGGTCGCGATGGACGGCAAACGGCCGCTGGTGGCCGAGGTGCAGGGGCTGACCGTCAAGACCGAGATCCCGCAGCCACGCCGGGCGGTGAGCGGGCTGGACTACAACCGCGTCGCCATGGTGCTCGCGGTGCTGCAGAGCCGAGGCCGGGTCTTCCTCGGCAAACATGATGTGTACGCGGCCACCGTCGGCGGAATGCGCTTGCTCGAGCCGACCGCCGACCTGGCCATCGCCTTGGCCATCGCGTCCGCCGAGGCCGATATCGCCCTGCCCGCGGGGTGGGTGATCCTCGGCGAGGTCGGGCTGGCGGGCGAGGTTCGCAAGGTCACCGGGCTCGGCAGGCGCCTGGCCGAAGCCGAACGGCTGGGGTTCACCACCGCGCTCGTTCCGCCCGGTTCGGAGAAAACCAAGACCGGCACGATGCGTATCCACGAGGTCGGGGATCTGCGATCGGCACTGCGATTGGCCGAACTCCGCAAATCCCGCGCACCCCGCGAAGTGATAGCAGTGGAATAACTCCGGCAACCGCCCGATTCAGCGCCGGTTCGCCATTGCTGCGCCAATGTCCATTGACGGCACGGTCGATCCTGCGAACACTGCAAATCAACCCATCTTGAACATGTGACCTACGGCGCACCCGCACAATGCCCCGACATACGGGAGCGCGGCATCAAGAAGCGAGGTTGAACGGCTCCGCGGCACTGCGAACGGCACCGAGCTGGGCCACGACCATGTACGCGCCCGCGGGCACCTGGAGGCGGTCGCCCGCGCACTGCGGCTGTGAGGTGGTGCCGAACCAGGTGCCCTTGTACGAGAGTTGTTCACCGGCCTTGAGCGTCTTCATCTCCGCCGGGTCGTCCTGGTTGCAGTCGTTGCTCGCCCAGAGCCTGCGCTGGCCGTCCAAGGTGTAGACGAGGAACTGTGGGCCCGCGCCGAGATCGCGCGCGCAGGCCGCGGACGAGATGTTGGTGATCACGGTGCCGAAGGCGGGCTGGTCGCCGACCCGGTAGGTCGGCTGGCCGACCGTCACCTTCAGCGCCAGCGACTGATCCGAGCACGGCTGTGCCGCCGGCTGGTCGGCGGCGGAGGTCGTCGCGCTCGGCGTGGCCGACGCACTGCTCGACGAGCTACTCGGCGTCGAACTCGTCGCGGACGCGCTCGGGCTCGACTCCGCCGACGTGGTGGTACTCGCTGCCGCACTGCCCGCACCGGACGAGTCCCCACCGCGCGCGACCATGGTGACGAGCCAGATCACGATCGCGAGCGCGACGACGATGACGCCGATCGCGAGTGCACGGCGGCGCCAGTAGATCTCCGGTGACAGCGGTCCATTCGGTTCCAGCACGCCTCAACGGTAAGCGCAGCGCGCAGGGGCGCGCTCGATGACCTCGGCGTGTCGGGGGCCGAACCGGGGAGAAGTCGGCGGTTCAGACCACCTCGCCGATATTGCCGACGGTGCGCCGCAGGTGCACGCGACCGTCTTCGAGCTTGTAGGTGACGCTCGCGATAGCGCACTGACCAGTGGCAACGCGCTGGGAGATGATCATCGAGCGCTGCATGAGCAGCTTGCTGGTCTCCACCACGTGGCGCGCCTCGAGTTCGTCGAGCGTGTTGAGGCCTTCGCGGCGTCCCACCAGGATCGACGGCGTCACCCGCTCGACCACACTGCGAATGAACCCACCGGGCACCTCGCCGCCGTCGAGCGCGTCGATGGTGGCTTTCACGGCGCCGCAGCTGTCGTGCCCGAGGACGACGATCAGGGGCACATTGAGCACCTCGACGCCGTATTCGATCGAGCCGAGCACCGAACTGTCCACGACGTGGCCCGCTGTGCGCACCACGAACATGTCGCCGAGCCCCTGGTCGAAGATCAGTTCGGCAGCGACGCGGGAATCACCGCAGCCGAACAGGATCGCGTGGGGGTTTTGGCCCTTGACGAGTTTGGCTCGGTCCGCGGCACCCTGGCTAGGATGCTGCAGGGTGTCGTTGACGAAGCGCTCATTGCCTTCGCGCAACGACTTCCAGGCGCTTATCGGATTGGAACCAGGCATACCGACCATTGTGCACAGACCCTTGGTTACCAGCGAGTCCGCCACGTTACGCGTCGGCAAAGAGAGACTGGCTCAGAGGAAACGGGAACAGTGAGCATCGACGCGCAGGCCCTGCTCGACTGGTTCGACGACACGGCGCGCGCGCTGCCGTGGCGCGAGCCGGACGCGACCGCATGGCACATCCTGATGAGCGAGATCATGCTCCAGCAGACGCCGGTGGTGCGGGTGGAGCCGATCTGGCGCGAATGGGTGGCGCGCTGGCCGGTGCCGTCGGCGATGGCGGCGTCCTCGCAAGCGGAGGTGCTGCGGGCGTGGGGCAAGCTGGGATATCCGCGGCGGGCGTTGCGGCTGCACGAGTGCGCGCGGGTACTGGCGGCCGAACACGGTGACGTGGTGCCCGTCGACGTCGACGTGCTGCTGAGCCTGCCCGGCATCGGCGCGTATACCGCTCGCGCGGTGGCCTGTTTCGCCTACGGGCAGCGAGTTCCCGTGGTGGACACGAACGTTCGACGCGTGGTAGCTCGGGCGGTCCACGGCAGGGAGCCCGGCAACCCGTCCTCGCGCGATCTCGCCGAAACCGAAGCGCTGCTCCCTGTTCCGGTGCCGCGAGCCGCGAGGTTCTCGGCCGCCCTGATGGAACTGGGCGCGCTGGTGTGTACGGCCCGCAACCCCGACTGCGCCCGCTGCCCGCTGCCGACCTGCGCGTGGGTCACGGCGGGCAAACCGGCCGCCGACGTGGTGCGCAAGGTGCAGAAGTACGAGGGCACCGACCGTCAGGCCCGTGGGCGGCTACTCGATGTGCTGCGCGACGCGTCGGGCCCGGTCGAGCGGATTCGCCTCGACCTGGCGTGGACCCGCGACCCGGGTCAGCGTGCGCGGGCGTTGGATTCGCTGCTGGTCGACGGGCTGATCGAGCAGACAGACGATGGGCTGTTCGCACTCGCGGGCGAAGGAAGCCCCACCGGGTGACGTCGGATCTCGGCACGTGCCGAGGGATCGGGGCGACCGCCGGCCCGCTCACCTCGTGACGCGCGCCAGGAACCGGCCGACATGTTCGCGGTATGCCTCGGGTTGTTCGTCGTGCACGAGATGCCCTGCCTCGGCGATGCGCACATACTCCGCGTCGGGGTGCACCTCGGCCATCGTCCGCATCTGCCCCGGCGGGGTGATGGTGTGCTCGCCTTCGATGAGCAGTGTGGGAACCCGCAGCGACTTCCATTCGGTCCAGAAGTCGCGGGTGCCCCATTCCTCGGAGATCGCGCGGAAGGTGTCCACCTCGCCGTGGAGCCGGTACCCGTCGGGTGCGGCGGTGAACGCGCGCAGGAAGTACGCGCCCGCGACCGGGCCGAAATAGTCGAGCACCGCCTGCTCGTCGGCGAACGGTTGCGGCCAGGAGTGGATCAGCTCGGCCCAGTGGGCGGCGGTGCGGCCGGTGAAATCGGGAGCGATGTCCTCGACGACGATCGCGCGCACCCGCTCGGGACAGGTCGCCGCGAAGACCCACCCGTGGATCGCGCCCATCGAATGCCCGACGATCACCATCGGTTCGGTGATCGCGGCGGTGCGCTCGGCCAGGTCGGCCACGAAGGCCTCCGTCGTGAGCTCGGCGGGCGTCGGCCGACCGTGCCCGGCGGCGTCGACCGCATAGACATGCCCGAACTCCCGCAACCACGGCACCTGATCGGCCCAGGTCCGCGCGCTCCCCATCAACCCGTGCAACAGCAGAATCGGAACCCCCGACCCACCTTCGTCATACAACACACCTCCGATACTGCCCCAGCTACGTCACGTCGCCGAAGGCGAGTTCGCGGCCCGCCTCGATCTGGACCGAGTGGAGGGTGCGACGAAGGAGTACCCGGAGGGAGGGAAGATCGAGGCCCGCCAGGGCCGCGAACACCCGGCGCCAGCCGGCAGAGATACTGTCTCCATGGCTGTTGTGAAGATCAATGCGATCGAAGTTCCCGAGGGCGCGGGCCCCGAGCTGGAGAAGCGGTTCGCCGCGCGGGCCGGAGCGGTGGAGAACTCCCCCGGTTTCCTCGGGTTCCAGTTGCTGCGCCCCGTCGCCGGCGACAACCGGTATTTCGTGGTGACGCAATGGGATTCGGAGGATTCGTTCGCCGCGTGGCGTGACGGTCCGGCCCGTGCGGCGCACGCCGGAAACGGTGGCGACGGCGAGCGTCCCAAGCCGGTGTCGACGGGTGCCTCGCTGCTCGAGTTCGAGGTCGTCCTCGACGTGCCCGCGAAGGCCTGACAGCGGCGTTTCCGCTGGACATGCGGTTACCTGTATTGACGTGGGTGGCTCGCGGCTGTCACAGTTCGAGGGAACATCCGCGAGGGTGCGCGGTAATTCCGGTGTAAATCCGGAGCGGTCGCGCCACTGTATCCAAGTACCGGGTCCCCGGTGCCGGAGAGCCAGACACCGGCACCTTCGCACCACACTTCAACCGTGGGACGCGTATCCCCAGAGGAGGACCCGAATGGCTATCGCGCATTCACCCAGCCGGTCTACCGGTCTCGACACCCTCGCAACCGTGCTCGTCACGGTCGGTGTCGTCCTGCTTGCACTGCTCGCCCTGTACCTGGTCGGTTTCGACCAGGGGGCCGTCTCGCGTAGCGGGATGTTCCTGCACGAGCTGATGCACGACGGACGTCACCTGCTGGGTGTTCCGTGCCACTGATCGGATCACTCAAGACCCTGCTGTTGCGCGGCCTGCTGGCCGGCTTGATCGCCGGCCTGCTGGCCGCGACAGTGGGCTACTTCGTCGGCGAGCCCCAGGTGGACGCCGCGATCGCTATCGAAGAGGCCGCGGCCGCTCCGGCCGAGCACGGCCACGAAGCCGCGCAGCCGCAGGGACACTCCCACGGCGACGAGGAAGAACCGCTGGTCAGCCGGTCGGGCCAGAAGGCGGGACAGTTCCTCGCGCTGGGTTTGGCGGGCATGGCGTTCGGCGCGTTGTTCGCGTCGGCGGTGAACGTGGCTCGCCGGTTCACGAATCTGTCGGGGCCCCAATTGTCGCTGACCTCGGCGGTTCTCGCGTGGGCGGCGATCGTCGCGGTGCCGTTCTTCAAATATCCGGCCAACCCGCCCGCGGTGGGTGATCCGGACACCATCAACGAGCGCACCTGGCTGTGGGTCGCGGCCGTCGTCCTCGGCCTGCTCGCCGTCGCGGCCGCCGTCGCGGCCTACCGCGCGCTCGCCGCGTCGGACACGCTGCGACTCATCGCCGGGGTGGGTGCGTTCGTCGTGGTCACCACGGTCGGTTACGCGCTGCTCCCCGGCGTGAACGAGGTGGCCGACGACTTCCCCGCCACCCTGCTGTGGAACTTCCGGGTGGCCTCGCTGGCCGAAACCACCACGCTGTGGGTGAGTTTGGGGCTGGCGTTCGCCGCGCTCACGGAATTCGCCTCGCGGCGTAGCACTCCGGTAGTGGACAAGGTTCCTACCGCAGGGTGATCCTCGCGAGCAGCTGAGAACGGCAGTGTCGGTGTCATGACCGGCACTGCCTTTCTTGTTTCCAGCACTCGCCCCCGCGCCGTGAATGTCGCGTTCGGCGGACTCGTCACCGCCCTCGCCGCCGGGGTCGCCGAAGGACTGTTGCGCGCCGTTCGTGGTGGCGATGAATTCGGCGCCACCGCAACGGGTCTGCTACCCCGGCTCGCCATCTACCTGGCCGTCGCCGGGGTCGCTCTGTACATGCTGAACGGCAGCCGGGTGGCCCGTGCGCTGCTCACCGTCGGCATCGGCGTGGTGGGCCTGGTCTCGCTGATCATCGAGCCGCTGGCCGTGGTGTTGTCGACCGACGACTACACGACCCTGTTCGACGGCATGTCCCCCAGCTCGACCGTGTTGGCAGGCTGCCGGACCGTGCACGTCCTGGCCGTCGTCATCGCGATCCCGGCCATGTACACCCCCGCCGCGCACCGCTGGTTCACCCAGCGGTGACGGCGGGCGCCGCTCAGGCCGGTGCCGCGTCCAGCTCGATCTCGGCCACACCGGTGAGGGCCTTGCTGACCGGGCAACCGTTCTTGGCCGCGAGGGCGGCCGCGGCGAACCCGTCGGCATCCAGCCCCGAGGCACGCCCGCGCACGGTGAGCTTGATCTTGCTGATCCGGAACCCACCGGCCGGGTCCGGCGCGAGGGTGACATCGGCATTGACGTCGAGGCTTTCCGGCGTCCCACCGGCATTGGCGATCTCCGCCGAGAGCGCCATCGAATAGCACGACGAATGCGCCGCCGCGATCAGTTCCTCCGGGCTGGTGCCCTCGGCCGTGTCGGCCGCCCGGCGCGGGAAGCTCACATCGAACTTGCCCACCCCCGAGCTGACCAGTTCGACCTGCCCGGACCCGTCCTGCAGTCCGCCTGACCAGAGTGTGCGTGCGCTGCGAGTCGGCATTGCGATCCTTTCGGTTCGAGTTGTCTTGCGTGGCGATGACGAACCTACTCGGATGCTCAGACGGTGGCGCTGGTGATTTCGTCGAGACGCTCGAGTTTGTCCGGCCAGACCTGCTGATGCAGATCCCGGATCGCCGCGGTGGGGAATCCGGAGTGGCGTAGGCGCAGGCGGATGCCGCGTGGTTGTTTGAGGAATTCGGCGGCGACCACCGTTTCCACGCCGTCGGTGGCGGCGGTGACCCAGGTGAATTCGATCCGCCGATTCGGCTCGAGCAGCAGAACGCGGCCGTAATGGGGGTTGCGCTTTTCGGGCGAACCGGTGTCGAAGTAGAGGGGCTCGTTGACGGCGGGGCGCATCAGCACCGATCCGGGAACGGCCAGCCATAAATCCAAGCCTTGGGTCCAGGCCGCGTAGAGCAGGCTGGGCTGGGCTTTCATCACGCGCTCGACCGTGAGCTCGTGTGGCCGCGTGGACAGGTCCGGGGGGCGAACTGGCTGGTCCATCAGCCGACCTTACCGGTCATGACCGGCCGATCCTCGCATCGGGTGTGCGACAGAGTTACTCAGGATTCGTCACACGCGCGAGCACGATGCCGCCGAGGATCAGTGACAGCGCCAGCGCGCGGCCCGCGCTCAGCGGATCCTTGTGCACGAGCACCCCGAGACCGATCGCGCCGAGCGCGCCGATTCCGGTGAAAACCGCGTAGGCGGTGCCCACCGGGAGGGTCTGCATGGCGCGCGAGAGCAGATATACGGCCAGCGAGCCGAGCGCGACGCAGAGCAGGGTCGGACCGAGTCTGGTGAAATTCTCGGTCGGTTTGATGGTTTGCGACCAGACGATTTCGACGAGCCCGGCCAGGCCGAGCAACATCCAGCTCATCGCACGTAATCCTTTGCGAGCAAACGCACTTCGGCCTGCGCGGCGGCGAGCGAGGCTGCGTGCGCGTCGCGCAGATGGGCCAGGTTCGGATCCTGCACGGCATTGGCCAGTTCCGCGTTGACGAATACCGTGTCGGTGACCGCGAAGTGGCCGGCGAAGAAGTCGCGCAGAAAGCGTTCCTGATAGTCGAACGCCGCTTTGGGCGCACCGGGCGAGTACGCACCGCCGCGGGCGGTCACCACGACGAACCTGCGTTCCCCCAGCGACATTCGCGGAAAGGTGACCTGGTCGAGCCATGCCTTGAGCGCAGCGGGGACGGAGTAGTTGTACATCGGTGTGCCGATCAGGATCACGTCGGCGGCCAGCACCTGCGCCAGCAGCGGTTCGACCACCCGCCACGCGGCCTTCGCCCCGGGAGTGACGGCGAGTTCCGCGAGCCGGTCGAGGTCGGTGACCCCGGCGGCGAGGACGGCGTCACACAGTTCGGTCCAGCCCTCGTCGATGAACGGCGTCGGCTCGGCGGCGAGGTCACGATAGGTGTAGGTGCCGCCGGGTTCGGCGTCGCGCCAGGCCCGGACGAATTCGGCGCCCAGCTTGCGGCTCAGGGAGTTCGTCCGAGCGCTGGCGTCGAGGTGCAGCAGGTGAGTCATGACATCTTCCTAACTGGACATGCTGTCCACTTGTTGATTTCTCGACGATAGAGCACAAGTGGACATGTTGTCCAGATATTCGTTGTCGGGCTACAGTCGACCCATGGAGCCACGATCCGACCTGATCACCGGCTTGGCGCTCGACGCGCAGCCACCCACCGAGCGCACCGACGCGGCCCGCAATCGCGCGAAAGTACTGACAGCGGCTGCCGAGCTCTTCGCCACTCGCGACCCACGCACGGTCACCATGGACGACATCGCCAAGGCCGCCGGCGTGGGCCGCGGCACCCTCTACCGCCGCTACCCCGACCGCAACGCGATCGCCGTCGCCCTGCTCGACGAGCACGAACGCGCCCTCCAGGAACAGCTCCTACGCGGCGCACCCCCGCTCGGCCCCGGTGCTCCCCCGGCCGATCGCCTGGCCGCCTTCTACGCGGCGATGATCGAACTACTCACCGCCCACGCCCATCTGGTACTCGGCGCGGAGACCGGCGGCGCCCGCTTCGCCACCGGCGCCTACGGGTTCTGGTCGGTGCACGTACGGTCGCTGCTGGTCGAAGCCGGTGTGTCACAGCCGGATTCGCTGGTCGATACGGTCCTCGCGCCACTCGCCGCCGAGGTCTACCTCCAGCAACGCGAACGCGGGTTGTCGCCCGAGCAGATCACCGCCGGTCTGTCCACACTCGCCCAGCGGCTCCTGCGTGCCTGATCGATGACCTCGGACCCCGCTGCGTGTCGGACCCGAGCAGTACCGTCCGGCAGGTGACGAGCACCCCCGAAGACATCTCCCGATTCTGGAATCTGATCGCGTCGGCCTGGACGGCCACCGGTACCGAACCGTCCGCCGCCCTGCGGTCGGCAGCAGGCGACCTCGACAGCCGGCTCGACGCCTTCCTCGCCCAGCTGAGCACCCTGTCAACAGATTTCAGCAGCGCGGAACTGACCGCGCTCGACCGCGTCGCCGAACGCGCGCTCTACGACATCGACCGCGCCGACCTCCAGGCGATCACCGACGGCTCCGACGACGGCTTCCTCTACGCCCGCGGATTCATCGTGGCCATGGGCCGCGACTACTACGACGCCGTCAGCTCCGACCCCGAGGCCGCGACCACCGACGCCGAATGCGAGCAGATGTGCTATTTCTTCGCCCACCTGCACCATGAGCGGTTCGGCGCCTTCCCCGATACGGGCTCGGGCATCTCCCGCGAGTCGGCGTCGAACCCGGCCGGCTGGTCCTGACCCGACGCGCAGGTAGCGGCAGTCCGTTTCGGACTGCCGCTACCTGCTGCCGGGTTCGGCGATCTCAGCGCGTCAGGTGAGATCGCGGCGGGTCATCAACCAGATGGTGCCACCGGCGAAGGCCATCACGTACACGGCCAGAAGAGCGAAAGATTCACCGCGGGTGAGGATGTCGAGAACTCCGGGGTTGGCCGGTCCCTCCACGGTGCGCATCGCCCCGGCCAGCGAGCCCGCGGCGGTGCCGGGGAGCAGATCGGTGACGGCTTCGATCGGGCCGAAGATCCCCGCCACACCGCGAAGCAGGTTCTCCACCACCAGGACCCAGACCAGACCGAGGCCGACGGCAAGTGCCGGACCGCGGGCGACGGCGCCGATGAGGGCTCCCGCGAGCATCCACATGCCGAGAATCGCTGTACCGGTGACGATTCCGATCAGAGAGTCGTCGAGGGCGGGCATCGTGACCGGCTGGGATTCACCGACCGCGATCACCGAGGCGATGCCGACGTCGACGGCGAAGGCCGCCAGGACGAGGGCGAGGACCACTACCAGCAGGGTCGACAGCAGTCCCGCTACCGCCGCACCTCGGCTCGGGCCCTGGGTGAACACGGTTTTCCACGTGCCCCAGCCATATCCGCTGCCGACCGCGAGAGCGCCGAGGATCAGCACCAGCGCGCCGCCGAACATCGACATGCCCTGCGTGAACACCTCGGGGACCGCGGCGGGCATGAGTTGGCCGAGCAGGACATCGCGCGGCAGCCCGTCCGACATCGCACTGCTTTCGCCCGAGGTGTAGGCGAGGTAGTTGAAGAGATAGGCGAAGGTCAGGTTGAGCAGGATCCAGGTGCCCAGGACGATCCAGAAGGCGGGCCAGCGGCCCAGGCGTAGCGCTTCCGCGCGGATGCTCGCGGTGAGATCCCTTGTCATGGCGTTCATTTCGCGACCTCCACAGCCGTCATCTCGAAGAACACTTCTTCCAGCGATTTCTCGTCCACTCGCAGTTCGAGCAGGTCCGCGCCTGCCGACACGACGGCCCGCGCCACCTCGGGGGCCAGCGCGGCACTGGTGTCGACTCTGATGCCGTCCGCGCCGGCTCGAGCGGGGGCATCGGTAACGGCGCGTACGGCGTCCAGAGCCACGTCCACGGGCTCGGCGCGCACCAGCAGTGTCGCGGTGCCGCGCAATTCGGCCACCGTCGATTCCGCGAGCAGGCGTCCACCGGAGATCACGCCGACGCGGTGGCAGATCTCCTGCACCTCGGTGAGCTGGTGGCTCGACAGCAGCACAGTGTGTCCGTAGGCCGCGAGATCGGTGATGAGCGTGCGCATTTCGGCCAGGCCCGCCGGATCGAGGCCGTTGGTCGGTTCGTCGAGGATGAGCAGGTCCGGGTCGCCGAGCATGGCCGCGCCGACGCCGAGACGTTGTTTCATACCGAGCGAATAGGTCCGGAAGCGGTCGCCTGCCCGGTCGGCCAGGCCGACGCGTTCCAGTGCCTTGTCGACCTCGGCATTGCCGTGGCCGCGATAGCGGGCCAATACCCGCAGGTTGTCGCGGCCGGAGAGGTACGGGTAGAAGCCGGGGCCCTCGATGAGTACACCGATTCGGCGCAGCACCTCTGGATCGCCCGGCGACAGGCCCTGCACGGTCGCGGTGCCGGCGCTGGGCCGGATGAGACCGGCCAGCATGCGCAACGTGGTGGTTTTGCCCGCGCCGTTGGGCCCGAGGAATCCGTAGATCTCCCCGGCCGCGACCCGCATGCTCACCCCGTCCACCGCCAGGTGCTCGCCATAGCGTTTGGTCAACTCGGTGGTGACCACGATCGATTCGTTCATGGAAAACAGAATCCGCGCTCAGGGGGTGCCGGGACATCCGTCCTGCGGCGTGCACGGCCCTACGCCGCGCGGACTACGCGGTCTCCCGCGGGAAATACGTGCGCAGGCCGACGCGGTGGGTGAGCGCACACAATAGGGTTGGGCACGTGGGAGCGTCTGCGAAGTGGGAGCGTGGCTCAGTCGTTCAGGACTGGGGCCTGGCAGTGGTGGTCGCGGTGATCCAGCTGGCCGGTAGTTCCGGTGCGAATTCGCATCAAACCGGAGTGCGGTCACTGGACGCGTTCGCGTATCTGCTGCTGCTCGCCGGGCCGGTGGCGCTCGGTTTCCGGCGGGTAGTGCCCGAAGCGGTGCTGGCGGTGTCGCTGATCGCCACGGTGACCTATGTACTGCGTGACTACGGGTACGGGCCGATCTTCCTGTCGCTGGTGATCGCCTTCCTGTCGGCCGCCGTCACCGGATCGCGATGGCGCACCTACCCGGTGGTCGCGATCGGCTATCTGACGATGGTGTGGCCGCTGCCCGCCCTGCTCGGGCGGCACTCCGACGCGTGGCAGATATTCGGCCTGCTGGCCTGGATGGGTGTGCTGGTCGCGATCGCCGAGGGCGTGCGGCAGCGCCGCGCGGTGGTGCTCGCGCGCAGGCAGCGGGCCGAGGCGGCACAACGCGACGAGCAAGCTCAGCAGGCCAGGGCGGCCTCCGAGGAGCGGTTGGCGATCGCTCGGGAACTGCACGATGTGCTGGCACACAGTCTTTCGCTGATCAATGTGCAGTCGTCGGTGGCGCTGGAGTTGTTCGATCGCAAGCCGCAGCAGGCGGCCGCGGCGCTGGCGACCATCAAGACGACGTCGAAAGAGGCACTGACCGAGGTGCACACGCTGCTGCACGCGATTCGCAGTGGCGCGACGGTGGTGCCGGAGTACCCGGAACACAGTGGTGTCGTGGAGGATTCGCCCCCGCCGCCGCCGCGTCCCGCGCCGCGGGCGCCCGCACCGACCCTCGACGACCTCGACACACTGCTCGAGCGCACCCGCGCGACCGGGCTCGACGTCGATACCAAGATCATCGGCACGCCCAAGAAACTGCCGAGCGTGATCGATGTGGCGGCGGCCAGGATCGTGCAGGAATCGCTGACCAACGTGGTGCGCCACGCGCCCGGCGCGACGGCTCTGATCACCCTGCGATACACCCCGGAATCGGTCGACATCACCGTCGACAACACCCGGCCGACCGGAACCGCTGTCCGAACCGGGATCGGCGGCAACGGGATCATCGGGATGCGCGAGCGGGCGCACGCGCTCGGCGGGGCGCTCACCGCGGGGCCGCGACCGTCCGGCGGGTTCCGGGTGGCAGCCCGATTGCCCGCTCGACCAGCGACTTCGGCCACGTCCGCGCGATCGTCGGATGCAGCGGGCAAGGAGGCGGGCGCATGACCGAACTGCCACCGATCGGTGCGGCGCCTGCCAAGATCCGGCTCCTCGTCGCCGACGATCAAGCGCTGGTGCGCGGCGGTTTCGTCGCCCTGCTGGACGCCCAGGACGACATCGAAGTCATCGGCGAGGCCGAGAACGGCGAGCAGGCGGTCCGGATGACCCGCGCGCTGGTCCCCGACGTGGTGCTGATGGACATCCGCATGCCGATCCTCGACGGCCTCGCCGCCACCCGCATGATCGCCGACGACCCCCAGCTCGCAGCGGTTCGCGTCGTCGTCCTCACCACCTTCGAACTCGACGAGTACGTCTTCGAGGCGATCCGCGCGGGCGCCGCGGGCTTCCTGGTCAAACACACCGAACCCGCCGACCTGCTCCGCGCCGTGCGCGTCGTCGCCGCGGGCGACGCCCTCCTCTCCCCCGGCGTCACCCGCCGCCTCCTCGCCGAATTCTCCACCCACGCCAAACAACCACCCCCCGCCGCCTTCGCCGAACTCACCGACCGCGAACGCGAGGTGATGACCCTGGTAGCCGAAGGCCTCACCAACGCCGAAATCGGCGCCCGCCTCTACATGTCCCCCGCCACCGCCCGCACCCACGTCAGCCGAATCCTCACCAAACTCGACGCCAGAGACCGCACCCAACTCGTAGTCCTCGCCTACGAATCAGGCCTGGTCCGCCCGGGCTGGCAATAGCGCCACCATTGCTACATAGGATTGATCCTATATAGGATCAATCCTATGCACCTGTACCTGGTGGAACTCGAACCCGAGGTAGCCCGATGGCTGCGCTCACTGACTACACGCGAGTACGGCCAGGTAGACGTGTATGTGGGCATGCTGGCCGAACGTGCAACCACTCTGAGCGAACCGTGGTCGCGCAATCTTGGCGATGGGGTACGTGAACTCCGCTTTCACCTTCACCCGCGAGAAATGCGAATCACCTACTGGCTCGCTCCGGGTCGTCGCATCGTGCTGCTGACAGTTTTCCGCAAGACTCGCATGCGGGAGACCGACGAGGTGGCGCGAGCCAAGGCACTACGCAAGGTATGCGAATCGGAACATGGTTGTGCCCACACAGATTTCGACAGGAGGTAACCGATCATGACTGAGCACCCATCGATGGACGACCTGCGCCGTGAACGGATGAGCAGCCCCGGGTTCGACGCGGGCGAGTACGAGGCCGGGCGGGCCGAGGCGATTCTGGCGATCGAGCTGGCCGAAGCCATTCGCGAACGGCGGCTGGAACTCGGGCTGACACAGACACAGCTGGCCGAACGGGCTGGGCTGCGTCAACCCGAGGTCTCACGGATCGAATCCGGGGGCGGGACACCGACAATCGGCATGCTCGAACGTTTGGCGTATGCGCTCGAGGTTCGGTTCGTCGCTCGGTTCGAGAAGGTCGACGCGGCGTAGGACTACTTGCCCTGGTCGGCTTGGCGGCGTTCGGAGGCGGAGAAGCGGGCGCGGCGGGCGGCGCCCGCGGGGGCGGCTTGGGCTCGGGCGGAGTAGGCGGAGAGGGCGTCGAAGGCTCCTCGGACGCCGCCGGCGACCGGGGCGTAGGTGATGGCCGAGCCGGGGTCGAAGCCCAGGTTGGAGCCTACTTCGACGGCGTCCATGTTGGCGCCGAGGAAGACGAAGGTCCAGTTGTACACGTCTTGCTGCTGGGTGATGAGGGACTTCACCGCGGCATGGGTCCATTCGCGGCTGGAATTCTCGTGGCCGTCGGTGAGGACGACGACGATCACGGTGCCGGGACGCTCGTGTTCGGGGCGCTCGGCCAGTTCGCTGCCCACACTGGTGACGAGCTTGCCGAGCGCGTCGTAGAGCGCGGTCCCACCACGCGGCTGCAAGCTCGGCGCAGGCACCTGAGCCAGCGGCACATTCGCGTAGACCACGTCATAGGTGGTGTCGAACTGCGCGAGCGTGACTTCGATCTTCTTCGGCACACTGCGTTGCTGTTCGAAATAGGCGGCCAACCCACCTTCGGTATCGGCCTTGATCGTCTGCATCGACCCCGAACGGTCGAGCAGAACGGCGATCAGTGTGCGGTCGGAATCAGTCATGTGTGCGAACACCCCCGTGTCGGTGTGGATAGGCAATTCCCACCGTACGCCGCGAAATAGGACCGTCTGACCGGCGAAAAGAAAGCGCCAAGGTATCGCCAAGCCCGAGTCCCGGGCAGGGGACCAGCGCTCGCGTTCCGCAGACCCCGCGTTCGAACCGATGCTCGGTCGAAACCGGTGGCGCCCCGGTCATCACCGGGAACGCGGCGTTTGAGTCGGATGCGGTGGCGTTTCGGGCGAGTGCGGGGCCGACAGTCGATGTTGCACCTGGCATGACAACGACTTCGACGGCCGACGCGGCGGTGCAGAGCACCGATCGCCGGGTCCGGCCCGCCCTGCTGACCATGTTCCTCGGCAGCTTCACGCTGGTGACCGCCGAATTCCTGCCGCCCGGTGTACTCACCGCGCTGGCGACCGATCTGAATGTGCCGGAGGGCGTGGTCGGGCTCTCGGTGAGCGCGACGGCGCTGACCGCGCTGGTGGCCGCGCTCGGATCGGGCGCGCTGTTCCCCCGCCTGGATCGGCGCACCCTGCTGATCTGGCTGACCATCGGCGCGGCGGTGTCGAACGTGGTGGTCGCCCTCGCCCCGAACATCGTGCTGTTGCTGATCGCGCGGCTGCTGCTCGGCCTGGCTGTCGGCGGCTACTGGTCGATGGCGCTGGTGATCGCCGCGAAGCTCGTCCCCGCCGAACGGCTCGGCAAGGCGATGATGATCGTGAACGCGGGAACCACGGTCGCGACGGTGGCCGGGGTGCCGCTGGGCGTGCTGCTGAGCACCTACGCCGGGTGGCGCACGACCTTCCTGATCGCGGCCGCGCTGACCGCGGCCACCGCCGTCGCCGTGCGGCTGATGCTGCCGCCGATCGCGCCGAGCAAGGGCATCGGGTTCGCCGCACTCGGCACCGCCCTGCGGGCCCCGGGCGTGACGCTCGGGCTGGTCAGCATGGTCGCCGTCGTCGGCGGGCACTTCGCCGGATACACCTACATCCGCCCGGCCCTGGCCGAACTGCTCGGCGCGGGCCCGGCGGTGATCCCGGTGCTGCTCGCCCTCTTCGGTGTCGGTGGCCTGCTCGGCAACTTCGTCCTCGGCGCACTCGCCGACCGCCACCTCGGGGCCCTACTGCTGGCGGTGCCGACGGCCGTCGGCCTGTCACTGCTCGCGATCATCGCCTCGGCGGCGTTCGCTCCACTCGCCTACCTGGCGGTGGTCGTCTGGGGCGCCGCGTTCGGCGGCATCCTCAATCTCGTTCAGGTGTGGGTATCGCGGGTGCTGCCCGATCGCATGGAAGCGGGCAGCGGATTGATCGTCGCCGGTTTCCAGCTGGCGATCATCCTCGGCTCGGCGATCGGCGGCCGCGGGGTGGACAGCATCGGCCTGGCCCCGACCTACGCGCTCGGTGCCGTCGCCGCGGTCCTCGGCGGGGTACTGATCCGACGCTCACTCACCCGAGCGGGGCACTGAGATCCGCCGTGCCCTGGCCGCACGCCGCCACTCCGACGGCGTGCGGCCGGTCTGCCGCCGGAACGCCCGGCCGAATGCCGTCTCCGAGCGATAGCCGAGGCGGCGGGCCACCGTGCCGACCGGCACAGCGTGATCGACCAACAGCAGTTGCGCCCGCTCGATCCGCAGTTTCGTCAGGTACCGGCCCGGTGTGAGGCCGGTCGCCGCCTGAAACCGGGCCGCGAACCCGGACCGCGAGGCCAGCGCGATCTTGGCCAGCCCCTCGACGGTCCACTCCTGCCCCGGGTCGGCATGCATCGCGGCCACCGCCTGCGCCACCCCGGGCTCGTTCACCTTCAGCAGCCACCGTTGCGGCGCGCAACCACGGGCATGCCAGGACTCGATCGCCATCGAGGTGAGCAAGGTGGCCACCCGATCGCCCTGGACGCCGAACGGGTCGGGGCATTGTTCGACCAAGTGGCGGAACATGGTCGCGGCCAGGGGCGTGTGGTCGACGAAACCGGTCAGCAGCAACCGTTGTGGCAGCGCGGTCATGGCGCTGCCGGTCCCGACGGGTTCCAGACGCACCCGCAGTACCCGGCCTGCCGACAGCGCGTTGATCGCGAATCGATCTGTGCCGGGCACGAACAGGAAGTCCCCACTCGCCAGGTCTTCTGTCTTGCTGAGCCCTTCGACCCGGACCAGCCCGTCCAGCACCACCAGCGCGCTCGGCTCGGTCATGAACTCCCACTGACCCGCCGTCAGCGCGAACTCGTCGCGCCCCGCGAACCGCCACTGCACACCGGCCAGCACATCATCGAGGCTGTGCGCACCATCGGTCTGCGTCACTGTGCACCCCTCCTGATGGAACTCCGATGCACTGCACGGTACCGGTCGGCGGGTTGTACGCGCGGTGACGTACGCCGGATCGGGTCTCGCGGCCGATGTCGTCGGCCGTTCGCGCGAGCAGGGTTGAGACATGAACATTTTCGACAGCGCGACGACGCTGACCCTGCTGGCCGACCACTACGACGGAGGGTGGCATCCATGGCCGTTCTTCTGGATCTTCCCGGTGATCTTCTGGATCACCGTGATCGCACTGGTGTTCTTCACCCGCCGGCGGTGCGCGGGACGCGGCGGCGCGGTGGGCGCGCTGCGCGAAGGCTTCGCTCGCGGCGAGATCACCGAGGACGAATACCGCGGCAGGCTCGCGGTACTGAGCGAACCGCGCGGGAAGAAGTAGCGATGCGATTCGGAATCGTGCTCATGCCCCGGTCCGGGGCGGAGTGGACACGGGCGGTGACCGGGGCACAGGCGCGGGGGTACGGCACGCTGATGCTGCCGGACACGCTGTACACGCCGTCCCCGCTCATCGCCCTGGCAGCGGCCGCCGCCGTGACGGAGGACCTGCGATTGCGGCCCAATGTCCTGGCCGCACCCTTCCGGTCCGCCGCTACGACCGTCCGGGAAACGGCCGCGCTGCAACTACTTTCGGACGGCCGATTCGAACTGGGGATCGGCACCGGCAGACCGGACGCGCGAGCGGAGGCCGAAAAGCTCGGCATGCCATGGGGTTCGGCGGGTGCACGCCGCAACCAGCTGATCGACACCATCACCGCGGTGCGCGCCCAGGTCGACCCGCCACCACCGGTGGTCATCGCGGCGAGCGGGCCTCGAATGCTCATCACCGCGGCGGAATACGCCGACCGAATCCTGCTGGCGGCGGCACCGGACGCGACCGAAGACGACCTCGCCACCATGGTCAGCACCGTCACCGCCCACACCGACCGCGACGTCCGATTCACCCTCCAGCTGGTCGGCATCGGCGACCAGTTGCCCACCTGGCTGAGTACCCGCCTCGGCCACACCCCCGACAAGCTCCGCGCCGCAGGAGCCGCCGGACTTCTCCCCAGCGATCCACAGGCCGCTGTGGAGATCCTCGAATCCCGCAGCGAGCGTTATGGAATCGACGAACTGATCGTCCCGGGCGAGCTGTCGACCGCCTTCGCCCCGGTTCTCGAACGCGCACGTCAGTAGTCGATGCGCGCGCTGATCCGCGACGCGAAAAGCCCGCCCCCTGATCCAGGGGGCGGGCTTTTTCGGTTCAGCTGGTTACTCGCCGGAGGCGGCGGCCTCGGGCGCGGTGCCCTCGGCTGCGCCGGTGAGAACCACCTCGGGCTTGTCGTCGGACGCGGAGGCCTTGGTCAGCTTCGTCTTGCCTTCGAAGGTGAACTTAGCGTCCTCGCCGAGACCCTCGCCGTTCCAGCCTTCGACGTCGACCAGAATGGTCTGGCCTGCGCCGATCTCGCCGAAGAGGATCTTCTCCGAGAGCTGGTCCTCGATCTCGCGCTGGATCGTGCGACGCAGCGGACGAGCGCCGAGGACCGGGTCGAAGCCACGCTTGGCGAGCAGGCTCTTGGCCTGATCGGTCAGCTCCATGGCCATGTCCTTGTTCTTCAGCTGCTTCGAGACGCGGGCGATCATCAGGTCCACCATCATCACGATCTGTTCGCTCGTGAGCTGGTGGAAGACGATCACGTCGTCGATGCGGTTGAGGAACTCGGGGCGGAAGTGCTTCTTCAGCTCGTCGTTGACCTTGAGCTTCATCCGCTCGTAGTTCGAGCCCTCGGCGTTGGACTGGGTGAAGCCCAGGCCGACAGCCTTGGAGATGTCGGAGGTGCCCAGGTTCGAGGTGAAGATCAGCACGGTGTTCTTGAAGTCGACCGTACGACCCTGACCGTCGGTGAGACGGCCGTCCTCGAGCACCTGCAGGAGCGTGTTGTAGATCTCCTGGTGCGCCTTCTCGATCTCGTCGAACAGCACCACCGAGAACGGCTTGCGACGCACCTTCTCGGTGAGCTGGCCGCCCTCCTCGTAGCCCACGTACCCGGGAGGGGCACCGAACAGACGAGAAGCGGTGAAGCGGTCGTGGAACTCGCCCATGTCGATCTGGATGAGCGCGTCGTCGTCGCCGAACAGGAAGTTCGCCAGCGACTTGGCGAGCTCGGTCTTACCGACACCCGAGGGGCCGGCGAAGATGAACGAGCCCGACGGACGCTTGGGGTCCTTCAGACCGGCGCGAGTGCGGCGAATCGCCTTGGAGACGGCCTTGACGGCATCCTCCTGGCCGATGATCCGCTTGTGCAGCTCGTCTTCCATGCGGAGCAGACGGGTGGTCTCCTCCTCGGTGAGCTTGAAGACGGGAATGCCGGTCCAGTTGGCCAGCACCTCCGCGATCTGCTCGTCGTCGACCTCGGCCACGACGTCCAGATCACCGGAACGCCACTGCTTTTCCCGCTCGGCACGCTTGGCGACGAGCTGCTTCTCCTTGTCGCGCAGACGCGCGGCCTTCTCGAAGTCCTGCGCGTCGATAGCGCTTTCCTTCTCCCGACGAGCATCGGCGATCTTGTCGTCGAAGTCGCGCAGGTCCGGCGGAGCGGTCATCCGGCGGATGCGCATGCGCGCGCCCGCTTCGTCGATCAGGTCGATCGCCTTGTCCGGCAGGAACCGGTCGTTGATGTAGCGGTCGGCCAGGGTGGCGGCGGCGACGAGAGCGCCATCGGTGATGGAGACCCGGTGGTGCGCCTCGTAGCGGTCGCGCAGACCCTTGAGGATGTTGATGGTGTGCTCGACGGTCGGCTCGCCCACCTGCACCGGCTGGAAACGGCGTTCCAGCGCGGCGTCCTTCTCGATGTACTTGCGGTACTCGTCGAGGGTGGTGGCACCGATGGTCTGCAGCTCGCCACGGGCCAGCTTCGGCTTCAGGATCGAGGCCGCGTCGATGGCGCCTTCGGCAGCACCCGCGCCGACGAGCGTGTGCAGCTCGTCGATGAACAGGATGATGTCGCCGCGGGTGTTGATCTCCTTGAGCACCTTCTTGAGGCGCTCTTCGAAGTCACCGCGGTAACGGCTGCCCGCGACCAGGGAGCCCAGGTCGAGGGTGTAGAGCTGCTTGTCCTTGAGGGTCTCGGGGACCTCGCCGTTGACGATGGCCTGTGCCAGGCCCTCGACGACCGCGGTCTTACCGACACCGGGCTCACCGATCAGCACCGGGTTGTTCTTGGTGCGGCGCGAGAGCACCTGCATCACGCGCTCGATTTCCTTCGAGCGCCCGATGACGGGATCGAGTTTGCCTTCCAGGGCCGCCTGAGTGAGGTTGCGACCGAACTGGTCGAGCACCAGCGACGTGGACGGGGTGCCCGCCTCGCCGCGCGGACCGGCGCCCTCGACGGGCTCCTTGCCCTGGTACCCGGACAGCAGCTGGATGACCTGCTGACGGACACGGTTGAGGTCGGCGCCGAGCTTGACCAGCACCTGGGCCGCGACGCCCTCGCCCTCGCGGATGAGGCCGAGCAGGATGTGCTCGGTACCGATGTAGTTGTGGCCGAGCTGCAGCGCTTCGCGCAGGCTCAGCTCCAGCACCTTCTTGGCACGCGGGGTGAAGGGGATGTGACCGGACGGCGCCTGCTGGCCCTGCCCGATGATCTCCTCGACCTGGCTACGCACACCCTCCAGCGAGATTCCAAGGGACTCCAGCGACTTCGCCGCCACGCCCTCGCCCTCGTGGATCAACCCAAGCAGGATGTGCTCGGTGCCGATGTAGTTGTGGTTGAGCATCCGGGCCTCTTCTTGGGCCAGGACAACGACACGCCTCGCGCGGTCGGTGAACCTCTCGAACATCGCTCCCTCACTCTCCTGCTCCGACATTCTGGCAACAGACGCCGCAGTATGCTCGATACAACCTAGGGCGTCGGACCGACAACTTTCGCCGTCAGCCTGCCATGAAGCCCGGGGGTTGCGGCCCCCGCCATCCACTCTAGTTGGCAGGGGATTCCGCCGCCGCCGGTCCACCCTATTGGGGACCGGCGACAACATGGTCACTCACTGACAACGCGCACGTCGGGGCATTCGTTTCCAGTTCAGTTGTGCCTACAGCGAAATTGCGCCATGCGGCTCAACCGGTGAAGGGTGGGACGAATTCGCACGGCACCGCGGCCTGTCGGGCGGGATCGAGGGCGTTGAGGACGTGGCCTGCCGCGCGCGGGCTGCCCGCGATGGCCAGGTGTTCGGAGTAGTCCTGCGCGCACCCGTCCTGCACCACGATCGAGGTGGCGTTCGGCCCCGGGACCAGGCCCGATGTGTGCGGGACGACCAGTTCGTCGAAGGCGGAGACGATGTTGGTGTAGGTCACCCGCGAGTCGTACACACCGTCGGCGTTGAGCGCGGTCATGAAGGGCGAGCCGGTGAACATCTGCCCGCAGGCCTGACACAGCGACGAGCTGACCGCGTCGAAGGCGGGACCCGCACCGAGCGCCCGGCTGAAGTGGGCGATATCGCCCGCCCCGAAGGCGTTGGTGCCGAGCCAGGGCGGCGCGATGCCGACCAGCTTGCCGACCTTGTCGCCGCCGCCCAGCTGCTTGAGGTAGTAGTTGCCGACGATATTGCCCTGTGAATGGGCGATCAGATCGACGCGCTCGGCGCCGGTGCCGGCCAGCACGCTGTCGACGAAGGCCGAGACCTCGGCGGCGCTCTGCTCGATCGGACGCATGCCGCCGATCGCCGAGACAGGCCAGGGAAGGGCGTAGGCGCCGTAGGTGAGGGAGAAGACGCAATAGCCCTCGTTGGCCAGCAGCGGGGCGTACAAGCCCCAGTTCGTCTGCCCTCCGCCGCCGGTGCCGTGCAGCAGGACCACCGGGTCGGGATGTTCGGGCGAGGGGACGCAGGCCGGATCGTTCGCGCCGGGTAGTGAGCCGCCGGGGTTGGTGAGTTCCGGCGGGATGCCCGCGAAGAAGTTGTAGTCGACCGGGAGGGGCTGGGCCGACGCGGTGGCGGGCAGGCAGGCGAACAGTGCCGCGGCCAGCACCAGAAGCGAACTACGTCGCATGGACGACTCCTCACTAGAACGTGTTCCACTCATCATGGAACACGTTCTAGTGATCGCGTGGCACTACCGGCCGTAAACCATCGCCACCGGCGCCGCGGCCACCTCGGTGGTCGAACTCGACTTACCCTGCTGCACGCCGGCGGCGAACAGCGCGCCACACAGCACCAGGAACGCGGCCGTGTGCAGCACCGCGCGGACGATATTCCAGCGAACCCAGGTCGCCTCGAAATCCGCACGGACGGTGGCAGTGTCGGCGATCGACGCCGGATCACCCGCCGCGGCGAGCGCGTCGTTGAGCGGCACGTTCAGCCCCGCGGTGACGGCGAACGCGATCACGTTGAGCGCCAACGCGATTCCGATCCAGATCAGCGTCGAGCGCTGTTCCTTACCGAGGTGCAGAGCGGCCGCCAGCGCGGTGAAACCGACCGTGCCCATGAAGCCGAACATGAACCAGGGGTTGATGATCACGACGTTGATCTTCTGCATCACGTCGATCAGCGTGCGGTCGTCGGTGCGGGCCAGCGCCGGCATCACCGAGATCGCGTAGGCGTAGAACACGCCGGCGATGAGTCCGGTACTGAGCAGGGCCAGCACCATGGTGGCCATCCGAACTGCGAACATGCGATGTCTCCTGACTCGTGGTCCGGAGCTTCGATCCCGTGCTCCGGTGATACGAGTAAGTCAACCGCCCAGACCGGATCCGCGACATAGTTCAGACGCTCACCGACCTACGCGAACGTCGCGCTCACAAATCGTGGTCGGAGATCAGACCGCTCTGCATCGCCAGCGCGGCCAATCGGGTGCGCTTCTGGTTCTGCGGCAGGTTTTCCACCCCGAACTTCGCGAACAAGGCGCGCAGGTGGGTTTTGATGGCATCGATCGAGAGGAACAATTCCTCGGCGATCTGCTGATTCGACGCGGGCGTCGCGAATCCGGTGCCGTGTTTGTACGGACGGCACAGCGCGACCAGCACCGCGCGCTGGGTCTCGGTCAGTGAGCGCATCGTGGGGATGGACCCGGACGCGGTATGCGTCGCGTCATCCACCACACCGCCGAAATCGAAGAAATGCACGAGCGTGGTCCCGACCCGAATCCGGTCGCCGGGACTCAGCCGACGCCGCCCGACCAGCCGCTCGCCGTTGACGAAGGTGCCGTTGCGCGACAGTCCGTCATCGATGATGGTCCAGTGCGCACCGAGATGTTCGACCGCCGCGTGCAGCCGGGAAACCTCGGCGTCCCACGCGAGCACCAGGTCGGCCTGCACATTGCGCCCGATGGTGACACGCTGCTGCCCGGCCTCCAGGGCCAATTCATGCTGCTTACCGGTGTCGTCGGTATACCGCAGGAAGGAACTCACTGCGCGACACCGCCGGATACTCGAAACACCTTGTGCACGGCCAACAGTCTACTTCCCTACCACCCCGAACCCGCACGACCCGGACGCGAAAACCCGACCCGACATCGGCCGACCCCCGATCCCAGCCCCGTACGCCCCGACCTCGAGGAGGGGCAGGCAGGCTCAGCCTGCCGTTCGCGGCCGTCCCGCTGTTGAGGTGCCGTTGCGTACGCGACGAAGGAGCAAGCAACGGCTCCTCAACAGCGGGACCGCCGGGGCCGCGAACACGCGGCGCCCGCGCCGCCGATATCTCAGCTCTTGCCGACCTCTTTGTTGTATGCCTCGGTGATTTCCGCCGAGATACGGCCACGGGCCGAGACCTTGTGACCCTTACGGCGTGCCCATTCGCGAATTGCGGCGCTCTGTTCGCGGTCCATGGAAACGCGGCTCTTGCCCTGCGGCGCGGGCGCACCGGCAGCCTTCACCCGACGACGGCCACTCACACGGCGGGCGTTGGCGACCCACTCGTCCAGGCCTTCGCGCAGGCGCGCCGCATTTGCGTCCGACAGATCGATCTCGTACGACACCCCATCGATAGCGAACTCGATGGTCTCGTCCGCGATGGACTCACCGTCGACATCGTCGATCAGGCTAACGGTGACCTTCTTTGCCATGAGATGAACGTCCTCTCGAAATCGTCAAGCCTGCCTCCAGGCCGAATACCCGAGGCAAGAATACCCCGAAATGCGAAATTTCCAACACGGGGTCTTCACCCCGTGAATTCACTGGTCAGCGACTAGTGGGCCGCACAATCGGGAACAGGATCGTTTCCCGGATTCCAGAACCCGTGAGTGCCATCAACAAGCGATCGATTCCCATACCGGTTCCGGTGGTCGGCGGCATACCGTGTTCCATCGCGGCGAGGAAGTCTTCATCGAGCACCATGGCCTCGTCATCGCCTGCCGCGGCCAACCTGGCCTGGTCGACGAAGCGTTCCCGCTGGATCACCGGGTCCACCAGTTCCGAATAGCCCGTTGCCAACTCGAAGCCGCGAACATAGAGGTCCCACTTCTCGGTGACGCCGGACTTGCTGCGATGCTGACGAGTCAGCGGTGAAGTCTCGACCGGGAAGTCACGAACGAAAGTCGGCGCGTAGAGCTTGTCGCCATACGCGTGTTCCCATAGTTCTTCGACCAGTTTCCCGTGACCGTAGCCCTTGTCCGAAGGAATTTCCAGACCCACCCGATCGGCGAGCGCGAGCAATTCCTCGACAGTGGTTTCCGGAGTGACCTCGACACCGATCGACTCCGACAGCGAGGGATACATCTCGACGGTGGTCCACTCGCCTCCGAGATCATATTCAGTGCCGTCGGCAAGCGTCACCAGAAGGGTGCCGAATGCCTCGTGCGCGACTTCCTGGATCAATTCTCGGGTCATCGTCGCCGAGTCGTCATAGGTGCCGTAGGCCTCGTAGGTTTCCAGCATCGCGAACTCGGGCGAATGGGTCGAGTCGGCGCCTTCGTTGCGGAAGTTCCGGTTGATCTCGAAGACCTTCTCCAGGCCACCGACCACGCAACGCTTGAGGAACAGCTCCGGCGCGATGCGCAGGAAAAGATCCATGTCGAGCGCGTTGGAACGGGTGACGAACGGACGCGCGGCGGCGCCACCGTGGATGGTCTGCAGCATCGGGGTCTCGACCTCGAGGAACCCGCGGCGCTCCAGCGCGTTGCGCAGCGCACGGACCACGTTCACGCGGGTACGGGCCATTTCCCTGGCCTCTGGACGCACGATCAGGTCGACATAGCGCTGACGAACGCGCGACTCCTCGTTCATCTCCTTGTGCGCCACCGGCAGCGGGCGCAGCGACTTGGCCGCCATCGACCAGGAATCGGCCATCACGCTCAATTCGCCGGTCCGCGACGAGATGACCTCGCCGTGCACGAACACGAAGTCACCGAGGTCGACATCGGCCTTCCATGCCGCCAGCGCGTCGGCGCCGACACCGTTGAGGCTGATCATCGCCTGCAACTTGGTGCCGTCGCCTTCCTGCAGCGTGGCGAAGCACAGCTTGCCGGTATTACGAACGAAAATGACGCGACCCGCGATACCGGCCTGCAGGCCGGTCTGGGTGTCGGCTTCCAGATCCGGGTAGGCGGCACGGATTTCGGCCAGCGTGTGGGTGCGTGGCACCACCACCGGATAGGCCTCACCACCCTCGGTGAGCAGCCGTTCGCGCTTGTCCCGGCGAATCCGCATCTGCTCGGGAACATCGATGTCCACAGCGGAAGTGGCGGCGCGGCCGGGTGCGGCGGGGTTAGGAGTGCTCACGTTCGACAACATTAGCGGTCCCCGGAAATGGATTTGCCGCTCCCCCGCTCCCCCGCCCCTCCGTGTATTCAGCGGACCGTCCGGAAGCACGGCCGTCAGCTCTCGGCCTCACGTTATGCGTACGAGGGCCCGGAGGTGGCTAGCGAGTTACCCATGCGCTCGCGAAATCAGTGAGGCACTTCACAATTCGTGCGGCGCAGTTACAGCGAGGCCAGCGCGTCCACCTCGCGGGCGAAATGCGGGACGCCGATGCCGACCGTCAACAGCCCCGCCGATTTCAACGCCTGGTATCCACCGATCACATCGGTGGCCCGATGCAACCCCAGCTCCTGCAACGCGGCCGCCGCCAAACTCGACGTGTACCCCTCCGAGCAGAAGATGACCCATTCCACGTCGTGATCAACAGCGAGGGACAACCGGGCCGACGAGGTCGGATCCAGCCGCCATTCCAGGACATTTCGCTCGATCACCAGCGCGCCGGGCAGCGAACCTTCGCGTACCCGCTGGGCGGCCGGTCGGATGTCGACCAGAATCGCGCCACGCTCCAGCGCGGCGGCCACGTCGTACACATACACCCGGTGCAATCGCGCGCGAGCGTTCTCGAGCATCTGATCAATCGTCAATCGGCTCATCACAGATCACCTTCGGGCTGGTCGGTGAGGACGGTTTTGGTTCGGCGCAACGTTCCGTGGCCGGTCACTTCGTAATACGACATCGCCGACAGCGGCGGGGAATAGGCGTGCACGCTCAAGGTGGGATCGAGCGGACCGACGGATTCGGCGACGGCGGGCGCGCGCACCACGTCGTGCACCCAGCCGATCGGGAACGACGCCTGATCACCCGCGGCGAGCGTGCGCCTGCGTAACTCCTTGCCATTCCAGCGGTATTCCGAAAGCGCGCCGCTCAGCACGGTCAGGGCGCCGAGCGAGCCGGCGTGATCGTGCAAATCGGTGAATTTGCCCGGCGTCCAGCTGATCAGCCAGACATCGACCTCGTCGTCTTGCGAAAGGCGGGTCGCCCAGCGCTCGTCGGCCGGCCAGATACCGTCGGCCGGCAGGAGGTGGTCGTAGCGACCGGAGAGGACGTCTTCGGCGCCTTCGTCGGTGAGTCGCAGCAGGTCAGCGGGCCGCAACCGAGTCGGCAACGCCGAGGCGATCGCCCGGTCGAGTGGGGGCGTCGCGGAGTACTCGTCGCGTGCGGACGGAAGGGAAAGGACAGAAGAACGCATGAGCGCATCTCCAGGAGGTGAGAAAACGGTCGAGGGAAAACGTCAGCCTCGAACGGTCGAGGCAGATTAGCCTCGACAACACTCCTGGGTGCTCACACGGAAGATCACGAGCGATAGTTTAGCAGACACTACTTTTTGTTGCGCTCGTAGACGTGACGCAGGCCGGTCAGCGTGAGATGCGGGACGTGCTGGTCGATGGTTTCCGACTCGGGCACGATCAGCGGCGCGCCCGCCCCCGTCGCGACGACGGTGACATCGGTGCCCGCGAACGCGTCGAATTCGTCGCGGATGCGGTCGACCAGCCCGTCGACCAGCCCGGCGAACCCGAAGATCGCGCCGGACTGAATGCATTCCATGCTGTTCTTGCCCACCACCGAACGCGGCCGAGCCAGCTCGACGCGACGCATCGCGCTGCGCTCCACCAGCGCCTCGGCGGAGATCTCCACACCGGGCGCGATCACGCCGCCGAGGAATTCCCCCTTGGCCGAGACCAGGTCGACGCAGATCGCGGTGCCGAAGTCGACGACGATCGCGGGCCCGCCGAAGCTACGGAACGCGGCAAGACAGTTGACGATGCGGTCGGCGCCGACTTCCTTCGGATTGTCGACCAGCAGCGGAATACCTGTTCGCACGCCCGGTTCCACCAGCACATGCGGCACATGAGACCAGTAGCGCGCCAGCATGGCGCGCAGTTCGCGCAGCACCGGCGGCACGGTCGACAGCGCCGAGACACCGACGATCCGATCGAGATCGTCGCCGACCAGCCCGCGCACCTGCATGGCGAACTCGTCCGCGGTGATCAGCGGATTGGTGTGAATCCGCCAGTGCCGCACCAGTTTCGCGTGTTCGCCGCTACCGGAGAACAGGCCGAGCTCGATCCCGGTGTTGCGGACGTCGATCGTCAGCAGCATGGTCCTGGGTCCCCCGCCCGGCTCAGACGAACGACAGCGAGCGCGGCGAGGTGAGGCCCGAGCCCTCCGGTGCGTGCGCGGGGTCGCTGCCCAGCTCCACCGGACGGTTGTGGTCGTCGACGAAGACCACCTTCGGGTCGTACTCGCGGACCTCTGCCTCGTCCATCTGGCCGTAGGCGATGAGGATGACCAGGTCGCCCGGGTGCACGAGGTGGGCGGCGGCACCGTTGATGCCGATCACGCCCGAACCGCGCTCGCCGGCGATCACGTAGGTCTCGAGGCGGGCGCCGTTGTCGATGTCGACGATGCAGACCTGCTCACCCTCGAGCAGATCGGCGGCGTCGAGCAGATCCTGGTCGACGGTCACCGAGCCGACATAGTGCAGGTCGGCATGGGTCACGGTGGCACGGTGGATCTTCGACTTCATCATGGTGCGCAACATCGTCGTCGCCTTTCAGTGCGCCTGCGAGGCAGGGAGGGAGTTCGCGTCGGGATGCCCGTCGATCTGGGCGCCGAGTACTACGGGAGCGTTGTCGATCAGGCGGGTGTCGCCGACTTTGGCGGCGACCAGCAGGCGGGCGTTGCCCGCGGTGGGGGCCGGACCCAGGTTCGCGTCGCGCAGTTCGAGGTAGTCGACATCGAGGCCGTCGACCGCGTCGAGAACCGAGCGAGCGGTCTGGACGACCGCCTCCGCGCCGAGACCGGCGGCGTGGCGGCCCGCGGCGAGCGCGGCCGACAGCGCGAGCGCCGACTCGCGCTGGGTGGCGTCGAGGAAGCGGTTGCGCGAGGACAGGGCGAGGCCGTCGGGCTCGCGGACGGTCGGATAGGCGACGATCTTCGCGTCCATGTTCAGGTCGCGCACCATCTGCCGGATCAGCGTCAGCTGCTGATAGTCCTTTTCACCGAAATACGCTTCGGAGGCGTGGGTGATGTTGAGCAGCTTCGCGACGACGGTGAGCATGCCCGCGAAATGCGTCGGCCTGCTGCCGCCTTCGAGCTCGGCGCCGAGTGGGCCCGGCTGGATCGTGGTACGCATGCCGTCCGGGTACATATCGGAAACGGACGGCGCGAAGACCAGGTCAACGCCCTCGGTGCGGAGCAGCTCGAGGTCGGCGTCGAGGGTGCGCGGGTAGGCATCGAGGTCTTCGTTCGCGCCGAACTGCAGCGGGTTGACGAAGATCGAGACGATCACGACCTGGTTGTTGAGCTTGGCCTGACGAATCAGCGCGAGGTGCCCCTCGTGCAGCGCGCCCATCGTCGGCACGAAACCGACCGTGCGACCGGCCCCGCGCAGGGCCTTGGCGACCGTGTCGAGCACCTCGGGGTTGTGGTGCACGGTGAGCACGCCCGCCTTGAAAGCGCCGGTGGCGCGGGCGCCACCCTGGTGGTGATGCACTTCTCGGGGTTCCATCAGTGGCCTTCCTTGGCGAGGAGCTCCAGCAGTGCCGGATCGGTGTGGGCGAGTTGGGCCGTGCGCAACGAGTTGGCTCGGTAGGCCTCGGCCAGGCGGTCGTCGACCTGCTCGAGCGCGGCCAGATGGGCGGCGACGGCGTCGACATCGCCGCGGGCGACCGGACCGGTCAGTGCGGCCTGGCCGCGACGCAAGGCGTTGTCGAGGGCGGCCGAGGCGAGCGGGGCGAGCAGCCGTTCGGCGAGGCCGCCGGGCTGATCGTCGACCAGCGGCTGGCCGAGCAGACCGGGGCCGGAGAGGGATTCGCGCAGCGCCGCGACGGCGTCGACGATCACCGTGACCAGGTGATTGCTGCCGTGGGCGAGGGCCGCATGATAGAGCGAACGCTGATCTTCCTCGACGCGAACCGGTTCGCCGCCCATCTCGATCACCAGCGCCTGCGCGATGGCGTAGCCGACCTCGTCGGCGGCGGTGACGCCGAAACAGGCATTGGCGAGTCGGGCGATGTCCTCGTCGTGGCCGGTGAAGGTCATGGCGGGGTGGATCGCGAGGCCGAGCGCGCCCTGCTTCGTCAGCGGTTCGAGAATCGCGACGCCGTTCGCGCCGGAGGTGTGCACGACGATGGTGCCGGGGCGGACCACGTTCGCACCGGCGAGGCCACGGACCAGCCCGGCCAGTTCGGCGTCGGGAACGGCGAGCAGGAGCAGTTCACTGCGCTGGGCGATCTGCTCGATCGGCAGAACCTGGGCTTCGGGCAGCCGGGTATGGGCGCGATGCACCGAGGCGTCGGAGATCGCGGCGACACCGAAGACCACGTGGCCGGCTCGCTCGAGCGCTACGCCGAGTGCGGAACCCACTCGTCCCGCCGAGACGATTCCTACCGTCAGTCGTGCGGGCGCTGGATCCATTCGTGCGGGCACGGCGTCGCCACTCGTTTTCGCGCCATCAGGGTTGACACTTCTCGAGGTCAACGTTGTCCTCTCGATTTGCGTTCCAGTCCCGCGGTGCGGGTACCAGACGTTCGCTTCGAGAATAGAGGGAGTTACTCGAAGACCGCCACACGCCCCCACCGTGATCTAGCGCTCACCTGGTCCGCCACTCCGCGTATTCAGGCCAGACCCAGGTGCGTGGTGATGGGTGGACGCGGCCGAGGGTTTGCCGGTGGGCGAGCTGGCTGTTGTTGGTGATTGCCCATGTTCTCGCGCGAGAACGGTGTTGCGACCAGCTAGGTACGCGGAGAGGCGGAACCGGTGGACTCCGATTCGAGGTTGGCCATGATGTCTGCCACCGACAGTCGGGCCGTGCCCTCGGTTTCGGCGCGGCGGCGTCGACGGGAGCTGGTGCCGACCGAGGGGGCCTTCTCGGGGCGGGTGGCCGGGGGCTGGGCGGGCTCCGGGGTGGCCTCGGCCGTCGCTACGGGAGCCGGGGCAGGTTCGGCCGTGGCGGCCGGTGCCGGGGTCGGCTCGGCCGCAGCCGGGGCGGGCTCGGGGGCAGCGGCCGAGTTGCCGTTGGTGGGGGTCTCGGCCGGGAGGACCGTCTCCGACACCTGGCGGGTGTTCGGCGAGGACAGACGCGGCGGCGGCGTCTTTCCCGATGACTTGGCCGGTGCGACGGGCTGCGCGTCGGCGGTCGCCTGCTGGGTTTCGGCGTACTCGTCGAGCTGCACGGCCGAGGTCTCGGCGGTGACCGGGTCGTCGTACGGGTCGGCGAAATTGGCCGAAACCGGTTGCATGAAGACAGGTTTCAGTGCGCTGGGCGGTTGCTGCCACGGGCCGAACCAGGCAGCGGTGGCATCCTCGGGGCTATCGTCGAAACCGTGGTCCGGCTCGTCGAAGGCATTGAAGCCACCGGCGGGCAACGCGTCGATCCGCACCGCGTCGGCCTGCAGTGCAGGTTGCTCGTCGGGCAGGGCGCCGTCGAAGAGGACCTGCAGATTCTGGCGCAGCAGGGTCAGCTCGGCGCGCAGTGCGGCGATTTCGGAGGAGTCGGCGCCGACCTCGGCACGCACCCGCGCCTCGACGCCCATCTCGTACTCACGGCGTGCGTTGATCTCGCGCTCCAACTGCAACTCGTACACCGTCTGCAGATCGCGCACCTTCGCCTTGTCGACGGCCGCGTCCTTGCGGTAGCGGGTAGCCGCGAGCGCGCCGATCACCGCCGCCCACAGGGCTGCTACCAGGCCGATCCGCACGTATTGGACGTTTTCGCTGAAGATCAGGAAAACACTGGCGGTCAGACCGAGCAGGATGAGGAAACCGACGAAGAATTTTCCCGCGTCGTCCCGCCGTCGTCGGGGCGCCGTGCTGCGGGAGGGTGAAACCATGAGGGCCAGGGTAGCCGGAATCGGCTGGTCGGCCCACCAAAGGTTGTGGTGATTCCATTCGCAAGTTGCTACGTAGTAGCGGGATCGTCGGTCGGGTCCTCGGGTGCCCGGCAGCAATACTCCAGCCACAAAGCCGCAGCAACCAGGGCCGAACCGGCCAGCAGCCCGACCACCGCACCCGGCGAATCGGTAGCGGCGGCGGTCACGGTCCCGCGCTGTGGGAAAACCCACAGCAGGAAACCCAGCCACACACCCGCGGCCAGCGAACCCACCTGCAACGACGCCTTCGCCAGCGCCACGCCCCTGGCGACATTGATCGGGTGCATCTGGCCCGGGCCGTCGCCGATCTGCTCATCGGCGATCTTGGCCTTGATCGCGAAGCCGAGCGTCGCCTCGATCGCGGCGACCGGCAGCAGCGAGGCGCCCGCGGCCACCGAGATCGACGGGAAGCTGGAATAGGCGAACCGGGTGGCGACCCAGGCCACCGCGGCGGCCACCACCACGTTCAGCGCGAGGTCGAGTACCCGGGTGGGTTTCAGCACGAGCCGGCACTTTCCTCGCGTAGCGCCAGATCGGTACGGACCACGCCGTCCTTCTCGGACTGGTCGAGTCCGGCGAGCAACTGCGCGATCGGACGGGCGACCCCGTCGACGAGAAGGTGCGCGGACGGCTCGACGGCCGACCACGGGATGAGCACGAAGGCCCGGTTGTGGGCCTGCGGGTGCGGCAGGATCAGCGTCGGGTCGGTGTCGCGGGCGATCGCCGTGCCGGTGCTGTCGGCGCACTGGACCACGTCGACGTCGAGGGTGCGCGCACCCCAGCGGACCTCGCGAACACGGCCCGCCGCCTGCTCGAGCTCCTGACCGAAACGTAGCCAGGCGTAATCGTCGAAGGCCGGATCCTCGGCTGTGACAACAGCATTGAGATAATCGTCTTGGTCGACGCCACCCCACGGCGCGGTCGAGTAGACCGGCGAAACCGCCACGACCCGCTCCCCCAGCGCGTCGAGCACGCTGCGCAGATGCGCGAGCCGATCGCCCAGATTCGAGCCGATCGAGAGCACCGCACGAGTCATCGGCGCTGCCCCGGGGCCTCCGTGCGATACCGGGTGGCCACCACGCGCACGTCTTCGAAGGTGTGCGGGATCGGCGCCGACGGCTTGTGCACGACCGCCTCCACCGCCTCGATCCGCGGGTCGGCCATCACGTCGTCGGCGATCTCGGAGACCACTGTTTCGATCAGATCGCGCGGCGGACCGGTCACGATGCGTACGGCGCGCTCGGCGAGCGCGCCGTAGTCGACGGTGTCGGCGAGGTCGTCGGACGCGGCGGCCGCGGCGAAATCGACCCACACTGTCAGATCGACGACGAATTCCTGGCCGTCACGACGCTCGAAATCGAACACTCCGTGCCTGCCGAAAGCACGCAGGCCGCGCAGCTCGATCCGCGACGAGGCGGGCCTGCCCGCGGGCGGCGGCAGCAGAGGCAAGTTCATCGGAGGGCTCCTCGGAGAGTGACTCGGACGCCTGTGGCGGTTCGGGTGGCGAGGACGTTCACGGCGCGAGCCCTCGGGCAGCGGCCGATCGAGCGTCGGCGGCTCGACGCCAGGCATCGACGACGGCGATGGCGTCGAGGGAGGCCCGGACATCGTGCACGCGCACGCCCCAGGCGCCGTGGGTGGCGGCGAGGGCGGACAGGGTGGCGGTGGCGGTTTCGCGGCCGTCGGGCGGGCGTGGGCCGGATTCGTCGGCCAGCAGAGCGCCGAGGAAACGTTTGCGCGAGGCGCCGATCAAGATCGGGAATCCGCCTGCCGCCAGCTCCGGGAGAGCGGCGAGGAGTTCCCAGTTGTGTTCGGCGTTCTTGGCGAAGCCGAGGCCGGGGTCGAGGATCAGCCGGTCCGGGGTCACTCCCGCGGCGACAGCGAGGTCGACCTGAGCGGTGAGTTCGGCGTTCACCTCGGCGACCACGTCGTCGTAGTGATCGGCCGGGCCGGTGTGCCGGTAGTCGGCACCCGCCCGCCAGTGCATGAGGATCCACGGCACGCCCGCTTCGGCGACGACCTTCACCATGTTCGGGTCGGCACGGCCGCCGGAGACGTCGTTCACCACCGAGACGCCTGCCTCCAGCGCGGCCTCGGCGACCTCGGCGCGCATGGTGTCGACACTGGTCGGCACCCCGGCGGCGACCAGTCCGCGGATCACCGGAGCAACCCTGGCGGCCTCGGCGGCCGGGTCGACCCGGTCGGCCCCCGGCCTGGTGGATTCACCACCCACATCGACGATGTCGGCGCCCGCCTCGTACAGCTCGACACCGTGCGCGATCGCGAGTTCGGGATCGAGGTAGCGACCGCCGTCGGAGAAGGAATCAGCGGTCACGTTGACCACACCCATGACCACGCAGGAGCGCTGGTCACGGGGGGTCACCAGTGCCTCGCTCATTTGCGCAGGATCAGGTCCAGCGCCTCGGATCGCGAGGCGGAGTCGGTTTGCAGCTGGCCGCGCACCGCCGAGGTGGTGGTGCTGGCACCGGGCTTACGGATTCCCCTCATGGCCATGCACAGGTGCTCGGCCTCGATCACCACGATCGCGCCGCGCGGATCCAGTCGGCGCATCACCGCGTCGGCGATCTGGCTGGTCAGCCGCTCCTGCACCTGGGGGCGCTTGGCGTAGAGATCAACCACGCGCGCCAGCTTCGACAGCCCCGTCACCCGGCCGTGCGGGCCGGGGATGTAGCCGACGTGCGCGACGCCGTGGAACGAGACCAGGTGATGCTCGCAGGTAGAGAACATCGGGATGTCGCGAACCAGCACGAGTTCCTGGTGACCCTCGTCGAACGTGGTCGCCAGCACCGCATCGGGCTCGGTGTAGAGCCCGGCGAACATCTCCCGATAAGCACGCGCCACTCGCGCGGGCGTGTCCAGCAGGCCGGGGCGGTCGGGATCCTCACCGACCGCGAGCAGCAGCTCACGCACCGCGTTCTCGGCGCGCTCCTGATCGAACGGCAAACCGGTCGCCAGCGCCGTCAGCACCGACGGACTGGTCGCACCCAGCTCACCTGCCGGATCGAGTTCCTGCTTGTTGGCCGACAACTTCTCCGCACCTCCGTGATATTTGCGGCTGGCGCCGCGGGTTCTCGGCCCTGTTCTCCGCTCAGTCCAGAGGCGGGCGGGCCGAGAACCAGAGCCGAAAGCCGGCGACCACCCGACATTCGACGGCCGAGCGTAATCCGAGAACCTGTGCCGAACGCCGGTACCTGTTCGGCATTCGACCTTCGAGCGTAGTTGGCCCCCGGTCAGTGGCGACCGTTCGGCCCTTCCCAGTCCTTGTTCTCCGGATCGGCATCACGCGCGGGCGGCTGCGGCTGGGCACCCCACGGCTGGAAACCGTCGCTGGCGTGCCGCGGCTGCTGCTGCTCGGGCCGACCCCAGGCACTGCCCTGGTCCTGTGGCGGTTGGGGCTGCTGCTGGGGCTGCTGCTGTTGCGGCTGCTGCTCCTCGCGCGGCGGCCAACCCGGAGCCGACCAGCCGGCCGGTGCGCCGTAATCGGGCCGCGAACCGTGCGTCCCCGACTGCCGGGGGAACGCCTGCGTCGGCGCGGCGGGCAACGGGTAACCGGCCGCGGGCGGCGCGGGCTGGCCGTACGGCTGACCCGGGTAGCCGTTGGGCTCGACCGGCGGCGCCCCGTTGGGCACCGGCACCGGCGCGGGCTGCACCGGCGGCCACGGCTCGCCGCGCTCGACGGCCAGCTCGCCCGGCGTCTTCACCGGCGGCTTGTCCGACGGGTGCCGATCACCGAAATCGTTGAACGCGGTGATCCGCGGACGCTTCTCCACACCGGCCAGGATCGTCTCGAGATCCTTGCGGTGCAGCGTCTCGCGCTCGAGCAACGCGGTGGCCAAGGCGTCGAGCTGCTCGCGGTATTCGCTGAGGATCGACCACGCCTCGGTGTGCGCGGCCTCGATGAGGTTGCGCACCTCCTCGTCGATCTCGCGGGCGACCTCGTGCGAGTAGTCGGCCTGCACGCCCATCGATCGACCGAGGAACGGGTCGCCCTGCTCCTGGCCGTAGCGCACGGCGCCGAGGCGGGCACTCATGCCGTACTCCGTGACCATCCCGCGGGCGATCTTGGTGGCCTGGTCGATATCGGAGGACGCGCCGGTGGTCGGCTCGTGGAACACCAGTTCCTCGGCGGCGCGGCCACCCATCGCGAAGACCAGCCGGGAGATCATCTCCGAGCGGGTCATCAGGCCCTTGTCGTCCTCGGGCACCGTCATGGCGTGCCCGCCGGTGCGGCCGCGGGCCAGGATGGTGACCTTGTAGACGGGCTCGATATCGGGCATCGCCCAGGCCGCCAGGGTGTGGCCGCCCTCGTGGTAGGCGGTGATCTTCTTCTCGTGCTCGCTGATGATGCGGCTCTTGCGGCGCGGGCCACCGATCACCCGGTCGACCGATTCCTCGAGCGATTCGCCGGTGATGACCGAACCGTTCTCGCGGGCGGTGAGCAGCGCGGCCTCGTTGATCACGTTGGCCAGATCGGCGCCGGACATGCCGACGGTGCGCTTGGCCAGGCCCTCGAGGTCGGCTTCCTGCGAGATCGGCTTGCCCGCCGAGTGCACCCGCAGGATCGCGCGGCGACCGGCCAGGTCGGGGTTGCCGACCGGGATCTGCCGGTCGAACCGGCCGGGACGCAGCAGCGCGGGGTCGAGGATGTCGGGCCGGTTGGTGGCTGCGATCAGGATGATGTTGGAGCGATCGCCGAAGCCGTCCATCTCGACCAGCAGCTGGTTGAGGGTCTGCTCGCGCTCGTCGTGACCGCCGCCGAGGCCGGCACCGCGCTGGCGGCCGACCGCGTCGATCTCGTCGACAAAGATGATGCAGGGGCTGTTCTGCTTGGCCTGCTCGAACAGGTCGCGCACGCGGGAGGCGCCGACACCGACGAACATCTCGACGAAGTCCGAACCGGAGATGGTGAAGAACGGCACCCCGGCCTCGCCCGCGACCGCGCGGGCCAGCAGCGTCTTACCGGTTCCCGGCGGCCCGTAGAGCAGCACGCCCTTGGGGATCTTCGCGCCGAGCGCCTGGTAGCGGGCCGGATTCTGGAGGAAGTCCTTGATCTCGTAGAGCTCTTCGACGGCCTCGTCGGCACCGGCCACGTCCTGGAACGTGGTCTTGGGCATGTCCTTGGTCAGCAGTTTGGCCTTGGACTTCCCGAAGCCCATCATCCCGCCACGGCCGCCGCCCTGCATGCGCGACATCACGAAGATGAACAGGCCGACCAGCAGCACCATCGGCACGATGAACAGCAGCAGCTGCGACAGCCAGCTCTCCTGCTTGACCACGGTGTCGTACGGCGCGCCGGACTTCTGCACGGCGTCGAGGATCTGCGCGGAGTTCTCCCCACCACTGGGGTACTTGGCGACGATCTTGGCGTTGTTGCTCGTGGCCTCGTTGCCGTTGTTCAGTTCGATGCGGAGCTGCTGCTCCTTGTCATCGATCTGCACGTTCTTGACGTTCGCTTTGTCCTCGAGCTGGGTCAGCGCAACGGAAGTGTCGACACTCTCCCAACCGCGCGTGTCATCGCTGAGAAAGCTGAACAGCCAGATCATGAGCATGATGCCCGAGATGATCGCCAAGGTGCGAAACACTGTCTTGCGGTTCATAGAGCGTCGGCCGGACGGCCCAGTCCTTTCCGGTTATTACTCCGGGTGTGCTTGCGAAGCGTCGAGATCGGCGGGTTTCGGATGCGGACATGCCACGTTACCGCGTACGGTCTAGTTCGATACATCGCGCAGTTCGGCTGCTGGTGCAGTTGCACTGGTAAACGGCCGGAGAACGCAAGAGGTTCCCGAACGCTCCGACCGGGTTGTGGCAAGTGGCCACAATCATGTCATGCCCGCCTTATCGTGGGCGACGACACAACTACAGCGCAGGGGGTATAGACATCGTCGAGCTACGAACACCCACAGCGATTCTGCGCCACGGCGGTGGACGGCTCGTCGTCCTCCGGCCGGGTACCGACGGCGAACGTGTTCTCGACGTTCCCATTGCCGACCTGCTCAAGGTGCGCCTCAATCGGCGCGCCGACGAAGCGGTGGTGATCGAGATCTATCTGCGTTATCCCACGGCGGTCCTCACCGGCGTTCCCGCCGACCGCACTCCCCTTCCGGTGCTCATCGCCGAGCACGACGTGCCTGCCGCCCTCGGCATCGTCGACCGGATCAACGACCAGATCATGACGACCCAGCGCATCGACGTGGCCGCGCCGGATCTCACCCCGCCCGCTCCCGAGTGGGGCAAGTCCGGTCCCACCCGCGCCGATGTCGAGCGCGCCGTGCGCCGGATGGCGCCGCGCAAAGACGCGCGTTCGGCCGTCAACGCACTGAACCGGTATGTCACGCCCGACGAATACGTCCTGGAAACGGCCATCGCCGTCGCCGCCCCGCCCGCGGGATCGGGCACCGGCCTGCTCGCCGCGACCACCTCTCGCGTGCTGTTCATCTCCATCGGCAGCGGCGAACGCTACGCCTTCGAATTGGCGGTGGCCGCGATTCTCGGCGCTCGCACCGTCGAAGGCGCGCGCTCGGCGCCCGGCGAGGTCGATACCCGCCACGGCGGATCGGGCATCGATATCAACGACGGCAATCGCACGCTGCATTTCGCGGGCGTGGATCGCGCCGACACCGAACGGGTCACCTGCGCGGTGAATTTCGCCATCCGCAGGCAGGCCGCCGACGGTGCCGCCGGGCCTGCCGACCCGGGTGTCAACCAGCTCTACGCGGAATGGGAATTACTGGTCGAGCGGCATTCGCTCGGCATGGTCGACGACACCCAATTCCAGCGCTACGGCCGCGGAATCCTGCGCAGCCTGTAGTGCCGGTGGCCGGACCGAATGCTCAATTCGGTTCGGCCGCTTCGGTTTCCGCCTTCTGCTCCGGCTCGTTGAGTTCGATCCGGCGCCACGGGCTGGTGGGCCTGGTCCACAGTCGCACCAGTTCCATCCGGCGGTCGACGCCGCCGTTCTTCAGTTCGGCGAGGTCCTCGGTGGCCTGCCAGTAGGTCCAGCCGGTGAGGTAGGCGTCGCCGAACTGGCGCCAGTTGCGGTAGCGGCGCTGCGCGGGGACCAGCGCGCGCATGCAGTATTCCCATGCCACGTCGGCGTCGATGTAGCCGGCGGTGAACGCCATGCGGGCCACCGCGACGACGCGGGCCAGATCCCAGGCGTGGATGTCGTTGGGTAGTGGGCGCGATAGATGGTCGGTGAAGCCGATCTTGATGGCTTGGGCCCAGATGTCGTAGTCGCGGACCAGCGCCTCGGGATTGTCCATCCCCCGAAACGAACCGACCTGCCGCAGGAACGCGCGCTGTTTGTCGGCCCGCTCACCGAAACGGTCGCGCTCGCTGGCGTTGACCGAGGCCATCACCAGCGGATGCACCAGCGAGTACAGGGGCGCGTGCATACCTTCGAGGAGCTGTTCCATCGAGGCGCGGGCTTCGGTGCCGTCGGTGATGCCCCAGGCGCCGGTGAGGGTGTCGATGGCGAGTTCGCGGCGGTCGCCGAGCGGGTGCTCACGCTCGGGGCCGAGCAGCATCGCGTCGTGGAAGGCGTCCCAGCGCGTGGAGTAGAAGGCACCGAGGGCGAGCGCGCGCAGTTCGTCGTCGCTCACCCCCGCGCCCGACCAGTGATCTTCTTCGCGCTCATCTAGTTCCGGGTACGGAAAAGTGGTCAGCGCTGGTACTCCCCTGGCAGGCATGCGGCCGAGTCTAGTGCCGTGACCGCGATCACGGGTGGCGTGCGAATCTCACGTGCGTCACGAGATTTTCAGATCGCCTTATTCTTCGCCTGTCGCGTCATGCCACACAGGTCTATGGTTCTGACATGTGTAGAAATATCACCGTCTTGCGTGGTCTGGAGCCTGCCGCCACCGAGCAGGAGATCTACGCTGCCGCCTTGCAATATGTGCGCAAAGTCGGCGGCATCTCCGGCCTGAGTAGCGCCACCAAACCCGCGGTCGACAAAGCTGTCGCGGCCATCGCCGCGGCCACCACCGCGCTGCTGGCCGAACTCCCCGATCGCCGGGTCCCGCCGCCCACCGAGCCGCCGCTGCGACGGATCGCGGCGCGCGAGAACGAGGTCAGCGAGACACCGTAGGAATCAGCTCGGCCCAGAACTGCAACGTGTTCTAATTGTCTGAGCAGGCACGCCACTTCCTCTTGGCCGCGCCGCGACAGTCGGTGAACCGAATTCAGCAGACGCACGAGGAGAACGACCAGTGAGCGAACTCGACAAAGACGTCGCGGTGATCGAAGTACACAATCCGGCCACGGGCGACCTCGTCGGCACCGTGCCCGTCACCACGCCCGACGACGTGGCGGCCGCGGTCCGCGAACTGCGCCTCTACCAGCCGGAATGGGAAGCGATCGGGCCGGACGGGCGCAAGCAGTGGCTGCTGAAGATGCAGGACTGGCTGATCGACAACACCGAGCAGCTGGCCGCGGTGCTGCAATCCGAGACCGCCAAGCCACGCGTCGACGCGATCATCGATCCGGCGTTCGCGGTCGACATCCTCGGCTACTACGCGCGCCGGGCAGGCAAGTTCCTCGCCGACGACCACCCGTCCCCGCACAGCCCGCTCGCGCGGGTGAAGTCGCTGACCGTGGCCTACCGCCCCTATCCCGTGGTCGGGGTGATCACGCCGTGGAACTTCCCGCTCGCGATGCCCGCGATCGACGTGTTCCCCGCACTGGCGGCCGGCGCCGCGGTAATCCTCAAGCCGTCGGAGGTGACCCCGCTGTCCGCGGTGGAACTGGCTCGCGGCTGGGCCGAGATCGGTGCGCCGCCGGTGTTCAAGGTGGTCACCGGCGCCGGCGCGACCGGCGCGGCCGTGGTCGAGAACGCCGACTACATCCAGTTCACCGGTTCCACCGCGACCGGTCGCAAGATCGCGGCCACCTGCGCGGAGCGGATGGTGCCCTACAGCCTCGAGCTCGGCGGCAAGGACCCCGCGATCGTGCTCGCCGACGCGGACCTGGACCGCGCCGCGCACGGCATCGCCTTCGGCGGCATGTTCAACGCCGGTCAGGTGTGCATCTCGGTCGAGCGGGTCTACGTCGAAGCGCCGGTCTACGACGAGTTCGTCACCAAGCTCACCGCGGCGGTCGCCGCCTTGCGCCAGGGCGCCGACGATCGCGAGTCGAAGAACGACGTGGGCGCGCTGGCCAACGAGAACCAGGTGCTGATCGTGCAGCGCCACGTCGACGAGGCGGTGGCGGCGGGCGCCCGGGTGACCACCGGCGGCAAACGCACCGGCGTGGGCACCTTCTTCGAGCCGACCGTGCTCGTGGATGTGGACCATTCGATGTCGTGCGTCGCCGAGGAGACCTTCGGCCCGACGCTGCCGGTGATGAAGGTGGCCGACGAGGCCGAGGCGATCCGGATGGCCAACGACTCGATCTACGGACTTTCGGCGTCGGTGTGGACCGGCGACAAGGCGCGTGGCGAACGCGTGGCCAGGCAGCTGAACACGGGCGCGGTGAACATCAACGACGTGTTCTCGAACCTGTTCAATCCCGCGATGCCGATGGGCGGTTGGGGTCTGTCCGGCGTCGGCGCGCGCTGGGGCGGTGCGTCGGGGCTGCGGAAATACTGTCGCGCGCAGGCGATGACGAAGCCGAAGCTGCCGACCATGGGCAAAGAACTGTTCTGGTACCCCTACGACATGAACAAGCTGGTCTTCGCGGTCGCGGCGATGCGGGCGGCCGGTGCGCGTGGGATGCGCCGGATCGACCTGCCGACGGTGCTGCGTCTCAAGAAGAGCAAGTAGTCGATTCCGGCTGCGACGCATGTTGGCGCGCAGCCGGAATCGTCGCGTCGAAACTTCTTTGTGACTAACATCACCCACCTTGCTTCGCCGGTCATGGTCGCCGTGGTCAGCGGCACCTTTCGACGCGAACGACAGCGGCACCGCGCGGCCCACAGCGGGGCAGGTGATGTGAACAGCGACGCATTTTCGCTGGTCAGCTGCCCAGATTTGACGTCGATCCACTCGATGGCAGATCGGCACGAACAATAGACAATCCGATGGTGCAGCTCACCATGTCAGGCCATATGCTGTGCGATACCAACCTGGTGACTGTTTTGATCCACTTCCGCGAACTTCCTTGCCCGTTTTGGCTGGATTTTCCCGACCGATTCTGATAGCAAGGTGCTATGGACCCGCATTTGCGCGATCTGCGGTATTTCGTCGCCGTCGCTGAGGAACTGCATTTCACGAACGCCGCCCAGCGGCTGCATATCGCTCAGCCGACGTTGTCACGCCAGATCCGCCAGCTCGAACGCCAGCTCGACGTGGTCCTGTTCGACCGCAACCAGCGCAGTGTCGCCCTCACCGTCGCCGGTAAGGAACTGCTCGAAGGCGCACGCAAGATCCTCGAGCTGTGGGAGGTGACCAACGTGTCCCTCCAGGAAGCAGGCGAGGTGCTGCGCGTCGGTATCCAGTCCGCGCTCGGCCGGGGTCTGCTCAACGACCTCGAGAGCGCGAGCGGTCACCGTCTCGCCCTGCACGCCGCATCGTGGAACGACCCCTCCAGTGGCCTGGCCGGTCGACAGGCCGACCTGTCGCTGGTCTGGCTGCCGCTGCCCGACCCCAACCGTTATCGCTGGCAGGTGCTGCGCACCGAGCCGCGCTGGGTGCTGCTGCCCGAGTCGCACCCGCTGGCCGAGCAGGACAGCATCGAATTCACCGATCTGCTCGACGAGCCCTTCGTCGCCCTGCCCACCGAGGCGGGCGCGGTCCGCGACTTCTGGCTCGGCAACGATGCCCGTGGCGGCAAGGCGGCCAAGATCGGCGCCGAGGCGGCCACCCCCGAGGACAAGCTCGAGGCCGTGAGCCTCGGCCTCGGCGTGTGCCTGCTGGCCGAGAACAACGTGCCGATGTACCGCTGGCCCGGGCTCACCGCGCGTCCGGTCGCCGGTCTCACCCCGTGTGAGCTGGCAGTGGCGTGGCGGGCCGACGACACGCGCCCGACCATTCTGGAATTCGCCGGTCGCGCCGTCGACGGCGGTTTCTCCGAGCCGACGCCGCAGCCGCAGCCGATCGCGGTCTAGTTCGACAGTTCCAGTTGGGCGGCGAGACCGAGCAAGGTGGACTCGCTGCCCGGCGGACCGATCAGTTGCGCGGCCAACGGGGTATGGGCCTCGGGATGGGTGCCCATCGGCAGTGATGCCGCGGGCCAGCCGAGCAGATTCCACAGTCCGGTGAACGGCGCGTAGCGCGCCGAGGACACGACATTCGCGGCCCACCCGCGCCCGCTCCACTGCCTGGCCTTGGGCGGTGGCGCGGCCAGCGTCGGAGTGATCACCACATCGAAGTCCTCGAAGAATTCGAGCAGTCTGGCTTCGGTCCGGTCGATCTGGCTGGGGCGGACCAGGCCGAGTCGCCGGATCACCCTGCCGATCGCCAGATGACGTTTGGTGCGTTGCTGGAGCAGTTCGGGGTTCTCGAGTGCCTCGGCGTCGGCCAGACCCGCGCTCGGCCAGCGCAGCAGCATCAACAACGCCGCGTCGCCGTAGGGCAGTTCCACCGGTTGCACCTCGTGCCCGGCCACTGCCGCGCGCGCACCCGCGGTGCGCGCCGCCGCCGTCCAATGCCGATCCATCCGGACCAGTCGCGACGGCGGAGCCACGGCCAGTCCGATGCGTAGTCGCTGTGGCTTGCGTAGTTCGGCCAGGTCGGAACGGCCCGCCAGCACCGACAGCGCCAGCGCCGCGTCTGACACCGTGGTCGCGAGGACGCCGTTCTCGGCCAGTCCCGCCCAGGAATCGGCGCCGATCTGCGCGGGCACCACGTGTCTACCCGGCTTGATCCCGAAGACCCCGCACGCCGCGGCGGGCACCCGGATCGAACCGAGGCCGTCGTTGCCGTGCGCGATCGGCACGAGTCCGGCGGCCACCGCGGCGGCCGCGCCACCCGAGGATCCACCCGTCGACCGGCCGACATCGCGTGGATTGCGGGTGACGCACCCCGCGGAGTCGGTACTCGCCCACAAGCCGAGCTCGGGCATCGCCGTCAGCCCCACCACGATCGCGCCCGCGGCGCGCAGCCTGGCCACCACCGGGTGATCGACGCTCGCCGGTTCGTCCGAGGTGGCCGCCGAACCGGCCCTGGTCGGCTCACCTGCCACCGCGATGTTCTGTTTCACCGCCACCGGCACACCGGCCAGCGGCAGCTCGTCGAGGTCTTGTCTGGCGGCGAGTTCTCGCGCTTCGGCTCGTGCCCGCTCGGCGCGCACCACCGTGAACGCGTTGATCTTGCGATTCTCCGAGGCGATGCGGGCGAGCGCGTCGGCGGTGACGTCGGCCGGGGTGATGATGCCCGCGCGGACGCGAGCGGCCAGTGCCGCTGCGGGGCCGCCGATGGGGAACTCGTCGGCGGGCGGGCGGGACGAGTCCATCGTCACCTCAGCGTCCGTTACGCCGTCGTCGTCGACGGACTCCCATGCTACCGCTGTGAGGTCTTCGTTCATCTGCGGATTCGCCCCCGTCGCATGGTCGTCGAAATTCGGGTGATCAGCTCTAGAGGCGCAAGTTATCATTTCAAGTACAGCTCTCCGGCGATGGCGGCGGGTGTGGCGGAATGAATTTCGCACCGATCCGCGCGAACTCTTTAGGTCGGTTGATGATCGATAACACCGGAAGCGGGGAACAACCCGACGCAACACCCGGTCGGGCCACGAATGTGCGCGTCGACATGGTCGAGGCGTTCGCCGCCGCGTGGGGCGCGGTCGACGAGCGCCCGCCCGACATCGCCGAGTTCCTCCCCGACGCGGCCACCTTGCGCGCGCAGGCGCTGCACGAGCTGATCCGGGTCGACCTGCGCCATCGCTGGCTGCATCACGCCGGCACCGGCATCGACCGCAAGCGGCTGATCCACTACTGCGCCGAGTTCCCCGAACTCGACCGGGCGTCGCTGCCCGCCGGGCTGGTGTTCGAGGAATTCGTCATCCGCAGGCACAGCGGCGAGCGGGTCGATCCGCGCGAGTGCCTGAGCGAGTATCCGGAGCAGGCGGCCAGTCTGCGCGGCCTGCTCAATACCGAGGAACTCGACCAGAGCACCCACCGGACCGACGATCCCGACGCGACGGTGAACCAAACGCCGGACTCGACTCGTAGTACTCAGATGACCAGCCCGCAGCTCGACCTCACCGCGACCGCCACCTCGGCCGCGACGTCGTCGACGGACGCACTCTCGAATCCCGGCGCGTTCGAACCGCTCGACCGCATCGAAATCGGCCAGCGTATCGGCGATTTCGAGCTGCTCACCGGGCTCGGTTCGGGTGCGTTCGCGCGCGTCTTCCTGGCCAGGCAGACGTCGATGCAGCGGCTGGTCGCGGTGAAGATCTCCGCCGACCGCGGCACCGAACCGCAGACGCTGGCCCAGCTCGACCACGACTACATCGTGCGCGTGTTCGACCAGCAACTGATGGACACCGACTCGGCGCCCTCGGGTTCGCGTCGCCTCCGTCTGCTCTACATGCAGTTCCTGCCCGGCGGAACCCTGCTCGGCCTGCTGCGCTGGGTCCGCGCGACCCCACCCGCCGAACGCAGCGGCAAACTGCTGCTCGACGCGGTGGACGCCGCCATGGAGGAGAAGGGCGAGATCCGGCCGACCGATTCGAGCGTGCGCTCCGAGATCGCCGCCCTGAGCTGGCCGGAAACGGTGGCCTGGCTGGGCAGGCGGCTGGCCGAGGCGCTCGACTACGCGTCCTCGCACGGTGTGCTGCACCGCGACGTGAAACCGGCGAATGTGCTGCTCACCGCCGAGGGCGTCCCCAAGCTCGCCGACTTCAACATCAGCTTCAGCCGCACCGTGGAGGGCACCAGCCCGGTCGCCTACTTCGGCGGTTCGCTGGCCTACATGTCGCCCGAACAGCTGGAGGCCTGTCACCCCGGTCTCAGCCGCAGCGCCGCCGACCTCGACACCCGCAGCGATATCTACTCCCTCGGCGTGGTCCTGTGGGAACTACTGACCGGCGCGAAGCCGTTCGACGACGACACCGCCGCGGCCGAGGGTCGCGGCGACGAAACCACCCTCGAGGCCATGCTCGAGCGACGAACCGGCGGCGTCGACCCCGTCGCGCTCGACCGGGTTCCGGCGAACTGTCCCGCTGCCCTGCGCCGGGTGCTGCTGACCTGCCTCGACCCGGACAGGTCGGGTCGCTGGGCCGAAGGCGCGGTGCTGGCCAAGCAGTTCGACCTGTGTCTGGACGCCCGCGCCCGCGACCTCGTCGACCCGCCGCCGAACAGCTGGCGGATGGTGTGGCGCAAGTGGCCGCTGCTGGTGATGGTCCTGGCGATCGGCGTCCCCAACGCACTCGCCTCCTGGTACAACATCCTGCACAACCAGAATCTGGTGGTGAGCCGGCTCAGCGAGACCGCCCAGCAATCGTTCGTGGTGATCACCGCGGGCGTGAACGTGGTCTTCTTCCCGCTGGGCGCCGCGGTGCTCATCTACCTCGCCCGTTTCGTGCTCTCCGTGCCGCGCGGCCTGCGCCACGGCCGCCGCTACGACCCACAGATCCTGCGTCGCACCAGACACGACACCTTGCGCCTGGGCGACCAGGTGGTGATCGTCGCGTTCTCGCTGTGGGCGATCTCCGGAATCACCTTTCCGATCGCGCTGCAGTTGGCCGCCGGGGACGTCCCCGGCCGTGCCGTGGTCCACTTCCTCGCCTCGCTGCTGGTCTGCGGCGCGATCGCCGTCGCCTACCCGTTCTTCCTCGTGACGTTCTACCTGGTCCGCTGCATCTACCCGATCTTCCTTCGCCACGGCGAGATCAGCACCGACGACAGCGCCTGGCTGCGCGCGCTGAGCCGCCGCTGCACCTGGTACCTCGCGGTGGCCGCCTCGGTCCCCCTGCTCGCCGTCGCGGGCGTCACCTTCCTCCCGCCCGGGGATATCCCGGCCGTGATCGTCGCCGTTCGGGTGCTCTGCGTCGGCGGCATCGTCGCCTTCGTCGGCTCCTACCTGCTCTTCCGCGCACTCGAAGCCGATCTGAAGGCCCTGGAACGCGTCGTCAGCTGACGATCTCCGGCGCGGATGAACCTCCGTGTGGGTCCGCGCGTATGACCCGTCGTGAGCTCGACTGTCATCACCGAGGCGACCCGCCCCTCGCTCGACCGCACCGCCACCATGCACTCCACCGATCGCCGCGGGCTCGACCGGTTCGACGTGGGCGATCGCGTCGGCGACTTCGAGCTGCTGACCGAGCTCGGCGCGGGCGCGTTCGCCCGGGTCTTCCTGGCCCGGCAACGGTCGATGCAACGCTTGGTCGCGGTGAAGATCTCCGCCGACAGCGGCACCGAGCCGCAAACCCTGGCCCAGCTCGACCACGACTACATCGTGCGCGTCTTCGATCAGCTCGTCCTCGATCCACCCGACGACGGGTCGCCCCGGCTGCGCCTGCTGTACATGCAGTTCCTGCCCGGCGGCACCCTGCTCGGCCTGCTGCGCTGGGTCCGCGCGACCCCACCCGCCGAACGCGGCGGTCAGCTCCTGCTCGACGCGATCGACGCGGCGATGACGGAGAAGGGCGAGATCCGGCCGACGGATTCGAGCGTGCGTCGCGAGATCGCCCAACTCAGCTGGCCCGATACCGTGGCCTGGCTGGGTCGGCGCCTGGCCGCGGCGCTGGATCACGCGGCCGATCGGGGTGTGCTGCACCGTGATGTGAAGCCGGCGAATGTCCTGCTCACGGCCGAGGGGGTGCCGAAGCTCGCCGATTTCAACATCAGTTTCAGCGAGACCGCGGGCACCAGCCCGCTCTCGTATTTCGGCGGGTCACTGGCGTACATGTCACCCGAGCAGCTCGAGGCCAGCCATCCCGGCTACGACCGCAGCGCCGCCGACCTCGAAGCACGCTCCGATCTCTTCTCACTGGGAGTGCTGCTGTGGGAATTGCTCACCGGCACAAAGCCGTTCGACGACACCGGCGCCGATGACCCCGCCTGGGGCGATCAGACCAGACTGGAGGCGATGCTCGCCTCGCGCAGCGAGGGCGTGAGCGACTACGCGCTACAACAACTTCCGCCGGACTGTCCGCCCGCACTGCGCCGGGTGCTGCTCCGATGCCTCGAGCCGGACCGAGCCGACCGCTGGCCAGACGGCACCGTCCTCGCCGAACAGTTCGACCTCTGCCTGGACCCGCGCAGCAGAAACCTGGTCGACCCGCCTGCCGATTCCTATCGAATACGCTTGCGGCCCTTCATGGTTCCGCTGATGACGCTGGCGATCGCGGTGCCCAACGCGCTAGCCGTGCGATACAAGACCTGGCAGAACTCCGGCCTGCTGGTGCAGCGGCTCGAGCCCGCCGCTCGCGAAGCGCTGCACATCGTCTCGGTGGTCACCAACGTGATGGCTTTCGCCCTCGGCGCGGTGATCCTGGTCTTCCTGTCCCGCCACGCGATCCTGGTTCCGCGCGCGCTGCGGGCCGGGCGACGTGTGGGTACCGAGACGTTGGGCCTGGCAGGCAGGCAATCGCTGTACCTGGGCGACCGGGCGGTTGTCGTCGCCCTGCTGTTCTGGGTCACCGCGGCCGCGATCCTGCCCGCCACGGTGAAGGTCAGCACCGGCAAGCTGGAGACGCGCACCACCGTGCAATTTCTGACGTCGAACGCCATCGGTTGCGCCGTGGCGGCGACCTACGCGTTCTTCCTCATCACCTTTTACATGGTCCGCTGCGCGTACCCGACCTTCCTGCAGCAAGGCCACCTGTTCCACACCGATGCCGCGGCGCTGCGCGGACTCCTGCAGCGCTGCGCCTGGTACCTGGCGGTCGCCGCGTCCATCCCGCTGATCGCGATGGTCGCCATCACCTTGCTGCCCACCGAGGACCTGCTGCCGACCATGGTCTCGCTGCGCGTGGTCTACCTCGGCAGCGTCGTGGCCTTCCTCGGCTCGTACGCGCTGTTCCGCGCGATCGACGCCGATATCCGGGCCCTGATCAGAGTCGTCGATCCCCCGGGGGGAACTAGGAGTAGACCGCCGGGTTGAGGGTGCCGATGTAGGGGAGGTCGCGGTAGCGCTCGGCGTAGTCGAGGCCGTAGCCGACGACGAATTCGTTGGGGATGTCGAAGCCCACGTGCGCGACGTCGACGGGGGTGCGCAGCGCGTCGGGCTTGCGGAGCAGGGTGACTACTTCCAACGACGCCGGGTTGCGGGTGGACAGGTTGCGCTTGAGCCAGGACAGGGTCAGGCCCGAGTCGATGATGTCCTCGACGATCAGGACGTTGCGGCCCGCGATGTCCTTGTCCAGGTCCTTCATGATCCGCACCACGCCCGAGGACGAGGTGGACGAACCATAGGACGACACGGCCATGAATTCGAGCTGAGTGGGGATCGACAGCGCCCTGGCGAAGTCGGTCATGAAGAAGATCGCGCCCTTGAGGACGCAGATCAGCAGGAGGTCACCTTCGGGGGAATCGGGCGGGTATCGCTTGGCGACGAGTTCGGCCAGTTCCTCGATCTTGGCTTTGATCTCGTCTTCGGTGATCAGCACCGATGCGATGTCGTCTCCGTACACGGAAGTGGGTGTCCCTTCGTGGCATCAAATGCGCGTCTGTGCTCGCACCGCCAGCGTGCCATGTTCGCGCGTCACGACCAACCTGTGGTCCCTCGAGCCGCCCGCCACCGCCACCCCGCCCTGCCCGTGCCAATTACTCACCAGCTCGTCGATCGCCTGTAAATGGGCGTTCACGAGCCCGGTCACGCCCTGATCGGCGAGCCAGGTGCGCACGGCCCTGCGACGCAACGCGGGCGGCGCAGTGGCCAGGATCTCGATCGACAGGGTGGGTGGATCGCTGCCGAACGCGCCACCGGTCTGAACAACCCGCGCCGCCCGCAGCAGTTCGTCGGCGTAGGCGTCGAGTACGGCCCCGTCCGCACGGAGCTGGTCGGCGGTGCGGGCCAGCGCCTGTGCCACGCCACCACCGAGCACCTCCTCGAGCAACGGCAGCACTTCTTCGCGCACGCGAACCCGGGTGTAGCCGGGGTCCGCGTTGTGCGGGTCGTCCCATGGTTCGATCCCGAGATCGGCACACATCCGCACCGTCTGTGCCCGGCGCACCCCGAGCATCGGCCGCCCCCACGGCGAATTCCACGCCACCATCCCCTGAATGGACCGCCCGCCCGACCCGCGCGCCAAGCCGAGAAGCACGGTCTCGGCCTGATCATCGAGCGTGTGTCCGAGCAACACCGGCCGCCCGTCGCGCACCGAGTCCAGCGCCGCGTACCTGGCCACGCGAGCGGCCGCCTCCACACCCCCCGCACGCCCCACGTCGACGGGCACAACCATCGCCCCCACGCACCCGAGCCCCATCGCTTGCTCGACCGCCCGATCGGCCACCGCCCCCGACCCCTCCTGCAACCGATGGTCGACGACCACCGCGGTCACCTCACCCGCCTCGACAACAGCGGCGGCAACCAAGGCCAGCGAATCGGCCCCGCCGGACAACCCCACCACCACCGGCCCCCGCCCGCCGTGCGCGGCCACCCACTCGCGCACACCCCGCCGCACCGCGAGCACCGCCGCCGTCTCCGGTAGGCGCATCGGACGAGGCGATGTCATCGGCCACACCGAACAATCGCATCCCGATCATCGGTCGGCGGCCGCGGTCCACGAGCAGGCCGCGCGGCCCTGCTCGGCGGTCGGCCGTCCGCGTAGGTCACCTGTGCAGGCTACCGAGACCTACCCCAGCACCCGGCGAATCCACCGTTCCGGATCGTCGACCTCGTCCAGCAACGGCAGGGTGTCGGCGTTCGTCCACACCGTGTTGAACTCCGCGACCCCCACCCGCTCGACCACCGCGTCCACGAACTTCTTGCCCCGTACGTACTGCGCGACCTTCGCGTCCACGCCGAGCAACGCCCGCAGCAGCCGCTGAATCGGATTCGAAGGTCGCTGCCTGCGCCGATCGAAGGCCGCCCGGATGTCGGCGACAGTCGGCACCACAGCGGGTCCCACGGCGTCCATCACATGATCCGCGTGCCCCTCGAGCAGCGTGCCGAGCATCAACAGTCGATCCAGTGCCTCGCGCTGCGGGGGCGCCTGGGCCGCCCGCAAGAGCCCGACCACCCCTCGACTGTTCGGATCGTCGGCGTTGTCCCCGTTGCGCCGCGACCGCACCTCACCGAGCAACCGGGTGAGCATCTCGCTCATCGGTTCCTCGCCGACCTCGCTCAAGATGTCCACGTTGGTGCGCATGTACCCGGCCAGCCATGGCGCCGACGAGAACTGCACCCGGTGGGTCACCTCGTGCAGGCACACCCAGAGCCGGAAGTCGCTGGGATCCACGCCGAGCGCACGCTCGACGCCGAGGATATTGGGCGCGACCAGCAGCAAGGTGCCGTCCTCGCCGGTGAACGGGTCGTACTGCCCGAGAATCGCGGTCGACAGGAACGCCAGCATCGTGCCCGCCTGGACACCCGCCGGCTTGCCGACGAACTTGCCCCCGTCGGCGGACTCGGTGCCGGTGAGCACAGCCATCGAATCGGCCGCCGCGGAGATCCACCCCGGCCGGTCGACGATCCGCGCCTCGGGCACCGGCCGGTCGTCGAGCAACCCACTGACCTCGCGCACCGGCAGTTCGGCCAGCACCGAGGCCGACGCCAACTCGGCGACGACCTGTTCCGCCGTCTGCCGCGACGCGCGCGGCCCGGCGGGCGCGAGCACCGCCCCGGTCCGCGCCGCCAGCCGCCAATCCACCGCTCCGCTGAACCCGGAACTCTTGCGCTCGGTCTTGTCGGTCATAACCACCTGTTCTCTACGAGCAGCCGCAGTTGCGCAGGGCACCCGCCACCGCGTCGAGCGCCGGCCTGCTGAGCTCCGGCAATCGGTCGTTCGACATGAGTGCGAAGGTGAGTACCCGCCCGTCGCGGTCGAGTACATATCCGACCAACGCGCTGGCCACGCTCAGAGTTCCGGTCTTGGCGCGCACCCACCCCGCACCCTGCCGGTTCTGCGTGACGAAGCGCGGCGCGAGTGTGCCGGTGCCGCCCGCGACGGGCAGGTAGTCCAGCATCGGCGCGAGAGCCGCTGCGCGCGGGTCGTTTTCGGGCCTGGCCTGTGTTCCGGTCGGTACCAGTGCCGCGTTGCCGGTCGGCTTCGCCGCGGTCGCGATGATCGAATCGAGCAGCTTCGGGGTCACCCGGTCGTCGACGGAGAGCCCACTGTTGTCGGCCAGATGCAGTCCGGTGATATCGAAACCGGCCGCCGACAGGGCCGCCGCGGTAGCCGCGACCGCGCCGGCGAAGGAGGCGGGCTGTCCCGATGCCACCGCCAGCTCACGTCCGATGGTCTCGGCCAGCACATTGTCGGAATGAATCATCATGTCGTGCAGGCGAACCCGCAGCGGGGCCGATTCGACCTTCGCGATCTGCGCGCCGGTCTGCGCGGCCGGTCCCACTCGCACGGCGGCGGGATCGATACCCAGCTCGGCGGCCAGCGCCCGCCCGGCGTCGAGCGCGGGGTTCGCGGTGCGCGGGGAGTAGTCGGCCGAGGGATCGAACCGGCCACCGTCGAGCATGATCGCCTCGATCGGGGCGATGGACCCTTCCGGAATGTCGATCGGGTCCCAGCCCGAGGCCATGGTCGGCCCCGAGTACGCGGACGTGTCGACCACGATCGCGTTCGTCTGTCGGCCCGCGGCCCGCACCTGCGCGGCCAGATCCGAGATCCGGGCGCCGTCGGTGTAGTAGCCGCCCGCTGCCCGTGTGGTGAGCGTCGGATCCCCGCCCGCGACCAGCACCAGCTCGCCGGGCGCACCGGCGAGCACCTTCGTGGTCACCCGCTGATCATCGGGCAAGGTCAGCAAGGCGGCCGCGACCAGCATGATCTTGGCCGTCGACGACGGAATCATCGCCTTGGTCGGCTCCTGACTCCACAGCACCGTCCCGCTGCTCGGATCGGTCACCTGACCCGCGAACGCACCGAGATCAGGATTGCCGACCACCGCGGCGAGCGCCGCGGCGATGCCGGCCACCGTCGGCGCGGGCGCGTCCGATCGGGCCGGAGCCACCTCGGGAAACACCTGACCGGTATCCGGTGGAGGCGCCACGGTGAGCCCGCCGTGCCGGAATTCCGGCGTCCACGGCTGCGCGATCGCCGCGAATCCGCCCGCGATCACCAGTAGCGCGACGACCACTGCCGACAACCAGATCCAGCGGGACCTCCGGCGCCCCTGCACCGGTGATCCCGGATTGCCGCCTGTATCGACCACGACAGTGTCTCCCTCAACGCCGACCGACACGCCTCGACTGCGCGACTACAGCCGCCTGCCGCACCGGTGTACCAGCACACCACACTATCCTCGTTGCGCAACGGTTCCCCAGAACGATCTGGCGATTCGGCACAGACCAGCACTCGAACGAGCAAGGAGATGGCGTGGAGTTCGACGTCACCATCGAGATTCCCAAGGGTTCTCGGAACAAGTACGAGGTCGATCACGAGAGCGGCCGGGTCAAGCTCGACCGGTACCTGTACACCTCCATGGGCTACCCGGCCGACTACGGCTTCATCGAGAACACCCTCGGCGAGGACGGCGACCCGCTCGACGCGCTGGTGCTGCTGCCCGAGTCGGTGTTCCCCGGCGTAATCGTCGAGGCCCGCCCGGTGGGCGTGTACCGCATGACCGACGAGGCCGGTGGCGACGACAAGGTGCTGTGCGTCCCCGCGGGCGACCCGCGCTGGGATCACATCCAGGACCTGGGCGACGTCTCGGAGTTCGAACTGTCGGCGATCAAGCACTTCTTCGAGCGCTACAAGGATCTCGAGCCGGGCAAGTACGTCGAGGGTTCGGAGTGGCTCGGCCGCGCCGAGGCCGAGAAGATCATCGACGAGTCCTTCACGCGGCTGAAGGAATCCGGCCACTGAGCCGATAGACCTACGAAAAACGGGAAGTCCGAAGAGTTTTCGGACTTCCCGTTTCATGTCAGTACCAGATGTAGAGATCCCAGCCGTCCCAGCTCTCCGTGCACTCCCAGTAATACCCGCCGGTGTACGGATCCTCCCCGGCCGCACGGCACTGGTAGAGCTCGTAGTAGGTGCCGTAATACGTTCCGTACGGCGCCGCGGCGGCACTGCCCGCACCGACCGCCGACACCCCGGCGACGGTCGCGACGGCCAGCAGAGCGGCGGCGATGGTGGATTTGATGCGCATTGTGTTTCTCCTGACGCGGACAACTTCGACTTCTCGAAGTTATTGCGGCGCAGACGTTTGAACAGCCACCCCTAGGGGTATATTCACTCTCCCCTTGGTCGCTTCACCTACCCCACCCCTGGTTGGTAGCGCTGGCACCACCTTCGATTCGGGTGCGCGCGGCATGGGCACGGCCGCCGCTCGTTCCTAGGCTCGAATCATGCAGCTCAACACCACTTTTTCGAGCAAGTCACGGCGTGCCTTCGCGGCCGGAACCGGCTTGCTCGCACTACTCACCGTCACCGCGTGCGGCCCCGAGAACAGTGCCACGGCGGCGCAACCGGATCGGCCGGAGATCCGGCAGGCGCTCGAATCGGTGGTGCGGGCGGGATTCCCCGGCGCCCAGGCCGTGATCACCGGCGCGGGCGGCGAACAGACCGTGACCGCCGGGGTCGGTGATATCGGTACCGGCGCACCGATTCCCGACAGGGCGCACGTCCGAATCGGCAGCAACACCAAGAGTTTCGTCGCGACCGTGGTCATGCAGTTGGTCGCCGAGGGCAAGGTCGAACTCGACGGTCCTGTCGAGCGATACCTACCGGGTGTCGTGCAGGGCAGCGGCAACGACGGCAACCACATCACCGTGCGCCAACTGCTCCAGCACACCAGCGGCCTACCGGACTACCTTGCCGGTGGCGATCCCAGCCTGCGCGCCGCCCCCGGCACGCAGCAGATCGCACCCGACCCCGAAGTCATCCGCCTGCGCCACTTTTCACCCAGCGAGCTGGTCCGCATCGCGATGACGATGCCGCCGCGGCACGAACCCGGCGCCCGCTCGGTCTACACCAACACCAACTACATCCTGCTCGGCATGCTGATCGAGCAGGTCACCGGCCGCCCCGCCGCCACCGAGATCACGACCAGGATCATCGAGCCACTCGGCTTGCGCGATACCTACTTTCCCGCCCCCGGCGACATCGGCCTGCGCACACCACACCCGCGCGGCTACCAGGAAATCGACGGCACCCGTATCGATTTCACCGACTTCGATCCCTCATGGGGCGATACCGCGGGCGCGATGATCGCCACCGGCTCGGATCTGAACCGCTTCTTCCTAGCCCTGCTGGACGGCAAGCTGCTGCCCGCCGCGCAGCTGGAACAGATGCGTCAGACGGTGCAGTTCGACCGAATGCCCTCGGCTGGTTACGGATTAGGGCTGGTCGAGCAGACCACCTCGTGTGGCAAGAAGACCGTCGCCCACGGTGGCAGCATCCCCGGTTTCGATACCCGCACCGGTGTCACAGCCGACGGCGTCGCGATAACCATCACCGTGAACGAGCTGCCGAACAGCAAAGAACAGGCAGAGGTTGTCGAGCGGGCCTTCGACACCGTGGTCTGCGCATCGTGAAACGCGCGATCCTGGCCGTCACGGTTTCCGCTATGGCCGCCGGATTACTCACCGCCACAACGGCATCGGCAGATCTCGACCTGCTCGACCGCTTCCGCCATCAGTCGCTGACCTGGCAGTCCTGCGATGATCCGCGCCTCGATTCGGCGCGCGCCCAGTGCGCGGAGGTGACCGTGCCAGTGGATTACTCGGCGCCACAAGCGGAAACGATGACTGTGGCCATCTCACGGCTGCCCGCCACGGATGCGGCGAAACGTCGCGGCGTGCTGCTGTCCAATCCGGGTGGCCCCGGCGCTCCCGGTCTCGACTTCATGATCGACGTGCGCGAGGCGATGAGCTCCGACGTCCGTGACCGCTACGACCTGATCGGCATGGATCCGCGCGGCATCGGCCGCTCCACCCCGGTGAACTGCCGCTGGCAGCACGGGTTCGGGCTGGAGTCCGCCGGTCTCGACGGCATCGGTTTCGCTGAAAGCGTTGCCCAGCACGCTGAACTCGCCACGCTGTGCGCGGCGAACGAGGGGCCGCGGCTGCACCACATCACCACACGCAACACCGCCCGCGATATGGACGTCATCCGTGCCGCCCTCGGCGAGGAACGAATCAGCTACTTCGGCACCTCCTACGGCACCTATCTCGGCGCGGTCTTCTCCCAGCTGTTCCCCGAGCGCAGCGACCGGTTCGTCCTCGACAGCGCCGTCGACCCCGAGCACTACGGATCGGTCGGGATGATCCGCGCCATGGGCCCGGTCAACGAGGCGGCGTTCGACCGATGGGCCGATTGGGTGGCCGCCCACGACGGCGAGTTCCGTTTCGGCGCGGACCGTTCCGCGGTCAGGTCGACCGTGCAGACCATGGTCCGCCGCGCGAACGACCGGCCGATCCGGATCGGCGAGTTCACCGTCGACGAACACAGCCTGCCGATGGTGCTCTATCGCGGGCTCGACGACCCACGCAACTATCCGCTGCTGGCGCGCCAGATCCGGCAGCTCGCCGATGCCGCCGACGGCATGGAGGTGCGGCCCGAACCCGAGCTTGCCGCCTCGCTCGCGTTCATGCTCACCGCGCAGCCGCGCGACTACTCACCCGCGCTGGCAGTTCTGTGCGGCGATGTGGAGGTACCGCGCGATCCGGCCTGGTACTGGCGCAATATCGAGGCGAGTCGCGCCGATCAACCGCTGTTCGGCGCGTTCGCGAACAACATCCCGCCGTGCGCGTTCTGGGCGCCCCCGGTCGAGCAACCGACCGTGATCGGCCACGCGCTGCCGAGCCTGATCGTCCAGTCCACCGGGGACACCCGCACCACCCACGCGGGCGCGCAGGTGATGCACCGGGCACTGACCGGGTCGCGCCTGGTGACCTTGGACAACGTTGCGGTGCACTGGATCTACGGCAACTACCCGAACACCTGCGTCGACACGACCGTCAACGCCTATCTCCGCGACGGCACGCTGCCCGACACCGACCCGGTCTGTCAGGACGATCCGGGGCGCGAGTTCAGGTAGGCCAGTACGGCGAGGACCCGGCGGTGGCCCGATTCGTCGGCGGCGAGGCCGAGCTTGGCGAAGATGCTGCGAATGTGTTTGAGCACAGCACCTTCGGTGACGACCAGGCGTGCCGCGATGGTGGTGTTGTCCTGTCCCTCGGCCATCAGCGCGAGCACTTCGCGTTCGCGGGCGGTCAGGGTGGACAGCGGATCGTCGACCTTGCGGCGCACCAGCAGTTGTGCGATCACTTCCGGGTCCATCGCGGTGCCGCCCGCGGCGACGCGGTGCAGGGATTCGAGGAACCGATCGACCTTGCCGACCCGTTCCTTGAGCAGGTACCCGACGCCACCGCCACCGTCGCCGAGCAGTTCGGAGGCGTAACTGTCCTCCACATAGGACGAGAGCACCAGCACCGGCAGCCCGGGGTGGACGGTCCTGGCGTGCACTGCGGCGCGCAGGCCGTCGTCGGTGAAGGTGGGTGGGAGCCGCACGTCCACCACCACTGCGTCCGGCCGGTCGGCGGTGACGACGGCGAGGAAATCGTCGGCATTGTCGACGGCGGCGACCACGTCGATTCCGGCCGTCTTCAACAGCAGGGCGAGGCCTTCCCGCAGGAGGGCGTCGTCCTCGGCGATCACGACCCGCACGGCAACTCCACCCGCACCACAGTAGGCCCACCGGCGGGGCTGCTCAGCGTCATCTGCCCGTCGAGCGCTTCGGCTCTGCGCCGGATGCCGGCCAGACCACCCCCGTCGGTCGCCCTCGCTCCACCCACGCCGTCGTCGCGGATCTCTACGGTGAGCAGATCGGGCGACCCACCCAGTTCGATCGACAGTGTGTCGGCACCCGAGTGCTTGGTCGCATTGGTGATGGCCTCGGCGATCACGAAATAGGCGGCGGCCTCCACCGCCATCGGCCGCCGGGTGATGCCGTTCGATTCGAGCACGCACGGGATCGGACTGCGCGCGGCCAGCGCGGAGACGGCGCTGTTCAGGCCCCGATCCGAGAGCACCGGCGGGTAGACGCTGCGCACCACATCGCGGAGTTCGGCCAAGGCCGCCGAAGCGGTGTCCTGCGCGGTCCGCACCATCCGATCGGCGGCATCGGAATCACGGTCGCGCCATTGCTCGGCGAGTCCGAGTTGCATGATCACCGCCGCGATTCTGGCTTGGGCGCCATCGTGCAGATCGCGTTCGATGCGGCGCAGTTCGGCGCCGTGCGCGTCCAACGCGGCGGCCCTGGTCACGGTCAGTTCGGCGACCCGATCGGCCAGCACGGCGTTCTCGTCCGGCGCGAGCAACGCCCCCGCCAGCCGGGCCTGCGCGTTCGCCGCCTCGGGCGCGCGCAGTGCGAGGGCGCCGTAGACGATGCCGACCACCACGCTCACCACGGCGGCGGTCCACGAATCGATGACGATGCCGCCGCTGGACACAGTGCCGTCGGCCCGTGCGCCCCAATAACTCGCGACGGCGAGATGCTGCACCGCGCTCAGCGGCAGTGCCACCGCCAGCGCGGCCAGTGGCAATCCGATGATCGCGTGCAGCACCAGCCAGGCGAGATCACGCCGATTCGCCGGATCGGCGGCCAGCGTCGCGAGCTGATGACGCAGGTCGCCGGTCAACGGCCGGTAGGCGGACACGATCGGCGTGCCGAGCAACGTGCCCGCCCTGCGCCGCTCGAGCCCCAGCAGCGGCCGGATCAATTTGACCGCCTCCGGCAGCGCGGGAATCCCGATCCCGATCAGGCTCGCGGCCGCGACGATCGCCAGCGCGACCACCGCGAACAACGACGCCACCCCGGTCAGCCCGCCCACCAGCAGATAGCCGACAGCGGCGGGCAGACGACGTAACCGCCGCACCACACCGCCGCTGCCGAATCGACTCACCTGATGATCATGCCGGGGGCGCGCCCACCCGGCCTCGACCGCCCTTGTCTCCGTCACACAGGTCGACAGCCGGAGCGGCGGACTGCGCGGCGGTGTCGATCAGCGCACCCACCCCTTCGGCGGCCTTGGCATCGCCGTCGGCCTGGATTCCGCCCGACATCCGCAGCGGAACTTCCTTCCAGAACAGCACGAGCAGCAGGGCGATCAACGCCACCGCCGACGCGACGAGGAACACCGTCGACATCGAGTCGGCGAAGCCCACCTGGAAGGGCTTGGCGAGTTCGGGGTCGAGCTGCTGGATGATCGAGCTGTCCTGGAGCACCTCGCCCGCCGCCGAAGTGTCGTGCGCCAGCAGGCCCTTGGCCAGCGCGGCATCCGCCGGGTTGGCGCTCTGCGCACCCTCGATCACGGCCTGCTGGTAGGCGGGGTCCGCCGCCGACTGCTGCAATTCGGTGGTGATGTTCGGGGTGAGCAGCGAGAACAGGATCGACAGGAACACCGCGGCGCCGAGGGTGCCGCCGATCTGGCGGAAGAACGTCGCCGACGCGGTCGAGACGCCCATGTCCTTGGGCGGCAGCGCGTTCTGCAAGGCCAGGGTGAGCGGCTGCATGAGATTGCCGAGGCCGAAGCCGGTTACCGCCATGAACAGCATCGCCAGCGACAGCGGGCTGTCGGCGTCGAGCAGGTGCAGCAGGAACAACCCGAGCGTCAGCATGATCGCGCCGATCACCGGGAATGCCCGGTAGCGGCCGGTTTTCGAGATCAGCCGACCCGAGAGGATCGACCCGGTCATCAGCCCGAGCACCATCGGCAGCATCTGCAGACCGGCCTCGGTCGGCCCGGCACCACGCACCACCTGCAGGTACTGCGGCAGCAGCAGCATGCCGCCGAACATCGCCGCACCGACGACGAACGAGATCACCACGCCGAGCGCGAAGGTCACATTGTCGAAGATCCGCAGCGGGATCAACGCCGCGTCGCCCATGAACTTCTCGACCACGACGAAGCCGGCCAGCCCGATCGCGCCGATCGCGTAACAGATCACCGAAGAGGTACTGCTCCAGCCCCATTCGCGACCCTGTTCGGCCACGATCAGCAGCGGAACCAGTCCGATCGCGAGCACGATCGCACCCGCGAAGTCGATGCGGTGGGTGGCGTGCGGCTTGCGCGGCAGGTGCAGCACCCGGGTCACCACCACCAGGGCGAGCAGCCCCAGCGGAACGTTCACCAGGAACACCCAGCGCCAGCCGGTGATGCCCAGAATGGTGTCCTGCCCGGCCAGCAGACCGCCGAGCACCGGCCCGAGCACACTCGAAATGCCGAACACCGCAAGGAAATAGCCCTGGTAGCGGGCGCGTTCACGGGGTCCGATGATGTCGCCCATGATGGCCAGCGCCAGCGACATGAGTCCGCCCGCGCCCAGACCCTGGAACGCGCGGAACGCGGCCAGCTGATACATCGACGTGGCCAGCGTGCACAGCAGCGAACCGACGATGAACAGACCGATCGCGGCCAGGAAGAACGGCTTGCGGCCGAACATGTCCGAGAGCTTGCCGTAGAGCGGGGTGCTGATCGTCGCGGTGATCAGGTAGGCCGTGGTGGCCCAGGCCTGCAGCGAGTAGCCGGCGAGGTCGTCGGCGATGGTGCGGATGGAGGTCGACACGATCGTCTGATCGAGCGAGGCCAGCAGCATGCCGAGCATCAGCCCGGACAGGATGGTCAGGATTTGGCGATGGGTGAAGCCGGCCGGTGATTCCACCGGGGCCGCGGTTGTCGTCACGAAACGTTCTCCGTAGTGCTCAGTGCGGGCGGCTGGGTCAGCAGAACCGGGCGGGCCGCGTCGTAGTCCTCGACGAATCGCGTCAGCAGCCCGGCGAAGAGCGCGCGATCGTCGGTGGACCAGTTCTCGGTGATGATGGCGATGGAATTGCGGCGCCGCGCCCGGATCCGGTCGGCGGTCTCGCGCCCGTAGTCGGTGACCTCGAGCACGGTGGCTCGCCCGTCGTCCGGGTCGGCGGCGCGCACCACCAGGCCACGCTCCACCAGCTGCGCGACCTGCCTGCTCACCGTCGACGCGTCCGAATGCACCGCCTCGGCGAGCGCGCCCGAGCGCATCGGCCCGTCACACACCAACCGGAACAGCACCATGAACCCCGCCGGGTCGATCCCCGAGCGGTCCTTGATCTGGGCCATCGCCCGGTCACGCAGCCGGTGCAGTCGCACGAGCTGGATCGCGATCTCGTCGATCGCGGGCTCACTCTCACTCACACTTTTACCTTTACTTGCATCAATCAATTAGTTGTGTGATGCAAGTATGTAGGCAGAACGGTCACCGGGGCAACCGTTTGAACTGCCTTTACTCGCCCTTGAACTCCGGCGCGCGCTTCTGGAACACCGCCGCGATGGCCTCGGGCAGGTCCTTCGACGGCAGGAAGGCCGCGTTCCACGTCGACACATAACGCAGGCCGTCGGCCACCGCCGGGCTGGTCCGCTGCTCGAGCACGTCCTTGATGCCCTGCACCACCAGCGGCGGGTTGCCCGCGATCTCGCGCGCCATCGCGTGCGCGGCGGCCAGCACGGCCTCCTGATCGGCGAACACCTCGTTCACCAGACCCATCCGCTCGGCGCGAGCCGCGTCGATGTCCTTGGCGGTGAAGGCCAGCTCCCGCAGGTTGCCCTCGCCGATGATGCCGGGCAGGCGCTGCAGCGAACCGATGTCGGCGACGATCGCCACCTTCGCCTCACGCAGGCTGAACTTGGCATCCGCGCTGGCCAGACGGATGTCGGCAGCAGCGATCAGGTCGAGACCACCGCCGATGCACCACCCGGACACGGCCGCGATCACCGGCTTGGTGCACTCGGCCAGCGCCGTCACCGAGGCCTGCATCCGGCGGACCTCCTTGAGGAACTCCGTGCGCGGCCCCGCCTTCGCGTCGTCGGCCAGCACCGGCGCCAGCATGCCCGCGGTCGCGGCGAGGTCGAGACCGAACGAGAAGTGCTTGCCCGACCCGGTCACCACCACCGCCCGTACCTGCGGATCAGCGTCGAGCTCGGCGAAGACCTCCGGCAGCTCGCGCCAGAAGTCGGGTCCCATCGCATTACCCTTACCCGGCCCGATCAACGTGACCTGGGCAACGTTGTCGGCGATCTCGACGGTAAAAGCCTTCCATTCACTCATGCCCCGATTATTGCCACCACGCCAACATGCCGCCCACTCAGCCCCGACCCCCGACCCCTAGGGAGGGGCCGGACGCGCAGCGGCCGGGTTCGCGGCCGTCCCGTCGGGGCCGCGAACTCGAGCACGCCAGTGCTCCAGTTACACAGCGCATTTCCCGCAATCGACCTACTCTGGTTGGTATGCGCAGGTCGTCATTGCCGCCGGTCGCATGCCGGGTCGCGGAAACTCTCATCGCCCGCGGGCACCACGGCGTCATCGTCTGCCCCGAGACGCCGGCTCCCACCGCGGCCGATGCCGCCCGCGCCATGGGCGCCCAGCCCACCGCGATCCTCACCGCCCAGGTTTTCCTCCTCGACAACGACCCCGTCCTGCTGCTGGTAGCCGACCACCACCACGTCGACCTCGTCCGCACCGGCAAACGCCTCGAAGGCACCCTCATCCCCGCCCCCACCGCCCTGGTCGAACGGATCACCGGCCAGCCCATCGACGGCACGGCCCCCCTCGGCCACCCCACCAACCTCCCCACCTGGGTGGACACCGCCCTCGCCGCCCACCCCGAAGTCTGGGCAGCGGGCGGCCACCCGAACACCGTGTTCCGCACCAACTTCCGCGAACTCGTCCGCATCACCGCGGGTCTGCCGATCGATATCGACTGAATTCGGGTTCCCATCCCGACCGTGTGAGTTGGATCAAACGGACACAGCGAACACGAGGACGCACCTCGGACGGGCGTAAGTTGGGGGCGGTGGGCGATGTGCAACCTTCTGAGACCGGACTGGTCGTTCCCGATGATCTGAGCGGGATCACGGCTGAGCAGTATCGGGCCTCTATGCGGCACTATCCGGCCGGCGTCACGGTGGTGACGCTCGGAGCCGAGAGTGGGCCGGTGGGGTTCACGGCCACCTCGTTCGCCTCGCTGTCACTGGAACCGCCCCTGGTGTCGTTCAACATCGCGCACACCTCATCGAGCATCGACGCGCTGCGAGCCGCGGACTCGGTGGTGATCCATTTCCTGGGCGAACACCAACAACACCTGGCCCACCGCTTCTCGCGCACCGCCGCCGACCGCTTCACCGACCGCGCCCTCTGGACCACCCTCGACACGGGCGAACCGGTCCTGCACGGCACCCCCATCTGGCTGCGCACCACCCTCCACAAACTCATCGATCTCGGCGACCACACCCTCGCCGTAGGCCTGGTCACCCGAGTCCACGACCAAACCGAAGAGTCCCCCTCAGCAGCCCCGTTGCTCTACTACAACGGCAGATACCACCGCCCCACCGCCCTCGACACCTGATCGGAGCGTCTACGTAAGCCGGTGGACCACGTGCTACAGCTAGTGTTGGGCCGGTGAGCGAGGCAAACGACTGGTCGTGGTTGCGCGCCGGTGTTTGGTCTCCGACTGATACCTGATCGGCCCCTATTCGCAGGCCACGCCATCCTTGTTCCGGTCGAGCTCTGGTCGGTAGCCGGGTTCACCGATGTGGATCGGGGCGGCACCGGCAGCCTTGGCTGCGTCACAGTTCTTGTAATAAGCGCTGGCGGGCGCGGGCGCTTCGGGCTCGGGCACGACTGCCACTCGTGGGGCGGGGAGGTCGACCGTCGTGGTCGGCACGGGGACGATGACCGGCGGCGCGATCGTGGGGGTCGGCGCGATGGGCGCCGGCGGGAGATCGATCGTGGTCGTCGGGGCGAGTGGCAGGGCGGTGGATGCCGTGGTTGTCGGGGTCGCGGTGGTCGTCGACGGCTTTGTGGTGGTCGATGATTCGACGATCCGGGTGGTCGAGGTGGGTGATGTCCGCGCGGCCGGAGCAGGGTTGTCGTCACTGAGACCGGCGACGACCGAGAGACCGAGCACGCCGGCGACTCCGATCCCGGCCAGCAACGGCCAACGCCGCTTCTTTTCGGGCTGCCGGGGCGGACGAGCCCACGGGTCGGGCGGCTGAATCGGTCGAGTCACAGTGTCCCCTTTGATTATCGGACAATCTCGGGGGCTTCATCGCGACAGGTTCGACAGGCGTTACCCAGCCAGAATGCATTCCAAACCTGGGATTTCCGAGAAGCGGTCCGGTCGGATTCTCTGGCGGATGCCGCTCAATGGGGGAACGAATATCGGCCGCCGAGAGCAGGTCTCGACGGCCGATATTCGGCGGAGCTCGCCTGTGACGCGTTCAGCCGATCAGGCAGGGGGCGGCGCCTTCGGGGGAAGAGGCGCTGAGGGGGCGGGTTTCGGGGGTGGGGTTCCAGTGGCCGTCGGTGGCGGCGTAGTTCCAGGTGGGGCCGTGGGTGACCAGGGTGGCTACCGCGCCGATCAGGCGGTCTACGTCGGCGGCGGTGGTGCCGAGGCCGATGCTGGCTCGGAGGGCGGCGTCGAGGCCGAGGCTCGCGAGGAGGGGGTGGGCGCAGAAGCGGCCGTCGCGCACGCCGATGGCGTGTTCGGCGGAGAGGTACGCGGCGACTTTGCCGGGGGTGACATCGGCGATCGTGAAGGCGACGATGCCCACACAGTCGGGGCTGTCGGACCAGATGCTGACCAGGTCGACGCCGGGGATCGCGGACAGGCCGTCACGCAGCCGGTCGGCCAGAAAGCGTTCGTGTGCGACGAGTTCGGTGGGGTCGATGGCGGCGAGCGCATCGCAGGCGGCGGCGATAGCGGCCGCGCCCAACACGTTCGGCGAACCGGCCTCGTGCCGCTGCGGCGCGCAGGCCCATTCGACCTCTGTCACACCGACATTGCGCACCGCACCACCACCGGCCAGGTAGGGCTCACCCGCGTCCAGCCAGTCCCGCCGGCCGACGAGCACACCCGAGCCGAACGGCGCGTACAACTTGTGCCCGGAGAACGCGAGATAGTCGATCCCGGTCTCGCGCAGGGAGATCCGGCGATGCGGAGCCAGCTGAGCGGCGTCGACGAGGATGCGCGCACCACACAGATGGGCGATGGTCGCGAGGCGTTCCAGCGGCAGCACCTCGCCGGTGACATTGGATGCCCCGGTCACCGCGAGCAGCGCGGCGGGCTTGCTGCACAGCTCGGCGACAACACGCTGAATCGTCTCCTCGACAGTGGCGGCGGCCCGCACGACTCGACGACCGTGCTTCGCCCACGGCAGGAAGTTGGCGTGGTGCTCGATATCGAGTACCACGGTCTCCCCCGGCACGCACCCGGCCAGCAGGTTCAGCGAATCGGTGGTGTTGCGCGTGAACACCACGACCTGGTCGTCGTCGGCATCGAGGAACCGGGCAACCGAGCCACGCGAAGCCTCGTAGCACTCGGTGGAGATCCGCGAGGCGTATCCGGCACCGCGATGCACGCTGGCGTAGAACGGCAGCAACTGAGAAATCCGGTCGGTGACCTGCTTCAACGCCGGCGCGCTCGCCGCGTAGTCGAAGTTGGCGTAGGAGCTGGTACCGCCCTGAACGAGCGGAACCTGCAGGTCGGCACCGGAAACGGCGGCGATGGCACAGGTGGGGTCGATTACAGCAGTCATGACGAAATCCCGTCGGCTCAGGGACCCGCTCCTGAAGAGGTGGCCCGCGCTTGCCGCGCCCAATTCGGACGTCAGCCTGGTCGTCACCCGGAGCACCCCACCGCGGAGGAGGGTTGCCGACCAGCAAGCCGGGGCTGAACGCTGGTACTCGTGACCTGCAACGAGAGTGACAGACGACCACCGGACCTGTCAACCACCTGTCGTCGGCGCGCTCCGAGTCGATCCCGGCCACGCACGAGATCTCCCGGTTCGGCGCGGCAGCCGCGCCGTCCCGACCGCGGCGGGAAATCGGTTGTCCACGTGCGCTTTCCCTTGTGATACTCCGGTGGTGCCCGCCTTCGCAGATTTCGACCGACGCAACTACCCCACTGTCGATGTCGCCACCGGTTACGACGGCTGGGCCGACACCTACGAGCGCACCGTGATGGACGAAATGGACTCGGCGCTGCTGGATCGGCTGCGTCGACCGGATTGGGCGGCGGTGCGGCAGGCCGTCGACCTGGGGTGCGGGACAGGCCGAACCGGCGCCTGGTTGCGCAGCCGCAGTAGCGCTCAGATCGACGGCGTCGATCTGAGCGAGGGCATGCTGGCCCGTGCTCGCGTACGTGGCGTGCACCGCACACTCACCAAGGCCGACGTGTGTGCCACCGAATTGCCCAGCAGCGCCTACGATCTCGTGATCTCCTCGCTGATCGACGAGCACCTGCCGGACCTGCGCCCGTTCTACGCCGAGGCCGCCCGGCTGGCTACCCCAGGAGCCACGTTCGTCCAAATCAGCTACCACCCGCAGTTCATGATGGTCACAGGAATGCCGACGCACTACACCCCGGCGGGGGGCGATCCGATCGCGATCAGCACCCACCTGCACCTGCTGAGCGAGCACATCACCGCGGGCACCGACGCCGGTTGGGTCCTCGCCGAAGCGGCCGAAGCCCTGGTGGACGACACCTGGCTCGCGGCGAAACCCAAGTGGGCCGACCTGCGCGGCCACCCGTTCACCATGGCGCTGGTCTGGACGCTCGGCATCGCGTAGGCACCCCGGCCCCGCACGCTGCGAGGCACGCCCGAAGCGAAGGGAATCGCCCAAGAGGGGGCGTGGCGGAACTAGCATCCGACGAAGGGAATCGCCGCGCTGAGGGCTCGGCAGATCAATGTGGCGCTGCGGGTGGGGTCCGATGTCAAACCGGTACACAAGGGGTGAACTTTGCCCATGATGGACGCCGTACGATCGAGTGAAGCGAAAACAGTCCACGTAATTGATCGGAAGAAGACCATGTCACACGCCTTGAGCTCCACTTCGGCGGACGTGAACGCCGATCTACCCGATGAATTCGTCCACCTGGCCAGGTTGGCGCTCGCCGGGCGCGAGCAGGATGTCGCGATGTTCGTGCGCCGGGCCGCGCGCAGACACCGGCATACCAGTCCCGAACTGGCCGATGCGCTGGTCGCGCTGCTGCGCCAGAACCCCACACGCGCCAATCCCCTCCGCGCGGAAGTGGATACGCCGATTCCGGTCGACGGTGACAGCCGGCTGCCGCTGGTGCGGGTGATCCCGCCCGAAGCCACCGCCGAAGTGCCGATCCTGGCGGCCGAAACCTACGACGTGCTCACCCAGATCGTCGACGAACGCAAGCAGGCCGACCGGCTGGCCGCCGCCGATCTGACCCCGGCCCGCAGCTTGCTGTTCGTCGGTCCGCCCGGCGTCGGCAAAACGATGGCCGCGGCCTGGCTGGCCCACCAATTGTCGCTGCCGCTGGTGGTCCTGGACTTGGCGACCATCATGAGCAGCCTGCTCGGCAAGACCGGCACCAACCTTCGCCACGCCATCGACTACGCCAAGCAGCGGCCGTGCGTTCTGCTGCTCGACGAGCTCGACGCCATCGCCAAGCGTCGCGACGACGATCGCGACGTGGGCGAGTTGAAACGACTGGTGACGGTGCTGCTCCAGCAGATCGACGACTGGCCGACCGGCGGGGGCCTGGTGATCGGCGCGACCAACCACGCCGATCTGCTGGATCCGGCCGTGTGGCGGCGCTTCGATGTGAGCGTGGAGTTCGCGCTGCCGGAGGCAGAGCAACGCTGCGAGGCGATTCGCCGGTTCGCCGGTGAGCCACTGCCCGACGGTGCGGTGGACGCGGTCGCGCTGGCGTCGAAAGGCTTGTCGTTCAACGATATCGAGCGCACGATGCTGCGATTGCGCAGGCGTTGTGTGCTCGAGGACCAGCTACTACCCGGGCTGATGGCCGAGCATTCCGCGCGACTGGTAGCTGAACTTCCCAAAACGGATCGGTTACGGCTGGCGCAGACGCTGACGAGCGTGTCAGGCTTGTCTCAGCGCCAGATCAGCGCGCTGACGGGGGTGTCGCGCGACACCATTCGTGGTTTCACGCATCGACGGGAATAACGTGGCAGCTGGGGGGATTCACGGGTGGCGGCACCGCGATTTCTGATCGGCTTCGGTGAACGACTGACCGCGCCCATCACCCCCAGCAGATCGGGTGGCTCGACGCAGTCCCCGTACACGGTGGCGCAGGCGCGAGCCCGACTCGCGCCGATGCTGAGCGCGGCCACCTCGAGCGCGGACGCGTTGCCCAAAACGGCCTGCCCGGAGGACGAGACGGTCACGGCGGTCACTCTGCATCCGCAGTATCTGTCCAAAAGTGGTTATCCCACGCGACTTCTCACCTCGATGCAGTTGGATCCGCTGGGCAGCAGGCCGGTGGCGATCGCGCCGGAGCACGGCAAACCACGGGCGAGCACCCTGCTGTTCCTGGCGACGACCCGCGTCAATCTGCAGTTGCTCACCGCGCGGATCAACGCCGACGCACCGCTGGGCGGCGCCGAGATCGGCATCGTCAGCCTGGCGGAATTCCGGCTCAACAACGCCGATGACCGGCTCAGACTCGCAGCGGCACCGCGCAATTCGGAGACCGTCGCCGAGTTGGTGCTGCACTCCGATCGCGACATCGCCCTGCAGGGTCTGCTCGACTTCTCCCGCGATCTCGATCTCGACGTGGCCATCGACCGCCGACTCGACAACGGCGGCCTGGCCTTCGTCCCCGTCACCGGCACCCACGCCGCCATCGCCGCGCTCGCCGGCTACTCGTTCACCAGGGTGATCCGCCGCATGCCGCGCATGCGCACCCAGCTCGGCCGCCATACCGCCACCAGGACAACACTGTCGACGTTCCGCCCGACCTTGCCGACTGCCGAGCCGACCGACCGGGAACTCACCGTCGCGGTCTTCGACGGTGGCATCCCCGCCCACACCCCGCTGACCCGGTGGGTCGACGCCCACACCTTCGCCGACAGCGCGGCACCGCAGCGCACCTATCTCGACCACGGCCACCGCGTCACCTCGGCGCTGCTGTTCGGCAGCGTCGACCCCGTCCAGCCGGTCCCGGTCCCCTACGGCTACGTCGACCACTATCAGGTGCTCGACGAGGACACCGACGACGATCAGTGCGAGCTGTATTCGGCCATCGAGCGCATCGATACCGTGCTGCGCCAACGCAAATACGAGTTCGTCAATGTCAGCATCGGCCCCGAGCTCCCCATCGAGGACGACGAAGTACACGCCTGGACCGCGTTCTGGGACGACTACCTCAGCGACGGCACCACGCTGGCCACCATCGCGGTCGGCAACAACGGCGAGGCCGACAAGCCGAGTGGCAATGCGCGCGTGCAGGTTCCGGCGGACAGCGTGAACGCGCTCGCGGTCGGTTCGGCGGATCGGGTGGGAGCGCAATGGAACCGCGCGCCGTACTCCGCGATCGGGCCGGGCCGCTCCCCCGGCACCGTGAAACCCGACCTGCTCGCCTTCGGCGGCAGCGATCACGAACCGTTCCACGTCGTCGGACCCGACGGCACCGCCGTTCCCGACTCCGGCACCAGCTTCGCCGCCCCGATGGCCCTGCGCGCCGCACTGGGCGCCCGCACCCTGTTCGGCCCGAAACTCGGTGCGCTCGACCTGAAGGCCCTGCTCGTGCACACTGCCGAAAGACGCACCAGCTCACCGGATTCCGATTCCGGACACGGCCGTATCGCCACCACCCTGGCCGACATGGTGCTCTGCGGCGACGGCGAAGCCAGGGTTCTCTACCAGGGTGAACTCACCCCCGCGAAATACCTGCGCGCCCGGATCCCGCTCCCCTCGGCGCTGCCCGCCGGCATGGTCCGCATCCGAGCGACCCTGGTCTTCGCCACCCCGGTCGACCCCGCCGACCCCGGCAGCTACACCCGCAGCGGCCTCGACGTCACGTTCCGTCCGCATGACGAGCGGTTCGCCGAACCGACCAGAATCCACCCGGATTCGGCCCCGTTCTTCCGCGCGACCGAACTCGACCCCGAGGCGGTGCCGCGCCGCGACTCCCACAAGTGGGACACCGTCCTGCACGCCGAGCGGAGCAAGCGCGTGAACAGCCTGCGCAACCCGGTCTTCGACATCCACCACACCGCCAGGGAATCGGGCCGTCCCACCGCCAACGCACAGCCGATCCGCTACTCGATGGTGATCACGGTGCGCCACGCCAAGGTCGACGACCTGTACGAGCGGGTGCTCAGCGCGTATGTCACCCAGCTCGAAGCGCTACGCCCGACGATCGAGATCCCGCTCGATGTCTGAGTTCCCGGCGGAGATCTTCGTCGACCCGATCGCGGCGCGGCGGCTGAGTTGTCAGAGCGTGTACCGGCTGCAGCACCTGGGCGCGCGGCTGTTTCCGTGGCAGGAGGAGACGTTCACCGAGATCCTGCTCGGCCATCTCACCGGGGTGGACTACCGCATCGACGCGCTGTGCCCCGATTGTGTGCCGCCGCGTGGGTGCACGTCGTGGGGGTCGGCGACGCAGGCGGCGGGATCGGGCGGGCTCCGGCTGCTGACGCGACCGGAGGAGGGCGGCAACCGGGCCCGTGGCAGGCGCGGAGTCGGTGCCGATTTCATCTACAGCGTGCAGGACCCTTCGGGTGCGAGCGAAGTGCGGTTGCTCATCCAGGCCAAGCGGGCCAGACGCGGTGAGCCGATCAAATCGGCTGCCCTGCCTTCCGCGCAGCGAGCCGATCTACAGGACGCCGCGGCGCATTTCGGCGCCACCGCGTACTACCTGTTCTACGCCGAGTCCGAGTCGGCGCACGTCGGTCACCTCACCCGCTGCGCCGAGCACACCAGCCCGTCGGACACCTCGATCGTGGTCGTCCCCGCACAGGTCCTCACCCGCGCATTCGACGCGGAGAAGCGGGGTTCGATCGCGGCGGACCTCGTCTTCGCACTCGGCCGCACCCTGCTGTGCCTGGACGGTTGCGCCCCCGCACCGGGCCTGTCGGCCTTCGATCGCGTGCTCGGCTTCGTCCGCGAGGACAATCCCGACTACCAGCCCGTGGACCCGGCAACGCGACTGCCCGGCACGCCCGCCGTCACCGTCATCGGCACACGCGCCAAACCGCCCCGGCGACCGCCGTCGCGCCGCGTGACCCGCGCGGGCCACCAGGTCGGTGACGGCGAAATCCTGTGGGTCGATCTGAGCGCCGCCGACCGTTGGGCACAGGCGACCTCGATCGGGTCCGCGCCGGGCGGCTCCTCGCACCCGATGGAGCCCAGCTGGTACGACGGCATCGGCGCCGATCGATTGCGCGAGCGAACCAGCAGGTACTGGCGACTCGCGCTGCACCGGGCTGTCGCGCTGCGGTACGTCGCGGCCTGGGCCGAAGGTGAAGTTCGCGCGGTCTATCGCGTCCTCGACGATTCCTTGGTCATCCACCACGACCACGGCGGCAAGATCTCGTTCGACCTCGCCGACCTCGATTCCGCGTCGAGCATCCACGCTCAGGTCCGGCGCCGCGCCGAGGCCTATCAGTCCGCGCGCTCGCCACGCGCAAGCAACGTGGTCGGTTACCCGTGAACGATTGCCCCCGAGTTGCCTGATCACACCCAGTTTCCAACCATCTAGGCACCCCATGATGGATACCCGAGATGATTGGGCAACTCCACTATTTGCTAGAGTTCCCTCTCATGTCCACGAACACGAACTCCGTCCGCGGCCTGCCGCGCTACCCGGTGTACGCGCTCGGACGGCTCACCAAGGCGCTGCACGCCGAGATCGGCGTCCCGTTGCGCGATCACTGGGTGCTCACCTTCATCGAGGAAAACGCCGATCTGACACAGAAGAAGGTGGGCGACGCGCTCGGCATCGACCGCAGTGAAGTCGTCCGCCTGATCGACGCGCTGGAACGCGCCGACCTGGTAGAGCGCACCCGCGACGGCAAGGATCGCCGCAAATACCGGCTGCGGATCACCGAGGCCGGGCGCAAGCAGTGCAAACGCACCGACAAGCTGATCGCCGAGGCGACCGCGCGGGTGCTGGGGCGCCTCGACGAAGACGAACAGCGCACGCTGCACCGGCTGGTGGTCACGGCGCTGGGCGAACTGCCGGAATCGCCGTCGTGAACAGCGCGGACGGCACGCCCCGCGATGCCGTCCGCCGACACCCGCACCGAGTACCGTTGGCATCTGGTGACCATCCTGTTTGCCCTCCGGTAACCCGCTCATGAAACAACAGACACCACCGATGGGGGTCAACCGATGAGAGGTGGACTGAGCACGATGCTCGAGCCACACACTGAGGTACCGGCGGTCCTGCGCGACCCGCTGTTGCGCGCGGATCTCGCCGCGCCGCCGCGCACCCTGGTCGACATCCTGACCAGCACCGCCCTCGCACACCCGGACGCACCGGCCGTCGACGACGGCACCGTCGTGCTCAGCTACATGGAACTGATCGCCACGATCGAGGCCAGGATGGCCGAACTCACCGCGGCGGGCGTGCGACCGGGCGACCGCGTCGGCGTCCGGATGCCCTCGGGCTCCGCCGCGCTGTACGTGACGATTCTGGCCGTGCTCTACTGCGGCGCCGCCTACGTGCCCGTCGACGCCGACGACCCGGAGGAGCGAGCCAGGCTCGTCTTCGGCGAGGCGAGGGTGAGCGCGATCGCCACCGGCGACGGCATCGAGTCGGCCACCACCGCCTCCGGCGACCACGACTGGAACACCCTGCCCACCCCCGCCGACGACGCGTGGATCATCTTCACCTCCGGCTCCACCGGCACCCCCAAAGGTGTTGCGGTAACCCATCGCAACGCCGCCGCCTTCGTCGACGCCGAGGCCCGGCTCTTCCTGCAGAAGGCCCCGATCGGCCCCGGCGACCGTGTGCTGGCCGGTCTGTCGGTGGCCTTCGACGCCTCCTGCGAGGAAATGTGGCTGGCCTGGCGCAACGGCGCCTGCCTGGTCCCCGCGCCGCGCGATCTGGTGCGCACCGGCGCCGACCTCGGCCCGTGGCTGATGCGCCGTGAGATCAGCATCGTCTCCACGGTGCCGACGCTGGCCTCGACCTGGCCGGCCCAAGCGCTGGAATCGGTGCGACTGTTGATCTTCGGCGGCGAAGCCGTGCCCCCGGAGCTGGCCGAACGGCTGGCGGGCGCCGACCGCGAAGTGTGGAACACCTACGGTCCCACCGAGGCGACGGTCGTCGCGTGCGCGGCGCTGCTCACCGGCGAGATGCCCGTGCGCATCGGCCTGCCCCTCGACGGCTGGGATCTGACCGTCGTCGACCCGCAGGGCAACCCGGTGGCCGAGGGCGAAACCGGCGAACTCGTGATCGGCGGCGTGGGTCTGGCCCGCTACCTCGATCCCGCCAAGGACGCCGAGAAGTACGCCCCGCTGCCCTCGCTCGGATGGGAACGCGCTTATCGCAGTGGCGATCTGGTGCGCAACGACTACCAGGGCCTGATCTTCCTCGGCCGCGCCGACGACCAGATCAAGATCGGCGGGCGCCGCATCGAACTCGGCGAACTCGACAACGCGCTCCAGCACCTACCCGGTGTCAGCGGTGCGGCTGCCGCGATCCGAACCACCAAGGCGGGCAACAAGATCCTCGTCGGCTATCTCACCGGCGCCGGACCCGACTTCGACGTGAAGAAGGCCAGAGAGATTCTGGCCGAACAACTTCCGGCCCCGCTGGTGCCGCGCCTGGCGATCGTCGCCGACCTGCCGACGCGCACCTCCGGCAAGGTCGACCGCGACGCGCTGCCGTGGCCGCTGCCGAGCACCGACGAGCCCGCCGAGACCGGACTGTCAGGCACGGCGGCCTGGGTGGCGAGCCTGTGGGACGCGATCCTCGGCGCCGAGGCCACCGATCTCGACGCGGAATTCTTCGATCTGGGCGGCGGTTCGCTGTCGGCGGCACAGCTCGTCGGCGCGTTGCGTGAGCGGTTCCCACACGTCACCGTCGCTGATCTCTACGACCACCCGCGGCTCGGTTCGCTGGTGGAACTCCTCGACGGCAGCGCGCCGGTCGACGCCGTCGACGTGCGGGTCGTGAAGCCGACACCGGTGCGCGCGCAGATCGTCCAGGTGCTGGCCACGATTCCGCTGACCACCCTCACCGGGTTGCAGTGGGTCACGTGGCTGACCGTGGTCTCGGGCATCGCGGGCTGGTCGGGTTCGCTGCCGTGGCTGCCGCGCCTGTCCTGGTGGTGGATTCTGCTGGCATTCGTGCTGTTCATCTCGCCGATCGGCCGGATGACGATCTGCGTGGCAGGCGCCCGAATCCTGCTCGCGGGACTTCGCCCGGGGTCCTACCCTCGCGGCTCGGCCGTGCACTTACGTCTGTGGGCCGCCGTACGCCTGTCCGAGGCCAGCGGCGCCGAAAGCCTGTCCGGCGCACCGCTGATGGTTCCGTTCGCCCGCGCGCTCGGCGCCAAGATCGGCAAGGGCGTCGACCTGCACAGCCTGCCGCCGGTCACCGGCATGCTCGAACTCGGCGACGGCGCCAGCGTCGAACCCGAGGTGGACCTGTCCGGCTACTGGGTCGACGGCGACATCGTGCACATCGGCGGCATCACCATCGGTGACGGCGCGGTGATCGGCGCCCGCTCGATCCTGCTGCCCGGCACCAAGATCGGCAAGAAGGCCGAGATCGCCCCCGGCTCCGCCGTCTCGGGCAAGGTCAAGGGCGAACAGGAATGGGCGGGTTCGCCCGCCACCAAGACCGGGAAGGCGCCGCGCCGCTGGCCCGACCACTCCCCGGAACGCGCCAGGCACTGGCTGGTCGTGTTCGGCCTGTCGTCGATGGTGCTGGCCGCGATGCCCGTGTTCGGCCTCGCCGTGGGCGGCACTTTCATCGCCTGGTGGGTCCGCGAGGAGACCACCATCGGCGCCGCCGCCCTGCGCGGCTTCGCCATCCTGCCGCTGGCCACCCTGCTCAGCCTCGGCGTGTACGCCGTGGCGACCGTGCTCGCGGTACGCCTGCTCAGCATCGGTTTGCGCGAGGGCTACCACCCCGTGCGCAGCCGGACCGGCTGGCAGGTGTGGGCCACCGAGCGGCTGCTCGATTCCGCCCGCACCTTCCTGTTCCCGCTCTACGCCAGCCTGCTCACCCCGATCTGGCTGCGCCTGCTCGGCGCGAAGATCGGCAAGAACGTCGAGGCGTCGACCGTGCTGATGCTGCCCAAGTTCACCGTGATCTCCGACGGCGCGTTCCTGGCCGACGACACCATGATCGGCAGCTACGAACTCGGCGGCGGCTGGCTGCGCATCGGCGAATCCAAGGTCGGCAAGCGCGCCTTCCTCGGCAATTCGGGGATGACAGCGCCCGGTCGGCGCGTGCCCAAGAACGGTCTGGTCGCGGTGCTCTCGGCCGCACCGAACAAGGCCAAGGCAGGCTCGTCCTGGCTGGGCAGCCCGCCGGTGCGGCTTCGTCGCGCGACCGAATCCAGCGACACCTCGCGCACGTTCGATCCGCCGCTGCGGCTCAAGCTGGCCCGCGCCTTCGTGGAGACCTGCCGGTTGATCCCGGTGATGGTGACCTTCGCCATCGGACTCAGCGTGCTGCTCGTCCTCGCGTCGATCGCTCAGCACACCGATTACCTTGTCGCGGCTCTTGTCTCAGGTCTGGTGCTGATGGCCGCGGGCGCGGTCGCCGGTGCCATCGCGGTGGCCGCCAAGTGGTTGATCGTCGGGCGGATTCGCGCGGTGGAGTACCCGCTGTGGAGCTCGTTCGTGTGGCGCAACGAGGTCTCCGACGCCTTCGTCGAGACCGTCGCGGCGCCATGGTTCGCGCGTGCCGCCACGGGTACTCCCGTCATGAATCTGTGGCTGCGCGGACTCGGTGCCAAGATCGGCCGCGGGGTATGGTGCGAGTCCTATTGGCTACCGGAGGCGGACCTGGTGACACTCGGTGACGGCGCGACCGTGGAACGCGGCTGCGTGGTGCAAACACACCTGTTCCACGACCGCATCATGTCCATGGACACGGTGACACTCGACGCGGGCGCCACCCTCGGCCCGCACTGCGTCGCCCTGCCCGCCGCCCACATCGGGGCGGGCGCCACCATCGGCCCGGCGTCGCTCGTCATGCGCGGCGACGTGGTTCCGCCGTCGACTCGCTGGTGGGGCAATCCCATCTCGCACTGGACCGATCCCGCCTCGACGCGGGAGTCGAGGCAGCGCGGAGCCGCCTGATGCGGAGCAAGTTCTACGAGGACCCCATCGACGCGTACCTGCCGCAGAACGGCAATCGCGGCTTCCGCGTGTCCCGCTACGAGCTGGAACTGAGCTACAGACCCGCCACCAACCGGCTCGCCGGGCGTGCGGTGATCATCGCGGTCACCACCACGGTGCGGCCGTGGTTCACCCTCGATATGTCGCAGGCGCTGATGGTGTCGAAGGTGCTCGTCAACGGGTCGAAGGCGGTGAAATTCGTCCATCAGCAGGGCAAGCTCGCGCTCACGCCGCAGCAGAAGATCCCCGCCGGTGGCGTTCTCGAGATCACCGTCCATTACTCGGGCACCCCCAAGCCGGTGCGCGGGCCGTGGGGCGAGGTCGGCTGGGAAGAGCTCACCGAGGGCGCGCTGGTCGCGAGCCAGCCCAACGGCGCCGCGTCCTGGTTCCCGTGCGACGACCACCCGAGTTCCAAAGCGTCCTACCGGATTTCGATCACCACCGACAGCCCGTTCTACGCGCTGGCCAACGGCGCCCTGGTCAATAAGCAGGCCAAGGCCAGCCAGACCACCTGGGTGTACGAGATGGCCGAGCCGATGGCGAGCTATCTGGCGACGATCCAGATCGGCAACTACCGCAAGTACCGGGTCGGCGCCGTCGGTGAACCGGTGCCGATGCACGCGGTCATCCCGCCGCGGTTGCGGGCGAACTTCGAACACGACTTCGCACGTCAGCCCGAGATGATGGCCCTGTTCACCGAGAGGTTCGGGCCGTACCCGTTCGACGACTACTCCGTGGTCGTCACCGCCGACGAGCTCGACATCCCGATCGAGGCGCAGGGCATTTCGATCTTCGGCGCCAATCATTGCGATGGCAAGCGCGGCGCGGAACGTCTTGTCGCACACGAGCTCGCGCATCAGTGGTTCGGCAACAGCCTCACGCTGAAGCGGTGGCAAGACATCTGGCTGCACGAAGGTTTCGCCTGTTACGCGGAATGGATCTGGTCCGAAGCGTCCGGTGGGCCGACCGCCGATCAGCTGGCTCGGGCAGCGCGCGCGAACCTGGCGCGTCAGCCGCAGGACATCATCGTCGGCGATCCCGGACCCAAGGACATGTTCGACGACCGGGTCTACAAGCGTGGGGCGCTCACCCTGCACGCGCTGCGGCTGGAACTGCGCGATCACCTGTTCTTCGAACTGATCAGGGAGTGGACCGTGCGGTACCGGCACTCCTCTATTACTACGGAGGAATTCGTCGACCTGGCCGGTCATTACAGTGTGGCGCCGATGCGCGGGCTGTTCGCGATCTGGCTCGGGACCAAGCCGCTGCCGCAATTACCGCCGCTGGGCGGGCAGGCGCATCAGAACACCAGGTAGCGCTGGGCCAGTTCCTCGATGAGCGGATCCTCGGCCTGCACCATCTCGAGCGCGTCGAGGTCGTCGGCCACCGAGATGGTCCTGGCGTCGTCCTGCTCGGGGTCGGGACCGTCCTCGGCGAGCTGACGCTGCAACTTCTGCCGGACTCTGTCTTTCAGTGAATCGCCCATAGCTTCGGGTTGCCCGGTAATCAGCCGGTGAACCAAACGTCAGACGGGGGTGAGCCACGTTCCCCACGGCGTATTGCGGAGCACGGTATAAACGGCGAGCAGGCCGAAGAAGGACCACACGGTCACCGCGCTGAGGCCGGGCACGCGCCACCGTTGTCCCCGGCGGGCCCGCACGATCCAGTCGATGACGAAGACCGCGAAGGCGACGGTCAGCGGCAGGGCCAGCAGATTGCTGTGCAGCGAGTCGACGATGTTGCCGTCGGTGAGGTTGTGCATCGCGCGCATGCCGCCGCACCCGGGGCAGTACACCCCGAACAGCGCGTACACCGGGCACAGGCCGTAGGAACCCTCGACGTGCGGGTCACGGAAATGCAGCAGCGCCAGCGTGCCGACGCCGAGACCGGCGGCGATCAGCGGTGGCGTCATCCGCTGCCAGGTCGAGCGCGCGGCACCCCGATTCGGGTCCGCGCCGGAAAACTCGGCCGTGACGTGCGTTTTGTCCACTCCATTACGGTAGCGGCGGCCGTACGCCGCCGCCAGCGCGACCGATGCCCGATCGTGCCCTTCCGGTGTAATTTTTCGCTGATTTCAGGCGATTTCACAATGTCAGCACGCTCGGTGACCCAGTTCACAACAAGTGGGACACTGTGACCCGCTAACACTAGCTAGCACCCTGGCTTGCACTGTACGGTGGCCTACGACACAAAGGAGTGCCGACAATGCTTGCGAAGTCGATGATGACGCTCGCGGCAGCGCGATCCATGGTCTCTCACCTCGAGACCGGCGCACTGACCGCACAGTTCCGGGCCGGGCTGCGTACCCGCAGTTTCGCCACTGCGAAATTCAACGCCCCCACCGTCGAGCACCGGGTCGTTCCGGTGACCACCGCGGACGGCGCGCAGATCCGGGTCCACGTCTACGGTCCCGATACCGCCCCCACCCTGGTCCTCATCCATGGCTGGGCCTGCAGTATCGAATACTGGAACCCGCAGATCACCGCCTTCGCCGGCGAGTACCGCGTGGTCAGCTACGACCAGCGCGGCCACGGCGCCTCCACTCTCGGCACCGCCGCTCCCAGCGAACACACCCTGGCCGACGACCTGTCCGCTGTCCTCGACGCGACGCTGCGTGGAGACGAGAAAGCGGTCTTGGCCGGGCACAGCATGGGCGGGCTCACCATTCAGGCCTGGGCCAAGCATCACCCCGAGCAGGTGTCGCGACGCGCGTCCGCCGTGCTGCTCGCCAACACCGCCAATGCCGCGATCCGCTGGGAAACCGACATGCTGCCGCTGCTGAACAAGCAGCTCACCGTCGCGCAGTACCCGGTCACCCTGCTCGGCGCACCGGTGCGGATGCCGCAGCCGGTCAGCGAGTCGCTGCTGTTCGCGCCGCTGCCGATCCCCGGCGGCTGGCTCACCCAGCAGGTTCTGCGCAGTCGCATTCTCACCCCCGATGCCACGGCCGACGAGGTCGACTTCGCGATGGGTATCATCCGCTCCTGCCGTCCGATCGCGCGCGGGCGTCACGCTGCCGCGATGGCCGACATGGATCTGTCGGCAGGCACCGCCAACCTGACCGTCCCGACCACCGTGATCGCCAGTGCCAGGGACCGTCTGCTGCCGCAGCGCCTGTCGCGCCCGATCGTCGACATCCTGCGCCGCACCGGCAACCTGGCCGATTTCCACGTGCTGCCGCACGGCCACCTCAGCAATGTCGAAGACACCGACGCCTTCGACGCCGTTCTGCACCAGATCCTGCGCAGCTCCATGAACTCTCGGGCCACCCGCCGCAACGTCGCAGCCCGCTGACCCGAGCCAGTTCTCCTGAGACCGATCAACGGCGATCGGCTCAGGAGTAACCGCGAAGAAGGCCCCCGACCTCGTCGGGGGCCTTTCTCGTAGGTTCAGGGGAGCAGCAGACCCCAGTACAGCGCCCAGAGCACGAAACCTGTTCCACCGCAGACCAAGAGGGCCCATCGGGTCCGTGCTCCGACGTTCGCACCGGCGAGCGTGTGACGGGCGCGAGCGAGCACTAACCCGAGCGCGACCACCGCGCCGAGGGCGATCAGTTGCAGTGCCAGCCAGGGCAGGGTGCGGCCGAACAGCAAGGGGCCGAACGAGGTTGCGCGGGTGGTGAGGATGTAGCCGAGCTGGACGATCGTGCCGAGGATACCGATCACCGTCGTGCACAACAGCACTCGCGCAGGCAGCCGATCGGGCAGTCGCCGGGACCGGATCATTCCGGTGAACGCGTAGCCGGCCAGCGCCAGGATCATGCCGAACAGCAAGGTCAGTTGCATCGCGGTCGATTCCCACCAGGAGGCGGAAGCCAGCGCCCGCACCGGATGCCCCTGTGCCGCAGGCTGATCCGCCGTCGGCGGGGTGGCGGATCCGGGAAGCCCGTTGACCCAATCAGCCATGAGCTCGCCGTATCCCGGCGCCAAGCCGGGAAGTTTGTCGAAGCCATCGGTGGTCGGCTGTCCGGCGTGCTGGGCGTTCGGGAGCGTGCGCAGCGTGTAGTTCGTTTTCCCGACATGCTCGAAGGCGGTCTGGAAGCCGCGCAGACTGTCACCGGGCGGAGTGAGACGGTCCTGATCACCCCAGATCGCGAGGACCGGCTGGGCGATCCGCTCCAGCACCGGGATCGGGTCGTAGTCGGCTTGCGCGAACTGACCGGCGGCGACCAGCTGACGAATACCGTTGCGGGCCAGCACATCGACCATCGAACCGCGCACGCCCGCCGCGCCGAACCGAGTCTCGTTCGCCCAGTTCTGTTGTGCGGCGGGTGCGGCCGAATTCGCGCCGATCGTGATCAAGAAGGCCGCGTCGGCGGATCGAGACGCGGCGAGGGGCGCGACCCATCCGCCCTCCGACAGGCCCCACAGACCCACTCGCGCGGGGTCGACCTCGGGCCGATTCCGCAGTGCGGCAACGCCTGCCAGCGCGTCGTCGGCCAGGAGCGAATAGTCGCGGTGCGACGGCGTGTACTCCTCGGTGCGCTTGTCGTAGCGCAACGCGACGATGCCCGCGCGGGCGAATGCCTCGGCGACATGGTCGTAGTGCTCGCCGCTGCCGTTGCCCGATCCGTGGACGAGCACGACGCCCGGCCTGCCGGTCGCGCCTGCCGGGGCGTGCACCGTGCCCGCGGTGGTCGTGCCGTCCGCGCGGGTGACGGTGATGTCGACGGTGGTGGTGTTCTGCGCGTGCGCCGCCGGAAATCCGGCGACGACGGCGATCATGAAGGTGAGCAGGATGATTCGTCGGAAGATCGAGAGCACGCCAAGTCCTAGTTTGCGGTGTTCGTGCGAGGTGCGGGGAAGGCGAGGAAGCGCGTGAGCACACGGCGGGCGCCCGGGCGATCCTGCGGGTGCGACTGCTGAAAGCGCTTGAGCAGCGTCATGTAGTCCTCGAAGAATTCCTCGAGTTCGGCCGGCGTCGCGTAGATCGCGCCACGCGAGAAGGGCATCATGTCGGCCCACTCACCCAGCTCGGCACGCTCGGCCTGAAAACGCTGGAACATCTCGATGTCTTCGGTGATGTGCTGCGCGACAAGACCTTCCATCAGTTCGCGCAGCTCCGGTGACTGTTCGCGATCCATTCGGTAGCGCAGGTCCTTCGGCGGCGAACGCCACCACCGTTCCTTGCCCTTGGCCAGTTCGGGCGCCTCCTCGATGAAGCCGTGTTCGGCGAGTTGGCGCAGGTGGTAGCTGGTCGCGCCGGTGTTCTCGCCCAGCCGAGCGCCCAACGCTGTCGCGGTGGCCGGTCCGTTCTCGGCGAGTGCGCGCAGGATGCGCTGACGCAGGGGATGCGCGAGCGCTCGCAGCGCTGCGGGATCGGTGATCTCTCTGGGCGGTACCTCGTCGGCCATAGTTACAAAGTACTCTTTGCACAGATAGGTGTGCAAAGATCTTTATGCAACATGGGGTCACGGCCCGTGGCACTATCGACAGCACGCTCATCTCTGGAGACGGAGGGTCCGTGTACGTCTACACCAATCTGTCCGCCGCACTGCGCGACAAGACCTCGCCGCTGCGCGAATATCTCCACGACCGGTTTCCCCACACCAGGGATGTGCAGGCCGAGTACCGGCGCGAAGCCGGACCACTGCTGGTCGACACCGGCGGCGCGAACCCGGCCACACTCGGCGCCGCGTTCGACTTCGAGATCAGATTCCTGTTGGTCCCCGAGCACGCGCCGGTCCTGCCGCTCCTCGGATTCTTCGGCCATCCGCGCGAGTCGGCCGTCATCGAGTCGGTGATCGAGACCGCTCAGGCCGCGGTCGCCCCGACCGCCACCGACGTCGATCGACTCAGCCGAGCCTGCTGGGCCCTTGCCCTGTGCACCGAGGTCTACCGGCGTGGCCTGCTCCGCGAGTCAGCCCTGGACAACGTGCTCAGAACCGGGCGCTTCACCCCCGACCATCTCCTCGCCCTCGCACCCCCCGACGCCATCCGCCAACTCTGGGAACTCCGCGGCCTCGCCGAAGAACACCTCCTCCCCCACCTGCACCCCCCGACCTTCCCCGGCCCCACCTTCGACGCCTCGGTCCTGTGCAACGCCGACGCCGACCTCATCAGCGCAGGCCTGCTGCTCGACCTCAAAACCCACCTCGGTCCGAAGAACCAGCGCACCGGCATCCGCGCCGACTCCCTGACCTCCAACGACCTCTACCAGGTCATCGCCTACGCCCTCTTCGACCACACCGACACCTACGCCCTCACCCACCTCGGCCTCTACTCAGCTCGCTACGCCCACCTGTCCACCTGGCCCCTCCCCGACCTCCTCACCACCCTCGCGGGCACCCCTATCGACATCGCCCACGAACGCGCAACAGTCTGGAACCTCCTCGGCGGCCCCTAGATACAGCAAAAGACCCTCCCCGGTTTCCCGGAAAGGGTCTGATGACCTCGGAGCCGCCTGGGGGAATCGAACCCCCGACCTTTTCATTACAGAAATCACCAGCTACCAGAGGCAACCTAAGACCACAATCGACAACCCATAAATGGTGCCTCACCTGGCAAAACAGGCAGGTTGAACAACCATTGACAACTCAGACATACGTTCGACAACGGCGCGCAGCAGGCGAATAAGTTGGGAGATAGTTGGGGACCAACGCCCCATCCGATCGGCGTGTCGAAGAGTAGACGCGCCGCAACCTGAGCCGTCTAGCTATCCATGGGCAACTTGGCTGTAGGGCAAACCCCGGAGGGGTGCGGCAGCGCTCGGGATTGCACGGCGAGGCTGGCGCACGTTCCGGGAAGTAGCCCACGCATGCCCGATGGCCTTGCCGCACTATGGGTTGTAGTTTCTGCGGCTTACACATCGCCCTGGGGCAGGTGGGGCCGTGAAGGTTCGCGTCGCCCGGGTGTCCCCCGGAGCGCAGCGTGGGGGCACCTTGGGGCGGCGCGTTCGCGCTCTTGATGTTGTAGAGAGAAATTCGGCAAAGCTTCTCACCTGATACGTACAAAACTACTCAGCTGGGTTACCGGCTTCTCTTTCTTTTTCTGTTCATCTCCGGGGACCCAGCTCCTCCATTCCCGGTTCTCCCTTCCTCTCAGCAACCCATCCCCAAAGCTGCCCAGAACCTTCTCACCACGCCAAGGAATGCACACACTCACGTGTGAAGCGACTGGGTGGCTCTATCGGTGAATCGCGAGGCCGATCGGTGGCGTCTGACGTCGAGTCCGCCTGCCAGATTTCGGTATCGGCGAATCCTGACAACACTTGGGCTGCGGGCGGTGAGATCGCTGCGCACCCGTACCGTTTCGGCGTGTGAGTGAAGTGGTCGGGGAGCCGACAGGATTGTCGGCCGTGGCACGGCGCGACGCGCTGCTATTGGTCTTCGCCACCGGCGCGGTGATCGGGGTATTGGGCGGGCTGATCGGGCTCGGGGGCGCGGAGTTCCGGCTGCCTCTGCTGATCGGGTTGTTCGGGTTCGCGGCCCTGCACGCGGTGATCCTGAACAAGGCGATGAGCCTGATCGTGGTCCTGACGGCACTCCCGGCGCGGCTGATCGCTTTGCCCTACACCGAGATCAGTCAGCACTGGACGATCGCGGCGAACCTGCTCGCGGGCAGCCTCGTCGGTGCCTGGCTCGGCGCGAGTTGGGCCACGCGCATGCACTCACGCACCCTGTACCGGGTTTTGGCCCTGCTCCTGGTCCTGATCGCTGCGGCTCTGTCGGTGACCCACCTCGGCCATGTCGGCACGCTGGAATTACCGACCGTGGCGCGGATCTGTGTCGCGGTGGTCGCGGGCGTCGGGATCGGGATCGTGGCCGCACTGATGGGTGTCGCGGGCGGGGAGCTGTTGATCCCGACGATCGTGCTGCTGTTCGGTGTCGATATCAAGGTCGCGGGGAGCCTGTCGCTGATGGTGTCGTTGCCGACCATGCTGGTCGCGTTCGCTCGCTACAGCCGCGATGCCAGCTTCCAAGTCCTGCGGGCCAATACCCGTTTCGTGTTCGTCATGGCCGCCGGATCGATCGCGGGAACCATCGCCGGTGGCTTGTTGCTCGGTGTCGTGCCCAGCGCGGCGCTTATCCCGATACTGACCGCGCTCCTGCTCATCTCCTCGGTGAAGGTGTGGCGCCATCAGTAGACGGTGACGTCAGGAGTCACCAGCACAACGGACTGTGTACGCCTTTCGGCCCGGTGTCGTTGACCGATCGCGGCATAGGCGGCCAGGTCCCACACGGCAGGGTGTAGTGGTTCGGTGGCCTGGTCATAGCGACTGGAGCCAAGGAGTTCGGGTCGCCACTGGTGCGGGGCGACCAGACCGGGGGTGTGCAGGTGGTAGCCAGTGAGCATCGCGGCAATATCGTCGTGGGTGCGTGGGTAGTAATCGATTCCGGCCGCGCGCAGGCTTCGCGCAGCGGAGTCGATGTGGTGGCCGTGGATGTCGGCGGTGACATGGGTCAGCACCAGCCACGTTCCTGCCGGTAGTGCGTGGGTCAATGCCGCGACCATCGCCGGGGCGTCATCGATCAATTCCGCGGTGCCGGACAGACACAGCGCGATCGGTGCGGACATGTCGAACCGGACGGTGATGGCGTCGAGAATGGCGGTGGTGTCGGTGAGGTCCATCTCGGCGGTGTGGATGGTTTGTGCGGTCATCAGGGCGCGGGCGTGGACGGCTACGAGTCGGTCATTGTCGATGTAGAGCGTGCGGGCGGTGTCGGTGCGTTCGGCGGTGATGTCGTGAATGTTGGGTGGATGAGGGAACCCGCACCCGAGTTCCACGAACTGTGTGACCTGGTGGTGGTCGATGAGATATCCGACCGCGCGACGGGCGAACCGACGTGATTCGGTGATCGCGGGGGCGATCTTGTTGTGGGTCAGCCTCTCGGCTATCGCGCGGTCGGTGATGTAGTAGTCCTTGCCTCCCAGAACGGCGGTGAGCACCCGCGCGGCGTTGGGGCTGGACTGGTCCCAAACGGTGAAATGGTCGGGGGCGAGGTTGCTCACGTTGGGGCTGTCTCCGTTTCTCTGGTTGGTCGACAAGAAAGATGGGTGGGCCCCGGAAACGTCGGGAACCGATTCCGGGGCCGCCCTCGCGCAGCGGGCCGGTGAGGCACTGGGAGGCCGACCGGGGCGCATCGCAGCGAGGGCATTCGGTTGGTCGGGGAACGTGTGGTGTTCACACGGTCAGGGCTGGAGGTAAAGCCGCTCGTTGGGGAGCCGCGACAGGCCCGCACAGTGGCCGGGATCAACGGTGACCGTGCCGGGGCGGCGGGTGGTCACTTCACACACGAACACCAGTGCGGCGGTTAGGCATGCGATGAAATCCATTCGGACACTGGCTAATTGGACTGTGATATGGATGTCGGGTTCGTCGGGGCGTGGTGAGCGGCCGCCACGGTTCATCAGGTGTGCCGCCCTGGTAGGAACCCCAGGGCGCGATCGATGACTACCGACCCTGATGGACGGAACGAGCTGATCGCCGGAGATACCCAGGTGCGGACCAACAGCGGGTCCGGGACCGGGGACGGCAACGCGATATCGCCCTCACGGATCACCACTACGCGCGCTTCCCACAGCCGGGCTACGTTCTCGGGCTGACGGATCGGCTTGATGTCGGAGCGAACCAAAAAGGTCCACATGTCGGCTCGGGGGTGGCCGATGATCGGTAGTGGCGTAACCCCTCGAATGTCGAGGGCGGTTTTGACTCGTCGAGCGAGGTCGGTGGGCATCATCACTGCCCCGACCATCCCGGCCTTCATCGTGATCCGCCCGGTTGCCGGGTCGATCACGGTGGGCAGCGAGCATGTGCGGCGGTAGAACTCGCATCGCGATCGGGGGGTTTCGATGTAGGCGGTGGCGGGCGGGCTGGTCTGGGTCATACGAACTCCTCGGGCAACCCGGTCGCGGGGACGGGCGGTCCCCAACGGGGTGCAATCGGGTTGGGTTTCCCGATGCCGGGTGGGGATTCGACCCCGCACCGGGAAGTTTGGGCCTTCCACCCATGGACAGCCATTGACACAGACGGTCTGGCTCGGTCGATCGGTGGCGGTCCGAATTCGGCTGTGTAGCGACCGGGTATGCGTTTGGGCAGTGAAACGGACCGAATCAAACCCATGCCGTCCAGACTGGCGATTGACTCAGCAAGCGATGGCGGCTCGTCGAGAGTGCGCGGTCGAGTCGTGTTCATTACGCACGTCCACCGCTGATTTCCCACTGACCGGCCCGGTTCTCCGACGCGAGAGCCTGGCGGCGCAATGATTTGGCAGCGCGGCGTACCACCCACTTCGGTCGGCCGATGGTCTTGGTCATCGTTTCAAGCGTGAGCATTCCTCCAGGCCGCAACGCGGCAAGGATTTCGATTTCCACTTTTGTCATGGCGTCCCCTGCTCTCGCACTCCCCTCCGAAGTGCCGTGTCAAGGATTGTGCTCCGGGTAAGTCGAGACCGTCTAGATCAGACGTATACGTCTGAACTATCGTGGGAAAGATGAACACCATCGCCGATGTGATCCGACGACGGCGTAAGCAACTCCAGCTCTCGCAAGCCGCGCTGGGACGGTTAGTCGGCACGGATCAGAAGACAATCAGCCGGTACGAATCCGGAGAGTCCGTTCCCGACGTAGTGATCGGGCTACAGCTTGCCGACGCGCTCGGCGTCTCGGTCAACGAACTAGTGGGTCGGGCGGCCCGAACGCTCGACCTCTCGGGCGAGTGGTCCGCCTCATGGCAGACCTGGGGCGATACTGGGGAGCGGGTCGACACCCACGGGCTGAGCATCGCCCAGGATGGCGCGTTCCTTGCGCTTGATGGTGCCCGTGCGCGACCCGTTGACGAGGGGTCCTATACCTGGGTTGGCGAACTTCGGTTGTGGGACAACGAATCTCTCATGGGCTGGTATGTCGCGACCGAAGGCGCTGTTAGGTCCAAGGGTTCGATGTACTTCGCCCTACACCCACAGGGTCTAGCCATGGCCGGTTCCTGGGTCGGTCAATCCGCTGCGGGTCTGGTGATTCGTGGATGGGGTGCGATCACCCGCCACGCTCAACTATCCGAACCGTTGGTCGACCTACTCCGGTCGACTGATGGAAACTTGACCTCATGGCCGAAAAGTCTCTGAGCGAGTCGTCCGATGCTCGCTCGACCCGCGAGGAAGTCTGTCCCCTAGTTACCGTCACGATCACCGCCGAGTCTGCCGATTGGCTTGCCGGGTTCGCCCGATCGCTGGTTGCCGACCGGCTGGCCGCGTGCGGGAACATCATGCCTGGCATTCGCAGCATCTACGCATGGGATGGCGCGATACAGGATGACGCGGAGGCGCTGCTGTTGATCCATACCCGCGCGTCATCAGTTGGTGAGATCATCCGACGCGCTGACGCCGAACACCCCTACGACACCCCGCAAGTGCTCGCGGTGCCCATCGTCGAAGCCCACGAGGGCTATCGGGAATGGGTTGTCGACCAAACTGATTAGGCTGGAACGATCGCGGAAAAGGGATGCGAAAAGCATTCCGAAGGTTCAGATTGCGAGTTCTACCCGGCCGAATAGCAACTACATCGCTCCCCCGGATGCCGTACAGCTCCGGGGGTTTCGTATGTCGGTATACAGCGGGGAGGGCGCAGGAGGAACGCACTCTTAACCACGCGGGCGCAGTATTAAACCGATCATTTTTTGATGTGTCAAAATTGGAACAGCTAGCAGCCTTGACCCCGCCGTACACTTATGCATCTTCGATTGGAATGCTGTTCTGTGCGCGCATGTTTCGGCGCTCGGCGTGTTCGAGTGGTGCTCTTTACGTTTCGCCGGAAAGGATTTTGACGCAATTTTCGGTACCGCAGAATAGTCGAATTTGGTTGCTTGCCAATGCATTTGGCACATCTAACCGTTGAACGGTCAAAACGGAGCCGTATTACCCACCCGATGTGGGCTTGACCGGGGCGGATGTGTCTGGATGATGGTAGTAGGCATGATTCGCCGCGAAGGTTGGGGGTAACCTGACGAATCGCGCCGACTCGCTCTGAATGTGTCAGCTGGGAACACGGACAGAGCAGCGCGACCCTGAACCGGGTGGCGTTTCGTTTCGGCCGTCGTGCCATTCTCCCGGTGCCTCGGCCTCTGACTAGACAGAGAGGCCCTGATGATCAACCAGACTCCGAGTTGCTGAATCGCGGCTGTCCCCTCGTGCGACCGAGGGGACAGCCTGAACGAAACAAACTCACGCGGGACAACGGGCCACTAACCCACCGCGAGAGTCCCCATTCCATCCACGCAGAGACGGGCTCTGCCATGTCCAGAGTAGTCGAAAATTGGCTGTGGTACCGCCCCGTCGCGTGTTCTGACCCTGAAAGAGGGTGGCCGTGATGGTCCAAAAAGACACCAACGAGACGCCGGAGTTCCGGCGCGACTTCCGATTCCACCCGGCATTCGCCGACTTCTACGCCCGTGGGTTGTACCAGGTGGGACCGGTTGTACCGGACACCGAATACACCGGTGATCCATTGCGGCCCGGACCGCAACGCCGTGATCCGGTGTCTCACGAGCTGGTTTGGAAGATCGCCGTTCTCGATCCGGCGGAGAAGCATCCGCGCCGTAAGGCGTATGAGGTGATGTTGCTGTCCGACACCGAGCCGGTGCCGACAACCGGGGAGATCGGACCGGACATGCGTCCGATCGAGCTGACCGGACTGATCGTCACACCGCGTGTGGCCGGACAAGGTGAGTTCAAGTACCTCAGCTGGGTTGTTCGGGCCACGGGGTACGCCCCAGGACCGCGCACCCCGTCTGGTCCGGCGAAGTCCGGCGACTGACTACACCTCACCGCTAGATGGTGCGGCGGTATCTGGTTCCGACCGGTTACCGCCGCACCGCTTCGGGTCCTTACCCCGCGCCTTCTCGCGCGGCAATGGCGACTACTCGACAGGACAAATCATGATGGCTCGTTCTGATGACTTCTACCGAAACCAACAACCTTCCACGGCCGGTGATCAACTCGGCCTCGACCTGATGCGACTTTTCGAGAAATCGGTGATGCTAGCTCTACGAATCATGTTGTGGGCGTTGATATTTCCCATATTGTCGGTGCCGATCGCGGGCGCGGTGGCTGCCGGGTACTGGCGGGGGTGGCCGGTCGGTGTCGCGGTCGGTGTGGTCGCGGTCTCGGTGTGGGGAGTGTGGGTGTGGGCCTGGCCGGTGTCGTGGCAACGCTGGGTGAGCGGGCGGATACGAACCAAACATCGGGTGTGGTGGACCTACCGCCGTCGCTGGTCGCAAATCGCTGCCATGCACGGGCTTTCGAGCGTGCTCGATACCGAGGTGAAAACCCCGTACCTGACTGCGGTCCGGCCCGGCCCGGCGGCCGACATCCTCGAAATCAAGATGCTCGACGGTCAGACGCTCGAGGACTGGGCACAACAAGCCGACGCCCTACGGCATGCCTTCGGCGCGGTCGGGGTCCGGATACGGCTGTTCAAACCGGGTTGGATGCGGCTCGAGGTTGTGCACCGTGACATCCTCGCCGATCCGATCCCGTTGCCGCGCGCCGATCCGAAAACGGTCGACCTGCACGCGCTCCCGGTCGGTGTGACCGAGCTGGGGCAACCGTGGACGGTGCGCCTTCTCGGCAATCAGGTGATGGTGGCCGGTGCCACCGGATCGGGCAAAGGATCGGTGGCGTGGTCGCTGCTGGCCGCGTTGGGTCCCGCGATCCGTGACGGGTCGGTGGTGGTGTGGGTCATCGATCCCAAAGGCGGGCTCGAATTCGGCTACGCCCGTGCATGGTTCGCGCGTTTCGCCGCGTCGAGTGGAACCGAAGCGCTCGCGATTCTCGAGGACGCGGTGAAGCTGGTTCAGTCGCGGGGCGAGAAGTACATGTCTGCTCGGGCGCGCACGATCACTCCGTCTGTGGATGAGCCGTTGGTGTTGCTGTTGATCGATGAAGCGGCGAGTTTGACCGCGTACTACTCCGATCGCAAGATCCGTGACGCGATCACCCGATGCCTGGGGGTGATCTTGACCCAGTCCCGCGCGGTCGCGGTGCCGGTGGTGGGCTGCTTGCAGGACCCGAGCAAAGAAGTTCTCGAGTTGCGCCAGCTCTTCCCCTACCGGGTGGGGTTGCGGCTGCGTGAGCACACCCAACCCGACATGGTGTTCGGCAAGGGCGGGCGCGACCGGGGCGCGTTGTGTGACGAGATCCCCGAGAACACGCCCGGTGTCGGGTTTGTCGAACACGAGACCTCAACCGAGATCACCCGTGTGCGCGCCTACTTGGCCACCGATGACGATATCGAGTGGATCATGGCGACATTCCCACCTCTGCCTCGTGACAAAGATGGAAAACCGTTGCGTACCAAGCGATTTAGTACCGGCAGCGGGTGGGCCGAGCTATGACCGGTCATGACGCGACACTGGTCCTCGATCGTGGGCGTGCCGAAGATGACGCCGTGTCCGGGCTACGCCTGCGGATGCCCTCGTTCGATGAGGTGGCTATCGCGGCGGCCGAACAGCACGGGGTGTGTGTGCGGCCCATGGTCCTCGAACGCACCGACACCCAGACCGGGGCACGGGAGCTGGTGCCGGTGCCGTGTGGGCACACCCTCGAGGTGGTGTGCGGTCCGTGCGCACGCCAAGCCAAACGGGTACGTGCCCAGCAGTGCCAGGTGGGTTGGCATCTGGACCGTGAGCCCGAGATACCGCGTGCGAGACCATCGTTGGATCAGGTGTCGTTGATGGTGTACCGGGCTGACCTGATGGCGACGCTTTCCGAAGGGGTCGACCATGAAGCCGCGGAGCTGGTCGCCGAAATCGGGTGGGCCGACAACCAACTCACAGCACTCGGCACCGCCGGGAAACCGCCGGCTGATTCGGAAGCCACCGATGCCGGCCGCGATCCCATCGACAGCGACGACACCGAACCCGAAGACACCGACTCCGGGACCGGAACCGGGGCGGGTCGGGGCCGCTCGACTCGTCGCCGACAAGACATCCCCGACCTGCCGCGACTGCCTGTCGATGACCGCACGATCGGCGGGGCCAACGCTGACAGGTCCGCGCGGGCGTCGATGTTCGTCACGATCACAATGGACTCCTACGGCAAGGTCCATCGCGAGGACTCCACTCCGATCGACCCCGAGAGCTACGACTACGCGCGTGCGGCCTGGGATGCGATCTGGTGCGCGCGGTTGTTCTCGCGGTGGATACAGAACCTGCGCCGTGCGATCGGCTGGAACATCCAGTACTTCGGGGTGGTCGAACCGCAGAAACGGGGTGCGCCGCACCTGCACATCGCGTTGCGCGGGCTGGTTGATGTCGACCTGATCCGGCGAGTGACCGAAGCGACCTATCACCAAGTGTGGTGGCCGCGTCCGAAACACCTGCTCTGCGGCGGTACTCATCTACCGGTGTGGGACCGCGAGCAGGAGACCTTTGTCGACCCGACCAGCCGAATGGCGCTGCAATCTTGGGACGAAGCGATGGAATCGACCTGGGCCGAGGACGCGCAACCGGCGCATGTGGCGCGCTTCGGGCGGAAGGTGGACGCGCGCCGGTTGGTCGGCGGTTCCGAGAAGGCCGAACGCGGGATCGGGTACCTGTGCAAGTACCTGACCAAATCGGTGTCCGACATCCTCGAGGCGAAAACCGCTCGGCAACGGGGCCATTACGCCCGGCTACACGCGACGCTGCGCCAGACTCCGTGCTCGGAGCGGTGCTCGGTGTGGTTGGCCTACGGCATCGTTCCCAAAGGCGCGACAGCCCGTACCCGGCCTGGGCAGTGCAAGGGGCGCGCACATCGCCGCGAAAACCTCGGCTTGCCGGGTAATCGGGTGTTGACCTCGGAGAAGTGGACAGGCAAGACGATCGGGGATCACAAGGCCGATCGGATGGAGTTCGTTCGGGCGACGCTGGCCGCTGTCGGCATCGACAAGCCACGCCCGGACCTGCGCCGCTACACATGGTCCAAGGTCGGTCCGGGTACCCGGATTCCTCAACGTGGGTTCTTGCTGCTCAAAGCTGTTGCGCAACGGCGGGAATGGCGTGCGGAGTACGACCGGGCAGCGCTCGCGGTCGGGCTGCCGCCTCCCTCTATTGCGAACAATCCCCCTCACAGTCAGCAAACTATCAGCAATAATTCTGCTGTTGACCAGCGGGGAGACAACCGTGTCTGCTGATCCGGCACCGCTGATGCCACCGGTTCGGCGGTGGGTGCCGACCAAGGATGCCGCCGCGCACATCTGCGTTCACCCGGAAGTCCTGCGGCGGTGGGCTCGTGAACCGGAGAAGCATCCATGGCTTCCTCGGCCGAAGAGGATCGGAAAGGGGTTCCGTTGGGATCTAGACGCTTTGGACGCAGCGCTGGAGGGCCTAGAGAGCTGAGTATCGGCGGGTGGGCGTGAGTCGCGGCCGTCCTGCTCGCCCCCTGGGTGTCGCCGGTAAACCGATGCTTACGGAGTTGTCGCCTGGACGTTGGTCCGCGCGGGTTCTCGTGCGCGACGCTTCGGGGAAACGTCGGGATCTCGCCCGCGTCTCCCCTCTCAAGGTGGACAGGCGGGGCCGAGAGGTGCCAGACCGCACCGGCCAGCGCGCGCTAGATGCGGTGCTGGCCGCTGCGTCTGCCATCCGTATCGATCTGGGTGGCGAGCTGTCATCGTCGACGAGTGTTCGGCAACTGTGGGACATCTACCGAAACCACTTGGTGGAGCAGGGTCGCGTGGGTAGAACACTCGAGCGGTACGACGACGTGGCGAAAATGTTCAACACGTCGTTCGGCGGGCGCGGTCTACTCGAGGTCAGGACCTCGGCAGTTGAAGCGTTCTTGGCAGAGGTCGGCCACGCCAGGGGGCCGGGCACGATGAAAATTGCGCGCAACGTCTTGTCTGGCATGTTCCGCTACGCGGTTCGCAAGGATGCGATGCCGATCAATCCGGTGCGTGAGTCACAGATGCCCAAGAACATCGAGGCCAAGGGCCGTACCGGGGGCGCGGGTGACCTGAGTGTTGAGGAGCTGCGGTTCATCCTTGCGGCGGTGCGCACGTCTGTCCTGCCTTGCCCGCGCAAGCTGTCGAAGGCCGAGCGGAATCGCGCAAAACCGGTCAAGGCTTACACCCCGCCGACAGTGGCCGAGTACTGCGAAAGCGCGGACCTGGCCGACCTGGTGACCTTGCTAGCCGGGTCGGCCCTCCGTCGTTCTCAGGTACTGGGGTTGTTGTGGTCTGACATCGACATAGATGGCCGGACGCTGCGCACGACGGGGAAGATTGCGCGCGTTCCTGGACAGGGTCTTGTCCGGGAAGAGAACGCCGCCGCCGCGAGCTCGAAGAACCGGGGCGGCAAGATCGCGCTGCCACCCTTCGCTGTCGAGATGCTCAAACGGCGCAAGGCAGTTCTCGCGGCTCGCCGGTTGGCTTCGCCGCCTGATCCTGATGCCGATGCATTGGATCTGGTGTTTCCCTCGGCGGTGTGGACGATGCGAGATCCCCAGAATGTCGGGGCCGAGTGGAGAAGGGTCCGCGAGGCGCTCGGGATTCCGGATGACATCGTTCCGCACAGCTTCCGCCACGCGGTCGCGACCATCCTCGATGATGCCGGGCTGTCGGCCCGTGTCACCGCTGACGTGCTCGGGCATGTTGATCCGGCGATGACTCAGCGGCACTACATGGCACGTGGGCGAACTCACGAAGCGGCTGCCGACGTGCTGCATCGCGCGGTGTCCGGCGACGACAATTAGTTGGGAATTAGTTGGGAAAACAGGTCAGGGCGGGCACCGGGATTCTTCCCCGTACCCGCCCTGACCTGGTGTTATGGAGCCGCCTGGGGGAATCGAACCCCCGACCTTTTCATTACGAGTGAAGCGCTCTACCGACTGAGCTAAGGCGGCGTGCCATTTCGGCGACGCGAGTCTATCGCGGGAAGGGGTAGAACGCGAAAACGGGTGGTCAGGCGGTGCGGGCGGTGATGAGAGTGGCGGTCATGGCGGCGATGGCGAAGCGGGGCTTCACGTTGAGGTCGAGGGCTTCGCGGCAGGCCAGGACGGCGTCGATGCTGCGGAGCAGACCTTCGGGGCGGACGTTCGTGGCGAGGTCGGTGATCTCGTCGGCCATGTCGGGGTGGGTGAGGGTGATGGGGGTGCCGCGGCCGGCGAAGCGCATGGCCAAGGCGTCACGGTACATGCCGGCGATGTCGATGAGAGCGCGGTCGAGTGCGTCGCGGCCGGTGCGGGTGGCGCGGGACTTCTGGCGGCGTTCGAGGTCCTTGAGGACGCCCGCCGAACCGCGAGTGGCGGAAGCCGAGCCCTTGCCGGTGCCACCCGCGCCGAGCGCGGTGGCGAGTTCGTCGCGTTCGCGGTCGTCGCGATCGGCGCTCATCAGTTTGGCTTCGTCGTCGGCCGACTTCACCAGTTCGTCGGCGGCGGCGTAGGCGGCGCCGGGGCGCTCGGTCGCGGTGACCAGCGCGAGGGCACGCTTGCGTCGTTGGCGTGAGTCCTCGTCGGTGGCGAGGCGGCGGGCTCGGCCGACGTGGCCGCCGCTGACCGAAGCAGCCCAGTCGGCGGTTTTCGCGTCGAGTTGGTCGCGCTCGCGCAGAACCTGGGCGATCGCGGGCACGGTCGGTGTCACGAGGTGGACGTGCCTGCAACGCGAGCGCAGGGTGACGGAAATGTCCTCAGGGTCGACAGTGGGGGCGCACAGCAGGAACACAGTGCGGTCCGGCGGTTCCTCGACCACCTTGAGCAGGGCGTTGGCAGCACCCTCGGTGAGGCGGTCGGCGTCTTCGACGACCACGACCTGCCAGCGACCGGTACTCGGTCGACGTGCCGCGATCTGCACGATGGCCCGCATCTCCTTGGTGCTGATGCTCAGCCCCTCGGGGATGATGCGCCGCACGTCACCGTGGGTACCGGCCATCGTGGTGGTGCAGGCATGGCACCGACCGCACCCGACGGTATCGGGATCAGTGCACTGCAGCGCCGCCGCGAAACACAGCGCCGCGACAGACCTACCCGAACCCGGCGGCCCGGTGAACAACCACGAATGCGTCATCGCCCCGGTGACCACACCGGCCCGTGCCGCCTTCGCGGCAGCGGCCAGTTCGGTCTCGACCACGTCCTGGCCGACCAGTCGATCGAAGACACCTGCCACGCGCTACACCCTAGCCGCGGGGTCCGACAGGATTCGCCGAGGCCGGGCGGTTCGCGGGCGAGCGATCAAGCGTCGTCTGTCCCAGCGGATTTCGCGGCAGCCTTCTTGGCCGGAGCCTTCTTGGCGGCGGTCTTCTTCGCGGTCGTCTTCTTGGCCGCAGTCTTGGTAGCCGTCTTCGTGGCCGTCGACTTCGCCGCCGTCTTCTTGGCAGGCGCCTTCTTGGCCGCCTTCTTCGCGGTCGTCTTCTTCGCCGCCTTCTTCACCGGCCCACGCGCCCGGCGATCGGCCAGCAGTTCGGACGCGCGCTCGTCGGTGATCGACTCGACCTCGTCGCCCTTGCGCAGGCTCGCGTTGGTCTCGCCGTCGGTGACGTACGGACCGAAGCGGCCGTCCTTGATCACCATCGGCTTGTCGGTGGCGGAGTCGTTGCCCAGCTCACGCAGCGGTGCCGCGGCCGAGGCCTGACGCCCGCGACGCTTGGGCTCGGCGTAGAGCTTCAGCGCCTCTTCGAGGGTGACCGAGAACAGCTGATCCTCGGTCGCCAGCGAACGGGAATCCGTGCCCTTCTTCAGGTACGGGCCGTAGCGGCCGTTCTGCGCGGTGATCTCCTCGCCGGAGGTGGGATCGTTGCCGACCACGCGGGGCAGCGAGAGCAGCATCAGCGCGTCGTCGAGGGTGATCTCGGCCAGGTCCATCGACTTGAACAGCGAACCGGTGCGCGGCTTGACCTCCGCGGCCTTCTTGGTCTTCTTCGCGGGCGCAGCGTCCGGGTCGGGCGCGGGCGGTTCCGGCAGCACCTCGGTGACGTACGGGCCGAAACGTCCTTCCTTGGCGACGATTTCGTTGCCCGACACCGGGTCGACGCCGAGCGAGCGACCCTCCTGCGGCGTCGAGAACAGCTTCTCGGCGACCTCGGGCGTCAGCTCGTCCGGCGGCAGATCGTCGGGCAGGTTCGCCCGCTGCGAGATCCGATCGCCTTCGGGGTCATCGGGATTGATGATCATCCGCTCGAGGTACGGACCGAAGCGGCCGACGCGGACCACGACGTCGCGGCCCTCTTCGTCGACGAACATCTTGATCGAGTTCACTTCGCGCGCGTCGATGTCGTCGAGCTGCACGGAGACCATCTTCTTGAGGCCACCCGACCGCGCGACCGAACCCTCGGCGCCGGATTCGCCACCGAAGTAGAAGCTGGACAACCAGTTTCCGCGCTGCTCGCGTCCGCCGGCGATGGCGTCGAGGTCGTCCTCCATCGCGGCGGTGAAGTCGAAGTCGACGAGTCGACCGAAGTAGGCCTCGAGCAGACCGACCACCGCGAAGGCCACCCACGCCGGGGCCAGCGCGCTGCCGCGCTTGTAGACGTACCCGCGATCGAGGATCGTCTTGATGATCGAGGAGTAGGTCGACGGACGGCCGATGCCGAGGTCTTCCAGCGTCTTGATCAGCGAGGCTTCGGTGTAGCGGGCGGGCGGGTTGGTGCTGTGGCCGTCGGGAGTGAGCTCGACGGCGGTGACGCTCTGGCCCTCTTCCAGTGCGGGCAAACGAGATTCGGCGTCGTCGGACTGGCCGCCCGCCTCCTCGTCCACGCTCTCGACGTAGGCCTTGAGGAACCCGGCGAAGGTGATGGTGCGACCCGAGGACGAGAACACACACTCCTCGCCGGTCCGCGCGGTGCCGGTGATCCGCAGGGTCAGCGTGGTGCCGCGCGCGTCGACCATCTGGGAGGCGACCGTGCGCTGCCAGATCATCTCGTAGAGCTTGAACTCGTCGTTGTCGACCTTGGAGGCCAGCTGACCCGGCGTCATGAAGGTGTCACCCGAGGGACGGATCGCCTCGTGCGCCTCCTGCGCGTTCTTGACCTTGCGGGTGTACTGGCGCGGCGACGGCGAGACGTACTCCGCGCCGTAGAGCTGGGTCGCCTGCGAGCGAGCCGCCGCGATCGCCGACTCCGACAGCGTCGTGGAGTCGGTACGCATGTAGGTGATGTAGCCGTTTTCGTACAACCGCTGCGCGACCCGCATCGTGCGCTCGGAGGTGAACCGCAGCTTGCGGCCCGCTTCCTGCTGCAACGTGGACGTCATGAACGGCGGGTACGGCTTGCGCGTGTACGGCTTGGCCTCGGCCGAGCTCACCTCGAGCGCGGCGCCGTCGAGCGCCTCGGCCAGCCTGCGGGCATAGGCCTCGTCGAGCACGACGACACCGGTGGCCGACTTGAGCTGACCATCGGAACCGAAGTCACGACCGGAGGCGACGCGGTCGCCCTTGACCTGCACCAGGCGCGCGCCGAACGTGCGCGGATTGGTCGAATCGGACTTCTCGTCCGGACCGGCGTCGAGCTTGGCGGCGATGTCCCAGTACCCGGCGGAGCGGAACGCGATGCGCTCGCGCTCACGCTGCACGATCACCCGGGTGGCGACGGACTGCACGCGACCGGCGGACAGCCGCGGCATGACCTTCTTCCACAGCACCGGGGAGACCTCGTAGCCGTAGAGGCGGTCCAGGATGCGGCGGGTTTCCTGCGCGTCGACCAGATCGTTGTCGAGCTCGCGCGTGTCGGCGGCGGCCGCGAGGATGGCGGGCTCGGTGATCTCGTGGAAGACCATCCGGCGAACCGGGACCTTCGGCTTGAGCGTTTCGAGCAGGTGCCAGGCGATGGCCTCGCCCTCGCGGTCGGGGTCGGTGGCGAGGTAGAGCTCGTCGGCGTCGGCCAGCAAGCTCTTGAGCTCGGCGACCTTGGCCTTCTTATCCGGGTTCACCACATAGATCGGCTCGAAGTCGTGATCGACGTCGACACCGAGGCGTGCCCACGGCTGCCCCTTGTATTTGGCAGGCACGTCGGCGGCACCGCGCGGCAAGTCACGAATGTGGCCCACCGAGGCCTCGACCGTGTAGTTGCGACCCAGGTATGGCGCGATCTTGCGGGCCTTGGTCGGCGACTCGACGATCACGAGACGACGCAGGGGTCGGCCCTGATCGGCTGAACTGCGGTCTCGTGTTGCCACCGGCGAACACCTTCCTTCTAGATCCGCGCGTCGGGAGGTCCGCTCGGTGCGCGGCTGGGGCAGACGGCGACGTTCGGACATCACCACCAGTGACGTTTATACCCTGCGCACTTGGGGTAGAGGCATTTGCGGCGTTTCACGACGCGGGCGCTGTCCTGGGCGATGGTACCCGGAAATGACTCGTCCCCCTCCTCCGCATGCGGAGGAGGGGGACGAGGCGTTGTTGTGTTTCGCAGCTCAGGAGAGCGCGCGAACGCCGGTGGCCTGCGGGCCCTTGGTGCCCTGGCCGACCTCGAACTCGACCTTCTGGTTTTCCTCGAGGGTACGGAAGCCCGTGCCCTGGATCTCCGAGTAGTGGACGAAGACGTCAGCGGAGCCGTCCTCGGGCGCGATGAAGCCGAACCCCTTCTCCGCGTTGAACCACTTCACAGTTCCCTGTGCCATTCTGTTTCCTTCTCTTTCTACCGGAAACGGCGGACAACTGGGTTCGTCCACCGGGCCCGTTCCGACCGCTGTACTGTTGGTCCCCCTGCAAGGAAATCCTGAGCACGGCGTTCGCAACAACGATCCTGCTGATGGTTTGGACCTTGGATCCGTCCCTCGAACACAGAAGCTTGCGACCGAGACCCAGTGAACCATGTCTCTGAGCAATTCGACAGTCGAGTTACCGACTATTTGCAAAATTCATGATCTTGCGAATGTGCAGGTAAGGGACAGATTGGGTGTATCCGTACTTTCGGTCTGTTTGCTTCTTGATAACCGAGTGAGCTTCCAGCAAACATGCTGTGACCCAGATCGCTACTGGGTTACGAAATCCCAGGTAGTGGTTGTCGCACACACACGTTTCACACTTCGCGTGTCGCGCGAGAGAAGGACTGGATGAATCCGACAGACCGGACCGAGGTCCGAGAGCGCGATACGGGCGAGAGCTATGGGCGATCGTTGCTGAATCGTGTCCTGACCGAGGCGGCTGCCGGCGGCAACCCGTTGACCCATATCGCCGAGCTGCCCGCACGCCGCGCGCACACCACCGCGTGGCCGGAATGGGTGCCATCGGACCTGGTCACAGCCCTGGACGCGCAGGAGATCACGCTGCCGTGGGAACACCAGACCCGCACGGCCGATCTCGCGGCGACCGGCAACCACGTCGTGGTGAGCACGGGAACCGCGTCCGGGAAATCGCTCGGTTACCAGTTACCGGTGCTCACCGCGCTGCACGACGACCCGCGCGCCACCGCGCTGTACCTCTCCCCCACCAAGGCACTTGGCGCCGATCAGCTCCGCGCCGTCGGCAGCCTGATCCATGACAATCCCCTGCGGGAGGCACATCCGGCGAGCTATGACGGCGACACTCCTGCCGAGGTCAGACAGTGGGTGCGGGCCAACGCCCGCTGGATTTTCACCAATCCCGACATGCTGCACGTCGGCATTCTCCGTTCCCATCAACGCTGGGCGCGGGTGCTGCGCAACCTGCGCTATGTGGTGGTCGACGAATGCCACGCATATAGAGGAGTGTTCGGTTCGCATGTCGCACTGGTGTTGCGCAGGCTGCGTAGGCTCGCCCGGTTCTACGGCGCCGACCCGGTGTTCATCCTGTGCTCGGCGACCAGTGCCGATCCCGCCGCGTCGGCGAGCAGGCTGATCGGGGCGCCGGTGGCCGCTGTCACCGAGGACGGGTCGCCGCGCGGCGCCCGGACCGTCGCCCTGTGGGAACCGCCGCTGAGCGCGATGCGGACCGGCGAGAACGGAGCCCCGGTGCGACGCACCGCGACCAGCGAGGCGGCCAAGATCATGGCGGTGCTGGTGGCCGAAGGCGCCAGGACGCTGACCTTCGTTCGCTCGCGACGCGGCGCCGAACTGATCGCGCTCGATGCCCGCCGTGTCCTCGCGGAAACCGCCCCCGAGCTGCAGGAACGGGTTGCCGCCTACCGGGCAGGCTATCTGGCCGAAGACCGGCGCGAGCTCGAGCAGTCGCTGTCGCAGGGGACATTGCTCGGCGCGGCCAGTACCAACGCGCTCGAACTCGGCGTCGACATCGCGGGCCTCGACGCCGTGGTCATCGCCGGTTTTCCCGGGACGGTCGCCTCGTTCTGGCAGCAGGCCGGGCGGGCGGGCAGGCGGACGCAGGGTTCGCTGGTGGTGCTCGTGGCTACCGACGACCCGCTCGACACCTACCTGGTGCACCACCCGCAGGCGCTGCTCGACCGGCCGATCGAGGCCACCATCACCGATCCGTACAACCCCTACATCCTCGGCCCACAGCTGCTGTGCGCCGCGATGGAGCTGCCGCTCACCGACGAAGAGGTGAGCGAGCTCAGGGCCGACGAAGTACTCGCCGACCTGGCTGAGCAGGGCCTGATCCGGCGCAGGCCGGGCACCCGCGGCGCGGGTGCCCGCTGGCACATCACCGCGCACACCCACCCGCACGACGACGTGGATGTGCGCGGTGGGCTCGGCTCGCCGGTCGCGATCGTCGACGCCGAGACCGGACGACTGCTGGGTACCGCCGACGCGGGCCGGGCCCCCGCCACGCTGCACACGGGCGCTGTCCACCTGCACCAGGGCGAGACCTATCTCGTCGACGAACTGGACCTCGAGGGTGGTGTCGCGTTCGTCAACGAGGTGGATCCCGGCTTCACCACCAGTTCCCGGCAGATCACCTCGATCACCGTCGAGGGGGTGATCGAGGAGCGCGTGCTGGGTGCGGTCACGGCGGCATCCGCGCAGGTCGCGGTGACCAACCAGGTCGTCGGCTACCTGCGGACCCTGGTGACCGGTGAGGTGCTCGACCAGGTGGAACTCGATCTGCCCGCGCACACTCTGCACACCAAGGCTGTTCTGTATACCGTCACGCCCCAGCTGCTCGCCGCCGCGGCTATCTCCGACGAACAGCTCCCCGGCGCGTTGCACGCCGCCGAGCATGCGGCCATCGGCATGTTGCCGCTGGTCGCGGGCTGCGACCGGTGGGACATCGGCGGCGTCTCCATCGCCGACCATCCCGATACCGGTGCGCCGACGGTGTTCGTCTACGACGGCCAGCCCGGCGGCGCCGGCTTCGCCGAGCGCGGATTCGCCCAGCTCACGGACTGGTTGTCCGCGACGTTGAGCGTGATCCACAGCTGCGCGTGTCAGGACGGCTGCCCCTCGTGCGTGCAGTCGCCCAAGTGCGGAAACGGCAACAACCCCCTGGACAAGGATGCCGCCGCGCGCTTGCTGGCCGCCGTTCTCGGCGAGCTGCGGGCGCATGGCGACCTACCTGCGGATTCATGATGTACGCGCGCTCGCGGCGTGACCGGCGATACACCGCACTCGAAGAATGCTGGTCATCCGTCCGAATTACTGTTGACCAGCGGAGATATGTCCGCCGACGCCCGGTGTCCGAATAAAAAGGACCACTCTTCTATTAACTGGCGCATAGCCAACTTGACCCACGGGTGCGGCTACATCGTTTTTTTCATTTTTTTCTCACCTAGATCAAAGAATGCGCATGAAATAGCGCAAAGGCGCTTCCGGTTAATTCCGAATTGGTTCGGGGCGGAACAACCACCGGCCAGTGATAACACTTCCGCGTCACTCTTTCTCTTCCACCGGACCCGCCCGTGCCGAAGCCCGCACAGTGCGCATACCGAACGCTCCCACTGACACATTCGCCTCGACATCTACAACAACATCCCACTGCGCGACCGAGCACCGCCGTACTCGAACCCCCATCCGCCGGGCGATCTCCCCGGCCTCCCCGCATCCCGCCTCCGCACCCTGCGCCAAGAGACCCGCTGCGGCCAGCGCGCCCAGATCAGCGGCCCCCTGCGCCCGGTGCCGAGCCACCACCACGCCACCCACCTGGCCCACCAACAATGTCAGGCAGATCAGCCCCGCCAACGCCACACACACGAACGCCGTCGCCCCACCCCCATCCGATGCCGGCCTCCTCCGCCACGACGACCGCCGATCCTTCGATTCGCAAGATTTCACCTCTCGAGCCGCCCCCTTCGCCGGCACATCGCGCCTCGCCGTCACGGATCCACTCCCGGCTCGGTGACGGCTACCGCCTCGGCGCGAAGGCGCAGGCCGGGAAGGAGTGGGGTACTCGCGGCGACGGTGGCGACCACCCGGTCGCCTTCGGTGCGGAGTTCGACGGTCGCGCCTGGTGGGGCGACCGATCGTCCCGCGGTGATCGCGCGCGAGGTGTCACCGCGAGCAGCGAGGCGGGCGGTCTCGCGGGCGGCGTCGGTGCAGCGGACCTGGGTGGATCCTGCGAGCAGTGCACCGACGCACAGGGCTACAGCGCACACCAGAGCCGCGAGGGCGATGGCGGCCTCGACCGTCACCGCACCCGCATCGGCCCCGAGAGTGCTGGTGTCGCGGCGGTTTACACGCTCGTGTTCAGTGCCTTGTCGATGATGCCGGTCAGCGCGCTGACAATGCTGTCCCCGGTGACGACCCCGTAGAGCACGGCCCCGAAGGCCGCCGCGGCGATAGTGCCGATCGCGTACTCCGCCGTGGACATGCCGTCGTCCTCGAGCAGCAGACGCGTGAATCGAGTGCGGGCCCCCAGGTATACCGTGTGCGCGAACGTCATCGTGATCCCCTCTCTGGTGCCACCACGCGGCTGATCCGCGCGGTGAAGTTTCGGTGGCCTCGTCGCAGCCGGTCACAGCAGCCCACCGCCGCCGAGCACGCGGTCGGCGAGGCCGATGACGACCGGGACGATGCCGAGGCAGACGAAAGCGGGCAGGAAGCACAGCCCGAGCGGGCCGCCGATCAGCACACCCGCGCGTTCGGCGCGCGCGACGGCAGCGTCCTCCACGGCTTCGCGGCGTTGCGTGGCGAGTTCACCGACTGCCGCGGCCAGCGAGGCGCCGGAGCGCGCCGAACGACGTGCCATCCTTGCCAGCGACTCCACGTCATCGGCGGCCGCCGACCCCACAGCATCCGCGGCCGCCCGCTCCCATGCCGTCGCCGCGTCGGCGCCCAGCGCGAGAAGGTCTGCGGCCCTGAGCAATGCCGCCCGAAGAACCGGCGGCGCGGTCGGCGCAGCGGCTCGCGCGGCCGCGGCCATCGGCAGTCCCGCTCGGAGACATGCGGCCAGTAGATCGAACGCGGACGCGGAACCGAGCGGGTCGACCTTCGCGGTGTCGCCTGTCGCCCCGGAGACGCCGACCGTCGGACCGAGCGCACGCATCCGTCGACTGACGGCAACTCGCCCTGGTAGCAACACAATCGCCACCGCCGCGATCAGCAACGCACCCGGCGAAGCAGCACCATCCATTCCCTGCACAGCAAATCCCCTCCTCGCAGTTCGGTCCACACCCATCCACACCCCGATCCGAGCTGCCCCACGCGGGGCACCACGGTCAGCTCGTGGTCTCGTTCGGTGATCACACCTGTCCACAGGCATTCGGATCGGCGACTACTTCCGCCCTGCCGTCCGACCGTGACGCAGTCGGGTCGGGCTGTGCTCTTGCGGCCGGGACACAGTTGTCCACAGGGCATCCACACCAGTTGTCCACTACCGCTGTCCGTTCGACACCATCTGGTGCGGATCAGGCTGTGCTCTTGCGGGTGATGACATCTGTCCACAGCAGTCCACAGCAGGCGAGGGCGGCGCCCAGTGGCAGAAGGAGTTCCCCGGCTGGGGAAGTGAACAGGATGGTGAGCGGGGCGGCGCCCATCAGTTGCCCCAGGCCGATACCTACCAGTGGAAGCCCGGCCAGGACGGTGGCCGATGCTCGGGCGCCCGCCAATGCGGCTTCGGTGCGGTCGCGGAAGCGGATGCGGCCGAGTAGGTCGGACCTGGCGGCGGCGAGTAGTTCCGCGAGCGCCAAGCCGTGCTCTTCGGCCACCCGCCAGGCGGCGGCGACTCTCGACAGTTCCTCGGCGACAATCGAATCCGGTTGGACCCAACCGTCGGCCCCGGAACCACCGAGGCGACTGCGGCCGGCACTGATCGCCAGTACGCGCGCCGCTTCACCGCGGGACTCACCTGCGGCGGATTCGGCCGCCGCACTCGGATGGGCGCCGACGCGGAGCTCACCGACCACAGCTTCGAGGCCGGCCAGGAGGTAGCCGTATTCGCGGCGGCGTTCGCGGTCACCTCGACCACGCCGTGTGCGTACCGCCCCAGTGGCTCCCAGCATGAGAGCCGCCAACCCGACGCCGGGCCCGAACACGAATGCCGTGCACCCCACAGCGATTCCTGCACACCACTCCACAGGCACGTGTTTTCGCGCACTGCTCCCACTCGGCGCGAACAGCCGGGTGAACCGTCGTCGACCGCCTGCCACGGGCAGCGCCAGCACCGCGATCGCGCAACAGAGCAACGCACTACCCATGAGCCCATCTCCTTCACGCCGAAACCCGCACCTGGTTCGTCAGCGGCGGCTGCGCGCATTGCCCGCGGCGATCGCCGCTCCGCATCGCCGCCCACCAACCACCGCTCGGGATGTCGCCCATACCTGTGAACACCGTTGCTCACCAGAGTGATTCGCCCGTGTTGACACGAATCCCGCTCAGTAACCACCGCATACGCAACCGAGTCGCTCATCCGAGACGCACCTCGAGGAGTCGGTGGAGTTCGCCGACCGCGGGAGTCGGGTGGTTGTCCGACCGCCAGGCCGCCGTGATGTGGACGCCCTCGGAATCACGGTGCAGGACACCGATTTCGTGGAGGGCACGCGTTCCGTCGGCGCGGCGGCGAACGTGCAGGACTACCTGGACAGCAGCGGCAAGTTGGCTGTGCAGGGCCGCCCGGTCCATCCCGCCGAGCGCGGCCAGTGCCTCCAGGCGCGCGGGAACTTCCTGCGGCGAGTTGGCGTGGACGGTCCCCGCCCCGCCGTCGTGACCGGTGTTCAGGGCGGTCAAGAGATCGACAACTTCGGCACCGCGAACCTCGCCGACGACGATGCGATCGGGACGCATTCGCAAGGCCTGGCGGACCAGGTCGCGCACCGTAACAGCGCCTACCCCCTCGACATTGGCAGTCCTGGCAACCAGGCGCACAACATGCGGATGGACCGGAGCGAGCTCGGCGGCGTCCTCCACGCAGACGATTCGCTCGGCAGGGTCGACGGCGGCGAGCAGGGCCGAGAGCAAAGTAGTCTTTCCCGCTCCGGTACCTCCGACGACCAGGAACGCGAGGCGGGCGCGGACGATGTCGCCGAGTAGGCGGCGGGCGTCCGGAGGAATCGAACCGGCGGCCGCCAGCGCGTCGAGGCCCTGGGTCGCGGGGCGGAGGATGCGAAGGGACAGGCACGTACCGTCGTGGGCGACGGGGGCGAGTACCGCGTGGAGGCGGACGCCGAACGCATCGCCCAGCGTGGCTTCGGTTCCGGCGAGTTTGCCGTCGACCCAGGGTTGAGCGTCGTCGAGGCGGCGGCCTGCGGCCAGGGCCAGGCGCTGGGCGAGGCGGCGAACAGCGGCTTCGTCGGCGAAGCGGACATCGGTCAGCTCCAGCCCGCGGCCACGGTCGACCCACACCGAATCCGGCCCGGTGACGAGTACATCGGCGACCCGAGGATCGTGCAGCAACGGCTCCAGCAGCCCCGCCCCGGTCATCTCGGTTTGCAACAGGCGCAGGGCCCGGAGCAGATCGGTGTCGGCAAGCACGCCGCCCGCTTCCGTACGGATCGCGGCCGCCAGCTGTGCGGCATCAGGGACGCCCGGATGCTCGGCGAGGCGCTCACGGACGCGTTCGAGGAGGTCGACGGTGACAAAGGAGGTCATGTCGCGCCGGCTCCGTCCATCCGAAGGGCCGCGCGGGGGACGGAACGTCCGGCGCTGACGGAGGTGGTCATCCCTCGGCTCCGACCATGGCGAGGACGGCGTCGGCGGCGTCGCGCAGGGGGCCGCGCCGGCGGACGCTCAGGCCACCGCGTTCGAGCCGCGAGGCGAGGCCGGCTTGCCCGCGAACCGCGGCGAGAAGCGGCAATCCGAGCAGTTCGGCGACTTCCGCACCGCGCAGTCCGCCGGGTGCGGGTCCGCGGACGATCAAGCCGCGGTTGGGGTTTCGTTCTCCCAGATAGGCCGAGACGACTTCGGCCGCGGCGATGGAGCGCAGCCGGGCCGGGACTACGAGGACGACCAGATCGGCGGCGTCGAGCATCGCGTCGGCCGCCGGACCACGCTCACACGACACATCGCAGACCACGAGATCTCCCGCGTCCCTGCCTGATTCGATGACCGCACGGACCGCCGCCGGAGCCAGTCCGACGAACGCGTGTCCCACCGAAGCCGAGTCGGACCGTGATCGCCCCGGGCCCACACCGATGGCGGGCCGCGCTCGGCCGCAGGACAACACCGCCAAGCCGGGAGCCCCGACGGGCAGCGCATTGTGCAGCGCCGCAGCCGACACCCGCCCGTCCTCGATGATCAGGTCCGGCCATCGCAGCCCCGGCACGTTCTCCATGCCCAACACCAGATCTATCCCACCGTCGAGCGGGGCACCGTCGATCAACACCGTGTCGCGACGCACCCGCCGCGCGGCCCCGCGCAGCGCGGTCGCCGCGGCGAGCGTGGATGCGCCGGCGCCTCCTCCCGCGCCGACCACCGCGACGACTATCCCTTCGCCCGTACGGGATTCGGCGTGTTCGGCGAACTGTTCGACCAGCGCGACAGCGGCCGAGGGCAACGCGACAACTCGTTCGGCACCCACCGCCGTCGCGGCTTGCCAGTCGGGCACGGCCGGTTCCCCCTCGGTGACCAGGACGACGCCCGCCCGCCGCGGAAATCCGCCGACAGCGGCGGCAACGGCGGCGGCGGTATCGAGGATGACCATGCCTGCCCCAGCCCACGCGTGCCTGCCGACCGGCATCACCCGTTCCTCGGTGACGCGCTCGGCGGCCGCCGCGACTCGACGTACCTCCGCGCGCAGCCGTTCGTCACGCACGAGCACGAGAGCGGGCGCGATCTGTGGCGGGCCACCGCGCATCGGGACTGGGTTCATGCGACTCAGCGTTGCCGAGCGAGGAGGTCGTCAACACCCCGAAAACACCGATTGTGGATAACTCGGGGGTGTGGAGAACTTTGACGATCGTCCCGGAAATAGAGGACGGCCCCAGCCGGGGGGGGAGGAGGCTGGGGCCGTCGGGTTCAGCCCCGGGGGGTCGGGCTGAACGCGCCTGGACTAAGTCCAGGTGCCAGCAATACTACACCCACCCCCTGCCGCGGGCGCAAGTAGCATTCGCCGACATTCTTCGGCGATTCGCGCCTTCCGGCGTCCCCGGGGCAAACCCTTTTCCACGGTGCGGACAGTCGATCCTGCGGTGCGCGCAGGTCGTGCCTATCCTGTTGACGTGACGCCAGAACGCGACCAGACCTCGCCTACGGACACAAGTCTCGGCAAAACGGGCCGAGCCCCGGTGCCGGGCGGGCGCGTCGCCGCGTTCTTCGATCTCGACAAAACGGTGATCGCGAAGTCGAGCGCGTTCGTCTTCAGCAAACCGTTCTACGCGCAGGGTCTGCTCAACCGCAGAGCCGTGCTGGAGAGCAGCTACGCGCACTTTTTGTTCCTGCTTTCCGGTGCGGATCACGACCAGATGGAACGGATGCGGGCAAACCTTGCCAACATGTGCGCGGGCTGGGATGTGGAGCAGGTGAAAACCATTGTGGCCGAGACTCTTCACGATCTGGTCGACCCGCTGATCTACGCCGAGGCCGCCGATCTGATCGCCGATCACAAGATCCGCGGGCACGATGTGGTGATCGTCTCGGCCTCCGGCGAGGAGATCGTCGGACCGATAGCTGAGGTGCTCGGCGCCTCGCACACCGAGGCGACCCGGATGGTCGTCGAGGACGGCAAGTACACCGGCGATATCGAGTTCTACTGCTACGGCGAGGGCAAGGTCGCCGCCATCGAGAAGCTCGCGGCCGAGCAGGGCTACGACCTCTCGCGGTGCTACGCCTACTCCGACTCGGTGACCGACGTGCCGATGCTGAGCGCGGTGGGCCATCCGACCGCGGTGAACCCCGACCGCGCGCTGCGCAAGGAGGCGGCGAGCCGCGGCTGGCCGGTGCTGACGTTCTCCAACCCGGTGTCGCTGTGGTCACGATTCCAGACGCCGTCGACCACCACTGTCGCCGCGACGGCCGCCGTCGGACTGAGCGCGATCATCGCCGGCGCGATCAGCTACCGGCTGCTGCGCAAACGACGCTGACAGGCCACTGTGCAGCACGAATCTCCGAGCGACACGCCGAATTCATCGGGATTCGGTAATGCCCCTGAAACTCTTGATGTGAGTGCCGTCACAGTGTAAGAATGGAGTCACGGAAGGACGGAAGGCCAAGACGGAGCCGGAAGAGAAGGTTTCGCCTCCCATCCCACCCTTCCCAGCACGGACACCAGGCACCCACGCGGAGCGCGCCGCGACAAGGCCGAAAGAGTTGTGGGCCTGCGAAATTCGAGCCGACGTCGGCGAACGCCTCGCACAGGTTGCGGGGATGAACCGGCGGGGTTGGGATGATCGCCGAGGCCACCGAACACAACCCACCCTGCACGCTTGGTAACCGGGTGTTCCGTGCTAGCGGGCGGTGAGGTCGAGCAATCGACAACGCCGCCCGTTTCGATGTGTACGGGCCGGGTTCAGCCGGCCGCCGCGTCGGCGATCGAGTTCGCCTCGCGGGCCCCGTCTTCCAACGCGCCCGCGCAGAACAGCACCCAGCCGCCCACACCCTCCGCGGTGCCCATGCCGAATCCGGCGGCCGCGTCGAGGTAGGCCTGACGGCGGCGCAACCAGAACACTTCGGGCACGCCGAGGCTGTGCGGGTCGAGTCCACTGGATACCGCGACCAGCCGTGAGGCAGCGCGCGCGACGACACCGTCGCCGGTGCCGAACGGACGCAACGACAGCAGCTCGCCGTGCACGATCGCCGCGATCACGGGGGCCGGCGCCTTGCTCGACTGGATGGTTTGCGTGAGCATGTCGAGCCGCTCGGCGACGCCGGGAGTCGAGCGCGGGCGACCGAGTTCCTGCTCGTCGGTCACCAGGTCGGCGGCGGCGAGCAGATGCAGCCGGGCCAGCGCCTGCAGGGGCGCGCGCCGCCAGGTGCCGACGAGATTGGTGAGCGCGTCGCCGTCCAGCGCCTGACCCACCCGCAACGCGCCGACCAGCACCGGGTCACCGACCTGGCCGTCGGCGGGCAGATCGGTGCTCGCGCCTTCGATGGCCGCCGAGGAACGAGCGGCCCGCACCGCGGCTTCGGCGGCGGTGGTCGCCCAGCCGCGCCGGTTCGACTTGTGCCGATGCACGGCCGCGAGCGCGTCGCGCGCCTTGTCGGCGGCCTCGCGCACGCCGGGCAGGTCGACCAGGGGCTGCAGCGGATCAGTCACGGCATGGAGGTTACCGCTCGTACAGTGCGGCCCCCACGGTCACATACAACCCACGCACCGTCGGCCAGCTGCGATCCGGCCACGGCACCTCGGCGAGCCGCTTGGCCGCGGGGGTCACCGCCCTGCGTCGCCGCGCTTCCCGCTCGGCCAGCCGTTCGGCATCGATTCGATCCATCGGCGTCTCCAACCCTGCGATCCACACCGCACCACCTCGGACGACACCACGCTACGCCGATGAGCTGGGCTCTCGATGGGTTTCGAGAGCCCAGCCGGCGCCCTCACCCCGTGAGCAGCTCGCGACCGGGAATCGCCTCGAGCAACGCCCGCGTGTAGTCCTCGCGCGCAGACGCGAACACCTCGTCGGTCGTGGCCGCCTCCACCACCTTCCCCTCGCGCATGACCAGCACGTTGTCCGCGATCTGCCGGACAACGGCCAGGTCGTGGGTGATGAAAAGGTACGTCAGCCCCAGTTCGGCCTGGAGGTCGTTGAGCAGGGTGAGGATCTGGGCTTGGACCAGCACGTCCAGCGCCGAGACCGCCTCGTCGCAGACCACCATCTCGGGCGAGAGGGCCAGCGCGCGGGCGATCGCCACCCGCTGACGTTGCCCGCCCGACAACTCGTTGGGATAGCGCCGCAGCACCGACGTGGGCAGCGACACCTTGTCGAGCAGGTCACGCACCACCGCTTCGCGCTCGGCGGGAGTACCGATCTTGTGCACCCGCAGCGGTTCCTCGATCGTGCGGAAGATCGAGTACATCGGATCGAGCGAGCCGTAGGGATTCTGGAAAATCGGCTGCACCCGACGCCGGAAGGCGAACGCGCCCTTGCTGTCGAGCTTCGCGACGTCCTTGCCGTCGAACTCCACGGTGCCCGACGTCGGTTCGAGCAAGCCGAGCACCATCTGCGCGATGGTCGACTTGCCCGATCCCGATTCGCCCACGATCGCGGTGGTGGTACCGCGGCAGACCGTGAAACTCACGTCGTCGACGGCCACGAAGTCCGCGGACTGCCACGGCCGCTTGCCGCGAATCTTGAACGCCTTGGACAGGTTTCGCACATCGAGCACGGTGTCGGGCAGCGCGTCGGATGCCTTCTCGGCGACAGCCACTTCGACAGCCTGCGCGCGCACTTCGGCGCGCTGCCGCGACGACGACATCCGCGATGCCGCCAGCGACGGCGCCGAATTCACCAGCTTCTTGGTGTACGCGTGCTGCGGATCGCGCAGAATCTGCAGTGCGGGACCGGATTCCACCACCTTGCCGCGATACATCACCACCAGGTGCTCGGCCCGTTCCGCGGCGAGGCCGAGGTCGTGGGTGATCAGCAGCACCGCGGTCCCCAGCTCGGTGGTGAGCTGTTCGAGATGGCCGAGGATCTGGCGTTGCACCGTGACGTCGAGCGCGGAGGTCGGCTCGTCGGCGATCAGCAGTTTCGGCCTGCACGACAGGCCGATCGCGATGAGCGCGCGCTGCCGCATCCCGCCGGAGAACTCGTGCGGGTATTGGTTCACCCGGCGTTCGGCATCGGACATCCCCGCCTCGGCCAGCAGTTCCACTGCGCGCTTGCGGGCCGCGTCGCCGGTGGCGATGCCGTTGGCTACCAGTGTTTCCCGGATCTGGAAGCCGATCTTCCACACCGGGTTCAAGTTCGACATCGGGTCCTGTGGGACCAGGCCGATGCCGTTGCCGCGGATGGCGACGATCTCCTTCTCCGACGCCTTGGTGAGGTCCTTGCCGTCGAACAGGATCGAACCGCCGGTCACCTTGCCGGTGCCGGGCAGCAGGTTGATGATGGCGTGCGCGGTCGTGGACTTGCCCGAGCCGGATTCGCCGACGATGGCGACGGTCTGCCCGGGATAGACGGTGAGGCTCACGCCGCGAACGGCGGGAATCTCCTTGCCGTCGGAGGTGAAACCGACGTCCAGGTCCCGGATTTCGAGCAGCGGCTCGGGTGTGGATTTGTCGAGGCTCATCGGGTGCGCTCCTTCGGATCGAGCGCGTCGCGCACCGCGTCGCCGAGCATGATGAAGCTCAGCACCGTGATCGCCAGCGCGGTCGCCGGATAGAACAGGATCGGCGAGGTACGGATCTCGGTCTTGGCGCGGTCGATATCGGCGCCCCAGGACACGATGCTCGGCGGCAGACCGACCCCGAGATAGGACAGCGTCGCCTCGGTGACGATGAAGACGCCGAGCCAGATCGTGGCGACCACGATCAGCGGACTCGCCGAGTTGGGCAGCACGTGCTTCATCAGCGTGCCCAGACGCGACACGCCCAGCGCCTTCGCGGCGGTGACATATTCGCTGTTCTTGGCCTCGATCACCGCGCCACGCGTGATGCGCGCGGCCTGCGGCCAGGTGAAGGCCACCAGGATCGCGACGACCGTCATGATCCCCGCGGGCCGCAGCAGCTGCAGCAGCACGATCGCGGCCAGCACCATCGGAATGGCGTAGAAGATCTCGGCGATGCGCGAGACGATCGTGTCGAGCAGCCCGCCGTAGAAGCCGGAAATCGCGCCGAGAATGCCGCCTACCAGCAAGAACAGCATCGCCGATGCGATGCCGACGCTCACCGACGCGCGCGCGCCGTAGATGGTGCGCGCGTAGACATCACAGCCCTGCTTGTCGAATCCGAACGGATGACCCTCGCGCGGGCCGTCCATGCCGAACTCGCCCAGGCACAACCGCGGGTCCTGGCTGGTGAACAGCGACGGCCACAGCACCACGAGCATGACGAACACGATCAACACCACCGAGACCAGGAACACCGGGTTTCGGCGCAGTCGCCGCCACGCGTCGCCCCAGATGCTGGTCGGGGTGCCCTTGTCCAGGACCCGGTCGGTGGCGAGCACCTCCACCTCGTCGGCGGGGGCCACGAAATGCTGTTGCTTGTCATGCATAGCGGATCCTCGGGTCCAGTGCGGCGTAGAGCAGGTCGATCACGAGGTTGACGATCAGGAACACCACCACCAGCACCGTCACGAACGACACGACAGTGGGCGGCTCGCCGCGGATGATCGCCTGGTACATGGTGCCGCCGACGCCGGGAATGTTGAAGATGCCCTCGGTGACGATCGCGCCCGCCATCAGCGCGCCGAAATCGGCGCCGAGAAAGGTGACGACCGGGATCATCGAATTCCGCAGAATGTGCACGGACACCACACGGCGGCGCCCGAGCCCCTTCGCTGTCGCCGTGCGAACGAAATCAGCGGACTTGTTCTCCGCCACCGAGTTTCGGGTCAACCGCAGCACATAGGCGAACGACAGCGACCCGAGCACGAACGCGGGCACGATCAACTCGCTCAGGCTCGCTTTACCCGTGACGGTAACCGGGGCGATCCCCCATTTCACACCGAGAAAGAATTGCGCGAGATAACCGACTACGAATACCGGAAGCGCGATGATCACCAGGCTCGCGATGAGCATGGTCGAATCGAAGAGCTTGCCCTTTCGCAATCCGGCGATCATGCCGAACAAAATGCCGAACAAACCTTCGATGAACACGGCGAGAAACGCCAGTCTGATGGTGATCGGGAAAGCGCGTTCGAGTTCTTCGCGAACCGGTCGACCCGAAAACGAGGTGCCGAAATCTAAAGTGAGAATCCCCTTCAAGTAATGCAGATACTGCACGATGAAAGGCTGATCGAGGTGATACCGGGCGCGCAGTACCGCCTCGGCGGCCGGCGTCAGCTGTTTCTCGCCGGCCAATGCCTTGATCGGGTCACCCGGAATCAGAAAGACCATTGCATAGATGAGCAGCGTCGCGCCCAGGAATACCGGGATCATCTGGAGCAGACGCCGAACTACGTACCAAGCCATCGCTTCCTCCGAAAACGACCGGGGCCGAGCCACTTCGCAGTGGCCCGGCCCAGCTGTCGAGTTCTATTTCTCGATGTTCTCGAAGTCGAACAGGCCGTTCCAGGTGAGCTCGGCCTTGGTGACCTTGTCCGAACGACCCGCGTTGGCGACGTAGTCGAACACTGGGATGTCCGCCATCTCCTTGATCATGATCGCCTGCGCTTGCGCGATCAGCTTGTAGGAATCCGCCTGCGTCGGGGCGGCGAGGGCGGCGTTGAACAGCCGGTCCACCTCGGGATTGTTGTAGTTGACGTTGTTGGTCTCGGAGAAGCTGTAGTACTGCGAACCGAGGAACTGCATCATCGTCGGGTAGTCGCCCTGCCAGCCATAGCGGAACGCGGTACCGATCGTCTTGGCGTTCACCGCGTCACGGATGTTCTTGAACGTCGGCATCGGGTTGGCGACCGCGTCGATGCCGAGGGTGTTCTTCACGCTGTTGGCGACAGCTTCGATCCAGGCCTGGTGACCGCCGTCGCTGTTGTAGGTGATCTGGTACTGACCCGACCACGGCGAGATCGCGTCGGCCTGCGCCCACAGTTTCTTGGCCTGGTCGGGGTTGTAATCGAACACTTCCGCACCCGGCAGGTTCGCGTCGTAGCCGGGCAGGGTCGCGGCGGTGAAGTCGCGCGAGGGCGTGCGCGTGCCGTTGAAGATCTTGTCGATGATCTGCGGGCGGTTGATCGCCATCGAGATGGCCTTGCGACGCAGAATGCCTTCCTCGCCACCGAAATGCGGCACGGTGGTCTGGATGCCGATGTGCTGGTTCTGCGCGGTCGGCTTGGTGATCGCACGGTCGCCGAGGTCGCTCTCGTACGTGGTGATCGCGCTGTCTGGAATGGTGTCGAGCGTGTCGAGATTTCCGGCCTGCAGATCCGCGTACGCGGTGTCGTAGGACTGGTACATCACGAACCGGAGGCCCTTGTTCTTGGCCGGACGGCCACCGGGATAGTCCGGATTGGGCGTGAGATCGATCTTGACGTTGTGTTCCCACGAACCGAATGCGTACGGACCGTTGCCGATCGGCTTCTCACCGAACGCCTTCATATCCTTGAAGGCGGCATCGGGCAGCGGATAGAACGGCGCGTAGCCGAGCGCGCTCTCGAAGTCGATCGAGGGCGACTTCAACTCGACGGTGAAGGTGCGGTCGTCGACAACCTTCAAGCCCGACATCGTCTTGACGGTGGGATTCTCGGCGCTCACCTCGTCGAACCCGGCAATCGGGCTGTACACGTAGCTCTGCAGCTGCGCGTTGTCGGCGAGGGCGCCGTAGTTCCACGCGTCGACGAACGATTTCGCGGTGACCGTGGTGCCGTCGGTGAATTTCCAATTCGGCTTGATGGTGATCCGGTACGACTTCCGATCAGCCGTCTCGATCTTCTCGGCCACCTCGTCGTGGGCCTCACCGTTGGCGTCGTAGTACTTCAGCCCGGCGAACAAACGGTCGACGACGCGGCCGCCCATGTTCTCGTTGGTATTGCTGGGCACCAACGGATTCTGCGGCTCGCCCGCATTGGTGGTGACGATGCTCGAATCAGCACTGTCGTCGGACGAGCACGCGGTGAGACCGAGGCTTGTGGCCGCCAGTCCCGCCGCGACCAGCGCGGTCGCTCTGATGAATCTCAACGCTCTCTCCCGGTTCAATTCCGTGGCTAACGGTCGGAGGTTAGCGGCTCCGGCTGGATTTTTCAGCGATCCGAGCCATTTTCAGTTCACATGTATCAGTACGGTTACTCGCTGGAAACGCAGGAAAAATTGCCGAGCCCCTCGCCCTCGGCAGAAAAATATGAACAAATATCGGGAACGCTCAGCTGAACCGTTGACTAAAAACGATAGCTCGCGACCGTCCGGTCTGTCCGGCGAAGTCGTCGGATGAACTAGCCCTATTGACCGCCGCGAAACATCGTCGCGACAACGGGACGCGCCGTCGCGGGTCTGTTGGCTACTGTCTAGACAGCTGGGCCGCACCCCGGCGACCGACCCGACCGCACCAGGCATGTGAGGCTGAACCGACGTGACCGAAACTGCTGCAGGACACCAGGACTCGTTTCCGCCCAGTGCGGAATTCGCCGCCGCCGCCAACGCGGACGCCACACTCTACGACCGTGGCGAGACCGACCGCGACGGCTTCTGGGCCGAACAGGCCAATCGGCTGCACTGGCACAAACCCTTCACCGAGGTACTCGACTGGACCGACGCGCCGGTCGCGCGCTGGTTCGGCGACGGCGAGCTCAATGTCGCCTACAACTGCGTCGACCGCCACGTCATCGACGGACACGGCGACCAGGTCGCTATCCACTGGGAGGGCGAACCCGGCGACTCGCGCGACATCACCTACCGCGAGCTCCTGGAGGAGGTCTCGCGAGCGGCGAACTATCTGACCGAGCTCGGACTGGCGGCAGGCGATCGCGTCGCCATCTACATGCCGATGGTGCCCGAGGCGATCGTGTCGATGCTGGCGTGCGCGCGGCTGGGGCTCACACACTCGGTGGTGTTCGCGGGATTCTCGCCGAGCGCGCTGCGTCAGCGGGTCGACGACGCCGAGGCTCGATTGATCATCACCACCGACGGGCAGTGGCGTCGCGGCAAGCCCGCACCGCTCAAGGAAGCCGTCGACGAGGCGCTGGCCGCCAAGGGTGACGTGCCGTCGTCGGTGGAGCACGTGCTGGTGGTGCGCCGGGTCGGCACGGAGGTGCCGTGGACCGACGGGCGCGATCTGTGGTGGCACGAAACCGTCGCCGCCGCTTCGCCTTCCCACGAAGCACAGGCCTTCCCCGCCGAGCACCCGCTGTTCATCCTCTATACCTCCGGCACCACCGGAAAACCCAAGGGCATCCTGCACACCACCGGCGGATACCTCACCCAAACCGCCTACACCCACCACAACGTCTTCGACCACAAAGCCGGACACGACATCTACTGGTGCACCGCCGACATCGGCTGGGTCACCGGACACAGCTACATCGTCTACGGACCCCTCGCCAACCGCGCCACCCAGGTCGTCTACGAAGGCACCCCCAACTCCCCCGACGAACACCGCCACTTCCAGATCATCGAGAAGTACGGCGTCACCATCTATTACACCGCACCCACCCTGATCCGCACGTTCATGAAATGGGGCCGTGAGATCCCCGACGCCCACGACCTGAGCACCCTGCGACTGCTCGGCTCCGTCGGCGAACCCATCAACCCCGAAGCATGGCGCTGGTACCGAGAGGTATTCGGCGCGAACACGACTCCGATCGTCGACACCTGGTGGCAGACCGAAACCGGCGCCATCATGATCGCGCCACTGCCCGGCGTCACCGCGGCCAAACCGGGCGCCGCGATGGGCCCGCTGCCCGGCATCTCCGCGACGGTCGTCGACGAAGAGGGCAAGCCGGTGCAGCTCGGGGAGACCGAGGCCAACGGGTACCTCGTGCTGGACAAGCCGTGGCCGTCGATGCTGCGCGGCATCTGGGGCGATATGGATCGCTACCGCGCCACCTACTGGGAGCGCTACGCCGAGCAGGGGTGGTACTTCGCGGGCGACGGCGCCAAGCTCGACGCCGACGGCGACCTGTGGGTACTCGGCCGGGTCGACGACGTCATGAACGTCTCCGGACACCGCATCTCCACCGCCGAGGTCGAATCCGCGCTCGTCGGGCACCCGGCCGTCGCCGAGGCCGCGGTGGTCGGCGCCACCGACGCGACCACCGGGCAGGGGATCGTCGCGTTCGTGATCCTCACCGGCGAGGCCGCGGCATCGGCGGGGCCCGAACTCGTCACGGAACTGAAGGCGCAGGTGTCCAAGGAGATCAGCCCGATCGCGCGGCCACGCGAGATCCACATCGTGCCGGAGCTGCCCAAGACGCGCAGCGGCAAGATCATGCGCAGGCTGCTGCGCGATGTCGCCGAGGGACGCGAGCTCGGCGACACCTCCACGCTGGTCGATCCGGGCGTTTTCGAGGCCATTCGCACCGGGAGCAACTGACGCGTACCGGCCGGTGACATCGGATGTCACCGGCCGGGTCCGTTAAGATCGCGTAGAGGTGTGCCGGGAAGTCTGGTCGGCATGCGGTCGTGAATCCGAGTCGATGAGCGTCCGCAGTTCAGTCGACCCCTGCCGGAAGGCTTGCCCTTGATCACGCGCGTCCGCTCCGAGCTCACCCGCTATCTCCGCACCGAAACCGTCGGCGGTGCGCTGCTCCTGGTGGCCGCCGCGGTTGCCCTGATCTGGGTGAACTCGCCGTGGGGCGCGAGCTATCAGACGATGATCGACACCCACCTCGACATTCCCGCGCTGCACCTCGACCTCACCCTGGCCGACTGGTCCAAGGACGGGCTGCTCGCGATCTTCTTCTTCGTCGCCGGGCTCGAGCTCAAACGCGAATTCGCCGTCGGCGAGCTACGCGACCCGAAACGGGCCGCGCTGCCGATCATCGCCGCGGTGGGCGGTGTGATCACCCCGGCCGTGATCGCGCTGGTCGTGGGCCACGGCGTGCCCGGCATGGACAACGGCTGGGCCATCCCCGTCGCCACCGACATCGCGTTCGCCCTCGCGATCCTCGCGATGACCGGCTCGCGGATCCCCACCAGCGCGCGGGTGTTCCTGCTGAGCCTGGCCGTGGTCGACGATCTGCTCGCCATCGTGCTCATCGCGGTGCTGTTCACCGCCTCGCTGTCGCTGCTGTGGCTGGTCGCCGCCCTCGCCTGCTGCGGGGTGTGGGCGCTGGCCCAGAAGCTGCGCCTGCACACGCCGCTGTTCTACATTCCGGTCGCGCTGGTGTGCTGGTACGCGCTGCACGAGGCGGGGATCCATCCGACGCTGGCCGGCGTCGCACTCGGGCTGCTCACCAGAGTGCGCAAGGATCCCGGCGAGCGGATCGCGCCCGCGACGCACCTCGAGCATGTGGTGCAACCGATCTCGGCCGGGTTCTGTGTACCGGTGTTCGCGCTGTTCGCCTCCGGTGTGCCGCTCAACAGCGCGGTGTTCGGATCGCTGTTCACCGACCGGCTCGCGCTGGCGATCATCCTCGGCCTCTTGCTCGGCAAAACCATCGGAATCTTCGGCGTGAGCTGGGTCGTCATCAAGCTCGGCTGGGCGAAACGCCCAGCCGGACTGGAGTATCGCGACATGTTCGCCCTGTCGGTACTCGGCGCGATCGGGTTCACCGTTAGCCTTCTCGTGGCGGAACTCGCGCTCGCCGACGTGGGCGACGATGCCATCGATCTTGCCAAGGCCGCCGTTCTGGTGACCTCGATGGCAGCATCGCTGATCGGATCGGCGCTACTGTTGCGCCGAGGACGTGTGCACCAGGCGCGCCGCGATGCAAACCAGTTACCACAGGGAGAAGGGTCGACGAAGTGAGTTACACCCAAGGCGGAAATGACGGTCGGACGGTCACTTCGATCCCGTTGACCGACGCCAATCCGCCCGGATCGGCGAGCATCGGCAGCCTCGTGCGCGATGCCACCGAACAGATGTCGACACTGGTGCGCGCCGAGGTGGCGCTGGCCAAGGCCGAGGTCACCGGTGAGATCAAGAAGGGCCTCACCGGCAGCGTCTTCTTCATCCTCGCGCTGACAGTGCTGCTGTTCAGCTCGTTCTTTTTCTTCTTCTTCCTGGCCGAGCTGCTCGACATGTGGCTGTGGCGCTGGGCCGCGTTCCTGATCGTGTTCTTGCTGATGGTGCTCACCACTGTCCTGCTGGCCTTGCTCGGCTGGCTCAAGGTACGGAAGGTGCGCGCGCCGGAGAAGACGATCGGGTCGCTCAAGCAGGCCGCCGAGGTGCTGCCCGCCGCGTTCACCCACCGCGACGGGGCCGACGCGCACGCGGCCATCGGATCACGTGGTGCGGGCGCCACTTCGCTGGAGAAGTCGAGCAACCGATGACGCGCCGGGCGGGCCCGGTCGCAACAGCCGGACCCGCCCACTAGGCTCGATCGGCGTGTCGTCCAACTCATTCCCGGATCCCTCCAGCGTCCGTTTCGACGGACCGTGGACCCACCGGGACGTGCACGCCAACGGAATCAGATTCCACGTCGTCGAAGCAGTTGTCGCCGAAGCCGACGGTTCGGACCGCTCCGAGGCGCCCCTGGTGCTGCTGCTGCACGGCTTCGCCGATTTCTGGTGGTCGTGGCGGCATCAGCTGACCGCGCTGTCCGGCCACGGGTATCGCACCGTCGCCGTCGATCTGCGCGGCTACGGCGATACCGACAAACCACCGCGTGGCTACGACGGCTGGACCCTCGCCGGCGACATCGCCGGCCTGATCCGCGCGCTCGGGCACACCGAGGCCACGCTCGTCGGCCACGCCGAAGGCGGACTGGTCTGCTGGGCCACCGCGGTGCTGCATCCGCGACTGGTCCGCTCGATCGCGCTGGTGAGCTCGCCGCATCCCGCCGCACTCAAGAGCGCTGTGCTGCGCGATCCGGCGCAACGGGCGACCTGGCTGCCCGATTTCCTGCGGTACCAGCTGCCGCGCTATCCGGAAAACCTGCTCACCCGACGCGACGGCGCCGAGGTGGAGCGGCTGCTGCACGATCGGGTCGGTGAATCCTGGTCGCGCAGTGCGGAATTCGTCGAGACCGCGTCACGGATGCGGCATGCCATCCGGATACCAGGGGCCGCGCACAGCGCGCTCGAATATCAGCGCTGGGCGTTTCGCAGCCAGTGGCGGCCGGACGGTAAGCGGTTCATGGCCACGATGCGCACCCCGATCGACATCCCGGTGCTGATGCTGCGTGGCGAGCAGGACTCCTACCTGCTCGACGCCACCTTCCAGCGCGGGGAGTCGTTATCGCCCCATCGGACGCTGGTGTCGATTCCGCGTGCCGGGCATTACGCGCATCAGGAGAACCCCAGCAAGGTCAACGAGGCGCTGACCACGCACTGGCGCGAGCAGAACGGTGTCAACGGGTCGCCCCACGACGACTTGGTTTCGCCGTGATCTCGGAGCGCTGGCGCGCTCGAGCGGGGCCCTTGAGCCCCCTTTGGGTACAGACATACTGGGGCTACTGGAGCCGAGGTGTATGCGGGGGCGACGACATAGGGGTTACCTGCTCCGGGACTGGGTGATCAGCTCAGTACGCAGGCGCCCGTGTTGACCGGAGCGCTGCTCGGGGCGGCCGCGGCCAATTCGGACGCGACCTCGTGCAGGGTGAGGACGTAGCCGGTGTCGTCGTCGGTGACTGCCGCGCCGAAGACCACGCCGAGGAGCTGGCCCTCGGCGTCGACCAGCGGGCCGCCGGAGTTGCCTGCGCGGACCTGGCCGCGCACGGTGTAGACCTCACGTTCGACGGTGCCGTCGCGGTGGATGGTCGGGCCGGTGAGGTCGAGGGTCTCGCGGACCCGGGCCGCGCTGGCCGTGTACGGGCCACCACCGGGATAACCGAGCACGATCGCGCTCTCGCCCGAACTCGCGGGCTCGGGGGCCTGGGGCAGCGCGGGTGCGGTCAGGCCGGGGACGGCGAGGACGGCGATGTCCTTGGACGGGTCGAACAGGACCACGGTGGCGTCGAGCGCACCGCGCGCGGTGTCGACCGACACGGTGTTGGTGCCCGCGACGACGTGCGCGTTGGTCATCACGCGTTCCGGCGCGACGATGAAGCCGGAACCTTCGAGCGCCCGCTGGCAGCTGGGTGCGGTGCCGCGGATGCGCAGCACGCTCTGCTGCAGCGACGCCGCTACCGGGCTCGCCAGCACCGAGGGATCCGGCGGTTCGACGGCGGCGATCGGCGCTCGGCCGAACGGGCCGATCACATCGGGCAACCCCGACGTGTCGAGCAGCTTGGAGAATTCGTTGGGAACCTTGCGCAACCAGTCCGGCGCGACCGAGTTGACGTCGGCGAGCACCTTCGACCCGTTGATCGCGGCGGCGACAGCGGGCTGGGACGCGGTGGCCAGCGGCAAGGCGAGCAGCCACGCCGCGACCAGCACGGTCACCGCCTGCAAGACCGCGCCGACGACACTGTCCACACTGCGCGCGACCGGCTGGCGGATGCTGGTGCGCGCGGCCCGGCCGAGCACCATGCCCGCGACCTCACCGACGATCACCAGCAACACGATCAGCAGGATGCCGCCGAGTACTCGACTGCGGCCCTCACTGAGGTGTTTGAGGATGTGCGGTGCGATCAGGATGCCCGCGACAGCGCCCAGCGCGACGCCGAAGAACGCCAGCGCCGACGCCACCGCGCCTTGCCGCCAGCCGGTGGACGCCGCGACCAGCGCGATCAGCACCACCGCGATGTCGAGCCATACCGAGGCGGTCACAGGGTCATTCCGACCGCAGCCAGCGAGCTCTCCAGGTCACGCACGTCGCCCCGATCCCAGTTTCGTTCCCACCCAGCGGATTTGATGATGCCGGCGAGAATACCGCCGGTGAGTCCCCACACCAGCATGCCGTCGACCTGGAACGCGGGGCTCTGGTAGCCGAGACTGCCACGCACCATGAATCTGTGTGCCGGATCGAGCAATTCGGTGAGCGGCACACGCACGACACGCTCGGTTTCGCCCTGATCGACGACGCGGACCTCGCTGGGTGCCCGCCAGTAGCCGAGCACCGGGGTCACGTCGAATTTCGACGGCGGAACGAACAGTTTCGGCAGCAGCGCGAACGGCTGGACACCTGCCGGATCGAGTCCGGTTTCCTCCGCGGCCTCGCGGAGGGCAGTGCCGACCGGGCCGTCGTCGCCGGGGTCCTCGGCGCCGCCGGGGAACGCGATCTGGCCGCGGTGCTGGCGCATGGTCGAGGCACGTTGAGTGAGCAGGACGTCGGCGTCGGCGGGCAGGCCGCCGGGCGCTGATTCGTCAGCGTCGGGCGAGCCGCCGAACAGCACGAGGACAGCGGCCTGGCGTGGTCTGCCGGTGATCGACATGGCCCGGCGCAGGGCGCGGGAAGTAGCGAGCGTGTCGTCGGCGTCGGGGCCGCCGGATCTGATCGCGGTGCGCAACCACGAGGGAACGCCGGAATCGTCGAGCCTCGCTACATCGTTCACGCCATCGCCTTCGATCCGCACGCCACTATTACGTCCTCTGTCATACCGTGACCCCGAGCTTCGCGGATACCGTATCCGCGATGTCGGCCACGTCGGCAAACGTACGCACCTCCACGCTCGCGATGGTGCCGTCGGCCCGCACGAGCACCGAGACGGGCAGCACCGCGGGCGCACCGACCGCACTGCGCACGGCGGCCTGCGGATCCTCGACGCCGGGCAGGGTGATGCCGAGTCCGGTCAGCCGAGACAGTGCCTTCGCCTCGTCGGGATCGCTGTGCACGGTCATGACCGTGAGTGCCGAGCCCGCCCGCTGCGCGAATTCCTGCAGATGTGGCAGCTCGGTGGCGCAGGGTCCACACCAGTAGGCCCACAGGTTGAGCAGTGCGGGCTTTCCGGCCAGCGCCGCGGCGAGATCGACGGGCTTGCCATCCGCCAGACAGCTCACCTGGAGACCGGCCAGCGGCCCCGACCCGGTCGCCGACGCGGACGCGGGCGACGGACAGGGTAGGGACCCCGCCGCCGCTCGTTCCTCGGCCGACACGCCCGACGTCTGTCGCGATGTCTGCGAATCGATGCCGGTGGTCTCGGAACCCTCACGCGGCCACAGCGCCACCGTGGCGGCCACGACCAAGATCACCGCGGCGAGCACCCAGCGCAAGGCGGGCCGCCGCAGCAGCGAGGCTTCGCTCACAGGCCGACCATGTTCAGCAGGTGATCGCGCTCCGGGCCCTTCACCAACTGCGCGGCCACCACCGGGTCGGTCGGGCCGAGCCCGAACGACGGGCAGTCGTCGGCGAGCACGCACGCGCCGCAGGCCGGCTTGCGCGCATGGCACACCCGACGCCCCTCGAAGATCACCCGGTGCGAGAGCATCGTCCAGTCCTTGCGCTCGAACAGCGCGCCGACCGCGTGCTCGACCTTGACCGGATCCTCCTCGTCGGTCCACTTCCAGCGGCGCACCAACCGGCCGAAGTGGGTGTCGACGGTGATACCCGGCACATCGAACGCGTTGCCGAGGATGACGTTGGCCGTCTTGCGCCCGATCCCGGGCAATTTCACCAATTCGTCCAGAGTGTGAGGCAATTCACCGTCGAATTTCTCGACCAGCGCCTGGCCGAGGCCGATCAGGGAACTGGTCTTGTTCCGGTAGAAGCCGGTGGGCCTGATGTATTCCTCCAGCTCCACCCGGTTGGCCTGCGCGTAGTCGTAGGCACTGCGGTACTTCGCGAACAGGGCCGGAGTGGTGAGGTTCACCCGGACGTCGGTGCACTGGGCGGACAGGATCGTCGCGACGGCGAGTTCGAGCGGAGTGGTGAAGTCGAGCTCGCAGTGCGCGTCGGGGAACGCCGCGGCGAGCGTGCGGTTCATCCGGCGGGCGCGCCGGACCAGTCCGATCCGCGTTTCCGCAGCTATCGCACGGTTCTTGCGCTTGCGGGCGGCCGAGATGCCGGTGGGTACGGCAGCCGAATCCGCTGCCGGATCGGCATCGCCGGCGGCGGCGGGGGCAGGGGAAACGGGCACCGCTTCACCATACGGAACCACTACGACAACATTGCCCGGCCAGTTTGCCCGCTGTGTTCCATCTGAGACCTGGACCGTGTTTACTGCCAGTCATGCAAGGACTCGCTGTGGTGCTCTTCCCAGTGCTGTTGATGCTGTTCGCGCTGGGGATGGAGCGGGTCGAGAATCGGCTCCGAAAGCTTCTCGAACCCGACGAAGAGGTTCAGCAGTACCTGGACAACGCCAGCAACGCCGAAGTGAAAGAGCTGACGAAGCTCGGCCTGCCCGCCGCCGTGGCGCGCGTGCGCAAGCGCCGTTCCCGTACCTCCGAATTGGATGTCGCACGGGCGAGCTAAACGATCGATTCTCAACGCGCAATCCACTCTTTACGTGGTGTCTGTCACTGCGGTGCCGGAATGCCGCGTAGACTGCGCGGTTGGTCGATTCGCTCGACCAGGTTCGCAAGCCATATCCCATAAGGAGCACATTCGTGGACGAGGCCCTCGCCAGAGCAGGCATCTTCCAAGGCGTCGAGCCCACCGCGGTGGCCGCGCTCGCCAAGCAGCTGCAGCCCGTAGATTTTCCGCGCGGCCACGTCATCTTCAACGAGGGCGAACCCGGCGATCGGCTGTACATCATCACGACGGGCAAGGTGAAGATCGGCCGACGGTCCCCGGACGGCAGGGAGAACCTGCTGACCATCATGGGTCCGTCCGACATGTTCGGTGAACTGTCGATCTTCGACCCGGGCCCGCGTACCTCGACCGCAACCACGGTCACCGAGGTCCGCGCCGTGACGATGGACCGCGACGCACTCAAGTCGTGGATCGATCAGCGCCCTGAGATCGCTGAGCAGCTGCTGCGCGTGCTGGCACGACGCCTTCGCCGCACCAACAACAACCTCGCCGACCTGATCTTCACCGACGTGCCAGGTCGCGTCGCCAAGGCGCTGCTGCAGCTCGCACAGCGCTTCGGCACCCAGGAAGCGGGCGCGCTGCGCGTGACCCACGACCTGACCCAGGAAGAGATCGCCCAGCTGGTCGGCGCTTCCCGGGAAACCGTCAACAAGGCGCTCGCCGACTTCGCTCATCGCGGGTGGCTGCGCCTCGAGGGCAAGAGCGTGCTGATCTCGGATTCCGAGCGTCTGGCGCGTCGCGCTCGCTGACGTTCGAACACCTGCCGTCCCGGTACGACGGGACCGTTGATGCGTGTGGGCTCACGAGGAGAGGGCCTCGTCCACACCACCGCGGTTTCGTTGTGCCGGGACATCGGCCGTCCTAGGCCGGACATCACTCAATCGCCGACACGGCGAGCGCGTCGGCGATCGAGCGTTGTTCAGTTCTGTTCGGCCCGCAGATATTCCAGCTGCGCCTGCACGGAACTGCGCGCGGCGGGCCACAGCCGTTTGTCCACGTCGGCGTACACCTTGCGGACCACGGCGAGAGCGCCCGCGTCGGAACCCAGTTCCACCAGCGCGGCCCGCACCTGATCGAGCCGCTCACGCCGGTGGTCGAGGTAGTACTGCGCCACCGGCGCCGCATCCGGGTGGTCGGGCCCGTGCGCGGGCAGCAATGCCTTACCCGCGCCCAGCTCACGCAGCTTTTCCAGCGACGCGAGGAAATTCGCCAGCGCGCCCGGCGCGGATTCGAGCACTGTGGTGCCGCGGCCGAGAACCGTGTCACCGGTGAGCACCGCGTCGTCGAGCAGCAGGCTCACCGAATCGGTGGTGTGCCCCGGCGTACCGAGCACCGTGATGCGCACGCCCGCGGCCTCGATCACCTCGCCGTCGACCAGCGGCACGACCGCACCGCGCAGATACGCCGGATCCACCGATCGCACCGGCGTCCCGGTGGCTTTCACCAGGTGATCGATGCCGCCGGTGTGATCGTGATGGTGATGGGTGATCAGGGTCAACGCGATCCGGCCGCCGGTGGCCTCGACGATGTCGGCGGTGTGTTTCTTGTCCTTCGGTCCCGGATCGACGACCACATAGGAATCGCTGTCCGGGCCACGCAGCAGCCAGGTGTTGGTGCCGTCGAGCGTCATTTGATTGGGGTTGTCGGCCAGTAGTACCGATGCCGTCGGGGTGACCGGCCTGACCTGGCTGTACGCGGGATGTTCCAGTGCCATGACGGCTGCCTATCCGACCTCGACGATCAATTCCACCTCGACGGGCGTGTTCTTGGGCAGTTCCGAGACGCCGACGGCCGAGCGCGCGTGCACGCCCGCCTCACCGAACACCTCACCGAGGAACTCCGACGCACCGTTGATCACGATCGGCTGATCGCTGAATCCGGGCGCCGAGGCGACGAATCCGACGACCTTCACGATCCGCACCACCTGGTCGAGCCCGACCAGATCGTGCACGGCCGCGAGCGCGTTCAACGCGCACAGCCGAGCGGCCTCCTTGGCCTGCTCCACATCCACCTCGGCCCCGACCTTGCCGACCGCCGACAATTCACCGTCGACGAAGGGCAGCTGGCCGGAGGTGTACACCAGCGAGCCGGTGCGCACGGCGGGGATGTAGGCCGCGACGGGAGCGGCGACCGGCGGCAGCGTGACACCGAGCCGGTCGAGCGCGTCCTTCCACGCGGTGGCCACGGCTACTTCTGCCGCTTCAGGTAGGCAACGTGCTGTTCGCCGGTCGGTCCGGGCAGCACCGAGACCAGCTCCCAGCCGTCGGACCCCCACTGGTCGAGGATCTGCTTCGTCGCGTGCGTCAACAGCGGCACGGTCGCGTACTCCCACAGGGTGACTTCACTCATGGTGTGAGTTTAGGGCTCACCCCGAACGCCTGGGAGAAACGGGTTATAGGCTCGGCGACGTGGGAGCACCAACAGCAGAGCCGGTTTCGTCGGTTCCCGAACCGTCGACCGGATGGCCACAGCGCGCGGCCAAGGCCCGCTTGCACTACGTGACCGGCAAGGGAGGCACCGGCAAGTCGACCGTTTCGGCCGCACTCGCACTCGCGCTCGCCGCAGGGGGACGCAAAGTGCTGCTGGTCGAGGTCGAGAGTCGCCAGTCGATCGCGCAATTGTTCGATCGGCCGCCGTTGCCACCCACCGAGACCCATATCGCCAGCGCCGACGGCGGTGGCGAGGTGACGGCGCTGGCACTGGACATCGAGTACGCGTTCCTCGAATACCTCGACATGTTCTACAACCTCGGCTTCGCGGGACGGGCGATGCGCCGGATGGGCGCCATCGAGTTCGTCACCACGATCGCGCCCGGTCTGCGCGACGTGATCCTCACCGGCAAGATCAAAGAGTGCGTGGTCAGGGTCGGCAAGGACGGCAGGCCCGCCTATGACGACATCGTCGTCGACGCGCCGCCGACCGGCCGGATCGCCGGCTTCCTCGACGTCACCACGGCCATGGCCGAGATCGCCAAGGGCGGTCCGATCGCCTCGCAGGCCGAGGGCGTGTCCAACCTGCTGCACTCCGATCAGACGATGATCCACCTGGTGACGCTGCTCGAGGCGCTGCCGGTGCAGGAGACCGCCGACGCGATCGCCGAACTCACCGCCGACGATCTGCGGATCGGCACGGTGATCGTCAACCGGGCGGCCACCGCCGAACTCACCCCGGCTCAGCGCGACGCGGCCGTGGCGGGCGAACTCGACACCACCGCGATCGCCGCCGATCTGGCGAAGGCCGGCATCACCCTGTCCGAATCGGAGTTCGACGGCCTGATCGCCGAAACGGTCGACCATGCGATTGTGCTGACCGCGCAGAACGCGAGTGCCGCCGAACTGGCGCAGATCGACGTCCCCCAGCTGTCCCTGCCCGCCCTCGGCGACGGCATCGACCTGGGTGGCCTCTACGAACTGGCCGAACAGCTATCCGCGCAGGGAGTCCGATGAGCGAGCACGTTTCCACCCCGCCCGCGCTGGATGTCTCGCAGATCATCGCTGACCCGAGTGCCCGCGTGATCGTGTGCTGCGGGTCCGGCGGCGTCGGCAAGACCACCACCGCGGCCTCGATCGCGCTGCGTGCGGCCGAATCGGGTCGCAAGGTGGTGGTGCTGACCATCGATCCGGCGCGCAGGCTGGCGCAGTCGCTGGGCGTGGCCGAACTGGACAACACTCCGCAGCGCGTGGAGCTCGGTCCCGAAGTACCCGGTGAGCTGCACGCGATGATGCTGAACATGCGCCGCACCTTCGACGACATGGTGCTCGAGCACACCAGCGCGGACAAGGCCGAGCAGATCTTCGCCAACCCGATCTATCAGACGGTGGCGTCGTCGTTCGGTGGCACGCAGGAGTACATGGCGATGGAGAAGCTCGGCCAGCTGGCCGCGCGCAAGGAGTGGGACCTGATCGTGGTCGACACTCCCCCTTCGCGTAACGCGCTCGATTTCCTCGATGCGCCCAAGCGGCTCGGCACGTTCCTCAACGGCAAGATGATCCGGTTGATCATGGCGCCGGGTCGCGGTGTCGGCCGGATCGTCACCGGGGCGATGAGCCTGGCGATGCGCGGGGTGTCGACGATTGTCGGCGGGCAGATGCTCAAGGACGCCTCGACGTTCCTGCAGTCGCTGGAATCGCTGTTCGGTGGGTTCCAGGACCGGGCCGAGCGCACCTTCGCGATGCTGTCCAAGCCCGGCACCCACTTCCTGGTTGTCGCCGCGCCCGAGCCGGACGCGTTGCGCGAGGCGTCGTTCTTCGTCGACCGGTTGTCGACCGAGAAGATGCCGCTGGCCGGTCTGGTGCTGAACCGGACGCATCCCGCGTTGTCGGAGCTGTCCGGCGACCACGCGCAGACTGCCGCCGACCAGCTGGCCGACTCGAACCCGCTGACCGCGTCGGTGCTGCGCATCCACGCCGATCGGGTGTCGACGGCGGCGCGGGAGCGGCGGCTGCTGCACCGCTTCACCGGTGCGCATCCGCGGGTGAAGATCGTCTCGGTGACCGCGCTGCCCTTCGAGGTCTCCGATCTCGAAGCACTGCGCGCCGTCGGCGATCAGCTGACCGGCACCCCGGCTTCGGCCTGATCGATTCAGACAAATCCGCTATAGCTCACAATCCGGTAACACTCACCAACGGCGCCGATTCCGCAAACCACGCGGTCTCGGCGCCGTTTGTGATAACGGTCCGGTCTCGTCTGCTAGATAGCCACCTGGTGCTGCCGCTGGGCGTTGAAGAATTCAGCCCACGACGTCACGTCGGGATGCTGTTTGAGCAGCGCACGCCGCTGCCGCTCGGTCATCCCGCCCCACACTCCGAACTCGACGCGATTGTCGAGGGCGTCGGCACCACACTGCATCAGCACCGGGCAGTGACGGCAGATCGTTGCCGCCTTGCGCTGGGCCGCACCGCGAACGAACAGCTGATCAGGGTCCACTTCCTTGCATCGCGCCTGGGCAACCCAAGCGATCCTTGCCTCGGCCTGCTCTACATCCAGTCGAGCGATGGGGGTTGTGATGTGCATTTGATGTGCCCCTTTGCAGTCCGAACACCGTTGTGCGGCGCTCCAGAATCGCGAGCGCGGATCACAGCAACCCAACTACCGCTGCGGCCCGCACCACATTCCACTTTGAGTGTTAGCTCTATCACACTGGGTTCTCAATCTAGGTAAAGGTATGGCGGTTACGCAAGACCGCCCCCCGATTTTTTGGTACGGGCGTCCATTCAAATCGGGTCAGAACCGCGCAGTAGTGCTGATCACCGGCGTGGCCGGTCGCGACACGCCGATGTGATCATTTTGTTGACACGCCCGAGCAACCCCCCTGGCACCGCCCGGACATTCCCCGTCGAGCAGCACAGCCGTGAACCTCACCACCCCACCCTCTAGTCTGGGATCGTGCCGATCACTCAAACGCTCGCGAGGCTGGCCGGCAGCTGCGCGCTGGCCGCCGTGCTTGTCGCTGGGCTGTTGTTCCCCTTGGCCGGTGGATTCGGGTTCATCTCCAACCGCGCCGCCGACGCCGTCGACAATGTCTCCGCCGAACTGGTGGAGGGCACGGTCCCCGCCGTGTCGACGATGGTCGACGCGAACGGGTCGCCGCTGGCGTGGCTCTACGAACAACGCCGCTTCGAAGTGCCGAGCGACAAGATCTCCAACAACATGAAGCTGGCGATCGTGTCCATCGAGGACAAGCGCTTCGCCGACCACAAGGGCGTGGACTGGCAGGGCACGCTGCGCGCGTTCCTCACCAACACCTCCTCCGGCGCCGTGCAGCAGGGCGCGTCGACGCTGGACCAGCAGTACGTGAAGAACTTCAACCTGCTGGTGGTCGCCAAGACCGACGCCGAACGTCGCGCCGCGATCGAGACGACACCGGCGCGCAAGCTGCGCGAGATCCGGATGGCGCTCACGCTGGACCGCGAGCTGTCCAAGGACGAGATCCTCACCCGCTACCTGAACCTGGTGCCCTTCGGCAACGGTTCCTACGGCATCCAGGACGCCGCGCAGACCTACTTCGGCATCGACGCGTCCCAGCTCAGCATCACCCAGTCGGCGATGCTGGCGGGCATGGTGCAGTCCAGCTCCAAGCTGAACCCCTACACCAACGTGGCCGGCGTCACCGACCGCCGCAACACCGTGCTCGACACACTGATCCAGAACATCCCGCACCGCGCCGAGGAGTTCCGCAAGGCCAAGGCCGAACCGCTCGGCGTGCTGCCCGAGCCCAAGGGCCTGCCGCGCGGGTGCATCTCCGCCAACGACAAGGGCTTCTTCTGCGACTACGCGCTGCAGTACCTGGCCGAGGCCGGGATCAGTCGCGAGCAGATCGACAAGGGCGGGTACCTGATCAAGACCACGCTCGATCCGGTGCTGCAGGAATCGGTGAAGCGTTCGGTGAACGAGCAGGCCGACCCCAACCTCGACAACATCGCCGAGGTCATGTCGGTGGTCGCGCCCGGTCAGGATTCGCACCCCGTCCTCGCGATGGCGTCGAGCCGCACGTACGGCCTCAACCGCGACGCCAACGAGACGCTGCTCGGCCAGCCGTACTCGATGGCCGGTGACGGCGCGGGCTCGATCTTCAAGCTCTTCACCACCGCCGCCGCGATGGAGAAGGGCCTCGGCATCGCCGCCCAGGTGGATGTCCCCGGCACCTACGCCGCCAGGGGCATGGGCTACTCGAACTCGCCGGGCTGCCCGGCCGACTCGTGGTGTGTCAAGAACGCGGGCAACTACCCCGGGTCGATGTCGGTGACCGACGCGCTCGCGACCTCGCCCAACACCACCTTCGTGAAGATGATCCAGGACGTCGGCGTCTCGGCCGCGGTGGACATGGCCGTGCGCTTGGGCATGCGGGCCTACACCAACCCCGGCACCTCCGGGCACGGCAACTCGAGCCTGGCCGACCACATTAAGAACAACAACATGGGCTCGTTCACCCTCGGCCCGTTCGCGATCAACCCGCTCGAACTGACGAACGTGGCCGCCACGCTCGGCTCGGGCGGCAAGTGGTGCCCGCCCTCGCCGATCAAGGAGGTCGTCGACCGCAGCGGCAAGACCGTTCCGCTCACCCAGCAGGCCTGTGAGCAGGTGGTCGACCCGGGTCTGGCCAACACCCTCGCCAACGCGATGAGCAAGGACGACGTCAGCGGTACCGCCGCGGGCGCCGCGCGCGCGGCCGGGTGGTCGGCACCGATGTCGGGTAAGACGGGCACCACCGAGAGCCACCGCTCCTCGGCGTTCCTCGGCTTCACCAACGCGCTGGCATCGTCGGTCTACGTCTACGGCGACAGCCCGACCCCCGGCGAGATCTGCTCGTTCCCACTGCGCAACTGCGGCGCCAGCGATGCCTCCGGCCTGTTCGGCGGTAACGAACCGGCCCGCACCTGGTTCAACGCCATCAAGCCGTTGATGGACCGGTTCCCACCGCCGGGTCTGCCGCCGGTGGACGACAAGTACGTCCGCGGCGCGAACAACTCCCAGGTCCCCGATGTGGCGGGCAAGTCGCAGGGCGAGGCCACCTCGATCCTGTCCGGCGCCGGCTTCCAGGTCTCCGCGGTGACGGGCGCCGGTTCGCAGGCCAAGGGCACGGTGATGGGCAGTTCGCCGAACGGGTCGGCCATTCCGGGCTCGGTGGTCACGATCTACATCAGTGACGGCACCGTCCGGGTGCCCGCGCCGACGACTCCGCCGCCCGCCGCGCCCGCACCGGTGATTCCGGGGCTGCCGCAGATTCCGCGCCTGCCACCGATCCCCATCCCGGTGCCGCGCTAGTCACACGACAAAGGCCGCCGTCCGATTCGGACGGCGGCCTTTGTTTCGTTCTACAGCCGGGCTTTGACCGCGGCGGAGAGCCGCGAACCGTCGGCCTTGCCGTCGGCCAGCGCGGTGGCGGCCTTCATGACCTGGCCCATCTGCTTCATCCCCGGGCGCGCACCGAGCTGCTCGGCGACCTGGGCGATCGCGGTATCGGCGACCTGCGCCACCTCCGCGTCGTCGAGCTGGGTCGGCAGGTACTCCTCGATGATCTGTTCCTCGGCGCGCTCGTTCGCGGCCAGTTCACCGCGACCGTTCTGCTCGTAGATCACGGCCGCCTCGTTGCGCTTCTTCGCTTCCTTCTGCAACAGCGACACGACATCGGCATCGGAGAGTTCGTGCGCCTCCGTACCGGAGACCTCGGAAGTCTGGATAGCGGCGAGCAGCATCCGCAGGGTCGCGAGACGCAGTTTGTCCTTGGCTTTCATCGCGGTGGTCATATCCGCGCGCAGCTTGGCTTTCAGTTCCGACATGCGGTTTACCGTAGTCGTTCGCTCTGCACCGTCCCATCACATTTACGTCGCAGCGAAAATTCCAGACCGTTTGTGCGGAAACACACGCGCCGATCCGGGAGGGGGTCGCCTATGCTGGGCAAATGCCCGTTATCTCGACGTCCGCTGTCCGCCGAACCGCGTTGGGAGCCGCCGGGGCCGCCGTCGCAGGCATCGGCTACGCCACGCTGATCGAACGGAACGCGTTCGTCCTGCGCGAAGCCACGATGCCGGTGCTCGCGCCCGGTTCGCCGACGTTGCGCATTCTGCACGTCAGCGACCTGCACATGATGCCGGGCCAGCAGCTCAAACAGCAGTGGCTGCGCGAACTCGACCGCCTCGAACCCGACCTGGTCGTGAATACCGGCGACAATCTTTCCCATCCCAAGGCCGTGCCCGCGGTGGTGCAATCCCTCGGTGCGCTGCTGGCTCGACCCGGCTTGTTCGTGTTCGGTTCGAATGACTATTTCGCGCCGGTGCCGAAGAATCCGCTGAAGTATTTCAAGAAAGATCACCGTCGCGTCTACGGCGATCCGCTGCCGTGGAAGGACCTGCGCGCGGCATTCACCGAACGCGGCTGGCTCGATCTGACCCACACCCGCCGCGACCTCGAAGTGGCGGGCATCCGCATCGCCAGTGCCGGCGTCGACGACCCGCACCTGCAGCGCGATCGCTACGACACGGTCGCGGGCGCACCGAACCAGCTGGCGCAGCTCAGCATCGGTGTCACGCATTCGCCCGAGCCGCGCGTGCTCGACCGCTTCGCCGAAGACGGCTACGACCTGGTGCTGGCCGGTCACACGCACGGTGGACAGCTGGTCGTTCCCGGCTACGGCGCGCTGGTCACCAACTGCGGCATCGACAAGTCCCGGGTGAAGGGCGCCTCCCAGTGGGGCGAGCACACCCAGCTGCACGTCTCGGCCGGCATCGGCACCTCACCGTGGGCGCCCTACCGCTTCTGCTGCCGCCCCGAGGCCACGCTGCTCACGTTGGTCGGCGCCCAGCCCAAGCGGCCGTCCGCCGACACCGGCTTCGGCATTTCGACCTCGGAGGCCGTAGCCCGCTAGGGTCTGGCTCCGAACGACATTGTCATTGAGGTGTCATCAGGAGACGACCGTGAGCAGTGGATCCGACGACAGGCGCGACGACCCGACCCTATTCGGCGGTCCCGGCGCACCGAACCAGCCCGACCAGCAGTGGCAGCGGCCCGGTTCGCCGGATCCGGCTGCGGAACAGCCGAATCCGGGCGCACCTGATCCCACCGCGGTGTGGACGCCGGGCAGCACCGGCCTCCCTCCGACCCTGCGCTGGGACGGCTCCGGTCCACCGCCCGGACTTCCCGAACCCACGCAATGGGCACCGGCGGGTCCACAGGATTGGCAGGATTCCGGTAACCCTCCTGCGGGACAGCAGGTTCCGCAGCCAGGACAGGCCGACCCCACCCAGCTGCGCCAGCCGACACCCTGGCCAGGGGCGAATCCGCCTGTGGGTCAGCCGGGTTCGAATCAGCCTTGGCCGCCCGGGGTGAATCCCGCTGCCGGACAACAGCCTCCCGGTCAGCAGTGGCACCCTGGGGCGGGCGAACCGGTTGCTCCCAGCGCACATTTCCCTGGCGTGCAACCGGGTTCGAACCAGCAGTGGCAGCCGGGCATGAATCCTCCTGCCGGACAACAGCCCCCTCCCGGTCAGCAGTGGGGCGCTCCCGCCGGTCCGCAGCAACAGTGGGGCGGTCCGGCGAATCCGCCCGGTCAGCAGCAGTGGGGCACACCGGCCGGGCAGGCAGATCCGACCTGGGTCGGCGCACCGGGCCGGCAGCAGCAGGCACCTCAGCAATACGGCGAAATCCCCCCGCTGGATCACCAAGGCGTCCAGTCGTACGGCCAGCCCTTCCCGCCGAATCAGAAATCCGGGAACAAGGCGACGATCTGGGCTGCGGCGGGTGTGGCGGCGCTGCTCCTGGTCGGCGGCACGATCACCGCGGTCGCGCTGACTCGCGGCGACGACGCACCGACCACCACCGCGGGCGCCACCCCTTCGATGGTCAGCGCTCTGTCCACCACGCCGGCGCCGACCTCGTCGAGCAAGCCCAAACCCAGCACCACCACCCCCTCCCCTTCGGGCGCCGCGTCGAACCGCAAACCCCTCATCGAGGGCTACCAGGTGGTCGCCTCCCCTGACCGCGGCGCCGCCTACGACGTCCCGGCAGGCTGGAAGGTCGCCACCGAAACCACCATCGGCGGCGTCGGCGAACCCCCCGGCGACTCGGTGATCGGCAAGGGCTACGCCTCCGACGGCCGCGACTACTGCCCGAACTCCACCCGCACCATGTCGCTGCTCACCGGCTCCAAGAACGCCGACAACGCCGCGGCGGGCGCCGAACTCGGCACCAAGGCCGCCCCCCTCGCGTACCAGGGCTCCAAGGGCACCCCCGGCCCCGCCCAGCCCCTGAAATCGATCGACGGCAAAACCGAGGGCATGTTCACCGAGACCACCGGCACCGTCCCCGCCCCCAAACCCGGCTGCGCCGGCACCTACTCCGTCTACACCTACGCCTTCAAAGGCGCCAAGGACGGCAGCTTCGTCATGGTCATGATCGCCGACACCGGCGTCCCCGGCGCCATCGACGCCGCCGAGGCCAAGCGCATCTTCAGCTCCATCAGATCCCTCGACTAACCCCCACCTGACCAGCCAATTTAACGTTTCACGGCCCCACGTTGTAAGCTACTTCAGGTTCGCCTCACGGGGTGTGGCGCAGCTTGGTAGCGCGCTTCGTTCGGGACGAAGAGGTCGCAGGTTCAAATCCTGTCACCCCGACGTGTTGGTTGAGACACCAAAAAGCCTCTGACCTGGTTTTCCTGGTCAGAGGCTTTTTGCATGTCCGGGACGATTCACCCTCAGCAGGCCCGCCGAGGCAGCGAAAAGGCAGCGGCAGCTTTCATTCGTCCCCCATCGAGCGCCGAACAGCATCGTGATCGTCGGTCTTGCGGATGTAGTGCTGGTACGTCGTCGCGACGTTCTCGTGCCCCATCACCACAGCGATCTTGTGTGGCGGCACCCCGTCATCCGCGAGCCATGTTCCGAACATGTCGCGCAGATCGTGGAACCGCACTCCCCCGGATTCCGACCGAGCAACCATCCGGACGGCCTGGTCGTACTTGCTGAACACTTCCGAGTCGACCTCACCCTCCGAGCTCTTCCACACCGCCTCGAACTTGCCTTCGACCTCGGACACTTCACCGAGCAGCCCGGCGCGAACCAGCGCAGGACGCCACACCCGAGACCGGAACAGGGTTCGCCGCAGCGGACCGCCGACTTCGTTGGTGAAGATCAGCCCGTTCTGCCCCTGCTCGTGATCCTCCATATGAGCGACAAGGTCATTCACCAACCACCCCGGAATCGGGATACTTCGCCGACCCGCACGCGACTTCGGGAACGCCTTGAACTCGACATGGCCAGCCACCTCGGTCACGGTGCGAATCACGTTGATCAGACCGGCGTCGATATCGACAGCATCCACACACAGGCCAGCAGCCTCACCCCAGCGCAGACCCGCGAACGCACCACATGCCACGAGCGCCCGGTATCGCTGCGGTTCAACCGCCGGGAGGAGCTGTTGCCGAACCTCTTCCCGTGTCAACAGGCGTTCGTCGGTGTCCCGCTCGCGACGCTTCGGAATGCGAACACCCACAGTCGGGTCGGACCCGATCAGCTTGTTCTTCACCGCGGACTGCATCACGCCTGCCATCAATCGCTTCGCTTCGGCGACCGTTGCCCGTGAACGGTCCTCGCCGATCTTCCCCAGCCACGTCTGCACCGACATGTGGTCGATCTTCCCGAGCTGCCAGGGCGACCACTTGGGCAGCACGTGAGTACGCATGATCGACTCATCACGCGCGCGAGTAGTCCGCTCGGTGTTCCACGACTTCATCCACTCCTCAGCGTGAACTCCGAACAACGCCTTGCCAGCATGCGGCGAGACGTAGGTACCGCTCGACTTCGACAGTTCGACCTGAGCGAGGAAGGTGGTCGCCTCCTTCTTCGTCCTGAACGACTTGGACCGCTGTTTGCCGGACGGCTCACGCCAGAACGCTTTCCAGCTCCCGGTGTCGGTCTGGTTGACGAAACCCATTGCTCTACCCCGCCTTCGGGAGGTTGTCCGATGTGGCGAGCCAGGCCGAGAACGCCGCTCGCGAGATCACCCAGCGGCGACCGATGCGCTTGGCCGGAATCTCCCCGTCGTGAACGGACTGGTACGCCACGCCACGCGAGATGCCGAGCAGGACCGCGACCTCATCGACGGTGTACGTGGCCGATTCCGCCCGGCGTCCACCCTTGACCAATTCCATTGCCCTACCCCCTACGCTGCCGACTGATCAATTGACGAATCTTCTTGTGGCACAACGGTTTCACGTGGAACACCTTCCTCCGCAGCGGCGAGCATGGCCGTGGTGTACTCCGCCCGCCGTGTGATCTTCTGGGAGACCATTCCCAAGATCAGATGCTCCATAGGAGGCACGTTCGGGTCGCCCGGCTCGACCGGTGATATCTGAACCTGCGAGACATCCTCGGGTGTCATCCCGGCATCGATGAGCCGTTGCCGGACGAAGGCGACTCGATCGGCCTTGTGGTCGGCCAGGTCCTTGCCGGTCCATTTGCGCGAGACCAGCACCCGACGACCACGCAGCCCCAACGTGGCTCGCTTGTGCGCCTTGCCCTTGCACACGCCCGGCACGGTCTTCGACTTCGCGCCCTTGGGGATCACGCCGTAGCGGAACCACAGCCCGCACGAGGGCGAGCACGGCGTCACGCTCAACTCCGCGTGCAATCGGTCGTAGTGGTCGGCGGCGCGGTTCGACTTCGGCTCGATCACGTCCCCGATGGACTTGGTCAGGTACTTGGTCAGGTAGCCGATGTGGCGCGCTGCTTCCTCGGTCCCGCCGAGAATGCCCTTCACATCGATCTGAGCACCGAAGCGGATCACGTGCGACGGCTCGAGGTCGTCCACGGTGTCCATCACGTCCAACGCCTCATCCCAGGTAACGACGGGCTCGGCGGTGTCGGGGTCCACGAATCGTTCCTGCGCGTAGTCCCAGTAGGGCATCCGGTCGGGGCTGTAGACCTCTTTGTCATGGTGCGGCCACCACACCTGGCTGTAGGTCGCCGCCGCCACCTGCTTGATCAGCTCACGCGGATCGGAGCCACGCACAGCCATGTGGATATGCGGAGCTCCCCGCCGCTGAGGTTCGACCGTGGCGAAGTACTGCACATCCCGGCCCGAGGCACGCCGGTAGTTCTGGACGAACCGGTCGTAGAGGCGGGCGAAGTGGATGATGTCGCGGGCGGCTTGGCGGTAGTCGTAGGTCTCCGGGTTGATCGGCGCACCGTCGGAGTCGACCCGCCCGTAGGAGGGCAGCGTGAGAGTCAGGAACATCGAAGGCCGGTACTTGCCCGCGTACAGCCTGCCCACGGTGGTCTTGGTGACCTTCTTACGCGGCAGGTCCGGGGTTTCCTGGCGCCGCATGGTCGAACGCTTACGCACCTCACGCGGGTCGGGATCGAGGTCGGGCTGCTTGCCCCGGATACCGGACTCACGCAGTTCGGAGTCCAGTTCGGCGACGACTTCGCGGATGCCGTCCATCGCCTCGGCGTCGTCGGCGTCTTTGGCCAACTCGTATTCGCCGACCATCAGAGCACGGGCCGCGATCAACTCCCGCTGCTGCTCGGTGGGCTCGTTCTTCTCGGTCACGGGTTCCTCCTCGATGTGCCAGCCCTCGTGGGCCTGCTGGATACGCAGAGCACGAGCACGAGCCGCACAGGCCGGGCACACGCACTCCATGGTCGACTTGCACGGCGTGCCAACGTATTTCGTGGCACCGGTGGCCTGATCGGTGCTCAACATCGGTAGCGGACGACGGCACACGCCGTGCTTCTCGGCCATGTCCTGAGCCAGATCGACCCAGTTGAGCTGAGCGTGGCGATCGGCGGCGGTTTCCCGGTCCAGGGCAACAACGGTGTTGGCGGTGTCGGTCATAGCGCAGTGGCCTCCTGGGCTGCGGTGAGTGCTTCGCGTTCGGCGATCGACATGCACTCGGGGGCGGGATCGACCGTCGACAACCGAGCAGGCCGCAACGGCTGGTGGTAGCAGGCGTCGAACTCCGCGTCCCAGTACGAGGACCAGTGCCCGACCTCCCGACTTCCCCGAGATCCCGGCGAGGGACGCAACCGGTAGACCATCGGGGCCACCAGGGCGAGCCCGAACGCGCACGAGCATGCACCCGTCGAAGTGAGCGAGTTACTGAATGCTTGCCCGGAGCCACCACAGAACCGGCACACCCGCCATTCCGAAATCTCGTGCAGGGCAACACACTCCGGGTGTTCACAGTCGGGTTCCGCGCACCAGATGCACACCCCGGCGTAGGTGGTACGAGGCGGGCGAAGGGCTTGGCGGGTTGCCTTCTGCGAGCGGCGCAGGGGAATCACAGTCGCGCTCATCAGTACTGCGCCCCGTAGGCGGCCCACTGGGCAGACGGGTTGTTCGGGTGGGCCTCGGCGAAGGCCACCAGCTCGGGGTTACGGGCGCGGGCTTCGTCCTTGGCCCGGCGAGCAGCTGCGTGGTAGTCCCACGGCTCGACCGTATTGACGCGACGACTCTCCTCCGAGGGCTCGAACGCGTGGTCGGCTACATCTGCGGCATGGTCGCTGCGGCATACAGCGCACAGCCCCGACTTCGCGACCGGGCCAGGCGGGTAGGTCACGACGAACGGCCGCAGCTCGATCACCTCGGCATCAGGCGCCATGACCTCGGTCAGACCGCCGAAGCAGTCGCAACGCTGCGTAGCCGTCTCCGGATCGATGTGGCCGTCGACCCATTCCGAGCCACCGCACTTGCCGCACACGCCCCACTCCGAACGGGTGTGATTGGCGATGCACCGTGCGTCAGTGCAGTTCCGGGTGGCGCAGTAGATGCACCAGCCAGCGACGTTGAGACGCGACGGACGAAGGTTGTTGGCTTCCACCGCTACCGATGTCGACATCATCTCGGACCTCCAAGTAGGCGATTTTTATGCCCCTAAAATTCTGGCTCAGTGCCATCCCGTGTCGTCTTTAGGGGTCTAAAAACAGAGAGTACGCGCGGCTGCGACATCGAGTCAATAGGGGGTCTAAAATACGTCTGTGGCGAGTGCAGATGAGTTCGAGCAGGTCCGGAACGACCCGGACCCCATCAGCCGTGGTCAACGGGCTACCGAGCTCATCGCGACCTACCAGCAGCGCTCCACCGAATTGGCGAGGCTCCGCAGGGAAGCCATCGAGATCTCACACCGAAATGGCTTGAGCTACACCGAGATTGCGGAGCGGCTCGGCATCACGAGTGGTCGCATCACACAGATCCGATCAGCCGCACCGAAGGCACAGCGCGCATTCTTCGGCGTCGGCCCAGTCGCCATCGGAATCCCCCGCAGGTACGGCCTGGAGGACGGGCGCGAACGTCCCTTCTACGATGCCAACGACCAGGCGACACAGGAATCCCTGGAGCGGACGTTGGCCGAGTACGCGCTTGCCACCAGCCGCTTCCCCATCGATCCAAACTGCACCGAAGTGCCGGCGGGGGATTGCGTCATCGTCTGCGGCCCCGTCTCCGCGCCAGTCGCGGTCATGCTTCTCGCGGACGATCCGATCTTGGCATTCGACCGCACCGACGAAGGTTGGTCGATCACCGACGAACGAACCAGCGAGCGGCATTTCTCGCCCTACCGGTCACCGTCACAGCAGCGCACCGACGTCGGCTACTTCTCCCGGCGAATCGACCGCGGCCGCGCAATCGTCCACATCGCTGGAATCACCAGCATCGGTTCCCTCGGGGTAGCTCACTGGTTGAGCGAGAACCTCGCCACCGTCTACAGCCCCTCAGCCGAGTTCACCAGCGGGGTTGTCGCGTGCGACTTTGACGGCGACTTCGCCATCACCGCGAGCAGATTGGTCGCTGGCCCCTACACCACTCGGACCGCTCAGTGATCGCCCATTCAGCGCAGCTTGCGGCCAGGTCCGATGAAGATCGCGTCACCACGACCGACAACACCGTCATCGTTCTCGACGGAGCGACCGCCCACGACCCGACCAGACCACAGGCCGGTAAGTACGTCGACGAGCTCGGGAAGCAGCTCCGTCAACGAGTGCCCAACTCCGACGACCTCCGGGCGGCGGTAGCTCAGTCGATCAGTGCCACAAGCGAGCAACTCCACCTCGTCCCCGGTGGTTCGCCATCGAGCACGGTTGCCATTGTTCGAGTCACCACCCACACCGTTGACCTACTCGTTCTCGGCGACTCGGCTGTCATCGTCGGGACCCTCGACGGCAGCGAGCATGTACTCATCGATGACCGATTGACCCGCATTGACCTGCCCGAGTCCCGCGCATACCGCAACCGACTCTCCACCGGTGCAGGCTACGACGACCAGCACCGGGACTTGCTCCAACAGCTCCAACGAGCCGAGGGGCGGCAGCGAAACCAGCCCGGAGGCTTCTGGATAGCGGAAGCCGACCCAACCGCCGCAACCCACGCGCTCACCTCGAGCTACGACCGGACCCAGGTCGCTTGGGCAATCGCAGCCACAGATGGCGCATTCGACCTACTCCCGCAGCTGGGCATCAGCTGGCAAGCCGTAGCCGAGCTGACCAGCCCCGAGCTCCACGAGCTACTTCGCCGTTGCCACGCTTGGGAAGCCGAGACCGATCCAGACGGCAAGGCACTCCCCCGAGCGAAGCGTCACGATGACAAGTCGGTTGTAGTCATCCATCCCTGACTTCACTTCGGACCGTCACTTAAGAGCGGTTGCTGCTGAATTTGGCTATATAGGATCAAGGCGCCTGCGGCGGCGCGTGCGCGCCGCCGCCGCGCTGCGACGCGCAGCGCGCGACAAAGGGCGAGTCGCGCGGCCCGTCGACCGCGTCGGCGACGAGCACGCGCATACCGAAGGCGACTGTCTCTATCTGGCCGCTTCTTGCATCAACCGAGCAGTGTGGACGCGACGGGAGCCGTACCCGATCGACCTCCCGCAGTCGTCGACGAAAAGGCCGGCTACTGGCCGGGCTGACTGGCTGCGGTCCCGATCAACGACGGACCCGGAGACGAGCGGCACGTGGGGTTGCTGAACGGAATCCGCGGTGAGGTTGAGCGCGGAGTTCCCAGCCTCCTCATGGCCCGATGATCTGACTTCGGTGCGGACGAGTAAAGGGCGCTTCGCGTCACTCCGTGATGCCTACCGGCACCCTTGACTAGCCCTTCCCGCAGCGCAGAGATGGCCAGTATGAGGAAGCAGGGGAAGGGAAGTCACCGGGTCAGCGGCTAGGGCTCGAAACGCCGGACCACGAAGAACCCGAAGGCGACTGCGGCCCCGAACGCGATAAGCCCGTTGTTCGTCAGGGCAAACGCAATTGGCATTATGAGAAACACTGCCGCGAAGCCTGCTAGAACGAACCTTACCGGCACCATGAAATAGCCCCCCGAACCTCTTCTATCTGCACTGCGGTCGTCGTCAGTCTGCCAAACGCTGAGCGAAGTCGCGACCCGAGTTCCTAAGTGAGCCAACCGAACTCCAGGCAGCAAAAAGGCAGCAGGACAGCCGATACAGCTCCTCATAGAACGACACTGGAGCGCATGAACGGCCAGCTCAACGGCACTGGGTGAGCTCACCGAGTACACCGGAGCAACGTTCGGGACGAAGAGGTCGCAGGTTCAAATCCTGTCACCCCGACGTGTTGGTTGAGACACAGAAGAGCCCCTGATCAGTTCACTGGTCAGGGGCTCTTCGCTTGTCTGTGGGGGTTCGCGGTCGAGGGGGTTCGGCCAGCAGATGGTGATGGCCGTGAGGAAGATCAGGCCGAGGATGAGGGCCAGGATGATGGGGCTCATGGGGGTCGCCCTTCCGGGGTGAGCGGAGCGGGAGCGCGGCGGTGGGCTCGTGGTTCGAGTGTGGGCGTGTCCATGGCGGGTGGGGTTGCCTGCGTGTTCGAGGTTGGTTGAGAAGTTCTCCCCTCACGAGGCTGCGGATGGTGAGGGTTTCGGTGTGAGCAAGCGATAACGTGGCGCTTACTTTCTGTCACTTGATAGAAATTCGCGGTCGATAGCGTATACACCCATGTCGACAAGGGTGGATGCACCGGGCGATGGCTCGGGAAGGCCGTTGCGCGACGTCGTGTACTCGACGTTGCGGGGGGAGTTGATGAACGGGGACATCCGGTTCGGGGAGCGGCTCACCGAACCGAAACTGTCGACCAGGTTCGGAATCTCCCGCACGCCGGTTCGGGAGGCACTCACCATGCTGTGCTCGGACGGGCTGTTGCAGCGCGAGGAGTTCGGGTTCAGTCCGGTGCGGCCGAGCGTGGCGCGGATTCGCGATCTCTACGAGCTGCGGCTGACCCTGGAACTGGGTGGGATGACGCGGGTGCGGGCGGACCCGCGGATCACCCACGACACCGCCCTGCTCCGCGCCGAGCGGCAGAAGTGGCTGACTCTGCAGGCCGACCCGCCCGCCCAGGAGCCGGGTTTCGTCGTCGTCGACGAGGAATTCCATGTCGCCCTGCTGACCGCGGCGGGCAATGCCGAGATGGTGCGCGCCCTGGTGGCGGTGAACTCCCGGATCCGGCATGTACGCATGTACGACTTCATGATCAACAACCGCATCGAGACCACGATCAGCGAGCACCTCGGCATTCTCGACGCCGTCCTCGTCGGTGATCTCACGCTGGCCCAGCAGCTCTTGCACACCCACATCGGCGATTCGCTGGATGTGGTGCTCGAGCGGATCTCGCGCGCTGTCGCCGCCATGTCTCTGAGTGAATAGAGGAGCGTTTATGTCTGTCACCCCGACCGCGCGGGTCGCCGCCGCCTACGCACGGATCGCCGAGGTGGATCGGCCCGAGGTCTGGATCACGCTGCGCTCCCACGAGGCGCTGACGACCGAAGCCGTCGAACTGGAACGCCGTGTCGCCGCGGGCGAGAAGCTGCCGCTGGCGGGCCTGCTCCTCGCGGTGAAGGACAACGTCGACGTGGCCGGCTTGCCCACCACCGCCGCCTGTCCTGAATTCGCCTACGAGGCAGCGGAAACTGCGTCCTCGGTGCAGCGGCTGGTCGCGGCGGGCGCACTGGTGCTCGGCAAGACCAACCTCGACCAGTTCGCCACCGGGCTCGTCGGCACGCGCAGCCCCTACGGCGCCGTGCGCAATGCCCTTCATCCCGAATTGATCTCCGGCGGTTCGAGTTCCGGCTCCGCGGCGGCTGTCGCGCTCGGCATCGCCGACCTCGCTATCGGCACCGACACGGCGGGCTCGGGACGCGTCCCTGCCGCACTGCACGCGATCGTGGGCATCAAGGCCACGCTCGGCGTGATCCCCACCCATGGCGTCGTCCCCGCCTGTGCCGACTATGACGCGGTCACCATTTTCGCCGCCGATCTGGACCTGGCGGTCACCGCCGCGAAGACGATGGCCGGCAAGGACTCTCGCGACCCACGCAGCCGCGAATGGCCCGCCGACGTCCGCCTCGCGGCATCCACCGAGCCCGAGATCGCGATCCCCCGGTCCGAAGACCTCGAACCGCTGAGCCCGGCCTACCGAACGGCATTCACGGAAACTGTGGCAGCCCTGCGTGATCAAGGCCTGCGCCTCACCGAGATCGATATCTCGCCCCTTCTCGACGCGGCCCGCCTGCTCTACGACGGTGCGATAGTCGCCGAGCGATACGCGGCGGTCGGCGAGTTCGTCGACAAGGGCGCGCCGGGTCTCGACAGCACTGTCGCCGGAATAATCAGTGCCGCGAAAGAACTCGACGCGCACGCGTTCGCACAAGACCTGGACGCCCTGGCACGGGCCCGCACCACCGCGACAACGCTGCTCGCCGACTTCGACGGCCTGCTGCTCCCCACCACCACCGAACACCCCTCGATCGCCGAAGTCGAAGCCGACCCACTCGCGATCAACCGCCGCCTCGGCACCTACACGAACTTCTGCAACCTCCTCGACCTCGCCGCCGTCGCGATCCCCGGCAAGCCCACCGCCGACGGCCTCCCGTTCGGCGTGACAGTCGTGGTCCCCGCCTTCGCCGACCAGCCGGCGGTCGACCTCGCCGCGCGCATCATCGGCACCCCGGCGCCGCTGCTCGTGGAAACCGGTGTGCCCCTTGCCGTGTTCGGCGCCCACCTGCGCGGCCAACCCCTGCACTGGCAACTCGAACAACTCGGCGCCCGCTTCGCAGGCGAGATCACCACCACCGACGCCTACCGCCTGACCGCCCTCGACACCACCCCGTCCAAACCCGGACTGGTCCGCCACGGCGACGGACAAGGCGCACCGATTCTCGGCGAACTGTTCCTCGTCTCCCCCGCGGGCCTGGGCCGATTCCTCGCCGAGCTACCGCCGCCGATGGCCCTGACCAGCATCGATCTCGCCGACGGACGCGCGGTGGTCGGCTTCGCGTGCAGCTACGACGCCGCCGTCGCCGCCGCCGACATCACGCGGTACGGGAGCTGGGTGGCGTATCTACGGGATCGGTGACCTCGATGCCGAGCTCGGCGAGCAGGCCCGTCACGCGATGCCCGATGTCGTCGCGGATGGGCCGCACCTGCTCGATATCGAGGCCGGCCGGATCGTCGATGATCCACTCCTCGTAGCGCACCCCCGGCACCAGCGGACAGGTATCGCCGCAGCCCATCGTGACGATCACGTCGGCGGCGCGGATGATCTCATCGGTCCACGGTTTCGGATACTCGCGCGAGATGTCGACGCCGACCTCGGCCATCACCGCCACCGCGGCCGGATTGAGCTGCCCACTCGGCACCGACCCACCCGACCAGGCCACCGCCCGCCCCAGCGCCAGCTCTTCGAAATATCCGAGCGCCATCTGCGACCGGCCCGCGTTGTGCGTACACAGGAACAGCACCGTCGGGCGCGGGCGGGCCACCTTGCCCTCGATCTTGGCCAGCGCCTGCAACCGCTGGCGCCCGAACCGCTCGGCGAGCAGCGGTAGGTACAGGGTCACCGTCGCCCGAGTAGCGAAGTTCTCGTAGGAGGAGTGCAGGAAACGATGGATCGTTTCCAGCTCGAACATCGTCGCGAATTCTTCGCGCAGCCGCACCTCGGCACGGTCGAGCGCGTCGGAGTGCTCGGCAATTTCGACCACCCCTCAACACTTACCCGAATCCGTCCCATACGCAAACGCCCGGGCCGATCACCCCTCGATCGACCGGCCCGGCACGCGTACTCACCGACACAACGTGGAACATCTTCGGCCCAGCCCGTCGGTGTGGTTACCGTCGGCAGTGCGTCTTCAGCGTCTGGAAGAGCCACCTTCTGGTCTGCACCGCCGGGTCCGACCGATCACCCCTCGAGACCGATCGGACCCGGTTGTTCCGGTGTCTGAAGCAACAATGCGGTGTCGGTCTCTAGAGCTTCTTAAGAACAACTTGTCGGCGAAGTCGGGTTTTCGGCGATGATAGAAGTACCGACGCAAGGAGATCGACCATGGAAACCGCGATCGTCTGGTTGCTGGCAAGCCTTCTGTACTGGTTCAGCAACTTCTGACCCCCTGACCCCCACCACGAGAGAGCCCGGAACCAGGCCCTTCGCCCACCCATGAGACGAGGCAGGTACGCGTATCGCCGTGCCTGCCTCGTGCCGTTGTGTGGATCACATCGAGCCGCCGGAATAGTTCACCGACAGCCGCGGTTGGACTCACTGTCGACGTCCGAACAGCCCCGGGCCTCACCCCTTTGTCGCTACGAGCGACCACCCGCCGAGAGGCGCTTGTGGGGCGTCGGCACCCCTGACGGGCCGTCCTCGAGGCGGCCCATCGACTCGAACGCCGCCAGGTCACCCTCATCGACCTGGCGGCGTTTGCCGTATCCGGGTCGCGGTTCGTACGCACGTGCTCGAGGATGGGTCCATGACTTCGGATGGGCGGTTGCGGCGGGGGTTGGGGTTGGGGGATTCGGTGGTGGTGGGTTTGGGGGCGATGGTGGGGGCCGGGGTGTTCGCGGCGTTGGGCCCCGCGGCGGGGGTGGGTGGGTCCTGGTTGTTGGCGGCGTTGGGGGTGGCCGCGGTCATCGCCTATTGCAATGCGATGTCTTCGGCGCGGTTGGCTGCGTTGTATCCGGTGTCCGGGGGGACGTATGTGTATGGGCGGGAACGGTTGGGGCCGTTCTGGGGGTACCTGGCGGGGTGGGGTTTCGTCGTCGGGAAGACGGCGTCGTGTGCGGCGATGGCGTTGACGGTGGGGAGTTACGCGTGGCCTGAACAGGCGCACGCGGTGGCGGTGGGGGCCGTGGTGGTGGTGACGGGGATCAACTATGTGGGGGTGCAGAAGTCCGCGCTGGCTTCGCGGGTGATCGTGGGCGTGGTGCTGGCTGTGCTGGCGGCGGTTGTCGTGGTGGGGGTCTGTGGGAGTCATTCGGGGGCAACGGTTCTCGACAAGGGGATCGGGCCGTACGGGGTGTTGCAGGCTGCAGGGTTGTTGTTCTTCGCGTTCGCCGGGTACGCGCGGATCGCCACACTCGGCGAGGAGGTGCGTGCGCCGGAGCGGACCATTCCACGGGCGATCATGCTCGCGCTCGCGGTGGCGTTGGCGGTGTACGCGCTGGTGGCGGTGGCCGCGTTGCTGACATTGGGGTCGGGTGGGCTGGCGGCCGCGCGTGATCCGCTCGCGCAGGTCGTCGAGGCGGCGGGCGCGGGATGGCTGGCGCCGGTGGTTCGGGTGGGTGCGGTGCTGGCGGCGGCGGGTTCGCTGATGGCGTTGATCCTGGGGGTCTCGCGGACCTCGCTGGCGATGGCGCGCGACGGGCATCTGCCGCGGGCACTGGCCCTGATCCATCCGAGATACGCAGTCCCGCATCGGGCCGAGCTCGCGGTGGGCGTGGTGGTCGCGGTGCTCGCGGCGACGGTGGATCTGCGCGCGGCGATCGGGTTCTCGTCGTTCGCGGTGCTCGCGTACTACCTGATCGCGAATCTGTCGGCGGCCACGCTGACCGCCGTCGAGGGCAGGCCGCAGCGCTGGGTTCCGGTACTCGGGGCGGCGGGTTGTGTGGTGGTCGGGTTCGCGTTGCCGATCGGGTCGGTGCTGGCCGGGCTCGCAGTGCTCGCGCTCGGCGCGGGGGTGTACGGGGTTCGCGGTATTGCGGGGAAGTGAACATGCCCGTGATTAGGGGCTTCGGCGGCCACGCTATACGGGTTACGGTGCGTGGCACCAGCTACTCTCGCCCGCATGCGGCACATCACGAGCGTTTTCGCGGGAACGATCGCTGCGGTGCTGACCTCGGCGACGCTATTCGCCGTTCCGGTCCACGCCGCGCCGAGTACGACCTGCGAGGTGACCTCAGGTCGCGACCTGGAGCGCGCCGAACCCGAACAGGTGGGGCTGGATTCGGCGAAACTCGAAGCGGCACTGCAGTTCGCGGCCACCCGCAACCGGCTCAACGTCCAGATCTTCCGGCACAACTGCCTCGTCGGTGAAGGACTGCGCAACGACGAGACCGGCAATACGCCGTGGAACATCTGGAGCGTCACCAAGTCGGTGGTGTCGATGCTGGCCGGAATCGCTTCCGACGAAGGCAAAATCGATATCGCCGCCCCCATCGACCGCTATCTGCCGCCCGGTCTCGGCGACGCGGCGCACCGGTCGATCACCGTCGAGAACCTGCTCACCGAGACCTCCGGCATGCAGGTGGGAGTGCTGTCCGAGGGCATCACCGCGGTGATCCCGATCGACCCGCACTCGGCGGTGCAGGCGCTGTCGGTGCAGTTGACCAATCCCCCCGGCACCACGTTCAGCTACAGCCAGCGCAATGTCGACCTGCTGTCGTACGTGATCGAGCTGGCCGTCGGCGAACCGCTGCAGCAGTTCGCGCAGCGCGAGTTGTTCGACCCGCTCGGCATCCCGCGCGGCGACTACTACTGGGCCAGTGACCGATCCGGCCACACCTACGGCTACGCCCATCTCATGCTGCCGCCCAACGACCTGGCCAAGATCGGGCTGCTCGTCTCGAACGACGGCCGCTGGGGCGCCGACCGGGTGATCTCCTCGGATTATCTGCGCAAAGCCCGCACACCGTCGAAGGCGAACAACTGCTACGGCTACCTGTTCTGGCTGGGCGCCGATTGCAGCGAATCCCCCGACTTCCTGCCCGCCGACACGTTTTTCATGTCCGGACTGGGCCTGCAGAACGTCTTCTTCCTGCCGAGCCTGGACATGACGGTGATGTGGACGGGCCCGTTCGGCAACCAGACCGCCTACGGCCCGAGCGGCATCCTCGCCCATGCCGAAGAGCTGCCCCACGAGTTCTTCCGCCGCCTGTTCGCCGCCGTCACCGACACCCAGGTGCCGATCGCCGAACCGTACGTAGAGCCCCCGCTGGAATTCGACGCGGGCAAACTCATCGACGCCAACATCCTGCTGGCCGTTTTCGGCATCGGCCCCGGCGCCTACCCCGGCTGCACCGTCTTCGACTGCCTCAACCAACCCCTGGCCGCGCCCTTCGCCAGCATCCCGCCGGGCTGCGCCATCCTGGCCTGCGTAGGCCACGACCCACGCACCCCGGGTATCCGCTAGCTGTTCGCCGCCGCGGCGAGCCCTGACGACGACAAAGGCCGGGCACACCCGAAGGTGGCCCGGCCGTCGACGGATGATCAGCGGTTCTCGAGCAGAACTTCCGCGATCTGAATCGTGTTGAGCGCGGCGCCCTTTCGCAGGTTGTCGCCCGAGATGAACAGCGCGAGACCGCGACCGCTCGGCACGCCCGGATCCTGGCGGATGCGGCCGACGAGGGAGTCGTCCTGGCCCGCGGCGGCCAGCGGGGTCGGCACGTCGACCAGACGCACGCCCGATGCCTTGGCCAGCAGTTCCTTGGCCTGCTGCACCGAAATCGGTTCGGCGAATTCGGCATTGATCGACAGCGAGTGCCCGGTGAAGACCGGGACCCGCACGCAGGTGCCGCTCACCAGCAGGTCGGGCAGGCCGAGAATCTTGCGGCTCTCGTTGCGCAGCTTCTGGTCTTCGTCGGTCTCGAAGGAACCGTCGTCGACCAGCGCACCGGCCAGCGGGATCACATTGAAGGCGATCGGCGCGACGTAGTTGTTCGGCGCGGGGAAGTCAGCGTCCGAACCGTCGTGCACCAGCTTCTCCGCGTCGGCGGACACCGCGCGGATCTGCGAGGCGAGCTCCTCGACGCCGGCGAGCCCGGACCCGGAAACAGCCTGGTAGCTCGACACGATCAGGCGCTGCAAACCGGCCACGTCGTGCAGGGGCTTGAGCACCGGCATCGCGGCCATGGTGGTGCAGTTCGGGTTCGCGATGATGCCCTTGGGCAGGTTGCGGGTGGCCTCGGGGTTGACCTCCGACACCACCAGCGGCACATCGGGGTCCTTGCGCCAGGCCGAGGAATTGTCGATCACGGTGACGCCTGCCGCGGCGAAGCGCGGGGCCTGCACCCGCGACATGGTGGCGCCTGCCGAGAACAGCGCGATGTCGAGACCCGACGGATCAGCGGTCTCGGTGTCCTCGACGACGATCTCGCCGCCGCGCCACGGCAGCGTCTTGCCCGCCGAACGCGAGGACGCGAAGAACCGCACCTCGTCGGCCGGGAAGTTGCGCTCTTCGAGCAGCTTGCGCATGACGGCGCCGACCTGACCGGTCGCACCGACAACACCTACACGTACACCCATTGCTTAACGCCCCGTTCCGCCGTGGACGACAGCGGCCTCGTCGCCGCCGAGATCGAATGCCTTGTGCAACACCTGCACCGCCTCATCCAGTTCCGTGTCACGCACGAGCACCGAGATCCTGATCTCCGAGGTGGAGATCAGGTCGATGTTGACGCCCGCGTTGGCCAGCGCCTCACAGAAGGTGGCGGTGACGCCCGGGTGCGACTTCATCCCGGCGCCGACCAGCGAGACCTTGCCGATGTGATCATCGGAGAGGATCTCGGCGAAGCCGATCTCGTCCTGGCGCGCGGTGAGCATCTGCACCGCGCGGACCAGGTCGGTCTTGGGGCAGGTGAAGGTGATGTCGGTCTTGCCCGTGTCGACCTTGGAGATGTTCTGCAGCACCATGTCGATGTTGATCTCGGCGTCGGCCACCGCGCGGAACACCTTGGCCGCGTAGCCCGGCTCGTCGGGCAGGGCGACGACGGTCACCTTGGCCTCGCTGCGGTCGTGTGCGACGCCGGTCAGGATTGCCTGCTCCACGGGAATGTCCTCCATCGATCCGAAAACAGTGGTGCCGATCTTGTCGGTGTAGGACGACCGAACATGAACGGGAACGTTGTAGCGGCGCGCGTACTCCACGCAGCGCAGCATGAGCACCTTCGACCCACAGGCCGCCATCTCGAGCATCTCCTCGTAGGAGATGTTGTCGAGCTTCTGGGCGTCGGGGACGATGCGCGGGTCGGCGGAGAAGATGCCGTCGACGTCGGTGTAGATCTCGCAGACGTCGGCTTTCAGCGCCGCGGCCAGCGCGACGGCGGTGGTGTCGGAGCCGCCGCGGCCCAGCGTGGTGACGTCCTTGCTGTCCTGGCTCACGCCCTGGAAGCCGGCCACCAGCACGATCTGCCCCTCGGCCAGCGCCTCTTGCAGGCGGCCCGGGGTCACGTCGATGATCTTGGCGTTGCCGTGCGCGCCGGTGGTGATCACACCGGCCTGCGAACCGGTGAACGAGCGGGCCTCGGCGCCGAGCGTGTGAATAGCCATGGCCACCAAGGCATTCGAGATGCGCTCGCCCGAGGTGAGTAGCATGTCCATCTCGCGAGCAGGCGGCGACGGGGCCACCTGCTCCGCGAGATCGAGCAACTCATCGGTCGTGTCGCCCATAGCCGAGCACACGACAACTACATCGTGCCCCTGCTTCTTGGTCTCCACGATCCGTTCAGCGACGCGCCGGATCCGCTCGGCGGTAGCCACCGAGGATCCTCCGTACTTCTGAACTACGAGAGCCACAGCAGGTCCTTCACGATCGAGTGTCAGGTTGGTATCAGCGACCAAGAGTACCGGGCCCGGGCCACCGGTTTTGCTGCTACCTGCCCTGCCTGTGGAAAACGACACAGGCTTGTCACCTGTGGATAACCACCGGATTCAGCTCCGATCGAACCAGGTGACCTGCGCGCCGCTGTCGAATTCCTTGCGCCGGGTCGGAGTGAAAAGTGTCGGTTTGAAGACGCCGGTGAAGGCGGGGATGCCCTCGCCGGCGATGACCGGATAGCTCTTGACGATCAGCTGGTCGATCTCGTCGAGGAGCTGACCCGCGAGCTTCCCGCCGCCGCACAGCCAGATGTCGAGGCCGTCCTGCTGCTTGAGTTCGCGCACCAGTTCGACCGGATCACCGTCGACGATCTCGACGTTGGGTGCGTCCACCGGCCCCAACGAGGAGGAGAAGATGTACTGCTTCATGTGGACGAACGGGCTGAGGATGCCCGCGTCGTACGCCGCCGCGTAGGTGCCGCGACCCATGAGCATCGTGTCCCAGCTCCTGTTGGGCGTGTCGACGTCGATGCCGAAATGCGGGCGGAGGTGGACCGGGATGGCCTCGGGGAACTCGGCGTTGAGCCAGTCCGAGTATTCCGGCGGCGTCGGATAGAACTCGTACTCACCGCCGGGGCCCGCGATGTAGCCGTCGAGGGAGACGCCGATGTAGTAGACAAGCTTTCGCATGGTTACCGCCTCAGATGTAGTACTCTGTTTGGAGTGGTTTCAACATAGTACTACGGATGGAGTGGTGTCAAGTGCGTACCAACCCCGAACGACGACAGGCCTTGCTCGACGCAGCCATCGACGTCCTCGCCGACGAGGGCGCCCGCGGCCTCACCTTCCGCGCGGTGGACAAACAGGCGGCCGTCCCCGCCGGCACCGCGTCGAACTACTTCGCCAATCGCGACGAGCTGCTCACCCAGGCCGGCGTCCGCTTCTACGAAGTGGTGCAGCCGAGCGAGGAGACGATGGCCCTGGTCAGCGACGGCCCGAAGGACATCGAGAACATCACCACGCTGATGAAGGAGGTGGTCGGACGCATCGAATCGCATCGCAAGGCCTATCTCGCGCTGCTGGAACTTCGCCTCGAGGCAACCCGGCGTCCAGAACTGCGCACGGTGCTCACCGAACGCGTCCGGGCCGACATCGATTTCAACGTCCGCAACCATCTGGCATCCGGCTTGCCAGGCGACGCGGAGTCGGTACTACTGCTCTACCTGGCGCTCAACTGGCTCATCGTCGAACACCTCACACTGCCCGGAATCTTCACCGAGGAGCAGAGCATGGCACTGATCGAAACAGCCGTCGAGCGTGTGATAAGCAGCTGACCCGGTCATTTGTCCAGACCATAGACGTGTTGACGATCACTAGTACGACTGTGCACAATCGGGCGCGAAAGCTGCGGGGGTTCGGAGGATAGACACAGATGCGCTCGAAGATCGACATCCGATTCACCGTTGACGCCGAGATCGACCAAGTGATGGACGCACTACTGGCCGTTGACCTGATGTCGGAGTGGTCGACCTCGCTCAGTGATGTCCGGGTAGGCCCGCGCGATGCCGACGGCAGGCCGCGCCGAGTTTTCGCCACCGCCCACTTCATGGGTAACTCCGACGACCAGGTGCTCGAATACTCCTGGGAGCAGTACCGGTCCGAGTGGCGGGTCGTCGACAGCAGCCGCGGTTCCAAGGGCGGCGGCTGGATCGAACTGGTCGACACCCCGGAGGGCACCGAGGTCGACTACCACGTGGAACTCTCCCTTCCACTGCCGATTCCGGGCATCCTGTTCAATCGAAGCCTACGCAAACTGCACGACGAGACGGTCGCGAACTTCATCGACTTCGCCGAGCGGTATCCAGAGGTCGGGGGCTTCGCGGTCGGCTAGTTGCGCCGTCCGCGAAACAATCGGCGCCGCGCGCGAATCGCGGCCGGGGGTGCGACGATTGTCGCCATGATCGGAAATCGACGGGTCCGGTTCCGTCCGGTCACCGCGGACAGCTCGGTGACCCAGCTCGAATTGTTCTTCGACCTGGTGATCGTCTTCGCCTTCACGATGGTCACCGACCTGGCCGCCGACGAGACGACGGCCGCGAACATGCTGCGGGCCACACTGGTCCTCGCCCTGATGTGGTGGCTGTGGATCGCCTACTCGTGGCTGGGCAATGTGGTGCGCGCCGATGAGGGCATCGCCCGGGTGGGCATGTTCGTCGCGATGGGCGGTGCGTTCATCGCCGCGCTCACCATTCCCGAGGCGTTCGAGGATCTGTCCGGCGGCTGGTTCGGCCCGCTCGTCTTCGCCATCGCCTACCTGGTGGTGCGGCTGGTGCACGTCGGCATCTTCTGGGCGGTCAGCGCCGAGGACTCCCAGCTGCGCGGGCAATTGCTGCGCTGGGCGCTGGGCTCGATCACCATCGGCACCACGCTGCTGGTGATCGCGGCGATGACCACGGGCCTCACCCAGATCCTGCTCTGGATCGCCGCCATCGTCGGCGACATGGTGTGGACCTTCATCGCGGGCACCGACTGGCGGCTCAATTCGGCCAAGCACTTCGCCGAACGCTACGGGCTGATCGTCATCGTGGCGCTGGGCGAATCGATCGTCTCGATCGGGATCGGGGTGGCCGGGCTCCCGATCTCCTGGCCGATCGCGCTCGGCTCGATGCTCGGGCTCGCGGTCTCGGGCCTGCTGTGGTGGCTCTACTTCGACGTCGCCGCGCTCTCGATCGAACACAGTTTGGCCCATGCCAAGGGCACCGAGCAGATCAAGATCGCGCAGAACAGCTACACCTACTGGCATTTCCCGATGATCGTCGGCGTCATCGCGCTCTCGCTCGGGTTGAAGAAGGTGCTGTACTACGTCGGCGACTCCTCGCACCACACGCTGACCGACCCGCTCTACGGCATCCCGCTCGGCGCGCTCTACGCAGGACCGGCGCTGTTCATCCTCGGCGTCGTCATGGCGAAATACTATGCCTCGAAATCGGTGTCGATCGCGCGCGTGGTCACCGCGGCGCTACTGCTCGCGCTGATCCCGGCCGCCGCGCATCTGCCCGCGCTCGCCTCGCTCGCCGTGCTGTGCGCGCTGCTGGCAGCGCTGGTGATCTTCGAGACCCTGCGCTTCGCCCAGCCGCGCGACCGGATCAGGCACGCTTGATCTGACCGAGGTGGTGGCGCACGCCGTGCTCGGTGGGCGTCGCCCCTCGGTGTGAGGGCGGCACCTTCACCCCGGCACGCACGGCGTCGTTGATCTGGTCGAGGTTCTCGCGCAACATGTCGGCGACCAGTTCGTCGGTGCGCGGGTCGTCGAGCAGCTGACGCAGCATGCGGTAGACCGTGTCGGCGACGAGCCGGATGATGTCGTCGTGGAACGGGACGTAGCGCAGTTTGCCGGTCTGCGGGTCGTTCTTGATCAGGTCCATGATCAGCTGGTCGACCTCGGCGTGGTTCTCCTCCAGCGCGGCGGCGATGTTCTGGGTGTAATGGCCCGCGCGCAGGACCTTGGAGACCTCGTCGAGGATCGCGATCGTCATCGGACGCTTGATCACATCGACGATCGTGCCGACGAACCGGTTGACGATCGTCGCGGTGACCCGCTCCCCCAGCGCCCGGTCGGCCACCCGGCCGAGCCGGATCAAGATCACCACGATCCGGAGGAGCCGGAACCCGCGGAACAGCGGACTGGTCACCGGGATCATGCCGAGGACTTCGTACCAGTAGATGAACGGGAACGACCACGGCCAGCCCGCCCGCCGCCAGCGCCAGACGAACTCGACGAGGAAGATCGCGCAGATCGACGTGTCGACGATGACGATCGCGTGGTAGGTCGGGCCGCTGACGTCGAAGAAGGTGATCCACACGACCAGCACCACCGAGATGATCGCGAGGATCAGCATGAGGATGTCGGTACGCAAGGTCGGCGTTTTCGAGCGCACGTCCGGCAGGGCCTCGACCCGTTCGATCCCCGGTGAAGCCACTGTTGCTCCTGAATATCTGGCGGTCGGCGCCGCGTAGGTCGGCCTTGACATCGCTGCCCACGCTAATTGGTCGACCGACGCCGCGAGGGGAGTTACCGACGCCGGTCGGTGGCGTGTTCAGCCGCGCAGGACGGCCTCGATATTGCGTTCCGCCAACGCGGTGATGGTCAGAGACGGGTTGACCGTCGCGGTGCTGCCCGGAATCGCGGCACCGTCCATCACGTAGAGACCGGGGTGGCCGTGGACGCGACCGAAGGCGTCGGTGGCCTTGCCGAGGACCGCGCCGCCGAGCGGGTGCGCGGTGAACTGGGCGTTGGCGTCGTAACCGAGCGCGCCGTATTCGGCGACCGCGCCCGCGCGGTCGGCGATCCGGTGGTCGACCACGCGAGCCGCCGCGGCGACCGCGTGCTGCGTGGCCGCCGACCAGTTCAGGCCGACGCCGCCCGTGGCGGCGTGATAGCCGAAGCGAGCGCGGGTCGGATCGAGGACCATGCCGAGCGAGGCCAGCGCACCGGTCTCGAACGGGATGCCGGGGATGTACCAGTTCTCCAGGGTGAGCGGCACGTTGGATTCGTCGTGGATCCGGCTGGCGCTCGGCACACCTTGGCCCTGGCCCGCGACGGCGCTCGCGCCGCGGGCCAGCACCACGTCACCGTTGGTGCCGAAGCCGTCGCCGATGTGTTCGTTGAGGTTGGGCAGCGTACCGGTGGCCTGGGCGCGGACCAGCAGCTCCGAGGTGCCGATCGAACCGGCGCCGAGGAACAGCTTGTCGCAGGTCAGGTTGCGGGTGCTCAGCACCTGGCCGCTCGGCGCGAGCTTCGACACGGCGACGACGAACCTGCCGCTCGCCTCCTGGGCGATGGCGTCGACACGGTGGCCGGGGAACACCTGGGACCTACCGGTCTCGCGGGCGTAGCGCAGGTAGTTCTGGTTGAGGTCGAACTTCGCGCCGTTGGAGTTGCCGAGATTGGAGCGGGCCGAGGTAGCCGAGGCACGCGAGCTTCCCGCGAGCTCGCTGCGCAGCACGTTCCAGGTGAAGATCGAATCGTTGGGCAGCGGCTGGTAACCGGCGGCACGCACCTGGTCGTCCCAGGCGCGCGAGTGCGCGAACGGCGAGGAGTTGTAGATGTCGGCGGGCATCTGGTCGAGCCGCAGCATCTGGCGCACCCGCGGGTAGTAGACGCTTTCGAGCTCGCCGTAATCGACCACACCACCGAAGACGTGGTCGAACAGCCTGCGTTCCGGCGCCACCATCGCCCCGGTGAAGATCACCGATCCGCCACCGACAGCGGCTGCCCGCCACACATCGATACCGGAATACTCGGTCACATCCAGCACCCCGCCGAACGCGCTGAAACTCATCGGCACCTTGGTGACGCCGGTGAAGCTGGTGCGATGCCAGAACCCGCGGCCGTCGGGCAGATCGTCGCCGGTGAAGATCTCGCGCCACGGGTCGTTGGGCCAGTGCGAACCGCGCTCGAGCACCGTATTGGTGATCCCGGCCTCGGCCAGGCGCAGCGCGGTGACGGCGGCGCCGAAGCCGGATCCGATGACGATGGCTTGCGTATGCGCCGGTGCGTCCGGGATCGGGGCGAAGATCTCCGGTACCCAGGACTGGAACATCGCCTCCCGCGGATCCGCCGAAGCGGGCGCGCTCGCCAGCGTCGTTCCCACGGCACCGGCAACAGCCGCCAGTCCCGCCGCCTTGAAAAAGGCACGTCTGTGCACCAGGCCACCTCCCTCATCACGCATGGCCGACGCGAAGAATACCCCGCAACATGAAGGATCGCCCGGTGGCGACCACATTTGTCACAAGTCACGACGAGCGCGTGAGGCTACCGGGACCTCAGCTGGTGAGCAGGCGGATCACCGCGATGGTGCCGACCACCACGATCACCCCTCTGAGCACATTCGGCGACAACTTCCGCCCGACCTTCGCGCCGAGCTGCCCGCCGATGATCGAGCCGATCGCGATCAACGCGACCACCTGCCAGTTCACCTCGGCGATCGCGATGAAGATCACCGCCGACACCCCGTTGACGATCAGGGCGAGCACGTTCTTCACGCCGTTGAGCCGCTGGATGTCCTCGTGCACGAACACCCCGAGCAGACCGATCAGCAGCACGCCCTGGGCGGCCCCGAAGTAGCCGCCGTAGATGCCGGTGGCGAAGACCGCGACCAGCAGAATCGGCCCGCCGTGTTCCGGCGTCGCCGACGCACCGTCCGCCCGGCGCTTCTTCACCCATGCGGCCAGTCGCGGCTGCACGACGACGAGGATCAACGCCACGATGATGAGGACGGGGACGATCGCCTTGAACGCCGCCGCGGGCATCGTCAGCAGCAGGATCGCGCCGGTGATGCCGCCGAGTAGCGACGCGGTGCCCAGCTGTAGCAGTCGGGACCGCTGTCCTTGCAGTTCCCGCCGATAGCCGATGACCCCGCTCACCGAGCCGGGGACGAGACCGATCGTGTTCGACACATTCGCTGTCACCGGCGGCAACCCGAACGCCAGCAGCGTGGGAAAGGTGATCAGCGTGCCCGATCCGACGATCGTATTGATGCCACCCGCCGCGATACCCGCGGCGAAGATGGCCACCTGTTGTAACCAAGTCATTCGAATTCCTTTGGTACGTCTCGTCGGACGCGAAGGTCCGTACAAGCGTGCGTTATGGGGGAAACCGTACTGGTCAACTGGTGAGCGAAATCGGTGAGGTCGATTCTCCAGGCCGCTTACAAGCAGGGGTGGGCACGCGGTAAGCTCGGAGGATCATGCTGCAGCGGGCTCTTCTTCTCGGCCGCCGCGACGGGTCCTGATACGGACCGGCTCCCGTCGCGGGGTTCCAACGCGCCGGTCGACCCGCTCCCATTCAGGGAATCCATCACACCCACGGAGAAACTTGCATGTCCTCGGCTGACGCATTCGTATCCGCTTCGCGCACCATTTCGGCCCCCGGCAAACCCGCACCGGCCGACCAGCCCACCTGGAACACCCAGAAGAACTCCTCGATGCCGTCGTTCCGGTATCGACCCTTCGCCGAAGAGGTCGAGCCGATCACGGTGCCCGACCGCACCTGGCCGGACAAGATCATCGATCGCGCCCCCGCGTGGTGCGCCGTCGACCTGCGCGACGGCAACCAGGCCCTGATCGACCCGATGAGCCCGGCCCGCAAGCGCCGCATGTTCGACCTGCTGGTCCGGATGGGCTACAAGGAGATCGAGGTCGGTTTCCCGGCCGCGAGCCAGACCGACTTCGATTTCGTCCGCGAGATCATCGAAGACGGCGCGGTCCCCGCCGACGTCACGATCCAGGTGCTCACCCAGTGCCGCCAGGAGCTGATCGAGCGCACCTTCCAGGCCTGCGCGGGCGCACCGAACGTGATTGTGCACTTCTACAACTCCACCTCGATCCTGCAGCGCCGCGTGGTCTTCCGCGCCGAGCGCGACGCGGTGAAGAAGATCGCCACCGATGCGGCGTCGCTGTGCCTGGAGATCGAGAAGCGCTACCCCGACACCGAGTGGCGTTACGAGTACAGCCCGGAGTCCTACACCGGCACCGAGCTCGACTACGCCCGCGAGGTCTGCGACGCGGTCTCCGAGATCATCGCGCCGACCCCGGCCAAGCCGCTGATCATCAACCTGCCCGCGACCGTCGAGATGGCCACGCCGAACGTGTACGCCGACTCGATCGAGTGGATGCACCGCAATCTGGCCCGCCGCGACTCGATCGTGCTGTCGCTGCACCCGCACAACGACCGTGGCACCGCCGTCGCGGCCGCCGAGCTGGGCTACCAGGCCGGCGCCGACCGCATCGAGGGCTGCCTGTTCGGCAACGGCGAGCGCACCGGCAACGTCTGCCTGGTCACCCTGGGCATGAACATGTTCTCGCGCGGCATCGACCCGCAGATCAACTTCTCCGACATCGACGAGGTCCGTCGCACGGTGGAGTACTGCAACCAGCTGGCCGTGGCCGAGCGTCACCCCTACGGCGGCGACCTGGTCTACACCGCCTTCTCCGGCAGCCACCAGGACGCGATCAACAAGGGCCTCGACGCGATGAAGGCCACCGCCGACGCGCAGGGCGCCGATGTGGCCGACATCGTCTGGGAGGTCCCGTACCTGCCGATCGACCCCAAGGACGTCGGCCGCACGTACGAGGCCGTCATCCGGGTGAACTCGCAGTCGGGCAAGGGCGGCGTCGCCTACATCATGAAGACCGATCACGGCCTGGTGCTGCCGCGTCGCCTGCAGATCGAGTTCTCGCAGGCGATCCAGGCGATCACCGACGGTGAGGGCGGCGAGGTGACGCCCAAGGAGATGTGGGACGTCTTCGCCACCGAGTACCTGAACCCGATCCTGCCGCTGGAGCGGATCAAGCAGAAGGTCACCGCGGCCGAGACCGACGGCGGCGTCGACTCGATCGTCGCGACCGTGAAGGTCGAGGGCGTCGAGCAGGAGATCAGCGGTTCCGGCAACGGCCCGCTGGCGGCGTTCGTCGACGCGATCGCGACCGTCGGTTTCGACGTCCGCGTTCTCGACTACAGCGAGCACGCCATGTCCGCCGGCGACGACGCGCAGGCCGCGGCCTACGTCGAGGTGGCCATCGGCGACAAGGTCGTCTGGGGCGTAGGCATCGCCACCTCGATCACCACCGCTTCGCTGCGCGCGGTCGTCTCGGCCGTGAACCGCGCCGCGCAATAGGTTGCTCCATGGTGGCCGGGACCTCGGTCCCGGCCATCGTGCTGACCTGTGGATAGTTTTGCAATCCTGTGGATAACCGCGGGCCGGCTGGTCGGCTTCGCGCCGGATATGCCGGTTGAGCTGGGCGCATTCGATTCTCATCCGCATATGCGTCGCAGCTGCCACCGGCGCGCGAAATTTGGCCCCGTGTTAGCGTTTTAGGGCATATTCAGCGCCGAGCTTTCCTGCTCGTTCAGCGAGCAAGTGGGGGAACTGTGACCAACAACGACCATAATCCGACCTCGCCGCCGTGGCTGCAGAGTCCGTCGGCTGACGCGTCCGAAGCTGCGTCCGGTCCCTCCGGTGTGCAGACCGCGACCGAGGACGACATCGAGCCCACCGATACCGCCGCCGAGCCGACCGGTGAAGCCGTCGATCCGTCGACCGGTGAGCAGCCCGTCGCCGAGCCCGGCCCGGCCGGCCTCGCCGACCAGACCGTGTACCAGCCCGCCGGTTTCGCACCGCAGGGCCAGTTCGCGCAGGGTGCTCCGTACTCGGTGCCGGATCCGTACCAGAACAATGGCGGCCAGCCGCCGATCAACGGCCCCGAGCAGCAGCCGTGGCCGGGTCAGCCGGGCGAGCAGCCGTGGCTGCCCGGTCAGCCGGGCGCTGAACAGCCCTACCCCGGTCCGCACGCGACGGGCGAGCAGCCGCAGCCCGGCGTGCCGCCGCAGTACCCCGGCGCCGAGGGCCAGCCGTACCCCGGTCCCGAACAGCAGCAGCAGTTCCCCGCCCAGGAGCAGGGCCCGCAGTCCGAGCCCATCTACAGCTGGGCGCCTCCGCCGCCGCCGATGTACCAGCAGCCGATGCAGGGTGGGATGCCGCCCGGTCAGCAGCCGGAACAGCACGGGCAGTTCCCCGGCCAGCAGCCCGATCAGGGACAGTTCCCCGGCCAGCAGGGGCAGTTTCCCGGCCAGCTCGGCCAGCCGGGTCCCCCGCCCGGTCAGCAGTGGGGAGGCGGCCCTGCCCCCCAGCAGCAGCAGCCGTTCCAGCCGCAGCACATGCAGGCACCGGGCCAGCCCGGACATTCGGTCAACGATCTGAACCTGCTCAAGCGCGCGCGGAAGTCGCCGCGCAGCGGGTGGCGCAAGGCTGTGCACAAGGTGTCCGGCGGTGTGATCAACCCGGGTGAGTCGGCGGCGGATGTCGTCTACCGCGATCTCGGCGAGCGGGTCAACCAGCCCGTGCGCGGCGATTACCGGATCGCGATCCTCTCGCTCAAGGGCGGCGTCGGCAAGACCACCACCACAGTCGGTCTCGGCTCCACCTTCGCGTCTCAGCGTGGTGACCGCGTCATCGCCATCGACGCCAACCCCGACCTGGGCACGCTCGCCCACCGGGTACCGCGCCAGACCCGTTCCACGGTGCGCAACCTGCTCGAAGACCAGCAGATCACCCGCTACTCGGATGTCCGCGCACACACCTCGCAGGCCCCGAGCCGGCTGGAAGTGCTTGCCTCCGAACAGGATCCGGCCGTGTCGGAGGCCTTCAGCGAGGCCGACTACCGCAAGGCCATCGGCATCCTGCAGTCGTTCTACAACATCATCCTCACCGACTGCGGCACCGGTCTGATGCACTCGGCGATGTCGGGCGTACTGGATATGGCCAGCTCGCTGGTGCTGGTCACCTCCCCCGCGATCGACGGTGCGCGCAGCGCGTCGGCGACGCTGGACTGGCTCGACCACCACGGCTACTCCAAGCTGGTCGAACGCACCGTCGTCGTCGTGAACGCCTCTCGCCGTGGCGCTTCCACGGTCGACCTGGATCAGCTGCGCAAGCTGTTCCTCGACCGCACCCGCGCCGTACAGATCGTCCCGTTCGACGATCACCTGGCCGAGGGCGCCGAGATCGACCTCGAGCTGGTCAGCAAGCCGACCAGGCGGGCCCTGCTCGAACTGGCCGCGATGGTCGCCGACGACTTCAGCTACCACGGTCAGCAACCACACCAGCAAACACACCAGCAGCAGCCGTATCAGCCCGGCCAGCCCTACCCGGGTCAGCAGTACCAGCCGGGTCAGTTCTGAGGTAGCACCGTCAGCGCGCGGTCACCTCGCGCGCCGCGGCCTCGAACGCGTCGAGCACCGTCGCGATCGCGGGGCTGCGGTGCGCCTGCGGGCGGGTGATGATCTCGTAGACCCGGGCCGCGCGGACCCCGGCCAGCGGGAGCACCGACAGGTCGGGGTGCGCGACGGCGTAGCGCGGCATCAGCGCGACACCGTAGCCGGAGACCACGAGCGTTTCGATCACCCGGAACTCGTTGAGCCGCTGCGCGATCCGTGGCCGCACTCCGGTGACGGTGGCGATGGACTCGAGCACATCGTCGACCGGAAACCCGCCGCGCACGCTCACCCAGGTCTCCTCGGCGAGTTCCTCCGGGCGCACCGACGAACGCCCGGCCAGCGGATGATCCGGTGCGACAACGACATCGATCGGCTCACGCATCAGCACCCGCGCCGACAATCTCGGCCCGGCCAGCGACGGCGCGCGTTCGTCGCGATGGGTGAGCACGATGTCGTAGTCGGCCAGCAGTTTCGACGCCTCACTCGGCGGGAGGTCCTCGTCGCCCGCGACCAGTTCGACCCCGCCGGCGGCCAGCGTGGCGAGCACGAGTGGCAGCAGCAGTGCCGCACCGGACGGGAACGACGCCACCCGCACCTGTCCGCGCGGTGAGCCCCGATAGTGGGCCATCTCGGCGGTGGCCCGGTCCATCGCGGCGAGCACATCGTCGGCGCGTAGCACCAGCGCCTGCCCCGCGTCGGTGAGCCGCACCCGGCGTCCGTCCGGTTCGAGCAGTGCGACCCCGGCCTCTCTGGCCAGTACCTTCAACTGCTGCGAGACCGCCGACGGCGTCATCGACAGCACCTCGGCGACGGCGGCGACCGTGCCGCGGTCGGCCAGCTCGCGCAGAATCCGCAGTCGCTCGATCGAGAACATGAAGTAAAACTACGTTATCCCTGCACATTTATTCGATTGTGCTGATCTTTAGCCGCCCGCACGATAAGGGCGTGACCTCCCGTGATCGCCTGCTCGGACTGACTGTCGTTGTGCTCTGGGGCCTGAACTTCCTCGCCATCCGCATCGGTCTCGACCACTTTCCGCCCTTCTTCTTCGTCGCGCTGCGCTTCGCCGTCATCGCGATCCCCGTGCTGATCTTCATTCCGCGTCCGGCCGTGCGTACCCGCTGGCTGCTGCTCTACGGCACCGGTTTCGGCATTCTGCAGTTCGCGTTCCTGTTCACGGCGATGCGCACCGGCATGCCGACCGGCCTCGCCTCGCTGGTGCTGCAGTCCTCGGCGCCGTTCACGGTGATGCTGGGCGCGGTGCTGTTGCGCGAGCGCTTGCGGCCGGTGCAGGTCGCCGGACTCGCGGTCGCCGTATTCGGCATGGTCGTCATCGGCGTGGACCGCATGGCCAACGCCACCCTGCTGCCGGTCCTGCTGACGTTGGCGGGTGGCCTCGGCTGGGCGTTCGGCAATATCGGCGCCCGTCAGGCCGGCGCCGACTCCCCCGGCTACAACCCGCTGCACCTGACGCTGTGGATGTCGGTGGTTCCCGTCGTGCCGATGCTGGCGCTGTCGATGGCTGTCGAGGGGCCTGGCACCGGTTTCCGCGCGGTCGGCGCCGCGTTCTCCGCCGACGGCTTGCCCGCGCTGGGCGCCGTCGCCTACATCGCCGTCCTCGCGACCGTGTGCGGGTCGGGCCTGTGGACCTATCTGATGAGCCGCTATCCGGCAGGCACCGTGGCGCCGTTGTCGCTGCTCGTGCCGGTCGTGGGCATCGCCGCGGCCTGGGTGGTCCTCGATGAACAGCCGTCGGTGGCCGCGCTGATCGGCGGGGCGATCGTGATCGCGGGCGCCTTCGCGGCAACCACCGGCCGTGGCCTCCCGAAGGCGCCGTCGCCCGCCCCCACCCCGGCATTGGCCCGAGTCTGAACTCGAATTCAACCCACGACCGCTCGAGCTCTGGCTAGCATGTGACCGGTCGCCCGATGTGTTTCCGTGCGACCGGTCGGTTTGGAGCTCGCGAACGACGCAGAGGTCGATACAGCCAGGTCTTCGCCGCGCTCTAGAGTGGTGGCAAATCCCAGGCAATACTCGAGCAAGGCAGCTGAACAGCGTATGGCGGAACAGCGGTGGTCCGTTTCGCGAAGGAACCTTCTTCGTGGCACGGTCGCAGCGGGGGTGATATCGGCGGGGGCCGTAGCGGGAGCGCCGGGATTCGCCGCGCCACCGGGGCGCCGGGTGGCCGTGCTCGGCGGCGGTGTCGCCGGGCTCACGGCCGCGCACGAATTGGCCGAGCGCGGGTTCGAGGTCACCGTGTACGAGGCGCGCGCGCTGGGCGGCAAGGCACGCAGCGTGGGGGTGCCGGGTACCGGCCGCGACGGCAGGCCCGATCTGCCCGGCGAGCACGGGTTCCGTTTCTTCCCCGGCTTTTATCAGAACCTGCCCGACACGATGCGCCGAATTCCGCATCCCGGCAATCCCGACGGCGTGTGGAACAACCTCATCGCCGTGCCGGAGGCCAGGTTCTCCCGCCGCGACAGCGACGACATCACGCTCGCGCTGCCCGACAGCATCACCGCCACGCAGGCGACGCCGGAGTCGATCCGCGAAACCCTGGCCGGCACCATCACCACGACCGCCAAGATGCCGGCGGCGGAGGGCCTGTTCTTCGCCAACAGGCTGATGGTGTTCAACACCAGCTGCGATGCCCGCCGCTTCGGCCAGTGGGAGCACACCTCCTGGTACGACTTCGTGCACGGGCACGAGCGTTCGCACGAGTTCCGCGCGGTCGTGTCCCGGTCCCTGACATCCATCATGGTCGCCGCCAAGGAGAATCTGGCCAGCACTCGCACCATCGGCAGCATGGGCGAACAGTTCCTCGGCAACCCGCTCGGCCTCGGCAACGACGGCGGCCTCGACCGCGTGCTCAACAACACGACCAACGCCGCCTGGATCGATCCGTGGGTGCGGCACCTGCGTGAGCTGGGCGTGCGTTTCGAACTCGGCGCCCGGGTGAGCGAACTCGAGGTGCGCGACCGGCGAATCCGGGCGGCCCGGATCACCGACGCCACGGGCGCGCGCACCGTCGACGCCGACTATTTCGTGGTGGCGCTGCCGGTGGAACACGCGAGAAAACTGTGGTCGTCGCAGGTGCTCGCCGTGGCGCCGGAACTCGCCGCGACGCAGCGGCTCTTCGTCGATTGGATGAACGGAATACAGATCTATTTCCGTGCGCCCCTGCATATTTCGCGCGGGCACACGGCCTATGTCGATTCGCCGTGGTCGCTCACCTCGATCAGCCAGAATCAGCTGTGGACCGATAAACTCCCGTCCTTCGGCGACGGTACGGTGGCCGATTGCCTTTCGATCGATATCTCCGACTGGAATTCGCCGGGAATGCTGTACGGCAAACCCGCCACCGCGTGCACCCACGAGGAGATCTTCCGCGAAGTCTGGGCACAGTTGAGCAGCCATCTCAACGATCGTGAACAATTGCTCCGCCCGGCCGACGTGCATTCCTGGTTTCTCGATCCGGGAATCACCTGGCAGGGCAGTCGGAACGCGAATGCCGACCCGTTGCTCATCAATACCGCCGGCTCGTGGGATGCCCGCCCCGAGCCGCACGGGTCGATCGAGAATCTCTTCCTCGCCGGTGATTACGTGCGTACCGATGTGGACCTGGCGACCATGGAGGGCGCCAACGAGTCGGCCCGGGCCGCGGTGAACGCGCTGCTCGAGGTGGCGGGCTCGTCGGCGCCGCGCTGCCGCGGTTTCCGGCTGCGCCGTACCCCCGAACTCGAGCCGCTGCGGATCATCGACGCCGACCGCTACGCCAAGGGCATGCTCAACCTTTTCGACGAGCCGACCTGACCCGGACAAGCTCACACCGCTCCCGCACGCGCGCCCGGACGGCACGCACATAGACTCGCGGCGTGGCAGACATCTCGGTGCGTGGGCGCTTGGCCTTGCGAGCAGCGGCGGCAGCGTCGTGGGCTTCGCAGAAGGCGGGTCGCGGCAAGGGTTCGATGATCGGCGGCCTGATCGCGTTGAAGATCGATCCGTCGATCATGACGCAGCTCGGGCGCGGCCGGCGAACAGTGCTGATCACCGGCACGAACGGTAAGTCGACCACCACCCGGATGACGACCGCGGCGCTCGGCACGCTCGGCGATGTCGCCACCCAGGCCGACGGCGCCAATATGGACGCGGGCATCGTGGCCGCGCTCAGCCTGCACCCGGGCGTGGCGCTGGCCGCCATCGAGGTCGACGAGCTGCACCTGCCGCACGTGAGCGATGCGCTCGACCCCGCTGCCGTGGTGCTGCTCAATCTCAGCCGCGACCAGCTCGACCGGGTCGGCGAGATCAACATGATCGAACGCAAGCTGCGTGCCGGGCTCCTGCGTCATCCGAATGCGGTCGTCATCGCCAACTGTGACGACGTGCTGGTGGCCTCCATCGCCTACGACCACCCGAATGTGGTGTGGGTGTCGGCGGGCAGCGGCTGGGCCGTCGACGCGACGAGTTGTCCGCGCAGCGGCGAGCCGATCGTCTGGGAGGGCGAGAACTGGCGCTCGACCGGCGCCGATTTCCATCGCCCGCAGCCGGTGTGGTGGCTCGAGGGCGAAGACCTGTGCGGCCCGGACGGTTTCCGCGCTCCGCTGCATCTGGCGCTGCCGGGTCGCGCGAATCGTGGCAACGCGGCGCAGGCGGTGGCCGCGGCGGTCGCGATGGGCGCCGAGCCCGCGAAGGCGACCGATGCCACCGGCACCGTGCGCGAGATCGCGGGCCGCTACCGCACGGTCACCGTCGGCGACCACGACGCGCGGTTGCTGCTGGCCAAGAACCCCGCGGGCTGGCAGGAAGCGCTGTCGATGATCGACCCGTCCTCGGCCGGTCTGGTGATCGCGGTGAACGGTCAGGTGCCCGACGGCGAGGACCTGTCCTGGCTGTGGGACGTGCGGTTCGAGCACTTCGAGGGCGTGCAGGTGGTCGCCTCGGGCGAGCGCGCCACCGATCTCGCCGTGCGCCTGACCTACGCGGGCGTCGAACACACGCTCATCCCGGATCCCGTGCGCGCCATCGCCTCCTGCCCCGCCGGGCATGTCGAGGTGCTGGCCAACTACACCGCGTTCCGCGATCTCAACCGTGACCTGGAGGCCCGCAAGTGAGCGAGTCAACGCTTCGTATCGGCCTCGTCCTGCCCGACGTGATGGGCACCTACGGCGACGGCGGCAATGCCCTGGTCCTGCGCCAGCGCCTGCGGATGCGGGGCTACGACGCCGAGATCATCGACATCACCCTCGCTGATCCCGTCCCGGATTCCTTCGACATCTACACCCTCGGCGGCGCCGAGGACTCCGCGCAGCGGCTGGCCACCCGCCACCTGCAGAAGTACCCCGGCCTTCAGCAGGCCGCCGCCAAGGGCGCACCCGTGCTCGCCATCTGCGCCGCCATCCAGGTGCTCGGCAACTGGTACGAGACTTCGGCGGGCGAAAAGGTCGACGGCGTCAGCCTTTTCGATGTCACCACCTCGCCGCAGAAGGTGCGCGCCATCGGCGAGGTCACCACCACGCCGCTGGTACCCGGGCTGAAAGCCCCCCTCAGCGGCTTCGAGAACCACCGGGGTGGCACGACTCTGGGCTCCGATGCCACCCCGCTCGCCCGCGTGACCCGTGGTGTCGGCAACGGCGTGGGCGACGGCACCGAGGGCGTGGTCCAGGGCTCGGTCTTCGGCACCTACCTGCACGGCCCCGCGCTGGCCCGCAACCCCGAGCTGGCCGATCTCCTCATCGCCATGGCCCTCGGCATCCCCGCCGCCGACCTGGCCCCCCTCGACCTTCCCGAGGTCGATCGCCTCCGCAAGGAACGCCTGCGCGCCTGAGCCGACCGCGGATCGACGACGTCGCGCGGACTTCCGCTCATCGCGACTTTTAACCTCCCGCAACCGCTACCTGCGCCGATAGCGTCTCCCTTCGCAGTGCTGGGCGAATCCGTCCAGCACCGGAGGTGAGGAGTGCTGAGGTGACCGCAGTGGTGTCGACCGTGGACGCCGACGAAGCGGCCGGTGCGAAACCCAGCACTGCGAAGGCGCCTCGGCGGGGTGGATCGGTGCTGGCCGCGGTAGTGGCGCTCGGCGTGGTGCTGGCCGGCTGGACGGTGGTGACCGCGGCCGGATTGGTCGACCCGCTGTATCTGCCGTCCCCGAAGGCGGTGTGGGATGCCTTCGTGCGGGCCAATTCCACGCATCGGATCGCCGACGGCGTGGATCGGTTCGTGGTCGGCGAGCAGAACTATTACCTCTGGGAGCACCTGCTGGCCAGTCTCCAGCGGATCGCGATCGGGGTGGGCGCGGCGATCGTCGTCGGGCCGCTGGTCGGATTCGTGATGGGGATGGTCGCGCCGGTGCGGTGGGTCACCGAACCGATCCTGAACTTTCTGCGCGCCCTCCCGCCGCTGGGCTACATCGGTCTGCTGATCGTGTGGTTCGGCATCGGCGACACCGCCAAGATCTGGCTGCTGTTCCTCGCCGCGTTCCCGCCGATCGTCATCGCGACCCTGGACGGCGTGCTGGGCGTCAAACAGGACTACCTGAACGCGGCGCGCTCGCTGGGTGCCGGTCGCGCACAGGTTGTTTCGCTCGTCGTGCTCCCCGCGACCCTGCCCAACGTGATCAGCGGCATCCGCATCGCGACGGCCTTCGCCTGGACCACGGTCGTCGCGGCCGAACTCAACAACGGCATCCCCGGCATCGGCGGTCTCGCGTATATCGCGGGCACGCAATTGAATACGCCGCTCACCATCGCCTGCATCATCGTGATCGGCGTGGCGGCGATGCTGCTCGACGCGGTGATCGTGTTCATCGGCACCAAAGCTGTTCCATGGAAAGGCAAGTCATGAAATCCGCACTGCGCAAGGTCGCCGCGACCTCGGCCGCGCTCTCCGCCGTCCTCGCGGTCACCGCGGGCTGCGTGGAGTCCGGGCGCGAGGACACCGGCGCGTCCGCGAGCTGCCCGTTCGCCGCCGACCCGAGCGTCACCAGCACTGTCCGCCTCGGTTTCCAGGCCATCCCCAACGGCGACCTGCTGGTGAAGGACCGCAACCTGCTGCAGGCGTGCCTGCCGAACGCGAAGATCACCTGGAGCCAGTTCTCCTCCGGCGCCGATGTGGTGCAGGCGTTCGGCGCCGGCGGCCTCGACATCGGCACGCTCGGCTCCAGCCCCGCCACCAAGGCCCTGTCGGCACCGCTGAACCTGCCCGTGCAGGTGGTATGGATCCACGATGTGATCGGCACCTCGGAATCGCTTGTCGTGCGCGACAAGTCGATCACCACGCTGGCCGGATTGGTCGGCAGGAAGGTGGCGACGCCCTTCGGTTCCACGTCCCACTACAGCTTGCTCGCCGCACTCGACAGGGCCGGGCTCACCGGCAAGGTGGAGCTGATCAACCTCGCCCCGGACGCGATTCCCGGTGCGTGGCAGGGCAATCAGATCGACGCGGCCTGGGTCTGGGACCCGACGCTGTCCAAGCTCACCGCGGCGGGCGGCACGGTGCTCACCAGCAGCGCCGAGACCGCGGCGGCCGGTGCGCCGACCTATGACCTCGCCATCGCCGACAAGAAGTTCCTCGCAGGCAACGCCGCGTTCGCGAAGACCTGGGCCAAGGTGCAGGACTATGCCGTCGGTCAGCTGAAGAACCAGCAGGCGGAGGCGGCGGTGTCGATCGGCGCGCAGCTGGGCATCGCTCCCGACAAGGTCGTTCCGCAGCTGGCGGGCTACCAGTATCTGCCCGCCGCCGAGCAGGCCGGGGCGAAGTACCTGGGCGGCGGTTTCAGCGCTGACCTCACCGGTACCGCGCGATTCCTGTTGAGCCAGGGCGGTATCGCCGCCGTCGGCACCGAGCAGCAGTATCGCGACGGCATCTCCGCCACCGCCGCGGCGGGCGCGGGCTCGTGACCGCGGGGCCGGTGACCGGCGATGCCGAGCGGGTGACGTTGGCCGGGGTGAGCAAGAGCTACCCCGGTCCCGACGGTGACGTCCAGGTGCTCGCACCGACCGATCTCACCATCGAACCCGGCGAATTCGTCTGTGTCATCGGCCCTTCCGGCTGCGGCAAGTCGACCCTGCTGAACATCCTCGCCGGATTCCTCGCACCGACGTCGGGGGAGGTGCGGGTCGGCGATCGGGTGGTCGACGGTCCCGATCCCGACCGCGGCGTGGTCTTCCAGCAGGCGAATCTCTATCCCTGGCTCTCGGTCCGCGGCAATGTCGAGTTCGGTCCGAGAGTCCGTGGGGTGGCGAAGCAGACGCGGCGCGCGCAGGCCCAGCGGCTGCTCGAGCTGGTCGGACTCGACCAGCTCGGCGACCGCAAACCCTACGAACTCTCCGGTGGACAGCAGCAGCGCGCGCAGATCGCCCGTGTCCTGATCAACGATCCCGGCATCGTCCTCATGGACGAACCCTTCGGCGCCCTCGACGCGTTGACCAGGGAGCGGCTCCAGCGCGAATTACTCACCCTGTGGCGCGACCGCCGCAAGACGGTCCTTTTCGTCACCCACGGCATCGAGGAAGCTATTCTCCTCGGCACCCGAATCCTGGTGATGGGTACCGAACCCGGCCGCGTCGTGCACGACGTCACGCCCACCTTCGATGCGGGCGCCGACTTCGCCACGATCCGCGCGCTCCCCGAGTTCAGCACTCTCCGAGACGAATTGGCCCGCCACATCTACGCGGCCCACGCCTGACCTACACGGCGGCGCGCACCTGCCGACGGGTGACGATCCAGCCGACGAGCGCGGCGAGCGGGAACATCAGCACGCCATACACCGCTGCGGGAACGGCCAGCTCGGTGCTGTCGAGCACGCTGATCGCGATGGTGATGGCGATGGTGCTGTTGTGGATGCCGACCTCGAACGAGCAGGCGATGGCCTGACGGTCGGCGACGCCGAGCAGGCGGGGCAGGTAGTAGCCGACCGACAGGCTGATCAGGCAGAACACGACGGTGATGGCGCCGACGTCGGCGAGTGAGTCGGTCAGGGTCTCGCGCTCGCTGACGATGGTGCCGACGATCACCAGCAGCAACGTGATCGCCGACCCGATGCGTACCGGCTTGTCCATCCGGTCCGCGAACTCCGCCGACCAGCGGCGCACCAGCATGCCGAGGCCGACCGGAACCAGCACGATGGCGAACACCTGGATCACCTTGCTCAGCTGCAAACCGACGGAACCGTCCTCGCCGCTCGGCTCGAAGTAGCCGATGGCGAAGTTGGTCACCAGCGGCACGGTGACGACCGCGATGATCGAATTGACCGCGGTCAGCGACACATTCAGCGCCACGTCGCCACGGAACAGGTGGCTGAACAGGTTCGCGGTGGTCCCGCCGGGCGAGGCGGCGAGCAGCATCATGCCGACCGCCAGGATCGGCGACAGATCGAACACCAGCACCAGCCCGAACGCGACCACCGGTAGCACCAGCAATTGGCAGACCAGCGCGATGGCGACGATGCGCGGCGTCTTCGCGATGCGGGCGAAGTCGGCGCCGGTGAGCGAGAGCCCGAGGCCGAACATGATCACCGCCAGCGCCAAGGGCAGACCGACAGATACCAGCGGAGAGTTCATAGCCACACACTTCTCGTCGAGCAGTCCGAGTCGAGGTACCGACCGGATTGAGACGCACTCGTCTCAAGAAGGAAGAGTAGCTAGCTGTGACGCTCATCGCAGCGGAATCGACGAGGTATCACCCCGACGAGACGACAGCCTCCGTGGCCGGAGCGTGGCTGCCGGTGCACAGGTCGTGGACGAAGCGCATCTTCTCCAGCACCCGCTCCGGCAGCACGAAGGGGTACAGGTCGTCGCGGCCCATCGAGCGGTTGACCATGTTCAGCGACCAGGTCAGCGGCAGCCAGAGCTCGATGATCTTGTCGAATCCGGCGCGGCCGATCTGTGGGCGGTCCAGGGTCGCGCCCGCCGGGGCGAGTCCGAAGGCGGCCGCCGTGTCGAGGGTGTCGCGGATGTGCAGGTAGTGGGCGAAGGTTTCGGCCCAGTCCTCGGCGGCGTGCATCGTGGCATAGGAGGAGACGTAGTCGCGTTTCCAGCCGCGGGGCGCACCCTGGGAATAGTGGCGGTCCAGTGCCGCCTGGTAGTCGGCGAAGGGATCGCCGAACAGGTCGCGAAAGCGTTGCAGGGCAGCGTCGTCGGCGACGAGCACGGAGAAGTAGTAGTGCCCGGTCTCGTGCCGGAAGTGGCCGAGCAACGTGCGGTACGGCTCGGCCATCTCGACGCGCAACTGCTCGCGGTGCGGGTCGTCGGCCTCGGCCAGGTCGAGGGTGACCACTCCGTCCATATGACCGGTGAGCACGCCGTCGGTCCGGCTGGACAGCAGATCGAAGGCCAGCCCGTGCTCGGGATCCTCGTCGCGGCCGACGATCGGCAGACCGAGCTCGACCAGCTCGAAGATCAATCGCCGTTTGGCCGTCTCGGCCTCGGCGAAAGCGGCGAGGCCGTCGGTGTCGGTGTCGTTGGGCCTGGTCCTGGTGAGCTTGCACGACACGCACAGACCGGGACCGGACGCGTCACCGTCGACCAGCCAATTGCACTGCGCCACATGCAGGTTGTCGCACAGGCGGAAGCGGTCGCTGTCGACGACACCCGCCACGTGGTCGATCGCCTCGTCGCTCGGCGGGTCACCGATCACCACCAGCGCCCGTTCCCCCAGACTGAAACCCAGTGCGCTGCGGCACGATAGGCAGACAGAGTTCTCGAAAGCCAGCTGCTGGCCACAATTCGGACAGACGAAATCACGCACGGACTACACCTCCACCGGGGCTACATCGACCGATACTTTGATTGTGGACTGTTTCGCGTCGGTGTAGATGATGCCACGCAGCGGCGGAACGTCCTGGTAGTCGCGGCCCCACGCCACCGTCACGTACCGCTCGTCGGCGAACTGATCGTTGGTGGGGTCGAAGGCGATCCAGCGGCCGGTGCGATCGGTGTCGTCGACGCCGGGCAGCCAGACCGCGGCCCACGCGTGGGTGGCGTCGACGCCGACCATCCGTTCCTTGCCCGGCGGCGGGTCGGTGGCGAGATAGCCCGAGACGTAGCGTGCGGCCAGACCCTGCGCGCGCAGGCACGCCGCGCCGATTCGGGCGAAATCCTGGCAGACGCCCTCGCGGGCGGCGAACACATCGGCCACGCTGGTGCTCACCGTGGTGGAGCCGGAGCGGTACTGGAAGTCGTGGTGGATACGGGTGTTCAGCTCGGTCACGGCTTCGAGCAGCGGTCTGCCCGGCGGAAAACTCTGCGCGGCGTACGCGACGACGTCGGGGGTGATCTCGGGCGGGAGCAGATCGAGGGTGAACTCGACGGCCAGCGGGCCGTTCGCGGACGTGGGACGCGCGGACTCCCATGGCATGTCGGCGCCCGGCATCGCCGCCGGGTCTTCGCCGTCGACATCGATGAGGGACTCGCCGGTGACCTCGAGGTTGCGATGCTCGGAGGTCACGTGGAAATAGGTCGTGGTGTTGCCGTAGACATCGGTGCCCACCGAGCGGTCCGAGGGCACCGGGTCGATGTAGATCTCGTGCTCGAGCAGGTGCTGACCCGGATATTCGCGCGGGGTGAGGTACGCGCGACCGTAGGAGCTGGTCACCTCGTCGGAGTAGCTGTAGGTGGTGCGGTGCACCACCATGTATCGCCGGGTCATCCGACCATCCTGGTATTACCCCAGAGGGGCTGAATACCCAGCGGGACAGCGAGTTTGGTGGTCTCGAACGATTCGGCCAGCTTGCGCAGTCGCAAGTGCACCCCCTCCAGCAGTTCCACCAGTTCGGTGCGGACGCCGTCGTCGTCGGTGTGTTCCAGGTCGGCCGGGTCCACGCGGCGCAGCATGCGCTGGGCATCGGCGAGCAGGCGCTGCGAACGCGAAGCGCCGGAACCACCGGGCAGCGCCTGGAAATCGGCCTCGAGCCGGTCGAGCTGATAGATCAGCGACCGCGGGTTGCCCGGGTCGAACAGCAGCAGTCCCGCGAGCGCGGCCACGTGCGCCGAACCACGATGGCGGCGACGGTAACTCACCGCCGACTCGGTGGCGGTGAGCACGGCCTCCGCGACCACCCCTTGCACCTCGGCCGAAACGCGCCGCCCCAGTGCGGCGTTGATCAGCGACGTCACGGCCAGCCCGCGCTCGATCCGCTTGCCGATGTCCATGACGTACCAGCCGGTGTCGCGCACCAGCGACTCCGCGCCGATCCCCGATAGCGACAGCAGCGCCGCCAGCGTCAGCGAATGCACCGACGACAACGCCGTCTCCTGTTCGCTACTGGCACTGCGGAATTCGGCCAGTGCGCGGTCGACGGCGCCGATGATCATCCAGGTGTCACCGGACAATTGATCACGCACCGCTCGCGCGGCGGATCCGTAATGATCCACCGCGTACGACAGCGAGCCGGCCAGCTCACGATCGCCGGTCAACGAGGCCAGGTACTGGAACCCCTCGGCGGAAGCGCCCGCCACCGCCCGCCGCGCGGCTACGCCTTCCTGACCACTGGAATCCATGGCGCGATGGGTGAACTGACCCTGCGCCTGCCGCGACCGAGCCAGAACGGGCTCCGGCTCGGGGTCTGGCACCGGCTCCGAACCACGCTCGGGCGTGACGCCGGTCGTGCGCAGCGCGCGAGCCAGCGCACTGGTCCCCGCCCGCTCCCATGGCGCCTCCGCCTCGTCATCGGCGGCGTCGAGTTCTGCCTCATCGGTTGCGGACTGATCGGGCCCGACGGACTGGCTCTGACGCTGTGACGCCACCGGAACGGATGACGAGTCGCGATCCACCGCATCCGTGGGTTCTTCGTCGCTCGATGACGAGCGCGCTACCGAATCATCGCTCCCCGCAGCTGCATTCGCTCCCGCCGTCGCGGCGGCATCGCCGGATCGCACGGCCACCAACTGACCGATTCCGTTGGGCAGCACCGACTGTGGAGCGACGGTGCCCGTGGTGATCGACAGGGCGCGCATCAGGATCGGTAAGGCTTCTGCACCGTCGAGCCAGGGTCGATAGCGATAGTCCTGATACACGTCATGGGTGGCGGCGAGCAGGCGGACCACCGACTCGGCGCGTTCGCTGTAGCGGCCCATCCAGAACAGGTCGTTGAGCACGCGCGGCGAGCTGATCGCCTCGACGACCGGTACCGCCCTGCGCAACCGCTCCTCGTGCGGCGCTTCGGAACTCGCCGCGGGCACGGTGGCCGGAGCCGCGCGGACCCACACGTCCTTGGCGGCCACCTTGATCACGCTGCGGGTCGGTTCGAGCCGCATGCGCTGCTGACCGAGTCCACCCGACATCGCCGTATAGCTGCCCCGTCTGGCCAGCGAGAACAATCGCATGCCCACCGGCGCCGGCGCCAGCCCCGCCGGGCCGTCGACCGCGGGCGCGACCGAGAACTCGGCGGGCTCCTGCCCGACCCACTTCCACCGCTCGACCTCGATCCGGGCGGCGAGGTCGGCGCGCTCGGCGGCCGACAGGCTCGGTCCGAAGATCGTCGAACCGTCGACGGCGGAGCGGATCACCAGGTCACCGACGTGCGACACCAGGTGCGCGCGCTCGGTGTCGTCGCCACCCCAGTAGGCGGGGGTGGCATCGAGCAGCAGATCCTCGCCGAGCACCGAGCGGGCGATGCGCGGCAGGAACGGGCTCAGCGCGGGCGATTCCAGCAGCCCGCTACCGAGGGTGTTCACCACCGTCACCGCACCGCGGCGCAGCACCTCGACCAACCCGACCACGCCGAGCCGCGAATCGGGGCGCAGATCCAGCGGGTCGGAGAACTCGGCGTCGACGCGCCGCAACACCACATCGACCCGTTCCAAACTGCCGAGCGAGCGCATCCACAGCGCGCCGTCGCGCACCACCAGATCGGAACTCTCCACCAGCGGGAAGCCGAGCATCTGCGCGAGATAGGCCTGGTCGAAGGCGGTTTCGGAATGTGAACCCGGGCTGAGTACGACGACGACCGGCTCTTCCCCATCGGCCAGTTCGGGCGCCGCCTCCTCGAGCATCAACCGCATGGCCCGCGCGAACGGGCTGAGCGGACGCGGCCCCGCGTGCTCGAAAGCCTCGGGAATGGCCGAGGCCACCACGCGACGGTCGGCCAGCGCGTACCCGGCGCCCGAGGGTGCCTGCGCCCAGTCGGCGAGCACCCGGAACTGCCCGTCACTCCACCGGCTGATGTCGCAGGCGTGCAGGAACAATTGGTGGGTGCCGGGGATCGTGATGCCGTGCGCGGCCCGCACATACCCGGTATTGCCGAACACCACCTCCGGCGGCAACAGGCCCGAACTCAGTAGCCTGCGCGGGCCGTAGACGTCGGTGAGCACCTCGTCGAGTACCAGCGAACGCTGCACGAGACCGGTTTCCAGGCGGGTCCAGTCCTCGGCGGACACCAGCAGCGGAATCGGGTCAAGACGCCATGGTTGCGGTATCGCGGTGTCGTCATCGCCGCCGAGGCCGACCTCGGTGTAGGTGACACCGTCGTCCTCGATCTGCCTGCGCACCCGGTGATCGATCCGATCGATCCCGCCGATCCCCTGGTCGATGAAGTCGGCCGACAACTCCGACCACATCGACCGCACCCGCCCACGCCCGTCGACCAATTCGTCGTAATAGCCCGTGGTCGGCCTGCCGCACTCGTCGAAGCGCGCCTCCGCCGAACTGTCAGCCCGATACCGCGCGAACTGCTCGGCAACCTGAGCGCGAACGCCCGATCCCGACCGATTCCCGCCCCGTTGCGCTTCATCGCGCTGAGCCACCGAGCCTCCTGTGTTTATTTGCGGCTGGCGCCGCGGGGTTTTGCGGCCCCGATTGTCCCGATTCTTCCCTCCTCCGGTCAGTCGCTGCGCTCCCTCCCTCCGTCACTCCAGAATCGGGACGGCCGCAAAACCCGAAGCCACTGACTTCCATCGATCGGTCGACCAGACCGGTGTGCGGGTCGACCCGGCGTTCTGTGTCGCGCCGAACCTCCCCGCTACTGGCCCCACACTGTTCGCGCGCGGCGTAGGTCCAGGATGCCTGGTGCTCCCACATCGGTCGACTGTGCCGCGATCTTCGCACGGAGTTCGGCGGGATCGATCGGGTTCACGGTATGACCGGCGGCCTCGAAACGGCGGTTGCGGCGCGACTGGGCGGCGACAGCGTTGACGGGTGCGTCGTCGTAGGCGCGGCCGCCGGGGTGCACGACGTGGTAGGTGCAGCCGCCGCGGGAGATGCCCGTCGCGACGTCTACCAGGTCGAACACCAGGGGGGCGTCGACGGTGATCGAGGGGTGCAGGGAGTTCGGCGGCTGCCAGGCGCGGTAGCGCACGCCCGCCACCTGCACATCGGATTTGTCGGTGGCCAACAGCGGAACCGGCATGCCGTTGCAGGTCAGGACGTAGCGGCCACGGTCGGCGCCGACCAAGCGCACCTGCAACCGTTCCACCGAGGAATCGACGTAGCGGGCGGTGCCCTGGCCGGTGGTCTGTTCGCCGAGGGTGAGCCAGGGTTCGATCGCCCCGCGCAGTTCCAGCTCGGCCTCGCCGATCATGGCGGTGCCGATGCGGGGGAAGCGGAACTCGGTGAAGGGGTCGAGCCAGGCGGTGTCGAAGTCGACGCCCGCCGCGCGCAGGTCGGCGGCCACTTCGGCGATGTCGTTCATCAGGAAGTGCGGCAGCAGATAGCGCCCGTGCAGGTTGGACCCGTGCCGGATCAGCGGCGCGCGCAGCGGCTTGTCCCAGAACATCGCGACCAGGCCGCGCACCAGCAGCGACTGCACCATCGCCATCTGGAAATGCGGCGGCATCTCGAAGCCGCGCAGCTCGAGCAGCCCGAGCCGGCCGCGCGCGGAGTCGGGGCTGTACAGCTTGTCGATGCAGAACTCGGCGCGGTGGGTGTTGCCGGTGAGGTCGGTGAGCAGATGGCGCAGCGCCCGGTCGATATGCCAAGGTGCCGAACGGATTTCATACGGCGTGGGACCGGGGGCATGCTCGGCGGTGAGCCTGGCGACCTCGGCGAAGGCGATCTCGAGTTCGTAGAGCGCGCCTTCGCGACCCTCGTCCGCGCGGGGCGCCTGCGAGGTCGGGCCGACGAAACGACCCGCGAACAGGTACGACAGCGCGGGATGGCGCTGCCAGTAGGTGAGCATGGAGACCAGCAGGTCGGGGCGGCGCAGCATCGGCGAACGCGCCGGGGTAACCCCGCCGAGGGTGATGTGGTTGCCGCCGCCGGTGCCGCCGTGCGTGCCGTCCACGTCGAACGACTCGGTGCTCAGCCGGGCGAGCCTGGCCTGTTCGTAGAGGGTGTTCAGCACCTCGGCCTGCTCGGCGAACGAGCTGGTCGGCATGATGTTCACCTCGATCACGCCCGGGTCGGGTGTCACCGAAAAGGTCTGTAGCCGTGCGTCACTCGGCGGGGCGTAGCCCTCCAGCACCACCGGCTGCCCGATCGCCACCGCGGCCGCCTCCACCTTGGCGATCAGATCGAGGAAGTCGTCGAGCTCGGTGACCGGCGGCAGGAACACGTGCAGTCGCCCCTGCCTGACCTCGGCGACCAGTGCGGTCGTCGGCGTGAAATCGGCGGGCTCCACCGCGGCGGGCGGCTCGGCCCGTTCCGCGCGCAACGGTTTCTGGTAGAGCGGGTCACTGTCGGGCAGGATCGGCGGCGCGTGCCAGGACACCGACCCGATCGGAAGGCGAAGTCCGGCAGGCGAATCGCCATCGGCCAATACGATCCGGCCACGGCCGCCCTCGGCACGCCCACGACGCAGCTGCCAGTCGGCACTGGCCCAGCCGGCACCGTCGGCCCGGCGATGAATCGGCAGCACATACGCCGACGGCTGATCGACCGACTCCTCCAGGCTCTCGAGCAATACCCGCCGCACCTCGGGCGAGTCCTCGGCCGGATCGATATCGGCGGGCGGCGGATCGCCGTACGGCGCACTCACGGTCGCCGCCAACCGTGCCAGCGGATCCTCGAACGCGGGCCGCACCTGTCCATCGGGCAACCCCAGGGTGCCCGCGATCTCAGCGATCAGCGCTTTGGCCGCGCCGATATCGGCAGCGGGCGCCCGGTCGGGGATCACCCCGGCGGCGGAGTTGATCGGCTGCGAGCGGGCGAGCTGGATGGGCGGGTAGGCCGACGGCGGCGCACTCGCCTTGTCCTTCTTCCCGCGAAGTTTGCTCTTCCGCATCACTTTTCGCAGTTCGGCCGCGGCCTTCTCGGCAGCCTTGGCCGACTCCTTGGCTTCCTTCTTCGACTCCTCGACCTTTTTCCCGGGGCGAGCAGAGCCGCCGGCTTCCGCGCTGGCCTGCTGACTCTCCGCGGCGCGGCGGTGTTCGGCGGCGACGAACTCGACGGGCTCGTCGATCAGCGCCGGTCCGTCGTCGAACTCCACCACCTCCAGGTCCGCCGCCTCGACTTCGGGTTCCGCCGTTTCCACGAGATCGCCCGCGTCGGTCTCGTCGACCATGACGACTTCGACCGTCTTGCCGTTGCGCCGGACATCGTCATCGTCGGCGAGCCCCAACGCGACGACAGCGGCAGCGAGTTCGTCACCGCCGACCCGACGGCGCGCGTCGAAGACCGCGACCATGTCGACCGGGACGAGCGGGGGCAGATGCGCATCGAGCACCGACATCGCGTCGACCGGCCCCGGCACGTCATCGGTCGCGTCCACGCCGGACTCGTCCGCCAGGCCCAGCGCGACAACAGCGGTCGCGACCTCGGCACCGGCAGGCGCGTAGCCGTTCGAGTGCGAGTGCCCGGCCGTCTCGGCGACCGGCTGCACCGGCGTGTGCTGCGACACCGGTGTCCACGGGTCGGTGAGCAGGTCCTGGCGCTGCCAGACCGGCTCGCCATCGGCCCGCCACGCGATCGCGATCTCCCAGCGGGGCAGCGGTTCTCCGGGATACCACTTGCCCTGGCGATACTGCACGATGCCGGTCGGCGCGTAGATCGAGCGGAGCCGGTCGGCGAGGTCGACGGCGCGCTCACGTTTGTGCCTGCCGTCGGCGTCGGTGGTCCACTGGGCGCTCACCTGGTCGTCGATGGAGACGAAGGTGGGCTCGCCACCCATGGTCAGGCCCACATCGGCCGCGGCCATCCGCGCGTCGATCGCGGCACCGGAGGCCACGATGCGTTCCCACTGAGAATCGGTATAGGGCAGCGTGACTCGCGGATCCTCGTGGATACGACGCACCACATTGCTGAAGTCGAGGGTGGCCTCGGTGATCCCGGTCGCCCCGGTGATCGGGGCGGCGGCGCCGGGATGCGGGGTGGCGGCGAGCGGAATGTGACCCTCGCCCGCGAACAGCCCGGAGGTGGGATCCATCCCGACCCAGCCCGCACCGGGCAGATACACCTCGGTCCAGGCGTGCAGGTCGGTGAAGTCGGCGGTCGGGCCCGACGGTCCGTCCAGCGACGGCACGTCGGAGGTGAGCTGGACCAGATAGCCCGAGACGAAGCGGGCGGCCAGCCCCAGCTCACGCAGCACGCCGACCAGCAGCCAGGCCGAGTCGCGGCAGGACCCGAGGGCGGTGCGCAACGTGTGGTCGGGTGTCTGCACACCCGCCTCCATGCGCACGGTGTAGTCGACCGAATTGCGCAGCGCGTAGTTGAGTTCCACGAGATAGTCGATGGCACGGGTCCGGGCCCGCGGCCGGTGTACCCGCGCCCACTCCCGCAACAACTCGCCAGGGCCGCTGCCCGGCTCCGCCTCGTCGACGGGCCGCAGATAGGGCGCGAGATCATCGGCGAGTGCGGTGTCGTACTCGAACGGGAAGAACTCGGCGTAATCCTCGATGAAGAAGTCGAACGGATTGACCACCTCGAGGTCGGCGATCAACCCCACGGTGATCGACAACTCCTTGGTCGGATTCGGGAAGACCAGGCGCGCAACGAAATTGCCGAACGCGTCCTGCTGCCAGTTGACGAAGTGCTCGGCCGGCGACACCTCGAGCGAATACGCCTCGATGGGCGTGCGCGAGTGCGGCGCGGGGCGCAACCGCACTTCGTGCGGGTGCACCTCGACGAGACGATCGAAGGAGTATGCCGTGCGGTGCTCGAGTGACACCTTGATGCCCATCCACCAAGTGGACCACACTCCCCCGACACCGCGCGGGCCGACGAAACCTGAGTTTCCCGACCGGCCCCCCTTTCGAAACACGCTGGTAATAGCGCGGGGCAGGGACCACATCGATTACCGCCGACTCCGCTCCCCGTAGGCTGGCCGGGTGAGCTACGACCACATCCTCCTGCCGTCCGGCGTCGCCAGCTCTGTCGACGAGATCGACGCGTACCTGGCCGACCAGGAAGGCGTGACCGAGTCCGCTTCGATCGCCGAGATCGCGGCCGAGCTGAACGCCCGCAACGCCGAATTGCCGGTGGACGACTCGTTCCTCAGCGTCGAATCCGTCGGCGGCCCCAGCGGCGACACGCTCTACATCCCCTCGCCGTACGACGCCATCGGCTTCGTCCGCAACCTGCTCTTCGACCTCGCCACCCCGCGCGGCTACGCCGTCTACGATCCGCAGCTGACCTGGCTCATCGACCCGGCAGGCCACATCCCGATCAACGTCACGCACGGCGGCGCGGGCGAATTCCCCTATCTCACCGAGGAATTGGCACACCACTGGGTGGCCGGGCTCGCCGCGCCCAACCCGTATCTCATCGTCGAGCAGGGCGAACAGCGCTACATCCAGACCTACCGCGACCCGAGCGGCCCCTACACCCTCGAATATCGCGACGGCGCCCCCGACCGGCATTTCGGCACGACCCTCGACGACCCGGCACAGGTCGCCCGCATCATCTGGGAGTGGGCCAACGGCAAGCCCGCCACCACCGACGGCGTCGCCTGGACCCGCGTCGAGCTCTGATCCCGGGACGGATGTGACCGGCGACGACCAGCGCGCGCCGGCCCGATCCGTCCTACAGCGTCCGCCTGCCGGACAGTGCCCGTCCGAGGGTCAGTTCGTCGGCGAATTCCAGGTCGCCGCCCATCGGCAGCCCGGAGGCCAACCGGGTGACGGTGAGCCCGGGGAAATCGCGCAGCATCCGCACGAGATAGGTGGCCGTCGCCTCGCCCTCGGTATTCGGGTCGGTCGCGATGATCACCTCGCTCACATCGATGCCGTCCTCCTGATTGCCGATGCGGGTGAGCAGTTCCCTGATCCGCAGCTGATCCGGCCCGACGCCACTGAGTGGATCGAGCGCACCACCGAGCACGTGGTAGCGACCACGGAACTCGCGGGTGCGCTCGATCGCCTGCACATCCTTGGGTTCCTCGACTACACAGATCATCGTGCGGTCGCGGCGTGGGTCGGCACAGATCCGGCACAGCTCGCCATCGGCGACGGTGCCGCACGACACGCAGAACTGGACGCCGTCGCGCACCTTCTGCAGGGCGGCCTGTAGCCGGTCGATATCCGGCGGCTCCACCTGCAGCAGATGAAAAGCGATGCGCTGTGCGCTCTTCGGACCGACGCCGGGCAGTTTGCCCAGCTCGTCGATCAAATCCTGAACCGGCCCCTCATACATCAGAAGTCGGGCAGACCGGGCATCGAACCGCCGCCGAGACCCTGCGACAGCGGGCCGAGGCGCTCGGCCGCGAGCTGCTGCGCATTGGCCATCGCGTCGTTGATCGCACCGATGACCAGGTCCTGCAGTCCGTCGACATCCTCCGGATCGACCACCTTCGGGTCGATCGTCAGCGCGATCACCTCGCCGCTGACCTTGATCGTGGCCTGCACCAGACCGCCGCCTGCCTGACCGGCCACCTCGGTCTCGGCGAGCTCGGCCTGCGCCTGCATCACTGCCTGCTGCATCTGCTGAGCCTGGGCGAGCAGTGCCTGCATATCGAACTGACCATCACCGGGTTGCACAACACTCCTGTATTTTCGGCGGCTGGCGCCGCGGGGTTTCGGCCCTGGGGGCCTCGCACCCGAGGGACGATACTGCGCCTTCGGCGTTCCGTCTCGCCCCTCGGGTGCGAGGCGGCCGAAAACCGTGGGGGTACGTCGGGTGCGGGGCATGGCCGCGTGCCGTTGCCAGTTTAGTCGTGGGAAATGGGGGCTGAATGAATGGCTCCGCCGGGACTTCGGGCATACGATCAGCCCTGATAGGGCAATGATTCAGCAATCTCTAGGAGAGTCGATGAATGCATCCCGTGCGCGCCTGGCATCGATCATAGCCTCGAGCGCATCCATCTTCAGCCTGCTCCTTCTCTCGCCCGCCGTCGTATCGGCCGAGCCCGGGGACGGGATCACCGATTACGGCAACGGCTGCGTACTCGATCCGGGCAATCGTGCGGCGACCGTAGATTCGCTGCGCTTCCGCTGCAGCGTCACCCAGCAGGACCAGATCTACCGCGACGCACAGGCGGGCGCGGTGGCGAACGGCGTCACCAACGGCTGGGTGACGCGCCCGCCGCAACTCGGAGCCGCCGCACCGGCGCTGTGGATCGGCAAAGTGTTCAACACCGGGCCCGACGGCGGCACGCTGACCAACCGGGTCACCGGCGCCGGGATCGCGGCGTTCCCGGCCGATGTCTATCGAGCACCGTCGATCCTCGACGGCGCCCCCACCTGGGCGCTGAACTACGCGCCCTCACCCACCCCGCAGGTCTACGACGAGATCCGTGAGGTCACCCCGGGCGTCTGGTTCGGCTATTCGTGGTGGCGTGAGGGCGAGTGGCCGTTGCTCGCCGCCTTCGTCCTGACGCCTGCCTGATCGTTGTTGACCCTCCACCCGCTGGAGGGTGTTCTCTGAACGTCATGACAGCAACCGTGGCGATCGGAGAGTTCGCCCGCCTCACCCATCTGAGCGTCAAGACGCTGCGGTATTACCACGAGATCGAGCTACTCGAGCCGGTCGAGGTAGACGCGGGTACCGGCTATCGCCGATATTCCACCGACCAGGTGGAGCAGGCCCATCTGATCCGCCGCCTGCGCGACCTGGACATGCCGCTCCCGGAGATCCGCACCGTGCTCGCCACCGCGGATCCCGGCGAGCGGGACACCGCCCTGCGGGCGCACCTGATCAGGATGGAGGCCGCGCTCGAACGCACCCGCGAGGTGGTGGTCTCGCTGCGCGCCCTGCTCACCGCACCCGCACCACCGATCGAGGTCGATTACCGGATCGAGCCCGCGTTCACGGCGCTCACGGTCACCGACCGGATCGAGCGCATCGCCATCGCCGACTGGTGCGGCACCGCGTTCGAGCAGTTGTACACGACACTGCTCGCGTCGGGCGTCGAACCGGGAGGTGTTGCGGGAGCGACATATTCGAACGAGTTCTTCACCGACGACAACGGTGCGGTCACCGCGTTCGTGCCGTTACCGCCCGGCGCCGAGTTGGTCCCCACCGGCGCTTTCGCCGTCGTCGAATTCCCGGCCCGTCATTTCGCCGTGGCCGTCCACGACGGCCCGTTCGAAGACTTCGACCGCACCTATGGCGCGCTCGGCAGCCACGTCGCCGAGCACGGCGCCGCACTGCCGGACGAACCGGTCCGCGAGCGCTACCTCGTCGGACCGGACACCACCGATAACCAGGCCGACTACCGCACCGAGGTGTGCTGGCCGATCACCGAAGGAGAAATCTGATGACCATCGCCCTGGCGAACATCACCATGGACTGCCACAACGCCACCGCCCAGGCCGAGTTCTACGCGCAACTGCTCGACGTACCCGTCGACCCGGAGGCCTCGCAGTTCTTCGCCACCGTCGGCAAATCCGCCGGTCTCGCCCCGATCCTGATGTTCATCCAGGTCCCCGACAAGACACCTGGCAAGAATGTGGTCCATCTGGACTTCCACACGGCCGAGTGGGCCGAGTACATCGAGCGCGCGATCAGCCTGGGCGCCAAGCACATCGGCGACTTCGACGAGTACGGCATCCAGTGGACCACCCTCGCCGACCCCGAAGGAAACCTCTTCGACATCGGCAAGGACTGACCTACCGCGGTGAACTGAGCTCAGACCAGTTCGCGCGAGAGGTTGCCCAGCACCTCGGCCTGGATCTTCTTCAGGCCGAGCGGGGCGAAGATGCCCTCGAAGATGCCCGAGATGCCGCCCGCACCCTTCCAGGTGGTCTCGACGGTGACCTTCGAGCCGGTGCCGTCGGGGGTGACGGTCCAGGTGTTGACCATGGTGGAGTTGGCGTCGCGCTCGGTGAGGACCGAATCCGCCACCGTCACGGTCGCGCGCACATTGCGTGAGCGCTTCTCGGTGGCCTGCAGCGTCCACTCCACCACGGTGCCCGCGCCGTTGCCGCCCTCGACAACCTTGTAGTCGCGGTAGTGCGAGGAAAGAATGCGCGGCCGGATCGTCTCGTAGTCGCCGATCGCGGCGAGCGTGCGCTGCGGATCCGCGGCGACGACGATCGAACTGCTTGCGCTGACCTGTCCCACTGTTGACTCCTTGCTGGGGGTGTGGCGATATCTCGACCGGGTTACATCCTGCCCTGTCCTCGACCGCTTCACCCGACCAGGTTCGGGCGGTGCGGGAACATGTGCGTGACATTTTGTCGCGGCGCGCAAGTATCCGGTGGCCCGGCGGACATGGTCGTACTAGCGTCAATGGGGTGGCAGTGAGTCTTTTGGGTAGGGCTGGTCACGAACCGGCCACACGCGAGTCCGGATATGCCGCGCATCGAGCGGGAGTGGAGCGACTGCTGGAAAGCTATCGCGCCATCCCACCCGGCGCCGTCGTCCGGCTGGCGAAGAAGACATCGAACTTGTTCCGGGCCAGGGCGGCACCCACCGCGCCCGGTCTCGACGTGTCCGGCCTGGGGCAGGTGATCGCGGTGGACCCGCAAGCCCGCACGGCCGACGTCGCGGGCATGACCACCTATGAGGACCTGGTGGCGGCCACCCTCCCCTACGGGCTGGCGCCGCTGGTGGTGCCCCAGCTCAAGACCATCACCCTGGGCGGGGCGGTGACCGGTCTCGGCATCGAATCCACCTCGTTCCGCAACGGTCTACCTCACGAATCCGTGCTGGAAATGGACATTTTGACCGGGGCCGGGGAAATCGTCACCGCGACACCGACCGGCGAGCACGCCGACCTGTTCCACGGCTTTCCCAATTCCTACGGCACGCTCGGATACTCCGTCCGGCTGAAGATCGAACTCGAACCCGTTCTGCCGTTCGTGGAATTGCGGCACGTGCGCTTCCACGACCTGCGCGAACTGGAAGCCGAACTCGATCGGATCGTCGTCGAACGCCGCTTCGAGGACGAAGCCGTCGACTACATCGACGGCGTGGTGTTCAGCGCGAACGAGAGCTACCTGACCCTGGGTCGCCAGACCGACGAGCCCGGCCCGGTCAGCGACTACACCGGCATGGACATCTTCTACCGCTCCCTGCAGCACCCCGACGGCGTGATCCGGGACCGGCTGACCATTCACGATTACCTGTGGCGCTGGGACACCGACTGGTTCTGGTGCTCGCGCGCGTTCGGCGCGCAGAACCCGAAGATCCGCCGGCTCTGGCCGAAGTCGCGCCGCCGCAGCAGTTTCTACTGGAAACTGGTCGCGCTCGACCGCAAGTACCACATCGATGACCGCAGGCAGGCCCGCAAGGGCGACCCGCCGCAGGAACGCGTCGTGCAGGACATCGAGGTACCGGTCCAGCACACCGCCGACTTCGTCGAATGGTTCCTGCGGGAAATACCCATCGAGCCGATCTGGTTGTGCCCATTGCGCTTGCGTGCGCTCGACGACGCGCCGGCGACGGACGGTGCGCGTCCGTGGCCGCTGTATCCGCTCGAGCCACAGCGCACCTACGTCAATGTCGGATTCTGGTCGGCGGTGCCGACCAAGCGAGGTCAACCGGAAGGGGCGGCCAACCGCGCCATCGAGAAGATCGTGTCCGCGTTCGACGGACACAAGTCGCTCTACTCGGACTCCTACTACGACGAGGCCGAGTTCGCCGAGCTCTACGGCGGCGACACCTATACCGAACTGAAGACCCGTTACGACCCGGACCAACGACTGCTGAATCTGTATTCGAAGGCGGTGCAACGCAAGTGACGACATTCAAGGACCGATCCGAGGTATTGGCAGAGCTGGGGACCCGGCTCAACATCGCCGAGGTCGTCGAGAGCCTCGTAGACGGCGAAATCCCCGTCCGCCTGACCGCCTACGACGGCAGCGCGACCGGCCCGGAGGACGCGCCCTACACGCTCGAGATCAAGACCCCGCGCGGCATCAACTACCTGGCAGGCGCCCCCGGCGACCTCGGCATGGCGCGGGCCTATATCGCCGGCGACATGATCGCCGAGGGGGTGCATCCCGGCGACCCGTACGACATCTTGAAAGCCATGCAGGACATGAAGTTCCATCGTCCTTCGGCATTGTCGCTGGTCACCATCGCCCGCTCGCTGGGCTGGGAGCGGCTCAAGCCGATCGCGCCCCCGCCACAGGAAACGCTGCCGCGCTGGCGCCGGATCGCGCTGGAAGGCTTGCGCCACTCCAAGACTCGCGATGCCGAGGCGATCCACCACCACTACGACGTCTCCAACAAGTTCTACGAGTACGTCCTCGGCCCGTCGATGACCTACACCTGTGCGGTGTACGGCGATGCGGACTGGACCCTCGAGCAGGCACAGGAGAACAAGTACCGGCTGATCTTCGAGAAGCTGCGGCTGAAGGAAGGCGACCGGCTGCTCGATATCGGCTGTGGGTGGGGCGGCATGGTCCGCTACGCGGCGAGCCGTGGCGTGCAGGTGATCGGGGCGACGTTGTCGGCCGAACAGGCCGCCTGGGCACAGCAGAAGATCGCCGAGGAAGGTCTCAGCGAGCTCGCCGAGGTCCGGCACAGCGACTACCGCGACATCCCCGAGGGCGAATTCGACGCGGTCTCCTCGATCGGTCTCACCGAGCACATCGGTGTGCACAACTACCCGTTCTACTTCGGCTACATCAAGGACAAGCTGCGGGTGGGCGGGCTGTTCCTCAATCACTGCATCACCCGCCACGACAACACCCGCACCACCAAGGCGGGCGACTTCATCGACCGCTACGTCTTCCCCGACGGGGAGCTGATCGGATCCGGCCGCATCATCTCCGATGTCCAGAACGTCGGCCTCGAGGTACTGCACGAGGAGAATCTGCGCGAGCACTACGCGCTGACGTTGCACGAGTGGTGCAAGAACCTGGTCACCAATTGGGACGCGGCCGTCGCCGAGGTCGGCGAGGGCACCGCGAAGGTGTGGGGCCTGTACATGGCGGGCTGTCGACTCGGCTTCCAGCGCAACGTGATCCAGCTGCACCATGTGCTCGGCGTGAAGCTCGACGCGAACGGCACCTGGGATGTCCCGTTGCGCCCGTGGTGGCAGCCGTAGATCGCTGATCGCGGCCCGGGCTACCGGGCCGCGTCAGGCGAGTAGTTCGTCGAGGAAGTGACCGGGCAGGGTGCGCAGGATCGGATGGTCCTGCCCGTCATGGGATTGCGTGCGCAGCACGTGGAGCAGGCCGACGACCCCCGGCCCCGCGTCCAGCAGCGGTCTGGTCCAGCCCAGTTCGGCGCAGGTGCGCAGGACCGGCAGCACCAGCCCGGTCGCCTCCCCGACCCATCCCGCCGACGCGAGGCACTCCGCGAGCAGCAACGTCGCGTCCAATTCCGCCCTGGGACGGCCCTGTTCGAGTGTTTTCGCGTAGATCACCCTGGCATGGCGGGCCGCGCGATCATCGGCGCGCAACCGCTGTTCGGCCAGCAGCACCCGGATGTCGGCGATGCCACGCGCCTCGGTGATCAACGCGGCGGCGCCCTTCTTCCGCCGTGCGCCGTTACCGGAGCTGTCGGGGACGAAGGCGTCCTCGCCCGCGGGGAAGCCGAGCCTGGACCGCTCGGCCCGCACATGCGCGTCCAGGCGAGCCAAGCCGTTCTCCGCGGCCACGCGCGCGCCTTCGTCGAGGCGGGCCGAGGCGGTGTACTGATCGCCGAGAGCCGCCTTCACCCTGGCCCCGACAACGAATGTCGCGATCAGGAAGTCGACGGGACCGACCCGGGTGACCAGCTCGTGGCTCTCGTCGAGGAGCCGATCGGCCAGCGTCAGATCGCCACGGCGATACGCCACTTCGCCGAGCAGGGCGGCCGCGATCCGTGCGGCGTCCGAGCGCGGCCCCGCCTTGGTCCGCGCGGTCTCGTACGCCTGCTCGAAAGAAGTGGTAGCCGCACCGATGTCGAGTTGCTCGTAGGCGGCGTCGCCCAGCGCGCACAGCCCGAAGACCGGACCGAGCGGGTCCTTGGACTGTGTGTGATAGTCGGCGGCCCAATCCTGTAGCTCGGTCACCGCGTCGAAGTCGAACTCGCACAGCCGAACGAACGACATCAGGTTGGCGGCGGTCGACACCGTCCAGGCGGGCAGGTCGCCGGGTTCTTCCACAATGGGTACCAGGATGTCGGCCACCTCGGCGATGTCATCGTGGGCTACCCGATCGGCGGCTTCCAGCACCGTTGCCACGCAGCGCTGTTCGGTCAGTTCCGGCTCACCGGGCGCGCTGCGGGCCAGCAGGTTCGACAGCCTGCCGAGCGCGCTGCGGGCGGTCCCCGTCTGCTGCATGTTCATGTTCGCCCTGGCCACCGCCATCAACAGCTTCGACCGTGAGGTCACCTGCTGCACCGGCAGTTTCGAGACGGTACCGAGCAGGGTAGCGAGCCGGGAGCCGTCGATCAGGTCCATGCCGCCGCTCTCGAGCAGGTCGGCGGCGAGTTTGAGATCGGTCGCGGCCAGCGCGTGATCCACCGACTTGCGCAGCAGTTGGTGCTCGGCATACCAGCGAGCGGCCCTGCGGTGCAGCACTTTCGAACGTCCGGGATGTTCGCGGTCGAGCCGGGCGCGCAGATGCTCGGCGAACAGCGGTTGCATGCGGTACCACTCCGGATCGTGCTGGATCCGATGCAGGAAGAGCTCACGCTGCTCGGCCTGCTCCAGCATCGCGGCGCCATCGGAGACGTCGGCGAGCAGCCCGGCCAGTGACCCGTTCACCCGCTCGACCACCGAGATCGCCATCAGGAACTCCAGCTGCTCGGGCGCCAGCGCGTCGAGCACGTTCTCGGCCAGGTACTCGCGCATCCCGTGCCCGCCCTCGGCGAGCGAGGCGAGCAACTGGGTCGGATCGGCCTTACCGCGCAACGTGAGGCTCACCAGCTGGATCGCGGCGGGCCAGCCGTCGGTCGCGAGGTGGATCTGCTCCACCTGCTCGTCGGTGAGCGCGAAACCGTTGCGCTCCACCAGGATCTGCCGGGTCTCCGATTCGGTGAGCCGCAGCGCGGCCGCGTCCAGCTCGACCAGTTCGTCGCGCACCCGCAGCCTGCTGATCGGCAGGCCGGACTGATCGCGACTGGTGATGACGAACCGCACGTGGTGGCAGCCGTTGTCGAGCAGGGTCGCCATCGCGCGTTGCACGCCGGGATCGCGCACCCGGTGCCAGTCGTCCACCACGACGACCACCGGTCGCCCGCTCGCGTGGATCTCGTCGATCAGGGTGGCGATCACATAGGCGACCGCGTCGGCGGGACGCTCCTCCAGCACCTGCTCGAGCCCCGCGCCGACATCGGGACGCACCCGGCGGATGGCCTCGATGAGGTGGGCGAGGAACCAGATCTCGCTGTCGTCGTCCTGGTCGACGCCCAGCCACGCCACCGGAATGTCGCGGGTGGCCAGGTCGGCGCGCCACTGCGTGGCGATGGTGCTCTTGCCGAAACCGGCGGGCGCGTGGATCAGGGCGAGTCGGCGCTCGCCGCCCGCACGCAGCACGTCGAGCAGGCGCTGGCGCGGGAAGGGTTCGCGCGCGGGCGTGGGCGGGCGGAATTTGGTGGCGGCGGTCGGCGGAAAGGTGCCGGTCGTCGAACTCTGCATGGGCACCGAGGCGCCTGCGGGCTGCAGAGTCAAGGGCCAGCTGCGGCGGCCGGTGACCGACTTCAGGACCTCCGGGGTGTCGGCGGTGGTCTCCTCGGAGTCGAGCAACGCCATTTCGTCGGGCATCTGGCCGTGCGCGCGCTGCACGTCGCGCAGCAGTTCGCCGAACTCGTAGGCCGAGGCGGGGCGGTCGGCGGGCTCGGGGGACATGGCCCGTTCGATCACCTCCGCCACGTCACCGGGGATGTCCTGGGCACGGAGGTCGGGGACGTGCTGGGTGGTGATGCGCAAGAACTGGGCGACCACCTTCTCCCCCGCGTGGCGTTCGAACGCGGCGTGGCCGGTGAGCAGGGCGAACAGAGTCGCGCCGAGGCCATAGATATCCGACCGCACGGTCGGTTCATTGCCTTTGAGTACCTCCGGCGCGGTGAACGCGGGCGAGCCGGTGATCAGGCTGCTCGACGTCTGGAAACCGCCCGGGATGCGGGCGATGCCGAAGTCGGTGAGTTGCGGTTCGCCGTAGCCGCTGATCAGCACGTTCGCCGGTTTCACATCCCGGTGCAGGATGCCCGCCCGATGCGCCGACTCGATCGCCGCGGCCAGCTTCACCCCGGCCCGGAGGGTATCCGACCAGGTCAGCGGGCCGCGATCGTGGATGAGACGTTCGAGCGAGCCGCGCGAGCAATACGGCATCACGATCAGCGGCAGCCCGGTCTCGGTCACGTCGACCTGCAGGATGTCGACGATATTCGGATGCCCGGACAGCCTGCCCATCGCCTGTTCCTCGCGCAGGAACCGTTCCCGGCTCTCCACATCGATCTCCGAGGACAGCACCTTCACCGCGACCACGCGATCCAGCGCCGGCTGCAAAGCCCGGTACACCACGCCGAATCCGCCGCGCCCGATCTCCTTGGCCCCCGTGAGTCCCATGGCATCGAGTTCCGCGATCACGGCCTCGTCGGGCACCCCCGGCGCCATCGTCCGCTGCGTATTCAGCCCCACCGGCGCCGCCTCGGCCAGCCCGCGCTGCATACGCGTCTGCTCCGGATCCATGTGACCACCTCTCACCATCGGCGTCACCGGCGTTTCGGTCGGCATGCGGGGATATCACCCGACATCACCGCACATATCCAAGCTAGCGCGATCCGGCATCTATCGGGTGGAGATTCGACGCTGTGGCGGCATCGGTTATCCGAAAACCACGGTTCAGCGCACCGCGAGCGCGATCAGCTGGGTGCGCTGCTCGGACGCGAAGTTGTTGTCCGCGACCAGCACCAACGTGCGCTCACCCGAGGGCAGGCGCGGACCCCAGGTCATTCCCTCGATGTTGTCGACGGCCTCGATCCCGAGATCGGTGAGGTCGGCGACGAGCCGCTTGGCCACCGGGCGAGCCCCCGCGACCGGCGCGTCGAGCACATTGCTCGCGGCCGCCGTGTCGATCTCGAAGATCCGCACCCGATTTCCCACGCCCTTGGCGAAAGCCCGTTCGACCACCAGGAACCGAGTCGGGTCGAACGTGTCGTCGGCGAGGATCGCGGTCACGCCGTTGCTCGCCTGCCCGGCCTCCGGCCGCGATTCGGCGAACACCGGCTCCAACGGATACGCGTACTGCGCCAGCACCGGCCCGAACCTGGCCTGGACGGTGATCCGCGTCGTAGCCCCCGCCGTAGTCGTCGCACCCGGCCCGTCTTGGAGCAGCGGACCCTCCATCGCGGTCACGAACAACGCCCCACCGGCCGCGAATGTCGCCCCTTCGAGCGCCTGATTCTGCCGTGGCCCCCGATCCGCTTGCATCCGTTCGTTTTCCGGAATCGGCAGCTCCGCGACGAACCCACCATCCGCGCGCGCTACCCGCACCGAAGGATCGGCAAGCACCGCGCCGGCCCGCTCTCCCTCCTGCGTCCAGAAGTAGTCCCCCGTCCACGGATCGACCCGAATGTCTTCCGGGTCCACCGATTTCGGCGAATACACACTTCCGTCAGCCCGCAGCAGCGGCCGGGTCCCAGCGAAGTCGACCGGACCGATTCCCGTCTCCCCCACCGGAATTCGAGCCGTGTACACCCGGGCAGGCCCCTTCTCCGACCGGTCATCGCTGATCAAGACGAATTCCCCGGTGCCGGAGAGATAGTCGATTCCCGACAGCCCTCCCACCACCGTCCCCGCGAACTCGACATCGTGCGCGACGACCTGCTCCCCCAATACCCGCACGCCCTCGACCGCGGCCCCCGCATCCGGCACCGCGCCCCCCGCGACGACAATTCCCAGAACCGCTGCAGCCACCCGACGTCCCATGGACGACAAGCTATCCACCCCACCACACCCCTGGGTGAACACCACCCGAACTGTCGGTCGCCGCCCACCTCCACGAAGCCGCACCCCGAGCCGGGGCTCTTGCGCCTCACGGCGAATCGGCGAAGACTTGAATTCTCGGTGGGCGCCGCCGTGGGCCGTGCTGCCCTCCACTCGGTGGACCACGACATGACCGCTCATCACCCGAGCCGAAGTGAGATGTCATGTCCACGCTGGTCCGCATGAGTTTCGACGCGCCCGAGGAAACCCGGCCGTTCGAGCAGGGGAAAGGTCGACTCGACCTGGTCAATGTCGACAGCGGCCCGGTGGGCCGCGCGGTCTTCGAACCCGGTTGGCGATGGAGTGAACACGTGAAACCGATCGCGGGCACCGACAGCTGTCAGGCCGCGCACATCGGGTACTGCCTGTCCGGGCGGATCGTGGTGGAGATGGACGACGGCAAACAACTGGAATTCGGCCCCGGCGACGTCATGATCGCCTCCCCCGGACACGATGCCTGGGTCGTCGGCGCCGAGCCGTGCGTAGTGCTCGACTGGCAGGGCTACGCCGACTACGCCAAGCCTCGATAAAACGGCGGACGCCCGCCACCTCAGCGAGGTGACGGGCGTCCGGACCCGGCCGAAACCGGGAACTACCGACTTACTTGCGCAGCGAGGCCGGAACCTCGAAACGCGGGCCGAACTTCGCGGCCAGCTCGTCGGCGCGGGCCACGAAGGCCTCCTGGCCACCGGGGTAGCCGACGATGAACTGGTGCGAGCCACCCGACCAGGCCGGGAAGCCGATGCCGAAGATCGAGCCGATGTTCGCGTCGGCGGTGCTGGTGAGCACGCCTTCGTCGAAGCACTTCTGGGTCTCGATGGCCTCGGCGAACATCATCCGGTCCTTGAGATCCTGGAAGGTGACACCCTCCGGGAGCTCACGGCTCGAGTTGAAGATCTCGCGCAGGTCGTCCCACAGGCCGGTGGCCTTGCCGTCGACGTACTCGTAGAAGCCCGCGCCGCCCAGCTTGCCCTTGCGGTCGTACTTCTCGACCAGGGTGTCGAGGACCTCGGCGGTCTTCGCGGACGCGGCATTGAGCTCGCCACCGGCGGCGACGATGGCCGCGGAGGTTTCCTTGTAGATCTTCTGCATGGTGGTGAAGTTCAGCTCGTCGCTGAGCTTCAGCGGCGCGGCCGGGTAGCCCGCCTGCAGACCGGCCTGCTCGACGGTGGCCGGGTCGACACCCTCAGCGACCATGGAGATGGCCTCGTTGATGAAGGTACCGATCACGCGCGAGGTGAAGAAGCCACGGCTGTCGTTGACGACGATCGGGGTCTTCTTGATGGCGAGGGTGTAGTCGTACACCCGCGCCAGCGCCTCGTCGGAGGTGTTCTTGCCCTTGATGATCTCCACCAGCGGCATCTTGTCCACGGGGGAGAAGAAGTGGATACCGATGAAGTCCTCGGAGCGCTTCACACCGTCGGCGAGCAGGGTGATCGGCAGGGTCGAGGTGTTCGAGCCGAGCAGGGCATCGGCGTCGACGATGTCCTCGATCTCCTGGAAGACCTTGTTCTTGAGGTCCGGGTTCTCGAACACGGCCTCGATGACGAAGTCGACACCCTTGAAGTCGGCCGCGTCGGCGGACGGGGTGATGCGAGCCAGCAGCGCGTCGGACTTCTCCTGGGTGGTCTTGCCACGCGAGAGTGCCTTGGCCTCGATGGCCTCGGCGTAGCCCTTGCCCTTGACGGCGTTGGCGAGCTCGACGTCCTTGAGCACGACCTCGTAGCCGGCCTTGGCCGAGACGTAGGCGATGCCCGCGCCCATCATGCCGGCGCCGATGACACCGATCTTCTTGATCTCACGCTTGGGCACATCCTCGACGGACGGACGCGAGCCGCCACCGTTGATGTGGTTGAGGTCGAAGAAGAACGCCTGGATCATGTTCTTCGCGACCGGACCGGTCAGCAGGCTCGTGAAGTAACGGCCCTCGATGGTCAGCGCGTTGTCGATGTCGACCTGCGCACCCTCGACCGCCGCGGCCATGATGGCGCGCGGGGCGGGCATGTTGGTGCCCTTGATCTGCTTGCGCAGGTTGGCCGGGAACGCGGGCAGGTTCGCCGCGAAGGCCGGGGTGGACGGGGTGCCGCCGGGGATCCGGTAGCCCTTCTTGTCCCACGGCTGCGCCGCTTCGGGGTTGGCCGCGATCCACACCTTGGCGGCGGGGATCAGTTCCTCGACCGTGGCGACGACCTCATCGATCAGGCCGATTTCCTTGGCCTTGGTGACGCGGTGACGCTGGCCCTGCAGCAGCACCTGCATCAGCGCGTTCTGCAGGCCGAGCATGCGCACGGTGCGGGTCACGCCGCCACCACCGGGCAGCAGGCCAAGGGAGACCTCGGGCAGGCCGATGGCCGAACCCTTGACGTCGGCCGCGATGCGGTAGTGGGTGGCCAGCGCGATCTCGAGGCCACCACCGAGGGCAGCGCCGTTGATGGCGGCGACGACCGGCTTGCCGAGCTGCTCGAGGCGACGCAGCGGGGCCTTGACGTCGGTGACCATCTTGACGACCTCGGCCGCGTTGTCCGGGCCGACCTTCATCATGTTCTTCAGGTCGCCGCCGGCGAAGAAGGTCTTCTTGCCCGAGGTGATAACGACACCGGTGATGTCGTCCTTCTCCGCCTCGAGGCGGTCGACGGTGGCGTTCATCGACGCGAGGTACGCGTCGTTCATGGTGTTGGCGCCCTGGCTGGGGTCGTCGATAGTGAGGACGACCACGCCGTCGGCGTCCTTCTCCCAGCCGATGATGTTGTCAGTCATAGTTTTTCGTTCTCTCCTATGAGAAGTGAAAGTCGGCCGGAGCTCAGACGCGCTCGATGATGGTGGCGACGCCCATGCCGCCGCCGATGCACAGGGTGATCAGGCCGTAGCGCGCGTTGCGACGCTCCAGCTCGTCGAGCACCGTGCCGGTGATCATCGCGCCGGTGGCACCCAGCGGGTGGCCCATCGCGATCGCGCCACCGTTGACGTTCAGCTTCTCGTCCGGGACGTTCAGGTCCTTCTGGAACTTCAGCACCACGGAGGCGAAGGCCTCGTTGATCTCGACGAGGTCCATGTCCTCGATCGTCAGACCGGCCTTGGCCAGCGCCTTCTTGGCGGCCGGGGTGGGACCGGTCAGCATGATGGTGGAGTCCGCACCGGAGGTGGCGGTCGCGACGACGCGGGCACGCGGGGTCAGACCCGAGTTCTTGCCCGCTTCTTCGGAACCGATCAGCAGCAGGGCGGCGCCGTCGACGATGCCCGAGCTGTTGCCACCGTGGTGGACGTGGTTGATCTTCTCGATGTAGGTGAACTTCTGCAGCGCGACGGCGTCGAAGCCACCCATCTCACCGATGCCGGCGAAGGCCGGGTTCAGCTTGCCGAGGTCGGCGGCGGTGGTGCCGGGACGCATGTGCTCGTCGTTGTCGAGCACGACCAGGCCGTTGATGTCCTTGACCGGGACGATCGACTTGGCGAAGTAACCGCCGGTGGTCGCCGCGGCGGCCAGGTCCTGCGAGCGCACCGCGTAGGCGTCGACGTCATCGCGGGTGAAGCCCTCGATGGTGGCGATCAGGTCGGCCGAGATGCCCTGGGGCACGAAGTAGCCGTCGTAGTTGGTGGCCGGGTCGAGCGCCCAGGAGCCGCCGTCGGAGCCCATCGGGACGCGCGACATCGACTCGACGCCACCGGCGATGACGAGATCGTCGAAGCCGGAGCGAACCTTCTGCGCAGCCAGGTTCACGGCCTCGAGGCCGGAAGCACAGAAGCGGTTGAGCTGGAAGCCACCGACGGTGTCGGGCAGGCCGGCGATGGTGACCGCGGTGCGGGCGATGTCCATGCCCTGGTCACCGACGGGGGTGACCACGCCGAGGATGAGGTCCGAGATCTGGTCCTCGTCGAGGTTCGGGAAGCGGCCACGCAGCTCCTGGATCAGACCAACAGTCAGATCGATCGGCTTGACCGAGTGCAGCGAGCCGTTCTTCTTGCCGCGGCCGCGCGGAGTGCGGATGGCCTCGTAGATGTAGGCCTCTGTGGTCATATCGGAGTGTTTCCTTCCTTGGGGTGCGGTGGCCGCACGAACGCCACGACCGATCGTCTCGACGCCGTACAAATCCCGGCAGGCACCAGCGGAGCATAGAACCATGCTCATCCGGTGAAACCGGCCACCCGTTCATACTACCGTGGTGTGCGAACTCCGGTTAACTTAACGCGGTACGGACGGTGGCTGTCAACCATCCAGACTCTTTGCTCCGAACTGTTCACGTAGCAACGCCAGCGCGACCTCGTCCGGGTCTTGACGGTCACCGGGAGCCACCGGCACCGCGGCGGCGGCCAGCATCTCCCGTTCCTCCTCCGGGGTCGGCGGGGCCAGAACGGCGGCGCTGCGCGCGGAATCGCCACCGGACCGGGACTCGGGCCCCTCGTCCGGGCCGGGGTCGTCGGGGAGGTCAGGGAAATCCGGCGGCGGAATGTCGTCGTCGGACGGCCGGTTCGCCCGGTTCGGCGACTGGTTGCCCGCCGCCTGGCTCGGCCGCGAGAACTTGGGGCGTCCTGCCGGCTTGCTCTCCGGATTTCCCGTGCCCCGGGCGGGCCCGGCCTTGGCGGCGGGCGCGGGTCGCGGCGCGGGCGCACCGGTCTCCCAGCGCACATCCAGTTCACGCCCGAGCACGGCCCGCACCGCCGAGCGCACCGCCTCGATATTGCGCGGATCGGACAACCGCTGCGCCAACGGCGCGGCCGGATGCGCGAAAACGATCACCTCGCCCTCGACCCGTGACACCGCCGCCCCCGACAACAGCGCCTGCAAGGTAGCCCCGAACTCCCGCACCCTGCCCTTGATCTCCGGCCACGCGGCATCGACGATCCCGACCAGATCCTCGGGGGGAGCCGCCGCCTGCGGTGCGCTGACCTGCGGCTCTGCCGGTATCGCCGACTCGGCGTCAGGCTGCTCGCTCGGCGTCGAATCGACCTGCGGCGCTTCTACTTCCGCAGGCACCGCAGCGACGGGTTCGGCCGGCAGGGGGGCAGGCTCAGGACTTTCGACGGGCGTGTTGTCGACGGGTTGTGCGACAACAGCGTCATTCACCGAACCTTCGGCGGGCGACGATGCCTGGGGTACAACGCTTTCCGACGCTGACGGCATGTCCGCTGCCGTTCGCACCGGCGGAACGGGTGGCGAGGCCTGCGGGGCTTGCACAGCCGGTGCGGGCTGCGCGGCTTGCACGGGCGGTGCGGCTTGCACCTGCGGAGCGGGCGGTGCGGCTTGCACCTGCGGAGCGGGCTGAACGGCTTGCACCTGCGGAGCGGGTGGCGCGGCGGGCGCAGCCGGCGCGGGTCGCACCGGCGCAGCCGGGGCCTCGGCCACTATCGGCGCGGCCTGAGCAGGGATGTTCTCCTCCGCCGCCGCAGGGCGAGCAGCGGGCGGGGGTGCCGAACCACCTGCGGCCGCTTCCTTTTCCGCCCGGGCAGCGGCGAGGAGTTCCGCACCTCGGCGCCGGCTTTCACTGCTGGACGACGGCGCGGCGGGGCGCTCGACAGGCGATTCACCCGCGGCGGGCCCCGGGCGGGCAGGAGCAGGGACGGAGCCACCGGCGAATCCGCGTTCCAAGCGTTCCAGCCGTTGCAGGGTGGCCGACTCGGTGTCGGACACCGATGGCAGGAGCATCCGGGCGCAGATCACTTCGAGGAGCAGGCGCGGAGCGGTGGCGCCGCGCATTTCGCCGAGACCCTCGTGCAGAAGTTCGGCGTAGCGGGTGAGGGTGGCGGGGCCGAGGCGTTCGGCCTGGTCACGCATCCGTTCCATGACGTCGCCGGGACCGGAGACCAGGCCGCGGTCGGCGGCGTCGGGGACCGCGCGCAGCAGGATCAGGTCGCGCAGCCGTTCGAGCAGGTCGACGGCGAAACGGCGCGGGTCGTGGCCCGCTTCCATCACCGAATCGACCGTGTTGAACAGGGCCGCACCATCATCGGCGGCCAGCGCGTCGATGGCGTCGTCGATCAGCGCCACATCGGTGACCCCGAGCAGCGAGACCGCGCGCGGGTAGGTGACACCGTCCGGTCCGGCGCCCGCCAGCAGTTGGTCGAGCACGCTCAGGCTGTCGCGCGGCGAACCACCACCGGCCCGGATGACCAGCGGATACACCGCCTCCTCCACCGGCACGTGCTCCTGCTCGCAGATCTTGCCGAGCAGTCCGCGCATGGTGGCGGGCGGCAGCAGCCGGAACGGATAGTGGTGCGTGCGTGAGCGAATCGTCGGCAGCACCTTGTCCGGCTCGGTGGTGGCGAAGATGAAGATCAGGTGGGCGGGCGGTTCCTCGACGATCTTGAGCAGCGCGTTGAAACCGGCCGTGGTAACCATGTGCGCCTCGTCGACGATGAATACGCGGTAGCGCGACTCGGCGGGCGCGTAGAAGGCGCGATCGCGGAGCTCACGGGTGTCGTCGACACCACCGTGACTGGCCGCGTCGAGTTCGATCACGTCGAGATTGCCCGAGCCGCCCGGCCCGAGCGCCACGCACGACGAGCACGTACCGCACGGCGTCGACGTCGGCCCGTCCACGCAGTTCAGCGACCGCGCGAGGATGCGCGCGGACGACGTCTTACCGCAGCCACGCGGCCCGGAGAACAGATACGCGTGACTGATCCGTCCGGTATCCAGCGCTGTACTCAGCGGGTCGGTGACGTGCTCCTGACCCACTACTTCTGCGAATGTCGCCGGTCGATACTTCCGGTACAGAGCCACGACCCACAGGCTACCGAGAGCGTCCGACAGGGTTTATCGGCGGCTGGCACTGTACCCACGCGAGGTAACGAAGCCTTGATCATGATGTGATCTAAATCACATTGAATTTCACGGTATGGAGCGTACGTGCAAAGCGTGCCACAGGGCGCAACGGCTGAGCTATCGACTGCCGAATACGCGGCGAATCCGCCACTGAACAATCTATTGATACTGGTTGCCCGAGGAATGCAAACTAATTCCCCGGTTGACGGCCCCTTACCGGATGTAACGAAATAATGAACGGTCGTGACAGCAGCGCAAGTGCCTGGCTACCGTGGATCTCGGCAACTTCGGTGGCCAAACCTTCATCAGGTTGGTGACCCCGGCCGGTCCCTCATCCCGACCGGGGCACAACCTTCGCGCACCGATCGCTCCCCCACCGCACCGACCGGAGGAACGTTTCACCGTGCTGTCGTGTGATGACATCGCAACCGCCTGGCTCGCCCACACCGACTTCGCCGGCGACAACGCCGCGGTCGGGCTATTGAGCCGGGCGATCAGCCCACAAGACTTCGACATAAAACGCGACTCGTTACCCGTCGCTGCCGCAGCCGACCCGGCGACCGCCGACGCCATCCTGCAACTGCTGGAACGCGGGCAGGTGCCGACGATGGCCGCCATTCGCACGCTCACCGCGCAGAACGAGATGCGCCGCGAGGCCGAGCGGATCGAACGGCTCGGCCGCCGCGCCCAGCGCAGCATCGACGAGTTCGGCCGCGTCCTCGCCCGCCTCGCCGCCGCGCACTGGACCGACCACGATATCGGCCCCACCAGGCGCGATATCCTCGCCGACGCCGAGGTCTGCACGCTCATCGCCGAACGGGTGGGTGAGATCGCGCCGTCTGCGGTCAAGCACCTGTGGCTGATCGAACGGGCGCAGCGCGCGGGCTGGATCGCCTCGAACGCGAGCCCCGGTTCACTGTGTCCGGCGCGGCGCTGGCACACCACCAAGTACGGCAACCGGGTTTCGCAGAAGCCGGTCAACATGGTCGGCAAGCTGGTCGCGGGCTTCGTCGTGGAACACACCGCCGACCGCGGCAAGCCGCCGAGCTGGGCGGTGCTCGCCCGCGACGCGCGCGACGATCGCGGCCGCCGCCTGTTCTTCGATGTGGCCGACGCGCATGCCCAGCGCCGCTGGCTCACCACCGCCGAGTGGCTCACGGACGGCGATGACCTGCCCGTTCCCGGCAAGCGCGGCGCGCGGGCATTGGCCAAGGAAAACCGGGGCTAGCGCCGCCACCCGCGGTGAGTGTTCGGTAACTTTCTCGCAACGCATCCACGCGTGAAAGGAGTTACCGTGCCCGCAACGATCGACCCAGCGGCCACTGCTTGGCTACTCGCGGCCACCGCCATGGTGCTGTTGATGACGCCCGCACTGGCCGTTTTCTATGGCGGGATGGTGCGCTCGACCGGCGTGCTGAACATGCTGATGATGAGCTTCATCGCGATCCCGCTGGTCACCGTGGTCTGGCTGGTCGCCGGCTACAGCCTCGCGTTCGGCGACGACGCGGGTGGCGGCCTGATCGGCAATCTCGAGCATCTCGGGCTGGCCGGGATCAACCCCGACTCCGTCCGCGGCACCATTCCGGAGCTGCTGTTCGTCACCTTCCAGCTGACGTTCGCGATCCTGACCGCCGCCCTGGTCTCGGGCGCCATCGCCGACCGGGCCAAGTTCGCGGGCTGGATGGTGTTCGTTCCGCTGTGGACGCTGGCGGTGTACGCGCCGATCGCGCACTGGGTGTGGGGGCCGGACGGCTGGCTGCTGAACTTCGGTGCGCTCGACTACGCGGGCGGTCTGGTGGTCGAGATCGCCTCCGGCGCTTCCGCCCTGGCCCTGGCGCTGGTACTCGGACCGCGAATCGGTTTCAACATCGACGCGATGCGTCCGCACAACCTGCCGTTCGTGCTGCTCGGCGCCGGTCTGCTGTGGTTCGGCTGGTTCGGTTTCAACGCGGGCTCCGCGCTGGGCGCCACCGGCACCGCGGCGGCGGTCTTCCTGAACACCCTGGTCGCGGGCAGTCTCGGCATGCTCGGCTGGCTCATCGTCGAACAGATCCGCGACGGCAGGCCGACCACGTTCGGTGCGGCCTCGGGCGCGGTGGCCGGGCTGGTCGCGATCACCCCGTCCTGCGGCGTGGTGAACACCCTCGGTGCGGTGCTGGTCGGCCTGGCCGCAGGCGTGGTGTGTTCGTTCGCGGTCGGCTGGAAACACAAGGCGGGCTACGACGATTCGCTCGACGTGGTCGGCGTGCACTTCGTGGGCGGCATCGTGGGCACGGTGCTGATCGGCCTGCTGGCCACCCAGGTGATGACCGGCGGCGTGAACGGTCTGCTCTACGGCGGCGGCCTCGCCCAGCTCGGCAAGCAGCTCGTCGCGGTCCTGGTGGTCGCGGCCTACGCCTTCGCGGTCTCGTGGGTGCTCGGCAAGGGCATCGACAAGATCATCGGCTTCCGCGTGAGCAAGGAAGACGAGACAGCGGGCATCGACTTCGCCCTCCACGCCGAAACCGCCTACGCCGAAGGCGTTCACGGCTCCTCGCCCCGCCGCTTCGGCGAAGGCCACTACGGGAATTAGCTCACTTCGTCGGACGGTGCCAGCCAGGTGTTGCATTGGAAGTTGCGATTCTTCGTGTAGCCCTGGTTGTACCAATTGCCGTTGTGGTCCGGGGTGCCGTGATCTCGGTGGCGGCCGTTGCCGTCACCGAGGTCGTAGTGGTGCTTCACCGCGGCGTAGCCCTCCTGCGAGGTCCATGAGCCGCCCGCTTCCGAAGAGCCGATGTACATGCCGCCGAAACAGCTGGCCTGCAACTCCATTCGACGCGACGTCTCCAGCCCACCCGCCGACATCGTGCCCTGCTCACGACGCTGATTCGACGAGGCCTGCATCACGCCGGTGAGCCCCTGGACGTGGTGACCGTACTCATGCGCGTAGATCGACAGCGCTTCCATCGGCGGATACGGCGTGTTGTGCAGGACCAGCCCCACCGTCGACATGTAGATGGTGCTCGAAGCGCTGCAGTAGAACGCGCCGCTGGACGAGCCACCGCATGGCGATGACAGCTCCGAAGAGTTCTCCGCGACAACAAGTCCCGGACTCTTGAAGGGCAGATTCGCGGCGGCCAAGTTCGACCGCCACATCTGATCGAGACAGACCTGTGCCGCCGCGAAGTAGGCCCTGGCCACCGTCACGTCGGTCGACCAGCGCGGCAGATCGCAGTCCATGTTCGTCAGGCCCGCGTCGTCGTTCTTGAACAGTGGATGCTGACCGAGCGCGATAACAGGTTGCGGCCCCGCCGGTTTGGTCGTTGTCGGCGCCGTGGTGCGCGCGGTGGTCGTGGCGCGCGCTGTCGTCGGATTCGTGGTCGGCACCGGCGAATTCGAGCTGTAGGTGAAACTCGGCGGCGTCGTCCCGGCGACCGATCCGGGCGAGCTCTGCTCGGACAGGGTCACCGCGGCAACCAGCAACCCGATGACCCCGAACACGGTCAACACCGTCAGCACCGCACCGACCGCACCCGATCCACCCCGGCGCGGCGGCGGATACCCCTGCGGCGCATAACCGTACGGCGGCGGCAACGGCCTACCGTGAGGCGGCATCACGGGCCGACCGTACTGCGGCATCTGTCCCCCATACGGCGGCATCTGCCCGCCATGCGGCGGCGGCATGGGCCTACCGTACGGCGGCTGCGGAGGAGGCGGGGGATACATAAAAATCACCTGACAACTGATCACGCACGGACATGGGTAACTCACCGGGAACGGGCTGACTCACCCCGCACCCCGCCGTCGGCCGCCCACGCTACCGGTGTGGCACACGAGCCCGGCTAGAAGGCGCGGAGAGGCGGTACAGCCTCAGTTCACTTCGCTCGCTGACACGGTGAAGGTGTTGCACTGGGCCGTGAGGTTGCGATCCAAGCCGGTTTCGAACCACTGGCCGCCGTGCTCGGCGGTGCCGTGGTCGCGCATGTCGCCGGGGCCGTCACCGCGGCCGTAGGAATCCTTGGTGGCGACCGTGACCTGCGAGGAGGTCAGCGAGCCGCCGCCCTTCGAGGAGGCGATGAACATGCCGTCGAAGCAGTTGGCCTGCAACTCGACTCGGCGCGAGAGCTCCAGGCCCTTGGCCGAGCGGGCGCCCGCGTCGACGCGCTCGCTGTTGGCCTTGCGCAGGATGCCCGACTGGGCCTGCACGTGGTGGCCGTACTCGTGCGCGAACACCGACAGGTACACCACCCAGTTGTCGCGGAACTGATCGGTCTGCAGCTGGCTGATCGGCATGTAGATGGTCTTGTTCGCCGGGCAGTAGAAGGCGGCGAAGTTGCTCGTCGAACCGGTGCACGGGGTGGTGATGCCGTCGGTGGTCGCGGTGACGCTGAGCGTCGGCGACTCGAAGGGCAGATTGTTCTCCGCCAGCAGCGGTTTCCACGCCGACTCCAGGCACTTCGCGGCCGACTCGAAGAAGGTGCGTGCCTTGTCCACCTGGGTGCCCCACGGCGCGTAATTGCACGATGCCGGGACCAGGGTGCCGTCGGCGTCGGTGAGCAGTGGGTTGTCGCCGGTCGCGGCGGGTGCGGTACCGGGCTGGGGGGTATAGGTAGTGGTCGGTTTCGGACCGATCGCGCCGATCCCGAGGTCGACGCCGGTATTGACGGCGTATTTCACCAGGCCGCCGACCAGCAGGAAGATGACGACCAGGATTGCCGAGGTGAAGCCACCGCCCCGCTTACGCGGCGGCGGAGTCGGCCTGCCCGGCGGCCCGTAGGGCATCGGCGGTGGGCGGTATCCCGGCGGCGGACCATACGCCGGACGCTGCCCATGACCCTGTGGATAACCCTGCGGCTGTGGATAACCTGGCTGCCCATATCCCGGTTGTGGCCGGTATCCCGGGGGCGGACCATAGCCGGGGGGCGGTGGAACCGGTCGTCCACCTGGGCCGTTCGGCCCATAACCGTACGGTGGTTGAGTCACTCCCCCGTACCCCCCTCGTCTCATGAGTCGTCGACAGCCGCTGACGCAGAATAGCAAGCTGTCTAGAGTAAGCACCCATGCTGACTTTTCGGGGGGGCGCCGCAGGCGCGCTGCTGCTCGCTGCGGCGGGTTTGCTCGTGGCCGCGCCGGTAGCCCATACGGAGCCCTCGACCTCCGGTGTTTCGATCACCGCCGACCTCACCCTCACCGAAACCGGTGTGCTCGAAGTCATCGAAACTGTCGCGGTACCCGCGGACGGAAATTTCACGATGTCGCTGCCGTTGCGCCTCAAGGTCGGTGACGACGTCGAACGAATCTTCAAGGTCACCGATGTGACCGCGAGCGGTGCGGGCACCGCCACCACCGTCAACGACCAGTTCGTCGTCGAGGCGAAGCCGGGCGAATCGAAGTTCACGTATACGGTGCACAACACCGTCTCCGACATGCCGGGCACGCAGGTGTTCCACTGGCTGGGCGTGCTCAACGCCGATATCGCCGTGCTCGACGTCTCGGTGATCAGCCCGAGCTTCCAAATGGGCATCGTGGACTGCAAACTCGGCTCCGCCGGCAATGCCAAGCCGTGCGCCGATGTCCACACCGAACCCGACGGCGTGCTCTACCTGCACCAGACCGACCTGCGCAAGGGCGATGCCATCGACCTCACCTTGCAGATGCCCCCCGGCACCGTGCCCGCGAATGCCGATGTGCGCGGCGGAGGTACGGGCCCGTTCGCCTTCACCACGCCGGTGTTCGCCGCCTTCGGCGCCTTCCTGCTCGCCTTGGCGGGCATGATCGCCTACGTGCTGCTGGCGCGGAAGCGGGCCGCCGCCGCCGTGGCGGGCAGCGACGCCTTCGATCCGCTGATCCAGCAGGCAGGCCGCGTCGAGTTCACCTCCCCCGATGGTGTGCTCCCCGGCGAGGCGGGCCTGATCATCGACGAACACGCCGATCCGGTCGACATCGCCGCCACCGTCGTCGATCTCGCCGTCCGGCGCTACCTGTGGATCACCCCCGTGAACGCGCGTGGCGAAGACGACTGGCGCATCAGCCGCGTCAACGCCCCCGACGACCAGCTGCGCGAATACGAGCGCACCGTCTACGACATGCTGCTCCCCGAAGGCACCGACACCGTCGCCGTGCGCGAACTGCGCGCCCCCGGCCGCCTGCAACTGGACCCGATCCGCGCCGCCATGCGCAACGACGCCGTCGCCACCGGCGCCTTCGCCGACCCGAAACAGCGCGCTCTCCCCCGCTGGATCGGCGCCGCCCTGATCGCCCTCGGCCTGATCATCACGGTCGCACTGGCCCTGACCGCGGGCCACGCCCTGGTCGGCGTAGCCATCGCCCTGGCAGGCGGAGCCGCCGTGCTGCTCCCCAACTACCTCCCCACCCGAACCCCCCTCGGCGACACCGTCGCAGGGCGGATCCGCGCGATGCACCGCGGCCTCGACACCGTCGTGCGCGACCGAATCCCGCCCATCGACCAGGAGACGATCTTCTCCCGCGCCCTCCCTTACACGGTGATCAGCGGCCGAGCAGACAACTGGATCCGCACCTTCCGCGACATGAACCCCGCAGCCGACTCACAACCCGGCCTCTACTGGTTCGCCGGTTACGACCGGGACCCCAACCTCCACCGGTTCGCCGCCCAATTCCCGTTCTTCATCACGGCCCTGGAGGGAGCCTTCAACCCGCGCTGAGCGACCTGGGCACACGAAAAGGCCCTGCCACTCATCAAGAGCGGCAGGGCCTTTCTCGGCTCTCACACCCGGCGGATAGCCGCCAGCGGGTCCGCGTACAGCGCACTCAACGAAGTAACCACCGCCGCGAATTCCTGGACCTTCCCCCCGAATCCACTGATCCGGATATCGGTGGCGGCCAACTGCGTACTCTGCGAAAACGACCGAGCCACATGCCCCAGCGCGGGCCGGTACCCCGTGAAAGCCTGACCGCCCAGCACAACTCGATCCGGGTTGAGCATGTCCCGAACCAGCGCGACAGTCTGTCCGAGCATCGTCGCCCGCTCGGCGAGCAGTTCCCGCGCCGACTCGGACCCGGACTCGGCCGCCCGATACAGATCATTGATCGTGGTCCCGGCAGTCCCGTTGTGCGCCGGAATGATTCCGCGACCGACAGCCCGAGCCTGCAGGGCCCGATCACCGACGGTCACTTCCAAGCATCCACGCCGGCCGCACGTGCACTGCACATCGGAGCCCGTCGGCAGATGCGCGATCGACCCGGGCCCGTTGCTCGGGGTGTGTACCCGGCCGTCGAGAGTGACGGCGATGCCCGCGGTCTCACGGACGTAGAAGTAGAGGCTGCTGCCGTGCTGGGCAGCGGGAAGTTCGGTATCGGGCTCGGGCCTGCGCGCGTCGAAGGTGGGCAGCAGCAGCTCCGAGGCGGCCATCGCCTCGACGTGCGGTGCGACCGAAACCGGCAGCTCGAGCACATCGCCGAGTACCTGCCCAATCGGCGCGCCCTTCCATTCCAGCTTCGGATGGTCGACCACACCGCTCTGCGGATCCACCCGCCCACCGATGGCCACACCGGCCCACAGCGGCGTCCGCCGATGCCACCGCTGCAGGAACGCCTTGGCGCTGCGGGCGACGGTGGTGACCGCGAATTCCTGCCCCGTCTGCGGGGTGGCGATGGCGAGACCACCGAGAATGCGTCCGCGCAGATCGGCGGCGACGATTTTCGTTGCCTCGGCACCGATATGGATGCCCAGCGTCAGGTACGCGTCGTGATCGATCTCGAACGGCACCCGCGGCCTGCCGACTGCGCCCGCGGCGGTCAGATCGGGTCGCTCACGCAGCAGACCCGCCGAAAGCAGCGATGCCACTTGACGATTCACCGTGGCGATACTCAAACCCGTTGCCCGTGCGGCGTTGTCGCGCGAGACCGGACCGGAGGCGGCGGTTCGCAGCACCGCGGCGGCGGGGTTGTCGCTACGCCGCAGCTCCGGCGGCACAACGGGGCGGGAAACACGAGGGCGACCGGCGCCCGTCCGGGAGACGGGGCGATCGATGATGGGAGCAGACATATGAAGTTCCTTGCCAAAAATCCCGTTATCCCAACGGGATTGCCTACACGTGGGGCGTGGCAGCTCGCGAACCTGAAGGGCTCAGCTGCAGAAGCAGGAACGACACAGTTCGCGCGTCAACGGCAACCGCAAGCCCAGAGCGGCGGTCACGTAGGTGACCCGCTGGGCGGTGAGATGGTTGCTGGACATAACAATCAAGTTAACACCTAATCCCGACCCATCCAAGCCAAACCGGCGAATTGTGCGCTGAGGCACATCATCGCCGCAGGTCAGCGGGGCACACGACAGGCGCAATGGGTGCAAACGGGGGAAACCCCCTGCGGAAACCGAGTTGCCGCAGGGGGTTTCGACGATCTTGTCGGACTTACTTGGCCGGCGCGTTGAAGGGCGCGGAGATCGTGGAGAAGTACTGGATCGCAGCACCGATCGCCACCGGGGCGGTGACGAAGATCTGACCCAGGATGACGCCGAGGGCGCCGATCGTGGTGGCGCCGACGACGCAGCCGCCGATGCCGCCGGGGAGGGCGCCGAAGATCGCGCCGAGCACGCCACCGGCGACCAGGCCGCCCGCCGCACCCGCGACGCAACCGATCGCGGCGCCACCGAGGCCACCGGCCAGGGTGCCGATAGCGGCGCCCAGCGAGATGGTGGAGGTCAGACGGCTCCAGGCCGCCTGCTCACGCTCGTACTCGGTCTTCCACGGCGCCTTGTCCTCGTAGGGCAGCGCGACCGGCTTGTAGACAGCCTTGGCCGGATCCAACTGCGGGGTCAGGGTCGCGGTGTTGCCCGAGATCTCGGCCGCGATCGGCAGCTCGAACTCGTCGAGGCGGAAGCTCAGGGCGGTGCCCGCGACGGTGGCGCCGTTGGCGGCCTTGATCTTGAAGACGCCGTCCTCTTCGACCAGCGAGCCGGCATCAGTGGTGATGACAGCCTTCGAGTCGTCGACGACCTCGGCGGTGTAGTTGATCGGGGCGGCTTCCTCGGCCGGCGCGGCGTTCACGGTGCCTGCCGTGATGCCCGTAGCCACGGTCAGGAGCGCCGCGACAACGGCGAACTTCCTCATCTTCATAAAACTGCCAATCCCTCATCTGTTGTGGAGCTGTTCGAGATGCAAGCTTCGAGCAGATCCACCCTCGTGACGAGGGAAAAAAGCAGCTAGATCTTAACTAGGAATTCATTTGGAGGCTTTGGCCGCCGCCTTGGCCTGCTTCTTGAATTCTCTTACTTCCGACAATGTCTCGGCATCGACGACATCGGCGACCGAGCGTCGCGACCCGTCATCGCCATAGGATCCGGCCGCTTTTCGCCAGCCGTCGGGCTGCACGCCACGTTGTTTTCCGAGCAATGCGAGAAAGATCTTCGCCTTCTGCGCCCCGAACCCCGGCAGATCCTGCAACCGGCGCAGCACCTCGGCGCCGTCGGGGTCGCCCGCGGTCCAGATCTGCGCAGGTACGCCGTCGTAATGCTCGATCACGTACTGGGCGAGCGCTTGGGCCCGCCGCGCCATCGACCGCCCATAACGGTGAATCGCCGGTGGGGTGGCCGCGAGTTCCTCGAATTCGGCCGGATCCGCTTCGGCGATACGGCGCAGATCGAATCCGCCCATGCGCTCGGCGAGTTTGCGCGGCCCACGAAACGCGTGCTCCATCGGGTACTGCTGGTCGAGCAACATCCCCAGCAGCAACGCGAAATCGTCGGTGCTGAGCAGTTCGTCGGCCTCGGATTCCTGCGCGAGGCACAGCGTGCGAGTCATACATTCATCGTGACACATTTCACCAGTAGCCTCTGAGTCCATGCTCACGAGGACTGCTCCCACTCTGGCGGTGCGAATGACCGACTACACCCCACGCCCGGCCCGCTTCGATCAAGCGGCCCGGGATCAGCTGATCGACGCCCATGATCTGGAAGTCACCCAACCCGGTATGCGGGCACTCGGCGCCTGGAGTCACAACGCGCTGGCGCTGCGGCCCGGCGAGAGTGCCCTCGATGTCGGGTCGGGCACCGGATCGGAGGTGTTCACCTTCGCCGAGGAAGTCGGGCCCCACGGCACCGCGATCGGCGTCGAGCCGGATCCGCATCTGCTCGCCTCGGCGCAGCGCCGCGCGGTCGAGTCCGGATCGAGCGCGAGCTTCGTCTCCGGCGATGCCTACGGCTTGCCGTTCGGCGCCGATACCTTCGACGCGGTGCTGTGTGAACGGGTGTTCCAGCACCTCACCGCGCCCGCGCGGGCGGCGGCCGAGATCGCCAGGGTGCTGCGGCCCGGTGGGCGCGCGGTGGTGGTGGACTGCGACTGGGCGACCGCGATCGTCCATCCCGGCAACCCGCGGGTGGTGAGCGCGGTGATCGACACCCTGATCTCCTCGACCACCAATCCGCTCTCGGGCCGTCGCCTCGCCGGGCTGCTCAGCGGCACCGGCCTGGTGGTCGACGAGATCGGCTCACACGCGCTGGTGCAGGACCGAACGGTCGGCGCCGGAGCGCTGGTGCGCCGGATCGCGGACCTGGCCGCCCTGCGCGGGGCGATCACCGCGACCGATCGCGATCAGCTCCTCGCCGACCTCCAGGCAGGCGCGGACCGCGGTGACATCCATATCTCGGTCACCCTGTTCGGCACGCTGGTGACCAAACCGAGCTGAGTGTCGGCGGGGCCTCGCGGGGCCCCGCCGGCACTGCCGATCTCAGAGCAGCTTCTCCGTGGCGGCCAACAGCACGCAGGTCGCGAGTCCGTCCATCGCCTTCTCCAGTTCCGGCAGCCGCGGGAAGCTGGGGGCGATGCGGATGTTCTTGTCCTCGGGATCCTTGCTGTACGGGAAGGCAGAGCCCGCGGCGGTGAGCGCGATGCCCGCCTCCTTGGCCAGCGCGATCACCCGGGCCGCGGTGCCGTCGAGCACATCGAGGCTGATGAAGTAGCCGCCCTTGGGCTCGGTCCACGAGGCCACCTTCGACGCGCCGAGGCGGTCTTCCAGGATGCGGCGCACGAGCGCGAACTTGGGTTCGAGCAGCGCCCGATGCTTCTGCATGTGCTCGCGCACACCCTCGGCATCGGTGAAGAAGCGCAGGTGCCGCAGCTGGTTGAGCTTGTCGGGGCCGATGCTCTTCTTCGAGGCGTGCGACAGGTACCAGTCGATGTTGGCCTGCGACGCTCCGAAGAAGCTCACGCCCGCACCGGCAAAGGTGATCTTGGAGGTCGACGCGAACACCAGTGGACGGTTCGGGTTGCCCGCCGCCTCGGCCAGGCCGAGTACGTCGACGACCGGCGCCGCGGTATCGGTGAGCGGGTGCACCGCGTAGGCGTTGTCCCAGAACAGACGGAAGTCCGGTGCCGCGGCGGGCAGCGAAACCAGTTCGCGGACAATCTCTTCCGAGTAGACGACACCGGTGGGGTTGGCGTAGTTCGGCACCGCCCACAGGCCCTTGATCTGCGGGTCGTTCGCCAGCAGCGTCGCGATGGCGTGGACGTCGGGGCCGTCGTGGCGCATCGGGATGGTGATCATCTCGATGCCGAGCGCCTCGGTGATGGCGAAGTGACGGTCGTAGCCGGGGGCCGGACACAGCCACTTGATCGGCTCGTCGTCGACCCAGCGGCGCGGGGAGTCGGGGGTGCCGTAGAGCATCGAGAACACGATGATGTCGTGCATGATCTCGAGGCTGGCGTTGTTGCCCGCCAGCAGTCGCTCGACGGGGATACCGAGCAGCTCGCCGAAGATCGCGCGCAGTTCCGGCAGACCGGTGAGGCCGCCGTAGTTGCGGCAGTCGGTGCCCGAGCTGTCGCGGAAGTCGCCGTCGCCCGGCAGGGAGAGCAGCGACGAGGACAGATCGAGTTGCTCCGGCGACGGCTTACCTCGGGTGAGATCCAGCGTGAGCTTCTCAGTTTTGAGCGTCGCGTAATTCGCGGTCTGGGACTCGTGCTCGGACACGAGTTCCTCGTGGCTCATCAAACCGATCTGCGTTTGCCGGGGCATCCTGGGCAGCCTTTCGAAGCAGCAAGGGGGTTGCACGCTGTGCGTGCTGACAGGCGCAACGTTACCCGGCGGTTGCTCGGAATCGGCGGGGTATCGGCGCTGGGATCAGGCTCGCACGCTGCGAAGGTGCGTAGGCCGAGCGGTCGAAGCGGGGACCCCTGAAATTAAAGGGGACCCCGCGCACCCGGCAGAGCCCGTTGACCCTTGCTGCCTTCCGGCCCTGGGGGAGTTCACAGGATGCTCGCCGCGCGGGATCCGTCGGCCAGTGTAGCGGTTGTTCGCGGTACTAGCGATTCCGGTCTTCGAACAGCAGGTCGGCGGCGCGCGTGAGTACCTCGACGCGGGTGCGCCCCGGATGATCGGCGGCCAGGAAGTGGCTGCCGATGGTGGCGCAGAAGGCGAGCAGACTCCTGGCTTCGACCTCGTCGGGATCTTCGCAGAACACGCCGATTGTCTCGCGCAGCAACGCCATTCGCGTGTTGTCGACGCGGCGAAGGCGGGCGGCGACGTCGTCGTCGCGGCGAGCCCAGTCACGGATCGCGAGGTCGATCGGGAGCAGGCGATTGCTGGAGAAGGTGAGCAGGCCGGCCACGCGCGCCTTGGTCTTCGGGTCGAGGGTTTCGACGCGCTCGAGCACCTGGTCGGTGGCTTCGCTCTCCCACACGTCGAGCATCGCGGTGAGCAGTGCGTCGCGGTCGGCGAAGTAGCCGTAGAACCCGCCCTTGGTCACACCGATCCGCTTGGCCAGCGCCTCGACCCGCACGGCGTCGACGCCGGAGGACGCCAGGACGGCCAGACCTTCCTCGACCCATCTGGCCCGGGGAGTTCGCGCGGTACCCACGACGTGTTCCACCTCATATCCCTCGACGAACGACCACATCCGACCAGTCGATACCCGAGTGTACGCAGCCGTATAACCGCCGCACCGACGGTGACGCTGGCTACGATCTATCCGATATCGGCAGGGGGGTTCGGCGTTCCCCATGACTGGAGAGGGGGCCCGATCGTGACCGGCCCGAATCAACAACCACCCGGCGACGGTGTGCCGCCGTCCGACCCCACCGTCGCATGGTGGGAACGACCAGGCGAAGGCGCAGGTCAGAACCCCTCCCAAGCCGACCCGACGGTGCTGCGCGGCAATATCGGCGCGCCCGGCCCGTACACCGCGCCGCCCGGGCCCTACCAGAGCGGCGCGAACCCCCAGCCCTACACCGCACCGCCCGGGCCCTATCAGAGCGGCGCGAATCCACAACCGTTCCAGCAGCCGCAGTACGCGCATCCCCAAGCGGGCGCCTATCGAGCGCCGCAGCCACAGTGGGGCGCACCGCCGCGGCCGCCCTCGTCGGGCAACAAGGCGGTGTGGTGGATCGTGGGCGGCGCCATCGTGGCGGTGGGCGTTCTCGTGATCGGGCTGATCGCGTTCACGGCCAACAAGGTCGACGACGACAACCCCTTCGGACCCGATCCGGACAAGTGGGCAGGCAGCTACGTCTACAAAGACGGCAAGAACGCCTGCGACCTGGTCGATCTCACCGTGCTGAACCAGTGGTCGTCCACGCGCGAGACCACCACCCACACCGAGCGCGGCCCGTCGGAGTACATCGGCGGCGGCTCCTACGACTGCGATGCCAAGAACCAGGAGTCGGGCCGCAACGCCAACGACGCGGCCCTGGGACTCGAGGTCGAGTTCAAGACCGAGAGCGAGACCGAGTCCGACTACTCACGCTGGAAGGGCTACGACACCAAGACCACCGGCAAGGACTACGACCACGGCCCGGTGAGCGGCCTCGGCACGGAGGCGTATTACGCCAGCGAGCAGCACACCTACGGCTCCATCCCGAGCGACTATTCGGTCGTGGTGGCCGCGCACGACAGCAACATCTCGGTGAAGGTGGAGATCGAGGTGTCGACGATGCGCACCGTCGACAAGGCGGCGATGCGCACCGCCGCCGAGACCCAGGTCCGCAAGGTACTGGCCGCTCTGAAGAAGTAGCAGGTCAGAACCGGTCGCGGGGGCCCGGTTTGGCATCGACCCCCTGCTACCCGCTATGCTGCTCCACGGAGGATTCGCCTAGTGGCCTATGGCGCTCGCCTGGAACGCGGGTTGGGTTAACGCCCTCAGGGGTTCAAATCCCCTATCCTCCGCAACAGCAGGGCCCTGATCGGTTCGCCGGTCGGGGCCCTGTTCGTTTAATCGGTGGATCTGTCAGTGGGCTTCCGTAGAGTGAGCCCCGATGGTGCGGGAAACCCCCACCACACCCATATACCGTCGTCGCCGCCCCACCACAGATGTGCGTGCCGACACAGTGCGAAGCATGATGACGCTGCGCAGTGGGTACCCAGCCTTCGCGCCGGTCCGAGTTCGGACCGCGCCGGTCGATGCCATGTGCGTCGACCGCATAGAAATCAGAAAGTACAGAACGAAGTGAATACATCACCTGAAACGGGCATCGGGCGCGACGCGTCCGGGCCGATCCGGCTGATGCTGCGTGACCGCACAGCCACCACCGGGCCGATCGACGGCGCCTGGTGGCCGCGAACCGACCAGCCGATGACCGAGTTGCACCAGTTGGTGACCGCGGTCGGCCCGCGGATCGGCAAGCTGGCCCGGCTCGGATTCGACTGGACCACCGGCGAATCCGACGACAGCACAGCCCGCAACGAACAGGCCGCGCGCATCATGCACGTGGTCGGCAGCAACGGCGCCGCGCTCGCGCTGCTGGTCATCCCCGCGGCCACCGAGGCGCCCGCAGCCCGCAGCCAGATGCGCTGGGCGGCAGGCAAACCGCGCGTCCAGGACCCGGCGCCCGCCGACACGGCGGCCGACGGGCCACGCACGCTTGTGCAGATCTGAACCTCGCTGATCTACTTCATCGGTCGCTGGTGAACGACGGATCGAAGTCGCGCGGCGCACCACGACGACTCAGCAAGCGGTCGAACCATTCACCCAGGATGACGCCGGCGGCCAGCGCGCAGCCGACACCGAACGCCCCGAGGATCTGCCCGAACCCGAGCAGCGTTTCGTCCTCGAGCAGGGCATACAGCCCGCGATACACCTTCAGACCCGGCAGCAGCGGCGTGATGCCGGCCGCCGCGACGACCAGGGGCGGGGTGAGCGCGCGACGCGCCATCAGACCACCGGCGAGACCGATCACGGTGGCCGCGAGCCCGGCGGACACCACCGGCCCGAAGCCGATGTCCTGCGCGCCGAGGAAGGCCATGGTGCCGCCCGCACCGCTGAGCCCGGCCGCGAACAGCGCGCGGCGCTCCGCGTAACAGGCCATCGCGAAGGCGATCGCCGCGACCGCACCGGCCACCAGCTTGATCGCCAGATACTCGGTGTCGCGGCCCGCGCTGGCCGCGATCTCCGGCACCGCGATCCCCATCATCGACGAAATCCGCAGCGCCAGACCGATGCCGGCGACGATGCCGCCGGTCATCATCACCACTTCGAGCATGCGGGCCGCGGCGGTGATCGGCGCGCCGGTGATGGCATCCTGCACCGAACCCACCAACTGCTGACCGGACAGCAGCACCGTGATGCCCGCCGCGACGATCAGCGCCGCGTCGGAGCGCCAGTGGTCGCTGATCGAGGAGAGCGCGATGGCCGGGATCGTGGCGATGACACCCCCGATCATGTGCTGGAAGAACATCGGCAAACCGAGCTGATGCAGGAACCGGTTCACCACGTCGATCACCGCGGTGGTCACGAAACTGATCGCCGCGAGAACGAACCCACCACCGAGCAGCACCGCGATCGCCGCCGCCAGCAGCGACCAGCCCGCCGTCGACACCCAGCGCGGATAGGGGTGGCGCGACGAGATCAGTTCGTCGAGGGCGGCGTGTGCCTGGTCGACGGGGACGATCTGGCTGCGGATGCGGCGCGTCAGCCGGTCGACCGCGGCCAACCGCGTGAAGTCGAGCGAGCGGTACTTCACGACACGCATATCACTGGCCGGCGGCAGGCTGGGTCCACGGTCGGCCCAGATACGGATCGCGTCGAAGGTGACATCGATATCGCAGCTGTTCAGACCGTAGGTCGAGGCGATGAAGCGGACCTGCGCGGACGTGTCACCGACACCGGTACCCGCGGAGAGCACGACCTCACCCACTCGCACGGCCAGGTCGAGTACCTGCGACACCTCGGCGTCGTCGGCCAGGTCGATCGGTTGCAGCGGGGTGGGTGCGGCGACGATGTTGTCGGCGGTGGCCCGCTGTGACGGCAGGACGAACGGCCTGCGCAAGCGCCACCATCGCTGACGCAGACCTGGGCGTTCGAGGATGGTGGCGCCGTCGCCTTCCGCCAAGGGGTCCGCACTCATACCTCGACGGTAACGGCGATCGCAGCACCTTCGCCGTCTCGCAATCAGTTCGTCAACGTGTCGGGTCCGGATCCGGTGGTAACCGAACGCGTGACGACGTTCGAGGTCGCGCCGTAGGGTCAGATGTCGTCGATCAATCCGGTGCTGTAGGCCGTCGCCGCCAAGTGCTGTAGGCAGCGCGGGCCGCATCCGTTGTGCTGAGTCAGCACGAAACGGGCCTGCTGGAGCGAAGAAATGGAAGAATCGGCCAGACAGTCGGCATGTGCGGCGCGCCAGTGGTCTTCGTGGAGGAGGGTGGCGGCGCGCGAGGTCGGCCGGTCTGGTGCGGAAGTGTCCAGCAGGGTGTGACGGGAGGGGCAGGCAATGGAGGCGATGACTGTATGAACACCGGGACGGGGAAGGTGATCCAGGAGCGGCGCAGGCTGCTCGGGCTCTCGCAGCCCGCGCTGGCCACCGCGATCGGGGTGAGCTCGCGCCAGATCACCAGGTACGAGTCCGAAGAGCAGTCGCCGACGCTGCCGGTCGCGGTCCGCTTGGCCGACGCGTTGCAGGTCTCGCTGGCGGAGCTGGCCGGCATCGTGGACAACCGCGTCGACCTGGCAGGTGACTGGTGGGCAGCCTGGCAGAAACCGGCGAACCACGCGGACGAGGTCGAGGTAGCGGCGGTGACCATCCGGCACGAGGGCGACCATCTGATGCTCGACTCGGCCGCCGAACCGCCTGCGCCCGAGGCCGATCCGGTCGCCCAGGTACGTGGCGAGATGCGGGTGTGGGAGGGCGAGGCGCTCACCGGCTGGATGCGCGGCATGGATATCGCGTTCCCGGTCGGCACCATCTACTACTCGCTGCATCCCCAGGGTGCTCATGCCGTCGGCTCGTGGACGACGAAATCGGGCCCCGACGGTCTGGTGCGCGGCTGGAGCGTCCTGGCGCGGGAGAAATCCGACGCCGAGAAGCTGCTGGCGGAAATGCTGCGCACCGACGGCAACGTCGAGTCGTGGCCGGGCCCCTCGCGCTCGGCCTGAAGCCGCCGCCTGATCTCGGCGACACTCGGACGCCCGCGTTCGGCGGGCGGCGTGAGTAGTAGGTAGCGGCTCAGCGCCCCGAACACGAACAGCCCCACGGCAATCCACAGAAAGATCTCCATCGGTTCCCCTCCGAACGAGTCAGTGCTTGCACGAGTGGCGCGGTATGGTGGTCGCTGAGCCGCCACGAGAAAGTATGGTCGCCGTCAAGACCTTTTGGACAGCAAAAAGCGTCTACAAACGTCTACAGTTCTCTACGATGAGTCCATGTCCAGTCGGGGCGAGCAGGGGAACGGCGTCGTCGGAGCTCGGTTGCGGCGATTGCGGGAAGAGTCGGGATTGTCGCTGGCGGCGTTGGCCGCGCGCGTTCCGTACAGCAGGGCGGCGCTGGGACACTACGAAACCGGCACGCGAGCAGCGTCTTTCGAGGTGATCGCGTGGTACGAGCGCGTACACGCGCAATCGACGCCCGCACTACCCGGCGCTCGTCGACGTGATCCGCGGGCTGCCGACGCGGCCCTCGCGACGGCGATCGCCGCGGCGCATCGGACCGGCCCGCTCATCGAGATCGGGCGACCACACCAGGGACGCAGCGGAACCGGATACTTCTGCCCGTTCCGGATCGACGGCGTGATCGAGGGCGAAGCCGCGGGAACCGATCCGGCGACAGCCTTGCACTCGGCGCTGCTCGCGGTGGGCGCGGAGCTGAATCGCGCGGGAAACAGCGTCGGCCCCGGTCGACTTCGGTGAAAACAAGCCCGGCCCTGCGGATCAGCGGTGCGCGGCGACGACCGTATCGAGCGCGATGGCGAGCAATTCCAGGTAGCGGTCCGGATCGGGCATCACTCGCGAATCGGAATGCACCGACAGCGTGATCGTTTCGCCGATCCCGTGGACACCGTGAGTCAGGTGCATAACGGTGCCGAGGGCCGGAAAACCCCCGGTGAACAGGACCGGGGCGCCTGCGAAGGCAAGATCGGCCGGTCCTCGATAGACACTGGACACGACGGTATTGCCGTCGAGCGCCGCGGGGACGTTGTCCAGTTCGGCCCGTTCGACATCGCGCACCGCCAAGACCGCGGGGACCACGTCACCGACTCGATCCTGTGCGGAGAGCAGCGGATTCAGTGCTCGTTCGCGGCGGGCGGCGAGTTCATCGGCGATGAGATTCGCGCGCACCCGCAGGTCGGGTTCGTCGATGTGCAGGTCGATGGACAGTCCGCGGTAGTTGTTGCGGGCCGCGCTCGGCGCCGGAAGTGCCATCGGCAGCGCGGTCCCCAGCCGCTCCGGTTGCTCACCCCGTTCCGTGAGGTAGTCGGCCAGGGCGCGCGAAATCGCCGTCAGCGCAATAACAGTGACGGTTTTGCCCGGAATGCGGAGGTCGCCCGCGTCGACGACAAGCATTCTCACCGTGTGGTCGCCGACCGAGGCTGTCGGATTCAGCACACAGGGCGCGAAACCGGTCGCGGCCGCGGGGACCTCACCGGCGGCCGTCCGGTCCGCCAATTCCCGCTGCGCCAGGTACGCGGCCCGCCCGCGCCACACCGTTGCCGCGAGCTGCCCGGGAAAACGCAGCACCCCAAGCACTCTCGGATCTGCTCGCCGAGCAATCCATCCACAGGGTTGTCCACAGGAATCCACAGGCTGTGTAGGAGTTTTACCAGGTCCGACCGGGTGATCTACCGAGTTGTCCACAGGCGCACCGGGTGTGCTGTGGACAACAGCTTCATCCACAGCCGTCCCGAAGAGAGCGCGCGCGATGCCGGCGGCACGGGTGCCGTCGGCCAGTGCGTGCGAAAGTTGCAGCACCGCCACCACAACGGGCTCCGCCGAACGTGGCGCGGAGTGGACCGAACGGAAAACATGGACGCGCCAGGGACATTCGGTCGCGACGACACCGGTTCCCAGGAGTTCGCCCAGATCCGCGAGCAGCGCCTGCCACGACAGGCCGTCCGGTCGGTGGTGCAGGAATTGCTGGAACGTGAATTCGGCCGGAACCCAGCGCGGGTAGCCGAGATCGCCCGGTATCTCCTGTAACCGGATCCGCAGATCCGGAATGCGCGCGGCGCGCGCGGCGATGAAAGCGCGGAGTTCGTCGGTGGCGGAATCGGTTTCGGCGAAAGTGTAGAGCAGGAACACGTCGTTGGCGGTGCGCCGCGACAGCCAGTACATCGTCGCGTCACGCGCGGCCATCGTGGTCATCCGGCCACGATAGGCCACCCCACCGAAGTCACTGAGAAGGCCCCGAGTCCGCTCGACTCGGGGCCGGTATTGCCCATTCGAGATGCATCTCGCGGTCAGCCGCGCGCGAACTCTCCCGCGGTGACATCGGCGAGAAAGGCTCGCCACTGCCCTGGACCGAAGGCCAGCACGGGTCCGCGGCCGCGATCCTTGGTGTCGCGAACGGCGATATCGCCGCCGGCGAGAAAGGCTACTTCGACGCAGTTCCCATCGGGTCCGCTGTAGGTGCTCTTCCGCCACACAGCGTCGGTCACATCAACTTCCACGGCACTTGCTCCTTTGGTTCATCGAGAAGAGGGGATAACTCCTGGAATCGTTGCAACATTCCGAAATCCGGCGCGACCGATGAGTTACTTCGTGGCACACAAGGCACTGCCACACGGCGCGCGCAACCGACCGGCACGAACCAGCGCATCGAGGCGTTTCCGCCTCCGGGGGCTGCCCCCGCGGAAGAAACACTAGCAGGTCTTCCGCAATGTTGCGGAAGAGAATTTGCTTTCCCATATCGTTTTGCCAACCTTGCGAAGCTTCACGTTTGCGGGGGCATTGCCAGGCCCCTTACCCATTCCCGATCTGGTTGACACATCCCCATTTACTTCCATGTGATTAGTCCGTGATACGTCAATTTCTCGAGTACCTCAGCAGTCACATGAGCACCATCGAGGACAGGCGTGGATCATGGGGGAATGATCTCCCGTGACCGTGACACCGCAGGTCGTGCCCGTAACGACCGCCCCCGCGATCGACTCGGCCGACCGCTGCCCCCCGGCAGTGCCGGAGTCGCCCGAATTCCCGACGACCTCGAGCTCGGGCCCCAGCAAACTCTCACCTTCGCTCAGCAACTGCTGGACGACGGATTGGCATTCAATGCCCACGAGGTATTGGAGGCGGCATGGAAGAACGGGCCGGTTGCCGAGCGGATGCTCTGGCAGGGGCTGGCCCAATACGCCGTCGGCCTCACCCACATCCAGCGTGGCAACGCCAAAGGCGCGGGTACTCTGCTGCGCCGCGCGAGCGAGCGACTCGGGTCCTACCCGGCGAATGCCCAGCAGCACGACGTCGACCGCGCCGGACTGATCGCGCACGCACACGAGCTGCTCGACGCGCTCGATGCCGGTGACGCCATCACCGAGGAACGGCTGCGAACGCGGCTGTGCCGCGAGCCCACCTAGGATCGAGGGGTGCCAACGAGTCGAGGCGCGGGCCGCTACGCGCCGAGCCCTTCGGGCGAGCTGCACGTGGGAAACCTGCGTACCGCGGTGCTCGCCTGGCTTTTCGCGCGAACTTCCGCGCGCGAGTTCCTGATTCGCGTCGACGATCTGGACCGGGTCCGCCCCGGCGCCGCCCAGCGTCAGCTCGACGACCTCGCCGCGATCGGCATCGACTGGGACGGCCCCGTGGTCTACCAATCCGAACGGCTGCCGAACTACGCGGCCGCTGTGGCCGAACTGACCGCGGCCGGACGCACCTATGAATGTTTCTGCACCAGACGCGAAATCCAGCAGGCCGCCACCGCACCGCACGGGCCGATGGGCGCCTACCCCGGCACCTGCCGTCGGCTCGACGATGCCGAGCGCGCGGCCAAGCGGGCCGAAGGACGCGTCGGCGCAGTGCGATTGCGCGCCGACGTCACCGAGTACGAGATCACCGATCAGCTGCACGGCCGATATCGGGGCGCAGTCGACGATTTGGTGTTGCGCCGCGGTGACGGTGTCCCCGCCTACAACCTCACCGTCGTCGTCGACGATGCCGCTCAAGGCGTTGACCAGGTGGTTCGCGGCGACGACCTGCTGCCGTCCACCCCGCGCCAGGCCTATCTCGCGGAACTGCTCGGACTCACCGTCCCGACCTACGCCCACGTGCCGCTCGTGCTCAACGAGCAGGGCAAGCGACTGGCGAAACGTGATGGGGCCGTGAGCCTTTCGGATCAACGCGTCCTGGGCAACACGCCCGAAGACGTGCTGGCGGCGATCGCGGCGTCACTCGGATATTCCGCACGGACGACCGCCGAGCTGCGCGAAGTTTTCGACCCAGCCCGCATCCCCGAGAAACCATGGATACTCGAGCCTATCGGGTTGTTCCGACCAGAGGGATGTCCGTAACGTACGCATCGACCGATCTAGAAGATCAAAACGAGGACTGAGATTATGACCAGCGGTGGTTACGACCCCAACCAGTACCCGCAGGGCGGTCAGCCCGGCGGCTACGGCCAGGACCCCTACGGCCAGCAGCAGCCGCAGCCCGGCTACGGCCAGCAGCAGCCGTACGGCCAGCCCGGACACGGCGGCGCACCCCAGCCCGGTTACGGCCAGCCGGACCCCTACGGCCAGCAGCAGCCGGCCTACGGGCAGGACCCGTACGGTCAGCAGCAGCCCTACCCGCAGCAGGGCCAGTACGGTCAGCAGCAGGGCTTCGGCGGAGTGCAGGCCGCCGACCTGGGAATCCGGATCGGTGCTCGTCTGATCGACTACCTGATCATCGGCATCCCCGTCGCGATCGTGCTCGGGCTCATCGTCGGTAGCGGCACCGGTGGCCAGATCGCCACCAGCTTGATCTTGTCGCTGGCCATCTACGGCTACTTCGTCGCCATGGAGGTCACCCAGCAGGGCCAGAGCCTGGGCAAGAAGATCCTCGGCCTGCGCGTGCTCGCCCCCGGTGGTGCGCCGAACCTGACGCCCGAGCAGTCCCTCAAGCGCAACCTGTTCACGATCGTCGGCCTGATTCCGTGCGTCGGTGGGCTCGTCAGCCTCGGCCTGGCGATCTACATCATGGTCACGATCAGCAACGACCCGAACAAGCAGGGCTGGCACGACAAGTTCGCCGGCGGCACGCAGGTCGTCAAGGGCTGATAGCCCGCACCTGACACAAACGACAGGGGCGCTTCCGGATTCCGGAAGCGCCCCTGTTTCGTTTCGAGATCAGTAGGTCGTGGACGAGTCGAGTCCACCGGCGATGCCGAGCACCACGAAGAAGAGAATGTAGAGCGTCCAGCCCACGATCGCGGCGACACCGATCCAGATGCCCGCCTGCGCCATGCCCTTACCTTCGCCGCCGCGCTCCTTGATCTGGTTGAGCGCCATCACGCCGAGGATGATGCCGACGATCGCGCCGATACCGCAGCTGCACAAGCCGATCAGCGAGGAGACAAGCGCGCCGATCGCCAGGCCGTTGGTGCCCTGCGGCTGCGGGTACTGCCCGTAGGGCTGGTACGCGCCGGCCGCCGGATAACCGCCGTAGCCCGGCTGCTGCCCGTAAGCGGGCGGCTGCTGCGGATACTGCGGCTGGTTGGGCTGCTGGTACTGCGGCTGCGACGGTGGCTGCTGCGGGTACTGCGGCTGCGAAGGGGGCGGCGCCGGCTGCTGGGGATACTGCGGCGACGACGGGTATTGGGAAGGCTGCGACGGCTGGGCGGTCGGATGCTGCGGCACCGAACCCGGCGCGCCGGACTCCGGGGACACGCCGGAGCCGCCGTACTGCTTCCACCACTCGTCGGAATCGCCGGGATTCGTCATAACGACAGCGTATTCCACAACCGGCCACCGTGACGCATCGCTTCCTTGGGAGAATAGGGGCCGTGACTGATACAAACTCGCTCGACAAACCAGCTGAATCTGGGCACCCCGCGCCGGAACATGCGGCATTCGCCCAGGTTGCGCGGGGGTTCTATCCGGTAATCGTCGCCCTGTTCACCGCGACGCTGATCATCTCCAATATCTGCGCCACCAAGGGTGTGGAGTTCTTCACCGACAGTTCGGTGATGCTGGGCCCGATCCAGATCCTGCCGATCGCGACCGACGGCGCCTTCTTCCTGTTCCCGCTGGCCTACATCCTCGGCGACGTGCTCAGCGAGGTCTACGGCTTCCGCGCCACCCGCCACGCCATCTACACCGGTTTCGCCGCGCTGCTGCTGACCGTCGGCTGCTTCTATATCGCCATCCAGCTGCCCGCCGCCGGCTTCTACGAGAACCAGGAAGCCTTCCGCACGGTCCTCGGCACCACCCCCCAGCTGGTGCTCGCCGGTCTCGCCGGCTACTTCGTCGGCCAGCTGCTGAACTCGGCCACCCTGGTGCTGATCAAGGAGCGCACCAAGGAAAAGCACCTGTGGGCCCGCCTGATCGGCTCCACCGTTGTCGGCGAGTTCGCCGACACCCTGATCTTCTGCTCGATCGCCGCTACCGCCATCGGCATCAACACCTGGCAGTCGTTCATCAACTACGTCATCGTCGGCTTCCTGTGGAAGACCCTGTGCGAGGTGCTCGTCATGCCGATCACCTACCGCGTCATCGCCGTCCTCAAGAAGACCGAACCGACCTACGCCCCGGCGAAGGTCGACGCGCTACACGACTAGCCCGCAGGGCGGGCGGCGGATCGGAAGGTCCGCCGCCTACTCCCCCGGCACCTTGATCCGGCCCCGCCACTGACCCAAGAACTCCTTCTTGAACTCGTCGAAGTAGCCGCCCTCGATGCCGGCCCTGATCCGGTCGACGAGGCGAATCGTGAAGCGCTCGTTGTGAATTGTGCACAGCGTCGCCGAGAGCATTTCCTTGGCCTTGAACAGGTGATGCAGGTAGGCGCGGGTGTAGTGAGCGCAGGTGTAGCAGTCACAGTTCTCGTCGATCGGGGTGAAGTCGCGACGGAACCGGGCGGTGTTGATGTTGAACCGGCCCTCGTCGACATAGATCGCGGCATTGCGCGCCACCCGCGAGGGATTGACGCAGTCGAAGGTGTCCGCCCCGTTCTCGATCGCGGTGAACATGTCCTCCGGCTCGCTGATCCCCAGCATGTGGCGCGGTTTGGCCTCGGGCAGCTCATCACAGCACCACCCGACGATCGTGCCGAGATTGTGCTTTTCCAGCGCTCCGCCGATGCCGTACCCGTCGAATTCCGTTCCACCACTGCCCCGGATGGACTCCAGCTCGCGACAGGCCTTGCGCCGCAGGTCTTCGTACTGCGCACCCTGGATCACCGCGAACAGCGCCTGATACGGCCGATGAGCGCGCACGGCGGTGAGCCGTTCGTGTTCGTCGATGCACCGCTGCGCCCACTCGTGCGTGCGCTGCAACGACTTCTCTTGATAGCCGCGGGTATTCATCAGGGTGGTCAGCTCGTCGAAGGCGAACATGATGTCGGCCCCGAGTTCGTGCTGGATGCCCATCGACACCTCGGGCGTGAAGCGATGCTTGGAACCGTCCAGGTGCGAACGGAAGGTGACCCCGTCGTCATCGACGGTGGCCAGGCGCTCCTTGCCCGCCGCGATCACCTGATCGGACCGGATATCCACGGCCTCCATCGCGAGGACCTTCTTGAACCCGACCCCCAGCGACATCACCTGGAACCCGCCGCTGTCGGTGAAGGTGGGCCCCGGCCAGTTCATGAACTTCCCGAGCCCACCCGCCTCGTCGACAACGTCGGCGCCGGGCTGCAAGTACAGGTGGTAGGCGTTGGCCAGCAGTGCCTGCGCCCCGATCTCGCGCATCGTCTCCGGCAGCACGGCCTTCACCGAAGCCTTCGTTCCCACCGGAATGAAAGCGGGCGTGGCGATCTCGCCGTGCGGGGTGGAGATCACCCCGGTCCGACCGTGCCTGCCCCCGTCCAGACGGGTACCTACTTCGAAGGAGAACTCGCTGCTGTCGGCCACCGACCCATCGTGCCAGGGCCTTACTGAGCGGCCGCGAACTGGGCGTTGTACAGGTTGTAGTACGGCCCGCGCTCGCCTAGCAGGCGCTCGTGGGTGCCGTGTTCGACGATGCGGCCCTTGTCCATCACGACGATCAGATCCGCGTCACGGATCGTCGACAGCCGATGCGCGATCACGAAGCTGGTGCGATCGCGGCGCAGGGCCGCGGTGGCGTGCTGGACCAGCGACTCGGTGCGGGTGTCGACCGAGCTGGTCGCCTCGTCCAGGATCAGGATCGACGGCTTGGCCAGGAACGCGCGGGCGATCGTGATGAGCTGCTTCTCGCCCGCGCTCACCCCGCCGCCCTCTTCGTCGATGATCGTGTCGTAGCCGTTGGGGAGCGAGTGCACGAACCGGTCGACGTAGGCCGCCCTGGCCGCGGCCTGGATGTCGGCTTCCGACGCCGTCGGGTTGCCGTAGGCGATGTTCTCGCGGATGGTGCCCTTGAACAGCCAGGTGTCCTGCAGCACCATGCCGATACGCGAGCGCAGGTGGTCGCGGGTGATGGTGGTGATGTCGACGTCGTCGATGGCGATGGTGCCCGCGTCGAGTTCGTAGAAGCGCATCAGCAGGTTCACCAGCGTGGTCTTGCCCGCGCCGGTCGGGCCGACGATGGCGACCACGTGGCCGGGGTCGGCCACCAGCGAAAGCCGTTCGATGACAGGCGTTTCCGGGTCGTAGCCGAAGGACACCGCCTCGAACTCCACCCGCCCGCGATCCACCGGGCGCGCGATCTCCACCACCGGATCGGGGGTCTGTTCCTCGGCGTCGAGGATCTCGAAGATCCGCTCCGCCGAGGCGACGCCGGATTGCAGCAGGTTCGCCATCGCACCGATCTGGGTGAGCGGCTGGCTGAACTGGCGCGAGTACTGGATGAACGCCTGCACATCGCCGAGCGACAGGTTGCCGGTGGCCACCCGCAGCCCACCGACCAGCGCGATGAAGACGAAGTTCACGTTCCCGAGGAACATGATGGCGGGCATGATCAACCCGGAGATGAACTGCGCCTTGAAGCTCGCGTCGTAGAGCTTGTTGTTGCGCTTGTCGAACTCCTCGCCGACCTCGCGGCCGCGGCCGAACGCGGTGATGATCTCGTGGCCCGTGTAGGCCTCTTCCACCGAGGAGTTCACCTCGCCGGTGAATTTCCACTGGTTGACGAAGTGCGGCTTGGATCGCTTGGCGATCTGCGCGGTGACCACGATCGCGGCGGGCACCGTGAGCAGCGCGATCAGCGCCAGCAACGGCGAGATCCAGAACATCATGATCAGGATGCCGACCACGGTGAACAGCGAGACCAGCAGCTGGCTCATCGTCTGCTGCAGGCTCTGCGAGACATTGTCGACGTCGTTGGTGACGCGGCTGAGCACGTCACCGCGCGGTGCGGTGTCGAAGTAGCGCAGCGGCAGCCGGTGCAGCTTCTGCTCCACCTCGTCGCGCAGCCGCTTCACGGTGCGGTTGATGGCGATATTGAGCAGATAACCCTGCAGCCAGCCGAAGATCGCGGCGGCCACGTACAGCGCGAGCACGAGCATCAGCACGCGACCGACGGCGTCGAAGTCGATGCCGGTACCGGGGATCACGTTCATCGCCGAGAGCATGTCGGCGCGGGTGGTCTCGCCCTGCCTGCGCAGCAGTTCGACGGTCTGGTCCTTGGTGAGCCCGGGTTCGAGCTGCTTGCCGACGAAGCCGTCGAACACCAGGTTCGTCGCCTTGCCGAGCAGGTACGGGCCAAGCGTATTGAGCACCACGGAGGTGATCACCAGTGCGACGATCAGGCCGACGGTGAACTTCTCGGGAGCCAGCCTGCTCAGTAGTCGCTTCAGCGACGGCTTGAACGACTTGGCCTTCGTTCCCGGCGCTCCGGGAACGGGTCCACCTGGCCTCATCGGGCTTCCTCCACGCTCAGCTGGGACTCGACGATCTCGCGGTACTCCGAGCAGCGCTGCATCAATTGGTCATGGGTACCGATGCCCGCCATCGCACCGTCTTCGAGGACGACGATCTGGTCGGCGTCGCGAATCGTCTGAATCCGCTGGGCCACGATGATCACCGACGCGTCGGCGGTCTCGGGCTTCAGCGCGGCGCGCAGCCGGGCGTCGGTGGCCACGTCGAGCGCGGAGAACGAATCGTCGAACAGGAAGATCCGCGGCCTGCGCACCAGCGCGCGGGCGATACACAGTCGCTGGCGCTGACCGCCCGACACCGTGGTGCCGCCCTGGGCCACCGGCGTATCGAGTCCCTGTGGCATCTCCCGCACGAAATCGGCCGCCTGGGCGACCTCGAGCGCATGCCAGAGTTCGTCGTCGGTGGCGTCGGGCTTGCCGTAGCGCAGGTTGGTCGCGATGGTGCCGGAGAACAGATAGGCCCGCTGCGGCACCAATCCGATCCCGCTGCGCAGGAGTTCGAGGTCGAGGTGGCGCACATCGGTGCCGCCGACGTAGACCGCGCCGTCGGTGACGTCGATCAGGCGCGGGATCAGGTTGATCAGCGTGGTCTTGCCCGCGCCGGTGGAACCGACGATGGCGGTGGTGGTACCGGGCGCCACCTGGAATCGGATACCGCGCAGCACCGGTTTCTCCGCGCCGGGGTAGGCGAATTCCGCGAACTGCATGTCGACCGTGGCCTGGTCGCCCTTGAACGCCTGCGGCAACCGCGGCGGGCGCACCGAGGACTCGGTCTCGAGCACCGCCCCGATCCGATCGGCGGAGACGGCCGCACGCGGAGCCATCATCGCCAGGAACGAGGCCATCATGACGGCCATCAGGATCTGCATGACGTAGGACAGCATCGCGGTGAGCGAGCCGATCTGCATCGTGCCGTTGTCCACATGGTGACCGCCGAACCAGATCACGCCGACAGCGGTCAGATTGCTGATCAACATCACGGTCGGGAACATCAGCGCCATCAGCTTGCCGACGCGCAGCGACGCGTCGGTGAGCGCGGTGTTGGCCATCCCGAAGCGCCAGATCTCCTGCCGCTCACGCACGAACGCGCGCACCACCCTGATGCCGGTGATCTGCTCGCGCAGCACGCGGTTGACTCCGTCGATGCGTTCCTGCATCTGCCGGAACCCCGGCACCATCCTGGCCACGATCGTGCCCATGGAGAGGGCGAGGGCCGGCACCGCGATCAGCAGCAACCAGGAGAGCCCGAGATCCTCGCGCAGCGCCATGATGACGCCACCGACGCACATGATCGGCGCCATCACCAGGATCGTCACCGACATCACGATGAGCAGCTGGACCTGCTGAATATCGTTGGTCGAGCGGGTGATCAGCGACGGCGCGCCGAACATCCCCACCTCCCTGGCCGAGAATGTCTCCACCCGGTGCAGTACGCCACCGCGCATGTCGCGACCGGCGCCCATCGCCGCCTGCGCGCCGAAGTACACCGACGCCGCCGAGGCCACGATCTGGACGCAGCTCACCGCGAGCATCCACAGACCGGTGGTCCAGATGAAACCGATGTCGCCCTTGGTGACACCGTCATCGATGAGGTCGGCATTGAGACTGGGCAGGTAGAGCATCGCGATAACCGAGATCAGCTGGAGTACGAGGACACCCGCCAGCTGGGCGCGGTACGGGGCCAGGTAGGTCCGCAGCAGGGTGATCAACATGATGGTCGAAGGCTACAGCGCGCGGATGACCAGCGCCGAGCACTTTTACCTGCCCTGTGGACAACTCTCAGCCTGTGGACAACTTCATGTGCCGGCGGGTGTACGCGGCTCGCGACGCACCCAGGCGCCGGGGTCGGCGACCAGTTCACCGATGAAACCGGGCAGCCGGTCGGTGGCGACGTCGGCGATGGAGACGTTCTCCAGCACGGCCCGAATATTGACCCGCAGCGCGATCCACACCTGCTGCAGCGGTTCCGCCGCGCCGGGATACCGCACATCTTCGGGCCGCTGCCCGCGCACCGACGCCAGCGGCGACTCCACGGCGCGGATCACATCGGCCACCGAGATCTCGGTCGCGGGCCTGCCGAGGCGATACCCGCCGTCGGGCCCGCGCCTGCTCAGCACGAGCTCGGCGCGACGCAGTTCGGCCAGCACCGTCTCCAGCACCTTCGGTGGGATCTGCGCGGCGGCGGCGATGGCCTCGGACTTGACGACTCCGTCGGCCGCGGCGAGCTCGAGCAGCGTTCGCACCGCGTAATCGACCCTGGCGGTGATATGCACGGTGTCGAACTTACGCGGTGCTCCTGGCGTGAGCGGTCAGCGGCCGGAGGCGGTAGCGAAGCGTCACCACGCAGGCCGCCCGCTCACGCCGAATTGATACAGCCGGTCAGTACGCAGGTTGCCGCGTCGAGGAGTGTCTTCTCCACCATCTCGTCGGTGGCGCCCGGTGCCAGCTCCGAGGACAGCAGCGCCACCCCGAGCACCTCGATGGCGGCGGCGGCACGCAGCATCGAGTCCTGGGTCGGGTCGGGCCCGGCCAGCCACAGCCGCAGCTCACGGGTGGGTTCCATCAGGTCGGGGTAGCGGTCGGCGATGGCGTTGACGATGGCCGCGGTATCGCGCACGCAGAGCGCCCCCGCGTCGCGGTGGCGGATCATGCCGCGCAGGTAGGTGCGCAGGACCGCGCGGATGCCCTCGTCGTTGTAGGGAACGGCCTCGATGTCCTCGACGATGTCGCGCATGTGATCGATGATCGGATCGATGATCGCCAAGAGCAGATCGAGCTTCGACGCGTAGTGGTAATAGAGCGACGCCTTCGTGATTCCCACCACATCCGCCACCTCGCGCAGGCTCGTCTGTTCGAAACCCTTGGCGGCGAACAGCTGTAACGCGGCGTCGCGGATCGCCTGTTTAGTGCCTCCACCTGCGGTGACGGTGTCGGCGATGTCTCGGGCGGGCATGGCGGCAATCCTCCCATGATTCGGTGTGACGGATCCGGCGCCCCCAATATTGAGGTTGCTCCTCCACTTATCCTCTAGGTAGTCTACCTACCGCACGGTAGGCAGAAAACGATGTTGTGGAGGCGGGTCCCGCAGGGGTGGCCCGCGAGTGCTGTCTACGAGCCATGCCACCCACCCGTTCTTCGCGCTAGGAGCACACGCGTGTCCGTATACCTGTACAGATGGGGAAAGTTCGCTTTCCGCCGTAAATGGATTGTCCTGCCGGTCTGGCTACTGCTGTTCGTGCTACTCGGCGGGCTCGGCGCCTCCCTGAGCAAGCCGATGTCCAACGACTTCAGCATGCCCGAGCTCCCGTCGGCCCGCGCCAACGAGATCCTCGACAAGCACTTCGAAGGCATGTCGGAGCAGTTCTCGATGGATGCCGTCACCGGCACCTACGTGATCGGCGCGCCGGAGGGGCAGAAGCTCACCGACCCGGCCAACCGGGCCGCGATCGACGCGTTCATCGCCAGGCTCAACGACCTGTCGATCGTCGATCACGAGAAGAAACTGACCAGCCCGATCGCGGCCACCGAGGAGATGGGCTGCCTCGCCGCCCCTGACCCGTCGAAGTGTTCGTCGGCCCCGCTCAATGTGCTGAGCGAGACCGCACCCGGCACCGTCGGCGTGCTCAGCGTCCCGTTCACCATCAAGGCCGTCACCGATGTGACCGACGCCGAGCGTGATGCCGCCTTCGAGGTCGGCGCCGAAGCCCGCAACGCCGGGCTGACCGTCGAACTCAGCGGCTCGATCGCGATGAAGCAGGAACAGCCAAGCGGCAAGTCCGAACTGATCGGCATGGGTGTGGCGCTGATCGTGATGGTGGTGGCCTTCGGCGCCATCGTCGCCGCGGTCGTGCCCATCATCACCGCCATCGTCGGCCTCGGTGCCGCGACCTCGCTGATCATGCTCGGTACCTCGGTGATGGAGGTGCCCGGCTTCACCACCTTCCTGGCCTCGATGATCGGTATCGCGCTGTCGATCGACTACGCGCTGTTCATCGTCTCCCGGTACAAACACGAACTGGCCGTGCGTGATTCGGCCGAAGAAGCCGCCGGTACCGCGCTCGGTACCGCCGGTTCGGCCGTGGTGTTCGCCGGTCTCACCGTCATCATCGCGCTCGGCGCGCTCGGCATCGTCGGCGTGGAGTTCCTGACCTTCATGGGTCTGGGTGGCGCCATCGCCGCCGCGTTCGCCGTGCTCACCGCCGTCACCCTGATGCCCGCGCTGATGGGCGCCTTCGGCAAGTCGCTGTTCAAGCCGAAGCTGCCGATCGTGGCACAGCACGATCCCGACGACGAGAACTCGGTCACCAACGGCCAGCGCTTCGCCAAGCTGATCGCCAAGGCGCCGTGGGTCGCGCTGATCCTGTCGGTACTCGTGCTCGGTGCGCTCGCCGCGCCCGCCGCGGGCCTGAACCTCGGCCTGCCCGGTGACGACAGCATGCCGAAGACCTCCACCATCCGTAAGGCCTACGACCTGCGGACCGAAGGCTTCGGCGAAGGCAGCAACGGTGTGCTCATGGTTGCCGCTGACCTGAGTGCGACGCCCGAAGGTGAGCGCGAGGCCGCCGTCGGCGCGCTGCGCGCCAAGCTCGAGTCCTACGAGGGCATGGACTACGTCACCGAGCCGGTGTGGAGCAAGGACAACCAGGGCGCCATGCTCAACGGTGTCCCGAAGTCCGGTCCGAACAACCAGGACACCAAGGATCTGGTCGCCGAAGCACGTGGCGCGGAAGCGGATCTGAACGCGCAGTACGGCATGGCCTACGGCATCACCGGCACCACCGCCATCTACGCCGATGTCGATCACGTGCTGCTCAGCAAGATCCTGCCGTACCTGGCGATCGTGGCCGGTGCCGCGTTCATCTTGCTGATCCTGGTGTTCCGTTCGATCCTGGTCCCGCTCACCGCCGCGCTCGGCTTCCTGCTGTCGATGGGCGCCACCTTCGGCGCGACGGTGCTGATCTTCCAGCAGGGCAAGTTCGGCCTGATCGAGGATCCGCAGCCGCTGGTCAGCTTCCTGCCGATCATGTTGATCGGCTTGGTCTTCGGCTTGGCCATGGACTACCAGGTGTTCCTGGTGACCCGCATGCGCGAGGAATTCGTGCACGGCAAGTCGCCCAAGGACGCGATGGTCGCCGGTTACCACCACGGTGCCCGCGTGGTGACCTCGGCCGCGATCATCATGATCTCGGTGTTCGGCTCCTTCATCCTGGAGACCGACGTCACCGCCAAGTCGTTCGGTTTCGCGCTGGCCGCCGGTGTGGCGATCGACGCGTTCATCGTTCGCATGGTCGTCGTGCCCGCGCTGCTGGTGATCATGGGCAAGTGGGCCTGGTGGATGCCGAAGTGGCTCGACCGCGTCGTGCCCGATATCGACGTCGAGGGTGCGAAGCTCGAGCAGCTGCGTACCGAGAACGTCGAAACGGTGAAGCACCCGGTTTCGGTCGGCTGACCCGCGACCATAAGAGCACGGCCCCGCAATCCGCTACCGGATTGCGGGGCCGTTCGTTTTCGGCATCCACGCTGCACCGGTGCTTGATATCGCCGTTGCTGGGCACCAGACTCAGGGCTAGTTCGACCCGGCTACACCTCCGATCCGCGCTCCGCACCGATCCACGAGGAGAAGAACCGTGTCCATCTATCTCTACCGGTGGGGCAAGCTGGCCTTTCGCCGCAAATGGATTGTGCTGCCCGTCTGGTTGCTGCTCTTCATGGTGCTCGCGGGGTTGGGATCCTCGTTGCAGAAGCCGATGACCGATGACTTCAGCATGCCGAACCTGCCCTCGGAACGGGCTACCGAAATCCTCGACAAGCACTTCCCCGGTATGTCGGAGGCGTTCGCGTTCGACGCGGTGACCGGCACCTATGTCGTGGGAGCGCCCGCGGGCCAGAAGCTCACCGACCCGGCCAACCGCGCCGCGATCGATGACCTGATCGGCAAGCTCGAGCAGCTCGACATCGTCGACCATGCCGAACCGATCGTGAATCCGATCACCGCGACCGAGGAAATGGGCTGCCTCACCGGGCAACCCGATCCGTCGACATGCAGTGGCGCGCCCCTGAATGTGCTGAACGAGACCGCACCCGAGACCGTCGCGTACTTCAGCGTCCCGTTCGCGATCAAGGACTTCGCCGACATCACCGCCGACGAACGCGAGGCCGCCTACAACGCCGGCGACTCCGCCCGCGCGGCCGGGCTGACGGTCGAGATCAGCGGCACCATCGCGATGGAACAGGAGATGCCGAGCGGCAAGTCCGAGATGATCGGTATGGCCGTGGCACTGGTGGTGATGATCGTGGCGTTCGGCGCCATCGTCGCCGCGTTCGTGCCGATCATCACCGCGATCGTCGGCCTCGGCGCGGCGACCTCGCTGATCTTCCTGTCGACCTCGGTGCTGTCGGTGCCGAGCTTCACCACGTTCCTGGCCTCGATGATCGGCATCGCGCTCTCCATCGACTACGCGCTGTTCATCGTCTCGCGCTACAAACATGAACTGGCGGTGCAGGATTCCGCCGAGGAAGCGGCCGGTACCGCGTTGGGCACGGCGGGCTCGGCGGTGGTGTTCGCCGGGCTCACCGTCATCATCGCGCTGGTCGGGCTGAGCATCGTCGGGGTCAGATTCCTGACGTTCATGGGTCTGGGTGGCGCCATCGCGGCGGCCTTCGCCGTGCTCACCGCCATCACCCTGATGCCCGCGCTGCTCGGCGCCTTCGGCAAGGCGCTGTTCAAGCCGAAGCTGCCGCTGATCGCCCAGCACGATCCCGAGGACGACAGTGTCGTCACCAACGGCACCCGGGTGGCCAGGGCGATCGCCAAGTTCCCCGCGGTCACGATGATCCTGGCCATCGTGGTGCTCGGCCTGCTCGCCGCACCGGCGCTGAACCTGAACCTCGGCCTGCCGGGCGAGGACAGCCTGCCCAAGTCGACCACCGTCCGTAAGGCCTACGACCTGCGCACCGAAGGCTTCGGCGAGGGCAGCAACGGTGTGCTCCAGGTGGCCGTCGATCTCAGCGACACCCCCGCCGACCAGCGGCAGGCGGCGCTGAATGCCTTGCGCGACAAGCTGCAGTCCTACCCGGACATGGATCTGGTCACCGAGCCGCAAATGAGCAAGGACGGCGCGGGCGCCCTGATCAACGGCATACCCAAGACCGGGCCCAACGCGCAGTCGACGAAGGATCTGGTGCAGTCGGCGCGCGCTGCGGAATCCGATCTGAACGAGCAGTACAAGATGTCGTACGGCATCACCGGAACCACCGCCATCTACGCCGACATCGACCATGTCCTGTTTAGCAAGATCGTGCCGTACATGGCGATCGTGGCAGGCGCGGCGTTCATCCTGCTGATCCTGGTGTTCCGGTCCATTTTGGTCCCGCTCACCGCCGCGCTCGGCTTCCTGCTGTCGATGGGCGCCACCTTCGGCGCGACCGTGCTGATCTTCCAGGAGGGCGAGCTCGGGCTGATCAAGGATCCTCATCCCCTGGTCAGCTTCCTGCCGATCATGTTGATCGGCTTGGTCTTCGGCTTGGCCATGGACTACCAGGTGTTCCTGGTGACCCGCATGCGCGAGGAATACGTGCACGGCGCCGACCCCACCGAGGCCGTGATCAAGGGTTATCACCACGGAGCGCGCGTGGTGACCTCCGCGGCGATCATCATGATCTCGGTGTTCGGTTCGTTCCTGCTGGAATCCGATGTCACCGCCAAGTCGATGGGCTTCGCGCTGGCGGCAGGCGTGGCCTTGGACGCGTTCGTCGTCCGGATGGTGCTCATTCCCGCTTTGCTTGTGCTGCTGGGCAAGTGGGCGTGGTGGATGCCGAAGTGGTTGGACCGGATCGTGCCCGATATCGACATCGAGGGCTCGCGGCTGCGCGAGGTCCAGGCCGAACAGCGGCAGGTCGCGCCGCTACCGCAAGGCTGAGCATCGATGGCCGGGGAACTCTGGTTCCCCGGCCATTTCGCTACTGACTCGGTTGCGGCACTTGGCATTCGGTGACGCGCGGATTGAGTCCGATGTAGTTCGCGGGGCCCGCCGCGGCGGTGACCGCGATGGTGGCCCAGTCCGAACATTGCTTGGGCAGGTGAGCGAAGTGGTGCCGCTGCCCGGCCGCGAGCAGCCCGACGGCGACCCAGCCGAGCACGACGAGAACCAGAAGTTTTCCCCCGAGCCCCATTCCGGACTTCGCGGGTGGCGGCTGTCGCCCGCGCATAATCATCGTTCCTTCCCGGATTCGGTGTAACCCAGTCTATTACGCGAGGAATACACCGCAGGTCGGACGAGGTGAATACCCGACGACAGATCTTGCCGCTACCGGGTGGTCCGCACTCCCCCGCACCGTGGTTTCCGGCTTTCGGGCCGAGCCGCGACAGGTGGGCGGATGCCGTGCCTGATCGCGTTCGCGGTGTGGATTCCGATGGCGAAGTCCTTGAGTTGCTTCAACATATCTCCATGGTCGGACTTCCGCGTCATCGGGAGAAGTGGCATAGATGACGACTATCGCTAAGATTTAGACATGAGGTCTGTCTCCGTGCTGGCGTACGACGGGATGACGGCGTTCGAAACCGGCATCGTCATCGAGGTCTTCGGCCTGACCTGGTCCGATATCGAGCAGCCCTGGTACGAGCTGAAGATCTGCACCGAAACCCCCGACCCCGTCCGCGTGATCGGCGGCGCGGCCATGACCAGCCCCTACGGTCTCGCGGAATTCGCCGCCGCCGACACGGTCGTGGTCCCGAGCGTCGCCGACCCGCGCGCGCGGACCTCGCCGGAATTGATCGACGCGCTGCGCCGGGCGCACAGCAACGGCTCCCGAATCGTGTCGATCTGCTCCGGCGCGTTCGCCCTCGCCGCGGCGGGCCTGCTCGACGGCCGCCGGGCCACCACGCACTGGCGATACGCCGACCTGCTGCGCGAGCGCTACCCACTGGTCGAAGTCGACCCCGAGCCCCTCTATACCGACGAAGGCGACATCCTGACCAGCGCGGGCTGCGCCGCCGGGCTGGACCTCGCGCTACACCTGGTCCGCAACGACCTGGGCGCGTCGGTCGCCAACGCCGTCGCCCGCCGCCTCGTCATCCAGCCCCACCGCGCCGGCGGCCAAGCTCAATACATCGAATCCCCCATGCCCCCCGAACCCCTCGACGCCCCCATCGCCCGCAGCCTCTCCTGGGCGCTCGAACACCTCGCCGACCCGATCGGCGTACCCGATCTGGCCCGGGTCGCAGGCCTCTCACCGCGCACCTACCTGCGCCATTTCGTCCGGGAAACCGGGGTGACCCCGAGCAAATGGCTGATCGCCCAGCGGATTCAGGCGGCGCTGGTCATGCTCGAGACCGGCGACGCACCGATCGAGGAAATCGCGACCGCGGCCGGTTTCGCCACCCCGGTCACCTTCCGGCACCATTTCACGCGGGCCGTGCGGACCTCACCGTCGTCGTACCGGCGCACTTTTCAGACAAGAAAAAGCCCCCCACCTGCGTGAACAAGTGAGGGGCTCTTGGCGGTGGCGGAGGGATTTGAACCCTCGGAGGGGGGTTACCCCTCACACGCTTTCGAGGCGTGCTCCTTAGGCCGCTCGGACACGCCACCGCCGACTACGGTACCGGAGTGGGTGCGAGATTGTTAAATCGGCTGGTCAGCGTTGGTTTTTGAAGAAGGTGTCGAGGAGGGCGACGCAATCCGGTTCGAGGATGCCGCCGCGGACTTCGGGGCGGTGGTTGAGACGGCGGTCGCGGACTACGTCCCAGAGCGAGCCGACGGCACCGGTTTTGGGTTCCCAGGCGCCGAACACCACCTTGCCGATTCGCGCCAGGACCAGGGCGCCCGCGCACATCGTGCAAGGTTCGAGGGTGACCGCGAGGGTCGCGCCTTCGAGCCGCCAGCCGTCGCCGTGGACCGCCGCGGCCGCGCGCAAGGCCAGGACTTCGGCATGCGCGGTGGGGTCGCCGAGGGCCTCTCGCGCGTTGGTGGCGCGGGCCAGTTCACGGCCTTGTGCGTCGAAGACGACGGCGCCGACCGGCACATCGCGCGGGTCGGCGTCGGCTGCGGCCGCCAGGGCGGCGCGCATCATCTCCTCGTCGGTCACCTCGGCATTTTGTCCAGGGCCGCGGCGAATTCGTCGGCGAAACCGAGGCGCTGGGCGATCATGCCGAGCTGCTCGTCGGGGTAGAGGTCGGTTTCGGCGATGATCACGCTGAGGACCGGTTCGGGCAGGCCGAGGTCGGCCAGGACGCCCAGGTCGCCCTCTTCCCACGGTTCGACGTCGTCGAGGTCGTCGGGGTCGATGTCGGGAATCTCGACATTGAGCGCGTCGAGGACGTCGGCGGCGATGTCGTAGTCGATCGCCGCGGTGGCGTCGGAGACGAGCAGCCGGGTGCCGCTCGGCGCGGGACGCAACACGATGAAAAATTCGTCGTCGACGTCGATCAGGCCGAACACCGCACCTGAGCTGCGCAAAGCCTTCAGTTCGGTCTCGGCTGCCGACAGATCGTGCAGGGCATCGGAGCTGAGCGGGCTGACCCGCCATGTGCCTTCTTCGCGGACCACGGCCACTGCGAACCCTTCGACGTCGAAGTCGTCATCCGACGTCGCCCTGTTCGTGCCCGAGCGCTGTGCTGCCATGGACCAAACGGTAGTCTGTCCCACCCCTAATGATGAACTCGTGTGCCAATCTGTTCCGATGAGCATCGACGAGCGTGGGGCTGTTTGTGTCCTCGGGACCGGCCTGATCGGCGGTTCACTGCTGCGCGCCGCCGTCGCGGCGGGGTACCGGGCGTTCGGCTACAACCGCTCCGAATCCGGCGTTTCGGCGGCGCGTCAGGACGGATTCGAGGTGTCCGGCGACCTGTCCGCGGTGCTGGTTCGGGCTGCGGAGGTGGACGCGCTGCTGGTGATCGCGGTGCCGATGCCCGCGGTCGAACACCTGCTGGCCGACATCGCCGCGCTCGCGCCCGGGTGCCCGCTGACCGATGTGGTGAGCGTGAAGGGGCCGGTGCTGGACGCGGTGCGAAAGCACGGGCTCGAAGCTTTGTACGTGGGCGGGCATCCGATGACGGGAACATCCCAATCCGGGTGGGCTGCCACTGATTCCGATCTTTTCCAGGGTGCGGTCTGGGCCGTCGGAGTGGACGGGGGAACGCGGGTGCAACCGTGGTCGCGGGTGGTGCGGCTCGCGTTGGACTGTGGGTCGGTGGTGGTTCCGGTGCTCGCCGAAGAACACGATCGGGCTGTCGCGCGGATCTCGCATCTGCCGCATGTGCTGGCCGAAGCGCTGGCCGGAACGGGGGCCGCGGGCGGGAAGCTGGCGCTCGGCCTGGCGGCGGGCTCGTTCCGGGACGGAACCCGGGTGGCGGGCACCGCGCCCGACCTCGTGCGCGCCATCTGCGAGCCGAACGCGGCCGCGCTGGAACAGGTGCTCGACGAGGCCATCGAGACACTCGTCACTGCCCGCGAATCCCTGCGCGCGGACGGCCGTCTCGGCGCTCTCGTCGACACGGGTTTCCGCGGCCGCACCGCCTACGACGACCGCACGACCTGGGACATCACCGGTATCACCCCGGGCGCAGGTGACTGGCTCGGTGAGCTGCACCGCGCAGGTCGCGAGGGCGGGGTACTCCGCGTGCTCTGAAGTACTGCTCGCGGAATCAGGCGCGTTCGGCCAGTCCCGGGTAGTCGAGGACGAAACCATCCGGGTCGACCGTCAGGGTGGCGCTCGAGACCGGCGAGAGAACGTTGATCCCGTCGGACGCGCTCGAGTAGGTGAGCTCGGCCTCCTGCACCAGCAGGTCGGGTAGTCGCACGTAGACGACCGGAACCTGGACGTCGCCGACGGCGTTCTGCAGGCTGAACCGGCGGATCGGCAGCGTGTTGAAGAACGGGCTCAGCACCACGTCGACGTCGAGGGCGCCGCCGAAGGTGGAGCGCACGTGGGTGCCGCCCGCGTCGACGAGCCAGTAGTTCTCCTCGTCGCGCGAGATCGAGGCATGGCGTTCACCGGCCGCCGTGGTGGTGCGCAGCGACAGCCGCCGCGTCGCGCCCGCTTCGTCGGTGACCAGGTCGTACGACGCGCTGAAGGCCGGGTGCTCATCGCCGGCACAGCCGATCATCCGGCCCGCCGCCCTGATCCGATTGCCGTTCACCGTCACCCGCACCGACTCCATGCGGGTGTTGTCGTGGGCACGCCAGGTGAGCACCGCAGGCCACCGGGAGGCAGGTCTGATCTCGGTGGGGCCGTCGGCCGGGCCCGGGGCTGGGGTCGTCACCTCTCTACGGTAAGCGACACCAGCCCCGGCACTGCACAACACGGGCGCATCACACCAGCGAATCCCGCCATGCGGCGTGCAATCCCGCGAAGCGGCCCTGGCCCGCGATCAGCTCGGCCGGTGCGCCGTCCTCCACGATCCGGCCGCCGTCGAGCACCAGCACCCGGTCGGCAATGGCCACGGTGGACAGCCGGTGGGCGATGATCACGGCCGTGCGGTCGCGCAGCAGGGTCTCCAGCGCGTGCTGCACCAGCCGCTCACCGGGGATATCCAGGCTGGAGGTGGCCTCGTCGAGGACGATCACCGCCGGATCGGCGAGGAACACCCGCGCGAACGCCACCAGCTGACGCTGACCCGCCGAGAGCCTGCCGCCGCGCGTGCGCACATCGGTGGCATAGCCGTCGGGAAGTCCGCCGACGAAGGCGTCCAGCCCCACCGCACGCGCGGCCGCGGCGACCTCGGCGTCGGTCGCGTCGGGCCTGCCGAGCCGGATGTTGTCGGCGATGGTGCCGGAGAACAGGTACGCCTCCTGCGTGATCATCACGACGTGCCTGCGCAGCTCGACATCGACCAGGTGGCGCAGATCCACGTCGTCGAGCGTGATGACGCCACCGCTCGGGTCGTAGAACCGGGTGAGCAGTTTCGCCAGCGTCGACTTGCCCGCACCGGTGGCGCCGACCAGCGCCACCACCTGTCCGGCCGGGATCTCCAGGTCGAATTCCGGCAGCACCGACGTGGTGTTGTAGCCGAACCAGACCTGGTCCATCCGCACCGCACCGGCCGCCCGCTCGAGCACAACCGGGCGTTCGGGTTCGGCGACGGCCGGTTCCTCCTCGAGCACGCCGGAGATCTTCTCCAGCGCCGCGGCGGCGGACTGGTAGGAGTTGAACACCTGCGCGAGTTCGTCGAGCGGACCGTAGAACTGGTCGAGGTAGAGCAGGTACGCGGCCAGCACACCGATCGCGAGGTTGCCCTCCATCACCTGCCAGGCGCCGACCAGCAGCACGATCACCGTGGTCAGCTTGCCGATGAAGTTGGAGAGGCCGACGTAGTCGCCCATCCCGCGGACCGCGGTGGTCGTCGCCTTCTGGTACGCCGAATCCTCGGTGCCGAGAACCTCCTCGTTGCGGTGTTCACGCCGGAACGCCTGCACCGCCCGCATGCCGCTCATCGACTCGACGAACTGCACCACAACGCGCGAGATCGCCCCGCGCGTGCGCCGGTAGCCCGCGCGCTGACGCCGCTGCGCCCACCGGGTGACCAGCACCAGCGGCACGAACCCGATCAGCACGATCGAGGCGAGCAGCGGGTCGAGCCAGATCAGCAGGGCCGCGATGGTCACTACCGAGATCACCGCGCTCAGCGCCTGATTCAGCGCGCCTTCGAGCAGTTCCTGCAGCGCTTCGATATCGCTGGTGAGCCGGGTGACGACCTTGCCCGAGGTGTACTTCTCGTGGAACGACACGCTCAATCGCTGCGTGTGCCGGAACGCGCGCACCCGCAGGTCGAACAGCACCCGCTGACTCAGCCACCCGGAGGCCCGCAGGAAGGCGAAGGTGGTGAGTCCCGACAACACCGTCACCGCGACGAATCCGGCGACGGTGGCGATCATCGGCGTCCAATTGCCTTGGCGGCCTTGGCTGATGCCGTGGTCGAGCCCGTAGGCGATGAACAGCGGCAGCGACACCTTGGCCGCGTTGTCGAGCAGGATCAGGACGAAGGTGAGAATCGCCTGCTTGCGGTAGGGCCGCACCAGATCGAGGAGCAACCGCCGGGATCGCCCGGCCAGCACCAGGTTTCCGGTCCCGGTGACGGCGTCGTCCTCTTTGGCGATACCGCGCCAGTCGGCCGCCAGATCGGATTTCTCCTCCGGCACTGCCTTTTCCGTTGTCACGGTCTCGGTGCTCATGGTTCACCTCCCATCAGCTCGCGGTAGTGGTTGCTCGTGCGCAGCAGCTTCTCGTGGCTGCCCTCGGCGACGATGCGTCCGTCGGCGAGCAGCGCGACGCGGTCGGCCAGCGCGGCAGTGGACGGTCGGTGCGCGACGAGCAGGGTGGTGGCACCGGAGAGCACTGCCCGCAGCTGATCCTGCACGCGCTCTTCGGTTTCCACGTCCAGCGCCGACAGCGGATCGTCGAGGACCATGATCCGTCCGTGGGCGGCGGTATCGCCGGTGAGCACAGCTCTGGCCAGGGCAAGACGCTGACGCTGGCCGCCCGACAGACTCATGCCCTGCTCGCCGATGCGGGTGTCGAGCCCCCACGGCAACGCGTCGACGAACTCGCCCGCCTGCGCGATATCGAGCGCCTGCCGCACGTCGACGTCGGTGGCGCGCGGGTCGCCCAGCGCCACGTTCTCGCGCACGCTGGCCGAGAACAGCACCGGCTCCTCGAAGGCCACCGTCACCACCCGGCGCAGCTCCGCCAGGCGCAGCGTGGCGATGTCGACGCCGTCGATGGTGATCCGGCCCGCGCTGACGTCGTAGAGCCGGGGAATCAGCTCGAGCAGCGCGGTCTTGCCGCTGCCCGTCGCGCCGACGAGCGCGACCGTCTCCCCCGGCCGGATCCGCAGCGAGATCTCCTCCAGCACGGTGTGTTCCGGACCGTCGTCGGATCGCGGGTAGGCGAAGCGGACCCGGTCGATGACCAGTTCCCCGCGCGGCGGGTCAGGCAGTTCCGCCGGGTGCGGCGGGTCGGTGATGTCGAGCGGGGTGTCGATGATCTCCCAGAAGCGATCGGCCGCGGTGCGCGCCTCGAACAGCTCCGACAGCAGGAACCCGAGCCAGATGATCGGCCACTGCAGGAACGTGGCCAGCGTGATGCTCGCGACGAGCGTGCCCATCGTCATCGACCCGTGTACCACCGAGTAGCCACCCACCCCGAGCGACACCGCGATCGATACGGTCGGCAAGGTCACCAACGCCGCCCACAGCGTGGCGTCGAGGCGCACCTTCTCCATTTCGGTGCGCCGCAGTTCGCGCGAGAGCGCGGTGAAACGCATCCCGAAGAAACGGCCGCGCCCCAGCGCCTTGAGCACCCGCACGCCCTGCGCGGATTCCTGGGCGATGGTGGCCAGGTCGCCGGACTGGTCCTGCGAACGCCGCGAGGCCACCTCGAATCGGCGGACGAAGCGCGCGCAGAACAGCGTGAGCGGCAGGGACGTCACCGTGAAGATCAGTCCCACTTGCCAGTTCATCGCGAACAACACGATCAGCCCGGTGGGCATGATCACCCCGTTGACGATGAGGAACGGACCGGCGAACGCGACGAACCGCCGCATCACCGACAGATCGTCGATGGCGCGCGAGAGCAGCTGACCCGACTGCCAGCCGTCGTGGCGGCCGATCGCCAGGGCCTGCAATTGCGCGAAAAGCTTGGCGCGCATGGTGATTTCGAACATCGTCGAAGGCTTGGACACCAGCCATCGCCTGCCCCACATACCGAACGACTCGAGTGATCCGAGCAGGAAGATCAGCGCGACCGGCGCCAGCAGACCGACAAAATCCCGCCGCGCGATCGGCCCGTCGACCACCCGTGCGATGACGAGCGGAATCGCGATCGCGGTGCTCGCGGTGACGATCGCCAGCGCGTTGGCCAGCAGCAGCGGCACCCGGTACGGCCGGAGAAAGGGCAGAAATCGCCGCAGCGACCGCATTCCCCCACTCGACCGCGGCGACGGCCGCTCCGATCTGTCGGCCTCCGATTCGGCGGCCGCCAGCTCTGATGTGACAGACAAAACTCCCCCTTGATGCCCGGTCGGCTGGTTGGGTTTTCCGGAACGGACGCCAGGTGATGTTCGCACCGGGGTCCGACAAGTTCGGCCCGTCAAGAGTCCCAGAGCACCCCCACCCCCGGCCACCGATTTTCCTCGGCCGGAGCCCGCCCGTCTACCCCTGCCGGGCGACGCGGCACCCGTCGTCGGGAAGGATTCGTTCGCGGCCCTCGCCTGTTCAGGGGACCGATACAATTCGCCCCAGGCGCGAGGGAACGGGTCGCTGAAGAGCGGACCACCCGGTGGCCGCTAACCCGAGCGCGCCGGCGCTCCGAAAACACAGGAGTCTCGTTGTCGCGGATGGTCGGGTTGTTCGCCGGGATCGGCGGGCTCGAACTCGGTCTGAGCAGGCATGGTTGGGCGTCGGAGCTGCTGTGTGAGATCGATCCCGGCGCTCAGGGTGTTCTCGCGGCACGGTTTCCCGACACCGACCTGCACGGCGACATCACCCGTCTGCGGTCCCTGCCGGCGGGCACCGAGCTGGTCGCAGCCGGTTTCCCGTGCCAGGACCTCTCACAGGCCGGGCGCACCGCAGGCATCACCGGTCGTCGATCCGGCTTGGTCGACGAAGTGTTCCGCCTGGTTCGCAGGCAGCGCGGGCCCCGGTGGCTGTTGATCGAGAATGTCCCGTTCATGCTGCAGCTGGGCCGGGGCGCGGCCATGCGTCACATCACCGCCGCGCTGGAGGAACTCGGATACGCCTGGGCGTATCGGGTCGTCGACGGACGCGCGTTCGGCTTGCCGCAACGGCGGCAGCGCGTGCTGATGCTGGCTTCGCGCACCGAGGACCCCCGCCAGGTGCTGTTCGGCGACGACGCAGGCCCCCGCGACTACGGCGATCCGGACTGCGATCCGTGTGGCTTCTACTGGACCGAGGGTGTGCGCGGCCTCGGCTGGGCGGTGAACGCGGTACCGACCCTGAAGGGTGGTTCCGGTCTCGGCATCGCCAGTCCGCCCGCGGTCCGGCTGCCCGCGGGCGAGATCGTGACGCCGGGGATCGTCGACGGTGAACGATTACAGGGCTTCGACGCCGACTGGACCGCCCCCGCCCTCGATGTTCCCGGGGTGCGCCACGGTCATCGCTGGAAACTGGTGGGCAACGCGGTGAGCGTGCGGATGGCGAACTGGGTCGGCGAACGCCTGGCCGCGCCGTCGGAGCCGCTGACCGTGGGAGAACCGATAGCCACGGGCCAACCGTGGCCCAGCGCCGCCTGGGGTCACGCGGGCGTCGTGCACCGCGTCCCCCTCTCGACCTGGCCGGTCCACGAGCCCTACGAGGACCTGAAGAACTTCCTCACCGAACCCCGCCTGCTCTCCCCGCGCGCGACGGCGGGATTCCTGCGCCGCACCGAGATGGGAAGCCTGCGCTTCCCGCCCGGATTCCTCGACGATGTCCGGGATCACCTCGACCGCATGGGCGGCTGGGCGGCATGAGCGCGCGAAAGCTCGTGACCGACGCCGCGACAAGCGCACGCATGTCCAAGCAGCGACGCGCTGATACCGCTCCCGAACTGGCACTACGTCGCGAATTGCACCGCGCGGGCCTGCGCTATTTCGTCGACCGTCCGCCCATCAAAGGTCAGCGCCGTCGCGCGGATGTGGTGTTTCCGCGACTGCGCATCGCCGTCTACGTCGACGGCTGTTTCTGGCATCGCTGCCCTGATCACGCGACCGATCCGAAGAACAACGCGCAGTGGTGGGCCGACAAGCTGGCGGGCAATGTCGCCCGCGATCGGGCCACCGACATCGCGTTGACAGCGGCAGGCTGGGCGGTCATCCGGGTCTGGGAGCATGAAGATCCGCAAGCGGCAGCGGAGCGGATCACCGCACTGGTGAACCGCTCCAAACCTGACTGACCTGCAATTATCGAATTCTTCAGCGACGACGCGGACTGCGTTCGGCGCGCACCCGCACCCGTGCGCGCGACGCATCCGCCGCGACGAAACCGGACACGGCCAGCGCGAGGATCGTGGCGAAACCTGCCAGCGCGATCACGTAGCTCATCGAGGACCTCTCCGTTGGTTACCAACCACCCTGCACGGTGAACCTGACAGCAACCTGTGCGTGCCTGTGATGCCTCGATGAAACCACGTCCTCGCTCTCGACGCGCCTGATCCGGGCGGTGGAGGCCGGACACGCACAATGGTCGGTGTGACCGAATCCGCACGGCACACCCGTGGCTACTCGTTGCTGATCGCGCTCGCGATCGCGATCGCGGGCCTGTGCTACTCGTCCTGGCTGCTGGAATTCGCGCTGCCGATCGACACCGACCCGGTCAACGACTTCCTCAGCGAACTCGACGCCGAGGGCAAGCCCTACCGCGCGGTGTTCGGCACCGCCGACAAAGTGGTCGGCCTGTTGCTGATCCCGGCGGCGCTGGGCGGACTGCTCGTTTTCCGGCGCCGCCGACTGACCACGATCGGCTGGACAGCCCTGTTGTGTTTCGGCGCGTCCACCATCGCCGACGCCCTGCTCCCGCTCCACGACTGCGCCCCGGGAGACAGCGCGTGCGGCGGCGACAGCGGGCTGTTTCCGCAGCTGCACCAGCCGCACGCGCTCACGAGCACACTGGCCGTCACCTCGATCGCGGTGGCGGCGTTCGCCTTCAGCGCCGCCGCCTACCGGTACCACCGCTGGCGGATCCTGCGGGAATTCGGCGTCGCCGTGCTGGTTCTCGGGTCGGCGGCGACCATCTGGATGATGGTCGCCGACAACCTGTCCGGCTCCTACGCACTCGGCATCGCCCAGCGCATCCAGGTCGGCACCATGTCACTGTGGTTGCTCGCCCTGGCCACCGCGGTGCTCCTGGAAGCCCGCGAGTGGACTACTTGACGGTGATCTTGACCGTGTAGCCGTCGATCTTCGCGGGCAGCTTGGTGGTGTCCACCGCGAGCACCTCGCCGGTGTCCTGCACGCCGTTGGGCAGCGTCTTGGGCTTCAAGCCGAACGGGGGCTGCTCGCCCTGACTGGCGGCAAGGCCGAAGTCGCTGTCGTTGGCGATGTAGATGGTCTTGCCGCCGTCGAGGGTGGCGATGCCCTCGATCTTGTCGTGGCCGAAGAACCGGCCCTTCTCGTCGAGTGCGGCGACCAGTGCGGACAGGTCCAGGTTGCTCTTCTTCGCGACCGGGGTGACGCCCGCCTTGGTCAGCGCGGCGACGGCTTCGGTGGTCGGGGTGACCCCGATCAGCGTCTCCAGGGGCTTGCCGTCGATCAGCAGGCCGCCCTTCTCGGCGTCATAGGTCGCACCCGGCACAGCGGACTGCGGGCCGACATCGGTCGCGCCCGCGATGTCGATGGTCCAGATCTTCTTGTCCGACTTGGGCGCGAGGTTGCCGTCACGCTCGTCGACCAGGAACGTGGTGGCGCTCAGCGCGGTGATCTCCGAGACCGCGACCTTCGACTGCTTCGGGTTTTCCAGCGGGTACAGGAATTCCTTCTGCGCCTTGGTCTTCAGATCGACCGTCACGATCCGCGCGAACGGCACCTCCTTGGCCGAGCCGTTCAGGCCGGGGGTGTTGAGCGCGCTCTGCACCATGCCGACCAGGGTGCTGCCGTCGGGGGTGATGGTCAGCCCCTCCATGCCCTGGTTGGGCGTGCGCAGCGCGATCTCCTTCGGCAGGCCGTTGCCGGGCGCGAGCCGCTCGATCTCGGTGCCTTTCGCATCGAAATGCACCAGGAACGGACCGTATTCGTCGGAGATCCAGAAGGTGCCGTCGGCCAGTGCCACAAGGCCTTCGGGGTCGAGGCCGTGATCGGTGGCAGGCAGGACATTGCCCTGGAGGTCCTTGATGGTCTCGCCGGTGCCGGCCGAGGTGTCGACCTGCCCGTTGAACGGCACGCCGGACTTGCTCCGCAGTTCGATGCTCGACTGCAGCACTGCCCTGTTGTCGACCAGCTTGAACCGGCCGATCTTGGGCACGAAACTCGGTGTGGGCAAGAGCTTCTCGTTCTTCGCCGGTCCGTCGACGTTCGGGCCGCGGTCGGTGAGTCCGTAGAACTCGTCGGCGCTACCGGGCACCGCGGTCCAGGCCGAGCCGAAACCGCTGCCCTGCACCGTGGTGCCACCGAACTCGCCGAGCACCGGAATGTCGGTCGTGTAGAGGCGAACCGCATCGGTGGTGGTGACGGTGAACTGGTCGAGACCGGTGTAGCCGGCGCTCGGGGTGTAGACGTAGGCGCCGTCGGCGCGGCGAGTGATGTTGCCGTGCTCGGGCTCGAGGCTGACCCCCAGCACCGCGCTGGCGCCCGCCTCGGCGACCAGGTCGTCGAGCGAGATCACCAGCGGCTGGTCCTTGCCCGCGGTGAAGCCGGCGTCGGGATCCGGCGATGAGCAGCCCGCCACCACGGCGGCAGCGCACAGAGCGGCGGTGAGAGGAAGGAGGCGTAGACCTGGACGTGCGTTCACTTGGCATGCATACCGTCGCGAGCCGACCGGTAGACGACCGGGAAATGAATTGTCCTCCACCACTCGGTGGACCATTCTGGCAACCATGACCACAACTCGGGTGAACATTTCCTCAGCCTCCGATTTCGAAGATGTCGTCGGGTATTCGCGGGCGGTACGGGTCGGCAACCAGGTCGTCGTCAGCGGCACCACCGCCGCTGTCGCCGGTGGTGGCGCGGTCGGCGGCGACGATATCGGCGCCCAGACCCGTGAGGTCCTGGCTCGCATCGCCGCCGCGCTGGAGCAGGCCGGGGCGAGTGTGCGCGACGTGGTGCGCACGCGCATGTTCGTCACCGATATCGCCCGCTGGCCCGAGGTCGCGGCCGCCCACGCCGCGGTGTTCGGCACGATCCGCCCCGCCGCCTCGATGTACGAGGTCACCGCGCTGATCGCCCCCGACCTGCTGGTGGAGATCGAAGTCGACGCGATCATCGACAACGGCGCACTACCCTCGAATCCGTGACCAGCGAAACGGCAACGCCCACCGACCTGCTCGATCAGGTCGCCGCCTCCACCGCGCGCTTCGACGCCGCCATCGGCACACTCACCGATACGGCGTTGGCCGAACCGTCCCTGTTACCGGGGTGGACGCGCGGTCATGTGCTGGCGCATATGTCACGCAATGCCGACAGCCTGTTGAACCTGCTGCTGTGGGCACACACCGGCATCGAGATGCCGCAGTACCCGAGCGTCGCCGTTCGCGATGCCGATATCGAGGCAGGCGCGCCCCGTCCGCTGACCGTGCAGCACGCGGACTTCACCGCCACGGCGCACCGCTGGCAGGCCGTCGCCGCCACCATGCCCGCCGCCGACTGGCAGGCCGAGGTCCGCAACCGCCAGGGCGGCACCCTCACCGCCGACCAGATCCCCTGGATGCGCCTGCGCGAGACCGAAATCCACCACGTGGACCTCGACGTCGGCTACACCCCCGCCGATTGGCCTGCCCCCTTCGTCGCTCGGCTTCTCCCCGAGACCATCGCCGACCTCTCCGCCAAGCTCCTCCCCGAAGCCACCCCCACCTTCGACATACAGTCCACCGACACAGATTTCATCGCCACCGTCGGCCCTGGACGTCCCCGCCACACTGTCCTCGGCCCCGCCGCCGCCCTCCTCGGCTGGCTCGTCGGCCGTACCTCAGGTAGCGACCTGACCGGTCCCTTGCCGCCGCTCCCGGCCTGGAAGTAGCCCCGACAGGGAAACCCTCCCCCGGCTCGTCCCGTCGCCGGGACGAGCGATGAGCCGGGCCCGAGAGACGAAAGCCCCTCCACCCCAGCGCAGTTCGGCGGCGCCTCGTGGTCAGCGAATGCCGATCTTCGGGTCGGTGAAGCGATTGGTGAAGATCTCGCCGGCTGTCAGCGCCGGTGGGATCGCCGCTCCGCCCGCCACCAGGATCGGCCGCAGCTCGTCGAGGTTGCGCTGGGTTCGAGCCTGCTCGTAGGTCCCGAAGGAGCCGTCGGCCTCGTTCGCCAACAGGCCGAGCTCGACGAGCTGCTTAGCGGCGAACTCGGCCTCACCGGCCGGGTATGGAGTGAATGCCGGTGTGCGGGAGACGATATCGACGACCTTGGCATTGGTATCGGCCGGTGCGGCGGCGAAGTCGGCGCCGGACTGCTGCACGATCGGCACCAACTTGGCCAGACACGGCGCCAGTCCGTCGAGCTTGTCGGCACGCGCGGTGAGATTCGAGGCGTAGGTGTCGAAGCCGGAGTTCTTGATCAGGTCGTAGGCCACCGGCTTGTTCCAGGCGCGGGCCTCGTGCTCGTAGACGTACGGTTCCGCGCTGGCGAAACCCTGCTGGGCGATCGTGGGGTCGGCGACGAAACGGGCTGGAGCGCCGTCGTATCCGGTATCGATCTGCGACTGTTTCAGCAGGCCCTTGGCCACCAGCCACTGCGGAAAGATCTGCTCCTTCGACACCACCACGGGCGCGTTCGAGCGGCCGATATCGGTGATCGAGCGCCAGTCCGGGTGACTCGCCGGATCCCACATCAGAATGGATGGACTGTATTTCAGCAACGGGGTGACAGCGACGACCGGCTTGGCCGCACTCGCCGCGATCACCTGCTCGCCGTGCACCACCCCGAGCGTGACGGTGTCGTCGACGTACATGCGCGAGGGGACGGACTGGAAACCGATCGCGGGCCCACCCGCGCGCAGCTGCAACCGCACACCGGTGTCCTTGCCGCCCGCCACCAGCGGCCCTTCGACCGATTTGGTCTCCTCGTCCACGCGATACCCGGGGCCGAGCAGCTGGAACAACCCACCCTGATCGGACTGCGGCTGCCACTGCAGCTGGATGGTGACCGTGTCCGGGCACACCCCGCGCAATGTCTGCGCGGGCGCCGCGGGTTCGAGCGCGACAGCGGCGCCGCCTTGATCCGCGGAATCGGCGCCGCAGCCGGCGACGGCGAGCAGCGCCGCCAACAGCACTGCTCCCGAGGCCGCGGCGCGCCTGTGGTGTCGGTGGTTCTGCATGTCGTCCTCCTCGTCGTCGCGCCCTTCTGCGCGACATCTACATGCAACTTCCGATCGGTTTCCGGGTAGTTACGTGCTCACTACATGTCTGCTCTTCCCCCGGTTCTGTAATGCGGAGGCAATACATGCAATAGACCCTGAAGAGATGACGTCCCCGTTCACCGTCCCCACCATCGACATCACTCCCTTTCTGACCGACACCGACGATGCCGGTCGCGCGGCGGTCGCCGCCGAAATCGACACCGCTTGCCGCGAGGTCGGCTTCATGCAGATCGTCGGCCATGCCATCCCCGACGAGGTGGTCGCCGGACTCACCGACGCGCTCGACGAGTTCTTCGCACTGCCACTCGACATCAAGAAGCGCTACCGCCGCTCGACCTCGGAGAACCGTGGCTACTCGCCGCCGAGGTCGGAGTCGCTGAGCCTGAGTCTGGGACTGCCCACGGCGAATCAGATGAACGACTTCTACGAGGCCTTCATCGTCGGCACCCAGTTCACCGACTTCCCCGGCCTCGACCTACCCGCGTCGTCGTATGCCGCCAACAACTGGCCCGAGGCCGCTCCGGGCTTCCGTCCCGCGATCGACACCTACTTCGCCCACGCACAGCGGCTGTCGCGAATCCTGCTGCGCGCCTTCACCGCAGCCCTGCGGCTACCCGCCGACTACTTCGACACCCTCACCGACCATTCCATCGACGCGCTGAAGATGAACAACTACGCCCTGCCCGAGGGCGAATTGCGCCTCGACGGCGATATGACCGGCATGGGCGCGCACACCGACTTCGGCATCCTCACCATCCTGTGGGCCGACCGCGTCCCCGGACTGCAGGTGCTCGACAAACACGGCCACTGGCACAACGTGCAGCCCACGGAAGGCGCGCTACTGATCAACCTCGGCGACGCGATGGCCCGCTGGACCAACGACCGCTGGATGTCCACCCTCCACCGCGTCGATCCGCCGATCATCGACGGCCGCATCCGCCGCCGACGCTCCGCCGCCTTCTTCTTCGACGGCAACCACGACGCGGTGATCCAAGCCCTCCCCGGCACCCTCGCCCCCGGCGAGCAGGGCTACCCCCCGATCACCGTCGCCGACAACATCAACGCGAAAGTCGCCGGCCTCAAAGGAATCACCACCCCCGCCCCGACTGCCCGCGAAACCGCCAGAGTCCTGGCAGCGGCCAGCCCGGACTGACCAGACCCCTACGAAAAAAATCGACCCCGTATCTACTGATACGGGGTCGATTTCGGTGCGCCCGAAGGGATTCGAACCCCTAACCTCTTGATCCGTAGTCAAGTGCTCTATCCGTTGAGCTACGGGCGCATGGTGGTGCATCTTCAGTTGTTACCCAGCAAGCTGGGTGTGGCGGAGGCGAGAGGATTTGAACCTCCGGTCCCCGTGAAGGGACAACTCATTAGCAGTGAGTCCCATTCGGCCGCTCTGGCACGCCTCCTGGAGCCTTCTCTTTCGAGGGCACCGGTCCTTGTCGAACCGCCGGGAATGAAGATTACACGAGCAGTGGTAGTAGTCCAAAACGCCTGGTCAATCAGCGTAAGTTGCTGTCGAACCAGTCGTAGATACGGGTCTGGGAGTCGATGCGAATGGCGGTGGCCGCCTCGTCTTCGGGATCGGGTCGGTCGACGCGGTGACTCAGGCCCGGATAAGCGATTGTGAGACTGGCCACATCCGCTTTGGCCGTGGCCTCGCGGAGGCGTTCGACCGCCTCGGGTGGGGTGGCCGGGTCGTCGTCGCCGAAGAGCCCGAGCCAGGGGGCCTGGAGGTCGGCGGCGATGTCGATCAGGGCCGCGCTCTGGTCGGGGAGCGGTTCGATGATGCCGGGGGCGGCCACGCTCACCGCGGCGCCGATCGGGCGGGTGGCGGCGACGAGGAAGGCCGCGGTGCCCGCGCTGTCGAAACCGAGGACGCCGATCGTGTCGGGGAAGACACCGCGGCCGGTGAGCCAGTCGAAACCGGCGTCGAAGTCGTCGAAGAGGTCGTCACCGAACACCTCGTGTACCTGCGCGTCGGCGATGCGGTCGAACAGATGCGGCGCGACGACGATCCAGCCCTCGAACGACAGCGCCCGCATCAGATCGAGTAGCTGGGGGGAGAATTCGCGGGATTCGTGCAGGACAACGATGCCGCCGCGGGCCACCCGCTCGGGCTCGATCACCGTGATCGGCACGGCCGTACGTCGCGCGACGACGGCCGTGTCGTCATCCACCGGCCGCAGGGGCGCGACGTCGTCGTAAGTGCCCGGCATAAACCCAGCGTAGGCGGCAGAACTGGACTTGGGTAGGTCTGGACGGCCGCGCCGCATGTCGCGGCAGCCGATCATCGTAGGGTGGAGGCGTGACCGCGCACATCCGCCCCGACCTCGCCACCATCCCGGCCTACGTTCCCGGCCGTAACCACCCGGATGCGGTGAAGCTCGCGTCCAACGAGACGACCTTCGGTCCGTTGCCGAGCGCGGCCAAGGCGATCGCGGAATCCGCCGAGCTGGCCAACCGCTATCCGGACAATCAGGTCAGCGAGCTGCGGGCGGCGCTCGCCGAGTTCCTCGAGGTCACCGTGGCAAATGTCGCGGTCGGCTGCGGCAGCGTGGCGCTGTGCCAGGAACTCGTGCAGATCACCTGCGACGCTCCCACCGACGAGGTGGTGTTCGCGTGGCGCTCGTTCGAGGCGTACCCGATCGTCACGCAGGTGGGCAACGCCACCGCGGTGCGGGTACCGCTGACCGAGGATCACCTGCACGATCTGGACGCCATGGCCGACGCGGTCACCGAGCGCACCAAGCTGATCTTCGTCTGCAACCCGAACAACCCCAGCGGCACCGCGCACGGGCGCGCCGAGCTGGAGCGATTCCTCGACCGGGTGCCCGCACACGTGCTCGTTGTGCTCGACGAGGCCTACTACGAGTACCTGCGGCTGACGCCCGAGACCCGCCCCGACGGTGTCGAGATCGCGCGCACCAGGCCGAATGTGGTTGTGCTGCGCACATTCTCGAAGGCCTACGGTCTGGCCGGGCTGCGCGTCGGCTACGCGGTGGGCGATCCCGAGGTGATCGCCGCACTGCTGAAGGTCCACATCCCGTTCAGTGTGAACAGGATCGCGCAGGCGGCCGCGATCGCCTCGCTGCAGGCGCGCGGCGAACTGCTCGATCGCACCGATGTGCTGGTGGCACAACGGCATCAGCTGCGCGAGGCGCTGCTGGCCGCGGGCTACGAGGTGCCGCCGAGCGAGGCCAATTTCGTGTGGTTGCCGCTGCGCGAGCGCAGTGTCGAGTTCGCCGAGGCGAGTGCCCTTGCGGGCGTGCTGGTTCGGCCGTTCGCCGGTGACGGTGTGCGGGTGACGGTCGGCGATCCGCACGAGAACGAGCAGTTCCTCAGCTTCGCCACCGCACCCGAGACGGCGGCCCGGTTCCGTTAGTCCGGCGCACGGTCAGCAACCCTTGACGTGGGTTGCCGTGGGATTACCGCGAATTCGAGCACACTGCCAGCACACCGGCCGTAGGCTTGCCGAAGCTGATTTCGGGTCGACCGATCACCCGGTCGGCGCGCGCCACCGGTCGAGTGAATGTGTTCTCGGCGGGCAATCTTCCCGCGTCGGAGGGTGCATCCGCACGGCCCCGCACCCTGCTGCCCGACCGGAGATGTACCGTGAACCAAGGCTCTCGTCCTGCCGTCTGCGAAAAGTCGATCCCCACAGCGACTTTGGCGGATAAAGTCGATGTCGTCGTGCCGCCGCCGGTCGAGTTGGATCGCCGCTTGCGTGACTGCGACGAGTTCTTCCGCTACCCCGAACTCGGGCACCTGCCCACCCAGCGTCGCCTCGGCGCGCTCGCCGAACTGCGCGATACCGGCACCTATACCCAGACCGCCGAAGAGATCTTGATCGGCGCGAAACTGGCGTGGCGCAACCACGCTCGCTGCGTCGGCCGCAAACATTGGCGATCGCTGAAGCTACTCGACGCCCGCCGAGTTACTTCTGCGCGGGAACTTTCCGAGGTGTGCTGGCAGCATCTGCGCCTGGCCACCAACGGCGGCGCGATTCAGTCGATGATCACCGTCGGCCCGGCGGCCGAACCCGGCGGCGGCGAGTACCGGATCGAGAGCTCGCAGCTGATCCGCTACGCCGGCTACCGCAACGGCGACGGCACCGTCACCGGCGATCCGGCCAATATCGCGGCCACCGAACAGGCGCTGGAGCTGGGCTGGCGCGGGGCGCGCACGCCGTTCGACGTGCTGCCGGTGCTGATCAGCACGCCCACCGAGGACGTGCGGTATTTCGACGTGCCGCGCGAGCTGGTCCGCGAGGTAGACCTGATCCACCCCGACTACCCGTGGTTCGCCGGGCTCGGCCTGAAATGGCACGCACTGCCCGCTGTTTCGAACATGGATCTGGAGGTGGGCGGTGTTTGCTACCCCTTCGCTCCCTTCAACGGCTGGTACGTCGGCACCGAGATCGGCGCGCGCAACCTCAGCGATACCGATCGCTACAACATGCTGCCGCTGATCGCCGACATGATGGGTCTCGACACCTCGTCGGTGCGGACGCTGTGGCGCGACAAAGCGCTGATCGAGCTCAATCATGCTGTCCTGCACAGCTTTCGCGCATCCGGCGTACACATGGTCGACCATCACACCGTGGCCAAGCAGTTCTGCGATCACGTCCAGCGCGAGGAAGCCGCCGGGCGCGCGTGCCCGACCGACTGGAGTTGGGTGAATCCGCCCATCTCGTCCGGGCTGACGCCCACCTTCCACCGCTACTACGACGCGCCCGACCTGGACATTCGACCGAATTTCGTCCGCCGGGACTGATCTACGGCGGGCTGTTTGGCTCATGACCGACCGGGTATTTGCTGTGACGTAGCCGAGTCCGGCCGTGCCGGACGCTACTACCGATTGATCATCCAACAACCCCCAGCGGAGCCGGCGAACGAGCCCACCATGCCCGCGACCGGCCTCCGTACCAGGTAGGAGGGATCATCATGAGCAGATCGACCCTGGAATCGCTGATCGGCGCCACCGCCTACGACGAACGCGGCAACAAGATCGGCAAGGTCAAGCAGATCTACCTCGACAACCAGTCCGGAGCGCCCACCTGGGCCGCCGTCTCGACCGGATTCTTCAGCCACGACTCGCTGGTTCCACTGGCCGGTGCCGAGCATCTGCCCGACGACGACTCGCTCAGACTGCACGTCGACAAGCAGCTGGTGAAGTCGGCGCCGTACCACGACGGGTCCCGGATCAGCGCACAATCGGAGCAGGAACTGTTCCGGCACTACCACGTCGACCCGCACGCATCCGGCTGGAATGCCGACGGGCGCCCGCGGATTCGCCCCGGTGACGACATGCCGATGACCCACGGCAACCCGGCGCGGACCGTGACCGATCAGTCCGACACCGCTCGCTACGGTGACGACTCGATGGTGCGCTCGGAAGAGCAGCTGCGCGTCGACACCGAGAGCGAAGAGGTGGGCACCGCACGGTTGCACAAGACCGTGGTCACCGAGGAACAGACCTTCAAGGTGCCGGTGACGCACGAGGAAGTGCACGTCGAACGCGAGCCGATCACCGACCGCACCGGGCGCGCGACCATCGGCGAGGAGGACCGCGAGGTCACCCTGCACGCCGACCAGGTGCACGTCGAGAAGGAAGCCGTCCCGGTGGAACGGGTACGGCTGGCGGTCGACGAAGTCGACGACGAGAAGTTGGTCTCCGAGACGGTCCGCAAGGAACGTGTGGAAACCGAGGGTGTCGACGACCGCCGCCGCCAGGAACCCTGACTCGGCGCGACGACATCCCGCTCGGCCGAACCGGCTACCCACCCCGGTGGGTGGCCGGTGGTCGACGGGTTACGCACGGTCGACGGCGGGCGTAGGGTTCTCGATACGGGCCGAATCGCCCTGGTCCGGCTCGTTTCGACGAGCGAGGGAGCCCCCGATGAGCACCGCATCCAGTTCGGGATTCGATGCCGACGCACTGCGCCGCGGAATCGAAAGCCGTGATGCCGCAACACTGCTGAAGCTCTACAGCGACGATGCCGAGATCCGCATGGTCGACCACCGTGACCAGCCGAGCCACCCCCGGGTGATGCACGGCCGCTCGGAGATCAGCGCGATGTTCGACGACGTGTGCGCCAGGGAGATGACCCACTCCCTCGACAGCGTCCTGATCGACGGCGACCATATCGCCTTCGTGGAATCGTGCCGCTATCCGGACGGCACCCGCGTCCTCGCCCACTCGATGGCGAACCTGCGCGACGGGCGCATCGTCGACCAGACGTCGATCCAGGCGTGGGACGAAGGCTAGTCAGCGGAAATCGGCGACGTGGTCGGCTGCCCATCGGCGATAGTCGCGGGCAGGTGACCCGGTGACGTCGTGCACGGTGGAGGTGACCGAGCCCGGTGTGTCGACGAGGCCCGCGAGTCCGCGCAGCACCACCCGCGCGATGTCGGGTGGGAGCCAATCCATGTGCGCCATCGCCTCTTCGGGGCTGATCTCCTCCCAGACCAACGTGCGGCCGAGCGCGGCACCGATGGCTTCGACCTGGTCGATCCGGCTCAGCGCGGCTGGGCCGGTGAGGTGATATTTCGCCCCGGCGTGCCCGTCGGTGGTCAGTGCGCGCACGGCGACCGCGGCGATATCCGCCTCGTGCAGCAGGGGCATCGTGGCAGCGCCGTACGCGCCGCGCACGACGTCGCCCGCGCGGATCTGAGGCGCCCATTCGACAGTATTGGTGGCGAAACCACCGGGGCGCAGGAAGGTCCATTCCAGGGTCGACTCGGTGATCGGTTGCTCGATGAGGGCGTGTGCCCGGCCGATCGGGTGGTCCTGTTCGGCCGGTTCGTCGCGGACCGCGGCGGAGGAGAGCAGGACGATGCGGCGCGCGTGTGCGGCGATGCGGGCGACGACCTGCTCCGCGATCTCCGCCGACAACATCGGCCAGGTCAGGTACACCGCGTCGATGCCGTCGAGGGCGCTGTCCAAGGTGTCCGGGGCCGTCAGATCCCCCTGCGCGACCTCGACATCCGGGGGTAGCGAAGCCGCGCGCGGGTCACGAGCCAACGCCCGCACCCGCGTTCCGCCCGCGGCGAGCTGCGCCGCCACCTGACCGCCGACATGACCGGTCGCCCCGATCACCAGAACCTTGCTGACATCCACCATGGGCCAACCGTACGAAGGGGACTTTCCAATAGAAAGGCCATACCGATAGGTAAGCTCATGGCATGGCGGTAGGAGTCCCGGACAGCGACCGGCCCACACTCGGTCGACGTGACGTATTCGACAAAGAGTGTCCGGCCCACGCCATCCTCGGCAAAGTCACCAGCCGCTGGGGTGTCCTGATCCTGGCCGCGCTCCTCGACGGCACGATGCGATACCACGTCCTGCGTGACCGAATCGGCAGCATCAGCGAGAAGATGCTGTCGCAGAACCTGCGCACCTTCACCGACTACGGCCTGGTCGAGCGCACCGTCGAACCCACTGTCCCCCCACAGGTTTCCTACGCCCTGACACCGATCGGCCACGAGGCAGCCGAGAAGCTCCACGGCCTCCTGGAATGGGTGAGCACCCGAGCCGAAGAAATCGAGACCTTCCGAACAACCAACGGCCCAACCTGATCAATAGGCAATCGGGTCGGTAAACGGCACCAGCACAAGGAGCGACGTGAACGGTGGCTGTCTCTGCGGCAATATCCGGTTCTCCGCGACCGGCGACCCGGACTTTCCTCACCTGTGCTCGTGCGAGCACTGTCAGAGGCTTTCCGGAGGCCCGCGCCGCAAGTCCGCTGGCCGACCTGCGGATCTTTGGCGGAGACGGAGGGATTTGAACCCCCGATGGTTTTACCCATGCTCGCTTTCAAGTCGACTGGTGACGGTCTGCTCATCGTCTACTGACG